>NZ_CP104900.1:0-1200000 GCF_025449215.1 Shewanella seohaensis
CTGCCAGAGCGGTGTTGCAACACAGCCAGAATAAGCAAGATAAGTTTAGTTGCTGGGCAATCCAGTTAGCAGAGCGCCGAGGCTTTAACCGAGCTGTGTGGCCGTCGCCAATAAACTCGCGAGAATGGCATGGGTTATCGCAGCGCATGACGAAGAATATCGACTTCCAGCATCGTGCTGAATAGATTCAATAAACGTTAATAATTAACCAACCAGCAAGTTGCTAAGACACTTGAATTGATGATGAGACAGTCAGACTGATCTACTGGAAAACCTTTAGCTCGGCATAGGCTCATAATAAAGCCGCAGGGATGATAAGGACAGTAGAAGCAGATATCCATCAGGGCCAGAGGAATCCTCAATAACAGGCCGAATATAAGGGTGCAATGAACTCTTCAAAATTGATATCGAATGTCTTGCAAACCGGATGGGTCCATATATGGCGAGCTAGCTGCAGGTGCAGGGACGCATCCTTCGGAAGCGATAGCAAATTTGGCAATGAGCACAAGGGGCTTTCAACTCCGTTAGGCGCGGAAGGGAGATCCAAGAGGAATTGCTGTTGATCCCCTCTTCTGTCGGGTGGGGTGAAGCCCCACGACTTTGACTTTGCTTTTAAAAGCAACCACCCGTGCTTGCTGACAAAGCCTTAAAACTTTGCACTCACGACAACACCATTGAAATTAAGACAATCTTTAATTCTTTGCAGCTGAACCGCGCTAAGCGTGTCGATATCATGGAAGGCAAACTCGAGTGTTCATGGCTCAAGCGAATCACCGCATCGGCAGATGCAAACTCACAACGAAAGATGCGCTGGCTTGGGATTGATAGGTGCTGTGATAATACACGCCGCTTAGGTAGTGGACGTTCACCGCCAGCCCCAGTTCCTCTTGGCATTCGCGCAGCAGCGCTTCGTGAATGGTCTCTCCTGGTTCCGCGCCGCCGGGTAAGCCCCAGGCGCAATTGCCGTAATTTGCCTTAAGGAGTAACACTTCTTGGCCTGCATCGTTAGTGATCACCCCATGGCTACTGAGCCGAAACCTATCTTCAAATGCCATCGACCCATCCTACGTTGACGCGATTACTGTCTGCTATTTGCCATTAAATGTATTGCAGCTGGCAGCTTGCCTGAGGCAAAACCCGTCTTAAACCATTTTACCCTGTCAACCGAACTGCCATGGGTAAAAGCTTCGGGTTGTAATGGCTCGGCCAGCCATTTTTTGCAAGCGATCGTCCCCCACGGCACTCGCAGCAGCAATGCCCTCTTTCTACATCTCCGGCTTCTCGAGCAAATTGAGCTGCCTGTCGACATAATGCCCCCACATCGCCAGCATAACAGTCGGCTTGCAATTCAAGGGCAATACTCAATTGATTGGCCTGCGCCTTGCCGACGGCTTGTTGCGCCTGACGCACTTTAGTGCTGGTCCTGAGTAGGTTCTGCACATGGTGACCCACCTCGTGGGCAATCACATAGGCGAAGGCAAATCCCGGCGCCCTAAGTTTTTTCAGCTCCTCGAGAAAACTCAAGTCGATATAAACTTTGCTATCAGCGGGGCAATAGAAAGGCCCTGATTGCGCCTGTCCCATACCGCATCCTGTTGAGGTCATATTGCGATAAAGCACCAGTTTCTGGCTCGACATACGCCTCTGCAGCAATTGATTCCAGACGGCTCGGTGGTGCTTAAGATTGCCGCCACAAACTGAGCATTTTCATCTTGAGCGGCCGTATTGCTGGCCGATTGTGATTGGCTGGCCCCGCTTGATTGTCGGTTCAGGATAATCCGCCAGTAAAATATTGGAAACGCAAAATACAATCCGCCTAGCAGCAATATCACTCGGCCGATTTTGGTGCGAAGTAGAAAGGCAGCAAGTGCAGCAGGAGCGCGCTGGGCACGCCCGCGGACGCCATCTGTTGGTCACGTCTGTCTTCGATATTGAGCTGTGGTCACTGTCACGCCAACGCATTGATTTCCTAGGCTATGGGTATGGGAACCAGATTTCAGTGTCGTTGGTTGGGATCATTCTGCTCGGCGGGCGCCGCTTTTAACGAGCGTAAAAACAGCCCCAGCCCACCAAAGGCTAACACTAAAATCACGATCAAATCGAAGGCCGACATGGCCCTAAAGTGAAACTGGAATCGAGCTTATTACGCCGACATGCGACCATGAGCCTAAGGTGAGCAGTCAACCGAGCTTGGTCTTGGCATCAAAAACACCATCACTATCCTGAGGATAAACGGCAGCATCACCATACCTGTGGTGATCGAGAATCCCCGTCCAAAGGCATTCATGCGGTAGAGTCCATAGCCCAGTCCAAACCGGAACTTCTACCTGCATCGCATTGAATAACAGATAAAATCCTGCACACATCATGGCAAGTCCAAAAATTAAGCCAATACCGCCCTTGTGTTCCTCCCGCTCCTTCATACCAATCCTTTCTATTGACGTTGTTGAATGCTCTATCTACAGCTTCTTTGGGCTGCTGGTCCTCTGCAGCTTTTTTGGCTTTCGTGGCTGTCCGTTTGTCGCCTTGCCACGCAGCGCTGTTTATCTAGCATGGGTCAGTCAACATCCGTCCGGGCAGAACAGGCTAACTTTGGCACAGGCGGAGGTCAACAGTGATGCGGACAAGACTAACATAATCAAAGGGGTTTTCATCTTAGGCTCCTCAACAAAATAGCTACACTTAACCAAGCTAACATTGGCAAGCTTGACTTGAGCTGTATCGATTATGTGCTGCTCAACGATATTGACACAGATCCACGAAAGGCAAACACTGAGTGATGTTTTATCCACTGAGACCGACGCCCCCATTGGTTGATCACGGGGCTAATTAAGACAAGGACTGCGCTTGAATACTCTACTCTTAGGTAAAGGTATAACAGGTTCACTTAAATCTGAAATATGCCAACCGCCACGGACTGATCGCAGGCGCTACCGGGACGGGGAACCGTTTCGCTGATGACCCGCCGAAGGCTTCTCCCGCCAAGGTGCCAGTATTTATCACCGACATTAAAGGCGATATCTCTGGGTTTGGCGTCAGGCACACCAAACGACAAACTCTTTCCAGGTCGCCGAAATCGGGATTGAGGAATATCAAACCGGAGGCCAATCCTGTGGTTTTCGGGGATTTAGCTGGAGAGCAAGTGGCACCCTTACGCACAACCGTGAGCGAGATGGTTGACCTGCTCGGGCGCATTCTCGAACTCAATGACACCCAAAGCAGTATTTGTGACACATAGTGTTTCAACTGGCTGACGACCAAGGTTTATTGTTAATGATCTTACGATCTGCTGCTGAACTTAGTCGCCGATGAGCGCAAAGATATCTCCTACAAATATGGGCTTATCGTGCCTCCAGTCCTCGCCGCCATTCAACGCTCTGTCCTCGGTTTAGAGCGCGATGGTAAAGACTTTTTCGGCGAACCTGCGCTTCAACTCGAAGACTTGATGCGCACTAATTTGAGGGCGCGGCATTATCAACCTGTTAGCCGCCAATAAGTTAATCCTGACCCTAACCTCCATTCCAGCGTTTCTACCTATGCTACTATCAGAACTGCTTGAAAAAACGTCCACCAAGTCGGCGATCTCGATAAACCCGTTAGTCTATCGATGAGGCACTTAATTGAAGGTTGCCCGGCACTAAACGTATAGATTATGCGGCTTATCCGCTCCAAAGGCGTCGGGGTGTTTTGCTCGCAGTTTCTGACGATATTCCTTCAACGAGAGATCTTAGGTCGCCTGGCACGCAGATTCAGCATGCCCTCAGGGCGGCACCCTAAGGGATCAAAAGCCGTTAAAACCGCGGTGGAGACCTTTGTGCCCAACCCTAAATTGGTATCAGCGAGGTGATTTCACAATTGCCGTGGGCGAAGCTGGTCTCGACACTCGCCGAGAAAGCGTGAAGCACTATGGTGGAACGCGCCTGATCGCACCGCCCCGCTGTCGCATGTTCGCAAGTGCGCAGAGAGCAAAACGCCAATTCGTGCCAAGAGTCGCATTGGCGGCAAGTACGACACTTTAATCAACCGAGTCCGCCTACGAGCAGTTCACCAACGGCACGCCGAAGCGCCAATGGCGCTACCAGCACCAAAACCGCACACGCCTACCGCCCAAGAAGCGGATCAAGGCTGTTTAGCGAACTGATCTGCAATAAACGCTGCCAAGGATTGGCCGAGACATTCCAAACAAGCGGCGCGAACCGGGTAATCAACTCGGCAAACAAATATTGCGCGGACTACTGGCGGCATACTCGGCAAGTCGACCCGCAGGTAATGGCGTGGTTAAAACCGTGCGCTGCACCGCATATTTTTATATACACATTTAGTAATACCATTAGCGTGAATTATTCCCGCGGGTGTGGGTATCTGTTAGACGATTTAGGTGGATAAGATTATTTTATTTGCGAGTACCGCTCAGAGAGGCAAATAAATTCAAGTAATCTTACCAATAGTTTAAATAGTTGTGCATGATTTAAAAATGGTGCAATTTGAGTTTAATCGCTTCGCTTTAATCAGGACATCATGGAACGGGGTTTTGCAAATGTTACATGATTAAATTCGGATGAACAACCACTGAAAGTACATGGAGTTAACTATGAGTAAGAGCAAAAAATCAAGAGGCCAAGAAACAGCCGTTAATGACGAGGAAGGTAACAAATCGCTGCAAAACACGCCAAAAACGCGTCTAAAGGTCTCCTCGATAACGTTAAATAATAATACTGTGGCACTTTTAGGGTGCGCCTCTAATATCGAGACAATTAAGGGTTAACTAGCTCTCTTTTTATTGGCTCGCTCTCGGTTTTGGTTATTTATCCCGCAAACAACACAGATTAAGTTATCAATAAGGTGATGATTTCTAATTAGCCTACCCTAAACTGAAATGTCACTTAGACTAAAGCAACATGCACATTGCTGAGTCTTTTTGCTAAGGTTTTATTTACCTAGATCACCCAGAACCACAACGTAGCTAAGTTACCGATTTATCAGCTTATTCCATTTTAGCCATCACAGCACCCGACGCTCGTTAGCCCTATTGGAATATTGGTTATACTTTGCCTAATAAATCACGATTTAGACTGCATATAAACTCTCGCACAAAGCCTGTATTTTGAGCAGATTTGGGTATATAAGTAGTGATACCAGTAGCAATCAAACAGTCCGATTTACCTACCCTATATAACACAATGCGGCGATACACGAAATCAACAAATGTTTGGTCGCCGTTGGCAGCAGCATTTAACGTTTCACCAAGTCTCAATGGCGGCCGCACCTGCCTTCTTATCAATATCATTAACTGGCGGCAACGCCCAGTGGGCGTGTGGTATTACCCATTACTGGTGTGGCACTGTCGCAGCTCTTATGGTCAAAGCATTGAAGGTGCCAAAACTCCTCAGTAGGCCTAAAGCCTCAAGGTGAAAACCTCAACTTGCTGCAAGGGGCCGTAGTGAATTGGTTCAGCCTTAGGCGATTCGGTAGCAGCCTATCAAGGTGATGCCGATGCAGGCTTTAAAATTAGATAAGGCGGCGTGCTCGCAGCCGCTTACCCTAACTACATCCAAATTGTGGCCAATAAGGAATCTGGTATCAAAACCTCAGCCGATTTGAAAGGTAAAACGGTTTCTCGGTCGGTGTCGTCAGGTACTGAATCAACGCGCGCGCCATTTTCTCGCGGTTACGACGGGCAAGTGGTGGAGTTTACCCTATGCCGAATCGGTCGAATGGATTAAGAACCGTCAGTTAGATGCGACCACAATCTTCGGCTTAGGTATGCTGGCAGCGATCCGCGATTTAGCCGCGACTATGCCAATCAACTTTGTGGAAATTCCCAGATGGATCGGCAAAATCAATAACCCAGTCATCAACATGGGGTGATCCCAGCAGCGCAGCATGAAGGCCAAACCGCCGATGTCTCTACGGTTGCGATTCAAAACCTTTGAGCCGGTGTGTCTGACGATTTAGCTTCCTATCAGATGACTAAACTGATGTTTGAGCATATCCGCTCGGCAACGCCCACTCAGCGGCGAAAGTTTACAAGGCAATTAAACTACCCTCTGCATCTGTTATTTCAAAGAAGCGTTTCCATTTCTGTTGGCGTAATAGCGGGTGGTAACCTCAATCTGTGCGACCCGTTTTAACGGGCACTGCTATCGGATGGATGATGCCATCACTCATGCTGCGTCACTCTGTAGTCTAATGCTGTGAGGCATAAATATGGATGAGTCCTCATCTGGACTAGTGCGCTAAGACCAGTGACTGGCCCTACTTTTACACCGCGCTACTCTTTTCTATTTTTCGGGATTACTCGCCGCCTTTCATCCCGTATCTGACCCAAGTTTTGCGGGTACCTCACGAAGCTAGGCTTTTACTGTTAATCGTATTTTTGTTATCTCATAGGCAGCCGCGGGCAAGTCTTCCCGTCTGCGCATTGGCAACCCTTAGCCCCTGGGTACTTTGGTCTTGCGTGGCAACGGCCGCCTATCAATGGTTTTTTGAGGCGACTTGATCCAGCGCTCCGGTGAACTCACCGATGCCGATATGGTAATTGGCGTTGTGTTAATTGTCTTAGTGGTTTAAGGGCCGCGCGGCGGTGATGGGTCTGGCACAATGCCGATTATCTGCTGTATTTTTTGGCCTTATGCTATTCGGTCCAATATCTCCCTCGTGACTTACACGACACGTACGGCGTTGACCACCAATTATCAATCAGTTATCCTTCGGTACCGGGCCTTACACACCACCAACCTATGTGTCGGCTACCTATATCTTCCTATTTATTCTCTTTGGTGCCTTTTTAGAGCAGGCGGGGTGATGATCCGTCTGTTTACCGATTTTGCCATGTTTATTCTGCCATATAAGCTGGCTCCGGCGGCCTGGCGAAAGTGGCCGTGTTTCTTCGGCGATGATGGGCACAATTACAGGCTCAGGGCGTTGCCAACGTGGTGACCACGGGGCAGCTTACTATTTACTCCATCCCTGATGAAACGCTTTACTACCGCCCCGCCTTTGCCGGCGGTGTAGAAGCCACTTCCAGTATGGGCAGCCAAATTATGCCGCCCATCATGGGCGCGGTGGCCTTTATCATGGCCGAAACTATTAACGTGCCGTTTATTGAAATCGCCAAAGCGGCGTTAATCCCCGCATTGTTGTATTTCAGCTCAGTGTTCTGGATGGTGCATCTGGAAGCCAAACGCGCCAATCTCTGTGGTTTGCCTAAGGACCAATGCCCGATCCTTGGGCGGCAGTGAAGGAGCGCTGGTATCTGCTGATCCCACTGTTTATTTTGATTTACTTGCTCTTTTCGGGACGTACGCCACTGTTCTCCGGCATGGTCGGTTTAGCTCTGACTTCGATTGTGATCTTAGGCTCTGCAATTGTGCTGCGCCTACCTTCTAATGCGATGCGCTTTGCCTTTTTTGGATTGCCCTTGGGGTGTTGTGTGCTGGCTTCTTCCAGATGGGTATCGCCGTCGTCTTTGGGGTCATCGCCTTACTTGTCGCTGTCTGCTGGTTTATCAAAGGGGGCAAAGATACCCTGACCATCTGCCTGCACGCTTTAGTCGATGGCGCTCGCCATGCGGTGCCCGTGGGGATTGCCTGCGCCCTTGTTGGGGTGATTATCGGGATCGTCTCGCTGACGGGGATAGCCTCAACCTTCGCCAGTTACATTCTCGCCGTGGGTCAAGATAACCTTTTCCTCTCGCTGGTGTTAACTATGCTTACCTGCATGGTGTTGGGCATGGGCATCCCGAGTATCCCTAACTATATTATTACCAGCTCGATCGCCGCCCCCCGCCCTGCTGGACTTAGGTGTGCCGCTGATCGTCTCCCATATGTTTGTGTTTTACTTTGGGATTATGGCCGATCTCACGCCTCCCGTCGCCTTGGCCTGCTTTGCCGCCGCGCCAATCGCAAAAGAATCTGGGCTGAAGATCAGCCTATGGGCGATTCGCATCGCTATCGCTGGCTTTGTGATCCCCTTTATGGCGGTTTACGATCCGGCGCTTATGCTACAAAGCGATAGCTGGCTTGCCATCGGCTTTGTGATGTTAAAAGCCACCGTGGGCATAGGCATCTGGGGCGTGATCTTCACCGGTTGGTTTTGCAAAAACTCGGTCATTGGGGAAAGAGCGGTATATCGGCTTCGACTACGGAGCCAGTTTAACTTGCGACACCGCTCGGTGCAGTGATGAAATCGCTTTGGCTCAGCGTGGCGCTGGCATCTCTTTATCGAAAAGCGAGCCTTAGAGCGCGTATAACGTATGCCCTTGCGAGCAGTAAGGTTTTTCTTGTGTGCAGTATGTATGCACAGGTATAAGGCATGATGCTAGATTCTATGTTTTAGCGGCCTTTACACCGTGTGGCCCACAGCGCACGAAGAGCAGAGCAGAGCAATTATTCATTGGCGCGTGGAACCACACAGTATAGAAAAAAATCCGCTGGGAGCGGGAAGAAGATCTACTGCCTATTACCACCAAGTCACTCAAGGATACGCCTCACTCAGAGTTATCTACACTCACTGACGCAGTCGGGGAGCGCGCGCGCGGGAATGGAAATTCGACGAGATGCAGTATACGCCGGCAATGGCAGTTGGCATTATCAACCTAACCTGGTTGCCCGTGCGTGCTCGTTGGTTACGCTAAGAGCGGGCGCACCCGAACGTGGGGGGATTTTGAGCTGTGCTTCACTCAGGCTTCGGGGGAGACGCAGTGCCAAGCTATGAGTCATTGGATTGGCCCGCCGAACAAACAAGATGCCGCCGTTGAGGTGTGGGGCTGTCAGCTGTGAAATATCACTTTATAAAGACGCGCAAGCTAGGCGCATCTGCCGCCGATTAACGGTCAATAGCGCGCTCATTCCGAGAGAAGCTGTAGCCGTTTTTCCCTTGGTGTTTAATACGATACATAGCGGCATCGGCGCGATCGCAGCTTTGAGCAAAACGATCACCATACTCAAAAATATCGATACCGATACTCAGGCTAATCGCCACCTCGCAACCATCGAGTAAGAAACGCTGTCGATAAACATCCAATAAGGATTGCGCGAGCATTCCTAAGGCTTCGATATCCGAAGTGGGCAGGACAATCACAAACTCGTCCCCGCCGAGCCGCGCGATCTTCGCCTGCGCGCCCGAATGTTCCACTAAGGAATGCGCCACATGCACCAATAAGTTATCGCCAAACTTGTGGCCATGGTGATCATTTAAGGCTTTAAAACCATCAAGATCGATAAAGAATAACGCCCCGCGCTGGCCGGGTTGCAATAGCTCATCGAAGGCAGTGGTGATGGCTTGGCGGTTCATCAGGTTGGTGAGCGGATCGCTATGGGCTAACCTTGCTAAATCCAGCTCGTAGCGCTTTTCTTGAGTGATATCGATATGGCTGCCCATCATCCGCAGCGGCGTGCCGTCGGGTAGACGCTCAACAATGCGGCCACGATCCGACACCCAAGTGATGCTGCCATCTTTGTGCAGCATGCGGTGTACGACCTGATAATAATCGGCCTTGCCATTCACATGGTCTTCAAAGGCTTTGATTACCCAGTCTTTATCCTCTGGATGAAGTTTGCTTTTCCAGCTGTCGACATGGGCGCGAAGCTCCTCGCGGCTAAAGCCGAGCAGTTCGCCCCACTTCACATTGAAAAGGGTGAGATTGCCACTGGGAACATGCTGCTCCCACAAACACAAGCCATTGCCATCGAGGGCGGCAAAGAGTTTTTCTTCGGCGCGATTATTGAGCGCCGTTAACCGCGCATTTTCACGTTTAAGCTCGGCGATTTCGGCCTGAAGTTGCTTTATTTCTGCTGCAGAATCCGCTACCACGAAAAGTCTCTGTTGTTAAATTGGGGGATTTTCGTCCAGTGTAAAACAGTTAATGCCGAAGGGACATAGTAAAAAGGATAAAGCCAAAGGGGAGCAGGCAAGCCGCACAAAGGAGTCAGCCAGATGCTGACCCCATCAAGCTAACGCTTAATCGCGGGTGAGCACTTCAAGCAATTCAATCTCAAAGGTGAGGTCAGAATTTGGCTTGATATGGGCACCAATTTGACGCTCGCCGTAGGCTAAATGCGCAGGGACGAATAACTTACGTTTTCCGCCAACCTTCATGCCCATCAGTCCTTGATCCCAACCTTTAATCACTCGGCCAGTGCCAATCACGCATTGAAATGCCTGACCACGGTCATAGGAGGAATCAAACTGAGTGCCATCCTGCAAAAAACCGCGGTATTGAGTGGTGATCAACGCGCCTTTACGGCCTCTTTTCCTTCGCCGATAACCAGATCGACAACTTCTAATTCAGTCATTTAATTAATCTCTTCGTCTTCACTTACATACAAGTGATTCATCAAAGAGCCTATTCTAACATCGCCAACCGAGCTTGTCGGTGCAGCTCACCCATTTTGTGGTGCAGGTTTCGATACGCCTTTAACTCCCTTTAAATTTGCCACGACGTCCCCATATCTACAGCATGCATTGAGCTAAGGAGCCATCCCATGATTATCGCCTGCCCCCACTGTGACACCTTAAACCGCGTGCCCCAAGAGCGGTTAACTGAGCAGCCTACCTGCGGCAAATGTAAACAGAATCTGTTTACGGCGGCGCCCATTGAGCTCACGAGCGCCAATTTTATCAATCATGCTCACAAGTCAGAGTTGCCAATCGTTGTTGATTTTTGGGCGAGCTGGTGCGGCCCCTGCAAAAGCTTTGCGCCCACCTTTTCGGCGGCAGCCAAAGCATGGGAACCACAATTTCGCTTCGGCAAGATTAATACCGAGGAGCAACAGGCGTTGGCGGCGCAATTTGGGATCCGCTCTATCCCTACGCTGATGATATTCAAACAGGGGCATCTTATCGCCCAGCAAGCGGGCGCCTTACCCAAGTCGGCGCTCGACCAATGGCTGCAGCGTTATTGCTAGAATCTATAGTTTCGCCCATAAAAATACCCAGCCTAGCTGGGTATTTTATTTGAATGAATCAGGCGCGTTTACACTTCCCAGAAGGTGTGGGCAATAATGCCCAGCACTATCATGCTGAGGAAGTTAACTATCATACCCACTCGCACCATTTCCGATTGCTTAATATGGCCAGAGCCGTAAACAATGGCGTTAGGCGGCGTCGCCACTGGCAACATAAAGGCGCAGGAAGCCGCAATACCAATCAGCACTGAGAGCATCACAGGCGATACCCCTAATGCTTCGGCAATCGCCGCAAATACTGGCACTAACAGCGCGGCACTCGCGGTATTACTGGCAAACTCGGTCAGCATCACCACGAAAGCGATTACCGCGAACACGAACAGCGACATATGGGTGCTACCAAAAATATCCGTCATCCAGTGCGCGAGGAACACGCTGGTACCAGTACTTTTGAGCACGGCACTCAAGGTTAAACCGCCACCGAACAGGATCAATACGCCCCAATCTGTGGTCGATTCGATCTTCTTCCAGCCTACGAGCCCAAGTCCTGCCAGCAACACTACAGTGCCAAGGGCGACGACGGTATCAAATTGCGTGATCCCACCGAGCGCTTTGGCCAGCGGCACACTGAAAATCCAGCAACAAACCGTCGCGAGGAAGATAACTAAGGTGAGTTTGCCTTGGAAAGTCAGTTTTTGTTCTTCAACATCCAACTTACATTGCGCCGATAGATCCGGCTTAAAGTACCAGTAGAGTGCCAAAAGCATCATAGGTAACATCAAGATCACCGTAGGAATGCCAAACTTCAGCCAGTCGCTAAAGCTTAGGCCGACCTGCGCCGCGGCAATCGCGTTTGGCGGGCTGCCGACTAAGGTACCAATGCCACCAATGTTGGCGGAATAGGCAATCCCAAGCAGTAAGAACACATAAGTGCTGTGGTACATCTTGCGATCGAGCTGCTGCAAAATCCCCAGCGCGAGTGGCAACATCATCGCCGTGGTTGCTGTGTTACTGATCCACATAGACAGCAACGCCGTCACGCCAAACAGCATTAAACAGGCAATACTGAGTTTACCCTTGAGGCCAGTAATAATTTTTGCGCTATCAGGGTATCGATCTTTTGATGGTGCAGCGCCGCGGCTAATACAAAACCACCGAAAAACAGATAGATAATGGGATTAGCAAAGTTACTCATGGCTTCTTTGGTTTCAAACACCCCAAAGAATACCGCCAAAATCGGCACTAAAATCGCCGTGATACTGATGTGAATCGCTTCGCTTAACCACAAGATGGCGGCGAACACTAAGATAGCCAGCCCTGTATTGACCCCTTGGTCAAAGGGTAAACCGTAATACAGCGCGAATAGCAGCAGAATATCCGCCACTAAGATCAGCATTTTTTCTTTTCAAGCCCGGCATTCGCGGGCGAATGATTGGGGGAACCGACGTTGATTGCTCTAAGGACATGGTGACAACCTTCATACCATTATTTTTTTAGGCAAATTTAGGGCATAGGTCACACTTGGCAAAGCAGTTTATTTTGTACTTTTGCCACCAAGCAACCACAAATACTGCAGACAAAAGGCGCAAAAATGCCATTTTCGAGATAAAAATCACCTGTTTTTGATCTGAACTTATGTACAAAATTTTCAAACGTACAAAAATACCGCAAAAGTTTGCCAAAGCTGTAATTGAATAAATGTTTAAAACTGTGACATACATCAAACTTTAGTTTTCGACCAAGTGATAAAGGCTGAATTTAATCTTAAAAACAGCAGTTAAAACCAAAATATCTAAACCATTTACACTTTTACAACCAAAAATCCCACCAAAGACAATCGCTGCATATTTTCCAATTTATTCACATTTAAACAACCACTCAATTTAACGGCTCGCCGAACAACAACCGTCTGAGCCCCGAGATGATGCGGATTTTCAAGCTATCTCCCCTTCGCGCGGCCCTATCAAGTTGTGTCAGCTTGAATGCAAACAAGAGATTCTTTAACCTAAAACCAACAAAGATTGCAGAGCGTGCAAACTCACTCTATATTGCAGCTAGAACCTTATTTAGGCATTTAAAATATTGCTTTAAATGACCAAAGGCGTTTAAGGGAGGGGATAGCGATGGACAGATATTTTAACCCTTGAGTTTATCTGATAGTGCCAAGGAACATCAGATTAGCTTCCCCGTGGACTTTGTGCAGGCGCTTGCCGTGGCGACCTCACTCCAAGAAGTGCTCGATACGGTTTCCCAATGGATCTATCAACTCTTTGATGCACAACGAGTCAGCATCACCTTAAAGGACGATGCCGACTACCTAAAAATCTATTCCATCAGTGGCGATAAGGCTATTCCACTCGACTTTAGAGTCCCGATTGCTAACACCTTTGTTGGGCGCGTATTCACTAACAAGACAGTACTGATTTGCGATGATCTGACGACATCCGCAGATCTGGACTGCATCATGCTTGCCCAGAGCGGCATGAATACCTGCATGGACGCCCCATTACTCTATGGGGATATTTGTTTGGGCACACTTAATGTTGCCCATCAGCAATCCAATTATTACACCGATTTACACGCCTTAGAGTTACAGTGCTTAGCCAATTGGATTAGCCTGAACATCAGCCTGCGTCTACAGCTGAAAGAACTCGAATACCTTGCCTCAACGGATCATTTAACAGGTGCGGCCAATCGACGGGTGTTTACCCAAAAAATCCAACAAGCCATCGCGGTGTTCCATGAACAGGGACAAGCCTTTTACTTTGCTTTGATGGACATAGATCATTTTAAGATGCTCAATGACCAATTTGGCCATACCGCAGGGGACTATGTGTTACAGCGGATTGTCGCGATTACCGAAACCCTGATGACGAGTCCAGGTAAATTCTTTCGGATCGGCGGTGAGGAATTTGCGATAATCTTCCTCGAGCAAACTGGGTATGATGCCCTGCAGTTTTTTAACGATATCAGGAAGCCATTGCCAAGGCCGCCATGGAATATGATGATGTACAGCTCAGCGTCAGTGTCAGTATCGGCTTTACCGCGATGAGCGCATTAGACGAGGCGCCAGAATCCCTGCTGCGCCGCGCGGATAAGGCGCTGTATCAGGCAAAACTGGCGGGGAGAAATCGTGTAGTGATGTTTAACAGCACTCAAGTATAATTACCCGACATGTTTAATAACCCTTCATTCAACGTCGAAAAACGCACAACAAAATCGCAAGCTTGTAACATTTAAAGCTCATTATCTCTATGAATAATAAACACAAATATTATTCACCATCTCAGTCAATCTAACTCACTTTACCCTGCACAAAATTCGGCCTAAAGTCGCGCCCGTAATCTCACCTCCCGCTAATGATTTATCCATTTTGGTACCGCTTGTGGAAAATAGTGCATTAACTCCATCGACTCAAAAGCCAGGGCTGTTTGTGCCTGTTGCTGGCTTAAGCCTATTTGCCCTCGCTTCGGGCTATTTGATGAGTTTGATCCCGCTGTCTCTCAGTTACTTTGAGCTCAGCTCCGATCTCGCACCATGGCTCGCGAGTATTTTCTACCTAGGCTTATTGCTGGGCGCACCTTGCATCGCGCCAATCGTGGCACGTATTGGCCACAGCAAGGCATTTATTTTATTTCTCAATATCTTATTGTGCAGCGTTGTGGTCATGGTACTGCTGCCACAGGGCGATATCTGGCTCGCTTCGCGACTCGTTGCTGGTGTCGCGGTGGCAGGGATTTTTGTGGTCGTCGAATCTTGGTTGCTGATGGCCGATACCCAAAAACAACGGGCCAAACGCTTAGGCCTATATATGACCGCCCTCTACGGCGGCACGGCAATCGGACAACTCGCGGTCGATTACTTAGGTACCACGGGCAACCTTCCCTATTTAGTGGTGATAGGTTTACTGGCCGCCGCCAGTTTACCCGCGCTCTTAGTCAAACGCGGTCAACCACAATCGAGCGAGCAACACTCGATTGCCCTCTCGGATCTTAAAAACCTGAGTAAACCCGCCGTAGTCGGTTGTTTGGTCTCGGGATTATTGCTCGGCCCCATTTACGGCCTATTACCTGTTTATGTGTCGCAGGACATGGGATTTGCCCAGCAGACAGGGCAATTTATGGCGCTGATCATTATGGGCGGCATGATTGTCCAGCCCTTAGTGAGCTATTTATCTCCACGCTTCCAGAAGAGTGCATTAATGGCCGCCTTCTGCTTAATTGGTGCAGCGGCACTCTTTTTACTGACACAGAAATCCCTCGTTGGACTCTGGTTAGGCTTTGTGTTGCTGGGCGCCTGCGCCTTTGCCCTCTACCCTATCGCCATCAGTCTGGCCTGCGATCATCTGCCCAGCAGCCAAATTGTGTCTGCAACTCAGATTATGTTGCTCAGTTATTCCGTCGGTTCGGTTATCGGCCCGGTTGCTGCGAGTCGCTTTAATCATATCGAACATGGCCTACTGCTCTACTTAGCCGCCAGTTTTGTGCTGACCTCTTGTTACCTTGGCGCGCACTTACTGGTGCGAAGCAAACCTCGCTTGCCGACGGCAAAAGCTTAAGGCCTATTGCTAAATAACAAAAAGGGCGCCGATAAGGGCGCCCATTTTTTAGACCGTTTTTAACCTGGCTTCTTCAGCCACAGGCTCCTTGTTGGGAATGGCCCAGACACTGTCCTGCGGGCCATTGAATACGCGATGGCGCGTGAGTCGGTATCCATAATAGAATACGCCGCTAAAGCCGAGCGCCACCAGATCGACCCCGAGCGTTGCCGCCGAATGGGGCGCCCATAAGCCAAGATTCGGCACTAACAGCCCAATCACAGAGGTAATAGGCATTGCCAGACTCGCCAAGGCGCACAGAGGTAAAATCAGCAGTGCCGCCCTCGCCGCGCCGCGCCAAAAGGCATAGGCCACTAAGGCGGCGAAGACGACATAGTACAACCACAGATAGAGATGATTAATATTGCTCACCTGTGAGTAGAACCATTTGCCCAGCAACATGCTCACCGCCAGAGCGGCAACCGAACCTAAGCAAATCCCCACGGTGGCGCTCGCCATTAATCGGCAAGCACGCGTCTGCTCACTCGCCTGTTTTTTACGTCGCTTTTCCAGCCAAAGCAAGTTGCCGCTGTAAAATAAAAAAGCGCCACTCAAGCCTAAAAAGAAATACACCCAACGCCCAAGATCGCCCCCGTAACTGCCAAAGTGCAGCCCAAAGAATACCGCGACCGTTCTGGCCCAAATGCCCTTGTCACTCTGGTCAATGGTGCTGTTGGTTATCTTGAGGCTATAGGGATGCAGATATAAGTAATCGGTAACTGGCCCGCGCATAAAGCCGTTAGGGTTGTACAGGCCTAAACGCAAGGTCGCACGGGGATTATTCAAGTTCATAAAGGTCATTTCATGCACTTGATACTCGGGGGCGAGTTCCTGCACCTTAGTCAGAACTGTGCTGACCTTGGGCAAATCGGCGAGCGTATAGGGCGTTCTGTCGGGTGCGGGTTGGGCAAACAGCGGTTTTTCACCGTAAACCACCTGCTTAAGCCCATCGTAAAGCTGATCATGGAAGGCAAACACTATCACGGTCAAACTGATCACCAGATGAAATGGCAAACTAGTGATGCCGACTAAGTTGTGGGCATCGAGCCAGAAACGACTCTCGCCCTTATCTTTACGTAGAGCGAAAAAGCTTTTAGTTAAGGTGGGCAGTAAGAAAATCACTCCAGAAACCAGCGCCAAGAAGTATAAGAAGGCGGCGACGCCGAGCACATAGACGCCCGCTTGATCGTGACCCACTTCACCAGCAATCCCCGCAGTGCGGTGTAATTGGTCAATCAGCTCGGCCAGCTCGCTTGGGGTACTCAGTTGAGTCACTAATTGCCCCTGCTCGTCGAGGCTGGCATGCCAAAGCTGGTTGCTCATGCTGAGTTCACGCTCCGAGCCCTGCTCATACCAAGTCATCGGCGACTGATGTTCATCATTCAAATGCAAACTAAAGCCATTTTTCGCCTTATCGTCCCGCGCTAACACCTGCGACACTAGCTCATCGAGCCTATCGGCAGAGACTTGCGGTAAAGTCACTGAGGGCGGCATTGACCAAGCGTCAATCGCGCCTTTAAACATCGTGAGCGATCCGGCATAGAAACCGATAAACAACACTATTCCGGCGATGATCCCAGTCCAAATATGGATAGACTGATACACCCGTAACACATCACTGCGCACTTTCATCCCTTATCACCTAAAGGTATATAAAACTATATAAGTCAAAATGTTAAATAGGCCCAAGTAGCCGATTGCCCTGAGTCCGGTTTTAAACAGAAAGCTAAAACTTAAGATCAATAACCAGATAGGCGTTATCAGCCACATATTGACCTGCACCTTAGTATCGGCATCGATTCCGCCCGGACCAAACCAAGCAAATAATCCCACTAGCCCTAGGGCTAAGGTAAAACCTAACACTAACCCTGCCAGTGACTTAGTCCACCAGTCGGGTTGTAACTTGTCCTGTTCAGCTAAACGCGTCATGGCTTATTTCCGACCGATAAGAGAGATAAAAGGCACTAAGCCCGAAAGCAACATCAACAGGGCTATCCAGATAAACATTGCGGCACTGAAGGTGAACAGACTCAGCCAACCAATCAAGCTGGCGAGGGCAAGCCCATAGGCGAGTAACCGCCAAGGCCGCTTAGGCAAAGGGCGAGCTAATCGTTTTTGCTGCTTATTGGTCAAATAACACAACAGGCAAGCCGTCAGCGTCGACAACAAAAAGATGAGTTGCAACACGGGGATTTATCCTCTCACGACAAAGTGTTAGCACAATTAAACCCACTGAAATCTATCGCCTTTTCGCCTGATTTCCGCAAAGTAACAACGGGGCGAAATGATAGAAAATTGGGTTAATTTCGGGACTCTAACTTTGGTGAGAATAGTTCGCAATAACATTTACACTGTAAGGATAAGCAATGACATCTGGGTCACACATCGACAAGTCCAATGCAGTCTTGTTGCCTCACGTTAACCATTAAGATACATTTTGCTGCAAAATGTAACGCCAAGTGATTAAAACTAAACCGTATTCCGCCCCAATAAATTCGCCATCGCAACATATCAGCAAAGGACGCGACATGATAAAAACTGAACTTAACCTGCCAAGCTCTATTGGCCTCTCTAAAATCATCCCCCTGGTGATTTTACTGATCCTCTTTATTTCACTCTTTGGCAGTTGGTACACGGTCGACCAAGGTGAGCGCGGAGTGATTCTGCGTAACGGTAAGATCATCGGCACCGCCGAGCCAGGGCTCGGATTTAAAATGCCACTGTTCGATACGGTCGTGAAAATCTCAACCCAAACCCACACCACCAGCTACAGCTCATTACAAGCCTATAGCCGCGATCAGCAACCCGCGACCCTCAACGCTTCAGTCACCTTCAACGTGCCGCCGGATCGTGTCGAAGAAGTCTATGCCAACTTTAAGAGTATCGATGCCATGGTGGCTCGCCTACTCGACCGCCAAGTGCCAACGCAAGTTGAGAACATTTTTGGTAAATACACTGCGATTTCGGTCGTGCAGGAGCGGATCAAATTCGGTATCGATGTCACCAGCGCCATCACTAACTCGGTCAAAGGCCCCATCGAAATCACCTCAGTGCAGATTGAAAATATCGACTTTTCCAATGCCTATGAAAAGTCGGTAGAAGACAGAATGCGCGCCGAAGTTGAGGTACAAACCCAGCTGCAAAACCTCGAGAAAGAAAGAGTGAGCGCACAAATCGCCGTGACCCAAGCGCAGGCAGAAGCCGACTCGCAACTCGCCCGCGCTAAGGCCGAGGCCGAGAGTATTAGGATCAAAGGGGATGCAGAGGCGTCTGCCATTAAGAGCCGCGCCGAAGCTCTGGCACAAAATCAAAACCTTGTCGAACTGACCAAGGCCGAAAAGTGGGATGGCAAGTTGCCCACCACAGTGCTACCAACGGGCACTCTGCCGTTTATCGATGCTAAAAAGTCGAACTAATAAACGACTGAGCATCACGCGTCGCTCTGCCGCGTGACCAGCACCATTAAAGTGTCACAATAAAAAATCCCCAGTCATTGCTGGGGATTTTTAGTTAGCGTTAGCACTATGAGCAGCAGTCGCTGCGGCGCAGCCAACTTCTTGGAATTTTCTCAAATACCACTTTCGCCATCAGTAGTGCGAGCACTATGCCTGAGGTCGCGACTAGCCACTCTGGCAACATTTGATGTTGCTCACCAATCTGTGGCATCACCTCAAAACCAAAGTTAGCAACCAGATAGTTCACTAAAGCGCCAGCGACTAAGGCAACCCCAAGACACCACCAAGATAGCCATAGAGCGCGCGCTTACCCAGCTCCTTAGTCACCACGCCTAAGGTGGCGATATTGGTTGCAGGACCTGCCATCATAAACACTAGCACGGCGCCAGGGGAGACACCCGCCAGTAGCAAGCCCGCTGCAATCGGCGTTGAAGCTGTAGCGCAGATATACATAGGCACAGACACTAGCACCATCACCAACATAGCAAGCAATCCATCGCCCCACTTAGCTAAAAAGTCAGCAGGAACATAGGTTTGCACTATGGCTGCGAAGAATAAGCCCACCAGCAACCAAAGTGTGGTGTCACGCACCAGATCCGTCGCCGCATATTTAAGCCCTATGCCTACTCGTGCAATAACAGACTCAGACTTAAGCTCGGTTGCCATATCCTGTGTAGATGCGCAGCAGCTCTCGCCTTCGACTTGATGGCTGTCAGCCGTTTTCGCGCTTGAGCTACCACAACAAGCGCCCTTTTTCACTACGACTATTTTTTCAGGCGCGGCAGTTTGAGTGCCACAGCATGATCCCGCAGTCTCTGCATTTACGGAATGGGCTTTAGCAGCATTAACCTTAGCAGCATTAACCATAGTGACAGCGCCCATGCTTGAGCCGCCAGTTGCCATTAGACTTGGCGCCGCCATCGGCGTCATTTTGATTTTTGGCTCGGCTGCTGGCGTTTTCGCGTTATCACTGCCGCAGCAGGAAGACTTAACTGGCGTGATTGCCGGCGCCTTAGTCGATGAACAGCAGCTTTTTACCGCTTCGGCTTTTACCACTTTCTCCGCCGACAAAGATTTTGAAGCACAGCATGAAGCGACTGGCGCAGTGCTAGCTGATGCCTTGTCTGACTGAGCCGAGTCTGACAGGGCCTCGGCCTTAACAGCAGGTTTGCCATCGTCATCATCTCGCCCGACTAAAAGGCCCGCAACAATAGCGCTGGTGATCGCCGCAATCGGCCGTACTATCGCCATAAAAGGGCCGAGCAAAACGTAAGAAACCGTTACAGAGTCGACCCCAGTTTCAGGGGTGGAAACTAAAAAGGAAGTCGTTGCCGCTTTCGATGCCCCTGAGCGGCGCAGCCCAACGGCTGCGGGGATGACACCGCAGGAACACAGAGGTAATGGCGCGCCTAACAACGCCGCCTTCACCACGGTTTTAAAGCCATGCCCGCCGAGCTGCTTTTGCATCCAAGCCATGGGCACAAACACTTTGAGTAGGCCCGCCAGAATCAAGCCGAGCAACAGCCAAGGGGCGGAATCTAAAAACAGATCGATAAAATTCTTCAATAACATAGTTAATTCCCTGACTTATCTAGGGTTGTCGCATCTGGAGTTTGGCCATGGTCGTGCTCCACACGCACTCGCTCTGTGCTCGACTCCAGCGCTTCTAAAATCGAGCAATGTTCGGCGCTACGCGGCCCGCCGCAGCAGGCATCCGACAGTTTTTGCAAACTGGTTTGAAAATGCAGCAACTCGGCAATCTTAGTCTGCACCTGAGCCAACTTAACGTCGACCATGCCCTTCACATCGGCACAAGCCCAATTGGATTTATCCAACTCGATAGAAAGCAGCTCGCTAATTTCACTCAAGCTAAAACCTACCGCCTTCGCCCGTAGAATAAAACGCAGCCGTGCGGCATCGGCATCGGTATAGACCCGATAGCCAGAGTCGGTGCGGCTCGAAGGCGAAAGCAGGCCGTGTTTCTCATAAAATCTAAGGGTATCGGCTTTCACTTCGCATAAATCGGCTAACTCACCAATGCGGTACATAGTTCTATCCTTTGCAGCTTAGCTTGCCTCATGCCAACCTTCGCTGACAATCAACATCATAGGGCGAGTATAAACCTTAGAGCCTACTCCAAGGTCAAGGGCTATTTTTAAATTTATCCTTCAGTCAAAAACCACGGCACTTTGTTCTGATATCAATATTGTGAAATCGCGCAGAAAAAACACCCGTAAATCCAGTTTTACGGTAGAATACGCGCGCCTGACGCTGGGACAAAAAATATAAGTAGGACCAAGGGGCTTTTGGAAAGCAGAATCCGATAGAAGTTGTTCTGTTTTCCGAAAGATCCTTGAAACTAAAATAACTGGACCCTGTACCCAAATGACTGTTGCAAATAATGCCAGACCCATTCGTCGCGCGCTGTTAAGCGTTTCAGATAAAACCGGAATTCTCGAATTCGCCAAAGCATTACACGCCCAAGGCGTTGAACTGCTGTCAACGGGCGGCACCGCTCGCTTGTTAGCGGATAACGGCGTGCCTGTTATCGAAGTATCTGACTATACAGGACACCCTGAGATCATGGATGGTCGCGTTAAAACCCTGCACCCTAAAGTGCATGGCGGCATTTTGGCGCGTCGCGGTCTTGATGAAAATGTCATGGCTGCCAACAACATCAATGCAATCGATCTGGTTGCGGTTAACCTCTACCCTTTTGCCGATACCGTTGCTAAAGCCGGTTGCACCTTAGAAGATGCGATTGAAAACATCGACATCGGTGGCCCGACTATGGTGCGCGCTGCGGCGAAAAACCATAAAGACGTGACTATCGTGGTAAATGCGGCCGACTATAACCGCGTATTAGCCGAAATGGCCGCCAACAATGGCAGCACGACTCACGCGACCCGTTTCGATTTAGCGATTGCCGCCTTCGAACACACTGCCGGTTACGATGGCATGATCGCCAATTACTTCGGCACTATGGTTCCTGCGCATAGCACTGATGAGTGCTTCGAAGACTCTAAGTTCCCACGCACCTTCAACACTCAATTAGTGAAGAAGCAAGATCTGCGTTACGGTGAAAACAGCCACCAAACTGCAGCCTTCTACGTTGACACTAAGATCGATGAAGCCTCAGTCGCAACGGCAGTTCAACTGCAAGGTAAAGCACTGTCTTACAACAACATCGCCGATACCGATGCCGCCCTTGAGTGCGTAAAAGAGTTCAGCGAACCGGCTTGCGTTATCGTTAAACACGCTAACCCATGTGGTGTTGCACTGGGTAAAGATCTGCTCGATGCCTATAACCGCGCCTATCAAACTGACCCAACGTCAGCCTTTGGCGGCATTATCGCCTTCAACGGCGAGTTAGATGCAGCAACCGCTAGCGCTATCGTTGAGCGTCAATTCGTTGAAGTGATTATTGCGCCAGTCGTGAGCCAAGCTGCCCGCGATGTAGTGGCCAAGAAAACCAACGTGCGTCTGTTAGAGTGCGGTCAATGGGATACTAAGACCAAAACCTTAGACTACAAGCGCGTGAACGGTGGTCTGCTGGTGCAAGACCGCGACCAAGGCATGGTTGGCTTAGATGACATTAAAGTCGTGACTAAGCGTCAACCGACCGAGAGCGAGCTGAAGGACTTAATGTTCTGCTGGAAAGTGGCCAAGTTCGTTAAATCTAACGCCATTGTTTATGCTAAAGACGGCATGACCATCGGTGTCGGCGCCGGCCAAATGAGCCGCGTCTACAGCGCCAAGATTGCCGGTATCAAGGCGGCCGATGAAGGCTTAGAAGTGGTTAACTCTGTGATGGCGTCCGATGCCTTCTTCCCATTCCGCGACGGTATCGATGCCGCAGCGGCGGCGGGCATCAGCTGCATCATCCAGCCAGGTGGCTCAATGCGCGATGCTGAAATCATCGCCGCTGCCGACGAGCACGGCATGGCCATGGTAATGACGGGCATGCGCCACTTCCGTCACTAATGCCACCTACAGCCAGCACGCCATGTGCTGGCTGTTTCGTTTATCGCACTCTGTAGCGCTAAAAATCTAACCACAAGAATTTAAAACTCAAAGGGATGACTTAACATGAAAGTATTAGTTATTGGTGGCGGCGGCCGCGAACATGCCCTAGCTTGGAAAGCGGCACAATCCCCACAGGTAGAGCTGGTTTATGTTGCACCGGGTAACGCGGGCACAGCCCTCGAGCCGAAGTTAGAAAACCTCAACATCAGCGCGACGGACATTCCTGCCCTGCTCGATTTTGCTCAAACCAATCAGATCGAACTCACCATCGTTGGCCCAGAAGCGCCGCTGGTATTAGGCCTGGTCGATGCCTTTAACGCTGCGGGTCTACCCATTTTCGGCCCAACCAAAGCGGCAGCACAGTTAGAAGGCTCTAAGGCGTTCACTAAGGACTTCTTAGCACGCCACAATATCCCAACGGCGGGTTATAAAAACTGTACCGAAATCCAAGACGCTAAAGCCTTCGTGCGTGAACTGACGGGCAAGACAGGTTACCCAGTCGTAATCAAGGCCGACGGTTTAGCCGCAGGTAAAGGCGTGATCATCGCCCAAGATCAAGCCGAAGCCGATGCCGCCATCGAAGATATGCTCGCGGGCAACAAGTTTGGCGATGCCGGTTCTCGCGTGGTTATCGAAGAATTCTTAAAAGGCGAAGAAGCCAGCTTTATCGTGATGGTCGATGGTAAAAATATCCTCGCCATGGCAACCAGCCAAGACCATAAAGCCCGTGATAATGCCGATCACGGTCCAAACACTGGCGGCATGGGCGCTTACTCCCCTGCACCTGTCGTTACCCAAAGCGTGCACGATTGGACAATCGCTAACGTTATCCGCCCAACGGTTGATGGCATGGCGGCTGAAGGCAATGTTTACACTGGCTTCCTGTATGCGGGCCTGATGATCGCACCAGACGGCAGCGCCAAAGTACTGGAATACAACTGCCGCTTTGGCGACCCAGAAACCCAACCTATTATGATGCGCCTCAAGTCAGATCTGGTTGAGCTGTGTTTAGCCGCGACCCGTGGCGAGCTGGATAAAGTTACCGCCGAGTACGATTCACGCGCCGCAGTCGGTGTTGTATTAGCCGCAGGCGGTTACCCAGACGACTACCGCAAGGGCGATGTGATCCAAGGTTTAAGCCTAGGTAATCACGATGCCAAAGTCTTCCACGCAGGCACTGAGATGAAAGACGGCCATGTAGTTACTAACGGTGGCCGCGTACTATGCGCTACAGCCCTAGGACACACAGTGACCGAAGCACAAAAAGCTGCTTATCTGCTGGTTGATGAAATCCACTGGGATGACGTGTATTTCCGCACCGATATCGGCTATCGCGCCATTGCCCGCGAACAACAGGGCTAAGCTTTAATTCATTAAAAAAACCGGCTATGCGCCGGTTTTTTTATGACTTAAATTTGACGAACGTCAATTTTAAGTTAATGATTTATATCAATTTTAAGCAATCAAAACCTACTTTCACCCGCATTATTCCTATACAATGCTACGCAAATGTTAACTACCTACAAATGCTAAGGACTCTCCATGGAGATTAGACTCATTTCTGCCGCCATCGCCTTGATACTCGCGGGTTGTGGCGGAGGCTCAGAGGACTCGGGTAGCACAACCCCTCCGCCGGAGCCGCCAGTCCAACCTCCTGCGGTGACTCAATATACGGCGAGTACTAGTTCAGTCTTGGGTGGCAAGCTCATCCCTAGCAGCCAGAAGGTAGATGCGGGTAAAAGTGCCAGCTTTAGCATTCAAGCCGACAACGGTTTCGTGCTGGATAGTATTAGTGGCTGTGGCGGCGCGCTGACCGAACTGACCTACACCACAGCGGCGATAAGTGCCGATTGCACTATCACCCCAAGCTTTATCAGCAATGCTGAAAATGCCATTCGCCATCAAGACCATACCCTTGCCAGCGCTAACGAACTGATTGATTTCAGCACTGCGGAACTTGCCAAAGTGGACGCTGCCCGCAAAGCGAAAATCACCGAACTCTATCAAGGTGTCGGTAACAGCATCAGTTGGCATCCGACCCACGATTCCATCACCTTTTCGAGCTTTATGCCGGAAAATACTTTTACCTTACTGCCATCCAATGTTGATGGCAGCGGCGCCAGCGCCGTACGCGGCTTAGTGATGGCGGGCGAACAACAAGGCCAGCGTTATGCCGCCATGGGTGGCAACCTGTTTGCGGTTAATAATTCGGATCAGAGTGATAAGCTGCTGAAAAACCTTATTGGATGGCTAACCAAAGGCGGCGATCAGCAGAATGGCTTGAGCATAGTCACGGCACAGATGCCAAGTCGCGCCGACAGTTGGTATTTCCCCCATAACGAAGGGATCCGCACTTGGCTAAGCAAGTACTACCCCGATGCCCACAGCATCAACGACGCCAATAGCTGTGATTACACCGCCCTTGCCAGCTGTATCGATACCTTAAAACCCGATTTAATCGTTATCAGCGATATTGACCGCGATAACCTAGGTTACGCGGGCATTCAAGCGGCCATCACTAAAGCTAAGGCGGCAGGGATCCCGCTGCTGCTGTCGAATTATCGACGCGAACAAAGCGCTATGCTCTCACCGCTCTACCTTGAGATGGGGCTCTCTACTGCAGGAAACTATTGGTCAAAACTCAATGCCAATAACCTGAGTATCGACACTATCCTAGCCCAAGATAAGACGCTCGCAGATGTCGACACCCTGCTGGCAAATTTGCGTGAACAACGCTTCGATACGCAAGTGCTCAATGACTGCGGCGGCAACTATTTAAGCTGTAACAGCAGCGCCTTTGTCGAGACCTTCAAGGCGGGCGCGGATTGGTATCGCAGCAATGCAGAAACCTTAGATAACAATGATATCGATGCTTTTAACAGCCCTAATTTTAGCTTGATGAAAGCGGGATTACTCCTCGCCGACAAGTATCGCAGTGAAATCGATTATCCCATCGCCTACAGCGAATCCGCCCAGTGGCAGCAAGCCCTGTTTGCCGATTGGACTGTCAGCTACGCCCGCGCCCACAACCTCGCCCAAGCTGACTTAGGTGAGTATGTCACCGACAGGACCAATCTGAGCAAGGGCAGCAATGCCCATTACGCCTACCCTGCCACAGTGACGGAACGTAAAAGCATCACAGTGCCTTACTCTGGCCAGTGGACAACTACGGGCTGGTACGCCCTACCTGGGCAGAGCATCACCCTCACCCGCTTAGATAATACTGATACTAATGTTGAAATTAAGCTGAATTATCATAGACGTAATACTAACCGCGCCTATGAGCAAAAGGTTTACCGCGCGCCACTGGAACTTGCCCAGCAACGCCTCAAGCTCGCTAAAGGGCAAAGTCTTGAATTCTCAACCCCCTATGGCGGCCCTATTTATCTCTATATCAGCGGTGGCGAAGGTGCGCTCAGTGTTGATGTGCAAGCCAAGAATGTGGCAAAGCACCCCAGCATTATGGATTTTTCCAATCCTGCTGAAATCACGGCCTTTAACGATAAGATCCAAAATACTGAGCTACCCCATGTTGATCTTCGCACCGATGGCGCCGAGCAGCATTTGCGCCGTGACCGTTTTATGAATGCAATTGGCGGTAAGATCCCGGATGTCAATGCGTTGCTCAAGAGCATTGTCGAGGATCATATCAACAGCGTGTATACCCTTGCAGGGCTGAAAATCCAAGGGAAGAGCTTAAGTGAATCTCTCCCCTCGGATGTGCTTTCAAGCTGTCAGGCACTCTTTGGCGCAGACTGTACCGATGCCAGTTTGCATACCCGCAGCATCATCCAACACGCTAACTATGACCAAAACGCCCACTGCGGCTCGGGTTGTAGCGGTAATCCATGGGATGCGGCTTGGAATATTTCGCCAACGGGTTGGGGAGATAACCACGAACTCGGCCACAATCTGCAAACCAACCGCCTGAACGTGCAATACGCTACTGCTGCCAATCGCGATAATTGGGCTGGCTATGGCAGCCGCGCGGGGGAAAACTCCAACAATATTTTCCCCTATGTGGTGTTGTGGAAGACCCATTATCTGCGTGACGGCAACACGAGCAGCATCACCGATGGTCATATGAATCACAAAGATCTCTTCTATGTGTTTATGTCCGATGCAGCAGGCACCACGGATACCAGTGGCAAACGCGTGGTCTTTGGTGCTAACTGCAAAGTGCTCGATGTGGGCGAAGACAGATACACAGCCCCTTGGGCCAGCAATGCCTATGCGATACATAACGGCTATCGCATGGCCTTTTACATCCAAATGGCGCTAAAAGCCCATGGTATGACGCTTAACGACGGTACCAGCCTAAGCAATGGCTTCAATATCTTCACCCTGCTGTACCAACACAGCCGCATCTTTGGTAAATATGCAAATAATGCCAGCGACTGGGAGGCTAACCGCAGCAAACTCGGCTTTGAACTCTTCCCATACGAGGGCCATAGCGTTTACGGCGGCAAAACGGTGAGGGATATTCCGGGCAATGACTTTATGCTTGTGTCCCTGAGTAAGCTCACAGGAAAAGATTGGCGCAGCCATTTTGATATGTTGGGCCTGCGTTACTCAAACCTCGCCGCGGCGCAGGTGACGGTAAACGCCAGCCAAGGTGCGGTCCCTATGGGTATGTATGAGCTTGAAACCGATTTACCACCAGCAAATATGAGCCAAGGCTTAACCTTTATCCCTCTGTCAGTTAGCGATGGCAGCACTCTGTGGAAAGGCACAGGCTCACCTAGCCAATGCGCTAAACCTTAATGGGTCATAGATGTCGATAGCCTCAACCTAATCCCAATAAACCTCGCTTATGCGGGGTTTATTTTTGCCACAAAGCGTGAGCTAACGCACACAAGTCCCCGTTTGGCAGGCGCACTATCTAGACCCAACAAAAATATCAGGGCTTATTTATGGGATATTCAATCAAAGACATTATTTATCAAGGGGAAAAGTCTGGCGTGCACAATTGGCAGACGCTATCGGGACAGAATTTTTACTGGCATCCAGACTGGTTACATATCGCAGAGGATCTCACCGGCCACAAGGCCACCGCCCATATTCAGGCCGATGGCGATAAGGCGACCCAAAGCGAGGCAGAGCAAGCTATTGTGAAACACCTTAATCGCGGCAAATAAGCATCAATGGCCCGACGCAATCGCCTTGCGGGCAATTTTATCGATTAATCCAGGTGCAATCAGCTTTAGCCAGCGCCCGAGTCGGCCACGTAGCGACGTAATAAGCTGCCGACCTCGGGTCGCTATCACAGGGAGCATCATGTTCGCACATTGCTCGGCGGTGATAATTTTGGCTTCTTGCATTGGGGATTTCCCAAGCGGCTTACCCTCGCCATCGAGGGCACGCTTATGAATTTGTGATACGACAAAATCGGGACAAATTACAGTCACGGCCACATTATCATCCGCCAGTTCAATCCGTAGCGAATCAAAAAAGCCGATAACTGCATGCTTAGAGGCAGCATAGCCACTTCGCGTCGGCACGCCCGTTAACCCTGCTACCGAGGCCACAACCACCACCTGACCTTGGCTCGACTTTAAATAGGGTAAGGCGGCATGAGTTAAATACGCTGGCCCTAAGTAGTTGACTCGCATGATATCTTCCAGCACAGACAACTGATTAAGCTCATCGAAACGCGACCACATAGTCATACCCGCGTTATTCACTAGAATATCGAGGCGACCATAATGGGCAATCGTGGCTTGAATTAAGGCTTCGCATTGGGAGGCGCTACTGACATCGGCGGCAAATACAAAGGGAGTCGGACCATAGTTCGCGATTTCGAGGGCAAGGGAGGCTAAACGTGTTTCATTGCGGGCACTGAGCACCAGTTGGCAACCCACCCGTGCCATGGCGATGGCCAGCGCACGGCCTATTCCCTCCGAAGCGCCCGTAATAATGACCACTTTACCCGTCAGTCCATCCATAACCATTCCCTTGTTACCAATGTGTTAATTATGCTCCGAAGTAAATTGGCATAATCATCTTAAAAGCGCAATCCCCTATGCGCGTTGTGCGTGCGGCACGCCAAGCGGCTCGCAATAACTGCTCAGGGGTTGCGGTCGTCCTATCGCATAACCTTGCGCGTAATTAATCCCAATCGCCTGTAATCTATCGATAATGTCTTGGTTTTCGACAAACTCAGCCACAGTCTCAATCCCCATGACGCGACATACGTCCTGAATCGATTTGACGATGGCGTAATCCTTGGCGTTGACCGCAAGGTTCTTCACGAAGCAGCCGTCAATTTTGACATAGTCCACCGGCAGTTCACGCAGATAACCATAGGACGCAAAGCCACTACCAAAATCATCCAACGCAAAAGAAAACCCGAGTTTACGCAGCTGCCGGAGCATTTCCATGCCGCGGTGACGATTTTGAATCGCCGTGGTTTCGGTGATTTCAAAGCACACACATTGGCTTGGGATTTCAAAAATCTGTTGCTGCAAAGCAATATATTCCACCATGCCTTCGGCACCTAAGCTATTGCCTGAAAGGTTGATTGAAATACAGTGATCCGGCCACAACTGTGGATTTAAGGATAGCCATAAGAAGGCCTTACGTATCACTTCCTTATCAATTTCAGGCATGAGCTTAAAACGCTCCGCCGCTGCGATAAACTGTGCTGGCGCTAAAATACGGCCGCAGGGTTCTTGGATCCTGAGCAGAATTTCCATCCGTTGCCGTTTAGAACTCGCCCCTAAACCGCGGATCGGTTGGTAGTAGAGCAACAGTTCATTTTCCTCAATCGCTTGCGCGATACGCACCGCCCACTTGGGCGCGTTGCGCTGGTAGGTCAGCTCTTTATCTTTATCGTCGTAAAAATGGATTTGGTTTGTTCCCTTAGCCTTAGCGGCAATACAGGCAATATCCGCATCCTTAAGTAGCTCCAAGGCATTGATATAGGGTGCACGGCCAAAGGCGACTCCAATACTCAAGCCAACCTTATAGTTACAGTTTTTATCGTGCAATACCTGCAGCGAAACCTGAGCGATAATTTGTTTTAACTGCTGGGCCACGGCCAAAGCAGTGCTATCGCAAATAACTAATCCAAATTCATCGCCACCTAAGCGAGCCAGTAATGCCTGCGGCCCAAGGCACGATTGAATCGTCCGCGCCACTATTGCCAACATGCGATCGCCGGCGGCATGGCCACAGCTGTCGTTAATCAGCTTAAACTGCTCTAAATCCATGTAACATACCGCGAGGCGCTTAGCCTGACTGGCAAACTGCGGCAACCGCTCCTCGAAGGCTTGCCGATTGAGCAAACCTGTCACGCTATCGAAGTTGGCGCGTTTTTGCAGCTGGTGCTTAAGTAGCTCTTCCTGGGTAATATCCCGCAGCACCACCACAGTGCCGGTAATTTCTTTATCATGATTCAACACGTTACTGATGCTGCGCTCAATAATCCGTGGCGTGGCGGTTAATAGCTTGATTTTGGCGACTCGCGGCGTGGTCTCGCCCAAACGCATGCAATGGAATACCGCTTGATTTAACTGCTCCCCCGCTTTTAATAACGACGCTAGGCTCTGGCCAACGGCGTAACAACTGGCAACATCGAGCAAAGATTCAGCCTTGGGATTCATATAGATCACTTTGGCATCAATATCGGTCAGGATCACCGCCTCGGCAATCGACTCTAGGGTAGTCTTACCGCGTTCTTTCTGCTGGTATATACGGGCAAGTAAGCTGTTAACCCGGCTGGCTAACACTTCTAACTCGACGTTACCTTCACCGCTCACAGGGCGATACACGCTGGCCGCAGGGTCGACCAATGCCAGCTGCTTCATCATGCTTTTAAAGGGTTTTAACAGGCCTGCGCGCAGCCAAATGTACCCCAGCGCCACAATCAACACGCCGAGTAGAATAATCCCCACAGAAACCCAATCGAGGTCGAGCTTTACTTCTTGGAAGGGTTCAGAAGAGAACTGTACCTGCAGATACAATGGCGAGTTTTCCAGCAAACTCGGGACTGGCACAAAGCTGAGGCGATCTTTCGCGGCCGAGGTGTTGCTGCGACTCATCTGCACCTGAGTGACTAATGGCGCTTGGGCATATTCTAATAAATCCTGCGCCGATAACTGGCGTACCAAGAGCACGTATTCTTCGGGGGCGACGGCTGCGGCGGTGACAACAAGCCCAACATCCCCCGCAAGATACACCCCAGCTACTTTAGGTTTACCAGCGGCAAGTACCGCATCGGCAATTTGCTGTTGTGTCGCTAAGGCAATACTGGAGGTGTTGGCGAGAACACTTTGCAGCTGCCCGCCTTGCAGAATAAACCAGTGTAAATTGGCGGACATGGCGCTCTCAAGCCATGATGACTCGATGGATTGCAGCAGTTCGCCATCGACCCGAGACAGCGGGGAGGCATAGATATTAGTGAGAAAACTTAAACGGTCGATATCGATGAGAAACTGCTGCTGGATATTGGTCAGCTCATGCTGCACATTATCTTGGCGCAGCAATTCGACCCGATGGTCGAACCAATAGCCGAGGCAATAGGACACGAGCACAACCGCTGGTAAACAGAATCCTGCAATAAATACCAATATTTTGTTGCCAATGCGCATCTCTTACCACGGCTTTTGTCATTGAATAGATAAACGGCTTTACATAGTCCCTTATAGCGTCATGCAACATATCTCATTTGCAAATAGTATTAAATATCACTTTGCTTTATCCGTTGCTAAAGTAAGCAATAGCATGCATTTAATTGTGTTAAACGCCTTTGATTTAGCGCAGCTATTCGCTAAATAAGTTTTAAAAAGTTAGATGTTAATCAATATCCTATGTTCTAAAGCCGCTTGTAAACACCTTGTAATGCCTCGGCTTTACGTTTGGGGAGAAAGGCATAACTCGAGCCGAGTTGACGTTAAGCTCGCACTGTTTAGCATGGAGTTACAACATAAAAAAACGGACCCTTAGGTCCGTTTTTCTTCAGTATCGTTTACTTATGATACTGCTTAGATTGAGCATGAACCGCCTTGATAAAGGCACCCGCATGCTCTGGGTCAACGTGCTGATGAATACCGTGGCCTAAGTTAAACACGTGGCCTGTACCTTCACCGTAACCCGCCAGAATTTGAGCTACTTCTTCTTCGATACGTGGAATTGGCGCGTACAACATAGAAGGATCCATGTTGCCCTGAAGCGCCACTTTGTGACCGACACGGCGACGGGCATCGGCAATATCGACTGTCCAGTCTAAACCTAAAGCATCACAACCGGTTTCGGCCATGGCTTCTAACCATAAGCCACCGCCCTTAGTAAATAGGGTCACAGGCACTTGACGGCCATCGGCAAAGCGAGTCAGGCCATCAACAATCTTCTGCATGTAACGCAAAGAGAACTCACGGTAGGCAGTATGCGATAACGCGCCGCCCCATGAATCGAAAATCATCAGCGACTGAGCACCGTTAGCCACCTGAGCATTTAGATACAGAGTCACAGAATCGGCCAACTTGTCGAGTAACATGTGCAGCGCAGCTGGCTCGGCATAAGCCATCTTCTTGATCTTTTCGAAGGTCTTGCTTGAACCACCCTCGACCATATAAGTCGCCAGGGTCCAAGGCGAACCGGAGAAACCGATCAATGGCACTTCGCCTTTCAGCTCGCGGCGAATAGTGCTAACCGCTTTCATCACGTAACCCAGCTCATCTTCTGGATCGGGAACGGCTAATTTTTTGATGGCATCGATAGTGTCTGTTGGGCGCTCAAAACGTGGGCCTTCGCCCGCCTCAAAATACAGACCTAAACCCATCGCATCGGGAACTGTCAGAATATCGGAAAACAGAATCGCCGCATCCAGCTCGTAACGACGCAGCGGTTGTAGCGTTACTTCACAAGCCAATTCATGGTTTTTACATAAAGACATGAAGTCACCAGCTTGTGCACGAGTCGCTTTATATTCAGGAAGGTAACGACCTGCTTGACGCATCATCCACACAGGAGTCACATCAACAGGCTGTTTCAGTAAGGCACGTAAATAACGATCATTTTTTAATTCTGCCATTTGGCTTGATTCCTAGACTTATTGAGATCCGCTGGGACAGTAGTTTAGCATTTACGCGGATAATGTAACCTTTAAGTGCAAATTTATGTGAGCTATTCCCCATCATTGCTGTCCATTTAAGCACTTATCGTCAAAATGCTAGCAAGATAACATACTGTTTAGTAATCGAACCCAAAGTCACACTAAGACAGAAAAAAGTTGCGCTGGTTTCCTGCCTTTGATATAAAAAGTCTGCGCTAGCAAGAACAATCAAGAAGCTCGTCGCATCGAGCCCGCAAAAACTTTACTCGCCCAGCGATAGATTTCTATCGCTGGGCATTTTATTTCCGCATTTTTTTATACAAAACAGCTGGTTTGTCCATCTGCCAATTCTCGCAAATCCCGATAAAAAGGGTTGATCCAAGAGCTATTTCTCCCCTACATTAGAGTCATGTCCTGGCACTTAAATGGAATGCATCATGCTGAGAGAACTCGAAAAAGCAGAACAAAAGTGGGGCGGTTCAAATAAGCTTATAGATCAATGGCTAGAAAATCGTCGTAAACTCTTGGTGCATTACTGCCAGATAGCAGGCCTTCCTCCCTATGGGAAAGCCGAAAAATCCCTTCCCTCCTTCGATCATGTGAAATCCTTTTGTGATTTATTAGTCGATTACGTCTCCGAAGGCCATTTCGAAGTCTATGACCAAGTGGTCAATGCCTGTGAAAAGTTTGGCGCCTCGAGCAAAACCTTAGCCCAGCAAGTACTGCCAAAGATCACCCCAACGACCAACGCGGCGTTAGACTTTAATGATAAGTACGCCGAAGCGCAGGATGACCAAGTGTTATACCAGCTCGATAAAGATCTTTCCGAACTGGCCCACACCATGGAAACCCGTTTCGAGTTAGAAGATAAATTGCTCGAAGTGCTACATAACCAGTATTCAGAGCACGCCCAGCAAGCCTAATTAGCGCTAACCGTTATGCACCGCGAGTCGCATGATTGCGCCTCAATGGGTCAAGTCGCCACCCTTGATAAATAGTGTTTGAGATTAGCAGTCACTTCTTAATCAACAGCTTATTAGCGATAGAATTTACAAACAAAAAAGCCAGCTTTCGCTGGCTTTTTCATTATCATATCAATCGATTATACAGCTGATTGAAAGATCACTTGTGATGCTTTCTGAGTGTAAGAATCGATTTGATCGAAGTTCAAGTAACGGTAAGTGTCAGCTGCAGTTGCATCTAACTCTTTCGCGTATTCTTGGTATTCTTCAACCGATGGCAGACGACCTAACAGGGCTGCTACTGCCGCTAATTCCGCAGAGGCTAAGTAAACGTTAGCGCCTGTACCCAAACGGTTCGGGAAGTTACGAGTAGAAGTCGAAACCACTGTCGCACCCTCGGCAACACGAGCCTGGTTACCCATACACAGAGAACAACCTGGGATCTCGATACGCGCACCCACGCGACCGAAGATGGCGTAGTAACCCTCTTCTGTCAGCTGATCTTTGTCCATCTTAGTTGGCGGAGCGATCCACAGACGGGTAGGCAGAGTCGTAGCAAACTTGTCCAGCATCTTACCGGTTGCACGGAAGTGGCCGATGTTAGTCATACAAGAACCCACGAATACTTCGTCGATCTTAGTTTGCGCAACAGATGACAGTAATACGGCATCATCTGGATCGTTTGGCGCACACAGGATAGGCTCTTTGATCTCGTTCAGATCGATCTCGATCACCGCAGCGTACTCAGCATCGGCGTCTGCGCTCATCAGCTCAGGGTTCGCCAACCACTCTTCCATGCCTTTGATACGACGCTCAATGGTACGACGGTCACCGTAACCTTCGGCGATCATCCACTTCAACATAGTGATGTTCGAGTTCAAGTACTCGATGATTGGCTCTTTGTCTAACTTGATAGTACAACCCGCTGCAGAGCGTTCTGCAGAAGCGTCAGACAGTTCGAATGCCTGTTCTACTTTCAGAGTTTCTAAGCCTTCGATTTCCAGTACGCGACCAGAGAAGATGTTCACTTTACCTTTCTTCTCAACGGTCAGCAGACCCATCTCGATCGCTTTTAATGGAATCGCATGTACCAGGTCACGTAGCGTGATACCAGGCTGCATCTCACCCTTGAAACGAACCAATACAGACTCAGGCATATCCAGTGGCATAACACCGGTCGCCGCGGCGAAAGCCACCAGACCAGAACCCGCAGGGAAAGAGATACCGATTGGGAAACGAGTATGAGAGTCACCACCAGTACCTACGGTATCAGGCAGCAGCATACGGTTTAACCAAGAGTGGATAACACCGTCACCTGGACGCAGCGATACACCGCCACGGTTCATGATGAAGTCAGGCAGGGTGTGGTGAGTGTTCACGTCCACAGGCTTAGGATAAGCTGCGGTGTGACAGAATGACTGCATGGTCAAATCGGCACTGAAGCCTAAACATGCCAAGTCTTTCAACTCATCACGCGTCATAGGACCTGTAGTGTCTTGTGAACCTACAGAGGTCATCTTAGGCTCACAGTATTGGCCAGGACGTACGCCAGCAACACCACAGGCTTTACCGACCATCTTCTGTGCAAGCGTATAACCTTTGCCATTATCAGCGACGTCTTGAGGACGTACGAATACGTCAGAAGCGGGTAAACCTAACACTGCGCGAGCTTTGTCAGTTAAGCCACGACCGATGATCAATGGAATACGGCCACCGGCACGAACTTCATCTAACAATACTTCAGTTTTCAGGCTGAACTCAGAAATCACTTCGTCTGAGCCGTGACGCTTCACTTGGCCAGCGTATGGATAAATGTCGATCACATCACCCATTTCCATTTTGCTGACGTCAAGTTCGATAGGCAGTGCGCCCGCGTCTTCCATGGTGTTGAAGAAGATAGGCGCAATCTTGCCACCTAAGCAGAAACCACCAGCGCGCTTGTTAGGCACGAATGGGATATCGTCGCCCATAAACCAAAGTACTGAGTTGGTAGCAGACTTACGTGAAGAACCTGTACCTACAACGTCGCCCACATAAACTAATGGGAAACCTTTGGTTTTCAGCTCTTCTAATTTCTTGATTGGACCTACGCTGCCAGGTACATCTGGCTCGATACCATCACGCGCGTTTTTCAGCATGGCTAAGGCATGCAGTGGAATATCTGGACGTGACCAGGCATCGGGTGCCGGTGACAGATCGTCGGTGTTGGTTTCACCTGAGACTTTGAATACGGTCAGGGTCACTTTGTCCGCTAATTTTGGACGGCTTAAGTACCAGTCTGCGTTTGCCCAAGCTTCAACCACTTGTTTAGCATAGGTATTACCCGCTTTCATCTTCTCAACCACATCGTGGTAAGCATCAAACATCAGCAGCGTGTGAGATAAGGCTTTAGCGGCTAAAGGCGCCAGAGCTGGGTTATCTAGCTGAGCGATCAGCGGCTCGATGTTATAGCCACCTTGCATAGTGCCTAATAACTCAGTCGCACGTTCGGCAGACAGGATAGGTGAAGTTGCAGTGCCTTTGGCAACCGCATCTAAGAAAGCGGCTTTTACGTAAGCGGCTTCGTCAACACCGGGGGAATTCGATTTTCTAGCAGGTCAAGAATAACGGCTTCTTCACCAGCGGGGGATTTTGAACCAATTTAACCAGTTCAGCCACTTGATGGGCATCTAGTGGCTTAGGGACTACGCCCTCTGCAGCACGTTCTGCGACGTGTTTACGATATGCTTCTAGCACGGCAACATTCCTCTTTGTTTGGCGTTCTAACAGCGAAACTGCACGTCTTCTCAATTGAAGCTCACAGTCCGACAGGCTCAACCCGTATTTCCGGCCGCATTATACTACAGCTTTGCAAAAGTATGAATCAGATCACACTCGGCGAAAGACGAAATAAGGGCTAAATCCGGAGGTGCAGCTCAACTTACGGCAAGAATAAAACAAGGGAAATTAGACAATAGTTTGAAAACAGACAAAAAACCATAAGCGACAAATAGTTAACATAAGTTAATCAATTTAAAATCGAACGAATATTTTTTTGCTCACAACCTCAGGTTAAGCGTAAATATTTTTAAACTTTGTGCTTTTAGACTTTGAAGATGCCGAGCTTAACCATACACTCAAGTTCCCAGAGCATAGCGCTTAGAAATCCTTCCCATCCCTTGGAGTAGTAATGACATCCCTTAGTATTCAAGCTGTTATTTTTGATATGGATGGTGTGTTAATCGATTCTGAACCCCTTTGGCAACGGGTTGAGTATGAAGTCTTATCGGCACTTGGCGTGCCCGTCACTATCGAAACGATTCAACAAACCACAGGTTTACGTATCGACCAATGTGTCGACTATTGGTATCACAAAGCACCTTGGGCCGATTACGACAATGCCAAGGTCAGCATCGCCATCGTCGATAAAGTCGCAGAGGAAATCCTGCGAACGGGCGAAGCCATGCAAGGCGTTCAACAAGCCATTGATTACTGTCAAGCTAAAGGCTTAAAGATAGGCCTAGCCACCTCCTCACCAACTGCTTTGATTAATGCAGTACTATCAAGGCTTAAGCTTGAAGGGCAATTTATGTCAGTCGAATCGGCAGAGGCTCTCACCTATGGCAAGCCCCATCCCGAGGTTTACTTAAATTGCGCCGCCGCATTAGGAGTCGATCCGCGTTACTGCCTCGCGATTGAAGACTCATTCAATGGTCTTATCGCCGCCCGCGCCGCCAATATGCAGACCGTCGCCATTCCCGCACCGGAGCAACGCGGGCAGGCCAAATGGGTTATCGCCCATCACCAAGCCGACAGCTTGTTAGATTTACCGGCTATCTTGGGCTAATCACAGCAACAATTGACGCAAATAAAAAAGCCAGACATCCGTCTGGCTTTTTCGTTTTCATCCTATGGATTACCAGATTTTAACGCGCTCATCTGGTTTTAAGTACATCTTGTCGCCCTCTTTCATCTCGAAGGCTTTGTAGAAGGCTTCGATATTGCGAGGCGTACCCATAGCGCGATAGTGGCTAGGTGAATGCGGGTCAGTCAACAGACGACGACCTAACTCTTCATCACGGTAATTGCGGCGCCATACCTGTGACCAACCAACGAAGAAACGCTGCTCGCCCGTTAAACCATCCAGCACAGGTGCAGGCTTACCATTTAAGCTCATCGCGTAGGCACGCGCCGCTACCGTTAAACCGCCTAAGTCACCGATGTTTTCGCCTAAGGTTAAATCACCGTTTACAAACTTACCTGGCAGGGCTTCATAGCCAGAATACTGCGCAGACAGTTGCTTACCACGTTTTTGGAACTCTTCACGGTCTTTATCCGACCACCAGTCACGCAGGTTGCCATCGCCATCGTACTTAGCGCCTTGGTCGTCGAAACCATGGCTGATTTCGTGGCCAATCACCGCACCGATACCACCGTAGTTCACCGCATCATCGGCATCCATATTGAAGAATGGTGGCTGCAGAATCGCGGCTGGGAACACGATTTCATTACTTACAGGGCTGTAATAGGCGTTCACTGTTTGTGGCGTCATATGCCACTCGGTACGATCGATAGGCTTACCAAGCTTGTTGATCATGTCTTGATATTCAAACTGGGCGTAACGCATATAGTTGCCCACCAGCTCATCAGGCTTGATCTCTAGCGCAGTGTAGTCTTTCCATTTGTCTGGATAGCCGATTTTATAGGTAAATTTAGACAGTTTTTCCTGTGCGGCGACCTTAGTTTCAGGCGTCATCCACTCGAGTTCATTGATGCTGACTTCAAAGCCCTTGATCAGGTTTTTGATCATGGTTTCCATGCGGGCTTTGGCTTCTGGCTTGAAGTATTGCTTCACATACTCTTCACCCACTAACTCGCCAATCACTTGGTCGGCGCCATCCACAGCCTTTTTCCAGCGTGGTTGTTGCTCTTCGATACCCATCAAAGTTTTGCTCTTGAAGGCAAAGTTTAGGTCAACAAAGTTTTTGCTGAGCAACTCGGCATAGCTATCCACTAAGTGGAACGTTAAGTAATCCTGCCAAGCAGAAACGGGGAAGGCATCAAAGTTAGCGCCTAATTTTTCGAAATAAGATGGCTGACGCACGATGATGTCAGTCACTTTATCGCCAAGGCCCGCACTGGTCGCAAAGGCATCGATATCAAACTTGCCGGTCAGCTTTTGCAGCTCAGCACGGCTCAGCTTGTTGTAAGCCTTGTTCGCATCGCGAGATTCAACACGGCTCCACTGACTCTTAGCGATCATCATCTCGATGTCGGCCACGTTTTTCGCCGCGCGTTTGGCATTCTTGTAGCCCGCTTCGGTCAGAATATCGGTCACATATTTCGCCATCGCTTGGCGGTTAGCGACAAACTTAGCGTCATCTTTTAAGTAGTAATCACGGTCTGGCAGGGTTAAGCCTGACTGGCTTAAATACACCGCATATTGGGTAGAGTTTTTAGCGTCGTTGTTCACGTAAAAACCAAAGGGAATGCCTGAGCCGCTGGTCAATAATTTGCCCATTACTGCAGGTAATTCGCCATGGGTTTTCACCGCTGCGATATCGGCCAATAGTGGATTAAGCGGGGTCACACCTAAAGTTTCGAGCAAATCGGTGTTCATAAAGCTGGCGTTAAAGTCACCGATTTTTTGATTATTCGAGCCAGGGGCTGCATCTTTTTGCGCAGCGGCGGCATCGATGATTTTCTTCAATGCATCTTGGCTTTGATCGTACAGCACAGAGAATGCGCCATAGTTAGATTTGTCGGCTGGAATGGGCGTATTCGCTAACCATTTGCCGTTCACGCTGTAGTAGAAATCGTCTTGATGGCGAACTGAGGCATCAAAGTTTTGTAATTCAATGCCAGAAACCGCGGCGACTTCAGTTTTAGGCTCGCTGCTGCAAGCGGCTAAACCTAGGCTCAGGGCAATCCCCAGCGCCAGTGTGCTAATCTTCTTCATTGTTTTCCTCAGCTTCCGTTTAAAGTTGTTATTTTTTCCCGCAAAACCTTAGCATTTTGCCCTGTCTGGCTGTAGCAAGATTTTGTAAAAGGTTATGACACTTATCGCCAGCTGCCAAACACATCAAGCGGCTGCCAAGTGCAAGGCAAGATAAATGCTCATAGGACAGCACATAAAACAAAGGGCATGACCTTCGTCATGCCCTTGCGTTAACTAGAACGCCTTACCGATGAATAAATACAGGGATTTATCCCCCATATCGGTAATACCAAAGCCCAGTGCCGCGGGCCCCATCGAGGTATCTGTGCCTATGTATAAACTTGAGGCGTAAATCAGATCCGAGAGTGAGACTTCATCTCGCTCAAACCAGACATTCCCCGCCTCTAAGCTTAAACCCAAATAGAGTGGGTAATCCGTCATCCCCAGCGCATCACGGCCAAGATCATACTGATAAACAAAGGCACCAAAGAGCTTGTGGGCGCCAGTGAGTGAGTCCTTGTGATAGCCCGACAGATTTAAGAACCCCCTAAATCCGACAAATGTAGCGTGTTAAAGCCATCATTATTGTTGGTAGCCACTGAGGCTTTGCCGACAAAGGCATGATTACCGACACTGAGCGCCCCTTTCCAATCAGCCTCAATCTGCACGCTATATTCGTTCTCATTGTTATCGACGAGATCATCAAAATCTTCGTTACGCACATAGACGTTTAAGGTGATACGGTTACCCGATGTCGGGAAGCTGATACTGTCTAAACTGTCATAACCCGCTCTTAAGTAAGCACCATAGGATTTAAAATCGAAATCCTTAATCAACCAAGCATCGTTAACAATAACGCCCTTTTCGGCCACTAACCCTAGTTCGACAAAACCTTGTAACACATAGTTATAGCCAATCCCCAGTTCAACCGTGTGGGTCTTTTTGTCGAAGATCAGGGCGCGGTTATTGTTATCGTATAAATCCCAGTTATGGACATCGTATTGATAACGGGCACGACTATAAAAATCTTGATCCCTATCCAAGGGTTGATAAAACTCGGTCGCAAACAGTTTTTCAAAACCTAATTTGACTTCGTTACGCCACTCGCCGCCGTTAAAGGTTAAGTCGGTCATGGTATAGGCCATATCGAAACTGATGGCCGATTCGGTGCTAAAGTCGTCTTCCCAGTTAAACCCGAGTTGGAAGTAATTTGGTCCCCAAGATTTAGCTCGGGTGGTCACCGTCAGCACTCGGCCTTCTTCTGACTCCACAAACTCGGCATCCACGCGCTCAAACTTATTGAGGGAATAGATGCGTTTTAAGGCATCGTTCAATTCATCCTTAGTCACGGCTTGGCCGGCTTTGAGATCTAAGGTTTCCTTCAATAAGTTAAGGCTCACCTTCGACTGATTATCGAACACAATTTCTTGGATTGGATGCGCCACATCCGCCATCAACTGCTTACCTTTGGCCTTCTTGGCCTCAACATAGGCCGCATATTCCTCGGCGCTGACACTCATGCTTTGTAATTTATCCAGCTGACCATTGGCAGCCTCTTTGCCCAGCGTCAACGCCAGAGGCATGATGGTAAAGTCCGTGGTGCTTAAGGCATCGATGGCGGGACGGATCAATACGTCTTTCTCGCTAAGCAGCTGTTTTTGCTTTTCGGTACTGGCATTGGTCAAGAAGTTCGATAACTGATCGAGCACCGCAATCGTGCTGTCGAGCTTGTCTTTGGTCACCAGTGGCGAGCCGATATCCACGGCAATCACTATATCGGCGCCCATAGCCTTAACTACGTCCACGGGCATATTGTTGGCAATCCCGCCGTCGACTAATAACTTGCCATCAATCAGTGTTGGCTGCAGCGCCCCAGGCACAGTTGCAGATGCCTGCATGGCTTTGACTAAGCTGCCGTGGTCGATGACGACGGGTAAACTGGTTTCTAAATCCGTTGCCACCGCTCGATAGGGAATGGCCAACGTATCAAAATCACCAAATTGCTGCACCAGATCCGTGGATTGGCGTAATAGCTGCGACATGGTTTGCCCGCGCAGCAAGCCACTCGGTGCACGGACTTCGCCCTCGGTATAACCGATATTGAGCGGAATATTGTAACGATCACGTAACTGTTTATCGCGGTAACTCAAGACGTTACGCGGAATGGTATCCGAATAACCACTATCCCAATCGACCCCCATCATAATGGCTTCGACTTCACTGGCGCTGTAACCCAAAGAGTACATGCCGGCGACATAGGCCCCGATACTGGTGCCGGCGATATAGTCCACGGGGATATGATGTTCTTCTAGGATTTTAAGCACGCCAACATGGGCAGCACCTTTAGCGCCACCACCACTGAGCACCAGTCCGACTTTAGGCCGTTCTGCCGCATACAAGGGCGTTAACAGTAAACATAAAAAGACAGAGGCGAATATTCGACGCATCATAGTGGGCTACTTTTTATTGGATAAAAAATTCAACTTATCTTAACAAATTTATTGATTTAACCGTCAGCGATATTTTATCTGAACCGATGAGTGATTAAGGGATACAAAATAAACCGCATCATCTTATCCTTGAGTTAAACCACAGGCTAAATACGGCAAACGCAGCTCAAAATAACAACAAAGGGCCCGCAAGTAAAAATACCCACGGGCCCGATGAAATACACAATCTCTTAAGAGCCAAGCACGCTCTTTTTCAGTAAATATCGCTCGAACTCGACCACAGACATAGGTTTGGCAAAGTAATAGCCCTGCACAATGTAACAGCCGCGGCTAAAGACCTGCTCCAATTGCTCAACGGTTTCGACCCCTTCGGCCACCACGGTTAATTTCAAGTTGCGGGCCAACTCAATAATACTGCTGACAATGGCCTGATCCGCAGAGTTGGTGGCGATATCAATTAAGAAGGAGCGATCAATCTTCAAGGTATTCACATCAAAATGACGTAAGTAAGCTAACGAAGAATACCCAGTACCGAAGTCATCGATGGCCACTTCAATTCCCAACTCTTTAAGCTGAGTCAGATGGGTTTTCGCCGCTTGCACTTCCTTCATTAGCACCCCTTCGGTGATTTCTAACCCGAGGGATGAGGTCGGCATTTGTGTATCGGCCAAAATTTTCTTTAACCCATCAATAAAGTCAGGTTGACGGAAATGCACCGCCGAAATATTCACCGACAATTTAAACGGAGTGTTGCAATGTTTCACCCATTTAGCGCCGTCCAAGCAGGCTCGGCGGAATACCCAGCGGTCGATTTCAACCACTAAACCACAGGCTTCGGCGACCTTAATAAAAATATCGGGACGGATATAACCTTCCTTCGGATGACGCCAACGAATTAAGGCTTCCATCCCAATAAATTTATCGCCCCGCAAAATATCAATCTGCGGCTGATAATAGAGTTCAAACTCTTCCCGCTCGATGGCCTTACGTAAATCAGCTTCCAAGCGTAAATGGTATAAGGCTTGGGCATTACGCTCCGACGAATAATATTTAAAGTTGCCACGCCCCTCTTCTTTAGCGTGGTACATGGCAAGATCAGCATTTTTAATAAAGGCTTCGGGCTGCACCGCATCGTCGGGCCAAATACTGATACCGATACTGGTGGAGATATAAAACTCGCGACCAAACAATTTAAATGGCGCCACAATTTGCGCGAGTAACCGCTCGGCAATGTGGTTTATCTCATTTAAGTTATTGGCATTTCTCAGCAGGATCACAAACTCATCGCCGCCAAAACGACACAGCAAATGCTCACTGCCGATGCAAGACTGCAAGCGGTTGGAGGCTTCGACCAGCAAGGCATCGCCCATGCTGTGGCCGTAGGAGTCGTTTACATGTTTAAAGCGGTCGAGATCGAGGAATAAAAGCGCCAGCTTTTCACCACTCTGCTGCGCGGTCTGAATCGATTGCAATAACCTGCTCGAAAACAGTGAGCGGTTTGGCAGCCCAGTTAACACATCATAATTCGCCAATCGTCTCAGGTCCGCCTCGGTACGTTTTCGCTCGGTAATATCCGAAAAGACAATTACATAGTGTACTGAGCTATCACTCGTCGACTGCATCACCGAGACGTTAAGCCATACGGGGCAAACCAGCCCATTCTGCCCCACTAACTCACGCTCACCCGTCCATGAATTGTCTTGGCCGAGCAACTGATGCACTTCGGTCGAGAGACCATCCTTCATTTGCACGAATTGAGAAAATGATTGTCCCACGAGGTCATGCTGCTCAGAGCCAATAATTTGCTGCGCCGCATGGTTCGCCACCCGAATATTTTCATCCACATCCAAGATCAACACCCCTTCTGAGGTGTTCTCAAAGGCTTGGGCGAGAAGATTAATTTCATCCTCTAGCTGACGCTGCAGGGTAATGTCGCTATAAATCCCCGCTACCCGTTCAATCTCGTGGGTAGTGCGATTACGCGACACAGGGCGGCCCCTCACTCTTAACCAGCCCCAATTACCACTGCGGCGTTGATAACGATATTCCGCCTCAAAGCGGTCGACTTCACCCGCTAACATACTATTCCACTGACCTAAGGCTTTATCCCTATCCTCAGGGTGGACGGGGAGAGTCTCGAGGGTAACCACAATCTCATTAGCATGGTTACCCAACACGGCGCCACGGTTATCGAGGTAAAAGCTCTGGGTATCTCTATGCCATTCCCAGAGATCGGAATCGCTCCCACGCAGGGACTGACGCAAACGGTCGTCACTCTCGGTCAGCGCTTGGTTCATCGTCATAAAGGTCCTAACTTGACGCTGACGATACCAGGCCAGACTCAATGCGATGATCGAAAAAATCAGTAGCAAGATGCCCTTAAAGCCCTGAGTCAACCACCAATGCTGCTCAACATAGAAGGGATAAGCGAAGGGTTTATCCGACCAGATCCCATTCACCTGACTTAAAATCTCCAGCCCATACTCGCCCGCCGCCAGTCCAGCGAGGTTTATCTGCGACTCGCCTTGCAGCAGTACATAGTTATCTTCTTCCCCTTGGTAGCGCAGTCGATATTTAAATTGAATCGGCGAATCATCGAGATAATCGAGGTTAGTGATCTGTAAACTCACCATGTTGGCATCGGGTTTAATTACCATCATGGGCTGGGGTAATAGGGAAACTTCGGTGCTGTTATCGTAATAGACAGACACAGACTCGAGCATCACATGGTCATCGGTGATCCGGTTGACCAGCTTATCCACATCCAAATGCATGACCCCTTCCGGGGTGCCAAGATATAGACCAAACTCGGGCGAATAGAAGTAAGCTCCTTCATTCATTTCATCGGAAATCAGCCCATCGAGTTGGTTAAACATGGCGATATGGCCGGTTGCTACATCTTGGCGGATCAGTGAATCGGCGCAGGCCACCAGATTAGCTTTAGGCGTCTTTTGGATAAAAAACACTGAGCTGCAATTCACTTGCCATAGCGCAGTCAGCGAAACCAGTTCACTGCTGTTGAGGTGATACTCAAATAAGCCCTTTTCGTAGGAGCCAAACCACATCACTCCAGGTGACATTTCTTCGATATGGCTAACGGTGGGCATGGCACTCAAGCCATTGAATAGGCTTCGCTGATCGTGGAACTCATTAGCCTCATCCAGATAGCCAAAAACCCGTTTACCACCGATCCACAGCTTACCGTCGGAGGCGCGATACAAGGTTCTAATCGCCGGACGCTTGGGTTCCACGGCATCTTTAGCAAGTTTTGCAGGCTTGTCGATGTCAAAGGCCTGCGGTGCCTTTAAGCCGGGATCCCAGAAATACAGGCCAGTAGAACTGGCGATCCACACCCGCCCCTTTAACAGTGGATCGACATAAGTGCGATAAACCAGCTTGTTTTTAAATTCATCTTGGCCATTGATCCACTTTGCAAAACTCTCGCCCTTAAAGCTTGTCCTATCAACCACAAACAGGCCGCTGGTGCTTGAGATCAGCAAGTAGTGCTCGGCAAATGGGCTGATATCGTAAATGCTCTCGTGGGACAGCAAACCTTCAATCGGGATATCTATGGTTTGCTGTGTATCCTTGGCAATAAACACCACATTGGATGAGCCAAGCCAGAGTCCTTCAGGTGCCGCAAACACCGACCAAATCATGGCATCGTCCAACGCGTAGGGTTTATCCGCGGTATAGGTCTCTAAGATAAAATCGGGACGCGATGCCAGCAGCGCCAAGCCATCGCCAGAGCCACCCACCCACATCAAACCCGAATCATCGAACAGCATGGCCTTGAGGATTTCCATATTGGCCTGCTTTTTCAGCTCCTCCTGATAATTCTCAATCTGGTGAGTCTCTGGCGACCATTTCAATAGGCCAAAACGACTGGCAAACCATAGCGAGCCTTTAGGGTCTTCAACAATCACAGTGCTCCAATCGGGTAATTCAGGCACGGCCTCAAGTTGCTGTGTGCTTGGCTCGAAACGATACACGCCACGGCTCGTCGCCAACCATACGCGGTGTTTCGTATCCTCAAGCATATCGAGAATGCTTCCCATAGACTCAGTCCATGGGTATTTACTGAGGGTTTTACCTGACTTATCCAGCAGCAATAAATCAAATTGCCCAGCCAGCAGGATTTGCTCATTGGGGAGCACCAATAACTTGCGCCAAGGCAGATCGCGATTAACCGCCAGTTGAGTCACCAGAGTGAGTTCAGAAGTCGCAGGGGAATACTGATAAATCTGACCATTATCAATCAGCAATAGCCAACGCTGGGCATCCATACGCGCCGCAGACACCATGGCGCCACCGCGAAAGTGCGGGAACAAATCGGGTGAGCCAAACAGCGTAAATTGATTGCCACGGATATCGTAGAGATACAGCGCCGCGTTGGTGCTGACCAGCAGCTTGTCTTGCCCTACGTTGACCACTGAATTAAGGAAATCATCCGCAAGACGGGACTCGCTCCCCGTTTTGTCTATGCGTCTGACTTTAGAATTACTCACGCGATATAAGCCTTGCTCGGTCGCCGCCCAGACAAAACCATGGTCATCTAAGGTCAAGCCACGGATACTGGTGGCGGCTAATCCATCTCGGTCGGTGAAAACACGTTGCACAAATCCACCAGCCCAAACCATGTTCAGACCAGAGACAAAAAGGATGAAACATGCCAGAAGTGTTTTAGTTATTCTTGTTTGCATTTGACGACTTACTTCATACCATAGTTGTACTGTAGCAGTTCAAAAGCCTCAATTCACCCGCTTATTCACATTAGCGTTACAATTTTCGCAAGACAATAAAAAAGCGCCCTTAAGGCGCTTTTTGTAGCTCGGCTAAATTACTTTTTCTTTGCCTTAGGGTTTGGCAAATCGGTAATTGAACCTTCATAGATTTCAGCGGCAAGACCAACTGACTCATGCAGAGTTGGGTGAGCATGGATGGTCAAAGCCAAATCTTCTGCATCGCAACCCATCTCGATAGCCAGACCGATTTCACCTAGGAGTTCACCACCGTTAACACCCACGATAGCACCACCGATCACACGATGAGTTTCCTTATCGAAAATCAGCTTAGTCATACCTTCGCTGCAATCTGAAGCAATCGCACGACCAGAGGCTGCCCATGGGAAAGTCGCTGTTTCATAAGCAATACCTTGCTCTTTAGCTTCTTTCTCAGTCAGACCAACCCACGCCACTTCTGGATCTGTATAAGCGATTGATGGGATCACCTTAGGATCGAAGTAGTGCTTCATGCCAGCGATCACCTCAGCGGCAACGTGGCCTTCATGCACACCTTTGTGTGCCAGCATTGGCTGACCCACGATATCACCGATAGCATAGATGTGTGGTACGTTTGTACGTAATTGCTTATCAACATTGATGAAACCACGCTCATCGATGTTCACGCCAGCCTTGTCAGCATCAATCAGCTTGCCATTTGGTGTACGGCCGATAGCAACCAATACCGCATCGTAGCGTACTGGCTCAGCTGGTGCGCTCTTACCTTCCATAGACACATAGATACCATCTTCTTGGGCTTCAACGGCAGTCACTTTGGTCTCTAGGATCAGGTTAAACTTCTTCTTGATTTGCTTGGTGTAGACGCGAACAACGTCTTTGTCAGCGGCAGGGATCACCTGGTCGAACATTTCAACCACGTCGATCTCACTACCCAGTGACGAATAAACAGTACCCATCTCTAGACCAATAATACCGCCGCCCATAACCAGCAGTTTGCCTGGCACTTCTTTCAGCTCTAATGCGTCGGTTGAATCCCAAATGCGTGGATCTTCATGAGGAATGAAAGGCAGTTTGATTGGACGAGAGCCCGCAGCGATAATCGCTTGGTCAAACTTAACGACAGTCACAGTACCGTCTTCAGCGGTCACTTCTAAGCTGTTAGGGCCAGTAAATTTACCGAAGCCATTAACAACGTTTACTTTACGCATTTTAGACATGCCGCCTAAGCCACCAGTCAACTGGCTGATCACTTTTTGCTTGAAGCTGCGTAACTTGTCTAAATCGATTGTTGGCTCGCCGAACACAACACCGTGTGCAGCAACGGCTTTGGCTTCTTCGATGACTTTAGCAACGTGTAACAGGGCTTTAGATGGGATACAACCCACGTTCAGACACACACCACCTAAAGTGCTGAAACGTTCAACGATAACAGTCTCCAGACCTAAGTCGGCAGCACGGAATGCTGCTGAATAACCTGCAGGGCCTGCACCTAAAACCACTACCTGAGTTTTGATTTCGTTACTCATGTTTTCCTCTAATTCTCATTCAATCCGTTGGAGGAGAGTAATCCTGCCAACCGAAAATGCGCCAGCGCGTAAGGTGGGCGCATTTTAACCTGTGTTTGATACTGATCACAATAAACAAAAGGCCACTCTAGATGAGCAGCCTTATTTGTTTACAGAATCAAAGTACGAATATCGGACAGAATTCCTGACAGCGTGACGCTAAAGCGTGCTGCCATGGCGCCATCGATCACACGGTGGTCGTAAGATAGCGAGAGCGGCAACATTAACTTAGGCTCAAACTCTTTACCATTCCACTTAGGTTTAATCTCAGACTTAGATACGCCTAAAATCGCCACATCTGGATAGTTCACGATAGGCGTAAATGCCGTTCCACCAATACCGCCTAGGCTAGAAATGGTGAAGCAACTGCCTTGCATATCGGCAGATTTGAGCTTACCATCGCGGGCACGGACAGAAATATCGGCCAGCTCACGAGATAACTCGATGATCCCTTTCTTATCGACGTCACGAACCACAGGCACCACCAAACCGTTTGGCGTATCAACCGCCACACCGATGTGGTAGTACTTCTTCTTGATCAGTGATTCACCGTCGCTGCTTAAGCTTGAGTTGAACACTGGGAACTGTTGCAGCGTTTTCGCCACGGCTTTCATCATAAAGACCAGCGGAGTGATCTTATAATCGGCTTTTTTCTTCGCCGCCGCGTCGTTCTGCTGCTTACGGAACTCTTCCATTTCGGTGATATCAGCTTCATCGAACTGAGTCACGTGAGGAATGGTTACCCAGTTACGGTGCAGGTTTGGACCAGAGATCTTCTGGATGCGGCTCAATGGAATCTCTTCCACTTCACCAAACTTGCTGAAATCCACTTTCGGTGCAGCAATCACTTGCAGACCACCACCGTTACCCGCTGCAACTGAAGTTGCTGCTGTCGCCTTAGGACGAGACAGTTCGTACTTCACATACGCCTGTACGTCTTCCTTCATGATGCGACCTTTACGGCCAGAACCCGTCACTTGAGTGAGGTCCACACCAAATTCACGGGCCAAACGGCGAACCGCAGGAGATGCATGAACCACACCGGTTGCCACTGGCGCACCCGCACTTGGGTGATGTGGAACTGGTGGACGGCTAGGAGCTGCTGCAACAGGCGCTGGTGCCGCTTCTTGGGCAACTGGTGCTGGCGCTGCTGCTTGAGGTGCAGGAGCTGCACCAGCAGTCACAGTTTCAATCGTCGCAATCACGCTGCCTTGAGAAACCTTGTCACCCACTTTAACGGTTAACGACAACAGTTTACCGGCGAATGGCGCTGGTACTTCCATGGTCGCTTTGTCGGTTTCAAGGGTAATTAAACCTTGATCAACTGTAATGTCATCGCCCACAGACACGAGCACTTCGATCACATCGACATTGCTCGCATCGCCAATATCAGGCACTTGGATTTCTTTAACCGCAACCACTGGTGCTGCAGCGGCGACTGGAGCAACTGGCGCAGCAGGAGCCGCTTGAGCGACAGGTGCAGAGGCTGCTGGTGCGCTCGCTTGTGGCGCTGCAGCAGGTGCCACGCCGCCCACTTCGAGCATGATCACTAATGAGCCTTGAGAAACCTTGTCACCCACAGCCACTTTCACTTCTTTTACCACACCCGCGAATGGCGATGGTACGTCCATGGTCGCTTTGTCGGTTTCAAGCGTGATAAGGCCAGCGTCAACCTCAATCTTATCGCCAGCGGCAACTAAGACTTCGATAACAGACACATCGGTGTCACCACCAATATCCGGCACAGTGACTTCAACCACTTGGGTTGCGCCCGTCGCTGGCGCGGCAGCCACAGGGGCTGGAGCCGCTTGTACTGGAGCAGGTGCTGCTGGGGCTGGCGCAGGAGCGGCAGCTTGAGCAACTGGCGCAGCTTGAACATTAGCCGTGCCCGCTGCTTGCATCATCGCAATTAAAGTACCTTCGCTGACTTTGTCACCGACGGCCACTTTCAATTCGGCTAACACACCCGCGAAAGGCGCAGGAATATCCATGGTCGCCTTGTCGCTTTCAACGGTCAGAATCGACTCTTCCGCTGCTAAGGTATCGCCCACAGAAGCACAGATCTCAATAACCTGTACTTCATCCCCACCGATATCGGGGACTAAAACTTCTTTTAATTCAGCCATTTTTATTGCCTCTTACGCGTACTGTGGATTGATCTTGTCAGCGTCGATGCCATATTCCTTGATGGCATTCGCTAACACATCAACAGGCAGCTCTTTACGATCAACCAGCGACTTAAGCGCGGCGATCACGATGAACTTAGCATCCACTTCGAAGTGGTGACGCAGATTTTCGCGACTGTCTGAACGGCCGAAACCATCAGTACCCAACACCTTGTAGTCGGTAGGCATATATGCACGTAGCTGCTCGCCATATATCTTCATGTAGTCAGTCGCTGCGATTGCAGGCGCATCACTGGAGATCACTTGGCTGATATAAGCCTGCTTAGGCGTCTCAGTTGGGTGCAGCATGTTCCAACGCTCTGCCGCCTGACCATCACGAGTCAGCTCATTGAAGCTGGTCACGCTAAATACGTCGGCAGTGATACCGAAGTCTTTTGCCAGCGCTTGAGCCGCTTTGCGGGTTTGCTCAAGAATGGTGCCACAGCTCATTAACTGAACTTTGCCTTTACCCGATCCGGCAACGGTTTCTAACTTGTAGATACCTTTAACGATGCCAACTTCTGCGCCTTCTGGCATGGCTGGCTGCTCGTAGTTTTCGTTCATTGTGGTCAGGTAGTAGAAGATATCTTCTTGGTTTTCGCCGTACATGCGACGGATACCATCTTGAACGATAACTGCAATCTCATAACCATAAGTTGGGTCATAGGTAATACAGTTTGGAATTGTATTCGCCAATACATGGCTGTGACCATCCTGATGCTGCAGACCTTCACCGTTCAGGGTTGTACGACCTGACGTACCACCGACCATGAAGCCACGGGCTCGCATGTCACCTGCCGCCCATGCCATGTCGCCAATACGTTGGAAACCAAACATAGAGTAGTAGATGTAGAATGGGATCATTGGCACATCGTTAACCGAGTAACTGGTCGCTGCAGACACCCATGAAGACATTGCGCCTAATTCGTTAATACCTTCTTGCAGTACCTGACCCGACTTGTCTTCACGGTAGTAAGCCACCTGATCCGAATCTTGTGGCACGTACTTTTGCCCTTCATGGGCATAGATACCCACCTGACGGAACAGACCTTCCATACCGAAGGTACGCGCTTCATCAGGAATAATTGGCACAATGTTTTTGCCAATTTTCTTGTCTTTTAACAGTGCTGTCAGTACGCGAACAAACGCCATCGTTGACGAAATTTCACGGCCGTTAGAACCCTGCAGAATCGAGTCGAAAATCTTCAGTGATGGAATTTCCAGCTCTTCGCTGAACTTCTCACGACGTTGTGGCACGCTGCCATGCAGCTCGGCACGACGGCTCATCATGTACTTCACTTCTTCCGAATCTGGACCTGGGTGGTAGAACGGCAGATCTTCTAATTGATCGTCTGGAATGGGGATATTGAAACGATCGCGGAAGTAACGGATAGACTCGATACCCATTTTCTTCACGTTGTGTGCGATGTTCTTACCTTCACCGGCATCACCCAAACCATAACCTTTAACGGTTTTCGCTAAGATAACGGTTGGACGACCCTTAGTCTTACGCGCATGGTCTAATGCTGCGTAGACTTTAACCGGATCATGACCACCACGGTTTAAGCGCCAGATATCATCATCTGACATGTTGGCAACCATTTCAGCCGTCTCTGGGTACTTACCGAAGAAGTGTTCACGGGTATAAGCACCACCTTTGGCCTTACAGTTTTGGTATTCACCATCAACGGTTTCTTCCATCAGCTGCAGTAGCTTACCGCTGGTGTCACGAGCCAATAGTGGATCCCAGTAACGACCCCAGATAACCTTAACCACTTCCCAGCCTGCGCCGCGGAATTCACCTTCAAGCTCTTGAATGATCTTGCCGTTACCACGTACAGGGCCGTCGAGACGCTGTAGGTTACAGTTGATGATGAACACTAGGTTATCCAATTCTTCACGGGCAGCTAAACCGATAGCACCTAATGCTTCTGGCTCATCACACTCACCATCGCCTAAGAAACAGTAAACGGTTTGCTCAGAACAATCTTTCAGACCACGGTCAGTCAGGTATTTTAAGAAGCGTGCCTGATAGATAGCTTGAATCGGACCCAGACCCATAGATACCGTTGGGAACTGCCAGTAATCAGGCATCAACTTAGGGTGCGGATAAGAAGAGAGACCCTTACCGTCTACTTCCTGGCGGAAATTAGCCATTTGATCTTCGGTTAAACGGCCTTCCAAGAATGAACGCGCATAGATACCTGGGGCGATATGACCCTGGAAGTAGACTAAGTCACCGCCATCTTTCTCGTTTGGTGCACGGAAGAAGTGATTGAAACAAACGTCATAAATTGTTGCGCTAGAGGCAAAACTCGAAATGTGACCACCCAGCTCTAAATCTTTCTTCGATCCACGAAGCACCATAGCTAGGGCATTCCAACGAATGATAGCGCGAATACGACGCTCCATCTCTTGGTTACCAGGCATGTGTGGCTCTTGGCCCGCTGGAATAGTGTTCAAATAGGCCGTGGTCGCAGTGTAAGGCAAGTGCGTGCCATTGCGACGGGCTTTATCGATCAGTTTCTCTAATAAGAAATGGGCGCGTTCAGGGCCTTCCTGTTCTAATACAGCTTGCAGGGCGTCAACCCATTCCTGAGTCTCTAACGGATCTAAATCTTGTAGCATATGTTCAGACATGACACTGTCCTTCTCTATATACATGATGATGAATGGTGTTTGCGGCATATTCCGCTTTAGCGAGTGCTAAAGTCGGGAACTTAAGCGCCACTCTTCAAACGGCGCAGACTACGCTGCAACCGGCTATCTTCTTCCCGCACAGACAACATCACCTCTTCGATGTAACTTAAATGTTCATTCGAGGCTTCTCTGGCGGCTTCAGGATCACGACGAACGATAGCAGCGAGCAGAGCACGTCTGTGATCGTTGGCCATAGTGGAGGCTTCTTCGCGGCGGCTTAAAAGCTCCAGGTTTTGCGCCACATTCTTATGCAGCACAGGGGTTAAACTGAGTACGAGATGCAACATAGCCACATTGTGTGACGCTTCGGCGACGGCGCGATAGAAACGCACAATGGCAGCGGCTTGTTGTTCGATATTGGTGGCGGCTTCCACCTCAAGGATCATACGCTTGATATTCTGCATATCGGCGTCTGTGCCACGTAATGCGGCAAAATAGGCCATCATGCCTTCGGTAGCATGACGGAATTCCAGCAAGTCGTATTGGCTTTCTGGATCGGCAGTCATTAATTCAACGATAGGATCGGCAAGGCTCTGCCAGAGTTGTTCTTTGACATAAGTACCGCCGCCTTGACGGCGCATTAATAGCCCTTTCGCCTCAAGCTTTTGGATGGCTTCACGCAGTGAAGGGCGAGACACTTCAAACTGGATGGCCAGTTCGCGCTCCGGCGGTAATTTCTGACCCGGCTGTAAACTGCCTTCGAGGATCATCTGCTCGAGTTGCGCCATGATCACATCAGAAATTTTTGGCTGATTAATTTTACTATAGGCCATTAGGCGCTCAGCTCCGTTGTAAATTGGTCTTACCAATTTTTATGAGTGAGCGCACTTTATCAAATCGCACTTTTGATGTCTAGATTGAAAATCGACCTTAAAAGGTGATCCCATTCAAAACCGCTCACGATGTGAGAGCATAGCCTAAAAATATCACTATGGGGTCAGACCATTTGACATTGAATAGCTGATGCCAAATAAGCCTCTGAGTAAACGGCATTTTCACCGAAAGTCATTCGAAAAAACAGTCTGAGAATCCCATTTTGTGAACTCGTCAGAAGGACGTTTTACCCGCGTCCAAAAACAAAAAGGAATTGGCCGCACTCGCAAACCAATTCCTGATTAATTCGGGCGTGTTGACGTTTCAGGGTTGTTTTTGCAGCAATTTGGCTGGCTGTTATGCAAGGCAAAGTCCGTGCAGTGTAATTATTCTACATAAACGGACGATAACGCAGTAGAAACGCCAGCCAAATGCTGCCCGAAGTTCGCCTGGCAAGCCCTTGCTCTTTGTCGCTCGTCATTTGAGTAGAATAACTACACTTCATTCCTCGTTTCGCGAGCACGTGCTTGCCAAAACGAACAAAATCTAATCTCGAAACGTCAACACGCCCTAACCCTAAATAATGAAGATGGGTTAGGTCACTAGACCAAAAATGGTCAACAGCGACAACACAGCAACCATCAGAGTAAAGTTGCGTTTACTTAAGACTAATAATGCTAAGGTCGATTGTACACAAACTGGTGCACTCGACTCCTCTGGCAACGGCTGGGAGGCTAACGCCGTTTCTGTCACAACCCTTCTGGCACTCGCATTGATGTTTAAGGCATGGTCACGCCAAGCCGAGAGCCCCTCACTAAACTGACCGCTGAGCGCATAGCCAAAGGAAAATACCCGGCTCGGGATCCAATCTAGGACAAACATAATATCTTCGATAAGCGGTAGGTTAAGGGATTTACGCACATTCTCTTCGGCATAAAAACGCGCAGTGCAATATAAGACAGCGCCAACTGGGCCTAGGAAGATAAAACATAATGCCACTGCGCCGTAATAACGATAGTTAATCCAGGCAACACTCTGCCCAACCTTGGCGCCTAAGTCTTTTTCAGAGACCGCATCTAAACACTCGCTGCAATCTAATTCGGCGGCATAGTGGTAACAGGCTTGCACGTCGGAGCGACACGCCGCCTGCATATACTTTTTAAAGCTATCGCGCTGTTTTTGATGATTAAAGCAAATAATTGCCACCACCACCCACAGGGCAAGAGTTAACAGCCCCCAGAACATGCCAGAGGCAACCCAACCCAAAACATGCACAACCAAGGCTGGCAACACTAAGGCGAGCAACATACTGGTATTGGTTAACGAGGCTTTGTCACCAAAGAAAGTTGATTGATAGGATTGCAGCACGCGATCGCATTGCCACGAAGCGGGAAGGAACTTCAATCGTTCCACAAGAATGGCGACCAGTAATGAAAATAATGCCATCGGTAATACTCCTTGTAAAAAAGCCGGAAACGCTTAGGGTGATGAGAAACCTCCCCTTCGCTTACTCCTCTTTGCTGCTAGCCTAACGCGGTTAAATACCTTTCCCAGTCGAAGCTTGGTCCAGGATCCGTCTTGCGCATCGGTGCAATATCACAATGCCCTACAATCCGCTGCGCTGTTAATGCCGGATACTGCGCCAATAAGGCTAGAGTCAACTCTGTAAGCCGCAGATATTGGGCCGCAGTATAGGGCTCAGTATCTGTGCCTTCAAGCTCGATACCGATAGAGAAATCATTACAATTTTCCCTTTCTCCATAACGAGATACGCCTGCGTGCCAGGCTCTATCTTCGCAACTGACATACTGCACACATTCACCATCGCGGCGAATTAAAAAATGTGCTGACACTTGCAGCCCCGCTAAATCGGCGAAACTTTCATCGGCCTCAGTATCTAAACACCCTTGAAATAATTGATCAATATAGGGAAGTCCAAAGCATCCCGCAGGCAGGCTGATATTGTGGATCACCAACAGGCTAATTTCCCCAAATGGGCGACGGTTAAAATGCGGTGACTCACAGCGTCGAGCCGAGGAAAACCATCCGGCATCAAAGCACATAAGCTCTTCCTATATTACAGGCATAATGCCACTACTCTATCAGCATTAAGTGACTGAATATATGCAATTCAATGACAAAGGTGAAATAACCAGCCAAGCCCCAAACCATCATCAGTTAGCACGATAATCTCAATCGGCCCACTCCCTGTGCCTTTTTATCACCCGCACTAGGTGGTAATCTTAGCCCTAAATGCAAGCAAGCAATTTCAAGCACGCCATCTGTGGCATGCAAGAATGCAAGGACCCAATCATGCTAGAGAACGATATTCGCCACGCCGTAAAAACCGCCCTCAATGAAGACCTTGGTGGAACAGAGATCAATGAGCACAGCAAAGCCATTGCCTACGGCGATATTACCGCCCAACTTATTCCTGCTGATAAATATGCCGAAGCGACCTTAATCACCCGCGAAGAAGGAGTTTTTTGCGGAAAAGCTTGGGCCGAACAAGTCTTCAATCAATTAGGTGGCGAAGTCGCACTGCACTGGCATGTTGATGATGGCGATCTCGTGCTACCAAACCAAGTGTTATGTGAACTATCAGGCCCTGCCCGCACTATCCTTACGGGCGAGCGCACTGCGATGAACTTTATTCAGACCTTGTCAGGAGTGGCGACACTGACAAAACATTATGTGGATAAGTTAGCGGGCACTCACACACGCTTACTCGATACTCGCAAAACCATCCCAGGACTTCGCACAGCTCAAAAATACGCGGTCACCTGTGGCGGCGGTAAAAACCATCGAATCGGTTTGTTTGATGCCTTCTTAATTAAAGAAAATCACATTATGGCCTGCGGTGGCATTCGCCAAGCAGTGGATGCTGCGCGCAGCTTGCACCCCAATAAACCCGTAGAAGTTGAAGTTGAATCGCTAGAAGAGCTCGCATTAGCGCTTGATTCAGGCACAGATATCATCATGTTAGATAACTTTGACATCACCATGATGGTTGAAGCCGTCGAACTCAATAATCAATACAAGGCTAAAGGCAGCGGCGCCAAGCTGGAAGTTTCTGGCAATGTCACCTTAGATACCTTGGCAGAATTTGCTAAAACTGGGGTTGACTATATCTCCGTCGGCGCACTCACAAAGCACGTTCGCGCCCTCGATCTCTCACTCAGACTCAAGTCTTAGTCTCATTGGATCCAAGCTTGGGCTATCAGTAACACTTTGAGCCACTAGATATCCAACTTTGAGTAATCCAACCAAAAGCGGCTTAACACTAAGCCGCTTTTATCTACGAGTTTTATCAGCGTTTTTTTAGCTTTTCTTTACTGATTTTGTTCAAAGCCCTCTCGGCACTTATCGTGTTATTTTCTCAATATATAAAACGGCATATTGCTATAACATTTTCGTTTTACGCATTTTTTAAACACAAAAAAGCCAGCATTTTGGGGTGATAAATAGCTCACTGGAGGTAACAAGCTAGCCGCTTCCGCTATTAATTCATAAATACTGGCTAAAATAGCTTCGATATTACGCAAAATTATAAACAATAAAGACAAAGTGTTAGCCTTACACTGTCCAAAACCAGACATTGGATACAACAAAACAACACTTCAACAAATTGATTTAAAACACCTTATACGATATCCATTCCTTTTTATCAATCAAAGAGTACTAAAAGCTAATGCGTTTATCGCCAAACCTCATCTAACTCAATTATCACTAAAATCGCGTCACAGTTTTGACACAAAGCTAAACAACGCCAACATTTGTATCACTGTCAATTTTTTTGTTAGAACGCAATACGTTTTAATGTCAATTTTTTAGACAAAATAATCATTTTATTAGTGTTTTCCACCAAAAAGCAGTTCCCTTTTTTTAACTTTGTACTAACTTTTACAGAAGTGAAAATAGCGACATGCTAGACACACTAAAGACATGGAATTTTTGTATCTCACTCACTGCATGAAGGGATACAGAAAGACAGCAAAGGATTGGCGCAAGGGATATGTGAAGTGCTTATTCATGACACATAGCTTCTTGCCAAAAGAGTTAGGTATAGTGTCTGTAACGGGTGAGATTGTTTTGGGCAAATTGAACCCTTTATGCGCGAAACCAGAGCAAGAAACCAGTGCAATTTGATGTGGCTTGCGACCTCAATAGCATATTAGCCACATTTTAAAGAGCACATTGATAGATGCAAAATGTTTGACGATACATCAAACGATGACCTATACAAGATGGTATGTTGGTAAATTGTTACATTTTAAATCGATTTATCAGCCAACATAGTATAGGCTTAACGGTTGTAAGCACTGTCCACAGTGACTAAAGCTAAAAGTAAAACAGATAAGTAAAAGTGATTGTAAAATAAACATTTTTACTTATCATTGGGTGACTACAAGTTAACTTGTTAATTAATACTGCGTAAGCTGGAGAAAGAAATGAAAGCAATGAATAAAGGTTTAAACAAGCAAGCTCAGGGTTTTACCTTGATCGAGTTAATGATTGTAGTTGCCATTATCGGTATTTTGGCTGCAATCGCACTACCTGCTTATAAAGAGTACGTCAACAAAAGTAAAGTAAATGCTTGCTTAGGTGAAGCCACTGCTTATGTAAAAGCAGCGTCTGCTGCGGTTATCGCGAATTTAGCGACTATACCAGCTCATGAATTTAAATCGTGTGCATCTGCTATTACCAAACCAACTGACTTAGCAAGTCTTACAGGTAATGCAACAACTAAAGCTCTGGATGAAACTGGTACTACAATCACCTGTGCATGGGAAACAGCAACCTGCAAAGCAGGCTCTTAATCCTATCCGTAATTACAAGCTGTAAAATTAGGCCGCTAACTTAGCGGCCTTTTAATTTAATATCCAAGTAATCCATTTAACCAAATCCGCGGAAACAGAGCAGACCGTAATGCCTCATGTTGGTAAGTGGCCAGTATTAATACACTCAGTAGCGTCACACTTACAAACACCCCAAGCCGCGCCCATATTCCAATGTTAACGGCATTCCTTGTTTGAGAGAGCATCTGCAATGCCAACACAAACACCAGCAGCAACTGTGCAAATGGCATAACGACCACCCCACTAAACAGTGAATAGCACAGGCCTGACAACAGCGCATAAACAATAGGAATAAGCACCAAATCCTCTGTTTGCTGGAGATAACGTAATCGTTTAAAAATCCAACTTCCCGCCCAAGCAATACACACCATAGCGCTTATGACGCCGTACTCATAAAGCAATTGCATTATTGAATTATGAGGATGTGCATGGGGTAACGGCTTACCTTCGGCCCATGTAAAACTCATCGGCCCAAACCCAAACCACAGGTTTTCAGGCATAGCGTGAAGCACATACAACCATAAATCTAGTCGGCCTGAACTGCCTGTACGCATCTGGAAAGTAGTATTTTCCATCAACCAGTAAGGAACCAAGATAATGAATATAAGCCAAAGGCCTATGCCTAAAAACAGGGTTTGAAACAGGGTTAGTATTAATCGCTTACGGGCGTTGATATCCACAAACCACCACAATAGGGCAGCCATGAAAGCAAGCGATAACATCGCGCCCCGCGCTTCAGTTTGTAACAACACCATCCCATGCAAAGCAACAATAGCAAATGTGACTCGTTTAAACCCTGCTAAGCTTTCAGTAAAAACAGCCAACAAAAGTAGCGGTATAACCATTACTTGCAGCTGATTAAAGAAACGGACATTTACATACCCCGAAAGCAAGCCATGGATATCGAAGCTCTGCGAGTCTGCATACGAAAAAAATAAAAATAACATATATTTAGCAAGTGTCATTATAGAAAAAAGTAATGCACTTGCATAAATTGCAGAGTATAAAGTCGCACGATTAATAGACCTAGCACAAACAGCAAACAAGTAAAAGGCCACCGCAAGTAGACCAAAGTTAACCAGTTCGACCATAGACCAAAAGGGGTGCAGACCGAAACAGGCCGACACTAGGGCCAATATCAAAAATATGAATCCTACTGCAATAGTCGCTCTTGAGAAGGTGAGCAACTCAAGATTTTTAACAAAACAAGCGCCTAATGAGGCTAACCAAATAAAACCCAGTACGAGAAAACGCTTTAGATCGTACTCATTATTAACGCCAGTAAAATAAGCAAAATCTGATGCGAATACTGTTCCCACAAAAAAAACACAGGCAAAAGTAACAAACACCGCCCATGAATAAGAACTCAATGTCATGTTCCTTCCTTTAAGTTTTTATATTAATTCAGCGTGGAACCTTGGTTCTTACAATCAGAATCGCGATTTAGTTGCAATTTAAAGTAACTATAATTTTCGAGTTCAATTTGTTACGTAACGTTTTGCAGACTAAGTATGACAAAATGCTATAAAGACGTTATTATTTCAATACTTGTTTACACTTGGAGTTTTTATGCCATCTACGGGCCTGCATTTGGGTTTATCCACCCTGTTTATCCGTAAAGGGCTGCTTAATGAAGAGCAGATGGCTAATGCCATCACTAAATCCCGACAAACTAAACAAACCTTAGTAACAACTTTAGTTCAGACTAAGCTAGTGTCTGCTCGCACAATTGCCGAGCTTTGCTATGAAGAATATGGCACCCCGCTACTAGATTTAGCCGAATTTGATATTAGTGCCATTCCAGAAGAATTTCTGAATAAGAAACTAATTGAAAAACATCGCTGTTTACCACTTTTTAAACGCGGAAACCGCCTCTATATAGCTACCTCAGATCCAACCAATATTGCTGCACTTGAGGAGTTTCAGTTTAGTGCAGGGCTGCATGCCGAAGCCATTCTAGTCGAAGAAGATAAGCTTGCTAAAGCTCTTGAAAAAGTACTCGAAGAGGATATTACGGGTCTCGATTTAGGTGGTATGGACGAGGCCGCTTTAGCAGGTATTGAGATTACCGATACTGATAAGCGCCATGAAGACAATACCAGTGACGGCAATGATGATGCACCAATTGTTATTTATATCAATAAAATCCTAACTGACGCGATTCGCAGGGGAGCATCAGATCTTCACTTTGAGCCCTATGAAAAACGCTACCGCATTCGTTTTCGTATCGACGGTATTTTACATGAAGTCTCTGAACCACCAATTAGCTTAGCAGGAAGGTTATCGGCTCGCTTAAAGGTGATGTCGAAACTCGATATTGCCGAGCGCCGCGTCCCTCAGGATGGGCGAATTAAGATGAAACTATCCCGCACTAAGTCAATCGACTTTCGGGTGAGCACGCTGCCGACCCTTTGGGGCGAAAAAATAGTAATGCGGATATTAGACTCCTCCTCCGCCCAGCTCGGCATTGAAAAACTAGGTTACGAACCCGACCAAGAAAAGCTTTACCTTGAGATGCTGGCAAAACCCCAAGGAATGATCTTAGTCACAGGCCCTACAGGTTCAGGAAAAACTGTTTCACTCTATACAGGCTTAAATATCCTTAATACCGCCGAGCGCAATATCTCTACCGCCGAAGATCCGGTAGAAATTAACCTTGAAGGTGTAAACCAAGTCCATATTAATCTAAAGGCCGGTTTAACCTTTGCCTCGGCACTACGCTCCTTTTTGCGTCAAGACCCCGATGTAGTGATGGTGGGAGAGATCCGCGATCTTGAGACCGCCGAAATTGCCATTAAAGCCGCACAAACTGGCCACTTAGTATTATCCACCTTGCACACAAACTCAGCAGCGGAAACCTTAACCCGTTTAATCAATATGGGTGTACCCGGCTATAATATTGCCAGCTCTGTTAATCTTATTATTGCTCAACGACTTGCACGGCGGCTTTGCACTGAATGTAAGCAACCCGAACAAATTCCTGAACATGAGTTACAACGTTTAGGCTTTACGGATGAGCAAATAACTCAAGGATTTACCACCTATAAACCTGTAGGTTGTGAGCATTGTTCTGGCGGCTATAAAGGACGGGTAGGTATTTACGAAGTGATGAAAATGTCCGATGAAATTGCTCGCACCATTATGGAAGGGGGCAATTCGTTACAGATAGCAGATCAAGCCAAAACACAGGGGATGAGAGATCTGCGTCAATCGGGCCTTCTTAAAGTTATCCAAGGGGTAACCAGTATTGCTGAAGTAAACCGAGTCACCAGCTTTTAACCCCTTTTAATTGAATTGAATTGCGTGACACAGCTCGCTTAACTGTTTTAAATAACCAATTTATCTTTCGCTATATATACTAATCTAATGACGGTAAATTTATAGCTTGCAATGCCTAACAGGGATTAACTGTGACTAATGGGAATACACTATGGCTACGGCAACAACGGTAAAAAAGCCTCGCGCCAAAAAGAACGAGCAAAAGAGCCAACTAAAGACATACACCTTTGAGTGGAAAGGTTTGAACCGTGATGGCAAAAAAACCGGTGGCGAATTAAAAGGCACCAGTGTCGCCGAGGTGAAAAGCCAGCTTAAGCTTCAAGGGGTTAACCCTAAAGTTGTCCGCAAAAAGGCATCGCCTTTTTTCGCTCGAAATCCAGATATCAAGCCTATGGATATCGCCATGGTGACACGCCAAATAGCGACTATGCTGGCAGCTGGTGTTCCCTTAGTTACCACCATAGAAATGCTCGGCCGTGGCCATGAAAAACAAAAAATGCGCGAGCTACTCAGTACTATATTATCAGAGGTACAATCGGGTATTCCATTGTCAGACTCACTACGCCCCCATAGACGCTATTTTGATGATCTCTATGTCGACTTAGTTGCAGCGGGTGAGCATTCAGGCTCTCTTGATGCTGTGTTCGATCGAATTGCAACCTACAGAGAAAAAGCTGAAGCCTTAAAGTCCAAAATTAAAAAGGCGATGTTTTACCCTGCCGCAGTCGTTGTAGTAGCGATAGCAGTAACAACACTGCTTTTGTTGTTTGTAGTACCGCAATTTGAAGATATTTTTAAGGGCTTTGGTGCTGAGCTTCCTGCTTTCACCCAGATGATCGTTGGCATTTCACGTTTTTTACAGAGTTCTTGGTATATATTCTTCGCTGCCATAGCTATCAGTATCTGGTTATTTGTCCGCGCCCACCGAAATTCACAAATGTTTAGGGATCGAATAGATGAACTTGTGCTTAAAATTCCCGTTATCGGCGAGATATTGCATAAAGCAGCTATGGCACGATTTTCCCGTACCTTAGCCACCACCTTTGCGGCAGGAGTGCCTTTAATTGACGGCATGGAGTCAGCTGCTGGAGCCTCTGGTAATGCGGTTTATCGAGCCGCGTTATTAAAAGTACGCCAAGAAGTCATGGCAGGGATGCAGATGAACGTCGCCATGCGCACCACAGGGCTTTTCCCCGATATGTTAATCCAAATGGTAATGATTGGTGAAGAGTCTGGCTCACTCGATAGTATGCTAAACAAAGTGGCCAATATTTATGAAATGCAGGTTGATGATGCCGTTGATGGCTTATCAAGCCTTATCGAGCCAATTATGATGGTAGTGATTGGTATCTTGGTCGGCGGTTTGATTGTCGGTATGTATCTGCCGATTTTCCAAATGGGTAATATCGTAGGTTAAGCTTAACGCAACGAACCCAAACAACTGATTTAATGAGTAATAATAAGAACTAGCAATGTCAGACTTTACATCCCTTTTAAGCCACTCTCTCGCTCAGAGTCCTTGGCTATTTATTGCGTTAAGCTTTGTGTTTGCCGCCACTATTGGTAGCTTTTTAAATGTCGTCATTCACCGCTTTCCGGTAATGATGAAGCGCGAATGGCAACAGGAGTGCAATCAATATCTACAGGAATATCATGCTGATGTTGTAAAGCAGATTGGCATCGAAAAGCTCAATAAACCGATAGATACTTACCCTGAAAAATACAATCTAGTGGTGCCAGGTTCCGCCTGCCCTAAATGTAAAACCGCAATCAAGCCTTGGCATAATTTGCCGATTGTGGGTTGGCTTATGCTCAGAGGAAAATGCGCCGCCTGCGATGCGGCAATCTCCTCACGCTATCCGATTATTGAGTTAGTAACAGGATTATTAGTTGCAACAATAGCTTGGCATTTTGGTCCTAGCTGGCAGTTTGTGTTTGCTGCGATATTAACCTTCGTATTGATTGCCTTAACGGGTATTGATCTCGATGAGATGCTGCTTCCCGACCAGATGACCCTTCCACTCCTATGGCTAGGATTGCTCATTAACCTCAACCATACCTTTACCACTCCAACCGATGCCGTTATAGGTGCTGCAGCGGGCTATTTAAGTCTCTGGTCGGTGTTTTGGCTGTTTAAGCTACTCACAGGTAAGGAAGGCATGGGTTATGGCGACTTTAAACTGCTCGCCGTATTTGGCGCATGGCTAGGTTGGCAAATGCTCCCCCTAGTCATTTTACTGTCTTCTTTAGTTGGCGCCCTTGTCGGCATCACGCTCATCGTGCTCAAACGTAATCAGCTAGCAAACCCAATCCCCTTTGGGCCTTATATTGCCGCCGCTGGTTGGATAGCGCTAATCTGGGGACAACCTATAGTCGATTGGTATCTAAGTACGTTGTAAAAACACTGGTGTACCTTTCTTTCTTCAGCGTTTGGCGTTCAAGTTCGTACGGAATAGTCTGTATCGAGTAGGTACCTCATCTAGATGGGAATCTTATGTCCAAGTTTGTCATAGGTCTAACGGGTGGCATTGGTAGCGGTAAAACTACCGTGGCCAATTTATTTGCCGAAGAAGGTGTTGATTTAGTCGATGCCGATGTAGTAGCTCGCAAAGTCGTCGCTAAAGGCTCAAAAGGACTCGAAGCAATTATTGCTCACTTCGGCACTGAAATAGTAACCGAAGCTGGAGAGCTTGACCGAGCCAAGCTGCGACAACGGGTGTTTAGAGATGAGCAAGAACGCCAATGGTTGAATCAGTTGCTCCACCCTATGATCCGCCAAGAAATGTTGTCACAAGTCGAAAATGCTACCTCAGACTATGTAATTATGGTTGTGCCCTTGCTATTTGAGAACGGGTTAGATAGGTTAGTCAATCGGACTTTAGTGGTGGATATTTCGCCGGAGTTGCAAGTAAGCCGTACCGTAAAACGGGACAATGTGGACGCCACTCAGGTAAATAACATCATTAATAGCCAATGTAGTCGCAATGACAAACTCGCTAGAGCCGACGACATTATTGATAATCAGGGAGAGATATCAAAACTAAAACAAGAGGTGCAAGCATTGCACCAGCGCTATTTACAATTATCTGGTAATCACGACGCCCATGACTGACTTAGTTTACGAACAGCCTTTAAATGAGAAGATTCGCAGCTATTTGCGCCTCGAATATCTCAATAAACAGCTCGGTAATAATCTAAATCACGACCACCAGCATAGATGTTTCTACCCTCTTTTCTCCCTGTGCGAATTATCGGAGCGTTGCGATTATCGCAACGAAGTCCTTAAAGATATCGAGCGCAATCTGCTTCAACTGAGCAAATGGCAAGAGCTCGACCATGTCGATAGCGAACAGATTGAGTTTTACATTCAAGCATTAATGCAAGCCAGAGAGCCACTACAGCGTCCCGAGCGCTGTGGTAGTCAACTCAAACAAGACCGATTTTTATCGGCTCTGCGACAGCGTTTTGGCATGCCAGGTGCCTGCTGTAACTTCGACCTCCCCCAACTGCATTTTTGGCTCGCCAAACCCTGGGAAGAAAGACAGCAAGATTACCAAGCTTGGATCAGCCATTTTGATCCCCTTCTCACCCCCATCACGCTTTTACTTCAACTTACCCGCAGTACCGCCCATTTCGATAACGCCACCGCCCATGCCGGTTTTTACCAAGGTGACAGCGCTCAAGCGCTCTCGCTAGTACGCGTCAAAGTCGATGCCGCCCACGGCTGCTACCCCACCATCAGTGGTCATCGCAATCGCTACGCCATCCACTTTGTCCAATTCGACCAACAGCGCCACTCCGACCGCAGCATCGAATTCCTACTGGCGACCTGTGCCTGAAGCCTTTACACTAACGACCTCTAAGCTACTGCTGAGTTAAAGCCGCATAATTGCGATACTCAGCGATTTCCTTGTTATTTCAGTCGACTGCTAAGGAGAAGTCTATTATGCCGTTAACCGTCAACTGTCCCATTTGTAAAACCCCAGTAGAATGGGTTCCTCAATCGGAATTCAAACCCTTTTGTAGCGAGCGCTGCAAGATGATTGACCTCGGCGATTGGGCCTCCGAAAAACATGCTATTCCGGTCAAATCTGAGTTTGACCTCGACGCGTTAGATGAACTCGGTTACGACGAAGAAAGCTTTTTCAAAGAGTAATACTCAATAATCAGCCCTTTATAAGCAGAATTTTATGACAAAACGCATTCATGTTGCCGTCGGCATTATCCTCAACCCTAACGGGCAAATCCTACTCGCTAAGCGACCAGAACATTTACATCAAGGCGGTAAGTGGGAATTTCCAGGAGGCAAAGTCGAACAGGGCGAAACCGTCACCCAAGCCTTAATTCGTGAGCTAAAAGAGGAAGTTGCGCTAATCGTCAGCGCAAGCGAGCCTTTTATGGCGCTAAGCTACGATTATCCCGATAAACAAGTGTTACTCGATATTCACACTGTCAGTGAATTTACGGGAGAGGCGCAAGGGCTTGAAGGGCAACAGATTGCTTGGGTCAATAGGCATGAACTGAGCCATTACGACTTCCCCGAGGCCAATAAACCGATCCTCGCCAAGTTATTGGAGCAATAGCAAACTTTTTGCAGGCAGAAGCAAGTTTTACATTAGCGATACGTGATCTGGCTTGCAGCAAACTCATTGGCAACTTTTAGAAAACGAAAATTAGTGTTTGAATGCAAACTCATTATTATTCTTCGATTTCGAGGGCATATCATGCACAATAACGTTAAAGCATTACTCGCCACGACCGCGTTATTTTTTAGCTGCCAAGTACTAGCAAATGGCGGCTGTGGCTTTGAAGAGCAACAACAGGGCTTGATTGCCACCTGCAGCGAGGAGAAACAAGAAGTGATTTTAACTGGTGTAGTTGAAGCGCAACATTTAGTAAAAGATCTCAATGAGTTTGCTGAGGGCTACAAGAGCTATCAAGTGGATACCGCATCCTTAGCCCCTCTTAAAAATATCACTGAGCCAACCGAAATCGTGGTCATCATCGGCACTTGGTGCCCAGACTGCCATCGCGAAACACCCCGCTTTATTCGCATTATGGAAGAAGTGGCTAACCCCAATATCAAAGTGACTTATATTGGGGTTGATCGCAGCAAGCAAGATCCTGAAGGACTGGCGGCAAAATACGAATTCAAGCGTATTCCCACCTTTATCGTGCTACAACAGGGTAAAGAAATTGGCCGTATTGTTGAGCGTCCAACCGTCTCGCTCGAAAAAGATTTAGTCGAGATTTTAAACTAATCTCGAGTCGGTAAATCATAAAGGCCGCCAAGTGTACACTTGGCGGCCTTTATCTTTTAAAATGGATTTGAAGTTAAATCGCTTCTTCTAAAATTCGCTGTGCCAGCATCACTAGCACGCCCTCACGCAGTGCGCCGCCTGATAGCGTCAACTGCTCAATCCCCAAGAATTCAAAGAGCGCGAGTAAAATCGCCACTCCAGCGGCAAATGTCGGTGCGCGCTCGGCACTAAGGCCGATAATCCCCATAAGACTCGCATGTTCTTCAGCAAGGATTTCCGCTTTAAGCTGATTCAGCACAGCTAAGGTAATGATTTCAGACTGCTTACGGTGCATTAAGACTTCGACCACAGATTGCACCGCGCCAGAAGCCCCCACCACACAGTGCCATCCTAAGTCTTTTAACCTTTGCCTATGTTCACCTAAGACTTCCAACACTTCCTGCTTGGCATCGTCAAAATCGAGCTCTTGCAACGGAGCGTTGTTAAAGAAGCGACGGTTAAAGGTCACGCTACCCATAGGCAAACTGGTCTTAAACTGAACTTGGTGACCATCACCGATAATAAACTCGGTACTGGCGCCACCAATATCGATCACTAAACGTCGACCTTGGCCGCAAGTGGTCGCCACCATACCTTGATAAATCAGCTCAGCTTCACGCATGCCTGAGATAATCTCAATCGGATGACCCAAAAGCGGAATCGCCTTCTGATTAAACTCATCGGCATTATGGATACAGCGCAGTGTCGCGGTAGCAATTACAGCGACATGATTAGGATGGATTTTATGCAGCGCTAACATTTGGGCAAACATTGCTAGACAATCTAGGCCACGCTGCATCACTTCTGCGGTTAGATGACCATCTTCGCCAATGCCTTCGGCTAACCTTACTTTACGTTTGTATTTAGCAATAATGTGTGGCTGACCGCCTTTTGTCTTAGCGATCAGCATATTAAAGCTATTAGAGCCTAAAGTAATGGCGGCATAAGCGGGTGTTGGCATTTAAGGCTGTCTACGCGTCCTGTCATGGCGAGGTGGACGTCCACCACTACGATGGGCACCTTGTGGTCGCCCTGCACCTGAGCGTTCACGTAAATTGCGTGCTCCCGCAGGATGCTTGCGATGAATTTTGACCGGCGGCGGAATATCTTCCAGCAAGGCATCACGGTCATAATTGCTCACAGGAATAGAGTGATTGATGTAGGTTTCAATCGCAGGCAAATTCAGGGCATATTCTTCACAGGCAAAACTGACCGATACACCTTTGTTACCCGCACGCCCAGTACGACCAATACGGTGGACGTAATCTTCACAATCATCAGGTAAATCATAATTGTAGACGTGGGAAACATCGGAAATATGCAGTCCGCGCGCGGCAACGTCGGTCGCGACCAGAATATCTAATTGGCCTTGGGTAAATTGCTCGAGAATGCGAATACGCTTCTTCTGCGGCACATCGCCCGTCAGCAAACCAACGCGGTGTCCATCCCCTTCAAGCCAAGACCATAGGTTTTCACAACTGTGCTTAGTGTTTGAAAAAACAATAGCCTTCTCTGGCCAATCTTCTTCAATCAGCGTCAGCAGCAAACGCATTTTGTCTTCTTGGGAAGGATAGAAAATTTCTTCTTTGATGTTCTTGGAGGTTTTTTCTTCGGGGGCGATTTCGACTTTCACAGGATCATTCATATGATCGTAGGCGAGTTCCTGCACTTTCATCGAAAGCGTCGCCGAAAACAGCATATTCAGACGCTGATCGGCACTGGGCATACGTCGGAATAGGAAACGAATATCCTTGATAAAACCAAGATCGAACATACGGTCGGCTTCATCTAGTACCACCGCTTGAATACCACCGAGATTGATAATTCCTTGACGAACGTAATCAATGATGCGCCCGGTAGTACCAATCAGAATATCTACGCCTTGATCGAGCGTCTTACGCTGTACATCATAGCTTTCACCGCCATAGACAATGCCGACTTTTAAGTGGCTGTGTTTGGCTAGAAGAATTGCGTCTTTCGCGATTTGAATCGCCAGCTCTCGGGTTGGAGCCATAATGATGGCGCGCGGCTGATTTAACTGACGGTTTTCAGGAACAGGCGTCGACAATAAATGGTTAAATGTGGCAACCAAAAACGCCATTGTCTTACCCGTGCCCGTTTGGGCTTGGCCGGCGATATCTTTTGATTGAAGTAATACGGGTAATGATAACGCCTGAATCGGCGTACAAAATTCAAAGCCGTTTTCGGCAAGTGCCTGTTTAACCTCTGGATGCAGAGGAAGGTCGGCAAATTTTTGATTAGATAAATGTGTTTGGCTCATAGCGCAAGCATACCATTTGGGGTTGCAATAAGATACTCGATCGTTTGAAATAGCCACATTGTAAAAAGGTAACTTGAAAAGCTATTTTTCAGCCCCAATATACATGGTAAGCCATTAACAAACCAGCAATGGCAACCAAACTGGAGAACATCATGAGCGATAAAATTATATACCTGAGCGACGACAGCTTCGAAAACGACGTATTAAAGGCCGATTTACCAGTATTGGTAGACTTTTGGGCTGAATGGTGTGGTCCATGCAAAATGATCGCTCCTATCCTTGACGACGTTGCCGAAGAGTACGCAGGTCGTGTGACTATCGCTAAATTAAACGTTGACCAAAACAACGTTTCTCCAGCGAAATATGGCGTTCGTGGTATCCCAACTTTACTGTTATTCAAGAACGGTGAATTAGCGGCAACTAAAGTTGGCGCACTGTCAAAAACTCAATTAAAAGAGTTCATCGACGCACAAATCTAATTTGTTGTCGCTATGAGTGACCTCCGGCACAAGCTTTAATTAATTGTGCCGGAATACCCCTAAATTTCTGGACGCCCCGCTTTGTTAGTGCTACTTTAATAACCAGATTCTTTCTAACTAAACCACTTCTCGCTCGTCAATCACTATCCTGAATCACAAACTTTACTGATTGATCGCGGTAAGCTTTGTCGCGTAACACAAGATCCCCAACATGAACTTAACTGAATTAAAAGACACGCCGATATCCGACCTAGTCTCGCTAGCCGAAAATATGAAACTCGAAAATATGGCCCGCGCTCGCAAGCAGGACATTATTTTCTCTATTCTTAAAGCCCACGCCAAAAGCGGCGAAGACATTTTCGGTGGTGGTGTATTAGAAATACTCCAAGACGGATTCGGTTTCTTACGTAGTGCAGATGGATCTTACTTAGCTGGCCCGGATGATATTTATGTATCACCAAGCCAAATTCGCCGCTTTAACATGCGAACGGGCGACACGATTTTTGGCAAGATTCGCCCACCAAAAGAAGGTGAACGTTATTTTGCCCTGCTAAAAGTTAACGAAGTTAACTTCGATAAACCTGAAAACTCTCGCAACAAAATCCTCTTTGAAAACTTAACCCCACTCCACGCAGAAGAACGTATGCGCATGGAGCGTGGTAATGGCTCTACTGAAGACATCACTGCCCGTATTCTGGATTTATGCTCGCCTATCGGTAAGGGTCAACGTGGTCTGATCGTCGCGCCACCAAAAGCGGGTAAAACCTTATTACTGCAAAACATTGCTCAGTCAATCACCTACAACAACCCAGAAGTCGTGTTGATGGTACTGCTGATCGATGAACGTCCTGAAGAAGTGACCGAGATGCAACGCCTAGTTCAAGGCGAAGTGATTGCATCGACCTTCGACGAACCAGCTAGCCGTCACGTACAAGTGGCTGAAATGGTCATTGAAAAAGCCAAGCGTTTAGTTGAGCACAAGAAAGACGTAGTGATTCTACTCGACTCTATCACTCGTTTGGCTCGCGCCTACAACACTGTTATCCCATCATCGGGCAAAGTGTTAACTGGTGGTGTGGATGCAAACGCCCTGCACCGTCCTAAGCGCTTCTTCGGTGCGGCTCGTAACATCGAAAACGGCGGCAGCTTAACGATTATTGCTACCGCTCTGGTTGATACTGGCTCGAAAATGGACGAAGTGATCTACGAAGAGTTCAAAGGTACAGGTAACCAAGAACTGCATCTGTCACGCAAGGCCGCTGAAAAACGCGTATTCCCTGCAATTGACTTCAACCGCAGTGGTACTCGTCGCGAAGAAAAACTGACCACGCCAGATGAACTGCAAAAGATGTGGATCCTGCGTAAGATCTTAAATCCAATGGATGAAGTCAGCGCAATGGAATTCCTGATCGATAAACTGGCTATGACTAAGACCAACGAAGAATTCTTCACCGCGATGAAACGCGCTAAGTCTTAATCCTAGGTTTAGGGTCAAATCTTTCAAAAAAGCCGCTTAATGCGGCTTTTTTATTGCGCCGAGTTTAGCTGGACAAGATTAAATCACAGAGCGATGAGCCCTCTTCACAGAGGAAATCGCGAAGGCAACCACTTATCAAGCCTCAGCGAACTCCCTCTGATTCCCACATTCAATTGTTATTTAAACTGTGTTTCAGATTTAAGGTATGTTGCTAGGGCACGACTTAAGGTTTGAGTCTGTTGCCTGAGCATTTCACGAAGCAACAGCACCACGGGCGTGACATGCTCACGCCCAGGGCACACTAAGTATAAATTGACCGATTCGCCCCGATATTCAGGCAGCAAGGGCACAAGGCGCCCAGCCATAATATCCTCCGCCAGATCTAAGCTCGACTTGAACACTAAACCCTTACCAGCCACTGCCCAGCGTCGCGCAATCTCAGCATCATTGGCGCTGCGATTACCCGTCACGCGGATTTTAAATTCCTGACCATCACGCTCAAATTGCCATTGATCATGGGTGCGGTCATCGAGTTTATAAAACAAACAATTGTGCTGTGCTAGCTGTTCTAAGGTCTCGGGGTTGCCAAACTTGGCGAGATATTCAGGTGAAGCACATAGCAATCGGTCGGCGCAGCAAATCGGAAAAGCGACCTGATTGGAGTCCTGAGGTTTACCGTAACGCACCGCGACATCAATTTTATCGTGGTAAAAGCTGCTGATGTTATCGCCCAAATGCAGCCGCACCTGTAGCTGCGGAAAATCTAACAGGAAGTCATCGAGCCAAGGGACAAATAAGTTACGCCCAAAATCGGATGAAACCGACAGGCTCAAGGTGCCAGAGATTTTACCTTTATCGCTGGCGATCGCCTGCTCCCCGAGGGCGAGATCACTCAAGGCACGGCGGCAATGGATAAGATAGCGCTCACCTTGAGCAGTTAATCTCAGGCTTCGGGTCGTACGTACAAATAGGCTAGTATCGAGTTGTTTTTCAAGCCGTTTAATCGCTGCGCTCGCCGATGCCGCCGAGAGTTCCATTTCGACCGCGGCAGCCGAAATACTGCCGCAATCGGCAACGCGAACAAATAGTGCGAGATCATTCAGCAGCATGATTTTCAAAAATCCTTTGAAAAAATTACAAAGTTTACCCCATTTATCTAGGCTTTAATATTCCACACAATAGTTGCCATTGACAAGTACAGACACCAGCCGCAAGCGAGGAATCAAGATGAAAGCCATAGGTTATCAAACCGCGGGAGCCGTCGATGCGCCCAATGCATTACAAAACATCACCTTACCTAAACCTACACCGCAAGGTTTTGACCTGTTAGTTGAGGTGAAAGCCATATCCGTTAATCCCGTCGATACCAAAATCCGCGCATCAAGCTCAGCTCCAGCAGGGGAATATAAAATCCTCGGTTGGGATGCCGTCGGAGTCGTTAAAGCCGTAGGGGATAAAGTCAGCCTGTTTAAGGTAGGTGATGAAGTCTGGTATGCCGGCGATATTAGCCGCAGCGGCAGTTATGCCGAGTATCAGTTAGTCGATGAGCGCATTGTGGGCCATAAACCGCAAACCTTAAGCAATGCCCAGGCTGCAGCCCTGCCACTAACCAGTATCACGGCTTGGGAATTACTGTTTGACCGTTTAGGCTTACCTCAGGATGGCTCTGCCACGAATGCGCGGATTTTGATTATCGGTGCCGCAGGCGGCGTAGGTTCTATCATCACTCAGCTTGCGGTCAAACTGACAGGCGCCGAGGTGATTGGCACAGCATCACGCCCCGCATCTGCCGCTTGGGTGAAAAAGTTAGGCGCGAATCAGGTTATCAATCACCAACAGCCACTCTCGCAGGAACTGGCGAAGTTGGATATTGCCGATGTCACCCATGTGATTAGCCTAACCCAAACCGATAAGCACTTTGACGAAATCGTAAAAGTCCTCAGACCCCAAGGTAAACTGGCACTCATTGACGATCCCGTCGGCCCACTGGACGTGATGAAGCTTAAACTTAAAAGCCTGTCACTACATTGGGAGCTCATGTTTACCCGCAGCCTCTTTCAAACCGAAGACATGATTGCCCAGCATCATTTGCTCAATCGTATCGCCGAGCTGATTGATGCAGGCACAGTTCAAAGTACCTTTGGCGAACACTATGGCGCCATTAATGCGCAAAACTTACTTAAAGCGCATGCGCAGATTGAGTCGGGTAAGGCCATAGGTAAAATCGTGCTCGAAGGATTTAGCCAATGAAAGTGACAGTCTTTGCGCAAATTCAAGCGCATCCAGGCCAAACTGACGCGCTGTTTAACTTGCTCAAACAGTTAGTGAGGGACACCCACACAGAGGCTGGTTGTTTTGAGTATACGCTGCATCGCTCTTTAGATAATGCAAATCATTTCTGGATGTATGAAGTGTGGCAATCTCAAGCAGCGCTGGAGGCACATATGGCAAGTCCACACTTTAGTGATTTCGTAACGGAATCAGAAGAACTCGTTAAGCAGGTTGATATTCATAAAACCTATGCCTGTTAACGACCAAAAGTAAAGCGCCTAATAAGGCGCTTTGCTTTTTGAATCAAACAGCTAACAGAAATTAAACTAAGGTCATCGCCATTTTGCGGCGCAGATAGGCTATCTGCTGCATATGAGGCAAATCCTTCGGACAGTTGTCTTGGCAGCCGAGCAAGGTCATACAACCAAACACGCCATCCTGATTACCAATCACATGGTAAAAATCTTCAGCCGTGCGCGCATCGCGGCTATCGAGTTCAAAACGGGCTATTTTCATCATCCCCACGGCCCCAACAAAGGTCTCACGCATTTGTTTAGTGGCACAGGCAGACACACAAACCCCACACTCGACGCACCGTTCTAATTCATAGAGCCGCGCCGCTTCCTCTGGCGCCATAGGCTCTTCGAGGCGATGAATACTGATATCATTCGCCTTTGGGTGTAACCACAGCTTCAAGCGCTCGGCGAGTTCGCGCATAAACTTACCCGTGTTAACCGATAAATCACCAATCAATTCAAAGCCAGGTAATGGCATTAGGGTGATTTCTCCTTGGGATATTTGGCGGTTAAGGTGCGGCAAGCTAAGGTTGGGAAACCATTGATCACCATGGCACAACTGCCGCAAATCCCCGCCCGACAGACAAAGTCAAACTGCAACGAGGTATCTTGCTCTTCTCTGAGCTTATTGAGAGCAATAAATACCGTCATGCCCGGCGTTTCGGTGAGCTGATAACGCACCATCTTCGGCTTATCGTTTGGCTCCTGCGGATCATAACGAAAAATATTAAAGGTTAACTGGCGACCTTGGCTCATTATGATTTTTCTCCTAGCACATTGGCTGATGGTCTTTGTAAGGTATCGCTTAAACGTTCATTTTTAGCTTGTAAGCTCGGCGGCAGCTCGAATGGCATCAGCGCCGCTTGGCGTTGATAACGATCGGCATCGTCACCCAGCCCAGCCAAAATATCGGCAATTTGTTGCTCGCGTTTGGCTGTATCGGGGTGTGCGATGGCATTATCGATACCATAACCCCGGTATCCCGGCGGCAGCTCCATCTTCATCACATCCAACGGCTCGTAGCTTAAAACGGGGGCCAACGCCTCGGCATCGGGCCAACTGGCGAGAGTACGGTTGAGCCAGTCTCTGTCATTACGCTGCGGATAATCCTCACGGGCGTGGGCACCACGGCTCTCGGTACGCGCTGCTGCGCCACAGGCAACGGTCAGTGCGACTTTGAGCATGCGCTTCACCCTTAGCGCTTCTACCAGCTCAGGATTGGCATGGCGTTTCTTGCACTTAATACCGAGTTTACGTGAGCGTTCAAGCAGCGCCTTTAGCTCAGTCACCGCTTTATCAAGCTCAGGGCCGTTACGGAAAATCCCCACGTAATCCATCATAATCCGCTGCATTTCGCGCTTCAGCTCAAAGGGACTTTCGTGGCCTTCGCCATCGACTAAGGTGTCGATTTCAGTCTGTACCTGTCGCATAAATTTTTCGGCAAGCTGAGTGTCGATTTCAAGGCTATTATTCTCACAAAAATCAGCCACATATTTGCCGATAATCATGCCGCCCACCACGGTTTCGGCGAGCGAGTTGCCGCCCAAGCGGTTAAAGCCATGCATATCCCAACAGGCCGCTTCACCGACGCTGAATAAGCCCTTAAGCTGCGGACTCTCGCCCGTCGCCTTAGTGCGGATCCCGCCCATCGAATAGTGCTGAGTTGGACGAACGGGGATCCAATCCTTCGCGGGATCGATACCGAGGAAGTTTTCGCAAATCTCCTGCACTTCACGCAGGTTGGTTTCGATATGCTTACGCCCAAGTAGGGTGATATCGAGCCATAAATGCGGGCCGTAGGGGCTATCAACGCCCTTACCTTTACGCATATGCTCGGTCATGCGGCGAGACACCACGTCCCGCGACGCCAGCTCTTTCTTCTCTGGCTCATAGTCCGGCATAAAACGGTAACCGTCTTTATCCCGCAGCAAGCCACCATCACCGCGGCAACCTTCTGTGGTTAAAATCCCCACGGGCACAATTGCCGTTGGGTGGAACTGTACCGCTTCCATGTTGCCAAGGGTCGCAACGCCCGTTTCGAGCGCCAGCGCCTGACCTATCCCCTCGCAGATAATTGCATTGGTTGAGACTTCATAAATCCGGCCATAACCACCGGTGGCGATGGTGGTCGATTTCGCGACGTAGGCACGCAACTCGCCCGTGATTAAACAGCGGGCAATCACCCCGTGACAGCGTTGACCGTCATGGATAATCGAGAGCGCTTCGACGCGTTCGTGGACAGGAATATCCATCGAAATCGCTTTGTTATCCATGGCATAGAGTAAGGAGTGACCCGTACCATCGGCGGTGTAGCAGGTGCGCCACTTTTTGGTACCACCAAAGTCGCGGGCATTGATCAGACCGTGGGCCTCTTCGGCTTCCTGCAAGGTGACTTTTTGTGCGTTAACAATGACGTCCCTCGGGCCTGCGGTTACACGTGTCCAAGGCACGCCCCAGTTGGCTAATTCACGCACCGCCTTAGGCGCACAATGGGCAAACATTCTGGCGACGTCTTGATCGCAGCCCCAGTCCGATCCTTTCACCGTATCTTGAAAATGCACGTCTTCATCATCACCCATGCCTTTAACTGCATTGCCAAGGCTTGCCTGCATTCCGCCCTGTGCCGCCGCAGAGTGAGAACGTTTAGCGGGGATAAGCGATAGCACTAAGGTATCTAACCCGCGCTCTTTAGAGGCAATGGCCACCCTCAGGCCAGCCAATCCGGCACCAACCACTAATGAATCGGTATAAATCAGTTTCACGCCTGCTCCTTAACGGGTACTGCTGTTATTGTTTTAGGACAACACTCTTTTGTTATATTCGCTAACTCGCGTGGGGTAAAAATGCCAATAAGGAGGCAATCCCTACAGTGACAAACGCGATACTCACAATGGTTTTAATCTTACGTAAACGGCTGCGACTATTGAGATCCCGCGCCGCCCCCACTTCAGTGCTACGCGGTAAATCCCGATGGCCGCATGTAACTCCACCGTCAGCAATAACGGTAGATACACCATCCACACGCCTTGATTCCAAATCCGCTCTGCACTGCCCTGCGGGCCTATGGTTTCTGGCGCCGAGCCGATAAGCCATAGATGCACCGGCAGCAATAACAGGATCACCACACCCGTAATGGCCTGCCAACGCCAGAGGCGAGTATCACTGTGATTAATCACTTGCATCTGTTGTTTGAGCGCTCTTTGCTGGCGCAAACTCATGGGTAACTTTTGCAGTGCCACGATCACATGCACCAATGCTAGGGCGGCAATCCCCACAGCAATACACGTCACCACCCAAGGATAGCCATGACCATCACTGGAGAGAAAACTCAGCTCCATAGTGCGAGCCACCCAGTTCATGGCATCGCCACCCAATAAAATGGACGACACCAGCACTAAGTGGGTCCACAAAAACACCGCCAGAATGACACCCGACAAACTCTGGCTTAAATCCAGCCACGCACTCCATTTTTTTATACTTAGTTTGATTGCCATTGCTTTCGCCTCGCGCCGCAGGCTCCTGAGAGCCCTGCTTAATAAGTTGTCCTCGAAAATTAATATCGCTCACAAATCCATCAAAAAACCTGAGTTAGATCAACTAGGAGGCGAATAATTAATCGAATGCTTAAATATTAGCAGCGAAACAAAATCCTGCTGCGCCCAAATCCATCAGGGATAAACGCAGCAGAATTGGATTTCAATCAATGGGGCACGTAAGGCAGCACCGGCACACTTAGCTCACTACCGATAAACATATAGGAGACCAAGCTCGCACTACCTAGGCACAACAAATAGATAATCAATACTTTAGCAAGCTTACGTAAGCCGGAGCGCTGGGTCGTGATGCCCCATTTAACCGCCACTCGGTATAAACCAATCATGGCGTGGATGACGACTGCGGGCAGCAACAGGGCGTAGAGCAACCAAGCATTATCGTGATAGACACGCTCGGCCGATAAATGTGGACCGATTTCAGGATTTAAGATCATGGTAAAGAGGTGGACAGGCACCAAGAAAAACAGAATAAAACCCGTGATCAACTGCCAAAACCAAGCATGGGTATCGCGATGTTTAATGCCACCTAAATGTGATCGCAACGCTCGCCACTGCCCAAGCTGCGCCGGAAACCGCCTAAGAGCAACGGCAGCATGTAGAATCACCACGAGCAGCATAAACACTGAGAAGACTTTAGTGACAATCGGAAAGCCATGGCCCGTACTGCTAAACATACCGCCTTCGAGCAACTGCACCACATGGTAAAAGGCCTCTTTACCCAGCAGAATGCTCGACTCGAAATGCATATGTAACAACAGAAAGCAGCCCAGCATAATACCAGTCGCGCTCTGTAATCTATCGGCCTTAGCCGACCAAGGGTGACCTATCCCCTGTGTTTTCACGCTAGTGTGAACGCGCGTTACGCTTGTCATCTTGCTTTTACCCTTTAATGGTTTGTTGACGCCTCTTTGCAAACTACACCATAGCAGCAACAAAAAACGCGGCTGAGTGTCACAGATTTAAAGCGTGAGGCAACTCACGGGATAAGCGTCAACTCTTAGAAGAGGATCACAAAAAAGTCGTAAAAACCAAACAAAGGTAAAACCAATTAACCATTATATTTCATGGCTTTATATTAAAAATCGAAACGAGCGGTTCGATTTTGCGTACAACCAAAAGCTAACAAGCTAACTCCTTGTCCATGCTGAAATAAACCTCGTTTACTACCAAAACCCCCTAGATTGTTCGCACGAATCCCTCAATCCACCTCCTCACCATCACTCACGTTTAATTGCCATCGCATTCTGCAAATTAGCGCAGTTTGGGTATACAATAGCGCGATATTTTTTAAACCTAGCCACAGGATTTTACCCATGCCTTGGATCCAACTTCGCATTAACACTAACAGTGACGATGCTGAAACCATCAGCGACTTACTTATGGAAGAAGGCGCCGTTTCTATTACCTTTGAAGATGGTAAAGACACCCCGATTTTTGAGCCTAAACTTGGCGAAACCCCTCTGTGGCAAGATACCGTTGTGGTTGCCCTGTTCGAGGCAGACACAGATCTCGCACCGACTATCGAGATGCTGAAAACCCTGCCGTTTTTAGGCGAGCACTTCAGCCACAAAATCGAGCAAATTGAAGATAAAGACTGGGTTCGTGAGTGGATGGATAACTATCACCCAATCCAATTCGGTAAACGCCTATGGATTTGCCCAAGCTGGCGTGAAGTCCCTGACCCAAGCGCAGTGAACGTGATCTTAGATCCGGGCCTAGCCTTCGGCACAGGCACTCACCCAACGACAGCACTGTGTTTAGAGTGGTTAGATAGCTTAGATCTCAGCAATGAAGAAGTGATCGACTTTGGCTGCGGCTCAGGCATTCTCGCCGTGGCGGCGCTGAAACTGGGCGCAAAAAAGGTCACAGGTATCGATATCGACTATCAAGCCATCGAAGCCTCTAAAGCTAATGCCGAGCGTAACGATGTTGCCGACCAATTAGCACTTTATCTGCCAGAAGATCAACCCGCCGATCTTAAGGCCGATGTGTTAGTTGCCAATATTCTCGCAGGCCCACTGCGTGAACTTGCCCCCTTATCGCCGAGCGCGTTAAATCTGGCGGTAAATTAGCCCTCTCTGGACTGCTTAAAGAGCAAGCGCAAGAAATCTCTGACTTCTATAGCCAATGGTTCGACATGGACGAAGCGGCTCACAAAGAAGATTGGAGCCGCTTGACAGGTAAGCGCAAATAACGCTAAAGGGTGGCGCAACATGCGCCACCACTGGCTTAGGCTTATTTTGTCGATGACTTCTCAAGGCTAAAAAGTCAAGAAAAAAATTGCTCCTAGGTCATTTATTGACCTTTTCACGGCCAATAAAAAGGGCTACTATAGCGCCCCTTTGAAGAGCTAAGGTGAAACAGTAAATGCAGATTGGACCCTATCAACTGAAGAATCAGCTGATCGTGGCTCCCATGGCAGGAGTCACCGACCAACCCTTCCGAAATCTCTGTCTTCGTTATGGTGCAGCCTTAGCGGTGTCGGAGATGCTTTCATCGAATCCTGAAGTTTGGGACACAGATAAGAGCCGCCAGCGTATGACGCATTCCGGCGAGGAAGGTATTCGCTCAGTGCAAATTGCAGGTGCAGATCCAGAGTTAATGGCGCAGGCCGCCCAGTTCAACGTCGAACAAGGTGCCCACATCATTGATATCAACATGGGATGCCCGGCAAAAAAAGTGAATAAAAAGCTGGCAGGTTCTGCCCTAATGCAAAATCCACCCTTAGTGAAAGAAATTTTACAAGCCGTGGTCGCTGCAGTAGAGGTGCCTGTCACGTTAAAGATTCGCACAGGCTGGGAGCCTGAACACAGGAACGGTGTTCAAATCGCCCAGATTGCTGAGGATTGTGGTATCGCCTCGCTCGCCGTTCACGGCCGCACGAGACAATGCATGTACAGAGGCGACGCCGAGTACGACACCATCAAAGCAATTAAACAGAATGTCTCGATTCCTGTTGTCGCGAATGGGGATATCGACAGTCCGGAGAAAGCCCGCTTCGTGCTGGACTATACCGGTGTCGATGCTCTGATGATAGGACGGGGTGCTCAAGGACGGCCTTGGATTTTCAGAGAAATCCAGCACTACTTGGATACGGGTAATAAGCTAGCGCCCATTGAGGTGGCTGAACAGCGTCAAGTGATGCTGGAACACCTCACCAAACTTTATGATTTGTATGGTGAATATAAGGGTATCCGCTTCGCCAGAAAGCATATTGGATGGTACCTAGACCAAGAGGATCAGCGCCAGTTCCGGGCTGACTTTAATCAGCTGGAAACCGCTGCAGAACAGTATTCCTTGGTGGAATATTATTTTGATGAATTAGTACAGAATTAATAAAGAGCAGAATAGAATGTTTGATCAGACAACTAACACAGAAGTTCACCAGCTTACCGTTGGCAAAATCGAAACCGCAAACGGCACTATCAAGCCCCAGTTATTACGTGACGCTGTTAAGCGTGCCGTAACTAACTTCTTCGCACAGTTGGACGGTCAGGAAGCACAAGAAGTGTATGAAATGGTGCTAAGTGAAGTTGAAGCACCTCTGCTTGACATCATCATGCAACACACTCGCGGCAACCAAACCCGCGCAGCAAACATGCTAGGTATCAACCGTGGTACTCTGCGTAAAAAATTAAAGAAATACGGCATGAACTAATCCGCAAGGATTAAGCTGTTGTATTAAAAAGGCGAGTCAGCAATGACTCGCCTTTTTGCTTTATTAGCGACAATTCCCCGCCACAGCAAAGTAATAGAACCGCGCTGACCTTAAGGCAACTTTGCCTACTCACTTAGAGATATTTCACTGCATGAAATGTGATATGCCCGACTAATTTAGTCAGGATTTATTGCGCCAATATAAAGCTGCAAATATTATGCATGTAAAATTATTCTCGCTTTGGAGTGTTGCTATGTTATCTGCCCATCTCTCATCCGAAAACCCAGTTGAAGCACAGTCAGCCTCAATCACCCCATGGCTTGAACGCAAAGTGGGGGAATTGGTCGCAGAGGATTTTCGCCGCGCCCACATATTTAGCCAATTTGGTATCGATTTCTGCTGCGGGGTGGTCGAGCACTCGCCAATGCCTGCGAGCGAGCAGAGGCCAATACTGAGCAAGTCGTCGCCGCACTGGAGGCCGTTTCCCACTCGGGAGCCAAGGAAGATGAACTCAATCAATTACCACTCGACCAGTTGATCGATTATATCGAGCGCACCCACCATCAATATGTTCGCGCTAAGGCGCCGTTATTGCTCGAATATTCAGAGAAAATGGTACGCGCCCATGGTGAGCATTATGCCGAGATTATTCCCTTCGCTGGCTGGGTGCGCGCCTTAATTGAAGACTTAATGCCGCATTTGATGAAGGAAGAAAATATCCTCTTCCCCGCGATCCGCGCCATGAGCCAAGGTGAGCAAGTGCAAGGTTGTTTTGGGCATATAGGCAACCCCATCAATGCGATGCAATACGAGCACGAAGAAGCTGGGCAAATTTTGCAAAAGCTACACGAGTTAACCAACGACTTTACACCGCCAGAATACGCCTGCACTACATGGCGCGTTTGTTACGCGACTCTGGTCGAATTTGAGGCAGACTTGCACCGACACATCCATTTAGAGAACAACATTCTCTTCCCTAAGGCGCTACAACTCGCCTAGTACAGACTGCTGATTCACAACAAAGGCCAGCACAACTGCTGGCCTTTGTTATTTTGGCGTGTTACAAAAAGTGGTGTGCTACGCAAGGAGCCGCCGCCATGACATACCCCACATTCGCACTCGATGATATTGGTTCACTGCATGAGTCCGCCCAAGTGGAGTTCAAACTCGCGCGGGGCCGCGATGGTCAAGGTCAGCTCCCCGAAGATATTTGGGCGACCTATAGCTCCTTCGCTAACACCTTAGGTGGCGAGATTATCCTCGGGGTACGTGAAGAACATGGTCATTTCACCATTGAAGGCATTCCTAATCCCCTGCCCGTGTTGCAGGAGTTTTGGGAAATCCTCGATGATCCAAGCCGCACCAGCCATAATATCTTGGCGATTTCTGATGTGCAGCTGATTGAAATTATGAATAAAAAGCTGATAAGAATTCGCGTGCCACTCGCGCCAGAGCACCTAAAGCCCGTGTTTATCGGCACAGATCCTTATACTGGGACTTATTTTCGCGTGGGAGATGCCGACATGCACGCCAGCCGAAGACAGGTCACGCAAATGCTGCGCCGCGCCCATCATTGCACTAAGCAACTCAAGGCGCGTTAAGCCATTAAAAGCCTGCGAGTAAATATCCACCCATAGCGGCAATCGCCACGCCCGATACCCGCATTAAGCTGCGTTGGCCCGTCACGCGCTGCATACCTAATCCTAACATGACCCCACCAAGATGAATGACCGCAGTGCCAAACAAGAAACCGAAGGCATAGAGTATGGGACTGGCGAGTTCGGGCATTTCCATCCCATGGGCATGGCCATGGAAAATCGCAAACACGCCCACAAAAGCCATGGCAAACAACAGCGGAAGTTGGCGATCAAAAGCTATCGCCAGCCCAAGCAATAAGACAGATAGCGCAATGCCAATTTCGACAAAGGGCACCGGAATCGCATACAGGCCTAAAATGCCACCGACCAACATAAAACACACAAAGGCTAAGGGCACAGTCCAAATGGCTCGGCCGCCCAATTGAGTACTGAGCATGCCCACACTCAACATGGCAAGGAGATGGTCAAAGCCCAAAACGGGATGATTAAAGCCCGCCATAAAACCACCACCGGAGTGGATTTCGTGCGCTGACGCAGGGGCAATAAACGATAGACTCAAGAGGAGCAACAGACTTAAACGCACCATAGCAGTTCCTTGACAGTGATGGCGTAACAACCGAGTGAAAGATATCGAACACTCTACGGCAAAGCCGTGAAGCAATCTTTGATCCTTATCACCTTAAGCTATCGCTTAATTCAGTGGATAACTTAGCTCAACTTTCCTTAAACCAAATTAAGGCAACAAGATCTCCAGCAGAGCATCGAGGGTCGCAATTTCCATATGGGGTAATAGGGCTGCTATCGGCAGCGACGCCACGCGGCCAAAACTCGGGTTGAGCCAGACCGACTGGCAGCCCGCTAAGCGCGCACCGCGAACATCGGCATTCATACTATCGCCAACGTGTAGCAGTTCGTCTAAACCGATATCTAACCTTTCGCAGGCCTGTGAAAACATATCTTTAGCGGGTTTCATCCGTACACCACTACCAGGATGCAGCACAAACTCGAACACGTCACTCAAGCCAATGCGCTGTGCGTCCACATTGCCATTGGTGATACCAATCAACCGAAAATGGGTCGATAAGCGCGTGAGCAGCGCCAAGACTTCGTCTGAAACCTGAAAATGGCTGCGATGAAAATAGAAACAATCCAAACCTTCCTGTGCGCCCCGTTTTGCCTCCGACTCACTATAACCGAGCAGCGAAAGACCTTTATGCAGAGTCGCAATTCGCGCCGCAGAGGTGTCATGGGCGAGGGCGGGATTTTGCTGCAGCAACTGTAACTTGAGCAGTCGCCATTGCTGCGGTTGCCAAGCCTGAGTCAGCGGAAAAGCCTGATGCAAAAACTGCGTTAGCTCGGCTTCGGCATTCAGAATATGAGGCTCGTTATCGTATAAGGTATCGTCGAGATCGAAGCTGATCGCACGAATATTCTGGGGTCTAAGATAACAACGCATTATTTATCCTGTTGTTTTTTCGCTCTAGGATGGGCGTTATCATACACCTTAGCTAAGTGTTGGAAATCTAAACTGGTATAAATTTGCGTGGTCGACAGGTTTTCGTGACCCAATAATTCCTGCACCGCCCGCAAATCGGCACTGGATTCCAGCATGTGCGTCGCAAAGGAATGGCGTAACTTATGGGGATGCACCCGCATAGAAAGCGCCTGCTCCTGACCCCATTTACTCATGCGCGCCTGAATACTGCGATGGGACAAACGCTTGCCCTTCTCCGTGACAAACAATGCATTATCTTCACAGGAAATTTGTTTGCGGCACTTGAGCCAAGCATTGATGGCCTCTATGGCGTAACGCCCAACGGGGACGATGCGCTCTTTGTTGCCTTTGCCTAACACGCGCACTTCATGCTGGTCGTATTGCACGCTGGATAAGTCCAGCGCCGCCAGTTCAGCCAAGCGCAATCCACTAGAGTAAAACAGCTCCATAATGGCTTTATCACGCAGGGTCAGCGGATCATTGCCCTCAATCGCGAGCAGATGCGAGATAGAATCAACGTCGATATTCTTCGGTAACGGTTTGGCTTGTTTGGGCGCACTCAGCCCCTTGGCAGGATTAAGTTCAATCACGCCTGAGCGCAATAAAAACTCTCCCCACTGTTTGATGGCCGACAACCACAATGATAGCGAGCGCGGGCTCAAGCCCTTGCGATGCAGCTTAGCAAGCACCTGTTGCCAATGCTCACGACCCACATTGAGCAGATCGACGCCCTCTGGCAGTAACTCGCTTCCCCGCTGCAATTCGTACATATAATTGCGAACCGTATGCGCCGATAACTGGCGCTCAGACTGCATATAGGTTTCAAACTGCTGCAAATAAGACTGACACTGCGGGGTCATCTCCATCTCCTCATCATTACGCAATTGAGGCAAGGCGAACCATGTACCTTAAAGTTTGGCCAGCATATGTGCGAGTAATCGGCGCAATTGTTCGAGCAACATATTGTCCATATCGGGATGGAAATGCGCCGCATCTTGGCTAGCAACGGCAAAAATCATCGGAATTTCATCGGCTAATTTGACTAACGCAACAGAGCCCACTTCGCTACCAAACAGGCGTTTCGCTTCCTGCTGGGTTAACCTGCCAAAGTAGTAATCCTTGCGCAAACGCTGAGCCCAAATCGCTTGCATCTCCACATCGGCATCTAACACGCTGATCAGACGCACATGGGTAAAATTAAACTGCGTCTTTAAACTATCGGCCAGCACTTCTTTAAGGGCTTCTAAATTAACGCAATTAAGTAATTTAAAAGACAGCTCGGTATTAAAGAGGAATATCTTTTCATTGCGCGCTGCCATCGCCAGCAGACTGGTGATTTCTTCTTCGAGTTGCCCAACCCGTTGGCGCAGTAACTCTTGACGACGCTCGACCAAGGAAATCGCGCCGCGCTCCGAATGGGGTAAACGCATCGCAAGTAACAGCTCGGGATAACGATTAAAAAGTCTGGGTTATCGAGTAGGTACTCTCGAATAATCAACTCATCGAAGGGAAGATCGGTCTGCGGCATCAAAGGCTCGGTCATAACTGAATTTGTCCATCGTAAACGTGCTGCGCTGGCCCCGTCATCCACAGGGGTTTGCCTTCACCTTCCCAATTGATGGTTAAGGTGCCACCCGGCAAGTCTACACGTACCTGTTGGTCGAGTTTGCCTTGGATCTGCCCTACCACCACAGCGGCACAAGCCCCTGTGCCACAGGCTAAGGTCTCGGCCGCACCACGCTCGTAAACTCTAAGCTTAATATGGCCCGAGTTCACCACCTGCATAAAGCCGACGTTTACCCCGCGCGGAAAGCGTTCATGTTTAGTGAGTAGTGCACCAATCTCGGCGACATTAGCGTTAGCAACATCTTCCACATCGAGCACGCAATGGGGATTACCCATCGACGCCGCGCCACATAAAAACGTTTGTTGCGACGTTTGCAGCAGATAGGTTTTTTCGGCCTTCTTGGCTTTGAAAGGAATTTGGCTAGGATCGAGCACAGGCACGCCCATATTAACAGTGACAGTGCCGTCACGTTCGAGGCGCAGAGTCATCTTACCCGCCGAGGTGCTTACACGAATTTTATTCTTATTCGTCAGCCCTTTATTACGAACAAAGCGCGCAAAACAACGGGCGCCATTGCCACAGTTTTCGACCTCACCACCGTCGGCATTAAAGATACGATAGTGAAAATCCAAATCGGGATCATAGGGCGGCTCAACCAGTAAAAGTTGATCGAAACCGACACCAAAGTTACGGTCGGCTAAACGGCGGATCTGCTCAGGCGAAAAGAACACGTTCTGCGTGACACCATCGACCACCATAAAATCGTTGCCCAGTCCGTGCATCTTAGTGAATTGGATCAAGATACTTATCCTTTAAGCCTAGGCGCCGCCATTAACTAGCCAAGCGCCTGAATCAATATAATTTTCTAGTTTACGGCAGGAGTTGCTCACCTTGCCAGAGCTGCGCTAATTTTCTCGCTCACGCACCAGATAAGCCTTGTCACCATCGACCATCACCTCGGCCGCACGGGGACGAGTGTTATAGTTCGAGGCCATGGCAAAACCGTAGGCACCGCTCGAGCGCACAACCAGTAAATCCCCCGCCGCAATCGCGAGTTGTCTGTCTTTACCTAAAAAGTCACCGGTTTCGCACACTGGCCCTACGATATCAAATACTTGCGCTTGTTCATCCCTTGGATTTACCGGAATGATATTTTGCCAAGCGCTATAGAGTGCGGGGCGAATTAAGTCGTTCATCGCGCCGTCGACAATCGCAAAACGCTTATCGCTGTTTTCTTTAAGGTACAGCACCTGAGTGACGAAAATCCCCGCGTTAGCGGCAATGGCGCGACCTGGCTCGAAAATTAACTTGAGCTTGCGATCCCTAAACGTGCGAGCAGGGCTGCGGCGTAAACATCAGGGTGCGGCGGAGTTTCATCATCATAGGTCACCCCTAAACCACCACCCACATCGAAGTGTTCAATCACAATGCCTTGCTCGGCCAGACGGTCGATAAGGGCTAACATTCTGTCCATCGCATCGAGGAAAGGTTGGATCTCGGTCAATTGTGAACCGATATGGCAATCGACCCCTTTTACCTGCAAATGTGGTAGCGCATGGGCACGGGCGAATACGACTTCAGCCTCATCCATGGCGATACCAAATTTGTTCTCTTTAAGGCCCGTCGAAATATAGGGATGCGTACCGGCATCGACATCGGGATTCACCCGCAGTGACACGGGGGCAATTTTACCTAAGCGGCCTGCGACCTGATTTAACTGCTCAAGCTCGGCGCTCGATTCGACGTTAAAGCAATAAATACCGAGGTTAAGTGCTTGCTCCATTTCGGCGACGGTTTTACCCACGCCCGAAAATACCACTTTGGCCGGGTCGCCACCGGCTTCAATCACCCGCGCTAACTCTCCGCCCGAGACAATATCAAAACCACTGCCTAAACGAGCCAAGACGTTTAGCACGGCTAAGTTCGAGTTGGCTTTCACCGCGTAACACACTAAATGTGGATGGTCGGCCACCGCATTGTTAAACGCATGCCAGTGACGTTCGAGCGTCGCACGGGAATAGATATACAGTGGCGTACCATACTGCTGGGCTAAATCATTGACCCGACAGCCTTCGGCGTGCAGGGTATTGTCTTGGTAGAGAAAGTGATCCAATGTCCGGTTCCTTACTGCGCTTTGTTGTAATTATACTGATTATTATTGTGTTTTTCAGTTTCAGCTTGAGGCTCCGCCGGGTCGGCAGGGGGTGCTTCACTCTTCGGCGCCTTAATTTCTGTAGGCTGACTCACCTCTGCGGGAGAGGATTTATACAGGGGGCCTTTTTGACCGCATGCTGTAATGAATAGGCTACCAAGCAATAACAATAAAAACAGTCTCATTTTTCTCAACATCTGTGCATCTGGTGACTAATAGCCTTATAATCGCACCCATCTTGACGAAAGCAAAGGACAGAAATGCATGGCCATGACAGATACAGAATTTCACCAGCTCGCCGATGACATGTTCCAAGCGATAGAGACCGCTATCGAAACCGCAATTGATGAACAAGACGCCGATGTCGATATTGATGCCAGCGGTAACGTGTTACAGCTGGAATTTGTCGATGGTTCGAAAATTGTCATCAACAAACAAGAGCCTTTGCATGAGATTTGGGTTGCGACCCGTTTCGGTGGCTATCACTTTGGTTTTGTTGATGGTAAATGGATTGATGGCCGTAATGGTGGCGAGTTTATGCCCTTTGTACAGGACTCTATCCTTCGCCAGAGCGGTATTGCACTGAGCTTCTAATAAGCGCGTGCAGCTTTAACAAGCGGGAGCGATTCCCGCTTAAAACTCCACGTTAGCGTTATTGATATCGACCCCAAAGGGCATGACAGTCAACTCGCCCGCTACCCGCACTAGATGGAAAAACTGCGGAATGTTAAACCTCGCCTTCGAAGCATAATACTCATCAAATACATAGTGATGACTCACTTTGTTCACCAATTCCATCATATTCGAGCCCGGCTGCACATAATGGCTAAGCTGATTATCTTCATCGAGAATAAACACATCCAAACTTTCGGGCCGCTGGCGCAGGAAATATTGAATCGCTCCCTTAGCCGCAAAGTTCTGAATAATTTTCGGCATGCTCGAAAAGGGATCGTCGCCCAACTCGGGCCGAGGCAATTGCACCAGATGGCTGCGTGACAGCTGCTGATAGAAGGATTTGGCATCGCTCAAGTCCTGATACGCCATCCCCAAAGGGTTAAAAAAGATCCCATAACGGGTATGACTGATTTGCAGCGGCTGCACTAAAGTGCTCGATTGTTGCACCTGCTGACATAGGCGCACGGTTTGTTTCAGCAGGTTTTTCACCGCTAACTTAAGCTGAGGCCTGAGTTTTTGCGAGCAGCTAATCACATCCATATCCACCGGATGGGTCGCTCGCCTTAACCCCGGCGTGACAAACGATAGCGCCTGCAATACCGCGGTTTCGCCCTCAAAACGGTGGCATTGCCACTCTCCCCAACTATTGAGGCAGATGGCATCGAGGGCGCCGAGCATATTTTCCTTCTTACGGCCTAATGAAAACACGTTGGCATTCATCACATCGACCATCATCTCTTGCCCATGCCAGTGGACGGTAGGGTCGCAGTCGAGATTAAGCACAAAAATCAGCTTTCTAAAATGCCATGGCTGGCACAGGTCGAGTTTTGATACCCGCCAGTCGTGGTCGATAAAGTTCAAGAGCCGCCGCGCCGCCTCGGTTAGGCGCCGAGACTTAACCTTACTCTGGCCAAACTCATACCATTTAGTTTCTGGCGTCGACACGCCGTTCAAGCAGGCCCAGATCATCAATGCTGAGGGAGTTTTCCCCTTACATATCGCCGATTCACCCAACAGATTTTGCGGTTTTGGCCCCTGGCGATAAAGGTAATATTGGTTTTCCTTAGCGCTAGACACCATGGTTACTTCAGATTCGGCGACCGAGCGACTCCAGAGCAGATTTAACTTAGCGATTTGATCTTCATCTTGGCTGAAGTAAGTGTGCAGCTTGCGGGTGAGCATCCCTAACTCTTCAATCCTGAGCCCCTCATTCAACTCATGGGTCGAGGCGAAGCGCAACAGCGTTTGGTAACTCGCCAGCAGTAACTCGTTAAGCTGTTCATTGAACCAGTTCAATTGTCCGCTGTGCCAATGCTCACAGTCATCTAAGGTCGAAATTAAGCTGTCGGGCCACTGCCATTCTTGCACTAGCTTTTGCATTTTGGCATAGCGCCAGTCTTTGCCTTGGTCCGCAACACTCAAATACACGCCACATTTGAGATAAAAACAGCGGCGCACAATCTCGAGTCGACGATTATCATTCTGCTTTAATAGATAGGCTTCGATGACCTCATAAATTGCGTAATAAGCATCGTTAGAGGTGGAGAAATCCCCCGCCAAGGTCTTTTGCCATAACCTGTCGCACAACAGCTGCGAGTGAGGATATTCACTGGCATAGGCTTCCAGTAGCAGTACTTTTATCAATGCCTTATGGGGTTTATTGAGGCCTTTATAGAGCTGCCACAGCGAAGCCCCAAAGTACTCACTCGCCGGTAGCTCGTGCACATTACCTAGGTACAGCAGCTCAGGATTAAGCTTGGCATCGGGCCACCATGCGATGGTTTTACCCGCTAACCGAATTTGGCTGCGGTAAAACTCCTCAAGCAATAACCAATGTTGCGTACTACCGCTGTGCTCATGGGCCATCGACGATTGGCAACCGGAACGCTGCGATTTATCGCCGGAAAATTGCAGCGGGTGAACTAAGTAAAAATTCACCTCAAACTGATATTCGGCAAACCAAGCGGTTAAACGCTCGGCTTTTAATTTGATAAAGGCTAAGTCCTCATCACACAGCTGTGCATGGTGCACTAGCCATACATCCACGTCACTCTTGGCATTCTGGCCAAAACTGGCCGTGCTGCCCATAGCGTAAACGCCTTCAAAGGCTGGATTTTCAACCTCATTGGCAATAAAGGGGAGCTTAAATACATCGCAGGCCTGCGCCTCAAGTGAATCAGGACGATAACCTTGGATCCCACACGGTGTGTCGGCATCGACAAAGCCGGGATACTGGACGCTATTCTGCTGAATAAGGAAAGGGATCAAACGGAACAAATGCTTTTGAAGCGGCGACAACAAGGCTAAAGCTCGTGCGATACGAACTTGATTAAGTCTTTCTGCAATATCAGGAAATTGACCTTGCTGATCCATCCAAGAACACGACACTTAAGCACGAGTAAGAAGTGTGCTCATGTTAACACTTTTGCAAAGTTGAGCAACCAAATGAGAAGTTCGTCACACTTTAAGCCAATTTAGAACGCCGCCGACTTCAAAGAATCGATACGCCTTCCTTACATTCACGAATAGCCAATGTTAGCATTGGCGCAACTAAGATCTCGGATGGAAACTAGGCATGTCTGAAAACCGCATACGTATCGCTACCCGCAAGAGTCCGCTGGCCATGTGGCAAGCAGAATTTGTTAAAGCAGAATTAGAACGCGTTCACCCAGGTATCGTGGTGGAGCTATTGCCAATGAGCACTAAGGGCGATGTTATCTTAGACACCCCATTAGCTAAGGTTGGTGGTAAGGGCCTGTTCGTAAAAGAACTCGAAGTCGCCATGCTGGAAGACCAAGCCGATATCGCTGTGCACTCGATGAAAGACGTGCCAGTGGATTTCCCCGAAGGCTTAGGACTGGAAGTGATTTGTGAGCGCGAAGATCCGCGCGACGCCTTTGTGTCTAACCTTTATAAGTCAATCAGTGAGCTACCACTTGGCGCCACAGTCGGCACCTCAAGCCTACGTCGTCAGTGCCAGCTGCGCGCCTCACGCCCAGACCTGATTATCAAAGATCTGCGTGGCAACGTCGGTACTCGCCTCGCGAAACTCGATAACGGCGAATACGATGCGATTATCCTGGCTGCTGCAGGTTTAATCCGCCTGAAATTGTCTGAGCGTATCGCCAGCTTTATCTCTGCGGAAGAATCCTTACCCGCCAACGGTCAAGGCGCTGTCGGTATCGAGTGCCGCACTAACGATGAACGCGTAAAAGCACTCCTAGCACCTTTAGAACACTTAGAGACTCGCTACCGCGTGATCGCCGAGCGCGCCATGAATACTCGCCTCGAAGGCGGCTGCCAAGTACCTATTGGTGCCTTTGCCGAAATCCACGGTGAAGAAATGACACTGCGCGGCCTCGTTGGTAACCCAGATGGTAGCGAAATCATCGAAGGCGTGATCACAGGTCCAAAGACCGAAGCAACGAAACTCGGTGTGGCCCTGGCTGAAGAACTACTCAGCAAAGGCGCCAAAAGCATCCTCGACGCTGTTTACGCAAAAGCCTAAGACGATGAAAGTCTTACTGACGCGCCCCGAGGGGCGCAATCAGTCCATGGTCGATGCCTTAACTGAAAAGGGTATCGACCACTGCGTTACTCCACTCCTCTGTGTTGAGGCCACGCCTCCGCTGCCACCTGACACTCCGCACCCCTAGCCGATGTCGATATGGTTATCTGTATCAGCGCCAATGCGGTGAGCTTTGCTGATGCTGCGTTTAACGTCGATACTGCCCAAGTTAAAGACTGGCCAAGCGTGCCTTATTTCGCCGTGGGTCATGCGACTTGGGAAGCACTGCAAGAAAAGGGAATTGAGGCTCTCGAAGCACCGGACGATTGCCAGCAAACGGAAGGCTTGCTGACCCTGCCAGCACTGCAACATATCCAAGGTAAACATATCACTATCATTCGTGGCGTCGGTGGCCGTGAAGCCCTCGCCGAGCAACTGAGTGCTAGAGGCGCGAAGGTGCGCTATTGGGAAGTCTATCAACGCGCTTGCCCGCCGCTCGATGGTGCAGCTGTTAGTCAACAATGGCGAGACTTTGGGATAGATACTATCGTCATAACGAGTGGTGAAGTACTGGATAATCTGATTAATCTAGTGCCAAAAGAGTTATTTGCATGGCTGCGCTCATGTCATATCATAGTCCCCAGTAACCGAGTAGAAGCTCAAGCTCATGCCTTTGGTATAACCCAAGTCACCAATGCCAATGCCGCCAACAGCAAAGCCGTGCTAAACGCCCTTAAACTCTAAGCGCTATTTAGCCCGATTTTACTCGAATTTCGGCAGTAGCATGATTTTAAGGACTGTTAAATGGATAACAACAAGCACGACGCCCAAAGCCCAGAGTCACAGGCTACCCCAGTTCTCGCTCCATCGGTCAATACCGATGACGCTGCAGCAAAGACCGAAGCGACTGAACCGCAGGTCAATCAGCTCGAAGATAAAGCCGTCAAACCTGCCGATACTAAGCCGCAAGCCAGCAAACCCGAATCGACCCAAGCAGCTCGCCAAGTGGTGCAAGTGAATCGCAGCTCATGGGCCATTCGTTTCGGTGTGCTATTAGCATTAGGTTTAACTGCATGCACCCTCGGTGGTGGCTACTTGCTGTATCAACAAATGCAGCAACAGCTTCAAGCGCAAATCCAAGTGCAAACCAACAAAAATCAGGCCTTGCAGGATCAATTACAACAAGCCTTACTCGCCCCGAATCAGCGCATTGCGCAGCTTGAGCAACAACAACTGTCAAATACCAAAACCTTCCAAGAGCTCGCCAAACTCGCCTCGGACCAAAGTCAGTTGCAAGACAGGTTAAATAAGCTGGCCCAACGTAGCCCAACCCACTGGATGGCCTCGGAAGCCGAATACTTAGTGAATATGGCGGGGCGTAAGCTTTGGCTCGAAAAAGATCCACGCACGGCAACCGACTTACTAAAGTCAGCCGACGAAACCATTGCCGCAATGAATAACCCTGCTTTACTGCCAATCCGTAAGGCGCTGGCCAAAGATATTGCCGCGACCACCAATATTAAGAGTGCGGATATTGAAGGCAGCGTATTAGCTCTCGATGCCTTAATCGACCAACTCGACAAGTTGCCCCTTAGCCGCGCGGATGCTGATGTAAGCGCCCCTGAAGATACTACCATTTCTGGCGATCTGAATGATTGGCAAAGTAACCTAAGTAAAACTTGGAAGGCGTTAACCCAAGATTTTGTTACCATTCGCCACAGAACCGCCGATGCGCCTGCCCTGCTCACACCGGAGCAACAATGGTATTTAGTCGAAAATATTCGCCATAAGCTGCTGCAATCCCAACTGGCACTCTATCGCTATGATAGAGCGGCTTATCATCAATCACTGATGATGGCTCGCCAGTGGATCCAAACCTATTTTGATGTTCAAGCCCACCCAACCAGTGAAGCCATTGCCGAGATAGACAAACTGGCGACATTGGAGCTTGACCCTATTACGCTGAAATCCTTTGCCGCTAAACCGCTGTTATTACAGTTAACCAGCTATGGTGAACTCACCTCTTCAGAGGAACCACAGCTATGATTAAGGCATTGATATTTCTTGGGATCATATTAATAGGCCTGTGTATCAGCCCTTGGATTGTCGGCAATACTGGCTATGTGTATATTGCCGCGGGTGATTACCAGCTTGAAACCAGTTTAGTCTTTGGGATCATCATGTTAATCGTGTTCTATGCCCTGTTCCAAGTGTTGGAATGGCTAGTGATCACTGTGATTAATTTGCTGCTTCGCAGCCGTTTTATCCCGCAGCATTGGCGTCGCCGCTCCGCCAAGAAACACACCCTAATCGGCGCACTCGCCATTGCCGAAGAGGATTGGCCTGCGGCAGAACGCGCCATGATTAAAGGGGCTGACAACGGTGAACTGCCAGCATTAAATTTGTTTGCCGCAGCACGTGCTGCGCAACATCAAAATAAAATCACCGAGCGAGATCAATATCTTGCCCGCGCTGAAGCACAGCCTATGACGGCCAATGCGGTAGCGACTACTCGTACACGTTACTTGCTCAAGCAAGGGGAACTCGCCTTAGCCAGAGCGGAACTCGATAAGTTAGCCCCAACCAGCAAGAGTAAAACCCCTGTGCTGAAACTCGCCCTAGAGTTGTACCGGGCGCAAGAAGATTGGGAGGCGCTTAAGCTGTTGCTCCCAATACTGAAGAAACGGCAGATCTTAGAGGATGCCAAGCTAAATGCACTCAGCGTTGAAACCCATTGCGCCCTGTTAAAAGCAGCGAGTCTTAAAGGGGAAAATGCCCTAGAGCAATGCTGGCAATGGCTTTCACGTGATGAACGTAACCAGTCTGAGTTTTTAGCGATTTACGCCATGGGCTTATGCCGCTTCAATCGTAAAGACCAAGCGCTTAAATTACTCTCGAAAAAACTACGTAGCTCGCCTGAGTCGGCACTGTTAGAAGTGATACCACAAATAGTCACCGCCCATGACGAAGAGATCCGCAAGCAATTACTCAAGCATGAAATCACCCATGAGAATAATGCTGATTACCAAAAGTGCTTAGCGCTGTTATATCAACAAACCCGCGATATGAAAGAAGCTAAAACCTGCTGGCAGAATGTGTGTCGTCTCGCCCCAAGCCAAGCGTCTTGGTTATCGCTTGCCCGTATTCAAGAACAACTCGGCGAACAAGGTAACGCCAATCAAAGCTATCGCCAGGCGGTTAACCTGTAATTTGCTATAGCCGCAGCTCCCCTATCGGAGTTGCGGCCCTCAAAACTAACCAATCACTTCCTTTTTAGCTCGCCTAAACGCCGTTTTAGCAGAATTCATAAAATTTTAATGTCTATACACAGACTAATTTGTTATAAATATGTTTCTATATATAAAACAAAGGTACTAGATGCTGCGTCTATTCTGCTTTAAGATACCACATCTAGTTAAGGCAGATTTAAACGCCAATTTTTCGCACCACTCTCCGTAAAACCCAGTCATAGCAAGTTATCGCGTCGCGTCAAAAAATTGACTTCCTATTAGTACCAAGCTAAAATTTCACCACTTGTATCACTATTCAACACATTTGTTGGATTTGTGCATCTTTGGATTAACACAATCAGGTGTTGGGAGCTTATTATGGGATCGATCATTACAACAAAGAAAGGTTTGCTCAAACTGGTCAAAGGGCAGATCGAAGTCGAGGTTAATGGTTCAAATCAACCCGCTAAGGATGGCGAGCAACTCCCCAAAGGTGCTGTGCTTCATATCGGTGAAAATGCGACCTACGAAATCACCTTTGATGATGGCACTAAGTTATCCAATGAGGTTGAGCCTAGCATTGCTGCCACCCCCAACGCCGGCGGCCAAGCAACCCAAGACGAAATCCAAGCATTACAAGATCTCATTGCATCGGGTGAGGACCCAACCCAAAACTTACCAGAAACCGCCGCTGGTAATGCGCCAGCTGGCCGTGACGGTAACTCAGGCTATGTCACCTTAGCCCGTGATGGCACAGAAGCCTTAGCGACATCTGGTTATTCAACCTCTGGACAAACGCTCACCGCAGCCACAACTGCCGCACCAGAGCAAACCGTAGCAACCGACTCTCCTTCGGTATTAGTTAACGACAGTATTACGGTCGATGAGGATACTGTTGCTTCTGGCAATGTGCTCGATAACGACAACGATGCCGACAATGTGTTAAGTGTGGTTGGATTTAATATCAACGGAACCGACTTTGCGGCGGGCACAGTTGTTACGCTCGAAGGTGGCAGCTTTATACTCAATGCCGATGGCTCTTATACCTTTACCCCGAATGAAAACTGGAACGGCCAAGTTCCTGTTATTACCTACACCACCAATACCGGTTCAACTGCAACCTTAACCATTAATGTCACCCCAGTTGATGACCCTTCTGTATTAGCCAACGACACCAATACTGTTGCTGAGGATACCGTCGCCACAGGCAATGTGCTCGACAACGACACAGATGTCGATTCCAGCTTAAGTGTGGTGAGCTTTACAGTATCAGGCAGCACCTTCGCTGCAGGTACAACCGTAGCACTCGAAGGCGGCAGCTTAGTACTCAATGCCGATGGCTCATACACCTTCACCCCTAATGCAGATTGGAACGGCCAAGTTCCAGTGATTACCTACACCACCAATACTGGCTCAACTGCAACTTTAACCATTAATGTCACCCCAGTTGATGACCCATCGGTATTAGCCAACGACACTAATACTGTTGCTGAAGATACCGTCGCCACAGGCAATGTGCTCGACAACGACACCGATGTTGATTCCAGCTTAAGTGTGGTGAGCTTTACAGTCTCGGGCAGCACCTTTGCTGCAGGCACAACTGTCGATCTCGAAGGTGGCAGCTTAGTACTCAATGCCGATGGCTCATACAGCTTTACCCCAAATGAAAACTGGAACGGCCAAGTTCCAGTAATTACCTACACCACCAATACTGGCTCAACTGCAACCTTAACCATTAATGTCACTCCTGTGGCCGATGGTGCACCAAGCGTTACCATTACCACTGATACAAACGATGATGGTTTTATCAGTAATGCAGAGCTCGGCGGGGCAACAGACGTCAGTGTGACCATTGGCTTAGGCGGCACAGGTGCGAATGCAGGCGATACCCTGACAGTGAATGGTGTTGACTATGTGTTGACACAAGAAGATATCAATAATGGTTATGTAAACTTAACACTTCCTGCGCCAGCTGAAGGTGAAACTATCACTGTAGTTGCAACCATTACCGATCCAGCGGGTAATACTTCGCCTGAAGGCAGTGATTCCGCGCTACTCGACACGACGGCTCCCACTATTACCGTCAGCGCGCCTGATGATACCCGAGATACCACGCCAACCATCACAGGTACAACGGATGCCGCCCCTGGTAGCGTCATCACTATTGTTGTTACTGACAGCAATGGTGTGCAGCAAACTCTTACCACCACTGTGAATCCTGACGGTACATATGCTGTTGATGTCATTAATCCAATTCCTCATGGTGGTTATACTGCAACCGCAACAGTGACAGATCCAGCTGGCAATACGGGCAATGCCACTGATAATGGTAATATCGATATCAAGATCGATGAGGACGGCGACGGCAACACCGTGGCCATCACCAGCATCACCCAAGACACCGGTAGCTCCAGCAGCGACTTTATCACCAACGACAACACCTTGGTGTTCCACGGCACCGTCGATTTAGATGACAACAGCACCTTAGCCGTCACCATCAACGGGGTGACTTACACCACCGCTAACGGCTTAGTGATTGATGCGCAAGGTAACTGGAGTGTGGACCTGACCGGCACCGTGCTGCCTGACGGCACCTACCCTGTGGTCGCCACCGTCACTGACGTGGCCGGCAACAGCAAAACCGTCACCCAAGATGTAGTGATTGATACCAAGATTGATGAAGACGGCGACGGCAACACCGTGGCCATCACCAGCATCACCCAGGACACCGGTAGCTCCAGCAGCGACTTTATCACCAACGACAACACCTTGGTGTTCCACGGCACCGTCGATTTGGATGACAACAGCACCTTAGCCGTCACCATCAACGGGTGACTTACACCACCGCTAACGGCTTAGTGATTGATGCGCAAGGTAACTGGAGTGTGGACCTGACCGGCACCGTGCTGCCTGACGGCACCTACCCTGTGGTCGCCACCGTCACTGACGTGGCCGGCAACAGCAAAACCGTCACCCAAGATGTAGTGATTGATACCAAGATTGATGAAGACGGCGACGGCAACACCGTGGCCATCACCAGCATCACCCAGGACACCGGTAGCTCCAGCAGCGACTTTATCACCAACGACAACACCTTGGTGTTCCACGGCACCGTCGATTTGGATGACAACAGCACCTTAGCCGTCACCATCAACGGGGTGACTTACACCACCGCTAACGGCTTAGTGATTGATGCGCAAGGTAACTGGAGTGTGGACCTGACCGGCACCGTGCTGCCTGACGGCACCTACCCTGTGGTCGCCACCGTCACTGACGTGGCCGGCAACAGCAAAACCGTCACCCAAGATGTAGTGATTGATACCAAGATTGATGAAGACGGCGACGGCAACACCGTGGCCATCACCAGCATCACCCAGGACACCGGTAGCTCCAGCAGCGACTTTATCACCAACGACAACACCTTGGTGTTCCACGGCACCGTCGATTTGGATGACAACAGCACCTTAGCCGTCACCATCAACGGGTGACTTACACCACCGCTAACGGCTTAGTGATTGATGCGCAAGGTAACTGGAGTGTGGACCTGACCGGCACCGTGCTGCCTGACGGCACCTACCCTGTGGTCGCCACCGTCACTGACGTGGCCGGCAACAGCAAAACCGTCACCCAAGATGTAGTGATTGATACCAAGATTGATCAAGACGGCGACGGCAACACCGTGGCCATCACCAGCATCACCCAAGACACCGGTAGCTCCAGCAGCGACTTTATCACCAACGACAACACCTTGGTGTTCCACGGCACCGTCGATTTGGATGACAACAGCACCTTAGCCGTCACCATCAACGGAGTGACTTACACCACCGCTAACGGCTTAGTGATTGATGCGCAAGGTAACTGGAGTGTGGACCTGACCGGCACCGTGCTGCCTGACGGCACCTACCCTGTGGTCGCCACCGTCACTGACGTGGCCGGCAACAGCAAAACCGTCACCCAAGATGTAGTGATTGATACCAAGATTGATCAAGACGGCGACGGCAACACCGTGGCCATCACCAGCATCACCCAAGACACCGGTAGCTCCAGCAGCGACTTTATCACCAACGACAACACCTTGGTGTTCCACGGCACCGTCGATTTGGATGACAACAGCACCTTAGCCGTCACCATCAACGGAGTGACTTACACCACCGCTAACGGCTTAGTGATTGATGCGCAAGGTAACTGGAGTGTGGACCTGACCGGCACCGTGCTGCCTGACGGCACCTACCCTGTGGTCGCCACCGTCACTGACGTGGCCGGCAACAGCAAAACCGTCACCCAAGATGTAGTGATTGATACCAAGATTGATGAAGACGGCGACGGCAACACCGTGGCCATCACCAGCATCACCCAGGACACCGGTAGCTCCAGCAGCGACTTTATCACCAACGACAACACCTTGGTGTTCCACGGCACCGTCGATTTGGATGACAACAGCACCTTAGCCGTCACCATCAACGGAGTGACTTACACCACCGCTAACGGCTTAGTGATTGATGCGCAAGGTAACTGGAGTGTGGACCTGACCGGCACCGTGCTGCCTGACGGCACCTACCCTGTGGTCGCCACCGTCACTGACGTGGCCGGCAACAGCAAAACCGTCACCCAAGATGTAGTGATTGATACCAAGATTGATGAAGACGGCGACGGCAACACCGTGGCCATCACCAGCATCACCCAGGACACCGGTAGCTCCAGCAGCGACTTTATCACCAACGACAACACCTTGGTGTTCCACGGCACCGTCGATTTGGATGACAACAGCACCTTAGCCGTCACCATCAACGGGTGACTTACACCACCGCTAACGGCTTAGTGATTGATGCGCAAGGTAACTGGAGTGTGGACCTGACCGGCACCGTGCTGCCTGACGGCACCTACCCTGTGGTCGCCACCGTCACTGACGTGGCCGGCAACAGCAAAACCGTCACCCAAGATGTAGTGATTGATACCAAGATTGATGAAGACGGCGACGGCAACACCGTGGCCATCACCAGCATCACCCAGGACACCGGTAGCTCCAGCAGCGACTTTATCACCAACGACAACACCTTGGTGTTCCACGGCACCGTCGATTTGGATGACAACAGCACCTTAGCCGTCACCATCAACGGAGGTGACTTACACCACCGCTAACGGCTTAGTGATTGATGCGCAAGGTAACTGGAGTGTGGACCTGACCGGCACCGTGCTGCCTGACGGCACCTACCCTGTGGTCGCCACCGTCACTGACGTGGCCGGCAACAGCAAAACCGTCACCCAAGATGTAGTGATTGATACCAAGATTGATGAAGACGGCGACGGCAACACCGTGGCCATCACCAGCATCACCCAGGACACCGGTAGCTCCAGCAGCGACTTTATCACCAACGACAACACCTTGGTGTTCCACGGCACCGTCGATTTGGATGACAACAGCACCTTAGCCGTCACCATCAACGGGGTGACTTACACCACCGCTAACGGCTTAGTGATTGATGCGCAAGGTAACTGGAGTGTGGACCTGACCGGCACCGTGCTGCCTGACGGCACCTACCCTGTGGTCGCCACCGTCACTGACGTGGCCGGCAACAGCAAAACCGTCACCCAAGATGTAGTGATTGATACCAAGATTGATGAAGACGGCGACGGCAACACCGTGGCCATCACCAGCATCACCCAGGACACCGGTAGCTCCAGCAGCGACTTTATCACCAACGACAACACCTTGGTGTTCCACGGCACCGTCGATTTGGATGACAACAGCACCTTAGCCGTCACCATCAACGGAGTGACTTACACCACCGCTAACGGCTTAGTGATTGATGCGCAAGGTAACTGGAGTGTGGACCTGACCGGCACCGTGCTGCCTGACGGCACCTACCCTGTGGTCGCCACCGTCACTGACGTGGCCGGCAACAGCAAAACCGTCACCCAAGATGTAGTGATTGATACCAAGATTGATGAAGACGGCGACGGCAACACCGTGGCCATCACCAGCATCACCCAGGACACCGGTAGCTCCAGCAGCGACTTTATCACCAACGACAACACCTTGGTGTTCCACGGCACCGTCGATTTGGATGACAACAGCACCTTAGCCGTCACCATCAACGGGTGACTTACACCACCGCTAACGGCTTAGTGATTGATGCGCAAGGTAACTGGAGTGTGGACCTGACCGGCACCGTGCTGCCTGACGGCACCTACCCTGTGGTCGCCACCGTCACTGACGTGGCCGGCAACAGCAAAACCGTCACCCAAGATGTAGTGATTGATACCAAGATTGATGAAGACGGCGACGGCAACACCGTGGCCATCACCAGCATCACCCAAGACACCGGTAGCTCCAGCAGCGACTTTATCACCAACGACAACACCTTGGTGTTCCACGGCACCGTCGATTTGGATGACAACAGCACCTTAGCCGTCACCATCAACGGGTGACTTACACCACCGCTAACGGCTTAGTGATTGATGCGCAAGGTAACTGGAGTGTGGACCTGACCGGCACCGTGCTGCCTGACGGCACCTACCCTGTGGTCGCCACCGTCACTGACGTGGCCGGCAACAGCAAAACCGTCACCCAAGATGTAGTGATTGATACCAAGATTGATCAAGACGGCGACGGCAACACCGTGGCCATCACCAGCATCACCCAGACACCGGTAGCTCCAGCAGCGACTTTATCACCAACGACAACACCTTGGTGTTCCACGGCACCGTCGATTTGGATGACAACAGCACCTTAGCCGTCACCATCAACGGGTGACTTACACCACCGCTAACGGCTTAGTGATTGATGCGCAAGGTAACTGGAGTGTGGACCTGACCGGCACCGTGCTGCCTGACGGCACCTACCCTGTGGTCGCCACCGTCACTGACGTGGCCGGCAACAGCAAAACCGTCACCCAAGATGTAGTGATTGATACCAAGATTGATCAAGACGGCGACGGCAACACCGTGGCCATCACCAGCATCACCCAAGACACCGGTAGCTCCAGCAGCGACTTTATCACCAACGACAACACCTTGGTGTTCCACGGCACCGTCGATTTGGATGACAACAGCACCTTAGCCGTCACCATCAACGGAGTGACTTACACCACCGCTAACGGCTTAGTGATTGATGCGCAAGGTAACTGGAGTGTGGACCTGACCGGCACCGTGCTGCCTGACGGCACCTACCCTGTGGTCGCCACCGTCACTGACGTGGCCGGCAACAGCAAAACCGTCACCCAAGATGTAGTGATTGATACCAAGATTGATCAAGACGGCGACGGCAACACCGTGGCCATCACCAGCATCACCCAAGACACCGGTAGCTCCAGCAGCGACTTTATCACCAACGACAACACCTTGGTGTTCCACGGCACCGTCGATTTGGATGACAACAGCACCTTAGCCGTCACCATCAACGGAGTGACTTACACCACCGCTAACGGCTTAGTGATTGATGCGCAAGGTAACTGGAGTGTGGACCTGACCGGCACCGTGCTGCCTGACGGCACCTACCCTGTGGTCGCCACCGTCACTGACGTGGCCGGCAACAGCAAAACCGTCACCCAAGATGTAGTGATTGATACCAAGATTGATCAAGACGGCGACGGCAACACCGTGGCCATCACCAGCATCACCCAAGACACCGGTAGCTCCAGCAGCGACTTTATCACCAACGACAACACCTTGGTGTTCCACGGCACCGTCGATTTGGATGACAACAGCACCTTAGCCGTCACCATCAACGGAGTGACTTACACCACCGCTAACGGCTTAGTGATTGATGCGCAAGGTAACTGGAGTGTGGACCTGACCGGCACCGTGCTGCCTGACGGCACCTACCCTGTGGTCGCCACCGTCACTGACGTGGCCGGCAACAGCAAAACCGTCACCCAAGATGTAGTGATTGATACCAAGATTGATCAAGACGGCGACGGCAACACCGTGGCCATCACCAGCATCACCCAAGACACCGGTAGCTCCAGCAGCGACTTTATCACCAACGACAACACCTTGGTGTTCCACGGCACCGTCGATTTGGATGACAACAGCACCTTAGCCGTCACCATCAACGGAGTGACTTACACCACCGCTAACGGCTTAGTGATTGATGCGCAAGGTAACTGGAGTGTGGACCTGACCGGCACCGTGCTGCCTGACGGCACCTACCCTGTGGTCGCCACCGTCACTGACGTGGCCGGCAACAGCAAAACCGTCACCCAAGATGTAGTGATTGATACCAAGATTGATCAAGACGGCGACGGCAACACCGTGGCCATCACCAGCATCACCCAAGACACCGGTAGCTCCAGCAGCGACTTTATCACCAACGACAACACCTTGGTGTTCCACGGCACCGTCGATTTGGATGACAACAGCACCTTAGCCGTCACCATCAACGGAGTGACTTACACCACCGCTAACGGCTTAGTGATTGATGCGCAAGGTAACTGGAGTGTGGACCTGACCGGCACCGTGCTGCCTGACGGCACCTACCCTGTGGTCGCCACCGTCACCGACGTGGCCGGCAACAGCAAAACCGTCACCCAAGATGTAGTGATTGATACCAAGATTGATCAAGACGGCGACGGCAACACCGTGGCCATCACCAGCATCACCCAAGACACCGGTAGCTCCAGCAGCGACTTTATCACCAACGACAACACCTTGGTGTTCCACGGCACCGTCGATTTGGATGACAACAGCACCTTAGCCGTCACCATCAACGGAGTGACTTACACCACCGCTAACGGCTTAGTGATTGATGCGCAAGGTAACTGGAGTGTGGACCTGACCGGCACCGTGCTGCCTGACGGCACCTACCCTGTGGTCGCCACCGTCACTGACGTGGCCGGCAACAGCAAAACCGTCACCCAAGATGTAGTGATTGATACCAAGATTGATCAAGACGGCGACGGCAACACCGTGGCCATCACCAGCATCACCCAAGACACCGGTAGCTCCAGCAGCGACTTTATCACCAACGACAACACCTTGGTGTTCCACGGCACCGTCGATTTGGATGACAACAGCACCTTAGCCGTCACCATCAACGGAGTGACTTACACCACCGCTAACGGCTTAGTGATTGATGCGCAAGGTAACTGGAGTGTGGACCTGACCGGCACCGTGCTGCCTGACGGCACCTACCCTGTGGTCGCCACCGTCACTGACGTGGCCGGCAACAGCAAAACCGTCACCCAAGATGTAGTGATTGATACCAAGATTGATGAAGACGGCGACGGCAACACCGTGGCCATCACCAGCATCACCCAGGACACCGGTAGCTCCAGCAGCGACTTTATCACCAACGACAACACCTTGGTGTTCCACGGCACCGTCGATTTGGATGACAACAGCACCTTAGCCGTCACCATCAACGGGTGACTTACACCACCGCTAACGGCTTAGTGATTGATGCGCAAGGTAACTGGAGTGTGGACCTGACCGGCACCGTGCTGCCTGACGGCACCTACCCTGTGGTCGCCACCGTCACTGACGTGGCCGGCAACAGCAAAACCGTCACCCAAGATGTAGTGATTGATACCAAGATTGATGAAGACGGCGACGGCAACACCGTGGCCATCACCAGCATCACCCAGGACACCGGTAGCTCCAGCAGCGACTTTATCACCAACGACAACACCTTGGTGTTCCACGGCACCGTCGATTTGGATGACAACAGCACCTTAGCCGTCACCATCAACGGAGTGACTTACACCACCGCTAACGGCTTAGTGATTGATGCGCAAGGTAACTGGAGTGTGGACCTGACCGGCACCGTGCTGCCTGACGGCACCTACCCTGTGGTCGCCACCGTCACTGACGTGGCCGGCAACAGCAAAACCGTCACCCAAGATGTAGTGATTGATACCAAGATTGATGAAGACGGCGACGGCAACACCGTGGCCATCACCAGCATCACCCAGGACACCGGTAGCTCCAGCAGCGACTTTATCACCAACGACAACACCTTGGTGTTCCACGGCACCGTCGATTTGGATGACAACAGCACCTTAGCCGTCACCATCAACGGAGTGACTTACACCACCGCTAACGGCTTAGTGATTGATGCGCAAGGTAACTGGAGTGTGGACCTGACCGGCACCGTGCTGCCTGACGGCACCTACCCTGTGGTCGCCACCGTCACTGACGTGGCCGGCAACAGCAAAACCGTCACCCAAGATGTAGTGATTGATACCAAGATTGATGAAGACGGCGACGGCAACACCGTGGCCATCACCAGCATCACCCAGGACACCGGTAGCTCCAGCAGCGACTTTATCACCAACGACAACACCTTGGTGTTCCACGGCACCGTCGATTTGGATGACAACAGCACCTTAGCCGTCACCATCAACGGGGTGACTTACACCACCGCTAACGGCTTAGTGATTGATGCGCAAGGTAACTGGAGTGTGGACCTGACCGGCACCGTGCTGCCTGACGGCACCTACCCTGTGGTCGCCACCGTCACTGACGTGGCCGGCAACAGCAAAACCGTCACCCAAGATGTAGTGATTGATACCAAGATTGATCAAGACGGCGACGGCAACACCGTGGCCATCACCAGCATCACCCAGGACACCGGTAGCTCCAGCAGCGACTTTATCACCAACGACAACACCTTGGTGTTCCACGGCACCGTCGATTTGGATGACAACAGCACCTTAGCCGTCACCATCAACGGAGTGACTTACACCACCGCTAACGGCTTAGTGATTGATGCGCAAGGTAACTGGAGTGTGGACCTGACCGGCACCGTGCTGCCTGACGGCACCTACCCTGTGGTCGCCACCGTCACTGACGTGGCCGGCAACAGCAAAACCGTCACCCAAGATGTAGTGATTGATACCAAGATTGATGAAGACGGCGACGGCAACACCGTGGCCATCACCAGCATCACCCAAGACACCGGTAGCTCCAGCAGCGACTTTATCACCAACGACAACACCTTGGTGTTCCACGGCACCGTCGATTTGGATGACAACAGCACCTTAGCCGTCACCATCAACGGAGTGACTTACACCACCGCTAACGGCTTAGTGATTGATGCGCAAGGTAACTGGAGTGTGGACCTGACCGGCACCGTGCTGCCTGACGGCACCTACCCTGTGGTCGCCACCGTCACTGACGTGGCCGGCAACAGCAAAACCGTCACCCAAGATGTAGTGATTGATACCAAGATTGATCAAGACGGCGACGGCAACACCGTGGCCATCACCAGCATCACCCAAGACACCGGTAGCTCCAGCAGCGACTTTATCACCAACGACAACACCTTGGTGTTCCACGGCACCGTCGATTTGGATGACAACAGCACCTTAGCCGTCACCATCAACGGAGTGACTTACACCACCGCTAACGGCTTAGTGATTGATGCACAAGGTAACTGGAGTGTGGACCTGACGGGCACCGTACTGCCTGACGGCACCTACCCCGTGGTCGCCACCGTCACTGACGTGGCCGGCAACAGCAAAACCGTCACCCAAGATGTAGTGATTGATACCAAGATTGATCAAGACGGCGACGGCAACACCGTGGCCATCACCAGCATCACCCAAGACACCGGTAGCTCCAGCAGCGACTTTATCACCAACGACAACACCTTGGTGTTCCACGGCACCGTCGATTTAGATGACAACAGCACCTTAGCCGTCACCATCAACGGGGTGACTTACACCACCGCTAACGGCTTAGTGATTGATGCGCAAGGTAACTGGAGTGTGGACCTGACCGGCACCGTGCTGCCTGACGGCACCTACCCTGTGGTCGCCACCGTCACCGACGTGGCCGGCAACAGCAAAACCGTCACCCAAGATGTAGTGATTGAAACTGCCGCACCAAATGCGCCAACGGTATTAATTGTCGATGACGGTAATCCAGGTGATGGTCTGTTGACGGCAGCAGAGATGGGCAGTGATGGCGTACAACTGACAGTATCAATCAATGGTACTGATTTTGAAGCCGGCGGTTATGTCACGCTTACCATCAATGGTGGTGCCGCGATTGAACTGAACTTTGCTGACTTCACTGATAATGGCAGCGGTACCCTTACCTTCGGTAACTTTACCTACGCTAACGGCGTTATCAGCTGGAGCGAAACCGCGCCTACTGCTGGTCAAAGCATCACTGTTACTGCAACGCAAACCGATGCTGTAGGTAACACCTCTACACAGGGCTCTGACACTGCGACTGTATATCAACCTAACAATTGCAACGTTATAGTTAATGAAAGCAGTCTACGCGATAATATTCCTGATACCTTCTCTAATACTATTAGCTTCACTGCGGGTAATCAGAATATTACACAATTCCGTTTTAACGACTCCTCTATCTCTACGGCAACTAACCTTGCTGTAGGTGTCAGCATCGTTTGGGCGCTAGCCGCAAATGGTGCGTTAATAGGCACCATCGGTGGTATTGAAGTAATTAAAGTCACTCTAAGTGGCACTCCTGTGACATCAGGACTTGCAGCTGGCGAGACGGGCCAAGTTACTGTTAATGTTGAGTTATTAGACAACATCAAGCAGGTTAATGGATTAAGTGGCGAAAATCTCAGTTCACTGATCAGTGGAATCATCATTGAAGCTGTGGGTGCTGATAGCAGCGTATTGACTGGTAATGTAACTATTACCATCAATGATGACGTCATTAATATTGCCCCAAGCACTGGCTCAGGAGTCAATAGTGCTACGGCAGCCGATATTGTTGGCGCCCTCAATATCTTAGGCGCAGATGGTAATGATCATACTGCGACGGATAACTACAGCGTAAGCCTGAGTGCAAACGTGACTGGCTGGAATGGCACAAGCACAACCTTTGCGTCCTCAGGCATTACAGCAGGTGGACTTAAAGTTTACTACTATGTTGACCCAGCTCACCCGAATGTCCTGATCGCCTATACCGATACCAACGGTACAACTTCCGCTTATACCGGTGGCGCAAATCAGGCATTAATCTTTACCTTAACAACCAACGCCACTACAGGTCAGTACACTCTCGATATGAATCAGGGTATTGATAAGCTTTCAACAATCCAAATTGCTGGACTCGTTGGAGGACAAGGCGGTATTGGTGAAGCGGTGTATGTCACTTATGATCCGGTCACTCATGGTTATGGTGTTTACAACGACATCACGAAGGTTCCCTCTGGCGCAAATATTGCCTTTACACTTACTGCGCGTGATGAAGATGGTCACGTTGGTCGCGTGAATGGTACTAATAATGGATTCGGTGTTGATAATCCAAGTGTTAGTGGCCATGAAGTATTAATTGTCGATTACTCAGAAAATGCAGCTAGTGCAAGCTTCAACTTTACCGGAGCTTCACAAATCCACTTTAAAGCATTCGATGAACAAGGCCACCTATTAGGCGAAGGCAATATTTCTAGTGGTCAATTGATCCAAAACTTAGGTTCGATTGCTTACATTGAGCTATCTGCCTTAGCTGGAACCAGCTTCCAGTTTACTGGCACCACTGCACAAACCATTGTCAGTTCAAGCCAAAGCATCGATTTGAGTTTTGTTGTGACTGCAACTGACAGTGATGGGGATCATTCATCAGGTAATCTGAATGTACATTTAGATCCACCAAGTACAACACCGCTTGCGCCAGTAGCACTGACGCCGAATACTTTTGCAACCTTGAATGAAGCTGATCTACAGGCGGGTGCTCCTGATTCAAGTGTTCAAACTCTGAGCTTTAAGTCTGGTAGCAACTCGATTGGCAGCTTCCAGTTTGGTGATATTAGTAATATTTCTGTGGTGGGCATCAACGCTCAAATTCATTGGGCACTCAATGATCAAGGCCAATTGATCGGTACGGTATACGGGCGCGAAGCGATTCGCTTAACCCTAGATTGGGACCGTATTAATGCGGGTGAGCAAGGTGATGTGACTGTTACCGCAGAATTGTTAACGAACCTGCCACACAGCGTAAATACCAACAACCTAACTGTAAATGGTATTCAGGTGATTGCCGTCGACGGCGCCGGCAATACCGCACATTCCAACGTGACAGTGACTGTCGCAGACGATGTAAACTTGGCCCAGAACGACACGGCTCAGCTTGATGTGGTGGTTGATTCCTTTAACTTCTCAGGCATTGTGGCTAACTGGACCAGTACCACAGGCGGAACCTATGTCAACAAATATGATGGTCCTGACAACGATAGCGGTTACGACCAACTCCGCTGGGGTTCTACCTCTGGTAGTCAATCAGGTTATGGTTTTGCCGATAATGATGCCGCATTAAATGGCTCATTATCCTTAAACCAAGACATAGTGTTAGGTACTTTTACACACTACAACTATTCGATTAGTTCAGGCACGTCTATCACTGCCGCCACAATGCAAGTGACATTTAACGTGACAGATGCCTATGGCGTAGTCACACCAGTCACATTAACACTTAACTTTAGCCATAATGAAACTCCAAATAGTAACGACCCTATTGCGTCTCGCGATATCGTTACTGTCGGCCAAACTAGTGTAACTTTTAACTACGAAGGCCAAATGTACACAATGCAAGTGATTGGTTTCAAAGATAGCAATGGTAATATTGTTACCTCTATCTACACCAATGAGGATGCCGCTACTAGCTATGAGTTAGTCGTACGCATGGTGGCTGGAAATGGCTACACTCTGCCTCACACTGATGGCAATGTGCTTACGAATGATGTGGCAGGAGCTGATGGTGCGCTGACCGTAATTGGCGTTGCAACGGGAGACCACACTAATACTGGCGTTTCTGGTCAAGTTGGCACAACGATAATAGGAACCTACGGTAATCTAGTCCTTAATGCTGATGGTACTTACCACTATCAGTTAACGGCGAGTGCAAACACCATTCCAGCCGCAGGAGCAATCGAAACCTTCACCTACACCACTCAAGATGGCGACGGTGATAAAGCAAGTGCCACCTTGAAGATTGATGTTAATCCAGTCAATGCTGATGGTATTAATATTGCTGACGCTAACTTGGTTTCAACTCAAGGCTCAAGCTTAAATGACACAATCATTGTCGAGCATGGAGAAAGTGCATCCAATCGAAGTCAGAAAATATTAAATGTCACACTTGGTGGCTCACACGGTGGTTTTGTTACTAATAACTCTGGTGAGGAGATATCTGCTGGTTTTGGTAACCACAAGAGTTATACCAATAGTAACGCTCAGGTGGTAAGTAGTGGTGACGGCAATGATCATATCGAAACAGGTAAAGGTGACGATGTTATCTACGCAGGCAGGACGGGTACCGCTAACTACGGTTCTGACGATGACCTAGAGTTATCAGTTAATGACTTGCTGACTCACCATATCATGACAGGTACCTTAGGTGGCTCTAATAGTATAGTTGATGGTGATGGCCTGCTTTTAACCAACGACGTATCTTCCCAAAGAGCTGATGTGGTCAATGGCGGTAGTGGCAACGATCGAATTTATGGTCAGTCAGGTTCAGACATCCTCTACGGACACACTGGGGACGATTATATTGATGGTGGTAGCCACAACGACGCACTTCGTGGAGGAGCAGGTAACGACACCTTGATTGGTGGTCTCGGTGATGACGTTCTACGTGGAGATAGCGGTAATGATACCTTCCTGTGGCGCTATGCAGATGCGGACCAAGGTACAGACCACATCATGGACTTTAATGTGAGAGAAGATAAGCTGGATCTTAGCGACCTACTCCAAGGAGAAACCGCTAATACTCTAGAAAGCTATCTGAACTTTAGCTTAGATAACAATGGTTCAACTGTCATTGATATCGATGCAAACAAAGATGGCGTATTCGATCAACATATCGTACTGGATGGAGTTAATCTGTTTAGCCAATATAGTGCTACCGACAATGCAGGCGTCATCAATGGACTACTGGGTACTAATGGTAACGGCCCTCTGATCATCGATGCGGCGCCTGTCACACCTGATGCACCACAGGGTGTTACATCATTAATAGACCCTCATAACAACAACGGTACTATCATTCCTTAGGAAATCAGTTCATATGGCCTATAGAAATATAGGCCATCATGACCCATACTTCTGATAATAAAATAAAAATCAAAGGATAGATAAGTAGGTGCCTGTTACAGCCTCAGAAAAAGTTGAGCAGTGGACTATTTCCGCTTCACAGCGGGTAATAGTCGACCCTCTACTTGATTGTTTAGTGTTGCTCACTGAACACTTTGGAAATCCATGCTCGAGTGATTCACTTGCGGCAGGTCTGCCCTTGTCTGGGGCAGCATTAACTCCCGATTTAGTACCGCAAGCGGCATCTCGTGCTGGATTAGCGGCAAAACTATCGCGCAAAGGGTTAAACGAAATATCCCCGATACTGCTGCCATGTATTTTGCTCTTAAAAGACAAGAAAGCCTGTATCCTGCGTGAACTCAACCTCGAGTCCGATAGAGCGGTTATCCAACTGCCTGAAACCGGCGGTGAAGAAGTGCTCACAATAGAGTCACTTGAAACCTTATATGTCGGCTATTTATTCCTTGTAAAACAGGAATACCGTGGCGATATGGGGTTCGACGTTTACTTACACGACAATAAAACCCACTGGTTAGTACAAACCTTAAAAGACTCCGCGCCCATTTATCGAGATGCGTTAATCGCTTCGGTGCTAGTCAACATCTTTGCGTTAGTCTCCCCGCTGTTCATCATGAATGTGTATGACAAGGTTGTGCCTAACCTAGCCTTCGAGTCCCTATGGGTATTAGCCATAGGTGCATCTATCGCTTACCTATTTGACTTAATCATGCGACAACTTCGAAGTTATTTGATTGATGTTGCAGGTAAAAAAGTCGACATCATAGTGTCATCTCGACTGTTTGCAAAAGCGATTGGTATCCCGCTTGAGCGGCGAGCACCGAGTATTGGCGGTATGGCCAAGCAGCTGGGTGAGTTTGATAATATTCGAGAAATTTTAACCTCGGCGACCATCACAACCTTGGTCGACTTACCATTTGCACTCTTCTTCCTCATCATCATCTACATTGTGGCGGGGGATTTAGCGGTTATTCCCGTGGTGGGTGGTTTGATTATTATCGGCTTTACGCTTTATACCCAACCTAAGCTAAAAGCAGCGATTGAAGAAGGTAATAAGTTCTCTAGCTTAAAACACGGTCATCTGATCGAAAGCCTCTCAGCTCTGGAATCAATTAAGGCCAACGGCGCCGAAGGGATTGTTCAGCGCAGCTGGCAGCAAATGATCGGCCATAGTGCTAACTGGCAATTGAGATCGAAAAAACTCTCTAACTCAGTCTCCAATATGGCTAACTTCATCGTGCAATTTACGGTTGTATGCGTAGTGATTTTAGGGGTATACCGAGTTGCTGATAATGCCATTTCCATGGGCGGTATTATTGCCGCAGTGATGTTATCGAGCCGAGCCATAGCACCGATGGCACAGCTAGCCGGTTTGATGACCCGCGCGAACCATACCGCTAGCGCACTGCGCCAGCTCAACGAACTAATGGTGCAAGAAGACGAATTCGAGAACAAGGGCCACCTCGTCAGCAAACAACGTTTGATGGGTAAAATCAACGCCGATCACGTGGGCTTTAGCTATCCCGGTTCAGAAAAACCTGTGCTCTACCCTATGACGCTCACCATCAATCCAGGTGAACGCATCGCTATTATTGGCCGCAATGGTTCGGGCAAAAGTACCTTAGCCAAACTCTTGGTTGGCCTATTTCAACCCACAACCGGAAGCCTGCGTTACGATGGCGTCGACTCGGCGCAAATTCATCCTAGCGATCTGCGCCGTAACTTTGGCTATCTGCCGCAGGACGTCACCCTTTTCCATGGCACTATCAGAGATAACATTCTATTCGGTACTCGCCAAGTGACCGAGCATCAACTGATCCGTGCAGTCCAACTGTCCGGTGTTAGCCAGTTCACTCACTTAGAAGCAGAGGGTCTGGATCAGCAGGTGGGCGAAGGCGGCATGTCACTGAGCCGCGGTCAAAGACAAACCGTTGCCCTTGCCCGTGCCACACTTAACGATCCACCAGTACTGTTAATGGATGAACCCACAGCCAGTTTGGATGCGCGTGCCGAGCAGCAATTTATTCGCTCTATGCAAAATGTCAGTAAGGACAGAACCTTACTGCTGATCACTCACAAAATGCATTTATTACAACTGGTTGACAGAATTATTGTGCTGGAACGTGGCCATGTGGTTGCCGACGGTCCTAAAGCCGAAGTGTTAGAAAAGCTCAATTTTGGCCTAGTGACTGGAGGCCCTAAACAATGAGTAAAAATCTAACCGCAAACGATTTGGACATGGTGGATGACGTTTATGGCGCCATGATGACGGATGCCCCCAGTGGGCACAGACTCATTATTTGGGCCTTGGCTGCTATGGTTGTCTGCTTCTTGTTATGGGCAGGCTTTGCCAAGTTGGATAAAGTCACCACGGGTTCGGGTAAGGTCATTCCCTCTTCGCAAGTGCAAGTGATCCAGAGCCTCGATGGCGGCATCATGCAGGAGCTGTATGTGCGAGAAGGCGATGTCGTCACTAAAGGCCAACCTTTGGTTCGCATCGATGACACACGTTTTCGCTCCGACTTTGCTCAACAAGAGCAAGAGGTTTTTGGTTTAAAAACCAATGCCATCCGTATGCGTGCCGAGCTAGACAGCATATTGATCTCAGACATGACCTCAGACTGGCGCGAACAAGTTAAAGTCACCAAGAAAGCCCTAGTCTTTCCTGAAAGCCTAATCGAGGCTGAGCCAGCGCTAGTGAAAAGACAGCAAGAAGAATACAACGGCCGCTTAGACAACCTGAGTAACCAATTGGAGATTTTGGTACGTCAAATCCAGCAAAGACAGCAGGAAATTGATGATCTCGCCTCAAAAACCACCACCCTAACGACCAGTATGCAGTTGATTTCGAGGGAACTCGAACTCACTCGGCCACTCGCCAAAAAAGGCATAGTGCCCGAAGTCGAATTACTCAAGCTTGAGCGTGCCGTTAATGATGCCCAAGGAGAGCTAAACTCCTTACGATTACTCAGACCTAAGCTGAAGGCCGCATTAGACGAAGCGATTCTTAAGCGCCGTGAAGCCGTATTCGTTTATGCCGCCGATCTTCGCGCGCAGCTTAACGAAACCCAAACACGCTTATCACGTATGAACGAGGCTCAAGTGGGTGCGCAGGATAAAGTGAGTAAAGCAATTATTACTTCCCCTGTTAACGGTACCATCAAGTCTGTGCATATCAATACCTTAGGAGGTGTTGTTCAGCCTGGTGTCGATATCGTGGAAATCGTTCCCTCAGAGGACCAACTGCTGATTGAAACCAAAATCCTACCAAAAGATATTGCGTTTCTGCACACAGGATTGCCCGCGGTCGTCAAAGTCACGGCCTACGATTTTACTCGTTACGGCGGCCTAAAAGGTACAGTCGAGCATATTAGTGCCGATACTTCACAGGACGATGAAGGAAATAGCTTCTACCTTATAAAGGTAAGAACAGAAGAATCCAGTTTAGTAAAAGACGATGGCACACAGATGCCAATTATTCCGGGAATGTTAACGACCGTTGACGTTATCACCGGACAAAGATCCATTCTTGAGTACATTTTAAATCCAATTTTAAGGGCTAAGGATACCGCGCTCAGAGAGCGTTAAGCCTGTTATAAACCGGGAGGTTTGCAATGAAGACTTCAGTTAGACAACAATTTCAATGTTCAAAACTAGCGATTGTATTATCAGTTATCCTGTTACCGCTATCGGCTCACAGCCAAACGCTCGAACAAGCGGTAGCACATACACTTGATACAAATCCTGACTTGCGCGTTGCGTTTAACCGCTTCAAGGCCAGAGAAGAGCAAGTGAATCAAGCGATTGCGGGCTATATGCCAACAATTGATGTCACTGGTGGCTATGGCTATGAACAAACCGACAGTGTATCGACTCGTCGACGCCCGAATGTGGGTGATGTTGATAGCAAAGGAGTTGCTGAACTCAACCGTGGTGAGTTTGGTGTGAGCTTAAAGCAAATGCTATTTGATGGCTTTTATACCAGCAGTGAAGTTGATCGTTACAGCTTTGAAGCCAGCGCAGACCAGTGGGCGCTTCTTGCCGCAGCAGAAGACATGGCACTTGATGTCAGTAAGGTCTACCTCAACTATCTGCGCACCGATGAAGTGCTCAAATTGGCTGAGAAAAACCTCAACAGCCACAAAGATATTTATGAGCAAATCAAACAGCGTACCGATTCAGGTTTAGGTTCGACGGCAGATCTCTCGCAAATCACTGGCCGTCTTGCACGTGCCAATGCAAACGTGATTTCTGCACGTAATAATCTGCTCGATGCCAAAGCACAATTTATTCGTGTGATTGCGGCCGATCCTGTTGATTTGATCCAACCCGTACCGGATGCAGACTTACTGCCGAAAGATCTTAACTCGGGTCTTGCCGACGCGCAGGAAAACCACCCGATTTTAAAATCCGCAGCCAATGATATTCGTGCTGCCGAGAACGAACGTTCGTCGGTGCAAGCCAGTTATTATCCACAAGTCTCATTAGAGTTAAACGGTAACTGGAACAACGATGTGGGCGGTGAAGACGGCGTTAGCGCGTTAGCCAGCCAAAACGTTGGCGGTTACAACAACGATCTGGTTGCTATGGTGAGAGTGAGATACAACCTGTTCGCAGGCGGTAAAGACCTCGCCCGCGAAAAAGAAACGGCCTACAAGTTAGGTGAAGCCAAAGAAATCCGTCAACGCGCGCAGCGTGAAGTGGTTGAAGGCGTGAACTTGGCGTGGAACGCCTATGAAATGCTGGCCCCACAGAAGCAATATATCCGCGACCATGTGATGGCAGCAAAAGACACCCAATCTGCTTATGCCCAACAGTTTAACTTGGGCCAACGCAGCTTACTCGACTTACTCGATACCGAAAACGAGCTGTTTGAGGCACGTAAAGATTACTTACAAGCCGAATACGATGAAATCATTGCAAAATATCGCGTACTCAACTCTACTGGACGTTTACTTGACTCCTTAAAAGTTACTCGCCCAGAAGCATGGCGTGGTGAGCGCAACTACGAGGGAGGAGCCAACCAATGAAAACCCTAATTCTATTTATGAGCGTGGCGCTTTTAGCTGGTTGTTCCATGCGGGATACAGTTAATATTGAAGAAATGACCACGACTCAGGCCTATGATCTGTCCGACAAGGACGGGGATGGCGTCATTGAAGCACGTGAGCGTTGCAACGACACCGCCAAAGGGGCAGGTACGGATAATTATGGTTGCGGTCAAGTAAAAGCAATTAATGAGCGTAAGGAAATCAATGTATTGTTTCCAAACGACTCAGCTTATATTGCACCAGAGTACTATCCACAGATTGAAGAAATTGCGATGTTTTTACATCAATATCCCACGACTAAAGTGACCATCGAAGGTCACACTAGCCGCACTGGGACAGATGAAAGAAACGCCGTACTTTCTCAAGAACGTGCTGATGCCGTAACAGCTGTGCTAGCAGACCGCTTCAGTATCGACAGATCTCGACTCACAGCCATTGGATACGGCTCTAGCCGTCCATTGGTACTCGAGCATACGCCTGATGCTGAAACCCGTAACCGCCGCGTAGTCGCGGAAGTGACCGGTGATGATACGACGACAGATATGAAATGGACGATTTACTCTGTCGATGAACCCACTAAATAAAGGCTAACAGACTAGGCTATGAACGGCAGGCTAAGGGATTACAATTCGTTTTTGCGGGCCTGTCGCTTAAGCCTAATCGCGTCTGCGCTTGCGGTCGGCTGTTTATATGCCAGCCCGACCCAAAAGCTGGATGAAGCCAAAATTACCTCAACGCTGGAGAAGCGTTATGGTGAGCGCGCGGGTATGCGTGCAAGAGCTTGGTTTAAAGTGGTGGCCGAAGCCAGCACGCTCGACGAAAAAGATAAACTTTTAAAAGTGAACAACTTTTTTAACTTATTCCGCTTCGTCGATGACATCAAGTTATGGGGAGAATCAAACTACTGGGCGACTCCAATGGAGTTTATTGGCGTAAATGGTGGCGACTGTGAGGACTTTTCCATTGCCAAATATTTCACGCTACTCCAATTAGGTGTGCCCGAAGATAAGATGCGGATCACTATGGTTAAGGCCACGAGCGTGAATCAGTATCATATGGTGTTGGCTTACTATGACACCCCTTCGTCAGTCCCTTTAGTTCTCGATAACCTAGACCATGTCATTAAACCTGCGACTCAGCGTAAAGATCTCATCCCTGTTTACAGCTTTAACGGTAAACAGTTATGGCTAAATAAAGAACAGGGACGAGGTGTGTTAGCAGGCTCGTCGACACGACTCGAAAATGGAATGACCTTAACCATAGGTTAGGGGTTGACCGACTCAGGCAGCCCAAATTAAAACTGGAGTAGCACCAAAGATGACACTGTTTAGACAGATATATTCGCTGCTTTTTAGCCTGTTCTTGCTGGTTGTTGCAAGCCTTGGCTATGTGCAATTTACTGAGACACAAAGCTTTTTGACCAAGCAAATGGAATCGGATCTAAACAATACCAGTACCTCGCTTGGACTCATGCTTACTCCAGCACTGCAAGCAGGCGATACCGCCGCAGCCGAAACCTTAGTTAATGTGATTTTTGAGGGCGGCTATTACAAGAACATTAAGCTGACCTGGATGGTTGATGGCAAACAACAAGAATGGAACAACCCACTCAAAATTGAAGACGTGCCTCAATGGTTCATCAATCTCAATCTATTTAAAACCATCAAAAAAGAAAGCACTATCACCTCAGGATGGTTACAGCTCGCTCAGCTAGAAATTACCGCGCACCCAGGTTTTGGTTACCATGAATTGTGGCGAATTATGTCTAATACCATTATCGCCTTCTCATTACTCTTTTTAGTCGCCATTTTTACCGCGAGATTAGGCTTAACCTGGATCTTAAAACCACTGCATGCCTTATCTGATCATGCCAAAAAGATTGCCGCCCGCCAGTTTGGCCCCGATATGCCGCTGCCTAAAACCACTGAACTCAAGGACTTGGTTACCGCATTCAACAGCATGTCAGCCCAGCTCAAGCAATTGTTCCAATCACTCGATGAAGAAGTCGGCTCTTTACGCAAAAAGAACCTCACCGATCCCGCCTCTGGGCTGCCTAATCGCCAATATGTGGTCAGTCGCCTCAATGGTTGGCTAAGCGAACCGAGCAGTGGTGCCCTATTCTTAGCTAAGCTCGACTGGCTCGAAGAAGTACACAGCAAATATGGCTATCAAGTTCGGGATGAAACCATTCGCCTATTAGCCGAAAAACTGGTTCAGCAACTCAATGAGATCACCCCATCCGTGGTGGCGCGTATTGCCGCGTTTGAATTTGCTTTCCTCGTTACCGATGTCGAGCACGATCAAATCAGTAAGTACCTGCAAACCCTGATCCGCACCATCAACCAAGAAATCTCTAAAGCAGGCTGTAAGCCCAATGAGAACTTTGCCATCGGTGTCGCTGAACGCATCGGTCAGATGAAGGTGTCAGACATTCTGGCGCAGGCGGATAACGCGCTGCAAAAAGCCCTGAAGGAACATAAATCCTTCCATTGGTTCGAAACTACAGAGCAACAGCTGTTTACCCGTGAACAGTGGCGCGACAACTTAAGCCATGCCATCAGCAATAAGAAGTTTAAGTTCCGTTGGCAGCCTATCCAGTTTTGTAATGGTGATGGTGTCGCCCAGCGCGAGCTTTACTGTCAACTTGAGTTGGGAGATAAGGTGGCCCACGCTGGCCAGTTTATGCCCTATATTGAACTGCTATCCCTCGGCTCACTGCTCGATAAGTGCCTGATTGAGAAAGTATATGAGCAAAAACTACTTGAGCGTAACTATGAGCCACTGGCAATCAACCTGACGCATCAGAGTATTAGCGATACCCAGTTCCACGACTGGCTCAATCACTTCCTGCGCAGCATGCCACAGGTCGAGCGCATCTGCTTTGAAATCCCCGAAGCAGGCGTTTATAGCGATTTAGAGTCCTGTGTGCTGTTATGCAATATTATTCGTGATAATGGCGCTAAATTTGGTATCGACCACTTTGGTCGCCAATTTGGCTCAATGTCGTACCTTCAAGAGCTCAGACCAAGTTACGTCAAGCTCGACCAATCCTTCTCCTACTATGACGAGGCCTCACATAATAGCGAGCTCTGCCGCGCCATTATCAATGTCGCCAAAGGATTGGATATTCAGGTGATAGTGACAGGTATCCAAGAAAAGCGCAGTTAGAACGCTTTGATGAGCTTAAAACTGACGCCTATCAAGGCTTTATCGTTCCGCCAGAGAATATCGACTAAGTCGAATATCTTTGTATTAAGGCTCCTACGGGAGCCTTAATTATTTGAGCGGGGAGAATCGCTTGGGGCATCACAAACTATGAAGTGCAATAACGACTGCTCGCAAGGCTTAAACAGAGGTATACAGCAGAGAGACAGATACAAAAAAGCCCCAGTGATTCCTAAGGAATTCTGAGGCTTCAATGTAATTGGTCGGTGATAGAGGATTCGAACCTCTGACCCTCTGGTCCCAAACCAGATGCGCTACCGGACTGCGCTAATCACCGTAACTGTTAACTATTTGCCTGAAAAATCAAGCGCGCTAGTTATGCGAAGAATGTGGTCGGTGATAGAGGATTCGAACCTCTGACCCTCTGGTCCCAAACCAGATGCGCTACCGGACTGCGCTAATCACCGAGATGTAAATGAAATGGGGTGACTGATGGGACTTGAACCCACGACAACCGGAATCACAATCCGGGGCTCTACCAACTGAGCTACAATCACCACTGACTTTCACTTTACTGCTAACCTTCAAGCTCACAACTCATTCGGAGAAATGGTGCACCCAGAAGGATTCGAACCCTCGGCCTCACCCTCCGGAGGGGTGCGCTCTATCCAGCTGAGCTATGGGCGCTCGCCTTGTTAGCGCCGCATATAGTATGGACAAATAGCCCTTGAGTCTATAGCTGTTTTGCACTTTTTTTACTGACTGCTCAAGTTTTGATACATTCGCATGCTTTTTCGACGAAACACCATCGTAAATATGGCTTGGATGTTACGGTATTTCATGTTAATTATAACGTTTGGTAAACAATTAACGCAGAACTGATTAGTGAGTATCATGTTTAGGGATGAAGATGGAACTACCCCGCCTCGAGCTCATGAGGTTGAACGCTTAAAAAAGAGACTTAATCGCCTCAAATATTTGGCGCATAAGTATAAGCGTGCCGAAGTCGTTCAAAATGCGTTACTCGAATTATCCCATATTGCGACTCAGGTTCCCTCCCTCGAAGAGTTCTATCTAGGTGTGCATCACCACCTAAAGCAACTGATCTCTGCCGATAATTTTTTTATTGCCACTCTAGATGTGAATAGCGGGGACATTTCGGTACCCTTCTTCGCCGATGAAAAAGACGCCCACCCCGCCCAACTCTATCCCGGGCAATCGCTATCCACCCTGCTACAACAGGGCTTAACAGGCTATGTCTTTCGCACTGGTGAAACCGTATTGTGCGATGAGACTAAAGTGGACGAGCTGGTTCAAGCGGGCGAGATAGTCAATCTCGGCTCGCCTTGTCACCTATGGCTAGGCGTCCCCATAAAACATGAAGGCATAGTGACCGCGGTACTCGTAGTGCAAACCTATGATACCAACGTGAGTTACGGCGATATCGAGGTCGAGTTAATGACCTTTATTTGCCATCACATTGCCGGCGTGATGGAAAGGCTTAAACATCAAGAACAACTAGAACAAGCCATTCAGCAACGCACTAAGGAACTCAGCCAAGCCTACGATAAACTCAAGCAAGAAGTGTATGAGCGCCGCAGAGCCGAGCGGTTACAAAAGTCGTTATTTGAGATTGCTGAGCTTGCAAGCTCAGGCTCAGATAACCCTGACTTCTATGCCCAACTGCATAATGTGATTCGCCATCTTATCCCAGCCAATAACTGTTATATCGCTCTGCTGAATGAAGAAGGCACTCACTTAACCTTCCCGTTTTACGTGTCGCAATTAGGTAACCAACATCCAGGTTCAAGACCCTTGCAGGATGGGTTGACCGAGTATGTGCTTAAACATAAGCGCCCATTATTACTCGACCAAAATGATATCAATGACTTAATCACCTCTGGCGAACTTTACGCTAAAGCCCCCGCACTAAACCACACCCAAACAATGCATCAATGGATAGGTATTCCACTGTTTATCCATGATGAAGTGCGTGGCGCCTTGACCATCTACAGCTTCAGCATGACCCAAAACTACCAAACTAAAGATTTGGAATTGCTGACTTTTGTGTCCCAGCATATCGGCGCAGCCATCGAGAAAAAGCTAACGGCAGAATCTTTGCGCCGCAGCTATGAAGAATTAGAAGAAAAAGTCGCGGCACGTACCACTGCTCTTGCCGAGTTGAATAAGGATCTTGAAAAAGAAATCCGCCAACGCCGCAATATGGAAGCCAAGCTAGTCCATGATGCCAAGCACGATGCGCTCACAGGGCTGCCAAATCGCGCCATGTTTATGGAGCGACTCAACCAAGCCATAAAGCACGTGCGGCGCCATAGCCTAGAGCAGTTTGCCCTGCTCTTTATCGACCTCGACCGCTTTAAGCAAATCAACGACACTATGGGGCATTTAGAGGGGGACAGGTTCTTAATTGAAACCGCAACCCGCCTACGCGCCTGTATTCGCAGTAACGATACCTTAGCCAGACTCGGTGGCGATGAGTTTGTCATCCTGCTCGATAGCATTAATGGTATTAACGATGCCCGTGATGTTGCCGAGCGAGTAATTCAAAAAATCTCACTCTCCTATACCTTAGGGGCAATCGAGTTTCATTCAGGTGCCAGTATTGGCATCACCATCAGCGGCAATAAGCTGAATACCAGTGAATCCATGCTGCGCAATGCCGACACCGCCATGTACCAAGCCAAGGCGAATGGCAAAGGCTGTTATGTTATCTTCGACGATAGCGCCTCCCAGCAAAAGATGCAGGACATTGCCTTCGAGAATGATTTTAAGCAGGCTTTACAAACCGGTGAGTTACAACTGCAGTTTTGGCCGATTGTCGATTTACAGACACTGCAAACCCAAGCTTTAGAATGCCGTTTGACATGGGAACATCCACAGTGGGGCACCATTCCACAGGAGATCCTCAGCCAGTTAGCCGAACAAGCGAACCTGATGGTCGAATTGGATAAGTATACGATTAGCTTGCTGGATAAGAGTTATCATCAACTTCTTGCCAGCCAAGGCGATAAAGTCGAATTACACCTTATGCTATCGAGCCAACATCTAAAGCATAAGCACGCGCTGCGTGGACTCAAAAACGCCCTAAAGCAGACTAAGCTTGCGCTGCCACAGCTATGGCTGTTTTTTAATGAAAAGGCCTTAGTGCTGGAAACAGAGAATCACATTAATGGCTTTGAGTTGTTGAAAAAGCTGGACGTGAACTTGGGGATCAGCCACTACGGCAGTGGCCACAGCTCATTAAATAGCTTGTTATTCTTATCCATTAAGGGTTTAAAGCTCGATGCCAACATCACTAAACAATTGCAGGATGAGCAACATATTAAGCTGATGTCAGCTTACCAGAAAGCGGCTTCGACCTTAGACTTACAAACCTTTGTCGACGGAATACAATCCGCAGAGCAGATAAAAATCTTCCACGCATTAGGTTATCGCTTTGGCCAAGGCGGTGCCTTAGCCTCACCTTTTTTATTGTCAGACACCACACAACAGGTTTGTGCCTGAATGCAGTAATCACATGATGAATCTTGTGATTACTGCTTTTTAAACATATCCCTTAAATTTGAGATATGGCTGCGGCCAGTCTGCATGCGTTCCTGTTCGGTTTGCTGCGGTTTACGGTTTTCCCAAATAAGGTCATCCTGCGGTAACTCATGCAGAAAACGGCTCGGCTCGCAGCGCATGGTTTCACCAAACTGGCGACGCTCACGGCAAAGAGTAAACCACAGCTCGCGCTGAGCACGCGTAATCCCCACATACGCCAGACGACGCTCCTCGTCGACGTTATCTTCATCTATGCTGGTTTGATGCGGCAGAATGCGCTCCTCAACCCCCACCATAAACACGAAGGGGAATTCCAGCCCTTTAGAGGCATGCAGCGTCATTAACTGCACCTGATCGCCGCCTTCATCCTCGCTGTTACGCTCCATCATATCCCTAAGCGTCAAGCGGTTAACCACCTCAGGCAAGGTCATGGGTTCTTCTAACTCATCCCCCGAGAGCATTTCCGTCACCCAGCGATAGAGCTCGGAGATGTTTTTCATCCGCATCTCAGCGGCCTTGGCGCTGGTACTGGTCTCGTATAAATAGTCTTCGTAATTAATCTTACGGATCAATTGTTTTACCGCCTCAACTGGCTCGCCTCGCTCGGCGTGCTCCCCGGTATCGACAATAAAACGGCCAAATTGATACAAGGCCGACATGGCATTAGGCGGTAAATGATGATTCAGCTCAGGGTCAAAAATTGCCTCAAACATGGAGATATGTTTCTCGTTGGAGAAGTTACCCAAACGCTCTAAGGTCGATGGACCAATGCCGCGCTTAGGCAAGTTTACCACCCGCAAAAAGGCGTTATCATCATCGGGATTTACCACTAATTTGAGGTAGCCCATGATGTCTTTAATCTCGGCACGGGCAAAAAACGAGGTGCCGCCACTTAGCTTGTAGGGGATACGGTTAGTCATCAGCGCCCGTTCGAGCAGGCGAGACTGGTGGTTCCCCCGGTACAGAATCGCGTAGTCACCAAATTGGGTACGACCAACAAACTTGTGGCGAATGATTTCAGCGACGACACGCTCAGCTTCTTGCTCTTCATTGGCGGCAAACAGCACCCGCATCGGCTCACCATAAGCCAACTCGCTAAATAACGACTTATCGTACACATGGGGATTGTTGGCGATAAGGATGTTAGCCGCCCGCAAAATACGTTGGCTAGAACGATAATTCTGCTCGAGTTTAATCAGCTTAAGCTTGGGAAAATCTTTGCCCAACAACACTAAGTTCTGCGGTTTAGCCCCGCGCCATGAATAGATGGACTGGTCGTCGTCCCCCACCACGGTAAAACGCGCGCGCTCGCCCACCAGTAACTTGACCATTTCATACTGGGAAGTGTTGGTATCCTGATATTCGTCCACCAGCAAGTATTGGATCTTGGTTTGCCAGCGCGTACGCACTTCCTCGTGATGCCTTAGTAATAAGGTCGGTAGCAGAATTAAGTCATCAAAATCTAAGGCGTTGTAGGCTTTCATATGCTGGGCATAACGCTGATACAACATGGCAAACAACTGCTGTTGTTCATCCTTTGCTAACTTGCGCGCTTGGTCGGGAATAATCAGCCCACCCTTCCAGTTGGAAATCGCCCCCGCAAGAGCTTTGAGTAAGTCTTTATCTTCCTGTAATTCTTTTTGAGTCAGCTCTTTAAGGAGTGCGAGCGTGTCTTGATCATCGAATAACGAGAACCCAGGCTTTAATCCCAGCACTTTATGCTCACGTTTTACAATCTCAAGCCCCAGTGTGTGGAAGGTCGAAATCCACAACCCTCTAGCCTCTTTGCGCCCCATAGATTGTGCGACCCGTTCCTTCATCTCGCGCGCCGCTTTGTTGGTAAAGGTTACCGCCGCGATATTTCGCGCATTGTAGCCACACTTTTGTACTAGGTAGGCAATCTTGTTGATAATTACGCGTGTTTTGCCACTGCCCGCGCCCGCTAACACTAAGCAGGGACCCGAAACATAATGAACAGCATCATTTTGGGCAGGATTGAGTTTCATCTTCGCGCAATATCCAAACAAGTCTTCAGAAGGGGGATGGGATCATAGCAGAAGCTAAGGTTTTAAGGCCAACAAATCCCCTTGCAATCGTTATCACACCGCCGTGACAAAGCGCGCAATCGTGGCGATGAGCAGGGCCCAATCCGCGGCTTTACTTTTGAAAGCTAACGTACTGAGTTACAATTCATCCATTCAGCAAAGAGGCGGACAAGATTATGATCAATCCAAAGAAAATCGAAGAAATGGCGAAGCAACTGAGCGATAGTTTGCCCAGCGGTCTTAAGCAATTTGCCGGTGAATTTGAAGAACGCAGCAAGCAAGTGCTGCAAAATCAATTGCTCAAGTTAGATCTGGTTTCCCGTGAAGAATTTGAAGTACAGCAGCATGTACTACTGAAAACCCGCGAGAAGTTAGAAGCTCTGCAGGCGCAAGTTAATGAGCTTGAGAAAAAGCTGAACGCCGCGGACTAACTGATAATGCATGTGTGAAAGAGCACAGTTAGCGATAGCGCAGCTGTGCTTTTTTGTTTTTAACAGTTCAAGCATTGAGTCACTTAGGAAATAATGCAACAACTCGCCAGCTACATTCTCGCCATTCAAGGTTATCCTAGCCCGGTTTCAGTGGTGAGCCACACCCAAGAGCAGCACAGTTATCAGGATGCTAATGCTGAAATATGCGAATCCTTGACCTTGTATCACTTCGACAACGGGGTTGTGGTCAGTCTGTTAAGCGAGCAAGATACACAGATTGATGAGTCAGACGCGGTTTGTGCCGATTATTGGCTCAGCTATCGCGTCGTGACGGCCGATATCGCGATTTCGCCGCAGCAAAAGTCCTTTAGCAATCTGTGCCAACAAGGCTTTTGGCTTAAGATGCAGCAAGGGCTTACCGAGTGAGAAAGTTGTGGGCGCCAAGACTTAAGCGCTCGAGTTCGAATCGTCAGGGAAGAAGACAATGGATACCGCAAGCACCACTTTCTATCAGGACTATCTCCTTTGGGGATTGTTACTCCTTGGCGGCCTGCCACTGCTAAGTTATCCCTTTGTGGTTCTCGCAAGCCTGATGGGGCTTGCCAGCCAAACCACGATTAAAGTGCATTGGTTTTACCGGCTGATGAATAAAAGCTTTTTGTGGGGAACCCTAGCTTATCCCTTAGTGTACATTCCCAGCTATTGGCTCGCGCGCAGTGAAAACAGTTCATTATCCTTGGGCTATGCCAGTCTGCCACTGCTCTTTTTAGCACTGCTGTACCTGTGCTTTCACTGGATGGATGTACCATCTAAAGACAAGCGCCCAGATAACGATAAAGCTCCCGATTAGATCTTCTGCTGCCGTGCGTATTTTTGTTTAAATGCCTTATGGTTAGCCTTCACCAGTTTCCAGCGGCTACAGCCATTAAAGCGCGCATACTCAGTGACTGCCACCTCAAATGCCGCACAAAAGTCATCATCCATGCCATCGAATTCAGCTTCTAGGGTCAGCTGCTGTAATAGTAGTAAACCGCTTTGCCGCTCGGCTTTCACATCTACTCGACCAACGAAGCGGTCGCGCCACAGAATCGCGAGGGAGTAATAGCCATATTGGCGTTTTTCGGCGGGCACATAGACTTCAATTTGATAATCAAAATCAAACCATTGCTTTAATCGTTGCCGCTGAATTAATAGATTATCGAAGGGATTGAGTAACCAGACTCGGTTAGGCATTGCAGCGGTTATTTGCAGCTCGGGGCGATAAAAATACCATTGCCCTTCGGCCTTAAAGCTCGCTAATTCACCTTGGGACAGCATTGCGGCTAATTGCTCATTCACATTGGCTTTTATGCCTTTGCGCAGATACGCGATTTGCGCCGCCGAGCCAAAGGCATGGGCATCGAGGTAACGCTCAATCAAATGGCGGGCAAATTCGGCCTCGCTAGGCGCTTGGGTATTGATATGCTCGGGCAGCACACGTTCGGTAAGATCATAGCATTTTTGAAATTTCTCCCGCCGCACCACCATTAGCTCGCCGCGCATAAACAACTGCTCTAGCGCTTTTTTGGCGGGCTTCCAGTCCCACCAGGCACCGTTTTTACCTTCTGCATGCTCAAAGTCACTGGCTTTAAGTGGCCCTTCGGCGCGAATGCGGGCGCGCACTTCCTGCATCACCTTATCGTCTGGCTCAAACCAATGTTTGCCGCCATTTTGTAGCAACTGTTTACGCTGCAAACTAAAGCGGTAGTCGGTAATCGGCAAATAGGCCGCCGCATGGGACCAATATTCAAAAATCTCCCCTGCGCTAACGCCATATCCAGCATCATGGTTTGATACTGCGGCATCCGGCTATGCAGCACATGGTGATGTGCCCGCTCGACCACATTGATGGAGTCGATCTGCACATAACCAAGGCGGCTAATCAGCTCGCTCACCGACGAGTGAGATTGCAGTAAACCTTGCTGCTGCATATTCAGCTGTAACCACTCGCGGGGTGAAAAAGGGCTCGACATGCACTCTCCAAAGGTACTAAAAGCGAATAGCTATCTCAAATGGATACCCTTATCGGCTAAATATCAAAGGGATAGCTGTCTCACTTTTGTCGTATATTTCGCAAACTTGGCGCCAATTTGCCAGCTTGCCGACAACTTCGGTTAACATAAGGCATTTCCTGGCTAAGGGCTATCGCTTTACCTCGAGGCGAGCGATGCACTCTCCAAGGTTAGCCCCTCATTAAGGATTGATGAATGAATATCTATTACCGCGAAGCTAAACTCTGCGGCCGCAAAACTGGCAATGGCACTAAGCTGCCTTTTTTGATGAATATGCTGTACTCACTCGCTGACAAAAATGGCGATTTACAGCCTTTTGCCATAGAGGATATTAAGGCAGTCCTGTTTAACCAGCATCAATCGATTGGCTGCTCCATCAAAGCACCTTTGCCCATAGTCTCTTGGCGTAGCGAAGCCATTTGGTACGAGCTCTTCAAAGGTGAGCAGTCCGTATATCTACCCCAATGCATTACTTTTACCAATGGTGCCATCGACTATGCGATTGTCGTGATTGGCGATGAGTATGAGCTACGTATTTGGCCTGACGCCAATAATCGTGAGCGTGAAAAACACCAATGGTTTTCACACCATGCCGCCGTCTATTCGGAGCAAACCGACATCTTTAAGGAATGTCTTGAGACCTTACTCAAACATATCCGTAAGGAAGATGACTTTGAGGCAAAACACCCCAAGTTTGGCCAAAAGCCCCAAGCAGCGACCTAGGATTTAGCTCGAATCTGGGCGATTGCCATAATTTTGCCACTATTGATCAGCAACTTGCCCGCAACTCCTGCGGGCAAATCTGTTTTAATAGCCGCCGTAATATCGAGTTAGCACCACAGAATACCGTGGCGACTCGCGCGTATTTCATAGGGAATGAAATCCATGTTTAACATTATTTTCTGGGTGCTCACGTTACTGAGTTTGGCGCTATTTGGCGGCGCCATCTATTTAGTGGCGCGCGCACTCCTTAAAAACTCAATCGTGATCAAGGAACAGATATGTCAGCACAGGAACAGCCTGCCACAGCAAAGGGAGCGGCATTGAAAAACACCACGCTATTAAAAGCCTTAACTATTGGCATTCTATCGATTGTAGCCTTGCTACCACTTGGGATCATCATGGACATGACGTCCGATCGCGAAGCCCTGTACCACAGTGTGGTCGATGAAATCGGCCGCTCATGGGGCGAACAACAAACGCTCTCAGGCCCAGCGTTGGTGATCCCCTACAGCTATTTTGTGATGCAGGAAGAAGTCAGTAACGATGGCAAAACTCGCCACGAAGTAAAGCGCACCTATCAGGACGAGCTGGTTATCCTGCCGAAAAACTCAGCCTCGATTTAGATTTAAAACATGATTTCCGCACCCGCGGCATTTATCAATCCTTAGTGTATAACGCTGCACTTAATGGGCAGGCGGAATTTCGCTTAAACCGTTACGATATTCCAAACCTTATCGCCTTCGATAATCAAAATGCCCGCTTAGTCTTTGGGGTGTCATCGAATCAAGCAATTGATAAAGTGGAAAAAATTGAGGTAACAGGCGATTCAGTCCTACTCTCTGGCTCGCTGATGTCGGGCACAGGCTTGACGACTGGCGGTCTAGAGAAAGGTTTTAACCAAGGGATCCAAGTCGGCGAAGCGAGTGATTTTAGTGTGAACTTTGCCATGACGCTGCGCGGCTCACAGTCAATTAGCGCCCTGCCATTAGGCGAACAAACCCTGCTGAATATCCATGCCGACTGGCCGCACCCGAGTTTTAAAGGCTTACTCCCGGCAGAGCGCGAAATCACCGCTAATGGATTTACTGCCAGCTGGAATATCAGTCACTTAACCCGTAACTATCCGCAAGAATTTATTAAGAGTAACCAGTCGACACTCACAGAAGTCGTGGCCAATGCCATGCTGTTTGAGCCTGTGACCCATTACGGCAAGATTGAGCGCTCAGTCAAATACGGTCTGCTGTTTATCGTACTGACTTTTATCATGTTATTTATTTTCGAGCTGGGTCAAAAGACCAGCCTAAGCACAGTCCAATACATGCTGGTTGGCAGCGCCATGGCCCTGTTCTACCTGCTGTTATTATCACTCTCGGAGCACCTTGCCTTCCTGCAAGCCTATTTGATCGCCGCCTGTATTCCAGTGTTGTCGGTATCCGCATATGTGGGCAGTGCCACCGCCAGCCTTAAGCGTGGCGCGATTGTCGGCACTATGCTGGTGAGCTTGTATGCGGTGCTGTACTCGATACTGCAACTAGAAGATTACGCCCTACTGATGGGCACTGGATTGTTACTCGTAGTGTTACTGATTTTGATGTTCGTGACCCGCCATCAACCCAAGAATACGGTGCAATAGCACCTACCGCTCCACCCTTGAAGACCCCCGACAGCGCACTTTTTGCTGTCGGGATTTTTTATTGGCAAGCCCAAACGTGGCATGTAGCCTATGTGGTTTACTCGGAGGCGAATATTTTGACTCATCCAGCCTATCTTCTACGTCGTTTAGCCCTTGTCTGGTTACTGTTGGCAACCATTCCAAGCTTACTGTTACTCACTCAAAATCAATTATTTCCACTAATCGACCTGCAATCGCCCTTAGCCAAGGCCTTATATTGGCTCACCACCACAGGCACGGCGCCCTATGGAGTGGCGACCGTGTTAGTGGTACTGGCACTCGCCTATCGCTATATGCCAAAAGCGCTGTTTATTAGCCTGTTTTTAGCCATTAGCCTCAGCCAAGTCATCAGCCTGAGCACCAGTCATACCCTTAAAGCCTTGTTTAAAGAGCCAAGACCGAACCTAGTATATCTGTCCGACCAAGGCCTCCCTGAGGAAGCGCAACTTAATCCACACACTTTTTATCAATTAGCCAAACCTGAGCGTTCACAGGCCATCGCCGAGGCACTAACCGAACTACACACCATGGAGCCCGAGGTCAAACTCGCTCCTAACATTCACCAACATTGGGAGGATGAAATCGGTTATTCCTTCCCTTCGGGTCACACAATTTTCGCAGTCACCTTAGTGCTCACCGCCAGCTATTACTTGCTAATCGCGGGTTTGCCGCTATTTGCCAACGCGTTATTTACTTGGGGATTATTAATGGGCCTCAGCCGCATGTTACTCGGCATGCACTGGCCGCAGGATGTGCTATTCTCGACTGTACTCGCCGCCATCATTAGCAGCTTAAGTATATTTTTAGTGGAAAAGTTCAGACCAAGAAGTAAAGAGCAGCCCATCGGATAAAAAGTATAAAGCCAGCTTAAGGGCTAACTCAGTGCGACAGGCGGCATCTGCAACTTATGTAGATGCCGTTTTTATTAGGATGAGCCTAAGCGAGCAATCACTTCAGCCATGCGTAAATGCCACGATTTCCGTCAACAGCAATGTGGCCAAGACAGCTGATATAAAAAGCGCCATCACACCAATAATCAAATGACTGTATCTTGCGAGGAACTTGTGTTCGATAGCCGCTTCTGGATGTTGAATAGGCACAGATAAACTCACCTTATCACCTATTTTCGGCCCAAAGCGGTTGTAGGCATGCTCGTTGTAATTCATCAGCGCGCCACTGGTATAGCGCTGCCCTCGCCAAAAATATTCAATCACCGGATTAATAAACACTTGCTGATCCCTAAAGTGCTCAGGCTCATCGCTATATCGATTATTCTCTTGCAGCGAAACAACCGTCCCTTCAACCAGCTCATAAGCTAACAGTTGCTCTTGCCTAAATCTTAATATCCCAGCAATCCCAATCAGCCCAAGCACCAAAGAAAACCAAGAGATTAACAGCAGCCCGCCAATATCCTCGAATACAAATGCGCCAATAATTACGGCAGGAATAGATAGGATAAAAACGAGAAATAAGATTAATTTACTCACTTAGCACCATCAAAGTAACTCAGAAAACTCTTAATGAATTTATATGAAATTAAACTTCATTGAAGCTCAAAGCAAAGTGCGTTTTGCTTAACTCCGCTTGAAATGTGGGAATATTTTTATTTTTTACCAAGTCTTTAATTTCCTCAATGTCAGTCGGAGAAGTCCTACAACCTAGAAACACTGCAGAGATACAATCAACAGGCAATTGAAATAAAAAAACAGAGGAAGGCATTACCGCTAATGAACCATATATTTCATTAAGAATTGTTTCACTGGGACTAAACTTCATCTCTTCATTATCATCAGTTGAGTTTCCGTCATACTCTTGATTGTCAAAACGTTCATACTCATCTGGATTAACCTGAAATGTTATAAATTTGTCATCTTCTGAAATAATTTTAAATAATCTAACATATAGATCATCATAAAAATCATGCAGCTGCTCGAACAAGACCCTATCTACCCGAACAAAGTCAGCATCACGTAATTTAGGTAAAATACGGTGCTCTTTCTCATAAATCCAGTCATCACTTTTGGTAAGCAACAAATCTTTTACACAAACACCTTTCTGCAGGGGTGAAAACCGCTCTCTGTTATATAGAACACGTTCAATAGTGTCTGACATTGATAGCTTGTAATTAAAATAATATCCCAATTTTTCATAATCAAACTCAATAACAATCCCCTTATGCTCATTAGCATAGTGTGACCACATTAGTAGGTTATTGTAGTTTTCAGTAAATGAAATTACACCAACTTCGTTAAAATTAGCATCTGATGAAAACTGTTCCGCTTGTTCAAAGAAGTCCTCCCCTAAACCATCACGAAGTACCTTATCAATTAAGTCTTGTGCAGGACTTAGCTCAAATGGATCATTTAGGACACCTCGTTGACTTGCTCGGGGACAAAAGCTAGAAAAAATTCTCGCCGATAAGGCATATATTTGTATATTTTTTTCATATATCCCCGTAAAAAATATCTATTTATGTTTTTGAAATGATGAACATTAAATATTAAGAACATATCATATTCAATGTAATAAAAAACTTTCCAGCAACGCGAACCCTAAGAATTGTTAACGTGTTAACAAAGGACTACATGGTATACCAAGGGCTTAACCGGATTAAGCACTGCCATGGAAGTGACCGTTGGCGGCATGGATGCCGCCGTCGAGCCTATAGGGACATATTCACGGCGTGTCACTGAAATGACTGTGCTTAATCAATATTCCCAGCACTAAAGAACGATACTGTCTTTATAAAAAATCCCCGCATTACGGGGATTTATAAACAATCAAAGACGACTAGAACTCACCGATTAAACACACTTCTCATCCGATTTATCATCGGAAGAAAGTGCTCGGCTAATACTGCCGAAGATCGCGGTTAAAATCCCAATGCCCACATCCATCTGCCTGGCATTGCTATCATCACCGCTGGCCTCGCGTTGACTCTGATTGCCTGCTGTACCTCGCACAAAATCACAACTGGTATTACTCATATTGCTGGAGGCGCAACCACTTAAGATCAGAATCAAACCGCCAATCAATAAACGTGAGCTCACTGAGCGCAAACTCACACTGCGTAACATCCTTATACGCGAAACTGACATATTAGTTCAGCACCTCTTCTAGGGCGCGCAAACAGAGCGCGACATTCTCACGGCGGGCACCAAAGCCCATTAAACCGATGCGCCAAGCTTTACCCGCTAGAGCACCAAGACCGGCACCGATTTCAAGGTTGTAATCCTTGAGTAGACGCGCACGCACGGCGGCATCATCAACGCCTTCGGGGATGTAAATGGCATTAAGTTGCGGCAAACGCGAAGCTTCGGCGACCACAAATTTCAGGCCGAGTTTTTCAAGGCCGGCGCGCAGCACTAAATGCATGTCTTGATGACGCTTCCACGCATTTTCTAAACCTTCGGCCGCCAATAAACGCAGCGACTCGTGCAGGGCATAAAGTGCATTAACAGGCGCGGTATGGTGATAACTGCGCTTGCCACCAGCGCTCGTCCAATAGGCCATGACCAGACTTTGATCGAGGAACCAGCTCTGCACTGGCGTTTTACGGTTTTTAAGCTTTTCCACCGCATTGGGCGAGAAAGACACAGGCGATAAGCCCGGCACGCAGGAGAGACATTTCTGACTGCCAGAATAAATGGCATCGATTCCCCATTCATCGACTCTTAATTCCACACCGCCGAGGGAAGTGACCGCATCGACAATCGATAAACAGCCGTATTGTTTTGCCAGCGCGCACAGGGTTTTAGCATCACTCAATGCGCCTGTTGAGGTTTCGGCATGCACAAAAGCAAGGAATTTAGCATCGGGGTTGGCTTTAAGCGCCGCTTCAACGGCAGCAGGGTCGACAGGCGTACCCCATTCATTATCCACCAGCACCGCAATCGCACCGACGCGCTCGACGTTTTGGCGCATACGCTCACCAAACACACCATTGCGGCACACAATCACCTTTTCGCCGGGTTCGACTAAGTTTACAAAACAGGTTTCCATGCCCGCACTGCCGGGGGCCGACACCGCCATCGTCATTTCATTTTTGGTCTGAAACGCATATTGGATCAGGCTCTTAAGCTCATCCATCATGCCAACAAATAATGGGTCTAGGTGACCAACGGTAGGCCTTGCCTGCGCGGCTAATACTTCAGGATAAACATCCGATGGACCTGGCCCCATCAAAATGCGGCGAGGCGGATTAAAGGCAGAAAAATGCGGTGCAGGTAACATCATGTCTCCTTAATGCGTAGGGTCGAGGTCTGATTATTGTGGGACTAGAGCATTCACTCTTAACTTGTTAAACCAAACTACCACAAAAAGGGGCGCCTGTGCGCCCCTCCTTTAGCCTAAGTTGTAACCTAAAGCTAAGTGACTACAAAGGCAGGTTCTTTTTCCTTTTCCGGCATTCAAAAACAGTTGATAAGCAGGGCTTTGCGTCTCTTCTTGATAGACAAATCCCAGCTCAGTTAAAAACTGCTGAAACGGCAAGGCATCGCCCTCGGGGACTTCAAACCCCGCCAGCACTCGCCCAAAGGCCGCGCCGTGATTACGGTAATGGAATAAACTGATATTCCACTTGCTCTGCAGGGTGGTTAAAAACTTCAGCAGCGCACCGGGATGCTCGGGAAACTCAAAGCTAAATAGGCGCTCCTCTAACGGCTCTGGCGGATGACCACCGACCATATAACGCACATGTAATTTCGCGGTTTCGTCACCGGATAAGTCCTGCACCTCGAAGCCATTATCTTCTAAGGTATTGATGATCTGCTCTAATTCGCCATGGCCTTTAGTCAGGCGAATACCCGCAAACACCACCGCCATATCGCGACTGCTAAAGCGATAGTTAAATTCGGTCATCACCCGCTTTTCGAGCAACTCACAAAAACGCAGGAAGCTGCCGGGACGCTCGGGCACTTTAACCGCCAACACGGCTTCTTTTTGCTCACCCAGCTCACAGCGCTCAGACACATACCGCAGGCTGTGGAAGTTCACATTCGCGCCACTTAAAATCGCCGCGACTTTTTCACCCTTACCACTCTCGCCTGCGGCATTGGTACTGACGTATTTTTTAAGCCCCGCAAGGGATAAGGCACCCGCAGGTTCGGCAATAGCGCGGGTATCCTCAAAAATATCTTTTACAGCAGCGCAGATTTCGTCGGACGTTACCGTCACTACTTCATCCACAAACCACTTAGCTAAGCGAAATGGCTCAGTGCCGATACGTTTAACCGCGACCCCATCGGCAAACAAGCCGACTTGCGCAAGTGTGACAGGCTCGCCCGCCTCCATCGCCGCTTTTAAGCAGGCCGCATCTTCAGGCTCTACCCCAACAATTTTAACCTTTGGCATCACCGCCTTGTAATAAGCAGCAATCCCGGCAATTAAACCACCACCGCCCACGGGCACAAATACCACTTCAAGGTCGCGCTGCTGTTGCAGCATTTCTTGGGCGATAGTGCCTTGGCCTGCGATAACGGCTTCATCATCGAAGGGGGCGATATACACCCGACCTTCCTGCTGTGCCATCTCCATCGCAAAGCCATTGGCCTGATCGAAGGCTTGGCCGTGCAACACCACGTTACCGCCCAAACGACGCACCGCATCGACTTTGATATCCGGCGTAGTTTCGGGCATCACAATCACTGCATCCACACCACGACTGGCCGCCGACATGGCCACGCCTTGAGCATGGTTACCCGCCGAGGCGCACACTACGCCGCGTTGACATTCGGCTTGGCTTAACTGGGCGATACGGTTATAGGCGCCACGCAGCTTGAAGGAATGCACAGGCTGCATATCCTCACGCTTTAAAAATACTTGGCAGCCCAAACGCGCCGAGAGTTTATTCAGGCTCGAGAGTGGCGTCACTTTCGCAACGTCATAAACCGACGACAACAGGATTTTTTGCAGGTAGCTTTGCGCAAGCTGACTCTTTTCTAAGGCTGAAGTGCTCGATTGCGCCTTATCGGACTGAACTTGAGAGGATTGAACTTGAGAGGCCTGCGCCTCAGCCTGCTCCGTTTGCGACGATGCGAGAGATAACATATCAGTCCTCCAACTTACTGCGATCGCGCACCGCGCCCTTATCGGCACTGGTGGCAAGCATGGCGTAGGCTTTGAGCGCCATCGACACATAACGCTGACGCGAAAGCGGTTTCCACGCCATTGGCCCACGGGCGAGCATGGTTTCACGACGCGCAGCCAATTCGGCATCACTCACCGCAAGCTTAATACTGCGCTTAGGAATATCGATTTCGATGCGATCGCCGTTTTCAATCAAGGCAATCGTGCCACCCGCCGCCGCCTCAGGCGACACATGGCCGATGGATAAACCTGAGGTTCCACCAGAGAAACGGCCGTCGGTGATCAGCGCGCAGGCCTTGCCTAAGCCGCGAGATTTTAAGTAACTGGTGGGGTACAACATTTCTTGCATGCCTGGGCCGCCTTTTGGCCCTTCGTAACGAATAACCACCACATCACCCGCCACCACTTCGCCACCTAAGATGCCAGCGACAGCATCGTCTTGGCTTTCGTACACTCGAGCGCTGCCAGTAAAGGTCAGGTTAGACTCATCCACACCCGCCGTTTTAACGATACAGCCATTGTCGGCCAGATTGCCCGATAACACGGCCAAACCGCCCTCTTGGCTGAAGGCAAATTCGCGGCTACGGATACAACCTTCACGCCTGTCATCGTCCAGCGATGGCCAGCGGCAGTCTTGGCTAAAGGCTTTAGTGGTAGGAATGCCCGCAGGTCCCGCCATAAAGAATTGTTTTACTTTGTCATCTTGGGTTTGCATGACATCGTACTTGGCGAGCACCGACTTGAGATTGCCCCCGCATCGGCGGCAACGTGTGGCACATCGGTATGCAGCAGTCCGGCGCGGTCGAGTTCGCCTAAGATACCCATCACACCACCGGCGCGATGGACATCTTCCATATGGTATTTAGGGGTCGAGGGCGCCACCTTACACAGATGCGGCACCTGACGCGACATACGGTCGATGTCGGCCATGGTGAATGCCACGTCCGCCTCCTGCGCCGCAGCCAATAAGTGTAATACAGTATTAGAAGAGCCACCCATGGCGATATCCAGTGCCATGGCATTCTCAAAGGCCTTAAAGCTGGCGATATTGCGTGGCAGCGCCGATTCATCATCTTGTTCGTAGTAACGTTTGGTCAGCGCCATTACGCGGCGGCCCGCTTCTAAAAACAACTCACGGCGATCGGCATGGGTCGCGAGCATGGAGCCATTACCCGGCAACGACAGACCTAAGGCCTCGGTCAAGCAGTTCATCGAGTTGGCGGTAAACATGCCCGAGCAAGAACCACATGTAGGGCAAGCGCTGCGTTCGATTTTAGCGCTATCTTCATCGCTCACACTCGAGTCGGCCGCCGCCACCATGGCATCGACTAAATCGAGTTTGATAAGCTTGTCCGACAGCTTGGTCTTACCGGCCTCCATGGGGCCGCCCGAAACAAACACCACGGGAATATTGAGTCTCAGCGCCGCCATCAGCATGCCCGGAGTGATCTTGTCACAGTTAGAGATGCAGACCAGGGCATCGGCGCAGTGGGCATTGACCATATACTCGACGCTGTCGGCGATCAGCTCGCGCGAAGGCAGACTGTAAAGCATGCCGCCATGACCCATGGCGATACCATCATCTACGGCGATAGTGTTGAACTCTTTGGCAATACCGCCCGCCGCTTCGATGGCGCCGGCAACCAGCGAGCCCATATCCTTGAGGTGAACATGCCCAGGCACAAACTGAGTAAAGGAGTTGGCAATCGCAATAATCGGCTTACCAAAATCATTGTCTTTCACCCCTGTGGCGCGCCATAGCGCACGGGCACCCGCCATATTGCGGCCTTCGGTACTGGTTGCTGAACGTAACTTTGGCATTGACTCTATCCCTTATCTCAAATCGAAAATCGTGCCCTTAGGGCGTTGCTGCAGTGCTAATACCGCAGCCACTGGATGCTTATGCGTGTACTTTTTGTTGTTGCAAGTTTAGCGGTAACAAGACCTTGCATTGAGTGACATCAATCAATTTATTCAATTGATTGCTGAGCAGCTCGATGGCGCGCTCGCTGTCCACTTCCATATCCAGCGACAGACTCGCATCGTCGTTCATCCGCATTTGCATTTGGGTGACAGTAAAACCACGGTGACGAGTCACACGTAGTACACGTTCTATCACTTCTGGGCGTTGTTGAACCGTTAATTCTAGGGAGTGGATCATGTTTGTTTCTCCATTTCGTCCATCATATCGCTGTTTGATGCGCCGGGGGCACCAGTGGCCAAACGTTAAAAGCATCGTCGATTGCTACGTGTAACAAATAGGGACCCTTAGCCGCTAACATTTCGGTTAAGGCCTCTTCCACTTCGTCGGAAGAGAAAATCGTGCGGCCGGGAATATCGAAGGCCGAAGCGAGTTGCACAAAATCGGGGTTGTCTGACAGATCGGTTTCGCTGTAGCGCTCTTCAAAGAATAGCTGTTGCCACTGTTTCACCATCCCCAGTTTTTGGTTGTCGATTAGTAGGATCTTCACCGGTAATTTGCGGCGCTTGATGGTGGTCAGCTCTTGCACGTTCATCATAAAAGAGCCATCGCCAGACACTGTGACTACAGTTGCATCCGGGCGGGCGACTTGGGCGCCGATAGCGGCGGGTAAACCAAAGCCCATAGTGCCTAAACCAGCGCTGGATAAGTGATCTTCAGGGCGGCGGAACCACATATGTTGGGCGACCCACATTTGATGTTGGCCCACATCGCAGCACACTACGTTGTCTTCGGGCAGTTTATTAGCAAGGCGGCGCAGCATGGCAGGAGCATAAATTAAGCTGCCGGGATGTTGATAATCCCATTGATGTTTACGGGCAAGATGTTCAACCTCTGCTTGCCAAGACGTGATGTTCAGTGACATAGCTAAAGCGGGGAAAATCTGACGTAAATCACCGGCGATGGCCACATCGGGCTGGCGCAGTTTGCCCAGCTCGGCGGCGTCTATATCTAAATGGATGACTTTAGCCTTATTGGCAAAGGTTGCTAAGCGGCCTGTCACTCGGTCATCGAAGCGCGCTCCAGCAACCACTAATAAATCGCAATCCTGCACCGCTAGGTTGGCCGCCTTTCCGCCGTGCATACCCAACATGCCTAAATAACCTGGAGTGCCATGGGCAATACTGCCTAAGCCCTTTAACGTCGCGACCGATGGCATACCCGTGGCTTTGATAAATTCCCGCAGTTGATCGACGGCGCCCGCCATCCCGACGCCACCACCCACGTACAACATAGGCTGCTTCGCCTCTGCTAACAGGGCGCGGGCCGCCTCAATCTCACAGGCGCTCGCCTGTGGCTCATTGGTCACCGCCAGCAAGGGAGTGCGATATTCCAGTTGCGCGATTTGGATATCCTTAGGGATATCCACCAGCACTGGGCCGGGTCGACCCGATGCCGCGATTTCGAAGGCTTGATACAGGGTCGGGATCAGATCGTTGACATCCGTCACCATAAAACTGTGCTTAGTGCAGCTTAAGGACATGCCCAATACATCGATTTCTTGAAACGCATCTGTGCCAATCACGGCGGTTGAAACCTGACCCGTGATAGCGACAACTGGCACAGAATCTAATAACGCATCGGCAAGTGAAGTGATTAGGTTGGTGGCGCCTGGGCCTGAGGTGGCAAAGCACACGCCAGTTTTACCACTGGCTCTAGCGTAACCTACGGCGGCAAAGGCGGCGCCTTGTTCGTGGCGGCTTAAGAGATGTTCGACAGGGCTTCCATAGAGGGCATCGTAGATTGGCATAATGGCACCACCTGGGTAACCAAATACTGTGGTAACACCATGTGCTGCCAACACTTTTATTACTGCGTCTGCGCCTCTAATCATCTGCCCTGGTTCCATATTCTCTCTCGCTACCTTGATCCTAAATTGCCGAAAATCGACTCGTAATTTGTGCTATTTCGAAACCTCATTTCCAAAACCTCGGGCCTGAAAACGAAGAACCCCCGGTCCTTTCGGAGCGGGGGTTCTTTCGAAACTTTTAACCTTTTAGGTCTACCAGTTTGCCATGCGCCGCCCCCGCTGTGATTTAATAATCACTACGGTAATAATCACGAGAATGAGCTTGGCAGCTTGGTTAAACATCAATATGGGTTCCTAATCGGTGTTCTGTATGTGTATCGCTGAAATTCTTATCGCTCCTCACTTTTAAGCCTGAGCGATGCTTGCCTTGGGAACCTTGTCCCGCCGCGAGTTATTAGCTTTACCATAAAGCGACAGCCAAACACAATAAAAAATTATCTAATGTCAAAAAATTCAGCTTCCCTGCCGAGACAATGCAAAACAACAAAGTGAAACGTTAACAAACGCGCGTTAGTGAACCTTATCGCCAACTAACCCATGTCGGTTTTGCCCGCTCGACAACCTACGAAGCAGGAATAAATTTGCCACGCCGAGCCCCACATCCTTAGGGGCCTGGCCTTTATCGATTAAACTCCAACAATACTTTTCATATCAGTCATATAACCACGAAGTTCCGCACCAATGTACTCAACAGAGGTGTGGCGAATCGCATCATTGATGGCGATTAACTGCAGGTTATCGACGTTGTTAGAACTGTCCTTCAGACCCGCACCTAAATACTCTGGCGACATGGCATTTACATAGTCACGCAGCATAGGCACGGCAGCATGGTTGAACAGATAACAACCGTATTCTGCGGTATCCGAGATCACCACGTTCATCTCATAAAGACGTTTACGGGCGATGGTGTTAGCGATCAGCGGCGTTTCATGCAGTGATTCGTAATAGGCTGACTCTTCAACAATCCCCGCCGACACCATAGTATCGAAGGCTAATTCGACACCGGCTTTGATCATCGCAACCAGGAAAATCCCCTTGTCAAAATAGGTTTGCTCGTCGATATGCTCGCTCGAAACTGGGGCATTTTCGAAGCCTGTTTCGGCGGTTTCGGCGCGCCAACGCAGCAGGTTAGCGTCGTCATTGGCCCAGTCTTGCATCATAGTGCGAGAGAACTCGCCGCTAATGATGTCATCCATATGTTTTTCGAATAAGGGTTGCAGGATTTCTTTTAAATCTTCTGCAATTTCAAACGCTTTAATCTTGGCTGGATTAGAAAGTCTATCCATCATGTTGGTGATACCGCCGTGCTTAAGCGCCTCGGTCACGGTTTCCCAACCTTGTTGGATTAACTTAGCGGCATAGCCAGGTTCAACACCATCGGCCACCATCTTGTCGTAACCTAAGATGGCGCCCGTCTGCAACATACCGCACAGAATTGTTTGCTCGCCCATCAGATCCGATTTTACTTCGGCGATAAAGGAAGATTGCAACACGCCAGCGCGGTCACCACCTGTGGCACTCGCATAGGCTTTGGCAATCTCTAAACCATCTCCATTAGGGTCGTTTTCTGGGTGCACGGCAATCAGTGTTGGTACACCAAAACCACGCTTGTATTCTTCACGCACTTCAGTGCCTGGGCATTTAGGCGCGACCATCACCACTGTGATATCGGGGCGGATCTGCATGCCTTCTTCAACGATGTTAAAACCGTGGGAATAAGACAGCGTTGCGCCCTGTTTCATCAGTGGCATCACAGCGCTAACCACATTGGAGTGCTGCTTATCAGGCGTTAAGTTCAGTACCAAATCCGCCGTTGGGATCAGCTCTTCAAAGGTACCCACTTTAAAGCCGTTATCTGTGGCTTTTTGCCATGAGGCACGTTTTTGAGCAATGGCTTCAGGGCGCAGGGCATAGGCAATATTCAGCCCTGAGTCGCGCATGTTCAGACCTTGGTTAAGACCCTGAGCACCACAACCTAAAATAACAATCTTCCAATCTTTGATGTAATTGCAGCCGTCGCTGAATTCAGAACGGTCCATGAAACGACATTGGCCAAGCTGTGCTAATTGTTGACGTAAATTCAGAGAGTTAAAATAGTTAGCCATCTGAGATACCACCTTTCAGTCGGGAATTTGGGACTCAACCAATATCAACTTTTTGTTAATGACTGGTTGTGATTGAAATCACTATAACCTATGGCTATCGTTGCTTAAAATGATATATTCGAAACCTCACATTGCGTTTTATGCAATGTCATTTTCGGTTACAACAGCCTTGATAAGCGGCCAATAGGACGAGGTTATGGACATACGCACCCTCAAATTGTACCTGCACTTATGTGACAGTTTGCACTTCGCCAAGACGGCGGAGCAGATGCACGTCAGTCCCTCGACCTTAAGTCGCGCCTTGCAGCGGCTCGAAGAAGAAGTGAACGCCAAGTTATTCGAACGGGATAATCGCAGCGTGACCTTAACCCACGCGGGGCGCGAGTTTAAATTGTTCGCCGAGCAGACCCTGCACCATTGGCGCAACCTGCGACACAGTATCGATCTCAAACAGGATGTACTGCGCGGCACCTTAAATCTCTATTGCTCAGTAACTGCCGCCTACAGCCATTTACCGCAATTGCTGGAACGTTTTCGGCAGGAGCATCCCTTGGTTGAGATAGCCCTGACCACAGGGGATGCCGCCAATGCACTGGCCGAAGTGCAACAAAATCGCGCCGATATTGCCATTGCCGCGCTGCCGGATCCCTTCCCTGCCACCTTGCATTTCGCCAAGATTGACGATGTGCCTTTGTCCTTAATCGCGCCAACCATGCGCTGCGCGGTGCAGCAACAGATAAGCCAAGCCCCCATCGACTGGTCGCGGGTGCCCTTTATCATTCCCGACCATGGCCCTGGGCGGCGCCGCGCCGATAATTGGTTCAAACAGATGGGAATAAGCCCCAATATTTATGCGCAGGTGTCGGGACAAGAAGCGATTGCATCCATGGTGGCGCTCGGGTGTGGCGTGAGCATCACCCCAGAGGTAGTGATCAATAACAGCCCGGTGCGGGATAGGATCCAGCTATTAGCCTCCCCGTGAACATTGCCCCCTTTGAGCTGGGTTGTTGCTGCAAGGTCAAACGCTTGGACGATCCAATAGTGAATGCGTTTTTAGAAGCAATCTAAATTTTAGTAGCGATGTAAAGAATCCACCTTCTGAAGAAGGTGGCTTTTGTTTTAACCCCCTAAAAGGGGGCCTTTATTCAAGAGCAAGTTGACCCTGCTCTTGCCGCTCTACTTTCTCTTGATGCCTAACGTATCTACGGATTATTTCCTCGTTAATTCCAATCGAATCGACGAAGTATCCTCTCTGCCAAAAATGATTTCCCCAAAGTTTATTCTTACGTAGGTAAGGAAATTTACTGAATATTTTCAACGCTATCTTACCTTTTAACGCCCCCATTACATTCGATATCGATATCTTCGGAGGTACCTTCACCACTAAATGAACATGGTCAACTTGAACATTTAGCTCCATGACTATGCATCCCATTTGATGGCAATAAACCTGAATGCATCGATAAACCTCTTTTCCGACATTACCTTTCAATATCCGAAAGCGGTACTTTGGTGTCCAGACTATATGATATTGACATCGCCAGAACACATGCGATGCTTGCTCGTATCTACTCATGTTATTTGCCTCTTTTGACTTCGCTAAAAATCAAAGATGCATTTAACATGGGTAGGTATACAGGCAAAGCCTCAAATGATGATAACCACCTACTGAAGTAGGTGGTTTTGGGCTAAAAATAAAAAAACGGGACTGAGTCCCGTTTTTTATGATGTTGATAAGATTAGGTATCTGGCGACATCAACTTATCGTTGCCATCGATGCGGGTTACCAGCAGTTGGTCGACCTTGTAGGCGTCGATATCCACCACTTCAAACTTGTAACCGGCATAGTTAACAAAGTCGGTACGCTTAGGAATTTTACGCAGCATATACATCATAAAACCGGCGATGGTTTCATAATTTTGGCTGTGGGGGAACTCTTCGATATCGAAGGCGCGCATCACATCGGTAATGGGCGTGACCCCATCTACTAACCAAGAATTACCGTCGCGAGCAATAATCTGCTCTTCGCTCTCGTGTAGCGACCAGGCCCCCATCACAGCGCGCTGCAGATCGTTGGTGGTGACAATCCCCACAACTAGGGCGTATTCATTCATCACCACGGCGAAATCGGCGCGACTATTTTTGAAGTATTCCATCGCCTCGGACAGGCTTAAGGTATCGGGAATAATCAAAGAGGTATGCACAAGACTGTTGTCCTTTAAGGTGATGTTCTCGCCGTTGATCACCCGGATCAGCAGCTCCTTCGCATCTACAAAACCTTTGACCATATCCAATTGGCCATCACAGACTAAAAACTTAGTGTGAGGATCTTCGGCAATCTTACGTTTGATATCCTCCTCGCTGTCTTGCAGCAGGAAATACACTAAGCTCTCACGGGCCGTCATGGCAGAAGTGACTGAAACGGTTTGCATTTCAAACACGTTCTCCATCATCTGTTGCTCTCCCCTATCGAGTACACCAGCTTCTGCCCCCGCGTTCATGACCGCGTAAATATCATCGGAAGTAATTTCATCATTTCGGGCCGTGGGTATTTGCAGCAACTTAAAAATCGCGCTGGCCATGCCATTGAAAAACCACACCAATGGACGAAGGATCGCGATACAGAAACTCATAGGGCCAACGACAGCCAAGGCAACTTGCTCAGGCATCGCCATCGCAATACGCTTAGGCATTAAATCGGCCACCAAAATAAAGGCACTGGTAACGAGTAAAAACGACATCAAAAAGCTCACCTGACCCAACCAAGGATCGGCTAACCAAGGTGAAAGGAATTGATAAAAATACGGACGAAATGCAGATTCACCCACAATACCGCCCATGATGGCCACGGCATTCAGGCCAATTTGCACCACAGTAAAAAAGCTGCCGGGATACGACTGTAAATGCAGTACCTTTTCAGCTCTGGCATCGCCTTCATCGGCTAACTGACGTAAACGGATTTTCCGTGATGCGGCCAAAGCAATTTCTGACATGGAAAAGAAACAACTCGCGGCAATTAAGCACAATATAATCATCACGTTATCTAAGAGACTCATGTAACACCTTTTGTTTCACACTAGACTTACTTGCACCAACCCGCGCAGTGATTTTCGCGGATCAGTTGAATTTTGCCCAATAAAGCGGCTCTAGCCTGTGGCAATAAAGAACCCTGCTGCCGCTAAGCCCTTTGCTACACTTTAAAAAACTCGCCACTGCGTTTAAAAAGTATGATGCGTTTATTATATCCGCTAATCGCCTTGTTATGCGTGATTCTGCTCTCGCCTGCTGCCTATGGCGCCGACGAGCTTTCCCCATTAAGGTTACGCTTTTGTGTCGAAGAGACTGAATATCCACCGTTTAATTATTTTATTCGGCAAGATGGCATTAAGACTTCCACGCTTAGCGGCTACGATATCGACCTGCTAGAACGCACCTTTAAACCCATTGGAATTGATTATGAAGTACAGGCTTTGCCTTGGTTACGCTGTTTGAAGGACGTTCAAAATGGCAGCATAGATGCCGCAATGAGCGCATCGCTCAACCGACAAAGGGCGACTGATTATATCCCATCTATTGCTTATTATTACCTCACCCCCAGTTATTTTTATTTGAAAGCCGAACTAGACCCGCAATTTCATATAAATGATATCAATCAGTTGGCTGATTTTGGCACGGTTTGCGGCATCAAGGGCTTCAATTACGATAACTTTGGCTGGCGAAAAGAAACGCCCATCAGCGAAATCAATTCTCTGCAACATCTCCCAGAAATGTTGTTGAAACACAGATGTAAATTCTTCATCGCCCGTAAGGAGATTTTAGCTGGTAGCCTCGCTTTAACTCAGTCGGGCGAACTGCCTAAAACGCTCACCTCTAAGGTATCCCCCAACACCCAACTGGAGCCTTTTTATATGCTGATCTCAAAACGTTCAGCCAATAAAGACTTGATTGCGCGTGAATTTAATCGGCAGGTACAAGCGATGCGAGACAGCCATCAACTCGAAGCCCTGTACCAATTCCATATTCAAAAGCTTACTCACGGGGACGATAAGGGCAGTGATTCGCTTTAGGGCCGATTTGCGGATGATTGCGGCAAGTTTCGGGGCGTTGATGATAAATGGTGCAGCGACGGGTTTTGCTGTCGAGGTACAGGCAATCATCGTTCGCCATGCGGGCCAAGGTAAAAATGGCGGTTTTGTGGTTGAAGTTGTCGATGATGCGCGCTTTTTGCAGACGCTTGGCGATGACTTTGAGATCGCCCTCGGCTTCAAACTCGTCCACTAAGGCCATGCGCACTAAGTCGCTCACAGTGACTTCTACGGGCAGGGTACAGCAGGTTGCATGGCAGCTATCACACAAGCCTTTGCGATATTTTTGCCAAGTGGACAAATCATCGATATTGAAAATCGACACTGCACTTGCCGTATTTTTGCCCCGTTTTGACACGCCAGAACCTAGAGTTAGAAATTAAAGGGCGGCAATTATAGCAGGCCAAAAGCAGAAATAAATCGGCGCCGCGCCATGCTCAAGACAAGCAGTGATGCCGTGCCTCAATTATCAGTCACTTATGGTTCGAATCAATCACCACGGTATTGCGCCCCTGATCTTTAGCGCGATACAGACAAATATCGGTACGGCGCAGCACCTCCGACAACGTTAAGCTATCCTGGCTCTCCTTAGGAAAATACACCCCACCAATACTGAGGGTGATCTTGCCCTTTGGGGAGCTTCGATGAGGATCTCCAAGGCGGCCACCTGGTAGCAGAGCTGGTTGGCTATCGCCTCCAATTGAATTGGTGAAATCTGTTGCAGAACAATCGCGAACTCCTCACCACCAATACGGGCAAGCAAACTCTCCTGTGGCAAGATATCGCTCTGAGTTAACGCCTGCGCCACTCGCTTAAGCGCCGCATCGCCCTCGAGGTGGCCGTAGGTATCGTTGTAGCTCTTGAAGTAATCGACATCCAACATGAGCAGGCCGAACGGAGTGTTTTGCTGGAGCAAGGTTTCTAGGGTTTGAGTGAAGGGGCGGCGGTTGCTTAATCCGGTTAACTCATCGGTGTCGGCCATCACCCGCAGCTGAGCATTCACCGACACTAAAGCCTGTTGCAGGCTGAGCATCTGTCGCTCTTTTTCCTCACGCAGTAATAATTCGTTCAGTGCCGCGGCAAATTGAGTCAGCATTACCTTCTTTTGCACGTTCCAGTTTAATGGACGACTGACCATAGAAAACGAGAGTAACCCCAAGAGTTGATTGCTATTTTTAATCGCATAGGCGGCAATTGAACAGATGCCGACCGAGCACAAGGCTTGATATTCCTTTGGCGATTCATTCGCCAGTTCAGCAACTGATTCAATGACTAAGGTCGACTCTGAGGTAAATTTTTGTGCCAGCACAGCCACACTGTCGATGGAAATATCTTGGACCTTGCCCGCCTGCAACTCGCAGCTCCAAAAACTCCGATAACGGGCGTGCTGCTGGGTAAATTCAATAATGCTCACCCGTTCAACATCAAATAGGCAACCAATGCGGCCACAGACATCGGCCAAGTATTCATCTAATAGAGAGGTGTCTGTCGTTAAAAATTGCAATGACATCTCGGCTAACAGCTGGTTTGCCTTGGATTGCCAATTGAGTTCTTGAGTCCGCTCATCGACCAGCTTCGCTAACTGGTTTTGCTGTTGTTGCAGCGCCCGTTGCTGGCGTTTATTGATTGCCAAATCGTTGCGGATGCGTTGATACATGGCCTGTAGTGACTGGGCGACATGGCCAATCTCATCGGGGCTTTGCATCACACTCATGGGCACATTGAGCTTAGGGAGGGAGTGCAGGTTAATTTGATTGGCAAACCGCTCCAGTGCCGAGAGGCGATTGGTGACTAGCAAGCGCACCAAAGAGAGGATCAAGTAAATCATCAACAGCGTTTTCAGCCCGTTGCCTAATACTATGATGATCAATTGCTGCCACAACTCGTAATAGAGCGTGTCCGTATCTAAACCGACCGTCAGCATGCCAATCTGCTGATCTTGATAGTTAATGGGATAGAGAAACAGGGTTTGCCGACGATTATCCAAATGAATCGACTTACCCAGTTGCATGGCAACGCCATCGATACTCTCTAAATTAACGCTCGCCACCATGGGCATCATCCCAAGGCCAGACAGCAAATCCGATAACAAACTATGGTCAACATCCCACAGCGACTTAGCCACGCTGGGTAAGATGGATTCGGAGTATTCACGAATATCCGCCGTGGTTTTATCTATGCTCTCCTGATAGTTCCATATCAACTGTACCAACATAGTTAGGACAGCAAAAAACGAACTCACCCCAATAATAGTGAGCGTCATTCTATGACTGATGGAATGATTACGATGCTTCATGGATACCTATTTATGATTGTGGCAACTTATCCAAAATCTGTGTCTTAAAAATCCCCGCCCAATCCCTAGCGACTAACAGTCGATAAAACTCCGAATCTGGATTAAGGACACTAAAAAGTTGTATGTCCGCATCGGGATAATATTGCGAAGTTTCTTGATAATGCCTCAGCTGCACTAACCCCAATGCGCCCGCTAAAAAGTGCCCTCCGCCCAATGTGCTGATCTGCTGTGATTGGCGAAGCTGTAAAATCTCTGCGGAGGTATTCACTGAACTCACCAACACATCACGCCCGGGCTGAAGTCCTTTTTCCCGCAAGGCTTTTAGTACTCCAATAGCCATATTATCGCTGGCCGTCCAAATCAGATTTAAATCGGGATAGCGGGAAAGCAAAGTTAAGGTTTGCCCATAGGCAATATCTTGGCTCCACTGGCCATAGACGGTTTGAGTCACAGTGGCATTGTGCTGCATAAAAAAGTAGTCATTGGCGCCTTGGGTGCGCAGCACTGAGGCAGGCGTCGACTTATCGCCCGAAATTAATAAAACCTTCGCGTTTTCATCCTTTAAACCACTTAATAGGATTTTGGCCGTTTCGGCGCCAATCGCGTAATTATCGGGAATAATGGCTGGTAATAAATAGGTTTTCCAATGTGGATCCGTTAATAAGGTTTCTCGCTCGGCCACTGAAATATCATTCAATATCAGCTGCACATATATGGGATAGTGGTAGAGCAACTGCAACATTTTTATTGCTGACTGCTTCTCATTTACCAAAATAATATGGCTAGGGATGGATGAGGTAGAGCTTAATAATACCTCTAATTGGTTAATCATTTTAAAATGATTACGGTCTGAATGGGTTATTTGTAAATTAATATCGAGTTGAGTGGCAGCCACTTGCATTAATTTATCGACATCACCCCAAAAGCTATCCGTTGCGGCGCCGGGGTTAAAAAAAGCCACTTCTAATTTGGCCCATGCAGGCGATGCGGAACACAGCAGGCCTATAAATAAACAACTCAAATACCATAGACGCAAAAGCGAGTTCTCCTCGACGGTGTTTCCCCAAATGTGTTCCGTCACTGGAGGTCACTTTATTATTTCGATTCACAACCTTGTTACCGCATAATTACCAAAGCATGTCGCTGGTAACCAATTATTTGATTAAACCACAAAATAATAAAAAGTGAACTTGGTAACTAAGAATATTTATTTTTGCCTAAGTTCAGCGCAACCAATTATAGGATATTCATTTTAATTTTAATAAGATAACTTAAATGTTAACGGCTAAGTTCATTCTTTTGGTGTAACGCCTCTCCGCCAGTTAACCCATCGCCATTTATCCTTTGGCCAGCGCCAAGCCCAAGATTGCCTTACGCTTATACTCTGTTAGTATATGTATAAATTCACAGTGATTGAGCGCTAACGACTTGCAGCAATTGGATCTTGTTCCGATCACCGACCTCAAAGGCGTCGCCAAAAGGGTGGCGGAAAAACTCGCCAAGCTCGGCATCACAACAGTACAAGATCTGCTGTTTCACTTACCCCTGCGCTACGAAGACCGCACTCAAATTTATCCTATTGCCGCCTTAATGCCGGGAAATTACGGCACCATTGAAGCCGAAATCCAGTCGACGCAAATCATTCAAGGCCGTAAACGCATGCTGGTGTGCAATGTGCGGGATAATACCGGCAGCATGAGCCTACGCTTCTTTAACTTTTCGATGGCGCAACGCAATGCGATGCAAAATGGCTTAATGATCCGCGCCTACGGTGAAATTCGCCGTGGTAATCATCAGGCAGAAATCGTCCATCCCGAGTACAAAATTGTGTATCCCGGTGAAGACATTCATTTAAGCGATACCCTTACGCCGATTTATCCCACGACGGAAGGACTCAAGCAGGCGAGTTGGATCAAGCTCACCGAGCAAGCCCTCGAATTATTAGAAGACGGCGGTTTGACCGAGTTATTACCCACCAATTTGCAGCCCAACAGCATGAGCCTGAAACAAGCACTGCAAACTCTGCATCGCCCCCACGCTGGAATATCACAATTTGACTTAGAGCTCGGCCAGCATCCGGCGCAGCAACGGCTGGTGCAGGAAGAACTGCTCGCCCATAACCTCAGCATGCTCCGACTCAGGCAGCGCAGCAATCTCGACGCCGCCGTGACCATGCACGCCAGCGGCCAGCTATTGAATCCCTTTCTCGCCTCATTGCCCTTTAAACCGACGGGCGCCCAGCAACGGGTCGTCGCCGAGATTGGTAAAGATTTAGAGCAACCGCACCCCATGATGCGTTTAGTTCAAGGTGATGTGGGTTCGGGTAAAACCTTAGTCGCCGCCCTCGCCGCCCTGCAAGCCATCGAAAATGGTTACCAAGTGGCCATGATGGCGCCTACCGAATTACTCGCTGAGCAGCATGCGGCTAACTTTGCCGCCTGGTTTGAACCCTTGGGATTAAAAGTCGGATGGCTGGCGGGCAAACTTAAAGGCAAGGCGCGGGCGCAATCCTTAGCCGATATTGAATCGGGCGCGGCGCAAATGGTGATAGGTACCCACGCCATCTTCCAGCAACAGGTAACCTTTAACAAACTAGCCTTGATCATCATTGACGAGCAGCACAGGTTCGGGGTTCACCAACGGATGGGGCTGAGGGAAAAAGGCATTAACCAAGGCTTTCATCCCCACCAGTTGATTATGACGGCAACGCCGATCCCACGCACCTTAGCCATGACGGCCTACGCCGATTTGGACACCTCGATTATCGATGAGTTGCCGCCCGGCCGCACGCCCGTGACCACAGTCGCCATTCCCGATTCGCGCCGCAATGAAGTGCTCGAGCGCGTCCGCAACAGCGTAGTCACGGATAAACGCCAAGCCTATTGGGTCTGTACTCTGATTGAAGAATCCGAAGTGCTCGAGTGCCAAGCGGCTGAAGATACCGCCGAAGAGCTGCGCCAAGCGCTGCCGGAACTGAGCATAGGTTTAGTCCACGGCCGGATGAAAAGTGCTGAAAAGCAAAAAATTATGGCCGATTTCAAGGCGGGAAGCATACATCTCTTAGTGGCAACCACAGTGATTGAAGTCGGCGTCGACGTCCCCAACTCCAGCTTGATGATTATCGAAAACCCCGAGCGACTGGGCCTTGCACAGTTGCACCAGCTGCGGGGCCGCGTAGGGCGCGGTGCCGTGGCGAGCCATTGTGTGTTACTCTACAAGGCGCCATTGAGCCAAACCGCGAGCCAGCGGTTAAATGTGCTCAGGCAAAGTAATGATGGTTTTGTGATTGCACAGAAAGACTTAGAGATCCGTGGGCCGGGCGAAGTACTGGGCACTAAGCAAACGGGACTGGCCGAGCTGAAAATCGCCGACCTTGTCCGCGATCAGGCGCTTATCCCACATATCCAAAAACTGGCGAGCCATGTGATGTCACAGGCCCCAGAATCGGTCGATGCCATTATTCATCGCTGGCTTGGACACAGGCAACAATACGTTCAGGCCTAAACCTTAAGCTAACCCCTTCAAGGTAAAATAAATTCAGCCTGTTCAGCTCACCACTATGGACAAGCGCGTGGAAACTTGCACAATGAACCTGCCACCGACAACTCGTTGGCACTTGCACTTTAAATGTTAGCTGCATGTATTCACCCCGTTACCTTGACACTTAAGCGAAGGATGTAAAATGCAAGTTAATCAAGATGATAGAATTACACCTCAAGAAACCTCTTCAAGCAGTAATCGCTTTGCTTTGATTGCGATTGTGCTCGTCGTGCTGCTCTCTGCAGGAGGTTATTATTACTACACTAAAGATGACTCACCCAAGCTCATCCCCAATGCGCCGATAGTGCTGCCTGAGCCGCCTTCATCTGAACCTATGACGCTCGAGACAAGCACAGAGCCTGAAACTGCGCCGGTGGAAAATGAAGCACCAGCGGTGACCACGCCGGAAACCGAAACCACAGTCACGCCAACCGAGCCTGCGATGCCTGAAGAAGTCGTCCCTAGCCTGCCCGAGAGCGATGCCTTTGTGCATCAAAAAGCGCTAGCGATCATCAATAACAACGTGGTCGGTTCCTCTTTAGTGAACCAAGATTTGGCCCGTCAGTTTGTGGTGTTTGTGGACAACTTGGCCCAAGGCGATCTCGCCCGCAAAGTCAGCCCAGTCAAAGGCCCAGAAAAGCTGTTCACTGTGTCTGAAATCACTAGCAAAGTGTATTTAAATCCAGAGAGTTACCACAGATACGATGCCTACGCGACTGTACTTGCCAGCATGGATGAAGCAAGCTTAATGCACACTTACAAACAGCTCACACCGCTGTTTGATGAGGCCTTTGCCGAGTTAGGTTACAGTAACGCCAAGTTCAATGACAGAATGCTGCAAGCCATTAAGATCATGCTCGCCGCCCCTATCATCGAAGAGCCTATCGAGCTGAGTTCAATCAGCGTGAACTACCGCTTTGTGGATCCTAATTTAGAGGCCTTGCCGAGCGCGCAAAAACTGATGATCCGCATGGGGCCTGAAAACACCCGTAAAGTCAAAGCGGCGCTGCGTAAATTGGAAAACCAACTCGCCCAATAATGCTCCAAGCTTGTCTAAAAAGGCGCCTAGTGCGCCTTTTTTGTATCTTAAAAATACTACCTATAGACTTGTTCAACTCAGGTTCAGTCCAAGGTTTTATCCTCTATCCTCCCAATACCTCAGCTGCAACGAATGTTACTCTTGGGTGATAAATTCGAACTTGATTGCATTTTGTTAACCATCACAATGCAAATGGCTTCATTAAAACTAAGGACTTAGTGTAGAATAAGCCACTCAATAAACGGGGGAATTGTGCTCGTCAATCCAGCGAGAAAATAGCGATAAGCCAATCAATTCATTAAAATTTTCGCTTAGTTAGGGATAACTAAGACAGCTGTAAATAGTGTCGAGGCAAAGTAGTGCAACTCAGATTCAGCATCCTTTCTTGGGGCGCATGGGCGCCAAAGTATCCACAGCGTGATGACTGGCAAACTTGGTGCAAGCACTCGGCTGACACAAGCAAAGAAAATGACCTCGAGGGGATTTCCCTGCACTTTCCCAAGTTCCCGCCATGCAGCGCAGACGTTTTAGCCGTTTAACCAAGATGATGCTGGATGTCAGCTTCCAATGTGAGGCCGCGCCTAACTGTCGCTCGATATTTGCTTCTCGCCACGGCGAGCTGCACCGCACCATTGGCCTGCTCGAAGATATTATTGAAAAACAACCGCTTTCCCCTTAGGTTTTAGTCAGTCGGTGCATAACACTGGCAGTGGTATTTTTGGCATTTTAACCAATAACACCGCCCCTTCGACCTCGATTGCCGCGGGCACAGAAACCCTTTCCCAAGCCATGGTAGAAGCGTTCGCCCAGCTGCACCAATCGCCTGAGCCACTGTTGTTGGTGTTTGGCGACGATCCCGTCCCGCCAGTCTATGATGAATTTACCCAAGAGTTTGAGTTGCCCTTAGCCCTAGGATTGACCCTAGCGCCCGCAGATGAGAGTGCAACCGTCACCCTCACCCTAAGCCAACTGACAGCCGAGCAGCAACAAAACGCCACGCCGCTATCCTATGGCATGTTGATTCATGCGCTGGCAACCTCACAGAATATTGACGGCTGCTTGTCACACTGGCACTGGAGCCTAACGCATGCCTAATCCAGTGCCACACAATGCCGAATTTAATGTCGCTTATACGCTGCCCGAAAAACGCCGCGCGGGAATCAACTATATTCCCCGTTGGTTCGGCGGCGTCAGTTGCTACATCGCCTTTGGTCTCGGTGGACTGTTAAGCTCGTTAACCATATTGCCGTTACTGCGTTTTTGGCCGGGCACGCCCGAGGCGCGGATTATCCGCGTGCAAAAAGCCGTGCACACTATGTTTAAAGGCTTTGTGGCCATGTTGACTTGGGCGGGAGTTATCCGAGTCAGCACCCATAATGCCGAGCTGCTGCGAAATGCCAAGGGCGTGATAGTGATTGCCAATCACCCGAGTCTGGTCGATGTGGTGGTTTTAATCAGCTTGATGCCCAATGCGGGCTGTATCGTTAAACAGGGCCTGTGGCGCAATCCCTTCTTACGTGGCGTCGTCTCCTGCGCGGGATATATCCCCAATCGCGGCGCCGAACTCATGCTCGAAGATTGCCGCGAAGTCCTCGCCCGCGGCACGAATCTGATTATCTTTCCCGAAGGCACACGCACAGTATTTGGTGCAAGCATTAACGAATTTGCCCGCGGTGCTGCCAATATTGCTATTCGCACCCAAGCCGATATTTTACCTGTGGTTTTGCGCACTAATGTGCGTGGTTTGACAAAGGAACAACCTTGGTATGAGATCCCAAGGCAAACCATGGGAATGGCCGTCGAAATCGGCAACACAATTTCTCACCAAGGCTACCAAGCCCCTTTGGGTGAGCATGCGAAAATGGCTCGGCAATTAACCCGAGACCTTGAACAATACTATCAACAACAACTCGAAAATAATTATGACTTTACATAACGAAATTAAACAGTTGATCATCGACTGCCTCGACTTAGAAGACGTCAGTATTGATGATATCGATACAGATGCACCGCTATTTGGTGAGGGACTTGGACTCGACTCAATCGACGCGCTCGAGCTGGGTTTAGCCATCAAGAAAAATTTGATGTAAAAATCGAAGCCAACTCGGATAGCACTAAGGCGCATTTTTACAGCGTCGCCAGCCTAGCTAACTTCATCGAATCACAACGTCCGTAGGAGAGGAAGATGCAAAACCGCGAACAAATCCTCGCTATGTTGACCACGATTTTGGTGGATGAGTTTGAAATCGATGCCGATGCGATTACGCCAGAGGCGAATCTCTATCAAGAGTTAGATCTCGATAGCATCGATGCCGTCGACTTAGTAATTAAGCTACAGCAACTCACGGGCAAAAAAATTCAGCCCGACGAGTTTAAATCTGTGCGCACAGTCAACGATGTCGTTAACGCCATCGAAGGCCTAGTTAAAGACTAATGCGTGTCCTGCTACAAGTACTAACCGCACTCGCGCTGATTGCTTATCCAGTCGCCGTGTATTTAGGACTGAATTATCTGCCAGCAGGCACAATAGCCCTAGTGCTATGCCTCTTGTTGGTAGTGCGTTTAATGCTGCAAAAGCAAAAGGTTAAAACCTTAGTTTTGCCTTTGCTTGTGGGGATTGCGCTCACAGCGGGCAGTTTTGTCGCCAAACGCAGCGACTGGCTCTTGTATTACCCCGTGGTGATAAACCTCACCATGTTAGCCCTGTTTAGCTACTCGCTATACCAAGGCCCGAGCATGATTGAACGGCTCGCACGGCTCAAAGAGCCCGACTTGCCGGATGAAGCCATAGGTTATCTTAAAAAAGTCACCCTACTTTGGTGTGGCTTATTTATCCTAAACGGCACTGTGGCGGCCTATACCGCCGCGTTTACCAGCCTAGCAACTTGGACCTTGTATAACGGTTTGATTGCATACGTACTCATGGGACTGCTCCTCGGTGGGGAATGGTTATATCGCAGCTTTTGGTTGAAGAAGACATGACACAACTACTCAAAAACTGGTTAACCCAAGGGCCATTCGCCCAACAACTGATCAGCTTTAATCACCATGACATAGTCACAGGTGCCCTGTTTACCAATCAGGTTGCGCATTTCTACGAGCAGCTGCGCCAAGCGCCTGAACAAAAATGGTTACTGGCGAGTGATACCAGCGATCTGTTTGCCGTGGGTTTATGTGCCGCACTCTTGGCGGGCAAGGAAATTATTCTGCCGCCCAACACCCAAACCGGCACCCTGAGTGAACTGACCCATCAGTTTGAAGGCATATTGTCAGACAAGCCCCTGTGCGAGAGTCACGCCTTTATCCTGCTGAATAAAGAGCTGAGTCTGCCCACCAAACCTTGGCCAGAGAGCGACAACTTTGGTGAACTAGTGCTCTTTACCTCGGGCAGCAGTGGCGAGCCCAAGGCGATTCGCAAGAGCCTAAGGCAGCTCGATGCCGAAGTGACAGTGCTCGAGCACACCTTCGCCGAGCATTTACCCCATTGCAGTGTGGTCTCGACCGTTTCCCATCAGCATATCTACGGCTTGTTGTTTAAGATCCTCTGGCCATTAGCCGCCAGTCGCCCTTTTTTAAGCGAGCAGATCGAATACCCAGAAACCTTAAGCTACTACACCGCACTGTTGCCGAATTTGTGCCTCATCAGTAGCCCAGCGCAATTATCCCGTTTGCCTAAGGCACTAGAGCACGAACGCCAACTGCGATCACCTAGCTTAGTCTTCAGCTCCGGCGGGCCGTTAAGTTTCACCGCCGCCCAAGGGGTTGCCCAGTGCTATGGCCATTTACCCATAGAGATATTCGGCAGCACCGAAACTGGCGGTATCGCCTATCGTCGCCAACACGAGGCCGACGAACCATGGCAAGTGTTTGAACAAATTACCATAGACCAAGATGCTGACGATGGCGCCCTGCTGCTGAAGTCACCCTACTTGGCCGACGATCAATGGTTACGTTGCGAAGATAAAATCGAGCCGACGGCCAATGGCCAATTCAGGCTCAAGGGAAGACTCGATCGCATCGTTAAGATTGAAGAAAAACGTCTTTCACTGGCGCAAATGGAGACCTTGCTCTGTAGCCACGCCTATGTCGAGCAGGCTGCCTTGGTCGTATTGCCCCAGTTTAAATCCCAGTTAGGGGCGGTGATCACCCTGTCGCCATTAGGCAGAAGTGTGCACCAAGAGCAGGGCAAACTCAGTATCAACAACGCGTTAAAAGCGCATCTACTGACTCAGTTCGAGCGCGTGACTTTACCACGCCGCTGGCGTTACCCCGAAACCTTACCGTTAAACACTCAGGGCAAGCGCGTCGTCGCCCAGCTAGTTGAGTTATTTGACCATGATTAAGTCGAGTTTACCGCCGATCCTCGCATCAGAGATCGGCCCAGAGAGTATTGAACTGCGTCTCTTTGTCGCCGCCGATCTCGAATATTTTAACGGCCATTTTCCCGAGCAAGCCGTGCTCCCTGGCGTGACCCAACTCGATTGGGCCGTGCGCTTAGGTTGCGAGCATTTTGGTTACAACGCTGCGGTCGCCAATTTAGAAGTGCTAAAGTTTCAGCAGCTTATTCTGCCTGGGCAGGAAGTCACCTTAGCGATTAGTCATAATGCCGCCAAAGAGAAGTTAACCTTTGCCTACAGCGATGGCGACCACCGCTATGCCTCCGGGCGTATCAGCTTTGCTAGTCAGCAAGATGATGGAGCATCCCTGTGAGCGACGGTATGAGCGACACAATGCTAGTCCCGCCGAGTGATTTAATGGGCACTTCGCCAATCAAGTTAGCGCTGGTGATCCCCAATTACAATCATAGCGCCGCGATCGCCCAGACCTTAGTCGAGCTCGCCGCCCTCAATCTGCCCTGCTATTTGATAGACGATGGCAGCAACGATGAGACCCGCTATCTGCTGCAATCCTTGGCTGAGCAACACGACTGGGTGACCCTGCTGCAACACCCCTACAACCGCGGTAAAGGTGCGGCTGTGATGACAGGGCTTCGCCGCGCCTATCGCGATGGCTTTACCCATGTGCTACAGGTCGATGCCGATGGCCAGCATAATTTGAGCGATATCCCCGCCATGCTCGCCAAGGCGCAGGCCAAGCCGGATGCGCTGATCTCGGGCAAGCCCGAGTACGACGAGTCCGTCCCCAAGGGGCGACTCTATGGCCGTTACCTCACCCACTTTTGGGTATGGGTCGAAACCTTAAGCTTTGATATTCAAGATTCGATGTGCGGATTTAGGGTATATCCCTTGGCTGCCACCGAGCGGCTATTGAGCCAGCACGCCCTCACGGAGCGGATGGATTTTGATATCGAAATCCTCGTCAAACTCTACTGGCAAGGGGTGGAGATCCTGTTTCACCCCACTAAAGTCATTTATCCCGAAAACGGCGTCAGCCACTTTCAAGGTGTGGCCGATAATGTGCGCATCACTAAGCTGCATACCCGATTATTTTTCGGCATGTTAAAACGCCTGCCACAACTGCTGCGCCGTAAACAGAAGGCTCAATCACCCCAAAACGATAAGGCCTCAACCCATTGGTCGGGGATGAAGGAGCGCGGCAGTTATTGGGGCATAAAACTGTTGGTCGAAAGCTACCGTTTCGGCGGCCATTGGCTGTGCCGCGCCATTATGTATCCGGTGATTTGTTATTTCTTCTTGACGGGCAAAGTCAGCCGTGAGGCCTCGTTGGATTTTCTGCGCCGTGCGCAACGCCTCGAGCCGCAACATCCCCAATTGAATCAGCCCATTGGCTGGCGCGATAGCCTGAACCACTTTCTCGCCTTTGGTAATGCCGCGCTCGATAGAATCGATGCCTGGTGCGACCGCATTCAATTAAGCCAAGTGGATTTTCCCGATCGCCAAGTGCTGGCTGATCAACTAGAAAGCGGCAAAGGCGCGGTGTTATTGGTTTCTCACTTGGGCAATCTCGAACTGTGCCGCGCGATTTCAATCCACCAGCGTAAGGTCAAAGTGAATGTCATGGTGTTAACTAGCCATGCCGAAAACTTTAATAATGTACTCAAGCAATTAAACCCCGATAGCACGCTGAATTTGATCCAAGTAACCGAGCTTAATCCCGCCACCTCTATGCTGCTGCAGCAAAAGATTGAAGACGGTGAGTTAGTGGTGATTGCAGGCGATAGAACCTCATCCCACTCCCAAGGACGCGTGGTATACGCGCCATTTATGGGTGAAGAGGCAGCCTTCCCGCAGGGGCCATTTATTCTAGCCGGCCTCTTGGATTGCCCTGTGTATCTGATGTTCTGCCTGCGCGAACAAGGGCGATATCGCGTGCATTTAGAGCACTTTAGCAACAGCCTCAAAGGGCCACGTGCAGGGCGAATGGAAAGACTACAACAGGCGGTGCATAACTACAGCGAGCGCCTAGAACACTACGCAAGGCGTGAGCCTTTGCAGTGGTTTAACTTTTTTGATTTTTGGCGGGACGATAGCAAGGTCAACCGCGCGACACCCGCCCCACAAACGACAGCAGCACTCCCGGAGCAGGAGCGCACTACAGACAGGACAGAGCATTTATGAGCCACGCAGTTACTCACACGACAACCGCTGAGCCGCCAATCGAATTTGGTCGTCAGTTACTCACATTAGAGCAAGTCGTCGCCGTTGCTAAGGGTGCTAAAGTCAAATTCTGTGATGATGCCGATTACCAAGCGTATATCCAAAAGGGCGCCCGCTTTATCGATAGCCTGCTGCACGAAGAAGGTGTGGTTTACGGCGTTACCACCGGCTATGGCGACTCTTGCACTGTCAACGTGAGTCTCGACTTAGTCCATGAGTTGCCACTGCACTTATCCCGCTTCCATGGCTGTGGCCTCGGCGAAATCTTGAGCGTGATGCAGGCGCGCGCCGTGATGGCTTGCCGTTTAAACTCCCTCGCGATTGGTAAATCCGGCGTGACCTACGAGCTATTAAAGCGCATCGAAACCTTGCTTAATCTCAATATAGTGCCAGTGATCCCAGAGGAAGGTTCGGTCGGCGCCAGCGGTGACTTAACGCCACTGTCTTACCTTGCCGCCGTGTTAGTTGGCGAGCGCGAAGTGATTTATAACGGCGAGCGCAGAGCCACCCAAGAGGTTTACCGCGAGCTGAACATCACGCCCCATGTGCTGCGCCCTAAGGAAGGCTTAGCCCTGATGAATGGCACGGCGGTGATGACGGCATTAGCCTGTTTAGCCTTTGATCGCGCACAATATTTAGCGCGTTTAGCCAGCCGCATTACCGCCATGGCGTCCTTAACCCTCAAAGGTAACTCGAACCATTTCGACGATATTCTGTTTGCCGCCAAACCCCATCCGGGGCAAAACCAAATCGCGGCTTGGATTAGGGAAGATTTGAACCACCATGTTCACCCCCGCAATTCAGATCGTCTGCAGGACAGATATTCCATCCGCTGCGCGCCGCACATCATTGGCGTATTGCAGGATGCGCTGCCCTTTATGCGCCAATTTATCGAGACTGAAGTTAACAGCGCCAACGATAATCCCATAGTCGATGGTGAAGGCGAGCATATTCTCCATGGCGGCCATTTTTACGGCGGACACATTGCCTTTGCGATGGATTCCTTGAAAAACACTGTCGCCAACATCGCCGATCTCATCGACCGCCAAATGGCATTAGTGATGGACCCTAAGTTTAACAACGGTTTACCCGCTAACCTTTCGGGTTCAACTGGGCCACGCCGCGCCATCAACCATGGCTTTAAGGCGGTGCAAATCGGCGTATCAGCTTGGACGGCAGAGGCGCTCAAGCACACTATGCCCGCGAGCGTTTTTTCTCGCTCAACCGAATGCCATAACCAAGATAAAGTCAGCATGGGCACTATCGCCGCCCGTGACTGTATGCGCGTATTGCAACTCACAGAGCAAGTCGCCGCCGCAGCCCTGCTTGCCATGACTCAAGGCATTGATCTTCGTATTAAACAAAACGAGCTAGACGAAGCCTCGCTGACCCCTTCGCTGGCGACCACACTCGCCCAAGTGCGCGCCGATTTTGAGCCATTAGTCGAAGACAGACCGCTCGAAGCCGTGCTGCGCCAAACCGTTGCGAAAATCCAAGCGGGCGAATGGGAAGTGTGCCGATGAAAGCCTTGCTCAGCATAGAAATGGACATGCAGATCCCCTTCCACGATGTGGATTCGATGGGGATCACTTGGCATGGTAATTACCTGCGTTATTTCGAGATTGCCCGCTGCAAATTGCTCGACGAGTTAGGCTACAACTATCGCCAAATGCAGGCCTCGAACTACGCTTGGCCGATTATTGATTTGCAGATCAAATACGTTAAGGCCAGCACCTTCGAGCAAAACATTACCGTGCGCGCCGAGTTGGTCGAGTGGGAAAATCGCTTAAAAATCAATTATCAAATCCGTGATACGGCAACTGGTGAGCGTATTACCAAGGGCTATACCATTCAGGCGGCGGTGGATATGACGAGCCAAGAAATGTGCTTTGTGACGCCAGAGATATTCCGCAGCAAAATCGCCCCGCTGCTGGCAAAGGCGGATAGCGAATGATTTCCCTCCTTGCACGTTCTAAGTGGTGGCTAGGGTTCTGCCAAAGCCTACTCTTAAGCTGCACACTGCTGTTTGGCTCGGCACAGGCGCAGAGCCTCGCCGATTTGAACCTCACAAGTTCGAGCCAATATCAGCCCCTATTTAACCAAGGAGCCGATAGCGCCGCATTACTCGCCCTTAGCCAAAAACTTAACCTTGGCGAGACGGTGCGCGGCCACTTTGTGCAATCGCGCCAGCTTAAAGTGCTGAAAAAGCCGCTAGTGAGCCAAGGCCAGTTTGTATTCGACAAAGACCAAGGGCTGATCTGGCAGCAACTTAACCCCTTCGAATCCCTGCTAATTTTAAAAGATAAGCAACTGATCCAAAAAGATAGCCAAGGGCGAGTGCAAATCAGCCAAGCCGATGCTTCGGCAAGCGCGGCGGCCATGGGGGATTTGTTACCGAGTCTAGTGAATGCCATGCTGGGCGGCGATATTTCGGGCTTAAGTGCAAACTTCGAACTGCACTTTTTAGCCCAAGAACCCTTAGCGCAAGACAAGTCGTCACAAGAAAGCTCAAGTTCAAGCAGCGCAGACTGGCAGTTGGGATTAACTCCAAAAGATCCGCTGATGAAGAAGGCTATCGCCCACATGGTGCTCGAAGGCAGCGATACTTTACACGCCTTAGTGCTACTCAGCGCCAAGCCGAGTGTGAGTCCGCAGGATATCACCCGTATCGATTTTAGCGAGCTGCGCCAAGGTCCACTGAGTGAGGCTGAGTTAGCCCAATATGCCATCAGCCAGACGAGTTCTAAAGACGCGGGTTCAAGGGAGTAAGGCAGAATCATGGCGCCCAAGATTGCCACGCGTATTGGCCATAGCCTGATGCAAACCTCGACTAAATGGCGCTTCGCTATTTGGTTGTGTTTGATGCTGGCGGCAAGCCTGTGGACGCTGCAACAGTGGCAAAATGGGGCTAAGGTACAAAGCGATATTCTCGCCATGTTGCCCCATCTGCAGCAGGATGCACTCACGGCGCGCGCCCTCGAACAAGTGGAATCGACACTCGCCGATCAAGTGTATCTCGCCCTGATTGCCGAGGATGAACCTCAGGCGATTGCGGCGGCAACACTCCTGATGGAGCAGCTTAAGACTCAACATACCGCTTTTACCGATATTCGCAGCGCCGATCTGCAGATGGGTGAAGCCCTAGGGCAATTTTATTTCCCCTATCGCTTTAAACTGCTCACCCCTGAACAAACCAAAGCCTTAAGCCATGATGGCCTCGAGCACTTAATCGCCTCGGCCACTCAGCAGCTCTACAACGCCTTTAGTTATGCCAATAGCCAACTCTTGACCCAAGATCCTTTGCTGTTGTTTCCCGACAATTTGCTCGCCCTTGCGCCTAGTTCGAAACTGAGCGCCAGCCAAGGGATTTTACTTGCTCATCCCAACCAAGGTGTTGATACCAAACAAGGTGTTGATAACAGTGAAGGCGTGGCCGCCATTGTGATGGCAAAAGGCACAGATAGCGCCTTTAACCCTAATGCGCAGTTACGCCAGCAAGCGGCACTCACTCAAGCGCTGAATGCCGTCAGCGCCCAATATGCCAGCGTTAAAGTGTTACAGGCGGGCGCGCTGTTCCATGCCATAGAGGCTACCAATACCGCGAAGAGCGAAATCTCTGTTCTCGGTCTCGCCTCTTTGCTCGGCGTAGTGTTATTTGTTTGGCTCGCCTTTCGCTCCGTGATGCCACTCTTGCTGGCGATGGTGACCATAGGCAGCGGCCTGCTGCTGGCGGTGACCTTTACCTTAAGCGTGTTCGGAGAACTGCATTTACTCACTCTCGTCTTTGGCACTAGCCTGATTGGGATTGCCATAGACTACAGTTTCCATTTTTACTGCGAGCGGTTAAGCGATAATGAGCGTAGCGCGCAGGCGACCGTGGCCTATATCTTCCCCACAGTGTCACTCGCCTTTATCACCAGCGCCTTGGCCTATGTTGGTATCGGTTTAGCGCCGTTTCCCGGCATGCAGCAGGTGGCAATTTTCTGCGCCTCGGGCTTACTCGGCGCCTACCTGACGTTAGTGCTCGCCTATCCATTATTGGCGGGCAGCAAGTTGCCTTCGGGAGAACGCCCGTTAACTCTGGCACAGGCTTATCTTGCGAAACTCACTGGGTTCTCCAATAAACTGGTCTCGCCATGGGGATTGAGTCTGTTTGCCTTAGTGCTCGCGGGAGTTTGTCTGCTGGGGATCAGCAAGCTTAACGTCGATGATGATATTCGCCATTTACAGCAAAGCCCTGCGAGCGTGACTGAACCTGAAGACAAGCTCAGAAAATTACTCAGTGGCGGCACGGATAATCAGTTTTTATTGGTGCGCGCCTCCAGCGAAGAAGCCTTACTGCAACGACTCGAAGCCCTCAGTCCGCAGCTCGATGCCGCCATTAAACAGCAAGAGCTGGGCAACTATGTCAGCCTTAGCCGTTATCTGCCAAGCAAGCAAAAGCAGGATGCAGCGTATCAATTACAGGGCAAGATTTACCAATCGCAATTAACCACAGTGCTAAACAACATTGGCCTCGATGACAACCTAGCACCTGAGCTTTCTGCCGCCTATCTTGCCGCTAAGGATAGCTATATCACCCCGGCGGATTTTTTCGAGCTGGGCCTAGGCAAACAGTTAGCGCCACTCTGGCTTGCACCGCAGGGATTCGCACAGCTTGAGCACTCAACAGAGTCAGCGACCAGTCTAGATAATACCAACCTAGGGAATGATAGCCATGGCGCTATAGTGCTGCTTGGTGGTATTGAAGATATTGCGGCCCTCAAGGCGCGCTTTGCCGAGGATCCGCAGGTACAGCTTATAGATAAGGTCGCGGATATTTCCACCGTGATGGGCCACTATCGCCTGCTTACCCTGAAGTTATTGGGGCTAGCACTCGTTATCGCCCTCTTACTATTTAGCCTGAGCTTTGGCGTTAAAAGAGCCGCCCTAGTGGTCGCCGTACCCGCGCTGGCCGCCTTACTCACCTTGGCCATTTTAGGCTTAGTCGGCTCGCCCTTAAGCTTGTTTCATGCGCTGGCGCTGATTTTAGTCTTCGGGATTGGGATAGATTACAGTTTGTTCTTTGCCTCTGCCCAGCAACATGGCAAGGCAGTGATGATGGCGGTGTTTATGTCCGCCTGTTCGACCCTATTGGCCTTTGGCTTACTCGCCTTTAGCCAAACCCAAGCTATTCATTATTTTGGATTAACCCTGTCCCTCGGCATAGGGTTTACCTTTGTACTTTCGCCATTGATTTTGACCACCAGTCAGGTTTTAACCACCAACAAGGTCTCGATACCTACAAGGAATGTTATTTAAATGTCCACATCTACCGCTGCAAGCTCCGCACAGTCCCACTCCCTTTCCGTCGATGTGGCCATTATTGGCGCAGGCCCCTCGGGCTCGATTGCCGCTAGCCTATTGCATAAGCAAGGCAAACGGGTATTAGTGCTAGAAAAACAACACTTTCCACGCTTTTCTATCGGCGAGAGCCTGCTGCCCTGCTGTATGCAATTTATTGAAGAAGCGGGCATGTTAGAGGCGCTGAATGCGGCGGGATTCCAGTATAAAAATGGCGCCGCCTTCCGTCGCGATGGGGTGTATACCACCTTTGACTTTACCGACAAATTTACCCCAGGACCGGGCACAACCTTCCAAGTGCAACGGGCAAACTTCGACAAATTGCTCGCCGATACCGCAGCAAGCTTTGGGGTAGAGATCCGTTACGGTGAAACCGTTGAGGCAATCGATTTAAGCGCCAACCCGCGCTTAAGCGTGCGTAACGAGCAAGGTGAGCTGTACCAAGTTGAGGCGCAATATGTGCTCGATGCCAGCGGTTTTGGCCGAGTATTGCCACGACTACTCAACCTCGAAACGCCGTCGTCGCTGCCGACCCGCAGCGCTATCTTCACCCATGTGGAAGATAACATCAGCGATCCCGACTTCGACCGGAATAAGATTTTAATTAGTGTTCATCCGCAGCATCAGGATATTTGGTACTGGTTAATTCCCTTCAGCAACGGCCGTTGCTCGCTCGGCGTCGTGGCAGAACCGCAATTACTCGCGCGCCTCGAAGGCGATTTAGAGCAGCAGCTGCTGACCATAGTTAAAGAAGAACCCGGCCTGAAAGCATTGCTGGCCAATGCTAAAGTCGCTCAGCCCTGTGCAACACTCAAGGGCTACTCCGCCAACGTATCGCGCCTCGCCACCGACAAGTTTGCCCTGCTGGGCAACGCGGGCGAGTTCCTCGATCCGGTGTTTTCATCGGGCGTAACTATCGCCATGCAGTCGGCATCCATGGCGGCGAAATACGTGCTTAAACAGCTTAATGGCGATACCGTCGATTGGCCCGCCGAGTACTCGGCGCCGTTAATGCAAGGGGTGAACACCTTCCGCACTTACGTGCAGGCTTGGTACGATGGTCGCTTCCAAGATGTGATTTTTTACGAAAATCCGAATCCTAAAATCAAACAGATGATCTGCTCGATTTTGGCTGGCTATGCTTGGGATGTGCAAAATCCCTTTGTTAAAGAATCCGAGCGACGTCTAAACATGGTGGTAGAGCTATGTCGGCAACAAGCCGAACTCAGCGCCGAACCTGACGTTAGCGAATTAGCCGAGGTGTAATTCGATGCACTTAAGCCTTAAAGCCAAAGGTCGCCCCAAAGCGATAGCAACCTTTTCCCTGCTCCTTATCAGCCTAGGTTTGATGGGATGCAGCGAACTGCTCTATCGGCAAACCTGTGTTGGCTTGGCGAAAGATATGCGTTATTGCTTAGCGCCACTCCCCCGTGATTTCGGCCCTGCAACAGATAAACCGCTCACCAAGCCGCTGACGAATGACCCTAAAATTCAAGGCAATAGTCAGCAAGGTGACAGCAAGGCTGGAGTATCCTCACCCCAGTCCTTTAGTCAAAAGGTGAGCATTAAGGTGGGCGATAATACCCACGAGCTACTCACCCAGCTCGAACTCGAAGGAGAACGGATGACACTGGTCGGGCTCGCGCCCCTAGGTCAGGCATTGTTTACCTTGGTTTACGATGGGAATACACTCAGCAGTGAACAGAGTCTCTTGCTAGGGGATGAGTTTAAGGCCGAATACCTGATGGCGATGATTCAACTCATCTATTGGCCGGAGCAGAGTATTAAAAGCCATTTAGAGGGCGGCGAGTTAGTGACAGGACTGTGTGACGCTATTCCCTGTCGCCAGTTTTATAGCCAAGACACGCTGATCAGTCGCAGTGATAATCAGACTCAAGTGATACAAATTCGTTATCAGCAACAGAGCGATGATGCTCTCTGGCAGGCGCACATTAATTTGACCATGCCACAGGCAAAGTTTGAGTTAGAGATACAACCCATTTAATCGTCTTTTGACCATGCCATAGGCACCCGTTAACAGCCAATCGATATGAGCTTTTAGCATTGCTCGCATCAAAGGCCATAGGTATAGCAAGCAGCAATGAACAACAGAGTCGCCATTACACAGATTGGATTGTGTACCCCGTTAGGGCAAACGCCCGAACAGGTGTTAGCCCGCTTGATTGCAGGCGATACCAGTGCCATGCAAACCAGTGACACCCTGCTATTTGGGGAGTCGACACTGGTCGCGCCCGTCACTGAGCCGTTACCGACGATACCTGCCGCACTGGTGCAATTCGATTGTCGCAATAATCAATTACTCCTTGCTGCCGCACTGCAAATTCGCGATGCCGTAGAGCAAGCTAAAAGTGACTTTGGTGCCGACCGCATCGGCGTAGTCTTAGGCACCAGCACCTCGGGGATTTCGAAGGGCGAAGCCGCCTTGGCCTATCGCAATCAACACGGCCACTTCCCCGCCGATTACCATTACTTCCAACAGGAATTGGGCAGCACCAGCGATTTTTTACGCCAGTTATTTGCGCTCCAAGGCCCCTGCTACACCATTTCGACCGCCTGCTCATCCAGCGCTAAGGTATTTGCCAGCGCCAAACGCCTACTCGAGGCCAAGCTGTGCGACATGGTGATCGTTGGCGGCATTGACAGCCTGTGCCAACTGACAGTCAACGGGTTTCACGCCTTAGAATCGGTTTCCAAGGGACATTGCAATCCCTTCAGCGCCAATCGTGATGGCATCAATATCGGTGAAGGCGCCGCGCTATTTACCCTGACCTTAGCGACAGACAACATAGCAAATGAAGCCTGCGTTTTGCTTGCAGGCATTGGCGAGTCGAGCGATGCGCATCATATGTCGGCGCCGCATCCCGAAGGTGCGGGGGCGATTGCCGCCATGCAGGCCGCGCTTGATGATGCACAGATTTCGGCGCAACAGATTGATTATATAAACTTACATGGCACAGCAACGCCTAAAAATGATGCGATGGAAAGCCGCGCCGTACTCTCGGTATTTGGTGACACGCCACCACCCGCAAGCTCAACCAAACCGCTGGTTGGCCATACCTTAGGTGCCGCGGGCGCGATTGAAGCCGCATTTTGTTATTTATTGCTCTCACCCCATAATCACCATTTTGCCCTGCCTCCCCATAGGTATGATGGGCAGCCAGATCCACAGGATCCCAGCATAGCCTTAGTCGCGCCCAAACAATGCGCCGAGCATGGCAAGCTTAACTATGTGATGAGCAACTCCTTCGCCTTTGGTGGCAGCAATGCCAGCCTGATTTTTTGCCGTAAAGGGGCTTAAGTTTTATGTCCAGTTCTACTGACACTGCAATGGCACCCGCCGAGCCGATGTGGCTGCAACAATTAGCCGAGCAGAATATTGCCGATTTTATTCCGCATCGTGCGCCAATGATCTTGATTGATAAGATCATTCGCCATCAGCAGGATGCGCTCGAAACCGAAGTGCAGATCAGCCCTCAGAGTGCTTATTTTGACGAGCAACGTCAGGCCGTCCCCAATTATGTAGGCATCGAATACATGGCGCAGAGCATCGCCGCCCTCGCCGGTGTAGAGGCCAAACTGCGCCACGATAAAATCCGAGTGGGTTTTTTATTGGGATCGCGTAAATTAGCCTTGCACACAGCGCAGTACGAGCTCAACCGCCGCTACCGCACTCAGGTTAAACGCCTCTATCAAGAAGAGTCGGGACTGGCGGTATTCGATTGCCAGATTTATCTGTTGCCCGAGGCTGGAGCGGAGCAAACACCACAACTTGTGGCCGAGGCCAATGTGAACGTGTTCCAACCCCAGGACACCCAAGCGTATATCGCCTCCAGTCAGGCTTAATGTCTGGCCTAGCGCTCACAAGCGCCAAGCTTTAAACCGACGCAACGTCAGTCGCACTACAAAAGGATTTAGCCCTTTGATGCATAAACAACTCATCATCAAGCATCACGGGTGGAGAAATAAAGATGAATAACAGAGTATTAGTCACAGGTTCGAGCCGCGGTATTGGCAAAGCCATCGCCCTTAAACTGGCCGCAGCGGGCTACGATATCGCCCTGCATTATCACAGCAATCAGGCCGCAGCCGATGCCAGCGCCGCAGAACTTAGCGCCCTTGGGGTGAACGTCAGCCTATTAAAGTTTGATGTTGCCGACCGCGCCGCCGTAAAAGCCGCCATAGAAGCCGATATTGAGGCCAATGGCGCCTATTATGGCGTGATACTCAATGCGGGCATTAACCGTGACAATGCCTTCCCAGCGATGAGCGAAACCGAGTGGGACAGCGTGATCCACACTAACCTCGATGGTTTTTACAATGTGATTCATCCCTGTGTTATGCCCATGGTACAAGGCCGTAAGGGTGGACGAATCATCACCTTGGCCTCAGTCTCAGGTATAGCGGGCAACCGTGGACAGGTCAATTACAGCGCTTCTAAGGCCGGATTGATTGGCGCCACTAAGGCGCTGTCCCTAGAGCTGGCTAAACGTAAGATCACCGTCAACTGTATCGCCCCAGGTTTGATCGAAACCGATATGGTGGCGGATATTCCTAAGGATATGGTCGAGCAGTTAGTGCCGATGCGCCGCATGGGTAAACCCAATGAAATCGCAGCGTTAGCCGCCTTTTTAATGTCGGACGATGCCGCCTATATTACGCGCCAAGTGATTTCGGTGAATGGAGGCATGATCTAAATGACGCAGCGCAATCCCCTAGGCAGACGTGTCGTCGTTACCGGTATCGGCGGTATCAGCGCCCTAGGCCATGACTGGCCAAGTATCGCAAGCAGCCTTAAGGCACAAAAAAACTGTGTCGTGACGATGGCCAAATGGGACAAATACGACGGACTAAACACCCGCCTTGCTGCACCCATTACTGACTTTGAGGTGCCTAGCCACTATTCCCGCAAAAAGATCCGCTCCATGGGACGCGTCTCGATTATGGCGACTCGCGCCAGCGAACTTGCGCTGATGGATGCGGGGCTCTTGGACGACCCTATCGTCACCTCGGGGGAAATGGGCATTGCCTATGGTTCCTCCACTGGCAGTACTGATCCGCTGGTCGCCTTTGGCGATATGCTCAAAAATGGCGATATGTCAGGCGTCACCGCCACCAGCTATATCCGCATGATGGCACACACCACTGCGGTAAACGTGGGGGTATTCTTTGGTCTTAAGGGACGCATTCATACCACCAGCAGCGCCTGTACTTCGGGCAGCCAAGGCATAGGTTACGCCTATGAGGCCATCAAATACGGGCAACAGACCTTAATGCTCGCGGGCGGCGGTGAAGAACTCTGCCCGACCGAGGCCGTGGTATTCGACACCCTGTTTGCCACCAGCACTAAAAATGCCACCCCTGAGTTAACGCCTCGCCCCTTCGATGCCCATCGCGACGGTTTAGTGATTGGTGAAGGCGCTTGTACGCTGGTACTCGAAGAGTTAGAACACGCCATGGCGCGCGGCGCGAAAATTTACGCCGAGATCGTCGGTTTTGGCACTAACTCCGATGGTCAGCATGTGACTCAGCCCAATAGCGATACCATGGAAATCGCCATTCGCTTAGCCCTTAAGGATGCTGCGCTCACGCCCGATGCCATTGGCTATGTAAATGCCCACGGCACAGCGACCGACCGCGGTGATGTTGCCGAAACCCATGCGACCCATGCCGTCTTCGGTGCGGATATGCCGATTTCATCCCTTAAAAGCTACACAGGCCATACCTTAGGTGCCTGCGGCGCGTTAGAAGCTTGGGTGAGTATCGAGATGATGAATGCGGGCTGGTTTGCTCCCACGCTCAATCTCGACAATATCGACCCAGAATGTGCCGCACTCGATTACATTCGCGGCGAGCCACGTGCGCTCGACACCGACTATGTGATGAGCAATAACTTCGCCTTTGGCGGCATCAACACCTCACTGATTTTTAAACGCTGGAAAACGACATAAGGACATACCAATGAAACCACTAGTAGCAAGCATATTACTCGGCATCAGCTTATTTAGCTCTCCCCTATGGGCAGAGGAATACACGGTTGAAACCTATCAAGAAATTTTTAAAGGCGACAATCAATTTAAGCAAAAACAAGCCATCGAAGCCCTGACGATTGCCGGATTATCCGATCCCGCTATTTACGATGTGTTAGAGGCCAAATTGATCGAATCGCTGCCCCTCGCCACCGAGAAAAATGCCATCGACTACAGCGCTTGGTTAGTCAAAGGCTTAGCCTACTCGGGTAACGATAAGTACAGCGAAACTATCAACAGCATAGTGCGTGGCAACTTTCATAAGAAACTGAAAAAGTACGCGACCCAAGCACTTGAGAACCTAGATAAATACAAAAAATGGAACGCCATTTTAGCGGACAAGAGCCAATATGTGGCCGAACAAAGTCCTAAAAACAATGCCTATGCCAATGCATTAAAGAGCGACGATTTAGAGTTGATGCGCCTTGCCGCTAAACGCATGATGGACGATCAAAACTACGATGATTTTCTCTTAGAGCGTCTGAGCGTTGAACTTAAAAATCCACGCCTAATGAGCAACGACAAGTTAGCCATCGATACCTACGCCAATATGGCCAAGGCCCTCGCCGCATCGGGCAATACCCAATACCGCGAAGTCATTGAAAATATTGCCAACAACAACCCAAACAAAAAGCTGAAAAGCTACGCCGAGAGCTACCTGAAGAAGTACTACTAATCCCTTTGGATTCGTAAAAGCGTTAACAATAAGCCGAGAATCATCTCGGCTTATTGCTCTCTTTTGTAGGCAAGTCATCATCAAGTGAACCCATCTTTAGCACAAATCGCACGATTTAATCATTTTGACCATTTCGCTCAATAAACTATACTGCCACTGTATTTCCAAAACGGGGCTTAACTCATGCAAACCTTAACCGCTAATGACGCCAAACGAAATTTTGGTGAGTTGCTGCTAAACGCTCAACGTGAACCCATCAAGATCAGCAAAAACAGTAAAGATGCGGTTGTGGTCATGTCTATCCACGATTACGAACAGCTTGAGGCGATGAAAGCCGACTATCTGAAGCACTGTTTCAACGCTGCCAAAGAAGATTTAGCGAAGGGCAATGTGGTTGATGGTGAAGATTTTCTTAACGCCCTGTAGCCACTCACATGGATAATAAACGCTATAAACTTAGTAGGTTAGCTCAGACTCACCTACAACAGATTAAAGACTACACTCTTCAACACTTTTCTGAGTCACAGTGGCACAAATATAAAGAAAGCCTTATCTCCGGTTTGCAAATGTTAGCCAATAACCCCGGATTAGGCAGAAGCTGCAACGATATTTATCCCAACGGTTTCTACTTTCCTATAGGTAAACACACCGCCTACTTCACCAAAGAAGCCGACTTTATCCTTATCGTTGCCTGTTAGGTCAACCACAACTCCCCCAAAATCATCTGAAATAGCCTTACGACACTGTAAAAGAAGCCGTGGACTCTAAGTTGGTAAACGAGAGCTATGGAAGGTGGACAGGCAGTTAAACATAGATATTGTTCAGAGTGAGGCCAGCCATGGTACTGGCTCGACGACACGCAGCTAGTCCATCCCTGGATGCTCGACCGCCCCGTCCATGGGGCGGACGGTCGTCTCACCAATCACCATGGTTTGCCTTTCGAGCACAGACAACATCTGAAAGCTTAAAAGACTAGTGTCACATTCACACTATCAAAACGAAGTAGTTATAGTTGATAGTCAACATTATCGGTATTGAGCATTTTATTAATAAATATCAATTTATTACGATAACATTTGACATAGAGAATACTTAAATAATGCGCACTTTATACCCAGAATTATTTTTGCTATTGTAGAAATCAAATTTTTAAATCAGCTGCTTGCTTTACCAAATGCAAAGGGTGAATTTGTGTGTGATTATTTGACTAGGAAATGCCTGTGTTAGGAAATATATTTGATGTTTTCTCAAGGAGAAAACACTCCCACGAGAAAAAAGTAAAACCTATCGCTAAAACCTTCCGAAATCGTTATTTCATGATTTTTGAAGAATTTTTTCTGATAATACATTTACTGCATTAACTGAAATTCATAAAAAACTGTGTTTTCTACACGGCAAATACCAATTAGTCGACAATGCGTATAGGGGAATGTCTCAAGCAGATGAAGTCTTAAATTTTATAATGGTATGTGAAGATAAGCACTTGCTAGACGTAATTGAATATACATTCCAAGTTATGACTTGGAATGAAAGAAATAGAGAAGAAGAACTGATTGTTCAAATCAACGAGTTTCTAGCCGTTGACGATCTTCCTTACTATTTAACAAAAACAGTATGGGAAGAAGTTCAAACTTATTTTCACGGTTCCCCTGCAACCAGTAAACAAATTCGAGAATATCCCAAAGTCATTCGAAAAGATTCAGACTTAATTCATGATAATGCAATAGAACCTGCACTTTCGTTATTGCGTAAGCCTGACCTACTGAATGCTAATGAAGAATTTATGCTTGCTTTACAAGACTTCAAAAAAGGTGATTACAAGGACTGTGTTAGTAAATGTTGTAGTTCATTCGAAAGTGTAATGAAGGTAATTTGTAAAAGGCGTGGTTACACCTACACTGAAAAACTAACTGCCGCCCCTTTATTGAATACAATTATTTCCAACTCGGAGCTGGATTCGTTTTGGGAACAGCCGTTAATATTGATAGCTACAATACGCAACCGATTAAGTTATTCACATGGCGCAGGCAACGAAAATAAATCCGTTCCTGAACATGTAGCTCAATACTCTATTAATGCTACCGCTTCAGCTATTTTGTTGCTGTGTGAAGAAGCGTATGAGTAACGACATATAATCGAGTCGCCGGGGGTATTTAGCCTCCAGTCCCCTACATACAACACCGAGTTGGGTGTAAAAGATCAGACTGACATAACTTTATTCATTAAAATTCGACCAATAACACCTGAGCCTAAGGAATACACCATCCCCTCGGAGTTGCCGCAGGGCTAATAGACAAATTGCGTGAGTCTCGCCATGGATGGCGAGCTAGCTTTCGCAGGTGCAGGGACGCATCCTTCGGAAGCGATAGCAAATTTGGCTATGAGCACAAGGGGCTTTCAACTCCGTTAGGGGCGTCTTGGAGCATCCAAGGAGGATAGGACGAGCAGTCCTCCTTGGTCGGGTGTGGGGTGAAGCCCCACGACTTTGATTTTATCTAAAAATCCAAACTAAGTTGGGAAAGATCTAGTGGCGACTTTTCTAGCATTTACTAGGCTCCATAGAAAGAAAACAAAATAAAACAGGAAGTTATTTCTCTTGCTATAAAGACTGATATTAACCTCTTCCCTAAATGTTGGCCTACCCTTTGCTTAGTCACCGCAGCGTGTTAACCCTAAAAACAACCAGACGCGATAACGCTATGATGGATAAGCGACAACACAGGGAATTTTAATCTTGAGAGCAACAATGAAAATAATACTAGATGATCTAAAAGGGCCTGAAATTGCAGCACTTTTAACTGAGCACCTTGAAGATATGCGGGCAACCTCGCCACCAGAAAGTGTGCACGCATTAGACCTTGATGGCCTGCGCCAACCCAATATTCGCTTTTGGACACTGTGGGATGGCCGCAATCTGGCAGGCTGCGGTGCACTAAAATGGTTAGATGCCGAGCATGCGGAGATCAAATCGATGCGTACCGCCACCACCTACAAACAACAAGGGATCGCTTCTAAGGTATTGCAGCACTTGATCAATGATGCCAAAGCCGCAGGTGTGCAGCGCCTGAGCCTAGAGACAGGTTCGATGGCCTTTTTCCAGCCAGCTCGTAACCTGTATGCTAAATTTGGTTTCGAGCTGTGCGGCCCCTTTGCCGATTACGTGCTCAACCCCAATAGCCTGTTTATGACCAAAAAGCTCTAGGCCTCTGCACACATCAATTCACTAAGGTAGCAAACCTCAGTCTAGACCTAGCCACAGCTAAGCTTTTGCCTGTTTAGTTGTGGTTAAGGCGCGATGCTTGTGCCAGTAATGCATTAAAAATCCGAGTAATAATCCCCAGAAGGCGCTGCCAATCCCCAATACACTCACACCCGATGCGGTGACGAGAAACGTAATCACCGCCACTTCTCGCTCGTCGTTATCCGCAAGCGCAGCTGTCAGACTGTTACCTATGGTGCCAAGCAGGGCTAATCCTGCAATCGCGAGTACCAACTCCTTCGGAAACGCGGCGAAGAGCCCCACTACAGTGGCGCCGAGTAGACCTGTCATCAAATAAAAAACACCGCCCCACACAGCAGCCCAGTAACGGGTCGCGGGATTTGGGTCAGCCTCTTTACCCATACAAATCGCCGCTGTAATGGCGGATAAGTTAAAGGCAAAACCGCCAAGGGGGCAAACAATACGCCCATCAGACCCGTCACGGTAATTAATGGCGAGATAGGCGGGCGATAACCATGACCGTGCAGCGCGGCGACGCCAGGCATATTTTGTGAGGCCATAGTCACCACAAATAAGGGCAGCGCCACACCCACTACGCTGGTGACAGAAAACGCAGGCGCTATCCATACGGGAGCCGCGAATTGCAACTCAAGCTTATCGAGTTGCAGTAGATCCAATTGATAACTCATCCCTATCCCCGCAACGAGGGTGAGTAACATAATGTAACGCGGCGCCCAGGGCTTAAGCACAACAAATACTAATAACATCAATAGGATTAAGCTCAGTTGAGTCTGCATGGCTTGAAACAGTCCTAAACCAAACTGCAGTAAAATCCCCGCTAACATGGCCGAAGCGACTGACTGCGGCATGATACGAATAAGCTTATCCATCCAGCCCGCCAAGCCGCATAGAGTGATCAACAAAGAGCTGATCAGGAAGGCACCAACGGCTTCGTGGATACTTAATCCCGCAAGGCTGCTAACCATCAGCGCCGCCCCGGGGTCGACCATGCCGTAAGTACCGGATTTTTATAGTAGAGAGACAGGCCAATACTGGTGAGCCCCATGCCGACACCTAAGGCCCACAGCCATGAACTCATCTGTGCCGATGTCGCGCCCACGGCATCCGCCGCCTGCAGGATAATCACCGCCGAACTGCTATAACCCACCAGCACAGCAATAAAGCCCGCCGATATTTTTGATAGTCCCAAAGCCTCGCGCCACATCATCCCTACTCCTACCTTTGCCTTGATCATCACATCATTAATTACTTGTGCGCTATAACGCACGAGATGGACAAGATAGCACCTGTGCGTTATAACGTACAAATAATTTTTTTAAGCGTCATAACCTAATGCAGACCATCAACAGCTATCTTGCCGCGACCCTAAAACAACTGCGCAGCCAAAAGGGTTGGAGTTTAGATAAAGCGGCACTCGAGACAGGCGTAAGCAAGGCCATGATAGGCCAGATTGAGCGCGGCGAATCTAGCCCCACCATTGCTACCCTGTGGAAAATCGCTAGCGGTTTTAATATCTCACTCTCAACTTTTCTGGAGCCAACGCCCGAGAGCCAAGGCGCGGTCTTTCGTAACGCCGATGCATTACGCCAAAAGCCTGCAACCGACGGCATGTTAGTGGCGTCGCTATTTCCCTTTGAGCCACGCTTTGGTTTTGAGATGTTTGAACTCACTCTATTGCCGCACTATGAACGCCTTTCCGAGCCCCATGAGGCGGGCGTGACCGAGCATGTGATTGTACTGAGCGGCACCATGGAAGTGTTAGTCGATGGCCAGTGGCAGCCATTACAGCAGGGCGAGGCCGTGCGCTTTGCCGCCGATAAACCCCACGGTTACCGCAACTTGAGCGATCACCCCGTGGTGTTTCATGATCTTATCCACTATCACAGGGAAGCGCCCGCCACCGAATAACGCCGACAAGCCAAGCGCCCAACAGATTGCCGCTTGCGCCCGCCAATCCATTAGAATAAACTTATTTAAAATTTTCTAATCATAGAGGCAAAGCTATGTTTCAATCTTTACTGGCTAAATTATCTGGCAGCAGCAACGGTGAAAAATGTTGGCAATTGATTGATCAAGGTGCGCGCGTTATCGATGTGCGCTCACCGGAGGAGTTTGCCTCGGGTCATTTGCCTCAGGCCATTAACGTACCGCTGCCAACACTCGACCAATGGTTGCATCAGGTCGAAAATAAACAGCATCCCTTTGTGCTTTACTGCGGCGCAGGCATTCGTGCCCAAAAGGGCTGCGATATTTTAAGGGCCAATGGTTTTGAATGTGTGGTCAATGGTGGCTCGCTAAAAGATTTAGTGTGCTGCCAGCCAAGCTAAGGCCTAAGCCAAACAACGATGCGTGAAGAGGTGCAGATGACAACAAAGTGCCCGCGCCCACCTAGCGGCGAACAACCGCCTCTGCCCAAAGTGGTTCGCGAAACCTGCTACAGCGTGAGCCGTAATCGTGGCCAAGCGAGCGCCAAAGTGCGTTATATCGAAACCAGCGCTATGTCCCTTGGCTGCAAACTGTGCGAATAATTGTGTTCTGCATAAACAAAAATGCCAGCTAAGATGCTGGCATTTTTATTATTTTTACGATTAAACCGCTAGCTTATCGATACTGGCTTTAGCTTCGCTGATCCCTTTTTGGTTGGCTTCTGGACCCATGTTCAGCGCTTCGCCATAAACCACTTCCACGTCGGTGATACCGATAAAACCGAGGAAGGTTTTTAAGAAAGGTACAATGTGATCCGTTGGACCATCTTTATGAGCACCACCACGGGTGGTTATCAACACGGCGCGTTTACCTTCCACTAAGCCTTTAGGACCGTTTTCGGTATAAGTGAAAGTCACACCGGCACGGGCCACAAAATCAATCCAGTTTTTCAGCTGAGTTGGAATGTTGAAGTTGTACATAGGCGCAGTGATCACGATAGTGTCGTTTGCTTTTAACTCTTCAACTAAGGCGTTAGACAGGTCGAGCATCTCTTGCTGACGTGCAGTTAACTCAGCGCCGCCACGCAGGCCAGAGGCAATTTCACCATCAACCATTGGCAACACATCTTTACCCGCTAAATCGCGAACTGTGATGGTCGCGCCTTGGTCTTCCCATTTACCGATCAGGTGGTCAACTAACAAGGCAGATTGTGAATAACCGCCAAGAATACTGGATTTTAACACTAGGACTTTAGACATAATCTGCTCCGAAAATTGAAATTCTTGAGAGTCTTTCAACTTGCTCTCGACTCTATGGGCTTAGTTTATTAGCCCATAAAAAAGAAAAAAGCGGATAAAATTTGAGATTAATTTCGATTTTATAGAAAGGTTTTACATTTTAGGCACACTGACATACAAACCATCGAATTGTGCGCAGAGTTTGTCGTCACAAAAAAGTTGTACTTCGAGTTTTACCTTGGCTTTACGCCCCCGTTGCAGCGGGCTTAAATCCGTTTCAGGCCAACGCACTTTGACCTCGGGCGCACAGGTCACGGGCGCCATGTAACGGATATGGGCATCGGCTAACACTATGTCGCCATCCACCCGTTGAAGCTGCTGTTGCAGCCACACCATGCCCCAGCCTGTGAGGGTCATAAGGGTATAAATACTGCCCGCAAACATAGTGTTATGCAGGTTGATATTCGGCGTCAGTGGCGCACTCACGCGTAGCTCCCCTTCGGCGAAGGAAACTGGCGCTATCTGCATAAACTCGCTAACGGGAATGGTGCTATGCCAGGTCTGGCGCAATTGGTTCAATAATTCGTCCATGTGCATGTCCTTACTGCCGTTGGCACATTTCCTGTGGGTTATACCTGCAAATTGAAGGTCACTGGGCCATCGTTGACCAGCTCGACCTTCATGTCGGCGCCAAATTGTCCCGTTTCTGTAGTCACACCCTGCGCACGGCAAAAGGCGACAAATTCTTCATACAGGCCAAGCGCTTGCTCAGGAGTACCCGCCCCCGAAAAGCTCGGGCGCAGGCCACGGCCAGTGTCGGCGGCCAAGGTAAATTGCGACACCACTAAAAGCGAGCCCCCGCCTGAGTTAAGTTGAGATTCATCTTGCCATTTTCATCGGAAAACACTCGATAACTCATCACTTTAGTGGCTAATTTTTCCATCTTCTCGCGGTTATCTTCCCGCTCAACCCCAAGTAAAACTAACAAGCCCTTATCGATTGCACCTATGGTTTGATTGTCCACCACGACGCTGGCGCGGCTCACTCTTTGAATTAAAGCGATCACAACTTTTCCTTTAAATTAAGACTTAACGAGGGGCATCAAGGGGATAGGACGCAGATACTGCTCCACACCTTCGGGTAATGACTGGGCAATTTCAGCTAAGCCGCCATCGGTCCATAACATAAAGCGGCGAAGTTCCTCGATTTCGACCTTATCGGCAAAGGTCACAGTGCCTTGGATTTGGATCACCGCGCCCTGCTCACGTAGCACGAATTTAGCAAAATTGAGCTTGGCATTCAGCTCGCCAATCACAGCGGGCAGTTCAGGATTGGCCTGCAACTGCGGATGCACCGCATAAAAACGGTTCATCAGAATACGGTCAATCCCCGCAGCATTCATACTGGGTTCGAGCATAAAATCATTATTGCCAAATTGCACCGCAACCTTATCCGCCCCAACTTTGGTGGCTAAATAGTTGGCATCGATTAAAGCCTGATACAAGGTATCGGCGGCGGCCTCGTTGGTCATTCCGGCCAATTGCACCACTTTAGGCGCCACGGGAGCGCGCGCCTCGGTAGATTCGACCACAGAAGAAGAGGATTGAGATTCTGGGGTAGAGGATGAGGTGGCCGCGCAGGCTGTTAATCCCAAAATGGCGGCAATAATAACGGCTAATTTCATGCTAGCTCCTGTCGCTTTATCCAAGTCCACATGGCTTGGATCTCGAGTGTGACGGCAAGTGAGAGTATGTCACTATTCAGCGAATGCCCACCATCGACAATGGTATGAATTTGTATCCTAGGGTTGTCGATTTTTGCCAAAAATGCGGCTAATAAGCGTGCCGGACAGACAGCATCCTGCGTGCCTTGTAATAGCAGGGTACGCGCTGCGACTTGAGATGTCACCCGTTGTAATACGCTGAACATATTGAAGTAATCGTTTTTTGCATAGTGCAGCTCGATTTGAGCTAAGGCCAATAACGGCGTTGTAAGCCGCTTAGGTAGACCAGTTGGTACGCCCGCTAAGGTTAATTCCCATTGGATCCAACGGCGGGCAAATTCATGACGGGTTGCTTCATCTTGGGCGTTCAATCCTAGCTGATAGTGCGTAAATAAATCCGCCAATCCAATAGAAGGTGCAGCAAATTCACGGTAAGCCTGCGGATATAACTGCGCCGCGCCAGATGGGCCATAGAGCCATTCAATACCCGCCTTGGAGGGAATAAATATTGCCCACAGCACTTGGGCAATCACTCGATGGGGAAATAAGCCACTGTAAATTAAGGCTAAGGTGGCGCCAAATGAGCCACCCGCTAGGCACCAATGCTCTATGCCTAAGTGAATGCGAATCGCCTCAATATCACAGATAAGCCCATTTAAATGGTTATGTTCCAACTCGCCAGCAGGCAGTGATTGTCCCGCACCACGTTGATCTAACAGTAAAATCCAATACTGCTCGGGGTTAAATAAACTCAGTTCACTGACCGAAGCCCCTGCCCCTGGACCACCATGCAAATACAGCAGCGGAATCCCCTGCGGATTACCATATTGAGCAAGATGCAACTGCTGCCCATTGCCCATCATCAGCCAATCACGGCGGATAAAAGGGGCAAGCTGATGGGCGTCAGTGATCATAGGTGGGATAAGGCTCGTTGAATGTCTTGGCGGATGACAACTTAGCTATGACTACAACTTAGCTATGGCTTATCCAGTGTAGACGATTGCGACACGGTTGCAGCGAGTTCGCCTGTCGTCTCAAGCACTTGGCTTGATTGGGCGGATGTGGTTTCTGGCTGCGCGGCGGGTGTATCCTGCGCAGCTAAAGGCTGACCATCGAGGTTAGTTTCGTTGATATCGCTACTGGACTCATAGTCCAAATACTCGGGCATGGCTGCAGTAATTTCGGCGCCCAGCAGTACTATCATCCAAGATAAATACACCCAAACGAACAGAATAGGAATGGTCGCCAGAGCGCCGTAAATGGCCTCATAACTTGGGAATTTAGTCACATACAGGGCAAAACCTTTTTTCCCCAACTCGAACAGTAAGGCCGCCACAACCGCGCCTAATAGCGCATGCCAAAACTTCACCTTTTGATTCGGCACCACCATATAGAGCAGTAAAAACGCCGCCACCGAAAACAGCATAGGCAAGCGCTCGATAAACAATGGCATCACCCCAGACAAGGCGTCGCCCTCAAACAATTTTAATGACACCACGTAGGAAGTCGCCACTAGGCTCGCGCCTACCAGCACTGGGCCTAAGGTAATCACCATCCAATACATGGAAAAGGCCACCACCACAGAACGCTTTTCCTTAGTACGCCAAATATTATTCAGCGATTTATCGATGGCGGAGATCAGCATAATCGCCACCACGACCAGAGCCGCGATCCCAACCGCCGTGCCCTTAGAGGCATTGCCAACAAATTCATTAATATAGACTTGTACCGTATCGCCCGCCGCGGGCAGAAAATTCTCGTACACGAAGGCTTCGATTTGGCCACGGATCCCCTTAAAAACAGGGAAAGCGGACAGCATCGACATAGTCACAGCTACCATAGGCACAAGGGATAACAGGGTGACATAGGCCAAGTGGCCGGCGCGAATATTGATTTGATCTTCCACTAAACGCTGACGTAAATGCAGCAGGAAGCGCCAGATCCCGAGGAATAAGACTTGAATTTGTGCCAGTTCTATCTTCTTAGTCACGGGTTTCTCTTGATTCTGTTGGTATTGACTCGTTATCTTCGTACAATAAACACTTAATTTACAAGTCTAAGGAGTGAATTGATGTCACAACAAGGATCTGCGGGCAATGTTATCGCCGCTATCGCTAGTCTGTTCTTTCCCGGCCTAGGTCAACTGGTTCAGGGACGAATTTTGGCTGCATTGCTGTTTTTCGTGGTCACTGTGGTTGGCTATGCCCTCTGGTGGTTAGTTGTCCCTGCTGTAATAGGTGCTATCTTTCACCTCTGGAGCATTATCGATGCTGCACGTTTTAAGGCCGACTAACTTCATTTGACTCAGTGACGGAATACCTAATGAAAAGATTGATCACCTCAAGCCTGATGGCGGCAACGCTATTGCTGACGGGCTGCCAGAGTGCCTATTACGGCGCCATGGAAAAAGTGGGCTACCACAAGCGCGACATCATGGTCGACAGAGTGAAGGCCGCAAAAGAATCCCAAGAGGATGCCCAAAAAGAGTTCAGTTCAGCACTCGAGGAGATGCAAGCCCTGCTCAACCACGATGGTGGCAACCTCGAAAAGGCCTATAACAAGGCCAAAGATGAATACGAGTCAGCCCAAACTGCCGCCGATGACGTGAGTAATCGCATCAATAAAGTCGAAGATGTCGCCGAGGCGCTATTCGATGAATGGCAAGCCGAAATCGGCGAGATCAGCAAAGCTAGCCTGCGCCGCAACAGTGAAACCAAGCTCAAGGAAACCCGCCGTTCCTACCAGCAACTGATGAAAACCATGCGCCGCGCCGAATCTAAAATGCCGCCCATTCTCACCGCCATGAAAGACAACATGCTGTATTTAAAGCATAACTTGAATGCTCAAGCGATTGGCGCGATTAAAGGAGAATTTGCGAGCCTACAGACGGATATCTCAGGGCTTATCAAAGAGATGAACAAGTCGATCAACGAATCGACCAAGTTTATCGAGGCCCTCGAAAACTCGAAAGGCTAACGCTCGCCGTCATCTTGCCTTGTCAGCCCCAAAGGCTGGCAAGGTCGATACCCTCTTAAACCTTCCATTACGCCTGCTGTTGACCGCTTACTTTGCCACGACTTCCACTCTTATCCATCGCCATCAGATCCCGCTTTATTCAACCCTATAACATCCCCTAACCTCGCTGATTTTTTCATTATCGGCACGCCACTGATACTTTATGGCATACTTGTTAGCTCAAGGTTAATAAAGAGAATCAGTATGGGCCGTGGGACATGGATGCGTTTAATCACATTGGGGGCCTTACTGCTCACTTGGGTGACATTCACAGTCAAGGCGCTGCCGACCCAGATTGAATGGCAAGAGAATACGGCCAGTCTTACTCAGTTTCGTATGGGGTATTTTATCGATACCTCGGAGAACATGCCCTTTGCCGAAGTGATTCAACAACCCTTTATCGACTCACCCAATAGCGTATCCCTCGGTACGGCGGCCATCAAAACTTGGGCCAAAATCCCCTTAGTCAACACCAGCGATAGCCCGCAAACCCTGTATCTGCACCATCCTTACGCCTATCATAACCGCCAGGTTGGCCTGTACGAGATGGTCGATGGTCAAGAAACGCAGCGGCGAATACTCGACCTCGACGACCCCAGCACCTATGGCTGGCTCTATGGCGGCGCAGCGGTGTTTGAGGTCACGCTCGCGCCACAGCAAAAGAAAACCTTATACGTCGAGAGCGTATCCTTTTCTCACCAATGGTTTTCTATCGATTTATACAACAAGGAACACTCACAACGGGCGCTGCTGGGTAGCTTTACCGATATTGCGGTTATGGTGGGCATGCTACTGGCACTGATTATCTACAACCTATTGTTATTTATGTATTCCCGCCAGCGGGACAACCTGTTTTACGCCTGTTACTTAATCTCGGGTGGGATCTGGATTGCACTTTCCTACGGGCTGGTCGCCGAAGTATTCGAGTTTTATGGCTCGGCGAGCCTGTATTGGCACCTTACCCTGATGACTATGCCCATCTTTTTGATTTTATTTATGATGGATATTTTCGAGACCCGGCAACATTATCGGTTTGAGCATTACGCCCTCGTGTTTGTGCTCGCCCTGTTAGTGGCCGAGTTTTGTTATGGGGTAATCGATATCACAAGCGCGTTGCATTACTCCAGCAGCTTAGCAGCCTTGATGATGTTTACCACCCTCTCGGTCACGATTTCGCTGGTGATAAAACGGCATCCCATCGCTAAATATTTTCTTTTAGGCCACAGCCTGTTCGTCGGCTTTAGTGGTCTCGCAGTGATGTTTTACAAAGGGCGCGCCGAGTTTAATTATTTATCCAGTCACGGTGTCGGTGTGGGCATTATGCTCGAGGCGCTAGTGCTTGCCCTCATCATCGCCTATCGCATTCGTTTGCTCGAAGAAATTAAAGCCTCGCAGGAAGAGCTTAAACATCAAGCGGCGACAGATTCGCTCACCCAGCTATTTAATCGGGGCCATTTCCATAAAGAAGCGCAGCGGGTCTACATGCAGGCCTGCATTGCCAAACAGCCGATGGCGGTGATGATCTGTGATATCGACCTCTTCAAACGGGTCAACGACCAATACGGCCACCTCATGGGGGACCAGGTCATTATCGAGATTGCCACCACCCTCAAACAGCATGCGCGTAAGTGCGATCTTGTGGCGCGTTATGGTGGTGAAGAATTTATTATGTTGCTGCATGACGTATCCCTCACTGAGGCACACCAATGTGCCGAGCGGATCCGCACCGCCGTCGCCGCGTTAAACTTTACGGCAGAGACGCAAGAAGTCTTTACTGTCACCCTCAGTCTTGGGGTGGCGGCCGTTGATTTTGCCCATCCCCTAGAACACACAATCAAACGGGCGGATGATGCCCTGTATCGCGCCAAACATCAGGGCCGCAACAATGTGCAATCCTGCAAAATCAATCTGTTGGAGATGCAAGAAGGTATCAACTGACCCTGTGCAGCTAGAGCTAACAAGATCACCTACTCTACAAAGCTCACTCGGTCTATAGGGTAAACCAGCGGCTTTGTGAGCTATCGCTCGCTTTTATCACGGCATACTGTAAATATCGGATCTGCCGCACAATTTCGCTTTTAGCTCAAAAACTTATCCCGTCAGTTCGACTCAGACTGAATACGTGTATTCTATTTGCAGTATTAACATGACTTTTATTGAATCTCTTACCCTGATGTTGGCCCTGATGTATATCGCATCCCTAAGCTATTGGAGCGGTAAAAAATGGGGGCGGTGGCCACCTTACTCCTGAGTGCTGGCGCCGTGTCGATTAGCCTCTACTGGCCTTTGGCGCTCGCCCTAGCCATTGCCTTGCCGCTGTGCCTAATTGCCAACAAATTTGCCCCAGAGGAATTAAAGGGCGAGATAAAAATCAACACCCTACGTGAAGGCTGCCAACATCTGCTCGCGCTCTCACTGTTTATCGTCGCCATCCAATACTGCATCAATGCTATCCAACTTAAACAAGGCATAGTGCCTTGGTTGATGCGCCCCGATGTCGTCGATGCCTTCTTACCTATCGCGGGCGGGATTGAGCTAAAAGCCATAGTGACGCTCAACCTGTGGGACCAAACCCATCCCGCCGCAGCCGTAATGCTCGCCGCCGTGCTACTCACAGGCTTACTCTGTAAACGCGCCTTTTGTGGCTGGGCCTGTCCATTAGGGCTTGCCGGCGAATATCTCTACGCCTTACGCAAGCGCTTTATCAAGGCCGAACTGGCGCCACCCGCATGGTTAGACTGGCCACTGCGGATGCTGAAATACTTATTGCTGCTGGGGCTGTTTTACATCGTTATCGGTATGCCTAGCGAATCGATTCCCTATTATCTGCAGGGCAACTACCACAAGATTGCCGACCTTAAGATGGCGCTGTTTTTTGTCACGCCTGGCCTCATCACCTTAGCCTGCTTTGCGCTTATCCTCGCCTTAGCGGCGTGGCGTCGCCAAGGATTTTGCCGCTACTTGTGTCCCTATGGCGCCATGCTTGGGATCTTAAGTTTTGCCAGCCCGCTCAAGATCCGCCGCAATACTCAACATTGCCTGATCGAAGCTAAAGGCATGAAGTGCGACAAATGTACCCGCGCCTGCCCAGCCAACATCATAGTGCACACCAAAACCACGGTACGCAGCGACGAGTGCCAAGCCTGTATGCGCTGCGTCGCCGCCTGCCCTAAATCGGCGGCGCTCGGTTTTAGCCTAAAATCTGGCCACAGCGTTAGCCATAAGGACTTGTTAGTCTTGTTATTATTGGCACTCTTTGCCCTGCCACTCGGCGCCTATTTAGCCGGATTCTGGCACAGCCAAACACCGGACAGTATCCGCATGGAGCTTATCCAAGTGATTGACCGAGTCGGCCATTAACTATCTTATTTGTTGATAAGTAGACATAAAAAAGGTGCTGCCCAAGCTGCACCTTTTATGTTCACAATAAGCTTAAACGCTAGTGATTAGGCAAGATCGAACCTATCGGCATTCATCACCTTAGTCCAAGCGGCCACAAAATCATGCACAAACTTCTCTTTGGCATCATCCTGCGCATAGACCTCGGCATAGGCACGCAAAATCGAGTTAGAACCAAACACCAGATCGACGCGGGTAGCGGTCCACTTTACCGCGCCAGTTTTGCGCTCGACTATCTGATAAAGATTGCTGCCCGCAGGCTTCCAGTTGTAGGCCATGTCGGTCAGATTCACAAAGAAATCATTGGTTAACACACCTACTTTGTCGGTAAACACGCCATGATGCGTGCCGCCATAGTTAGTGCCTAACACCCGCATACCTCCAACCAGCACTGTCATCTCATGGGCGGTTAGTCCCATCAGTTGAGTACGATCGAGCATCATCTCCTCAGGCTGAACCACATAATCCTTTTTCTGCCAGTTACGATACGCATCATGCAAGGGCTCAAGCACGGCAAAGAATTCCACATCGGTCATGTCCTGCGTCGCATCGCCACGGCCGGGGATAAAGGGCACAGTCACTTTCACTCCCGCCTCGTGGGCGGCCTTTTCAATCGCAGCGGCGCCACCCAGCACAATTAAGTCGGCGATGCTGACTTTTTTACTCAGGCCTGCCTGCAACTCAGTCAATACTTTAAGCACCTTTTGCAGCCGCTCGGGTTCGTTAGCCTGCCAATCCTTTTGCGGTGCTAAGCGGATCCGCGCGCCATTGGCGCCGCCACGGAAATCCGAGCCACGGAAGGTGCGGGCACTGTCCCACGCCGTTGCCACTAACTCGGATACTCTGAGTCCCGAGGCTAATAATTTCGCCTTCAGGTCGACAATCTCACTGGCATCTAAGCGATAATCCACGCTTGGGATCGGGTCTTGCCAAAGCAAATCCTCATTCGGCACTTCTGGCCCCAAGTAGCGGCTCTTCGGACCCAGATCGCGATGGGTTAACTTAAACCAAGCGCGGGCAAAAACCTCGGAGAAATAGGCGGGGTCTTGATAAAACTTCTCAGAGATTTTGCGATACTCGGGGTCCATCTTCATCGCCATATCCGCATCCGTCATGATGGGATTAAACTTGCGATTGGGATCGCCTACAGAGACGACTTTATCTTCCTCTTTGATATTAATCGGTTCCCACTGCGAGGCGCCCGCAGGGCTTTTTTTCAATTCCCAATCGTAATTTAACAGTAGATGAAAATAACCGTTATCCCATTGAGTGGGATGAGTCGTCCAAGCGCCTTCGAGGCCACTGGTCACGGCATTTGCGCCAATGCCTGGGCCTTTTTTGTTGAGCCAGCCCAAACCTTGAGCCTCAAGATCTTCGCCCTCAGGCTCTGGGCCAAGATCCTGTGCCTTGCCATTACCGTGGCACTTACCCACAGTGTGGCCACCCGCGGTTAAGGCCACTGTCTCTTCATCATTCATCGCCATTCGCGCAAAGGTGACACGCACATCTTGGGCGGTGCGCAGGGGATCGGGTTTGCCATCAACCCCTTCTGGATTCACATAGATCAGCCCCATCATCACGGCGGCCAAGGGGTTTTCAAGGTCACGCTCACCCGAATAACGGCTGTTGGGATTTTCCGTCGGCGCCAACCATTGTTTTTCAGAGCCCCAATAAATGTCCTTCTCTGGGTGCCAAATATCCTCACGGCCACCGGCAAAACCATAGGTTTTTAGACCCATAGACTCGTAGGCCACATTGCCCGCGAGGATCATCAAATCCGCCCACGAGAGCTTGTTGCCGTATTTTTTCTTAATCGGCCAGAGTAAACGGCGCGCCTTGTCTAAGTTGGCGTTATCGGGCCAGCTATTGAGTGGAGCAAAGCGTTGATTGCCCGTTCCCGCGCCGCCACGGCCATCGGCAACTCTATAGGTCCCGGCCGAGTGCCATGCCATACGGATCATCAGACCGCCATAGTGTCCCCAGTCGGCGGGCCACCAATCTTGACTGTCGGTCATTAAGGCATTGAGGTCGCGCTTCACTGCGGCGAGATCTAAGCTGTTGAAGGCTTCGCGATAGTTAAACTTAGGATCCATAGGATCCGTCTTCTTATCGTGCTGATGCAAAATATCGAGGTTAAGTGCCTTAGGCCACCAATCCATATTGTTGCTGGCGACCGCTGAATTTGCCCCATGCATCACGGGGCATTTACCTTGGGAGCTTTGAGTCTTGTCCATTGAATATTCCTTTACTTAGCTTGCACTAACGGGAGTAGCGCGCCCTAAAACTCTTGCTAGACACACTACGGTCGAAACGAGAGCCTTCACAGTTTGCCAAGGCTTATTGGCAATCTTGTGACAGCAGAAAAGACAAATTTGGTAACAAAGACAATGCCATCACTAGGGATTGGCCTAACAATTAACCCTAGGCTACATTCGCTAAAACACAATCGAAATCGGCTAAAAGTCACCATTTTGTGAGCCCATGCAGGATTAAAAATTAGCCAATTGAGGATATCAAAAATGCTAATAATGAACAAAAAAACCGCACATTAATGTGCGGCTTTATTTGATTAAGTGTCGAGCAATTAGCTGAGCGTCTCTAGCTCGCCATTTCGCCAAGGCTCTATCACAACTTTAATATGTGGATTCGATTGCATTAATTGCTTGAATGCCCCCGATACCCCATCCATACCCACTTTACCCGTGAGCAGCTTACGCCAAGGAATAGTGCCTTGGGCTAGTTCCGCTAAACAGGCGGCAAATTCCGCCGGCTGATAATAGTAGGAGAAGCGCATATCCAATTCTTTGACCGTGGCATAGGCGTAATTGATATTAGCATTGGCAGTGTGAATGCCCGTCACCACTATCGTCGCCTTGGCGGGTGCACGCTGCACAAAGCCTTCGATAAGCCTATGGATCCCGACACATTCGAATATCACCAATCGCTTACCCGCCGCAAGCTCGGCGGCGAAGGCGACTTCGTCCTGCTCACTGGGGTTCACCGTATGAGTCGCCCCAAATTCACGGGCTAATTGCAATTTATCGCCCTGTAAATCCGCCGCCACTATCTTTGTCACGCCTTGTAAGTGCAGCGCGGAGATCGCCGCCAGACCAATAGGGCCGCAGCCCACAACCAGCGCCACATCCTCGGCCTGCATATCACCCCGATTCACCGCATGCAATCCCACGGCTAAGGGTTCAGTCAGTGCCACGGCCTCCGGCGGTAAATGTTCAGGCACAGGCATCAATAGGGCTTCATCGAGAATAAAATATTCAGAATAGGCCCCATTCACCCCAGGAGTGACTCCTACTCCCGCACCATTTTGGCTCATCAGAATGGGAACAGACGTCACCCGAGTGCCAAGCGCTAAGGCCTGTTGGGTCTGTGGACCAAACTCGACAATTTCGGCACAAAACTCATGGCCAAGCATCACAGCGGCATGATTATCAACACCTTCGGGCATGACCCCAAGCTTACGATAAAAATCAAACACTTCGCTGTAGTGACGAGTGATATGAATGTCCGAGCCACAGATCCCACAGGCGAGGCTACGCACTAACACTTGGCCCGCCTGCGGCTTAGGTTGCTCGACCCGTTGCAGGCTGACGTCACCATCCTGCATCACAATGGCATTCATCATGCTCATAGCGGGCTCCTATTCTGCATCGCTCATGCGGGCTAAGGCTCCGGGCTTGATGTAGCGTGGATTAATCCCCTGCGCTTTTGCAGCCGCCAAGAGCGCCTGCTCAATCCAACCTGAATCCATAATAAACATTAAGTTACCATCATCATCAAAGTTAATATTCGCCCCAGTAATCACCATCACCCCATCGGCCCCCTCAGAATCCGCGGGGCAATGGAAAGTGTGGATTGAACCGCCTGGCTCATACAAGTAGCTGCCCGCTGTTTGCGGTTGGTCTGGGTATTCAACATAGTTCCAGCGCCCCGCTAGAGTATAGAAATGCACCACACCCGTGTGAAAATGCTTTGGCAAGGTGATGCCCGGCTTAAACTTGGCACGGATCACCCAAATTCCATTTTCAGGGTCTAAAAATAACGGGTACACATCGACGCCAGGTAGGGCATCTTTGATGATCTGTTCTTCGTTGGTATTGAGGGTTAATAAAAAGTCTTGATGATTAATCACTTCTGGTAGAGCCATGTTTGCATTCCTCATTGTTGTTATAGTGTTTATGGGTCGAGCTACCACTACCCCAGCAGTGGATATTTAAAGTTTTCAAAACCGTCGGAGGCGTTCACTGTGCAACCATTGATGCAGTTGGCTTCGTCACTGACGAGAAATGCCACCACATCGGCAATCTCATTCGGTTGGGTAAATTCTTGGCGCATTTGTTCTTTACGAATGTGTTCCCACAGCCCGAGCGCTTCGTATTGGCGCAGCATAGGCGTATCGACGCGGCCCGGCGCCACGGCGCAGACCCGCACACCAAGCGGCGCATACTCCAGCGCGGCGCATTTGGTCATCATGTCGACGGCCGCTTTACTGACGTTGTAGGTGAAGGTCATTTCTGAGGCGAGCTGCGCGTAAACTGACGAGGTATTTAAAATCACGCCCCGAGTACCTTGGGCTTGGAATTGACGGCCACCGGCGAGGATGCCGTGGTACACGCCTTTTTGGTTCACATTGGTGACAGGTTCAAAATCATTAATAGGATCATGCTGTAACAGCGGCTTAGCCAAACCGATGCCGGCGTTATTGATCAGAATATCGAGCTGGCCAAACTGCTTGGCCGCCTGCTTGACCATGGCCTCCACTTGGTTGTAATCAGTCACATCGACACTAAAAGTAGCGAGCTTGTCGCTGGGAACATCGTTAAACACCTTGAGCGCATCGGCAGACAAATCGGCGGCGACAACCCTAGCCCCTTCGGCGAGCAGTTTACGAATAATGGCCTGCCCTATGCCCCCGGCAGCCCCCGTCACCACGGCGGTTTTATGTAATAAACGCATAGCTGTCCTCTGTTTGTATTTATTCATTTAATTATTAAGACGATGTTAATTTAGACGCTTAATTACTCAGCATCTTGACTTTTTACGAGCCAAATTTGATATTTTACGAGTCTTATAACAAAGTGAACTAAGCGTCCCATGTACCTAGTCCGAAGTGGTGCCGTCGCTCAATTTGAGCAATTAGTCCTAGAATTGGGGCAAAACCCCATCGAAATGATCCAGCAAGCGGGGCTGCGGCAGGCGCAGTTTCGCGATCCTAACACCTATATCGCCTATATACGCTTAGCCGAATTATTGGAAATTGCCGCCCAGCGCTGCCAGCAGCCCTTGTTTGGCTTAATGCTGGCGCAGCGGCAAACCTTGCATGTACTAGGGGATCTGCCGATGTTGGTGTCGCACACGGCCACAGTGGCCGATGCCCTTGCCCGAGTGAATGACTATCTGTATTTACACGCCTCTGGGGTGTCATTGCAGCTACAGCCACAGACTGACATCGTGCGACTGGCACTGTCGATCAATGTCCACAGCCCAAGTGGCATAGAACAACTGATGCAAATGAGCGTGGCGCAGCTGGCGATGTTTGTCTCGAGCCTGCTCAATATGAATATCAGCAACATTCCTTTGTATTTGTGCCAAAACAAACCTAGCGGCCCAGAGCCACAACGCTTTATCCAGCCAGTGCGTTTTCGCGAAGCCTTTGATGGCGTGGTGCTCAAAACCTCACAACTCTTGGGGCGTAACTATCACGATGAAGAGGCACTTAACCGCCACCTCCAGTCACATCTACAATATTTACAGAGCCGCTACCCCGACAACCTTGCCGACCAAGCACGGGACTTAATCCATCGGTTGCTCCCCACGGGAGAGTGTTGTATCGAACGAGTATCGACGGCGCTGGGTTTACACGAACGCACCCTACAAACGAGGCTGAAAGAAACGGGTCAAAGCTATCGCCACTTGCTACAGGATGTCAGGCAAAACATCGCCCAGCAGCAACTCAGTTATGGCACGCAAACCATCACCGAACTCGCACTGCAACTCGGGTATGCCGAAGTCGCCGTATTTAGTCGCCACTTTAAAACTTGGACAGGATTTTCCCCTAAGCAATGGCAACTGCAGTATCGTAAGGGACAAATTGAGGATTGAAGCGCGTAGCGTAGGCTGTTAAGTTACTTAAATCGCAGCCAAATTGTTAGGAAAACATATGCACAAGCGAAAGGATTTTTGGTTTTGGTTCGGGCTAATTCTTGGCCCCATTTTAATTATGCTAGGGCTATTTAATGTGGGTTATTTACTCGCTGGTGCCGCCTATTCTTCAATCATATCCACAGAGAATCATTATCGAGAGTTTATTTTACTGATCTCAAGCACCATCTGCGGCGTTGCCATTTTGCGCCACGCACTAAAAAGAAAATCCTAACAACTCCGCTCAAATACAGCATAAAAAAGCCCCGCTAAGTTGCCTTAGCGGGGCCTTATTCATTCACTGGGCAGTCACTTTACGCGACCACACAACCACCATTAGCCGCGGCTAGCGCGCTTACGGTCGTTTTCAGTTAAGTGTTTCTTACGAACACGGATGCTCTTAGGTGTTACTTCAACTAATTCGTCATCATCGATAAACTCAAGCGCTTGCTCAAGAGTTAAGGTGATTGGCGTAGTCAGTACCTGAGCTTCGTCGGTACCAGAGGCGCGCATGTTAGTCAGCTGCTTACCTTTCAGACAGTTCACTGTCAGATCGTTAGCACGAGAGTGGATACCCACTACCTGGCCTTCATAAACCTCGGCAGCGTGGCCGATAAACAGACGACCGCGGTCCTGCAGACCGAACAGTGCGAATGTCAGCGCCTTACCGGTCGCGTTAGAGATCAATACGCCGTTAGCGCGTTGACCGATATCGCCACCTTTGTGAGGACCGTAGTGATCGAATGAGTGGTAAATCAGACCAGTACCAGAAGTAGCAGTTAAGAACTCAGTTTGGAAACCGATTAAGCCACGGCTTGGGATGATAAAGTCAACGCGAACGCGACCTTTACCGTCAAGCTGCATGTCTTTCATTTCGGCTTTACGGATACCCAGTTTCTCAATCACTGTACCTTGATGTTCTTCTTCAACGTCAACGGTCAGGGTTTCGTATGGCTCACACAGTTCGCCATCGATGGTTTTTAAGATAACTTCTGGGCGAGAAACTGCTAATTCGTAGCCTTCACGACGCATGTTTTCGATCAGGATAGACAGGTGTAATTCACCACGGCCCGATACCGCGAAACGGTCTGGGCTGTCAGTTTCTTCGACGCGCAGTGCCACGTTGTGCACTAATTCCTGCTGCAGACGCTCAAGAATGTTACGTGAAGTGACGTACTTACCTTCTTTACCTGCAAATGGAGAGGTGTTGACCTGGAAAGTCATGGTCAGTGTTGGCTCATCAACTGACAGTGCAGGCAGTGCTTCAACGCTACCGGCAGCACACACAGTATCAGAGATTTTCAGCTCGCCTAAACCGGTAATAGCAACGATGTCGCCAGCGTTAGCTACGTCAACTTCGGTACGATCTAAGCCCATGTAACCTAATACTTGGCCCATTTTGCCGTTACGCACTTTACCGTCGGCACCGATCACGCTCACCTGTTGGTTTACCTTGACGCTACCACGCTTGATACGGCCAACGCCGATAACGCCTACATATGAGTTGTAGTCCAGCTGAGAGATCTGCATCTGGAATGGACCTTCAGCGTCAGCTGCAGGTGGAGAAACTTTTTCAACGATAGTTTGGAACAGTGGCGTCATATCTGCGCTCACTTCATCCGGATCTAAAGTTGCAAAACCGTTTAATGCCGAGGCATAAACGATTGGGAAATCTAATTGCTCATCGGTCGCGCCTAAGTTGTCGAACAGATCGAATACCTGGTCGATAACCCAATCAGGGCGCGCGCCTGGACGGTCGATTTTGTTGATCACTACGATAGGCTTTAAACCTTGTGCGAAAGCTTTCTTGGTCACGAAACGTGTCTGTGGCATTGGACCATCGACCGCATCAACTAGCAGTAACACTGAGTCAACCATAGACAATACACGTTCAACCTCACCACCGAAGTCGGCGTGACCTGGGGTATCAACGATATTAATACGATAATCGTTCCACTTGATGGCAGTATTCTTTGCCAGAATCGTGATTCCACGCTCCTTCTCAAGATCGTTGGAATCCATCACCCGCTCAGTAGCCTCTCCTCGAGTTGCAAGGGTTCCTGATTGCGACAGCAACTTATCAACCAGGGTCGTTTTACCATGGTCAACGTGCGCAATAATGGCGATGTTACGTAAATTCTCTAACACGGATAAACCTCTTACCATCAAAAAAATAGGGTATTTCAATATTCGTTATAGCAATCTACGTTGAGTCGCCATAAAAAAGCGTGACATTCTACTCCAGAGCGGCCTCGCCGCACAGGATTATTTTTGAACACTTATAAAACAATTTTTTGAGCACAGTGCTCAAAAGGTACTCTCTTGCCCAAGTCAAATAGCCTAAATGCACCGTTAATGCGCAGGCGATTCGCCAGTTTATCTTGTCATCAACTAAGCTAAGCAGCTGAATTCACTGTTTTTCACTCAGTGCAGCTTTTGCTGCCCAGCCCAAAGCCGCCATAAGTATAGTCAATCCACGCCATCAAGCCGTGATGCGCCAGAGTGAGCCATAAAAATAAGCGCCTCAGGCATCAATTAGCGGTTTCTGCGGATGACTTTGGCCTCAGTTTCAACAAACTCTATTCCACATTGTGAACAACGACATTAACGCCATGAAAATTAAGCACTATTCAATATTTCCAGCAATAACCGCCCCGCGAAAAACAGCTTAGGTTGCCACAGTTTTGTGACATTATTACGGGCGATTGAAATAGTGAGCTTGTACGGTTATCTCGCCTCACTAATGTGCTAAATTCGTTGTGCTTTGTTTGGTTTCGAATCTTGTCAAAAGCCAGAATTGAGATATCAATCCGGCTTGCCTCTGAGCTTAATGGGCCGACGAGTTCGGGATAAATGGGCGTTGCGAGATTGCACTCAAGTTGCTTGCACTAAAATGGTGTTGTAACGGTGCGCACCAAAATGGATTAATGCACCAAAATGCCACATGCAAACGCACCAACATAGTGCAGCAAGATATAAATTGTTGTGCACTAAAATATATAGCCTTTTATTATCAACACCTTAAATTGTTGGCATAGATATCGCTACATAGCTTGTAAGTTTGGCTCAAGCGCGACTTGAGTTAAAAGATTATAGAAGGGACATCCCTTTACCCTACTCGGAGACTTTAGAATGTCAGTTGAATCAGTTTTAAAGCAACTAGAAGAATTAGAAGTTAAGTTTGTTGATTTGCGTTTTACCGATACTAAAGGTAAAGAGCAGCACGTTTCTATCCCTACTCATCAGGTTGATGCCGATTTCTTTGAAGACGGTAAAATGTTCGATGGTTCATCTATTGCTGGCTGGAAAGGCATTAACGAATCAGACATGGTACTGATGCCAGACCCAACGACCTTCGTATTAGACCCGTTCACCGAAGAAACCACAGCGCTGATCCGTTGTGACATTCTTGAGCCAGGCACTATGACTGGTTATGACCGTGACCCACGCTCTATCGCTAAGAAAGCCGAAGAGTACTTACGCTCTACTGGTATCGCCGATACCGTATTAGTTGGTCCTGAGCCAGAGTTCTTCCTGTTCGACGACGTACGTTTCGGCACAGACATGTCTGGCTGTTTCGTGAAAATCGACGCTAAAGAAGCGGCTTGGAACTCAGGCACTAGCTACGAAGGTGGCAACACTGGTCACCGCCCATTCGTTAAAGGTGGTTACTTCCCAGTAGCACCGGTTGACTCTTCACAAGATCTTCGTAGCGCCATGTGTCTGGTACTGGAAGAGATGGGTCAAGTAGTTGAAGCGCATCACCACGAAGTGGCGACTGCCGGTCAGAACGAGATCGCAACTCGCTTCAACAAGCTGACTAAGAAAGCCGATGAAATCCAGATCCTTAAGTATGTGGTTCACAACATGGCCCACGCTTACGGCAAAACAGCAACCTTCATGCCTAAGCCAATCGTTGGCGACAACGGTAGCGGTATGCACGTTCACCAATCTCTGGCAAAAGACGGTGTTAACCTCTTCTCTGGCGACAAATACGCCGGTCTGAGCGAGACAGCACTTTACTACATCGGCGGTATCATCAAGCACGCTCGCGCGCTGAACGCTTTCACTAACCCAAGCACTAACTCGTACAAGCGTCTAGTACCTCACTTCGAAGCACCTGTCATGCTGGCCTACTCGGCACGTAACCGCAGCGCTTCAATTCGTATCCCAGTAGTACCAAGCCCTAAAGGCCGTCGTATCGAGACTCGCTTCCCAGATCCACATGCAAACCCATACTTAGGTTTCGCAGCGCTGCTGATGGCGGGTATCGATGGTATCCAAAACAAGATCCATCCAGGCGAAGCTATGGATAAAGACTTGTACGATCTGCCAGCTGAAGAAGCGGCTGAAATCCCACAAGTAGCGACTTCATTAGAAAACGCGCTTGAAAACCTGCAAGCTGACCACGAGTTCTTAACTCGCGGCGGTGTATTCAGCGAAGATTTCATCCAATCTTACATTGCACTGAAATCTGCAGAAGCTGAGCGTGTAAGCCGTACAACTCACCCATTAGAGTTCGAGATGTACTACAGCCTGTAATGGCTAACGGCATCGATTAGCAGCACAAAATCTAACAGCCCCGACGGTCTTCTGTCGGGGCTGTTTTGTCTCTATCGCTCTGTGACTCCCAAGTATTCCCCTGCCTATTCAACCCCTCTACAACCATAAACCCCGACCTCTCGTTGTATCTGTCCATTTGTTGTCGCCTCGTGATTTGGGGTGCGTAAAAAAGTAAAGGCTTTGTAAATTCAATTAAGAACGATTCTCGATTGCAACTATAATAATGCGTCTTTTTTGGAGCCAAACACGGAATACTCTCCATTCATATTCAGTTAGCGCATTGAATTCAAACCATTAAAAACGCTTTCTGGGTCGCGAGGAAATGGCACCACAGTGCAGTCCTTTTGGCTTCTCATGTACCTGTTGTTTTTGATGGAGAATACTATGCCTAAGTCTATGGGGCCGATAAACCTAGTCGCCGCCGCAGTTATCTGCCAACTGGGGCTTGTTAATGTGGCAACAGCCGCTGAAAACGATATGGAGCGCATGGTGGTCTCCGCCACCCGCTCACCGACCCAAATCAGCGATCTCTCCAGCACTGTGTGGATCATTGATGAAGCCAGCATTCGCGAGCAAACCGATAGCGGCAAAGGTATTAAGGAAATGCTCGCCGCCTTAGTGCCGTCGATGGATGTATCCAGCCAAGGGCGCACCAACTTTGGCCAGAATATTCGCGGTCGCGCCATGGTGGTCCTAATCGATGGCGTGTCGATGAACACCTCCCGCAGTATCAGCCGCCAGCTCGACAGTATCGATCCATTCAATATTGCCCGCATCGAAGTGCTTGCTGGCGCGTCGGCTATCTATGGCGGTGGCGCACTGGGCGGTGCCATAAATATTGTCACTAAAAAAGCAGCTGACAGCAGTGATACCTTCGAAGCCGAAGCGGGATTCAAGTCCGGCTTTAATAGCAGTGAGGATGTAGATTACCGCACCGCGCTGGCGGTGACCGGAGGCAGCGATTCGCTTAAAGGGCGCTTCAGTGCCGCTTGGCAGGAAAACGGCCAATGGTTTGATGGCAGCAGCAACCCTGTGATGCTGGACATTACCCAAACCGGAATGCAGTACACCCAAGGTTATGATTTAATGGCGAATATGGATTGGCAGCTTGCCAATGACGCTAACCTCAGCGCCATGGCGCAATACTATCGCAACGGTTCAGACGATGAACATGGTCTGTATATGGGTGAGAACTTCTCCGGCGTCACTGGCGATGCCTCAGTGCTCGAAACCCGTAAGGGATTAGACGCTGACCGCAGCCCCGCCACCGAGCGCACTTTGCTGAATCTGTCCTACTCACAGAATGAGTTTCTTGGTCAAACCCTGTATTTACAAGGCTTTTATCGCAAAGAGAATCTGGACTTCCACCCGTTCCCCTATGTCAATGAAACCAGCGGCGTCTACAACTTCTCAGCATCGGCCCAAAACACCAGCATCTATGGTTTGAAGGCGGTCGTTGAATCCAAGCCCGTCGATAGCCTCACGCTCACTTGGGGACTGGATTGGGATAAAGAAAGTTTTGATTCGAGCCAAATGAGCTTCGACCTCGATGCCGCCAACCAACACGGCGGCTTAGTGATGCGCGAGCTGTTCACTACCGGCCGTTATGTCGACTTTTCGGTCGAATCCATTGCTGCATTTGTCCAAAGCAGTTGGGAGATGAATAGCTTTTTGGTGCTAAACGCAGGCTATCGTTATCAACACATGGAAAACAGTGTTGATGATTTTATCGGTTATAACCAACAGGTGGCGATCGCCTCTGGCAAAGCCACAGGAGCCGATGCCATTAAAGGCGGCAGCACCGACTATAACATAGGTTTAATCAACCTCGGCTTGGTGGCTAAGTTAAGCCAAGACCAACAACTCTGGCTTGCCTATTCCCAAGGCTTTGAACTGCCAGACCTATCGAAATACTATGGCCGCGGCACCTACAAGGCCGATGCCGACGGTTACTTACAGTTGCAAAACAGCATCAATATCAATGATACTCGCCTTGATGGGATCAAGACCGACTCCATGGAGCTGGGATGGCGTTATCTTGCAGACCGTTGGCAGGCGCAAGCCAGCGTCTATTATGCCGTGTCTGACAAGGTCATTGAGGTCAACAGCAAAGATCTGACCATCAATGTCAAAGACCAAGACAAGCGCAGCTATGGCCTAGAGGCACAACTGAACTTTGATATCAGCTCCGACTGGCAAGTCGGCACCAATCTGCATCTGGTGCGCAGTGAAGTGAAGGATGAGAATAACTGGATCGATGAAACCGTCACTTATGCCTCGCCCTCTAAGGCCACCGCCTTTATTGGCTGGCGCGGCGACACACAGAAGATCCGTTTACAGGCTGAGCACAGTTTCAGCGCCGAATCTGACTATCGCTTCAAAACCAACGATGGCCTAGCGAGTGAGCTTGATAGCTACACGACGCTGGATTTACTGGGCTCTATCGATTTACCGGTCGGCACCTTGAGCTACGGCATCGAAAACCTGCTCGATAAAGACTACAGCACCCTGTGGGGCCAAAGAGCGATGTACTTCTACAGTCCGACCTACGGTCCTGAGTCTATGTTCGACTACCATGGCCGCGGTCGCACCTTTGCCCTCAATTATCAACTGAGTTGGTGATAACAGGCTAAAAGGCATCAATCACTTGTGTCAGCCTTCCCTTAAAGCGGGTTGAGCAAATGCCACAAACAAAAAACGGTCCCCAAGTGGACCGTTTTTTATTCGGAAAATCAATCAAGCTTCAGATGTGAATATCACGATAAGCCAGCTAAGCGCGACTCAACAACACCTACCAAATCGTGAGTTAATACAAATTCATTTTTATCTGTGCTTAGGTTGAATTACGCTAACTAGTTTTTGAAAAATTGTTCGTTGGTACCGTATGGGCCTAGGTTTAAATCGCGTTTACGGATGGCATCTACGCGGTCAAAGGCTTCTTCGGCCACCCGTAGATTTTTAACATCTTTACGCCAGTAGTATTTAAATCCATCAAAGTGGGCGTTGTTTGGATACCAGTAAAATACACCTAAACCTTCTTTATTGAGGATTGGGGTATTGTGGATATGGGCACCAGGAATATAGAAATATTGACCTTTGGCCAGAGTTTCAAATTTATTGTTTGCCAGTGTCTTGCTGGTGCCGTTGACTACGTAGTAACACTCTGGTTGACCATGGAAATGTGGCTCATGGTCTGATTTCAACCCATTAGTGATACCAATTACGACAGGGCTATCTGATAGCTCTTTCCAGATATAACCCACAGGTGAGTTTTTAGGATCGCAGTTTTTGGCTTCGAGCACGTTACCGTGGTCATCCAAAGTTTTACAAAAACGTTGGTCTGCGGCAATGCTGTCATTGGGTTTGATGGTGTTAAAGTCGATTTTGCCAGCTTCCCAATCGGCAATGTAGGCCTCGATTTCGGGGTTACGGCATTGCTCTGGCATAGTGTTTTGCGGCACATAGGGCGTGCTGTCGTACGGCACTGGCGTCATTTGTTGATAGGGTAGTTGCGCGTGATTACATTGTGGGCCTTGAGCCATAACAGCTGTTGAAGTCAGTGCGGCTAATCCGAAAAGCATTTTTAATTTCATCATTCCAATCCTATTTTTACATCGCTTAATGGCGATATTCTGTTGGTTATGTTGTTACGTGACTAACAATAAAGTGATTGGTTAATGGTAAAGGTGAATTGGATCACGGCATGTTTTGAGTGGCAAACTTATTCGTGACTTTACTCGCGAATAATCTTACCGTCCGAGCCGTTTTAGAGCTGCAATTGTATGCTTAACTGCGCGTAGTTGGACTTTCCCTGCTGCGCATTGGGATGGGCAGAGCTGTTGTTATCCTCAATTTGATAGCGGCCAACTTCAATACCTAGAGTGAGTGCTTGGGTCAAGTTGGTAAACAGATTCACACCAAAGTGACTGCGATCCGTTTGTTCCCTCTCTGTACTGGTGCGCCCAAAAAGATTGTCGAGCGGGCGTAGTCAGTCCAAAAATGTCGGTAGGCAAACATGGCCGACGTCGTGGTTTCTAATTCTCCTTGGATGATATCGCGCGCGGCATCGGTGCCAACATAACGACCTAGGTGACCATAGTGCAATTGTAGGCGTAGATCATCTTGGCCAAAGGTAAAGAGTTTGGCAGCAAGGGAGAGCCCACCAGCCCATTGCGACGTGCCCGCTGGATCTAAATAACGCACTAAGCCAGAGAGAGACACATTGCCCCATTCGCCTGATTGGTTGTAGCGGGCAATCATGTCTGGGATGTAATCATGACTGGTATCAATCCAGTTAGGTTTTGCTGTTGTAGCCTTGGTTTGCCCATCCGTTTCGGCTTGGGTGCCGTAACTGTAGGGATTTTCGAGGGCGAACTGCCATTGTTCGGTGCAATAGCGGATAAGTGCTTGTCTTACCATGGCTTGTCCAACTAATGGCCCGCCTAAATCGGCAGTTTCGGCAAAGGTACTGGTATTGACTAAGGTTGACCAAGTTTGTCCGGCGGTGATGCCTTGATAACTGATATAGGCATGCCTAAGCCGTGGACTGTAGGAGTTGGAGATAATCGGATTCCCTTGGCTGGAGCCGACAAAATCGATTTCGGCAAAGGCTTTGGCTTCATCGGTGTTGAGCGACAGGTTAAAGCGGCTTTCTTGGGCGCCAAATTGGGTGCGTTTGCTGTGTTCGACAACCTCGCCTCCTCCTGTCCAACTGTCTTGAAAGGCCACGTTGCCTTCAACAAAGCGGGTGTTGGCCTTAATAAATCCGCCTAACTGTACATCGGCAGCATACAGGGAGGATGAACAGATAAAATAAACGGCAAGTGTAGGTAAAGATTGTAGTTTCATCGTTCACTCTATGGGGAAAACGTAAAAAAAGCCCTAACGAATAGGGCCAAAAAGGTATAGCAGTCTAAAACGGCAGGGAGGATGGACGTCCTAAACTGCGCAAATACTAGAAGTAGTAACCAAAGTTGATGTTGATACGTTTATCCCAATCGTTACCGACTTCTGGTAGGCCAACGTGGTCGTTATTGGCGGTTGAGAAGGTCATGTTTTTACCCATGACAAAGTCAATCATGGTGTACGTTGGGCCAGCAGAAATCGCCATACCGGTGACGTTTTGCATGCTGTTGTCGTAGCTATCGTCATCAACATCAGGCGTCATTAAACCAAAGTCGTTATAAAACTTAATGCTGCCCCAATCTGTGTTAACGGTTTTGGCAATGTTGATGTTATAGGCTTGGCCTTTTGAGGCGATTTCGTATTGCCAGCTCACCACCGATACGCCAATTTTGTTGTCGTCGATAGCATCTGCAGCATTGTATTCATACTGCATGGCTTGCATTTGTAGGTTCCAGCCGTTGTAACTGCTGTCTAAATGCAGGGCTACAGCATAGCGGTCGCCATTATTGCCGGTTTTGCTGTTATAGATTTGGCCGACCTGTACTGAGCCACCAAAGGTGGTTGCGCCACCTTCGTATTCAGCGGTGTAGGTTTGGCGCACGTTGAGTTGGTTTGTTTCTTCGTTATTGTATTCCGTGCCGTTGATGGTGCCGGTATACAAGTCAGTTGAATAACGCTTGTTTTCAGTTGGGCCGTATTCGGCATTTTTATAAAACGCTAAATCGGTGTGCCAGCCGTTTTTCTCATAGGTCGCTTTTAAGCCGATGTCGTGGTCATCTTCAAAGCCTAAATAGTAAGGCAGACCAAACCACCAACTGTTAGAGATAAACTCGCGGTTACCAAAGGGTACTTTGTTGATACCAAATTGCAGTTGCCAGTCTGGGTCAATGTTGTAGTAGCCATAACCATACTTGATGTAGTTAGTGCCTGAGGTAAAACGGTATTCTGCCGCTAAACCGAAATCGCCTTTTTTCCATCGAATTTAATTGCCGCCATGTCGAAGTTAAAGTCGCCGCCTTTATCCTTCGATTTTTCATCATAATCACGATAGCCATAGTTAACGCGCACAGCACCGCCAATATTGATGCCATCTTCTTGCACTGCGGCAAAGGCGTTAGTTTGAGATAGTGCGATAGCGGTTGCCACCATGGACAACATAAACCGGGTGGATTTTTTCATCATCATTACCTTTCTTAAGTTTTTGTATTATAAAATTAAATTACATTTCTTTGAACCAAGTACGGTGACACTCAGCGCACACGGGAGCCTTTTTCTCATGCTCGCCGTGGCAGGCTAAGCAGCTGGCGCCTTCGTTGTAGTGCAGCGATTTATGTGGATGGGCTTCAGGGATGGCAAGTTTGGACTCATCAACCGGAATACTGGTGATTTCGCCATGACATTCAACGCAGGCTGCATCGGTGGCATTTTGTTTACCCGAGCCTTGGTGGCATCCTTTACAGCCATCTTGGTAGATAAATTCGTGGTTGGTTCTGCCTTGGGTGCTGCCTTTCATCTTGACAAGGTCTCCGGCATTGGCTGCGCCAGTGAACAGTGTTGCAACAACCAGTGTGAGTAGTAATGTTTTCATCATGATTTAAGCCTGCATGTCAGATTTGATGGTTTCAGCAACGATAATTCCCATCGTTAAGCACTCCAGGCAAGCTGTTGAACTTAAACGGGTTCCACCGTGAGTACCGCCAGTTGCTTCACCAACGGCATAGAGATTTTTCATCGGAGCTAGGGTTTGACTATGCAGCACTCTCGCGCCTAAATCGGTTTTTAAACCGCCCATGCAGTAGTGCACTTTTGGCCAAATCCGCGACACAATAAACGGCGGTTTAAGCTCGACAGCCGTATCCATCATGCGGCCAAACAAGGGGTCAATGCGCTGTGGCACTTGCTTGTTGTACTCGGCAACAGTTTGTTTGAGCGGTGCAAGTGGAATATTGAATTGCTTAGCTAATTGCTCAAGGCTATCGACTTTCCAAGCGATTTGGTCACGCACTGCGCGGGTCACTTCTTCTGCACCAACATGATCGTCATGGTTAAAAAACACCACAGGATAGGCGGGTGAGCCATCAGGGTTACGATTTTTCATAATGGCGTCGGAGCAGGTTTTTCTATCGGCGCGTTCATTCATAAAACGCTTACCGTCTAACACATTGACTGAAATTCCTTTATGGAAACCAATCGAGAGCAGAGCATTTGACCAGCCAAAGCCGCCTTCATCTGGCGAGCCCCAGTGACCTGTTTGAATAAAGCTCATATGAACCGGGAAAGCACCGTGGGCCATAGCCGTTAGTGTGACTTCACCCGTTGCGCCTAGGGCATTGGTACAATCTAAGGTTTTATCTAATGCAGGGTCGACCAGTTCACGTAGTACTAAGTTACGTGAGAAACCACCGTGGGCAAGGATAACGGCCTTATTGGCTTTGATGTAGATTGTTTTACCGGTTTTGAGATCCGGGAAACGATAATTTTGACGCACTTTCAAGCCAACAATCTCTTGGCCATCCATGATGAAGTCTTCAACATAATGTTGCAGACGGTACTCAACGCCTTCTTTTTTACCAGCTTCATAGAGTTTTGTGGTGATATCGCCACCGACGCCATGCAGAGTACGGATAGCTCGCGCTTTATTGTGGCCGCCCACTTGTTGGTTAAAGCCCTCACGGAATTTTACCCCTGTATCAATACACAGCTGATAAGCATCTAGGGCACGATTAGCGATTTGTCGTAGCATGTCGGTATTTTGCATACCGCGGCCGGAGATAATTTGATCTTTTACTAGCTCTTCGGGTGAGTCATCGTTGATCCCTTGAGCTAATTGGATTGGGTTTTTAGGGATAGCTAACCAGCCCCCGTTGATCGCTGAGTTGCCACCGATCACCTGCATTTTTTCTAATACCAGTATCGAGCCTAGACCTTGTCGCTTAGCATTTAGTGCGGATGACAGCCCCGCAAAACCTGACCCCACGACAATAACATCACGAGTTTCATCCCATTTAATGTTTGAGGCGCATTCAGTGGCTAATGCTGAACTTGGCAATACCGCTGCGATACCGCCTACCGCAGCACCAGCACCTAGCTTTAAAAACTTCTTCTATCATGCATTTTGTTAACCCTCTATGTCTGTTGCAAACAAGATAGAGGTTATGAACGGCGTCTAAGGAGAAGTGAGTCACGACTTTTTTTCAGTGACAATTTTATTCGTGAGTTATCTCGTGAATATTTTTTCTTTGGGAATTGACCGGAGGTAATACAGGTTAAATGAACAAAATTTAACTTATGACAAATTCCTGTTGATTAAATGTGATTTTGAAGTAAATCACAAAGATTAAAATTTAAAACTCTGTGATGTGAGCTTAATCCCGATTATTCGTTTATTGGCTATGTCTCATATTTGTGCGCAATCCATAATTTACTTTTCGGTATACAGGAATAAGTAAATGAAATGCCCCACTGACTCACTATCTATTTTGCGTTGTAATCAGATATTGGATGCAGCAGAAAAGCTGATTGAGTCACAAGGTGTTGTGTCTTTTAAATTTTCTCAACTTGCTCATGAGGTTGGATGCTCTACAGGAACCTTATATAAGTTTTTTGAACGTAAAGAAGATGTGTTGGTTTGTTTATTCTTAAGAAGTGCGACATCAAATCACTTACCCATTTTTATCCATAAGAATCCAGATTTAACAGCACAAGAGAAAGTGCTCTTACCCATTTTTTTTACCTTTGAAACCATTAAGCGTAGTAGTAGCTTTTTTACACTGCGTTCGGTGTCAGTCAATACAATGGTTTGGAAACTCGCGAGTGATGAAAAAGTGGAGCGGTTTAAAAACGCATTAATGCCTTTTGGGGTTGGTTTACAGACGCATTAAATTTAGCGGTTGAAAATGGTGAGTTAGTCGCAACCCCATTAGAAATAAAAGAACTTGTTCAAGGGATTACCTTTTATTTGACAGGATCTTTGACACAATTTGAAAGTCAGCTCATAGCCCCTGAGTATTTATCTAATCGCCGAGAAACCTGTTATCGACATTTAGCAAACCTGATGGAACGATACAAATGGCAAAAGCCCTTAACCCTTGCGCTTTTTGATTCATTAGAGGCGAGAACCACTGCGTTTTTTGACCAACACTATCGTGATCATATGACCTGTGCGGCTTGTAGTGCACTATCGAATAAAAGCACTCATGAGTTATCAAACTGTACACGCAATAGCTTAACTTGCGACATATGAAAACAACTAACACGAATATTAATAGATTACTTAAACAACGTAACTCATAAAAATATTACAAAGCTATTCATTTAAAATTTCGCGATTAGATTTAATACACTAAACTCAATCAGCAATATATCTTAACCAATCCCAATCACGCTACAAAACCTATGAACTCTAGGATCCACTATGGTTATTTCCAGGGTTTGGCTTGCTATAAAAATGAAAATAAAAAGTGAACAAAATATAGAAAGCACCTTGTTTAGCACTTTCTATCGTTCTGAGTATAATGCTCTCTAAGCATTAAAAATAAATAATGAATACAATCCCATAGTGCATTGATAAACAGTAATTATCTGCAACGACCAAGGCGCGACCCCGTGGTCATGACTTTGTTGCAATCTTTTTGCTGACTTTCTTCTCGGCGCTGCTTGCTACCGTCGAATCGGTATCAGTATCACTGACCGAGGCGCAGCCACTCAAGCCTAATACGGCAACGGGTAACAATATCGCAATCCATTTTTTTAGCATTTGATTCATCCTGATTAACTAGTAATTTTGGCCTTGGGTGTTTGCATAAAACCCAGACTGCGTAAGCTAATCAATAAACGAACGAGGCACAACGTTACAAACGAGCCTAACTAGGTAAATACACCTTTCTACTGACGTGCTTTCGCCGTGCGGCTAATACACCTAAACAGAAGCTGTCGCGTTAACAAAAGTCACATCGTCCGAAATCAGATGCTGAATAGGCTCAAGCACGCTTGTTAACCGTTACCCCAAACCAAAAAAGAGTTTATTTCCAATCCCTTCTTGCGCTTATGCGAATGACTCGCTAGCTTGAGCATGTCCATGCTGCATGATTGACTCCTCTCATTTGGGCGTTCCTACTGACTCTCCAACACAATGATAAAAATAACAATAGGCGCTTAGCTATGTGGCAAAAACTTAAACCCTATCAAGACTCAATTGTGCTGCTCAGTGCATTATTACTTGGCGGCATGATCGGCATCTATTGGCCATCCTTGGCACTCAAGCTCAAGCCCCTAGGGCAAATCTTTTTAAATCTGTTGTTTATGATTATCGTGCCCTTAGTGGCGATCAGCGTAACCTCATCGATTGCCCGCATGACGGACTTAAAAAAGCTTGGGGCGATTTTAGTGTCGATTATGGGCGTCTCGATTCTGATGGCGATTATTCCCGCCGTCGGCATCACCTTACTGGCACTGATGTTTGATCCAGCCCAAGGCGTGACCCTCGATCTTAATCAAACCGTTAGCGACACCTCGGGGAAGATGGATTTTGTGGCGCTGCTGACCACCAATGACTTTTCTGGATTACTCTCCAAATCCAATATCTTGGCGCTTATTATCATGTCGGTGATTGCCGGAATCGCCATAGGTCAATCGGGTGAAGATGGCCGTAAAGTCTCGGCACTGCTCGACAGTTTTAATACCGTCATCATGAAGATAGTCGCCATTATTATGCTGGCCGCCCCCGTCGGCCTTGGCGCTTACTTTGCCTCCACCATGGCGAGTCAAGATCCGCAGCTTGTGGTGACCTTTGCCCGCGCCGTGGGATTATTTTTAGTAGCCTGTTTTATCTACCTCACCGTCGGCTCCACCTTTTATGCCTGGCTAGGCGGCGGCATGCACGGAATTAGACAATTTTGGCGCCACGCCCTCGAACCCGCAGTGACCGCATTAGGTACGACTTCCTCCCTCGCAACCCTGCCAGTTACCTTAAGGGCCGCCCTGAAGATGGGGATAAAACCCGAAATCGCCGATATCAGCCTGCCGCTGCTGGTGAATTTGAATAAGGGCGGCGCATCCATTATCACCGCACTGAAGATTGTGTTTATCTACTCTCTGCTCGGTTTAGATTTCACGGTCGATGTGTTTATGGTAACCATACTCATCTCCGTCCTATCCGCCTTCATCATTGGTGGCGTGCCGGGCGGCGCCTTCCTTGGGGAGATTTTTATCGTCACTACCTTAGGATTACCAATGGAAACCATCCCCATTCTGGTGGTGATAGGCGCCATTACCGACGCACCTTCCACCGTGATAAACGTCGTCCACGATCTAAATGCTAGCCAGATTGTTGAACGCCTCAACCGTAAAAGGCTTGAGCCATAGGGCTGTAATTGCCGAATAATTGACAACGAAACTCATCTGATTAGAATGCCAAACCATTGAAACAGAGCACATTTGTGCCGAGTAAAATCCGCAATACCAAAACGCTGAGTCGATCAAACGAGTCAGCCACATGGAAGCGATGCGGTTTTTCAAACATAAACAATGGAGTGGTTATGCGTTGGTTGGCTTGGTTAGTTGTATGCGGGTATCTCAGTGGATGCGCAGCGGTAACATCGAGAATGGGAACAGATTCAACCTGGGGCCACTCATTTTCGAGTGTGCAAACAGCTGTCGATAATGGCGAGGAGTGTGTGGTGATATCCGCGATATCCGCTCCGCCTCTACTGCTGTTTACTGTCCCACTGACACTGGTGGATATGGGCGGCTCACTGGTAGTAGATGCAGTGATGCTACCCGTCGATTTGGCGATCACCCCAAGCAATCCAGAGCTTCGCACCCCACGGTCTATGTTCTGCCGCTATAACTACAGTATTTAAACATATTCGCCAGCCATAAATTACCTTAGCCTCAACCCGTGAGGCTAAGGGGTAATGTCATATCGGCATAGGGGTGCAACTAGGTCGCCTAGCGCACCCCATTCGTAGCCGCTTCGAGCAAGCCCTGTTCAATCCGTTAACGATGGGCTTTTATCACCTCTAGCAACTTCGCGATATCGGCCTCATCGTTATAGATATGCGGCGATACGCGTATTCCTAAACTGCGGGCATCGACACTGATATTCGCCTCCGCCAACGCCGCCATGATGGGTGCTTGGCGCTCGCCAAATTGCAGGATCAAGGTGCCACTGCGCTTATCGGCTTCCCGTGGCGAGACCAACTCATGCTCCAATGTCTGGACGACACTTTCCATCAACTGCAAGTTATGTTCACGCATCGCCTGCGAGCCAATATTGGCAAAATATTCAATGCTGTGGGCAGCAATCGCATAGGGCGCGATAGAAGGCGTACCGCCCCAAAACCGCAGCGCAGTTGGGTGATAGCGGAAATCATGGATATCAAACTCGAAGGGATTCTCATGGCTAAACCAACCCACATCCTGCGGCTGACACTGGGGCAAAATAGCCGGATTGACCCACAGATACGCAGCCCCAGGGCCTGAGCATAACCATTTCACACTCGAACCAATCATAAAGTCCGGCTGTAGCTTGGCTAAATCCAGCGGTAAAATCCCAGCCGATTGCGCTACATCCACGAGACTCAAGCAGCCACGCTCACGGGCAAGGGGAATGATCTGCGCCAATGGCGCCTGCTGACCAGTATTAGAATAGGCATGGCTGACAAAGACTACATCGACATCGGCACAAATATGCGCGTCCCATACATTGGGGTCGGTGACATCTAAGCCCTTGGGAATAAAGCGCAGTTCACAGCTTGCGGGCAATGCCTTTTTCAGGGCAAACCCCATGCTGGGAAAATCAATCTCGCTCATCAGCACCACGGCGCCGCCATCCCGCGTTAATCTATCGAGGGACATCACAATTTTGGTCAAAGCGCTCGATAGATTCACCTGCGGGCAAAAGTCCTGCGGCTGACCATTAAATAGGCTCGCCAGCGCCGCGGTAAAGTTATCAATAACGCCCAACCATTGACCCCAAGGCTCGCGGCCAGACTCCTGCCAAGGCGCAAAAAATGCCTGCTTGAACGCCTGCTCGGTCGATTTGAGTGGCCGCCCCACTGAATGGTTGAGCAGATAGCCTGGGCCTGCGAGGCAAAAGTCTTGTTTTACGTTTAGCAGCATGGCCTTACCTTAAACTGTCTTTGAGTTTTTTCAGATCGTGATAACGGGTACGAATATCGTGTCGCAACACCGCGGCGCGTCTATCCCTTAAGCGCTCGAGGGAGCCGAGAAGTACATGCAACGGTGGGCCGCTGGCGGTGACCTTGGCTAAATGTTGCTGCTCCATATTCACCGAAGGCTCGGCAATGTATTTAGTCACCAACTCATTGTGGTGTTGAATGGCGGTTTCGCCATGCAATTCACAGACTTCGATAAACAGCTTAAGGTTTTCCTGATACCAGTCCTGCTGCACGCTGGCCTTTGACTGTAAAAAGTCATCCATCAAATTCGGACGGCGCATACACTCCCGCAGGATTTGTTGATCCTCTGGCATCATGTATAAAAACTTATCCACCAGCATTTGCGAATAGGCCGATTCGTTGGCAAAACATAGACCTAGGGTTAAATCGATAACGTTAATTCCGGCAAAGTCGCCAGCATTGGCGCCGCGATACACCACTGAGCCAACCCGATAGGGTTTGTAATAGGGGCGCACACAATAGAAGAAGCGGTCGGTATCTAACCGCTTGAATAACTGCTGGTTTGACTCAATCACATCCTGCAATGCCTGCTTGGCCACCCGCAGTAAATCGTGGCTAATAGGATGAGAGATCCCCAAGGGCTGAATTTTTAATAAGGCATCGCTGGCGCGCTTATAAGCCAAGATGCCCTTAGTGTTGTAATCCACAAACAGCTTCTCGTCGGACAAATCGGTAAAGCGTTTGTAGATACCATTGTGGGCACGGTTATGGGTGGTCAAATGAGCAGTAGCAAAGCGTGGCGTCACACCGATGGAGGCGCCGATATGCATAGCGAGCGCCGAAGCCTCGACCAGTGGCGAAGTGGTTTCCCGCGTAGGCTCGGTAATCTCGTGGCGACGACAGGCAGCCATATACAGGCCGACATTTCCTAGCAGATCGAAGGCACTGTCGAAGCCTTCATCAGTATTACCTTCATCGAGCAGCGCCTTAATCAGCTCACGCCCTTCACTTTCTAATGTTTGCTTAAGCTCGGTGCCGATATCTAGCACATTGGCGCGATCGGTCTGCTGGTAATAAAGCTGTTCGAGCTGGGAGTTGAGTTCCACAAAGCGACTGCGGATCCACTCATCGAAAGCTTCGGTGTTATAGGTGGCAGGTTTCACTTGGACATCCTTGGAAATTGTTATGGTTATTTTTACCGGAGCAAGTACTGATAGACGCGTTTTTACTTGGCTACTCGCGTCTTTAGCGTATCCGAGTTAACAAGAATGCAACTTATACTCGCGCGTTTCTAGCGCTAGCTCAAATTTATGAAAAATCCAATGCCACTTTTTATTTACACCTTGCGCCAGCGCAAGTTCTCAAATCCATTCCCCTCGCACAATAGCGCCAAATAAAGCTAGTCCTAATGCAAATCGCGCGGCAGGTTCCGCAGGGGTGAATCAAATGATTTTAATGGAGTTTATTGTCGTACTCGGCTGTTTACTGCTCGGTACCCGTTATGGCGGTATGGGGCTAGGACTGATAAGTGGTATTGGCTTATTTTTACTGACATTTGTGTTTGGTCTCGCGCCCGGAAAACCGCCCGTACAGGTGATGCTCACCATTCTTGCGGTGATCGGCTGTGCCTCGGTGTTACAAACCGCAGGTGGTTTAAATGTGATGATGCAGTTTGCCGAGCGTTTACTGCGCCGCCATCCACAATACATCACCATTCTGGCGCCGCTCACCACCTGGACCTTAACCTTTTTATGCGGAACTGGCCATGTGGTTTACACCATGTTCCCGATCATCTCCGATATCGCCCTGAAGAAAAATATTCGCCCAGAACGCCCGATGGCAGTGGCATCAGTCGCCTCGCAAATGGCGATTTGCGCTTCTCCGGTATCGGTCGCCGTGGTTTCTATGGTATCGATTTTGGCGGCGCAGCATGGTGTCGGCCATGCCTACAGCATGCTAGAAATTTTAATGGTGTCTGTACCAGCTTCTCTTTGCGGCGTATTAGTAGCGGCACTCTGGAGCCTGCGTCGTGGTAAAGATTTAGATAAGGACGAAGAGTTTCAGGCGCGAATTAAAGATCCCGAACAAAGGGCGTTTATCTACGACAAGAGCGAGACTCTACTGGATCAAACCTTTCCTAAGGAAGCCTATTGGGCGACGGGGATTTTCTTCACCGCTATCGCCGCCGTAGTGTTACTCGGCTCCTTTAGCGAACTGCGCCCTGTGTTTGAGGTGAAGGGCAAACTGGCGCCGCTATCGATGAACTTAGTGATCCAGATGATGATGTTGATCGCTGGTGCTTTTATCTTAATGAGCTGCAAAGTCAAACCCACAGAAATTGCCAACGGCCCAGTATTTAAGGCTGGCATGGTAGCGATTTTCTCGGTATTTGGCGTGGCTTGGATGAGTGATACTTACTTTATCAGCCATATGGATGTACTGAAGGAAAACCTCTCCCATGTGGTGCAAAACCAACCTTGGACCTATGCCTTAGTGCTGTTTTTAATCTCAAAACTGGTCAACAGCCAAGCGGCGGCGCTCACGGCTATCGCGCCCATGGGCTTGGCCTTAGGCGTCGATCCTAAGTTGTTGATTGCCTTTTTACCCGCGAGCTATGGTTACTTTGTGCTACCCACTTATCCAAGCGATTTGGCCTGTATCGGCTTCGACCGAACAGGGACCACCAAAATTGGTAAGTTCATCATTAACCACAGCTTTATTATTCCAGGATTGATAGGCGTGGGCACAGCATCGACCGTCGGCTACCTGCTGGCGACCACCTTACTGTAGGCAGGGTTTGAAGTGATAAAACACATAAGGCCGATAACGTGAGAACATTATCGGCCTTATGCTAGAAATAAATGAAAGTTAAGCGCGATACATGGCGAGGAACATGCGGATATTGGCATCAATGATCTCTTGCCGCTGCTCATCGTGATTTTTCAAATGGAACAATTTCGGCCAAAAGGCGAAGGCCTTAAACATGCCCCAAAACTGGGTTGCCGCCAGTGGAATATTATCGATTTTTAATGCCTTATGAGCCACGGCCCCGGCAAGCCACGCTTCTAATCCACCTTCTTGCTTAGCTAATCGTTCCATGGCCTCGGTCGCTTGAATCGGTGAACGAATAAACTCGGCCATCACTACCCTTGCCACCCTCAGGAAATCCGGCTGCTGATACAACTCCCAGCAGCGGCGTGCAATCTGTTGCAATTGTGATTCGAGGCTCTGCTCAGGATTAAATGCTAAGGTCGCCGCTTCCTTAGTGCGCGCCCACAGGTCACCGGTTGTCGCCTCGAATAACACTTCTTTGCTGGGGAAATGATTGTAAACAGTGCGCTTGGAGACATTGGCACGCTGGGCAATTCTATCCATGCTGGCGCCGGCAAAACCATTGACCATAAATTCTTCCTGTGACGCGTCGAGGATCGCCAAACGCTTCAGTTGGGAATGTGTCAGTTTTACTGCTTTTTCTGCCATTGTGGTATGCCATCAAAATATTTGCCGAGATTTTACACTATTGAGTTTACTTTTGCACAGCCTTGAGTAAACTACACTGTGTAGTTTACTTTTATCAAGTTTACGATGCGACTCAAAATCACCTTGGCCATACTGTTACTCGGGAGTGTTATTATGACCTTAGATCCCAACACCATTCAAACTGCCCCAACTCAGGATCAACGCTTTCGTAATGAAGCGCCAAACGCTCACAGTGGTGAAGGTAATTTACCTGCTATTTTATGGCGTTACGTCACTGAACGTATTCCCGATAAGACTCCGAGCCAAGCGCTACCTATTCAGCCCATGCAACTGCCTGCTACGGCGGGGGCAACGCCTATGCTGTATAAAATCAGCCACTCGACTGTGCTGTTACAGCTAAACGGCCAGTATTGGTTAACCGATCCTGTGTTTTCAAAGCGCGCCTCACCAAGCCAATGGTTTGGTCCAAAACGTTTTCACGCTCTGCCCATTGAGCTCGAGAACATTCCGCCACTCGCTGGGATTATCTTGTCCCACGATCATTATGATCACTTAGACAAGCAAAGCGTAGTGGCGCTCGCTGCGCGCACTCAGAAGTTTATTGTGCCACTAGGTGTCGATAACCATTTGATTGCTTGGGGTATCCCGAAGGAAAAATCGTCGCCCTCAACTGGTGGCAAGCAACCGAACATCAAGGTGTGCGCTTTACCGCCACGCCCGCACAACATTTTTCGGGCCGAGGACTGAAAGACAGAAATCAAACCCTGTGGGCCTCTTGGGCTATTCAATCCCCTGAATTAAATATCTTTTTCAGTGGCGACTCAGGCTATTTTGATGGTTTTAAAAAGATTGGCGATAAACTGGGCCCCTTCGACCTCACCTTAGTCGAAACTGGCGCCTACGATGAGATGTGGGCCGATATCCACATGCAACCTGAGCAATCGCTGCGGGCACATTTAGATCTTCAAGGTCAATACCTTATCCCTATCCATAACAGCAGTTTCGACTTAGCGCTGCACAGTTGGTACGAACCCTTAGAGCGGATTGCCGCGGCGGCGAAAGCCTATGCCGTCCCCCTGCTGACTCCTGAATTTGGTCAGGGATTAACCTCAATGAGCTAGCCCACAGCCCAGCGCTCAATCAAGGGTGGTGGAAGTCATTCTTGCCCAAAGACAGACCCGAGTTTGAAGTGGTTCCAGTCAAGCTCGCCTCCAACAAATAGTCATAGAAGTATCTCCTTAACGGCGCTTAATCAGTGCGCCGCTAAGGTTTAAGTACAACGAAAGCATTAAGCTCCCGGCAAGCAGTCAGTACGCCTAGACGTTTTTAGCGACATAAGCATACAATCCGACCTTGTATCCTGCTGAATCAATTTATCTTTTGAGAATGTCGTACTAAAGATGGTGAAAGGTTTTCGTTTATTGATACTCGCAGCGAGCCTAATCTGCGGCCTTGGTTATCTCGGCTACCACGGTCTAACTCGTTATAACTTAAATACGGACTATCAAGTGGGTGATGTGCTCGACTCACTCAATGGCGTCGATATTTATTATAACGGCGGCGTCAACACTAACGAGGGGCGCAACCTCTCCCTCGACGGCTATAACCTGGGTATCAAATACCAATGCGTAGAGTTCGTTAAACGTTACTTTTACCTGCGTTATCAGCACAAAATGCCCGACAGTTTCGGTCATGCCAAAGACTTCTTCAATGACCTGTTGCCCGATGCGAGCTGGAATGAAAAACGCGCCCTACGGCAATATACCAATGGCAGCCAAAGCAAACCTATGGCTGACGACTTACTGGTATTCGCGCCATGGATGTTTAATCCCTACGGCCATGTCGCGATTGTCGCCAGCGTCACTGAGACCAGTATCGAAATTGCCCAGCAAAACCCCGGGCCTTTTGCGCCGTCACGGGAGGTTTTCCCTTAGTGCAACGTGAAGGCCTGTGGTATATCGATGCCCCGCTCACTAAGGGTTGGCTACGCTGGGAAGCTCCTGCGACCATGATTGTGGCGGGAGAGGTTGAGGAGAGCGTAGGGGAGAGTGTTGAAGGAAGTACTGAGGGAAATACCCAAGCAAACCAACAAGCGACTCCACTTAAACGCTAAGGTTAGGAGAACAAAAATGGGACTACTCGACTGGCTAAAACGACACCTCGGCCCTAAGGCGAATACAGACTCACAGACTGCGGATCTCCGAGCGATTTTTAATGAGCCCTTACCTCACCTGCTTTTGCCCAGCCATCAAGTTTATCCCATCGTCACCCCCGCGATGCAGCCCGATCTCGCCGCCTATCAAATACATTGTTTGTTGAGTAACCAAGATAAACAACGACTCGATGCCCTGCTCGCCGAGATGGCATTCGCGCCTGTTGTTGAAAAGGATGCAGCATCGAGTAAGCTGTTGCACCATGCCCAAGAACCAAGCCATGTTTTTCTACATCAATATGCTGATTTTGCAGGAGTCTGCGTGCTACTCATCAGCAATGATATCGCGCTGCTGCAACGACTAATCGGCTTTAAGGCCGCGCCACCAGCACCGTGGGAAAGCTTTCCTCATGTCGATCCTGATACACTCGGTAGTTTGCAGGGCAATATTGAGTTTTGGTGCGATACGTTTTGGCGGCCTTACTGGTTATCACTCAGTGAGGCCGAGCGCAGTCAGTACCCCGCGAATTGGCATGAATTCAGTGAGTTCCACTAGCAGCGTTATACGGAGGTCAAAATGAAGCTCAAATTTATCACGCTCGCCATGCTGCTTTTTATTCTTGCAGGATGCCTAGTGCCAGAACAGCCCATCATCCCAGTCAAAGGCGCCAGCAATAAGGATTGGAATAGCCAAACCTTTTGGTATGAACCCTGGGGCAGCTCAGGCACCCACAAAGGAATTGATATATTTGCCTCGGCCAATACGCCCGTAATCGCACCAACGCCGTTGTTACTTCTGTATAAAGGGGAGTTTTTTAAGGGTGGCAAGGTGGTGGTAGGACTTGGCCCAAAATGGCAAATCCACTATTTTGCCCACCTCGATAGCCTTAACGCATCGACAGGGTTATTTGCGGGACGCGGGGATGTGCTAGGTACTGTCGGCACAACGGGGAACGCCCAAGGCAAACCGCCCCATTTGCACTATTCCATTTTAAGCATGCTACCCAGACCTTGGTTAATCGACACTTCAACCCAAGGATATAAAAAGGCGTTTTACTTAAATCCAATCGACTATTTAGACCCTAAGTAAAAGGTTGGTCGGTTAAGCATTCCCGTTGGCAATGAGCTCAGCGGGTTGTTCAACGGGTTGAGTCACCTCGGTTTCCGCCGCGATGGTCTGCGCCGCCCGCTCGGCTTTAGAAACGTATTTAGGCTTATTGCTGCTATGCAACTTGGCATTGGCTTTTTTCGCCTTCTGTTTAAGCGTTTGGTTAATCTTCTTTTTACGGTTCATATCGGCACCAAGGCGAGAAAAAGGTCGCCATTATATTCTTCCTTCGACTCGGCAACAAATCGGCGGTTCAGCCTACGTGCAAACCCTTAATCTAAATGCACCTATATTGATAACCGAGTCACAAGTTCAAGAAAGTGCCACTTTTTCCACGCATTTTATTTACAACTCGACTAGACAAGCCCAATTCACTTCCTTAAAATCAGCGGCAATAAAAATCGTTATCATTTGCAATGTTGTTTAACGGAATAGTCTGATGCCAAGGATATCGGTGTAGCAAATTCACTCGCCCTTAGCAGGAAGTTATATGACGTTCAAAACCTCGTTTGTTGCCCTCGCCGTATTTGCCGCCCTCACCCAATCCGCAGTGGCTCAAGAAGCCCCAGATACGGGAACGAATAAGAATAAAGACATCGAAAAAATCACTGTCACCGCGAGCCGCATGGATAAATCGCCAAGCTCCATTCCCAATACAGTGACCATTATCGACCGCGTGCAACTCGAAGAGCAGTTCCGCACCACTAAAGATTTATCGACCATTATCGGCAACTTAGCACCTAGCTTTTCACCCAGCCGCCAGAAGATGAGCAACACGGGCGAAACCCTGCGTGGCCGTCCGCCATTAATAATGATCGATGGAGTCCCCCAATCCAACCCACTGCGTAGTGGTGGTCGTTCGGGACAAACTATCGACCCTGCGATGATCGAGCGTATTGAAATTATCCACGGCGCCAATGCGATGCACGGCTTAGGCGCACAGGGCGGTATCATCAACTACATCACCAAAAAACCAACGGGTGATAACCAACACGTCGTCAGTTTCGATGTTACTGTGCCCGACTCGCTCAAATCGAATGGTGTGAGTTTTGGTGCCAGCTATGCGTTTTCGGGCGAATCCGAGCTGATCGATATGTTGGGCTCGGTGAGCTATCGCAATAACGGCGTGTACTACGATGCAAACCACGATGTGATTGGCGTGGACACGACTCAAGGCGAGTCCATGGACAGCCAGAGCAAAGACTTCTTTATCAAACTCGGCCATAACTTTGCCGAGTCGCGCTTAGAGCTGATGGTTAACCATTACAACATGGAGAACAATGGCGATTGGATGCCAGTGAAAGGCGATATCACCACTGGCAAACCAACGGGCGCAATCGAAGAAAAACAACCTTGGGAAGCGGCCAACAACCAAGTCACGACGACTAGCCTCACTTACACTCACGAGAATATTGCTGGTCAACAGCTGAGTATTCAGTTGTTTAATCAAGATTTTGAGGCCGTGTATGGCGGTGGCTGTAACAAGACGTTCTACGATCCTGCATTTGCCAATAACGACAACCTAGTACAATGCGAAGGCCCTAAAGGCGAGAGTTGGTACTATGAGCAATCGCGTAACTCTTCGGTCAAATGGGGATTAAAGACCTCGTTAATTGCCAAAAATATTGCCGATACGGGTATCGACGCCGCCTATGGTATCGACCTGTTCCGCGATACCACAGAGCAAGATTTAGTACAGACGGGCCTGTCGTGGGTGCCTGAAAGCACCTATGACAACTTCGCGCCCTATTTGCAGTTAGATTATGATTTAATTACCGATCTAACCCTATCGACCGGCGTACGCTACGAGCACGCTAAGCTCAATGTCGATGACTACAAGACGCTCTACGGCGCGGGAAATAAACAAATTGAAGGGGGCGAAGCGAGTTTCGACGAGACCCTATTCAACATAGGTGTATCCTACAAGATCACTCCAGATATCCGCGTTTACACTAGCTATAACCAAGGCTTTGGTATGCCGGATATCGGCCGCATTCTGCGCGACGGTAACAGCTTCCCTGGAGCGAACCCAAGTATCAGCGACTCTCTATCCCTTGCACCAATTGTGACGGATAACGTGGAGTTTGGCGCCGATTACCAAGGTGAATTCTTGAGCGCTAAGATTGCCTACTACCGTTCGGCCACCGATTACGGCGCCCGTTTAGCCTTAAACAGTGACGGTTTCTACGACGTTAAACGTGAGAAGAGCGTGATTGACGGTATCGAAGCCAATATCACCGCCTACCTGACCAGCAACGACGATCTGGGCATGAATTTAGCGATTCAGCGCGGTGAATATGATTCGAATGATGACAACAAAACGGATACCGATCTCGATGGTGCCAACATTTCACCGAATCGTATCAACCTGTTCTGGACCCATAATTTCGATAACGAAATGTCGACGCGCGTACAGGCAAACTACTTTATGGACCGTGATTTCGAAGATGCCACAGGCGAGAAATATGCCGAGTTTAATGGCTACACCACTGTCGATGCGTCATTCTCAATGCCGCTCTACACTGGCACCTTAACCTTAGGCGTACAAAACCTGTTTAATAAGGATTATTTCAACTACTACTCACAAACTATGGGTACTAATGATCGTTATTTCAAAGGCATGGGTCGCACCGCAACACTCGGTTATACAGTGGCTTTCTAATTAGCACACCCAATTTACCGTATAAAAAAGCGCAACCTTGGTTGCGCTTTTTTATTGAGGATTTACTAATCTTTCGTCACCACCCAGAGTGCATGTAACAAACCGGGGAACCAGAAAAATAAACACAATACTATGTTGATTAATAAGTCCTTGCCCGCACCCGCCTTTAAAAATACCGCGACTGGAGGTAATAGAATCGCAATGATGACTAAGAGTAATTTGTTTGTATCCATAGCAGGCTGTCCTTAATTGACCATATCTTTAACTAACTTCGCAGTTAGTGTGCAGGTTTGCAACTTTTTCATCGTCCACAGTTTTGTTTGAGTCGTATATACGTCCGCACAAACTGAAAAAGCCATCTATAGTTAAAGGAAAAAATGAACCCTAACCATGGATCCTCAAGCCCTTTTACTGATTAAGTTTATCTGCCTGCTCACGGGCACCGCCGCTATTGCTTGGGGATTAATCGCTCAACCGTTAAAAATCGCCACCCTAGCCAGCATGCGGTTTTCCCTCGCCAACCTTTTTGTGCTGTTTGGCATCATACTCAATACCCAACGGACAGAATCAAACAGTTATCTCTATTGGTTTTGCTCCGATATCATCATCTTGTTGGGATTTATCATGCTGCGTTGGGGGACCCAGTATCTCTTTCGCTTGAAGCACAGCACTAAGTTCGATCTAACCATTCTTACTATCACCGCAGTATTGATGTTAACGGTTCCCCCGAGCTCACACTCAGAGCCAGTGCTGGCCATGCTGTTTTCTGCCAATGCAGCCCTTACCTTTGTGATGCTGACTCGAGATAACTTTATTGCTATCAAGCCAGATGCTGGCAGCAAAGTCGCCACGGCAATGGTGCTGCCATTAGTCGCCATGGTCATTATCTTCACTCTTCGCTTCTTAATTGCCCTGCTTTCATCAAACGAAAACCATGTCTTTATCGCCATCTATCGCGAGGAGGCAACACCCGTGCTGTGGTTTTATGTTGTCCTCGCCCTTATCATCAACATAGTAATGATTGGCAATGCGATAACACGCCTTGTCAGCAAAATCAGAGTATTAGCCGAGCGAGACCAACTGACTGGGCTATGGAATCGGCGGGCGATGCAAAAGCGGCTTACGGTTATCCATCAACGCTGGCAAAAAAATGCTGAGCCCTACAGCCTGATACTGCTCGATCTCGATCATTTCAAACAAATCAACGATCAATATGGCCACGCCGTAGGCGATCTTGCCCTACTTACGGCTGCAAGACTATTTAGCACTGTATTGAGGGAACATGACGTCCTATGCCGCCAAGGTGGAGAAGAATTTCTGGTATTACTGCCCGCCACCAGCGCGTCCGCCGCCAGAACCGTCGCAGATAAGTTACATAGGGTGTTGAGGGAAAATCCGCTGCAATGCCAAGGGCAGGAGATCCAACTCTATGCCAGCATTGGTTACGCCACCATTTACCGAGGCTGTGAGCCAGACAAACTCTTAATCGAAGCCGACCATGCCATGTATCGCGCCAAATCAGAGGGGCGAGACAGGATCTGCCAAGCCCTAACACCACAAGCCTAACGTTCGGGCCAGTCTAGTGACTCAGGGGCTTGCCACTGTTTAAGCGCCTCAGTCACACCCTGCATACTAAAGACCTCGCCCCGCTCGGGCATATCGAGATACGCATAATCCTGCCAGTGACCATCCTCATGTTGGTAACGAAAATGCAGACAATAGGCGTGCAGATAACAGCGGTCGGCGACATCCGAGCCATAGAGGGCATCGCCTAAAATCGGTACCCCAAGGCTTGCAAGCGCGACTCTTAACTGGTGGGTTTTCCCCGAGTGGGGTTTGAGTAAGTAAAGCCTAAGCCCTTCGCCAACACTGGTGGAGAAGAATTGGGTTATTGCGGGATTTTCTTTGGTTCGCAGCAACTTAAACATGCTGCGGCGGGATTTAGCCATATCGCCAATCACCCAGCCTTGCTTCTTCTTCGGCTTGCCTTTGGCGAGCGCAAGATAGTATTTCTGTACTTGATGGGCGCTAAAAAGCTCAGTTAACTGCCGCGCCGCCGCAGGATGTTTGGCTAACAGTAACAGCCCTGAGGTCGGCGTATCGAGCCGATGCACGGCAAAGAGTTTTATTCCTAAATCCTGCTCCAGCTGCGCAACGACACCCGCAGTGCCATCTTGGCTGTGAAAATGCACATTCGGCGATTTAGAAATAACAAGAAAATCAGCCTCGTCGGCTATGATTCGGTACATGGGGTTCTCAACACTGTCACGCGGATATTGGCCTAAAACTGAATGGTCACCACTAGGCCTGGATGATTATCCGAAAGAGTAATTTGCGCATTGTGCCGCGACATGATCGCTTTGACCATAGATAATCCTAAACCCGTGCCCTGCAAATGGCGGCTGGGGTCGAGACGCACTAATCGCTCAAACACCCTTTCCTTGCTGTCATCGGGGATCCCTGGGCCGTTATCGCAAATCTTAATTTGGGCGCCGGATTGAATAATATCGATGCGAGCGCCTTGGCCTGAGTACTTCATCGCATTGTCGACCAAGTTATATAAGGCTTGGAACAACAAATACTTGTCACCATAAATCTTATGGTCTGATAAGAGCGATAGACTCAAGGTTTGCTCATTCGACTCGGCGACTGCGTCGGCCATGTCCAACAAATCGGTACATAGCTGCGCCAAACTCAGTTCCTGCAAGTCTAAGGTTTGCTGTCCTTCCTCGATGCGTGTTAGCGAGAGCATGGCATCGAAGGTCGCAAGACAGTGATCGAGCTCTTCGGTCAAAATCGCGCAACCTTCGCTAATTTCATCGGGGGATTTGGCCGCTAATTCCTCGAGACCGATGCGAATATGGGATAGGGGCGTACGCAAATCGTGGGCAATGTTATCTGTCACCCCGCGCACCGCCATCAGGTTATTCTCAAGAATATCCAGCACGTTATTAAACTGCAGCGCCAGCATATCGAACTCGTCCTGACGCCAACTGAGCGGCAGACGCGTATCGTAATGCCCCCGCTCAATTTGCTCGCTCAAGCGGTTGTACTGCACTAAGCGGCGCAAAATAGCCTTAGAAAACAAATAGCCCAACGCTAAGGTTAACACTATGGTCAACATCACGGCCGTGGCCGCCGCACTGATAAATTTATCAATCAAGGTGGCTAAGTTATCGGTACGGGTGGCAATGAGCACAGGGCCATAGCGGGTCATCACTAGGCCACCAGTGAGGATATGCAGCTTATCAGGGCCGCCAGTTAAAATGGGGAAATCCCGAGTTTGCGGCAGCATGGGCATGCCTTCTGGCATAAAGCTTAAGGCACCAACCATGTCATAACTGTTGCGCCAAGCGATGAGCGCCGTCTGCGGATCGGCGGCACGGATTTGCGCCGCAAAACTACGACGGTCCACAGTAAGAGCAAGCTGCTGATAGCGTTGGGTTTCTGACTCGAGATACTGAGTCACTTGGTACTGCTGTTCGATAATGAGCTGCCGATAAAGGGCAAACAGCAAAGCGCCTATGATCACAGTCACTAAGGTCGAGAAGATAATAGTGATGCGCCAGGCGCTGCTTTGGTAAGGCTTAATGCCTTTGGCGTAAGCGATAACCCGCTCCCCTTACGGTTTCGATCAATTCACCGTGGCCTAACTCTTCAAACTTACGGCGTAACTTGGCGATATGCACGTCGATCACATTAGTACGGGGATCGAAGTGATAATCCCATACTGCTTCGAATAATAGCGTGCGACTAATTACCTGATTGGCGTGTTCCATCAGATACTTAAGCAGTTGGAATTCTTTCGGTTGCAGCATTAAATCGTGACCATCTAAAGTCACATTGCGGGTGAGCAGCTCCATTTTTAAGCCGCCGACCACTAAATCTGTAGTAATAGGGACGGATTGACCCCGTTGCATCAACTTTTCGGCACGCACGAGCAGCTCCGAAAAGGCAAAGGGCTTAGTCATATAATCATCGCCACCCGCACGCAGGCCTTTCACTCTTTCATCCACATGGGCCAGCGCCGACAGGATAAGCACTGGGGTTTGATTGCCCGTAGCTCTGAGGGCGGCCAGCAGTTTCAAACCATCGAGTTGGGGCAACATGCGGTCGAGAATCAAGAGGTCGTACTGACCACTCGTGGCTTGCAGCAGGCCTTGATGACCATCGCTGGCGGTCTCAATATTATGCCCCTGCTCAAGAAATCCTTTAACGATGTAGTCGATCGTTGTCGCATCATCTTCAACTAAAAGTATTTTCATCTGTATGCTGCGCTCCCCTGTCTTCACTTAGCGGTGATGCTCAGTGCTAATCCCACTTAAGTAAAGGTAGTTGCCGTAAATTTTCAATATCGAATGCCAATTTATACTTACCAGTATCATCCAGCAACTTTAACTCTAAGTAACTGATACCTAAGTCATGATCTAACTTTGCGTCGGTCAAAAAGGCCTTATGGTCCTTAGTCGCCATCGCAATAATGCCGGAGAAAGTTTGATGTTTAGTGCTGATAAGGCGCGCGGCTTCCACTTCACCAACATCGTCGGCAGTGACTTTGCCCGCTTTTTGTTTCAATAACTTACCATCTCGCGCCCGATATTCGAAACGGGTAATCGCATTCGCCAGCGGATTAATCAACTCAAACTGGTAGACCAATTCGCCTTCCTGCATTTCCATTTCAAACTCGGCAATCACGCCAGGAAAATCCTTCTCAATTTGCTGCATCACACTTAACGGCGGCTGATACTCACCACTCGAAAGCATCGAATACATGCTCTGGGCTGCGGTGGCAATCCCAGATACCAACATGAATCCTAGCAACCATAGTCTCATGGCTCCTCCATAAAAATCGGCTAAGTTTGTATCTTATGAGACAATCAGTTAGATGTCGATGGCATGCCAAAACCCCATCGTTTTTATCCCTGTTTGCCCATGATGGCGCCTAGTTCATCACCCATGTGGATTGCTCAATCCGATTGATTCAGGCTCGGCAAGCACTGACGAATGTATTGAGTTTACCTAATACCTACTGAAACACCGATGGAAACAAGATTAAGCTTTGATCATCTAGGGATTTTGCAGCATGACCTTTACCGTAAAAAACCATCATTTAGCCATTTAAAATCACACTAATGAATTTCAGCAGGTATTTTAGTGCATCTGTGTCGTCAAAAAGTACGATTGGCAATGCAATCCAGTTGTTCTAGAGTCAACTAAAAGGCCATTTGAATCGGAGTGCATATGAAACTAATTACACGCTGGATTAGCTTAAGCTTGCTACTGGTAGCAGCATTAAGCGCTTACGCCTATGGCAATGCTACCAGTGCAATTACGTTCATATTATTTGGCATGCTGCTGGAAGGAGCATTTTGGATTGGATTGCTAGGTAAGAAACGTCATTAACTTACTCTAAAATATGAATTTGTTCAGATTTTAGCGCAACCGTGGTTTGCATCCCTTTGGTTAAACCAAGCTTTTGTGCAAGATGGAGCGACACTTCCGTATTAAGTTGCAACTCAGTCCCGGTGGCATAACAGACCACGCGCACCGACTCGCCCATCACCAGCAAGGAGTCGATGGTGACATCTAACTTATTAAAACTGCGGCATAAACGTCCATTTGAGATGGCGTTAAATCTGATGCCTTGATTCGGGATCACCCAACGCACTTTACTGCCCACGCTGCGGTCTTTGCCAAAATCACTGGCGATCAGCTGCTCGCCAAATTTGAGCCAAGTAATGTCCTTAGTACGGTCTTGGAACACTACTTCGCCATCGAAAATATTTCTTAAGCCCATCTGCCGCGCAACCGCCTCGTTACGTGGACGCGATAACACCTCAAACGGCGCGCCCTGCTGCAACATCTGACCTTGGCTAATCAAGATCATCGAATCGGCCAGCAGCAGCGCTTCGTTTAAATCATGGGTCACCATAATGACGGGGCAAAGCAGTTGCTCTTTGAGGCGAGCAAGTTCGAGGTATAAACGCTCGCGGGTTTCTCTGTCCACTGCCGAAAAGGGCTCATCGAGTAACAACACCGACGGTTCTCGGGCAAGGGCGCGAGCAAGCGCAACCCGCTGGCGTTGACCGCCGGAGAGATGCATAGGCAGTCTATCGGGCAATCCATGCAAATTGACCCGTTCTAACCAGTCCTTCGCCCTCGCAATTCGCTCCGATTTGGGAATATGGTCAAGCCCTGCAACCACGTTCTCGAGCGCGGTAAGATTGGGAAATAGCCCAAAATGCTGTGGCATATAGCCGATATGGCGCTGCTGTGGCGTCAGTGCGGTGCGACTTTGATGGTCGAACCATGGCGTTTCACCAAACACAATACTGCCCGCATCGGGATGATTCAGCCCTGCGATCATCCGCAGTAACGTTGTCTTACCGCCCCCGAAGGCCCGACGACAGCCAACACCTCACCCGCCTTACAGCTAAATTCGGCGCTCAGTTTAATATGCTTTTGGTTTTGGATCTGGCAATGCAGATCAGCGATGATTTGCGCCACGCTGACCTCCTAAACGCCGCGATAGACTGGTGGTGAGGGCCAATGCCGTAATCGCAAATAACAGCAATACCAGAGACATAGTACCTGCAGCACCAAAATCAAAGGCCTGAACACTGTCGTAGATGGAAATCGAGATAGTCTTGGTCTCGCCGGCGATATTTCCGCCCATCATCAACACGACCCCAAACTCACCGAGTACATGGGAGAAACACAACACTAAGGCGGTCAGCACCCCAGGCCACACCATAGGCAATTCAATTTTCAGCAGAATTTTAAGTTTGCTCATGCCGCAACAGGCAGCAGCATCGCGCACATCGTGGGGAACCGCCTCAAAGGCTCGTTGTATCGGTTGCAGCGCAAAGGGAATATTCACCAGCACGGATGCCAGCACTAACCCCGAGAAATGAAACACTAACTGCTGCCCTGTTAGGCGCTCTAACCATTGTCCTAACCAGCTTTGGCTACCAAGCCCCACCAGCAAGTAATACCCAATCACAGTCGGCGGTAAGACTAAGGGCACCATGATTAAGGCCTCAACCCAGGACTTACCCACAAACTGACGATAGGCTAAGGCTCGCCCCGCTAGAATCGCCAGCGGGATTAACACCAATACTGTGATGCTACTGAGCTTGACCGATAACCAGAGTGCCTGCCAATCCATGTCTGACCTTACCGAACGGGTAGACCAAATCCGTATTGCAGGAATACGGCTCTGGCGGCATCTGATTGAAGATATTGATAAAAACGCTCTGCGGTTGCTCCCGCTTTTGGCATCAACGCCATGCGTTGATTGAGTGGACCATGCAATTCTTCGGGCAAGGCAATCGCCTGACCTAAGGCCTTAAACTGTGGCGCTAAGGCAAGGGATAACGGAATAATACCGCCTTGGGTGGAGCCACTCACGGCAAATTGCGCCGCTTGGGAGGCATTTTCGCCCAAGATTAACTTAGTTTGTAGGCCGTCCCACAAACCTAATTTTTGTAGGAGTTCGCGGGCACGCTCCCCATAGGGCGCATGTTCAGGGTTGGCAATCGCAAAGCGCTCCAACTTGCCTGCGGCGAGCAAGTTTTTTACGCCGTTCAGCTCGGCATCTAAGGTTAAGGGAGACTTATTTGGGGCCACTAAGGCTAGGCGACCGACCGCGTATTGCACGCCAGCATCGCGAGTAAAGCCAGCTTTTTGCAGCTCATGGATATAACGCTCATCGGCGCTGAGCAAGAGTTCAAACGGCGCACCATGTTGAATTTGCGCCACAAAATTACCCGATGAACCGTAGGATACTCGCACCTTAAGCCCGGTTTCGGCGCTGAAGTTTTTAACAATATCATCGAGGGCAAACTTGATATTGGCGGCGGCCGCAATCGCAGGCACAGTCTCGGCGCGGCTAATGGCAGGCATCAAGGCGACACAGCACGACAAGCCGAGAGCAAATACTAGGCTCCAGATTTTGCCTAACCCTGTCACACTGTGCATAAACTCACCCTCACTCTCGCCTACTACTGACTCAGTCTTACGCTAGTCTTTGTGTTGCCACAATTGCGCCGCTTGCTCATCGGCGTCCTTGGCTTCGACCCAATTCTTGCCCTTATCCCCGGCTTCTAATTTCCAGAAAGGGGCTTTGGTTTTCAAAAAGTCGATTAAGAATTCGCAGGCCGCAAAGGCCGCCTTGCGATGGGCACTGGTGACGCCAATAAACACAATTTGCTCACCCAGCGCCATAGTACCGACACGGTGGATAACCGTAACTTTATTGAGCGGCCAACGCTCACGCGCTTCGGCCACGATTTGCTCGAGCACACGCTCCGTCATACCGGGATAGTGCTCTAAAGTCAGGTCCGTCACCACTGAACCGTCGTTAAAGTCGCGCACCTTGCCCACAAAGGTGACAACGGCGCCATCGCTATTGTCTTGGGCTAATTGGTGGTACTCATCGGCCACATTAAAATCGACGGTTTGCACCCGCACATTTGGCAATAAACGCATATCAACCTCCGGTCACAGGCGGGAAGAAGGCGACTTCATCACCATCGCTCACTCGGGTATCCCACTGGCTGATGGTTTGGTTCACCGCCACCAGCAATTTGTCCGAGGCTAACACTTTGGCCCATTTATCGTCGGTGGCCGCGAGTGTTGCGCGTAATCCTTCTGCAGTTTGTGTCTGCTCACTCGCTTCAACACTCAGCTGGGCAGTTCCTAAAAGCTCACGAACTTGGGCAAAAAACAACACGTTAATCATATTCTTATCTCGCTTTACGTTATTCAGCTTTAAAGTGTCCCGACTTGCCACCGCGTTTTTCGAGCAGGCGCACCTGTGAAATCACCATGTCTTTCTGCACGGCTTTGCACATGTCGTAAATCGTCAGCGCTGCGACAGAGGCCGCCGTGAGCGCCTCCATTTCGACACCGGTTTTACCTGATAATTTACACCGGCTAGTGATGCGCACGCGATTATGTTCAGGCTGAGCCTCGAGCTCGACTTCGACCTTAGTTAGCATTAGTGGATGACATAACGGAATTAAATCTGAGGTCTTCTTCGCTGCCTGGATCCCCGCGATACGGGCCGTGGCAAAGACATCCCCCTTATGGTGGCTGCCGCTCATGATCATCTCAAGGGTCGTGCTCGCCATCTCGATAAAGGCCTCGGCACGGGCTTCGCGCTCAGTAACCGCCTTCTCGGTGACATCCACCATATGGGCATTGCCATCGGCATTAATATGGGTAAATACATTGCTCATTGAAGCGATCCTTTAAACTGATGCCAAATTCAAGCATAGGGAAGTTAAGCGCCATCGCGAAATCTAACCTAATGAAAGATAACGCGATAAGCAGACTAAGACCTAAGTTAGATTAACCGCCAATCGAGGCCAGATGTTGCGTCACGCCAGTAATGCCCTGATGCAGATAATGGGTTTCCTTCTTCTGCGCCAGTTGACCGTGTAACCGCTCGATTAATTCCGCTTGTTGACTCGGGTGTTGCAGTAGATCACGCAAATCGATGCCAGACTCGGTAAAGAGGCATAAGTGCAACTTACCCTTGGCCGAGACCCGCAAGCGATTACAGCTCGCGCAGAAGTTAGTGGCGTAGGGCATGATCAAGCCGATACGGCCCTTAAAGTCACTGTGGCTGAAGTTTTGCGCAGGGCCATCGTCGGCGCGAGGCGTATCCAATTGCCAGCCCTCAGCTTGCAGCTGCGCTTTGATATCGGCACCCGCCAAATGGTGAGCTTGGAAATACTCGCGGCCAAGGCCTGTTTCCATCAGCTCAATAAAACGCAGGTCGATGGGCGTGTGCTTAATCCAATTCAAAAAGCGCGGTAAATCTTTATCGTTCATACCCTTGAGCAATACCGCATTGACCTTCACGCGCTCAAAACCCGCGGATAAGGCGGCATCGATACCACGCATCACCTCGTCGAACTTATTTTCGCCAGTGATCTGGTAAAACATCTTAGGATCAAAGCTGTCTACCGACACATTGATACGGCGAAGCCCTGCGTCGAACCACTCTTGGGCATGCTTCTCGAGCCTATACCCATTAGTGGTAGTAGCTACGGTATGAATACGAGGGTTGTCGGCGACTACTCGAATGATATCGGTAAAATCTTTACGCAGCGTGGGTTCGCCGCCAGTGATACGGATTTTTTGAGTGCCAACCTGGCTAAATGCGGACACAAGGTTTTCTATCTCACTGAGAGATAAAAACTGTTGTTTGCCATTCGGATGATAACCATCCGGGAGGCAATAACTGCATTTGAAGTTACAAACGTCAGTGACTGACATTCGTAAGTAATGAAATTTACGACCAAAATTGTCTTGTAATTGAGACATGATCACCTTTCCAAGTGTGGGAGGCGAGTGCATTTCTTTACTCACCCCAGTGGCCTTATTGCCACGGCTACACCCCCATATCTGTTGACTTAGGTAGGCAAGCTCGGAGAACCGTCAACCGTGATTATAAGCCGAAAGTATTGCCTAGCTATACCCCCAAACAGGTATTTCTTGATCCGCTTCAAGTGGGCGTGAACAATCTGTGACAGCGCTCACCCAAAGATTTGTCATTATTTAGACTAAACAGCCCGCTTAGCCCCTGTGCCCTGCGGTGATTTTGAGGTAAGGTGGACATCAGCAATAAAACGCCCGTTTACAAACAAACTACAACACCCGGTAAAAATCGGGGATATGCGAAGGAAGAGGTGAACTGATGGAACGCGAATCAATGGAATTCGATGTTGTTATCGTCGGCGCAGGCCCAGCTGGCTTGGCCACTGCGTGTCGGTTGATGCAGATATCACAGAGTTCAGGCAAAGAAATTACCGTCTGCGTGGTAGAGAAAGGCTCCGAAGTGGGCGCGCACATTCTATCTGGCGCCGTATTCGAACCACGAGTGTTAGATGAGCTATTCAGCGACTGGCGCGATTCAGGCGCTCCCGTCACCACAGCCGTGACCCACGATGAAATCTATCTACTCAATTCCGCCACCGACAGCAAGCTGATGCCCAATGCGTTTGTGCCTAAAACCATGCACAACGAAGGCAACTATATTGTCAGCGTAGGTAACCTCTGCCGTTGGCTCGCGACCCGCGCCGAAGCGCTCGGCGTAGAAATCTTCCCTGGTTTTGCTGCCAGCGAATTACTCTTCAATGAAGATAACAGCGTGAAAGGCATCCTGATTGGTGACATGGGCGTCGGTGCCGACGGCCAGCCGAAGGACAGCTTTATGCCCGGCATGGAATTACACGCCAAATATACCGTGTTCTCAGAAGGTTGCCGTGGTCACTTAGGCAAACAGCTGATCGCGAAATACCACTTAGATAATGGCAAGACACCACAGCATTACGGCCTTGGCTTTAAAGAAATCTGGAAAGTCCCCGCCGAACAACACGAGCAAGGGAAAGTGGTGCACACAGGTGGTTGGCCATTAACCGATGGCGCATCGGGTGGCGGCTTCCTCTACCATATGGAAGACAACCAAATTGCCGTGGGGTTGATTATCGACCTCAACTACAAGAACCCACACTTAAGCCCGTTCGATGAGTTCCAACGTTATAAGACTCACCCAGTTATCGCCAAATACTTAACCGGCGGCGAGCGTTTGACCTATGGGGCTCGCGCAATCACTAAGGGTGGCCTGAACTCACTGCCGAAGATGAGTTTCCCCGGCGGCCTGCTGATTGGTTGCGATGCAGGTACCTTAAACTTTGCCAAGATCAAAGGCACCCACACCGCCATGAAGAGCGGTATTGTCGCGGCCGAAACCTTAGCCAAAGCGATGCTGGCCGAGGTCGAAGGCGGTAAAGATCTGGATTGTTTCCAAACCCATCTGGAAGAAAGCTGGTTACACGAAGAGTTATATAAGTCGCGCAACTTTGGCCCAGCAATGCACAAGTTTGGCACTTTCCTCGGCGGCGCATTTAACTACATAGATCAAAACTGGTTCGGCGGTAAGTTCCCTATCACCCTGCGTGATGAGCACCCAGACTATGCCCAAATGGCCCCAGTCAGCGCCTACAGCAAGATTGATTATCCCAAGCCCGATGGCAAACTCAGCTTCGATAAGCTCTCTTCAGTCTATCTGTCGAGCACTTATCATGAGGAAGACCAGCCTTGCCATCTGCGCTTAAAAGACAACAGCATCCCGCTCGGGATAAACCTGACGCAATTTAACGAGCCAGCTCAGCGTTACTGCCCTGCCGGCGTATACGAAATCGTTGAAGAAGCTGGTCAGCCTAAGTTTGTGATCAATGCGCAAAACTGCATCCACTGCAAAACCTGCGACATTAAAGACCCGAGCCAAAATATTACTTGGGTGACGCCAGAGGGCGGCGGTGGTCCAAACTACCCAAATATGTAACTCAACCGGAATAAGGCGCTCATTGAGCGCCTTATTTTTGCTTGCCTTCACGCCACACTTTGGTCACAATTGCGCCATAAAAATCACATGCTCCAAATCAGCAACTCATTTCCATCTATACTCTACATAACAAGATCTACCGCAAGAGCAACAGGTTAGGCCTAATAAATGTCTTGTACGCTGTTTTATTCGGCATTCGACCTAAACAAAGGTTAACTTTTAACATTTCTGTCCGATACTTGTTATTGGCTAGAAAACGTCGACCGATATTTCTAAACGTCTAACACAGGCATATTGATATTTATGATATTTAATAACCTTACTATTAAGCAGAAAATCCTGCTGACAGTGACATTTGCTGTGCTGCTGTCGACCATACTCGTGGGCGTCCTCAGCCAACGTAGTGCAAAAAGCGTGGTACAGCAGCGTATGCTCGGGTCGGAAATGCCCAGCCTAATGATGCAGATCCGCAACAAGATTGAGCTAGATATTTCGAGCTTAATGAATGCCGCCGAACAACTCGCCAGCAGTCGTATGTTACTGCAATGGCTTGAAAACGGTCGTCCGCAGGAGCAAGAGCCGCAAGTCGTTGCCCAGCTGAAGGATATCACCCGCCAATATCATTTGGCTCAAGCCTCCTACGCCGATAGACAAACCGCCGCCTACTACACTCAGGATGGTTTTTTACGTGTACTCACCCCAGCGCAGGACGGTTGGTTTTTTGGTTATCGCGACAGCGGCCAAGAGCGGATGCTTAACGTCTTTACCGAAGCCAATGGCGAGGTAAAACTCTTTATCAACTATCAGCAACCTAATGGCCGTGGACTCGTTGGCCTCGCCAAATCCCTCGATGATATGGTGCGTCTACTGGGCTCCTTTAAGATTGAAGAAACTGGCTTTGTTTACTTAGTCGATGCCAAAGGCGAGGTAAAACTGCATCCCGACGCCAGCCAAATTGGCAAGAGCAGCCTCAAGAGCTTGTACTCGGGCGCCAACATCAGCTCATTACTCAATCGTAATGATTTCAACCTGATCGATACCCAAATCCAAGGTGAAAATACCTTCGTAGCCAGCAGCTATATTCCCTCCATGGATTGGTATCTCGTGGCACAAGTGCCCGAAGCCGAAGTGTTCGCCCTGCTAACGGATGCCGCCTACCAGATCTTAATTTGGACCTTAATCATTGCCGCAGGCTTTATCATGCTGGCGATTGTGGTGGCCGGTTCAGTAAGCCGCCCAATCGCACAAGTCGCGGCAATGTTCCGTGATATCGGCGAAGGTGAAGGCGATTTACGTCAGCGCCTCCCCGTTAAAGGTGAAGATGAGATTGCCCAACTGGCACAAGGGTTTAATAGCTTTATCAGCAAAATCCAAGACTCAGTGATTGAAGTTGCACAGACCAGCGAACAGCTCGGCTTCTCGGCGAAGGATGTGTCTAATCAGGCGCAGCAAACCCTTGAAGACAGCCATGAGCAAAAAGATCGCACTATGATGGTAGTGACCGCCATCAATGAGATGGGTGCCACTGTGAATGAAATCGCCAGCAACGCCGCCCAAGCTGCTGTTGCGGCGAAAGATGCCGATACCGAATCCAATAGCGGCCAAGTGGTAGTGACCCGTGCTCGGGATACCATCAATCAGCTCTCTCAGGATGTGGAACAAGTTGGTGAAGTGATTGAATCCCTCGCGACTCATACCAAGTCTATCGGCGGCATTCTCGATGTGATCCGCGCGATTTCGGAGCAAACTAACCTGTTAGCCCTAAACGCCGCGATTGAAGCCGCACGTGCTGGTGAGGCGGGACGAGGCTTTGCCGTGGTAGCCGATGAAGTCCGTAATCTGGCATCGCGCACCGCCGCATCGACCAACGAAGTCCAAGGTATGATCGACAAGTTGCAATCCGAGGCCAGCCGAGCGGTGAATGCCATGGCCCAAAGCCGTGCGCGCTCCCACGAAGGGGTGGCCGCCGTCGATGAGGCCAGTCAATCTCTGGTAGGCATTAGTGACCGTATTGGCCTGATCAGCGATATGAACATTCAAGTAGCCGCTGCGACGGAAGAGCAATCGACCGTAGTGGAAGACATCAACCGCAACGTGACCGAAATTAACGAGATCACCCAGCGCACCGCCAGCACGGCACAGGCTGCGGCACAGGCGAGCTTAGCGCTAAATCAACTCGCCCACCGCTTAGACACCTTAGTGGCGAAGTTTAAGGTGTAAGCCCAAGAGGGATTGAAACCAAACAAAAACGCCTTAGCGAGTCTCTCCCTAAGGTGTTTTTTATTGAATCGCTTTAGCAATTAGTTATCGGAAAGGAACTTAATCGTCAGCGGATAACGATACACTTGCCCTTCGCTCGCCTTAATGATCCCAAGGATAGTGCAAACCAAGTCGAGGATACCGAGGATGATCAAGAAGACAAACCCAATGCCCACAAAGGCTAACAATCCGCTGATAATCACATAGATCAACAGACTTAATTTAAAGTTCAAGCAACTACGGCCGCATTGGTCGACAAAAGCCGACTCTTCACGTTTCATCAACCACATAATCAGTGGTCCGAGAATCGAGCCTAATGGCACTAAATAACCGATTAAACTGGAGGCATACACCAGTAAGCCAAAATCTCTTTCACTCTTAGTCACTGACTCTATCATTACACTTTCCCTGTATTATCGTTTGAAAAATAAAGTTTATTTACCTTTTGGCCCATATAAGCGCATCTGCCAATCTTCGACTTGCTGTGTCGCTAAGCGCCGCTGCAGGCTATTGACCCAGCTTTGTGCCAACCCTTCACAGGAGGCGAGTCTATCATAGGCTTTGGCATCGTATTCGGGTGAGAAGTACAACGCCATGGCCTCGGCAACACTGATATCGGTTTTACGCTCGACTAATTCTATCCTGTCGTTTAGCTGAATCACACCTGGGGCTAATACTCTGTAAAACCAACCGCATAGCTGACTCTGCTGCATGGCGAGGGCAAAATCTCTATGGCCAAATTGCAGGTTCAATTTAAAGCAAGGTGAACGCGGCTGAGTCACCTGCACTGTGACGGCACCGATTTGCAGGATATCGCCGATATTGACCTCAGTTTCATTCAAACCAACCGTGCTGATGTTTTCACCCATGCTCGGCGCATCTTCAAGTTGGGTGATTAAATCCCAACGACGGTACTGACCATAATGCTCGCGGGGAAAATGATGCAGCACTCGGTCGAGTCCGCCATGGTGCTTAGGATCGGCTTGCGCATCGCCTTCGACATGATCGACATTCACTCGCAACTGCTGCGCCGATTTTTTACCGTCGATGCCAGTAGAAACACCGTCAATCTCTTGCAGAACCGCCCCTAAATACAAACCCGATAATCTATTTACCAACAAGGTCGACATTTATAACTCCTACTTCATCGCTATCCGTCACCGAACGCTGCCCGCACGGCTCAGCTACTAAACGCGGCGTTAAGCAAAACAATCCTTGGCAGATTTGGCCATCATAACAGCATACTACTGATTGAGAACCACTTGATTGCGCCCCGCTTCTTTCGCCTGATACAAGGCGAGATCCGCTCGTTTAATCAAATCTTCCGCTGGCTCAAGTTTTTGGTATTCGGCAACCCCAATACTCACAGTGATAGCGATGTGCACACCATTGACTTTTAATTCGCGCTGGAAAATTAAATCACGGAAATGCTCGGCTAATTCAGCGGCATGACTTAGATCCATCTCAGGCAATAACACGATAAACTCCTCGCCGCCCCAACGGCAAAGTACATCCTGCTCTTTTAACTGACTACGCAGCAGGTTAGTGACGGTTTTTAATACTAAGTCACCAATGCTGTGACCATAGCTATCGTTCACTTTTTTAAAGTGGTCGATATCGACAAGGAGGATTGAAATCGCTTGTTTGGACAGCTTTGCCTTCTCTAATGCCTGATGGAAATACTCTTCAAACACTTGGCGATTAGCGGCGCCGGTGAGTTTATCGGTTGAGGCCATGACCTCCAGTTTGCGCTGATAACGACCTAAGGTCATGTTTGAAATCAGTAAAATCCCAATTGTCACCAATAAACTTAAGCCCAAGTTACCCCAAAAGGTATTCAGCAGCTCTTGCTCCTGCGGCACATCTTCCTGCTCAACGATAAGATACCATTTGAATTCAGGCACGAGGCGACTGTTTAAGTGGACCGTTTTACCGTTGCGTTGATAGCTAAAGGCCGCGCTCGGACTGGTTAAAATCCGCGTAGCCAGCAGCTCAAGTCCGGCGGTAGTCTGCAAAGAATCGGCACCATCATATTCATCCCCATGGAGGGTGACGTTGCCCTGCCTGTCGGTGAAAAATACCCGGCGGTTGTAACGTTTCTGATAGAGCTCGATCAGCGCCTTGACCTTTTCAACCGCAAGGCCGACACCGGTGACGCCAATAAACTTACCTTCAAAATCAAAAACCTTGTAGTTAACAAATACGGTTGTCTTAGTCCGATCCGCCGTATCGGCATCGATATTAATCTCGTAATGCTCTGACTCGGGTAACGAACGTACACGAAAATACCAGGCATCGTTTGGGTTGATATCTTGAATTTTCTTTAGGACTCCCGAAGAGTGGTAGTAATTACGGCTCTGCTCCGAGACAAAAAAACTTGTGACTGTATCGTATTTATCTTGGATTTCCTTGAGATAACGGATCAGTTTTTCGGGTTCTTGTTCGTGGTTTAACATCCAGTCACGCACAAAGGTATCCTGCGCCATAAGCGAGGAGATAAAGATGGGACGAAGCAGATCCTGTTGAATTTCAGAATAAATATTGTCGCTGGTTAAGGGTAAAGTATTGCTCTCAATCTGCTGACTCAAAGAGTCATGGGCCACTTTATAACTAATGCCACTAGTGACTAAAAAGGCCACCAGCAACAATACTGACAGCAACCAAATAAACTTCTTTTTATCATTCCAAACGTGATTGCCCATTTCCAACTCCAACAACGGCAGGCTTATTATTCTATTTCAACGAGATGCGTTGCCTGAATGTTAACGTAAACCCTCGCCAACCGCACAATATTTCCACAATATGAATGTTCGGTAACGGAATAACATTATTCGAGCTAAAAAAATGCCCCGTTGGGAAACGGGGCAAACATGCGAACCAACAAAATGGGAGAAAAGCACAAGAAAACGTTAAGGGACAAGAGCTATTCGTCACTGAACACACTCTAGCAAGCCTAGATGACAGAAAGATGACTTCCCTTGGACGTCACATTGAGGCTAATCAGCCATTCTAACCTTCTAAATAGTGTTTCAATGCTTCACCGGGGATAGAGCTGTCGGTGGCCACGGCAAATGCTGCCCAAATCGCGCCTTCGGCCATAGCTTCGGTAATGGTTTTTCCCGCACATAAGCCATGAATAAGCCCTGCGGCATAGGCATCTCCCGCTCCTGTAGTATCGACTACCTCAGCAGGCACAGCCGGCACATGCTGCACATCGTCTCGGGTATACACCTTAGCGCCACGCACACCGTCGGTGACAACAAAATAACGTAATGATTCTCCGCCAATGCTCACGCCATAATCCCAAGAAGCGACATCACAGCGGCCATGCATATCACTCACAGAAGCCAGTAACACGTGGCAAGGGCGCGGCCTGTCATCCTTCGCCAGTTGTGCGATCACAAGGCAGTGATCCAGTGCGGTTTTCGCCCAACTGACCGTGCCCTCAGCCGAGGTATTAAAATACAGCGCATCCCAATGCTGCCATTTGGGTGGTACCGATAACTCAAAAACTGGCCGCTGCGGACGAATGATGGTGCGCTCACCATCGGGCGTCATCACCAGTAACATTTCACAGGTATTTCCCGCGCGGCGCTGCACTAAACGACAATCGAGCCCTTGAGTACTCGCCTCTGCGATGACCCAGTCGCCCATTTCATCCCGCCCGACTTGGCTCACCAGTGCAACTCTATGGCCCGCCCATACCAGTCCAAGCCCAGTATTGGCGCCACCACCACCTAGCCTTTGTCCGCCATCTTGATAATGAAAGCGCCCGCCCGTTTTCAATGGTTTATCGAGGATCAACACTCGGTCACAGTTAAGATTGGCCACCAGCAAAATATTTGCCATGACAGGACTCCATAATGAAAGAACAGACCGCGCTAACTCTCGGCGATGACTCGGTTAAAAGAGCCCTCAATCTAGACCAAAACCTCAGGTGACACAATCGCCGCTATCAAGGTGTTGAACCCCATCACGGCAGCCAATAGTAGTTTTTGCTGTAAGACTTTATCCATATTTGAATTCAGCGAGTTAACCCACCAGGCAACTTAAACGTTAAATGCAATCACCCAATCTATTGATAAATAATAAAAATATCCTTCGATGTGTGATTTTTAGACATTTATTCATAAAAGTGTCATCAAATGCCATCCCACACTAGATTAGAAAAAGGTTAAGCTGGCGCTTCAAGGATGAAAGACGAAAGGAATTCGTATGCTTATCGACTGGCTACATCAAGATATTGATGGACAAGAGCAACTGCGTCGTTATCGACAATGTTTAGAAGAGTTTAGCGAGTTGGAGTTTCATGACGCCTATGTCGCGAAGATTCAGCATGAATATCAGTTATTAAAGGCGTTATTTGAGGAGCAGTCGGTTCAACACTTTGAGCCTAACTGCTCCGAACAATAGGATGTTGGTTAATCGATCATCTTAAAGGGAGAAAGCGAGGTAAACTTTACATCCAGTTGCCAATCTTGGATCACCATCTCCGAAGGTTGCCAACTGTCATCCACCCATTCGTAAATGAGGCCAGGATCTTCCTCTGCGTTCACCAATAAACGACGACCATCTTTTAACACAACCGTATAATCAAGCCCTTGAGCATCAACACTTTCAATATCCCCCAAGACTTTGTGATGAATGCTTGAAATTGCGCCTGTCGCTTTCACTGCATCAGCTTCTTTCGCGCCGCTGTAAAATCTCAGTGCCTCATTGGTAGCGGGTTTATGAAATACAAACTCTTCAGTCACGCCCACAACGATCGACGGATCAAGCTCATACCAAGCGGGTATCCATAATGCGTTCATTGCCATCCCGTTATATCCTGCATAATAATTTTACGGACGAGAACATTCTGCCTTAACCTTGGCAGATAAAATACTGGTCAGGGATAAAATAATTTTAACCTTCAGCAGACAATTCCCCTCAAGCTGTAACCCGCATAACTGCAATAAAAATGATGCCGATAAGGTCATATGCTGTACTTCGAGTTAATGATTGGAGCCATGCGGACTTTCTGTTAGCTTGAAAAAACAGCTCAATAACTGCCACATTTTGTTGATAGAGTGATCCAATAAACCCGCGCCACGTATTGAGCCTGACAACCCATAGCCACCACTATGGCACCAGCTTGCCCTATGGAGAAATCGAATATGCCAGTTTTGCAAACACTCAAACTTACGGGTGAGAATGAGGCGCTGAAACGTCAAGAGCTTAAACAATACTTCAATCAAACTTGGGCACTCTATGAATCCCTCTTCGAGCTGATAAAGCATGACGAGGCTTATTACGTTAAAGCCGAACCACTGCGCCATCCGCTAATATTTTACTTTGGCCATACCGCCACTTTTTATATTAATAAACTCAAGCTGGGTAAGTATCTCGATGAACGAGTGAATGATCACTTTGAATCTATGTTTGCCATCGGTGTGGACGAAATGTCTTGGGATGACCTCGACGAAACCCACTATCAATGGCCAAGTGTCGCAGAGGTAAAGAGTTATCGGGATCAAGTCAAACAGGTCGTCAATCAACTGATTGATACCATGCCAATCACTCTGCCGATCAGCCAAGACAGCCCCGCTTGGGTCATCTTGATGGGCATAGAACACGAGCGCATTCACTTAGAGACCTCTTCCGCCATTATTCGCCAGCTTCCATTAGAGGATGTGAGTGCTAATTCCCAGTGGCCAGAATGTCAGGATGTTGGTAGCGCCGAACCCAATCAACTGCTTGCCGTGGCGGGTAAAAAAATCACCTTAGGCAAAAAAGAGCAAGACAACACCTATGGCTGGGATAACGAATACGGTAATAAGAGTTTTAAAGTCGCCGACTTTAAAGCCTCAAAGTACTTAGTGAGCAATCAAGAATACCTAGCCTTTGTCGAAGCGGGAGGCTATCAAACTCAAGATTATTGGAATGAGGAAGGCCAAGCTTGGCTGGCGTATACCCAAGCCCAAATGCCGCGCTTTTGGCGTCGCCGTGATGATAAATGGTGGCAACGTAACCTCACCAGCGAAATCCCTTTGCCGCTCAATTGGCCCGTCGAAGTCAATCAACTCGAAGCTAAGGCCTTTTGCAATTGGAAGGCGCGCCAAAGCCAGAGCAATATTCGCCTGCTCACCGAGGCCGAGTGGTATATCTTGCGGGAAAATGTACCGAGCGATGCCCCCGATTGGCATGAAGTTCCAGGCAATATCTCGCTGGCTTATTACGCCTCTTCCTGCCCGGTGAACCGCTTTAAACACAATGATTTTTATGACATTGTCGGCAATGTCTGGCAATGGACTGAAACCGCTATCGACGGTTTTAATGGTTTTGCTGTACATCCGCTTTACGATGATTTTTCAACCCCCACCTTCGATGGCAAGCACAATCTGATTAAGGGCGGTTCGTGGATTTCAACGGGCAATGAAGCCATTGCAGCCTCACGCTACGCCTTTAGGCGTCACTTTTATCAACATGCCGGATTCCGTTACGTCGAATCGTTGCAAAATCCAGAACAAATGGCCGAGGTCAATGTGTACGAAACCGATGAACTGATTTCCCAGTATTTAGAATTCCACTATGGCGCCGAGTACTTTGGTGTGCCTAATTTTTGTGTTAATGGGGTACAACAAGCACTCAACGAGATCCAACTTGAGCACACCACCAAAGCCTTAGATATAGGTTGCTCAGTCGGACGCGCTAGTTTTGAGTTAGCCAAAGTGTTCGACCACGTGGATGGCATCGACTTTTCGGCGCGCTTTATCCAGCAGGCTTACGCTCTGACCGAACAAGGCGAAAAACGCTACACCATTCGCACCGAGGAGACTTACAGGAATTCAAGAGTGCCAGCCTTGCTAAACTGGGATACCTTGGCGAAGCCAAAAAAGTCAATTTTATCCAAGGGGATGCCTGTAATCTCAAACCAATCTACACCGGATACGATTTGGTCTATGCCTCAAATCTCATCGACAGATTGAACGACCCTCAACATTTCCTCACCAGTATTGGACAACGCATCAACCAAGGAGGATATCTAGTTATCGCCTCGCCCTATACCTGGCTCGAAGACTACACGCCAAAGGATAAATGGCTTGGGGGGATTAAAGTCAAAGGGGAGAACTTCACTACTTTGGATGGGTTAACCGAAACCTTGATAGGCCAATTTGAACTGGTCGCGGTGAAAGAAATCCCCTTCGTTATCCGCGAAACCAAGCGTAAATTCCAGCATTCGATTTCAGAGATGACGATCTGGCGTAAGCGTTAGCTTTCAAGATTAATCGTCGCCCTAAAGAAAAAATCCGCCAGATAATCCTTTCTGGCGGATGCATAACAAACGGCGCAGCAATAACAGTCATCCAGTTGCAAGAACGGCGAATGCTCGGCATTGCTTACCTATGCTTGGCACTGCGTTCTAGACCTTAAACTGAGCCGTTGTTAAACCAAGTTGGTTTGCTAGCCCTAACAGGCTGCGGGTGCTCGCGGCCACTTGGCTGATGGCCGCGCTATTTTCCTCCGCCGCCGCGCTGAGACCTGCAATGCCTTGGGCTATCGTCGCCGACACTGTGGTTTGCTCCTCTGCGGCCGTTGCCGTTTGGACCATTAAGGCTTTGAGTGTTTCGAGCCGCATAGCAATATCATCCACCGCCGCTTGCATGCCTTCGGCATCCTCTGCCGTTTTAGATGCCTCAGACGAACAAGTCACACTATGCTGCGCCAGCACACCCGATTGCTGCTGGATCCCCTGCAATACCTTTCCAATGTCCTGCGTCGCCTCTTGTACCTTCACCGCAAGTTGCCGCACTTCATCGGCCACCACCGCAAATCCACGCCCATGCTCGCCTGCTCGGGCAGCTTCAATCGCCGCATTGAGGGCTAACAGATTGGTTTGCTCGGCAATCGCATTAATCACATCCAACACACTGCCGATTTTCTGGCTATCAGCCTCAAGATTTCCGACCTGCTGATGAATGGCGGCAAAACTTGCTAGTGTCACCTGTAAGCTTTGGCGAGTACTCGCAAGATTTTGTGAAAGAATGCCACTCGATTGAGTACAAGAGGCCACCTCGTCGGAGGATTTCAGTGTATTGGTACTGATTTCGGCGGCAGCATAACTCATTTCCTCTACGGCCGTGGCTAACATATCGGTCTCTTTCGCCTGCAATTGAATGCTGCAATCGGCTTGACACATAGCCGCAGAATTTTGCTCCGCGGCAGACTCTAGCTCGTGGCCCATCCCCACCAATTGGCTAATAATTTCCTTTAATTTGGTCTGCATCCTCGCCAGCCAGCTCATTAAATGATTATCGGCATGGGCGTGGGAGAGACTATGGGTTAAGTCCCCGGAGGCGATAAGACTAGTCAAATGACACATATCCTCGGGCTCACCGCCCAGAGGTTTAAGCACAAAGCTGGTCACCAGTTTTGCCGCCGCGATCGCCAGTACCACAGACAAGGCACACACCATCAGCCCGATATACATCATATGATAGGCAGGCGCGGCAATTTCACTCACATCAATCTCGGCCATTAAGCCCCATTTGAGCCCCATTTCAATGACAGGCGAGTAGGCTGAGAGAACCAGATTATGATTGTAATCATAAACCTGCATAACCCCCTCTTTGCCAGCTAACGCAGCTGTCACCGCCAGAGTGTCGACACCATTTTTAGCGACCGAGCCTGCAAAGGAGGCAGATACGGTACGATTGATGGGGTCAAGAAAAGAGTCAGAACGCATTCGATTATCGGGGCCGATGAGATAGGTTTCCCCGAATCCCCCATCCCTTCGCGGATCTGCATCACGCGGTTGATCCGCTCAATAGAAACCTGTGCCGCCACCACAATATGCTGTCCATGGTATTGAATGCCTTGGCCAATAAAGGCGGCCGCTTGTCCGTTTGATGGTGCATAGGCGGAAAAATCCTGTAAAAACACAGTGTCCGATGTCGCGAGCGCCTTATCGAAGAGTTGTGCAAGTCCTGAAGAACGATAGGGCCCTGTACGCAGATTGGTTCCGTAATCAGGCTCTTTCGCCACAGTATAAAAAACCGTACCGTCATCGGAGATGATAAACAGATCGTAAAAACCCAGCAGTTTGTTGAGGGATTTGAGCGTTGAGTCTAAATCGCTCAGGGTTTCTAGATTCGGCTGGCTGGCAATCACCGCGCTAACGGACTGTAAGTTATCTGAGAAATCTTGAAACATACCGTTGATCTGCCGCTGTTTAATCTCTCTAACGGCCACCAAACGGGATTGAGCCTCTGCAAATAACTCATTTTTGGCAAGATAGGTCACTATCGCTGTCGATAGGATCAGAGGTAACAGAACGATCAACAGACTAATCAGTTGAATTTTACGCGTAAATCCCATGGAGACACTCCTTGTCGCACTCAAGATTCCATAATTACTGGCAAAACAACTACCGTTAAAACTATAGGTGAAGATTGAAACCTCAACCAAGTGAGACCATTTTTTTATTCAGTACGCAACTCGCTAATTGAATAACCATTAACCTTGCTCAGGTGCTTTTATGCATATTTTATTGAAATGTATAAGCGGCAATAGAAATAGAGTTGTTAAGTGATACATGACGTTGACGATGAAAATTTTCACATTGACGAGAGAATAAAAATCACATCAAATTGAATACAAATTCACATCTGCACAAATGGGAGCGTAACATGGAGTTAATCGAGCAAGTCTCAGTCGCGAAAAAGCCAATATTTACTTTGAGGGTAAAGTTGCCAGCCGCAGTGTATTTTTCAGCGATGGTAGCAAAAAGACCTTAGGCGTGGTTCTCCCTGGAGAATATGAGTTTTCCACCTCTCAAGGGGAAATCATGCAGGTTACCAGCGGCAGTTTCGAGGTGTTACTGCCAAATAACACAACCTGGCAAACCTTTAGCGAAGGCAGTCAATTTGAGCTCGCGGCCAACGTCAGCTTCAAAATCCGCAACAATGCGATAGCCGAGTATTGCTGTAGCTACCTGTAATACTCTTGCTGAGGAATGCTTAACCAGCTTAGGCATTCCTTAATCGTTAGCGCTTTTGTGTTGATGCAAACTAGACCACTAGACGACTGGTCTAATATACTTTATGATCCTTCGTCATGAAAACTGAAACCCAATCGACGCGTCAGCATATTCTCGACGTTGGATACTCACTGATCCTCAAACAAGGCTTTTCGTGCCTAGGCTTAGCCCAATTACTCAAGGCCGCCCAAGTCCCTAAAGGCTCGTTTTATCATTATTTTAAATCCAAAGAGCAATTCGGTGAGGCCTTGTTAGCTGGGTATTTCGAGCAATACCAAGCTGAGCTTGATGGCCTGTTTAACGAGACTCAACTCTCTGGCTTTGAGCGCCAAATACAATACTGGCAAAGATGGTTGCACGTACAGCAGGACGGTTGTGTCGATCAAAAATGCCTAGTCGTTAAGTTAAGTGCTGAGGTGGCCGATCTCTCTGAGGCCATGCGCCTTGTGCTTTTAAAGGGGTCGGCTGGCATCATTGAGCGCTTAACCCAGTGCATTCAAGTGGGGATTGCCGATAAATCCATCTGTGAGCAGGATGCCCAGGCAACAGCAGAGTTGTTGTATCACATGTGGCTCGGCGCCAGTTTGATGAATAAACTCGGCCATAGCCGCGCAGCTTTAGAGCGCGCCCTTGCAATGACCGAATCTATTTTAAAGACCAAAACCATGGGTTAATGCCAGCAACACTGGCACACCAATTAATCCGCAACCCGTTAATGAACAATGAAATATCGCCTCTTCGGCTTGATTTATCATTTAGTAGCCAAACAAAATCTAGACGACTGGTCTACTAAAATCATTTTCCAACCATAGGACACATAGCAGTATGTTCAATTTCGCCTACTACAACCCAACACGAATCCATTTTGGTAAAAACACCATTGCTGAAATTGATACTTTAGTACCAAGCAATGCCAGAGTCATGGTGTTATTTGGCGGTAGCAGTGCCAGACGCACTGGCACATTAGCCGAAGTCAAACATGCGCTTGGAGATCGTTTCGTGGTCGAGTTCGAGGGAATCGAACCTAACCCAACCTACGAAACCCTGATGCAGGCTGTAGAGCAAGTTCGTGAATTAAACATCGACTTTTTACTCGCAGTCGGCGGCGGTTCTGTGATCGATGGAACTAAATTTGTTGCGGCGGCAGCGGTATTTGAAGGCGAGCCTTGGGATATCCTCACCAACTGGGGCGCGAATGTGACTAAAGCCATGCCATTTGGCTCGGTATTAACCTTGCCTGCGACGGGTTCAGAGATGAACAACGCCAGCGTGGTGACCCGTAAGTCGTTGAAAGCTAAACTGCCGTTCCGTAACGACTTGGTTTATCCACAATTCTCAATCCTCGACCCAACTAAGACCTTCACTCTGCCAGAAAGACAAGTGGCGAACGGCGTGGTCGATGCCTTTGTGCATATCACAGAGCAGTACCTCACCTACCCGGTCAATGCGGCGGTGCAGGACAGATTCGCCGAAGGCTTGCTGCAAATTTTGATTGAACTAGGGCCACAGGCACTCACACAGCCAGAAGATTACGATATCCGCGCTAACTTGATGTGGGTCGCGACTATGGCACTCAATGGCACGATTGCGACGGGTGTACCGCACGACTGGGCAACACACATGATCGGTCATGAACTCACAGCCTTGTATGATATTGACCATGCCCGCACCTTAGCCATTGTATTACCAGCATTATTACGCTGCACTAAGGCCGCTAAGCGTGAGAAGCTACTGCAGTTTGCTGACAGAGTGTGGCACATCAACATCGGCTCGGAAGATGAACGTATTGAGGCCGCGATTGCGAAAACCCAAGCCTTCTTCGAATCCATGGGCATTGCAACCCACTTATCTGCCTACGATTTAGGTAAAGAAGCTGTCGATGCTGTCGTCACTCAGCTTAAGCAGCATGGCATGGTTGCCCTAGGCGAACATGGCAATATCGATCCCGCCATGAGCCGCGATATTTTAACCTTGGCGCTCTAAGCTTTCGTTACTGTCGTCAACGCACCATAGTGGTGCGTTGACACTCCCTAAAAGAGGCAAACTCGCCTGCGCCTCAACATCCAAACCGCTCTCACCTTCATCCCACAAGATATTTGCCGCTAGAACCATGCTCGCTATAAAGTTGCAGGCATAAAATCAAACCCGCGATTATTCATACGCTAAACCTCAACCGAGCTGAATAAACACCATGATTTTTGGTGAAAAAACGACTAATCTTGTAGAACTTCATCTCCAAGGCAAAAGGACTTTCGCATGCGTACATTCACCCTCATCAGCTTATTGCTGCTCAGCCTGTTCGCTCAGGCAACAGTGTACAAATGGGTCGATAAGGATGGAAAAGTCCATTACTCAGATGAGCCGCATCCCAATGCCGAGGTTGTTGAGTTAAAAGAGAAAACCCTCAATCAAATTGCACTTCCCCCGTAAAAAATGACGCGGATGACTCGCAAGTGATCCAGCAAATCCAGTATCAAGTCGTCATCACCTCACCAGAAGAAGAGGAAACCGTGAGAGACAATAACGGCGACTTTCGGGTCACGGCCACTGTCACCCCGGAGATCAAAAGCCAGTATCTGATGGCACTAAAACTCGACGGTCAAACGGTCGGCCAGCCTCAAGTGGGTGGCATCTTCCAACTTAAGAACATCGACCGAGGTGAACACACCATTGTTGTCGATGCCATGACTCAAAACGGCAAAGTCTTTGCATCTAGCTCTCCACGAAAGATATTTCTTCATCAAGCGGCGATGAATCCAGTCCCGAAAAAACAACCTAAATCTAATTAAACCATTTAATAACAATTGATTAGGTCGTTTTTATTCAATCTAGCCGTTTGATGAAGTCGAGTTGCAGCATGCACCAAATCGGTGCAACATAATGGTGCAACCCCATTTTCAGGAACGGTAGATGGATAAAGAGACTCTGCTTAATCATTTAGTCACCGCGGTACTTGTCATCGATAAGGATCTTAAGCCTTGTTATGCCAACGCCGCAGCAGAGCAACTGTTAGGTGTCGGTAGCCATAGATTGGTCGAGCAAGCCCTGCCGGAGCATTATCAAATCCTTGGCGTTGATGCCCAATTACTGAGTGATGCGGTGAAAGCCGGCCAAGGCCTCACTGTTAATACGGCGACCTTAGTGACCTTAGATGCCCAGCACCATACCGTCGACCTAACGCTGATCCCGCTCGAAGACGAAGCACAATTGAGCCTACTTGAACTGAGACAAGTGGACCAACAACGCCGGATCCACCAACAACTCAGTCAAGATGCCCAGCAACAGGCGGCGCAATTTCTCGTGCGAAATTTGGCCCACGAGATCAAAAATCCCTTGGGCGGCCTACGTGGCGCGGCACAATTGCTCTCGCGGGAATTAGAGGATCCGGCACAAAAGGAATTTACCAATCTGATCATTGAGCAGGCCGACCGCCTGCGCAGCCTAGTGGACAGATTGCTCGGTCCGCAGCGACCGACCCAACATAGCCTGCACAACATTCATCAAGTGGTGCAGAAGGTCTATAAACTCGTGGAAATGGCTCTGCCCGCCAATATTCAGCTAAAGCGCGACTACGATCCTTCGATTCCCGATATCGAGATGGATCCCGACCAAATGCAACAAGCCGTGTTGAATATTTTGCAGAATGCGGTGCAAGCCCTTGAGCATACAGGTGGCGAAATCCTGATCCGCACCCGCACGCAACATCAGGTCACTATCGGTTCGCAGCGCCACAAGCTCGTGCTGACCCTGTCCATTATCGACAATGGCCCAGGTATACCACCGGAGCTGATGGACACGCTGTTTTATCCCATGGTCACCAGTCGTGAGCAAGGTTCGGGGCTGGGCCTATCGATTGCCCATAACATTGCCAGATTACACTCGGGCAGAATCGATTGTGTATCTAGCCCTGGGCATACCGAATTTATCATTTCGTTACCGATTTTAAGCGCCAAATAATCAAGACAAACCAACACATACCGTATGAGGAAGCAAAATGCGAATGAGTGAACAAGTGTGGATCCTCGACGATGACAGTTCGATACGTTGGGTGCTCGAAAAGGCGCTACAAGGCGCGAAACTCAGCACTGCCAGCTTTGCCGCGGCCGAATCACTCTGGCAAGCATTAGAGATTTCCCAGCCACGGGTCATAGTCTCAGATATTCGTATGCCGGGCACCGATGGCTTAACCCTATTAGAAAGGTTGCAAATCCACTACCCGCATATTCCCGTCATCATCATGACTGCACATTCGGATTTAGACAGTGCCGTCAGCGCCTATCAGGCGGGGGCATTTGAGTATTTACCCAAGCCCTTCGATATTGATGAAGCGATTTCCTTAGTCGAGCGCGCCCTAACCCATGCGACCGAGCAAAGCCCTGCACCTGCGGCGCAGGAGACGCAAGTCAAAACGCCCGAAATCATAGGTGAAGCGCCCGCCATGCAGGAGGTATTTCGCGCCATCGGCCGATTATCACGCTCCTCAATCAGCGTGCTCATCAACGGCCAATCGGGTACGGGTAAAGAGCTGGTTGCAGGCGCATTGCACAAACACAGTCCACGCAAGGATAAGCCCTTTATTGCCTTGAATATGGCGGCAATTCCCAAAGACTTAATCGAATCAGAACTCTTCGGCCATGAAAAAGGCGCCTTCACCGGCGCGGCAAACGTGCGCCAAGGACGCTTCGAGCAAGCCAATGGAGGCACCCTGTTTTTAGATGAAATAGGCGATATGCCGCTGGACGTGCAAACCCGCCTGCTGCGGGTGCTCGCCGATGGGCAATTTTATCGAGTCGGCGGCCATAGCGCAGTCCAAGTGGATGTGCGCATTATTGCCGCTACTCACCAAGATCTAGAGCAACTCGTACTTAAGGGAGGATTTAGGGAAGACCTATTCCATCGGCTCAATGTTATCCGCGTCCACTTGCCGCCGCTGTCACAACGCCGTGAGGATATTCCCCAACTGGCGACCCACTTTTTAGCCTCCGCCGCGAAGGAGATTGGTGTCGAGGCAAAAATCCTCACCAAAGAGACCGCAGCCAAGCTATCGCAACTGCCTTGGCCAGGGAACGTCAGACAACTCGAGAATACCTGTCGCTGGCTCACGGTAATGGCCTCAGGGCAAGAAATCCTGCCCCAGGATTTACCCCCAGAGCTACTTAAAGAGCCCGCCAGTAATAATCCTATGGCAAAAGGCAGCCAAGATTGGCAATCGGCACTCACAGAGTGGATTGACCAAAAACTGTCTGAGGGAAATAGTGATTTATTAACCGAAGTTCAGCCGGCCTTTGAACGTATTTTGCTCGAAACCGCATTACGCCATACCCAAGGGCATAAACAAGAAGCGGCAAAACGTTTAGGTTGGGGAAGAAATACCTTAACGCGAAAACTCAAAGAATTATCTATGGATTAACCATCCATTAAAAAGCAAAAAAGGGATATAACTATCCCTTTTTTATTATTTAGATTTAATCTAAATCATTAGAACTGGTAATGAACACCAATCGCCAGTTGCTTCATATCGGTGTCGATATCGTTCACATTTAAATAGCTGTGGTCAGCATCTAAATCACCTGTGGTGACATCATAGCTAAAGCGCACATTTAAATGCTCGGTCACGGCAGCATTAATACCTACGCCGTACGTCCAACCAAAGCCTGTGAAATCTTCATCGAAACCAAAACCGTCAAAATTCATAGCCATAGATGCAACACCAACTTTTGCATAAGCCGAGAACATATCATTGATTTGCAGAGTAAACTTAGGCGTGAAGGTTAATGCACCCGCTGTGACATCCGTATCGCTGTCGCCCAAATCGGCCGTCGCAAATAAATTGGCTTCTAAACCAAACCACTCGTTGAAGTTGTAACCACCGTAAACACCGAAACCTGTGCCAGTATCTGAATCATCAAAAACATCCACAGCTACGCGGTTTAGTGCGCCACCCACATAGAAACCAGTAGTATCGGCAGCCGCTGAAGCTTGGCCGGCCACTAATGCTGATAATAAAGATACCGCAACTAAAGATAGTTTTTTCATTATATTTTCCTAATGAGTTAACTTGAGTAGTAAACGCTGCGGATATTACAACAAACAAATAATAAGAGTGACAGTTTGTAAAAACTAAATGCGCTTTATACAGGAAGTATTCAGCTTTAAGTTAAACAATAACAAACTTAATATACTTAAGTATTAAATAACATACTCAATATTAAACAATAAGTCTTAACTTACCATTCGCAATAAATTCATAATACCGAAATAACACCAACGAATTATCGAACGGCGTTTTCGTTCATCAAGGCATTCAATAATCATGACCTTTCCTGACTGCGCGCAGGTCACACGGCTGCGCCACATCAACAAGGGCCAAATATGCAGTCGGTAGCCCCGTTGCGCGATATTAAATGGGATCGTTCTCGGCCAATAATATAAAGATTGGCGCAGGATAAGCTCGCTCCAAACGCCCGTAGGAGGATTGACTAAATACGGATCGGGGAGTTTTGAACCAGGCCCCGCGCTCGCGGCGGGGGCATGTTCGGCAATCAACTCGAAGCGGGTCGATAATTTATGATAACGGCAGATGAGCCGAGTCTGTTCGGCCAAGGGATGAACCTGCTGTATCCATGACATAACCATTCCTTTGGTTGTGACTCGTGATTGAGGGTTAAACCACTAAACTGGGTTCCACCTGCACAGGATCTTGGTGAATAATCACCTCGGCATCTTCAAAGGCGGCCTTTACCCTTAGCCCTGTAGTATCGGCAATGCTGTGGGCTTCGTTCAGGCTCAGGTTACCATCCAACTCTAAATGGAATTGAATAAAGATGGTTTTACCTGCTTGACGCGTGCGTAAATCATGTAGCCCTTGCACTCTAGGATCTTGCTTGGCGATTTGCTTAATTTGCTGACGCGTCTCTTCATCCAACTCACGGTCAAGCAGCGCTTGAATAGAGCGGTAACCTAAATCAAAGGCCTGTTGACCTATGTAGCAGGCGATAAGCACGGCAAAGAGTCCATCGGCCCACCACCAACCATATTGGGACAAGACGAGCGCCAACAGTACCGCTGCATTGAGAAATAAATCCGACTTGTAGTGCAACGAATCGGCTTCAACCACTGTGCTCTTGGTTGCCGCCAGCGCCCGCTTTTGTAACATCACTAACGCCAATGTCAGCACGATAGCGACGACAGATACCACCACGCCTAAGGTGGCATGCTCAACGGGGGCGGGATTGAGTAAGCGTTCTCCGCCATAAAACAGCAGCAGGAATGCCGAGCCCATGATAAAGGCCGATTGCGCCAGCGACGCTAACGGCTCGGCCTTACCGTGACCGTATCTGTGGTCATGGTCGGCAGGAACGATAGCATAACGAATGGCGATAAAGTTGATGATCGAGGCGAGCGCATCGGCAAAGGAGTCCGTTAAGGACGCCAGCATACTGGCCGAGCCTGAATATAACCAAGCTAACAGCTTGATAATAATAAGGGTCAAAGCGGTAGCCACGGAAGCGCGACTAGCCAGTTTGACCCAAAAATCGTATTGGGAAGTTTGAGTCATAGGGGTCTATATCGGGAAGCTATGACTCTATTGTATATCAGCTTACAAGCTTAACCGCGAGGTTCTTTACCAGCTTGTGCTTCAAATCGCGCTTTAAATTTTGCTTGTTGCTCAGGCGTTAGCAGGTTGTAGATCTGATTCTGCATCTTCATCCGTTCAATCGCTTGAGCTTGGCGTTTTTCCTGCTGGGCACTCATTAATGCCTTAGCTTGCGCCTCATCGAAGTTGGCCGCAGTGATCAGCGCATGCATCTCGGCGCGGTGCGCTAAACGCTCTTCCTTGGTTGGTCTATTATCGCTGCGGGCAGCACGTTGCTCGGCGAACAGTTTCTTAATATCAGCCTTTTGTGCATCGGTTAAATCCAAACCTTCAAACATTCTGTGCATACCGTCATGGCCCATACGGTCGCCGTGTTTGTGGAACTCACCCCGAGGATGATCGCAGCCCTGGCCGGGTTCGGCACTGACTGTCGTCGCAAATACTGCTGAGCTTGCTAAGATGGCAAATAGGCCAGCTTTTAAAGGAGATAATGTTTTCATCATGTTAACCTCAATATTCAACTTATGTTGTATACAGTGACGACCCTTTTAAAAGCCGAATCACTTTCGACGATTACAGTCTAAAGCACCCTATGTAAGTGAGGTCGTGACCTGAGTAAATCAGTGTAAAGTTGCGATAAGAACTATCCCAAAACAATCTTAAGGTGTTGAAACTCGCGTATTAAGAACAGCTTGAGCATACAGATTCTCTATTCTTTACTTTGGCTTACATTGCTACACAGCAATTGACATCAAAAGAGGTATACTCAGGCAAAATACTCAAACCGTCTGTGGTTTAGCACATCGCTTTGAGTCTTTCGCACCAGTTCACCCAGATTAAGGAACACTATGAGTCGGATATTATTAATCGATGATGATCTTGGTTTATCAGAACTTCTCGGACAATTACTCGAACTCGAAGGGTTTAAACTCACCCTAGCCTACGATGGCAAGCAAGGCTTAGAACTGGCCCTCGCGGGGGATTACGATCTGATCTTACTCGACGTGATGCTGCCTAAATTAAACGGTTTTGAAGTGCTACGCGCCCTGCGCCAACACAAACAAACTCCGGTGTTGATGCTCACAGCCAGAGGCGATGAGATTGACCGAGTGGTAGGGCTTGAGATCGGTGCAGATGATTATTTACCTAAGCCCTTCAATGACAGGGAGCTTATCGCCCGTATTCGCGCCATCATTCGCCGCTCGCACTTAACCGCCCAAGAAATCCATGCCACACCGGCGCAAGAGTTTGGTGATTTACGCTTAGATCCCTCACGCCAAGAGGCTTACTGCAATGAGCAACTCATCATACTCACAGGGACTGAGTTTACCCTGCTGCACACACTGGCACTGCATGCGGGAGAGTTGATGAATAAAGAAGAGCTCAATGAAATTGTGCTCGGCAAAAAACTCATGCCCTTCGATCGCAGCCTAGATATGCACCTGTCGAATCTACGCAAAAAGCTCCCCGAGCGTAGCGATGGCAGACCTAGGGTGAAAACCATCCGTGGCAAAGGCTATATCTGGCTACCATAACGGCGGGAACAACTGTGCCTAATCGTTTATTTATCAAATTACTGCTCGGATTTTGGATCTGTAGCTCGCTGATTATCGCTTTAGTCGGCTTGCTGCCTTTGCTGCAGCAAAATCACGACCGCGCGCCTATCCCACCCCATATGCAAAAAATGCTCGCGACCGTAGCTCAGCGAATTCAAGCCAACCCTGAGCTGATAAAGTCCGATTTTCTGCGCCGCTGGGAAAGGCGTGGCGATATGGAAGGCAAGCCCCTGCGACTCTATCTAGCGAACAGCCAAGGCCAAGTGATTAACACCAGCCGAGTGAGCCGTGGCGTACGCAGTTTTATGCTGATGACAGATGAGGAAAAGCAACCCATTAGTCATCAATTTAAAGATGAGCTAGTGTTTGGCCCCTATCAATTTAGCCTCGAAGGCGAAACCTATTACCTCTATGGTCGCTTGCCGGATATTCACCCTCGCCCATGGTTTTTCTTCTTTATCGAAAATAAGCTGCTCACCCTAAGTCTAGCCATAGTGCTCTCGGGATTACTGTGCGCCATTCTCGCATGGCATTTAGGTAAGCCATTAAGCTCACTAAAGAAAAGTGCCGATGCCCTCGCCGAAGGCGACCTCAGTAACCGTGTCGATAAGGCGACCACTCAACGTAACGATGAAATCGGCCAACTCGCCACCGCGTTTAATAGCATGGCGGACTCGATTGAGGCCATGGTGAAAAATCAGCAACGTTTGATGGGGGACATTTCCCACGAACTGCGCACCCCACTGACCCGGCTACAATTGTCACTGGCATTGGCCCGCAAGAAAGGCCAACAGACTACGGAAACCGACCGTATCGCCTACGAGGCCGAGCAATTAGAAAAATTGATCGCAGAGCTGCTGGAGTTATCGCGGGTCAAACTCAGCACCAATGAAACTAAAGTGCGCCTCGGATTAGCCGAGTCCCTCAGCCAAGTGCTAGATGACGCCGAGTTTGAGGCCGATCAACAGGGTAAAAAGATCACTATCGACATCGATGAAGCCATCGAGCTCAGCCATTATCCTAAATCCCTGTCCCGTGCGATAGAAAACCTACTGCGCAACGCCATTCGTTATGCCCAGAGCGATATCCACCTACGCGCGAACCAAACCAACGGCCAAGTACAGATCACCATTAAAGATGATGGCCCGGGAATAGACCCTGCTGAGCTTGAAGCGATTTTCAAACCCTTCTATCGCCCCGATTCGGCAAGGCAGCGGGAAAGCGGTGGCTGGGGCCTAGGACTCGCCATTACCGAAGCGGCCATTAGCGCCCATAAAGGTAAAATCAGAGCCGAGAATCGTCAGCCCCACGGCCTCGAGGTCAATATCAGTTTACCGACCTAAAAACATAAGCCCCACTAACACAGTTAGCGGGGCTTATTTCATCAATAGTCAACTGCCGTTAGCCCTTAATCCCTAGCTGTTTTAACTTGCGATACAAGGCATTACGGCTAATCCCCAAACGCTTAGCACATTGGCTCACATTGCCCTCGCAGGCACGGTAAGCCTGTAACACGTTCAGATTTATGGTTCCGTGGAGCGAGTCTATGGTGGTAGAACTAGACTCGGACAGTTCGTGCGGATGCGCCGTGGTTTCGGCGTCGACAACTTCAGTTAAAGTTTGGGGCTCAAACGCCAGATTCATGAGCTTTTGAGCCAGGTAATCGGGGAGATGATTTATCTCGAGTACAGCCTCACCTTCGGCCATCAAACACGCCACCTGCATTAAGTTATCCAACTCCCTTAGGTTGCCGGGCCAATCGTAACGCATTAGTTGCGCCAACAACTCAGTACACAAGGTTTGCGCGCTACTGCGGTGACGACGGTGCAATTTATGGATAATGCGCTCAATATCCTGCCGCTCACGTAGCGCAGGAAGCCGCACCTGCAATCCATTTAGGCGATAAAACAAGTCCTGACGAAACAATCCCTGCGCCACCAGCGACTCTAAATCCATATGGGTCGCGGCGATGATCTGAATATCGACCTTAAAACTTTGATTACTGCCGACGGGAACGACCTCGCGCTCCTGCAACACCCGGAGTAAACGGCTCTGCGCCGCCAGCGGCATCTCACCAATTTCATCGAGGAACAAAAAGCCACCGTGGGCTTGGCGGATCTTACCGATAAAACCGGTTCTATTAGCGCCAGTAAAAGCCCCCGCCTGATAACCAAATAACTCAGACTCAACCAACTCAGCGGGCAAGGCGGCGCAGTTTACCGCCACCAAGGGCTGCGCGCGGCGGGCACTCTGGGCGTGGAGCTTTTTCACAAATTGCTCCTTGCCGACCCCCGTTTCGCCAAGCACCAGTAGGGGGATCTGCTTAGTAATCACCTTGTTCGCCTGCTGCCAAGCCCGCTCAAGCAGTGGATCGCGAAACCTGACCCCTAATTGGTTCAAGGGTTTGTCTTGAAGGGTTCTGGTACTTTTCGTCTGCGTCAGTGCCAGCGCTTGGGTCTGCACATGCAGCGCCGAATCGCGGTGAAAGCCCCCGCTCGCGCCCAATTGTCGCCGAGGTGTTGCTCTAGACTGTCACCCAACTTGGCTTGGCTCAGCAGCTGTTTCGCCATGGGATTACAACCCACAATTCGCCCGTCACTGCTGGCGATAACTATGCCTTGCCAACCAGAATTTAATAGACTCGGCTGCGCCGCGAAATCGATTCGATAGTGACTATCGGGCAGATGACACAGCAGCGCCGTTTCGACCTGCTGCGCCAAACTCGACACTAGCATCAAGGTTTGCTGCGAATGCCGCTGCTGCTCACTGGTAATATCGAGCACTCCGAGCATCTCGCCTTGGGGCGAAAAAATCGGGCAAGCGGTGCAACTCATAAAACGGTTTTGGCGGATAAAATGCTGCTCACCGACCACTGATACCGCCTGCTTGGCCGTGAGCGCCGTGCCTATTGCATTGGTGCCCTTATACTTTTCGAGCCAGTTGACCCCAATATCGAGCGCCACATCCGCCAGCTTGCTGGAATAGCGGCTCACCCCCAATGTTTCAGCACATAACCGTCGGCATCGGAGAGTAATAATCGACTATTGGAGTGCGCCATCAGTTGATTAAACAGCGGCAAGGCATGGGATTGTACTAATTCGATGAGCTGCTGATATTGCTCATGTTTATGTTTGAGCTCCGCACGCGTGAGCCTGAGATCCTCACCAGCACGAAACTCTGATAAGCCAGCACCTAAGCTGCGTTGCCATGAATCGGCTAACCATGCCTGTGTGGTTGGAAAATGCGGTTTTACTGTCATAGCCATGCTCCCCGAGCGCTGTTCCATTTCGGCACACTCACGGTGTGTCGTTGGATGACAAAATGACCACAGGGCACCTTTCCTTCCGTGAGCGCCCTATTATTTTGGATCTGCAAAATTAGCTTTTCATCATACTGTTAGCTCAACAAGTGTACAACTCCTGCCAGTTTGGCACTGTCCTTGCGATGTCTGTTTATACGCAGTACTCAGGTGTTGCGTAAGAGAACACCAACTTAATCAATAGCTTTGTCAGTCAATTCGATTGGCAAGGGATAAAAATAACAACAGTGCTAAAACCTATTTCAACAAGACCCTTTGCTGAGACGCTGCACATTTAGCGTATTCGGCAGTCACAGAAGGAAAACACTATGATCTATGCTCAACCTGGAACCGCTGGTGCCATCATTAACTTTAAAGAAAAATACGCCAACTTTATCGGTGGTAAATGGGTCGCCCCAGTCAACGGCGAATACTTCGATAATCGCTCCCCCGTCAATGGTCAAAACTTCTGTAAAATTCCCCGCTCTGACTACCGCGATATCGAACTGGCGCTCGATGCCGCCCACGCCGCTAAGGACGCTTGGGGAAAAACCTCGGTCACCGAGCGTGCGAATTTACTGCTGCGTATCGCCGATCGCGTTGAGCAAAATCTCGAATACTTAGCCGTTGCCGAAACCTGGGAAAACGGCAAAGCGGTGCGCGAAACTCTCAATGCCGACTTGCCTCTGTTTGTCGACCACTTCCGTTACTTTGCCGGCTGTATTCGAGCACAGGAAGGTAGCGCCGCGGACATCGATGGCAATACCGTCAGCTACCACTTCCCAGAGCCATTGGGTGTCGTCGGGCAAATCATTCCATGGAACTTCCCGCTGTTGATGGCAGCATGGAAAATCGCCCCCGCGCTCGCCGCAGGCAACTGCGTGGTACTCAAACCCGCCGAGCAAACGCCGGTATCTATCCTTGTACTACTCGAACTGATTGAAGATCTGCTGCCGCCCGGCATCCTCAACGTCGTCAACGGTTTTGGCGCCGAAGCGGGCCAAGCCCTCGCCACCAGCAAACGCATCGCTAAACTGGCCTTTACCGGCTCCACCGAAGTCGGTTACCACATCTTAAAATGTGCTGCCGAATCACTGATCCCATCGACAGTCGAACTCGGCGGTAAATCGCCTAACCTGTATTTCGCCGATGTGATGGACCACGAAGACGAGTATTTAGATAAGGCCGTCGAAGGCATGTTGCTGGCCTTCTTCAACCAAGGCGAAGTCTGTACTTGCCCATCAAGGGTGCTGATCCAAGAGTCAATTTACGATCGCTTTATCGAAAAAGTGCTCGCCCGTGCGCAAACCATCAAGCAAGGCAACCCGCTGGATACCGCCACCCAAGTAGGCGCACAGGCCTCCCAAGAACAGTTCGATAAGATTTTAAGCTATCTCGCGATTGGTAAAGATGAAGGCGCGCAGGTGCTCTTAGGCGGCTCACTCTGCCAACTTGAAGGCGAGCAAAGCAAAGGCTATTACATCAGCCCAACGATCATGAAAGGCCATAATAAGATGCGGATTTTCCAAGAGGAAATCTTCGGTCCGGTTATTTCGGTCACCACCTTCAAGGATGAAGCCGAAGCCTTAGCAATTGCCAACGATACCGAATACGGCCTTGGTGCTGGTGTATGGACTCGGGACATGAACCGCGCCCAGCGTCTAGGTCGAGGCATTCAAGCGGGTCGCGTTTGGATTAACTGCTACCACGCCTATCCTGCCCATGCGGCCTTTGGCGGATATAAGAAGTCAGGCATCGGCCGTGAAACCCACAAGATGATGCTCAATCACTATCAAAACACCAAAAACCTATTGGTGAGTTACGATATCAATCCGCTCGGGTTCTTCTAACCGAGCTGAAACCTTGCCTTGGTAACAAGAAAGGGCCATTGGCCCTTTCTCTATTTTTAGCGCGTTGAACTATAAGAACATACCGCCAGATGCCTCGATACGTTGCGCGTTTATCCACGTCGCAGCGGGTGACAACAAGACACTGATTGCACCGCCAATATCCTCGGGTAATCCCACCCGCCCCAACGCCGTTTGCTGCGCTAAAAACTCATTCATCTGTCGGTTATCCCGGACGGCACCACCACCAAAGTCCGTTTCGATTGCACCGGGAGCCAGCACATTAACGCGAATACCGCGTGGACCAAGCTCCTTCGCCCAATACTTGGTCATGGTTTCGACCGCGCCTTTCATAGTGGCGTAGGCACCAAATCCCGGAACAGCAAAGCGCGTTAACCCCGTAGAGACATTGATAATACTGCCATTATCGGCAAGCAGAGGCAGCAACGCCTGAGTTAAGAAGAAAGGCCCTTTGACATGAATATTCATCAAAGTATCGAACTGCTCCATACTGGTTTCAGCCATGGGCACATGAATACCAATCCCTGCATTATTAACTAGATAGTTAAAACTATCCCGTTGCCAAGTCTGTTCGAGTGCGGTTTTAACGCGTTGAGAAAAATCACTAAAGGACTTGCTATCACCCACATCTAACGGTAACGCGACAGCCTTGCGTCCGTGCCATTCAATTTCCGCAACCACCTCGGCGGCCGCAGCGGCATTACTTTGGTAAGTTAGAATAATATCAACACCTTGTGCGGCTAAGGTCAGGGCCGCATTTTTACCTAAGCCACGACTTGCACCTGTGATCAGCGCGATGGGAGTTGTGTTCATTGTGTATCCTCTTCATTCATCTATGTTAATGCTGCCGCACAGCATGGCGATTCCACTGCACACAGCTTATTACTTGCACTATGAGGGATAAACACACTATAAATGGCAAGACTGTTAGCTATTAGAGAACAATTGCAATGCAAGATAGACTACAAGCCATGCAAATTTTTATGCGGGTGGCTGAATTAGAGAGTTTTACTCAAGCCAGTATCAGCCTAGGTCTGTCGAAAACCCATGTATCGAATGTCGTAGCCCAGTTCGAAACCGCGTTAGGCGCACGTTTACTTCAACGTACCACTCGCACAGTACGCCTCACTCAAGATGGTATAAGCTGTTATGAGCGCTGCAAAAACTTGCTCACCGACTATCAAGAATTAGAAAGCCTTTTCCAGCTGCAGGCGGCGCAAGTTTCGGGTCGCTTAAGAGTCGATATGTCCACGGGGATTGCACGAAACTTAGTGCTTCCCCATCTTCCTGACTTTATTGAGCAATATCCCCAAATTGAGTTGGAGCTAAGCAGTACCGACCGCAAGGTCGATATCGTCGCCGAAGGTTTTGACTGCGTGATCCGCGTTGGCAGCGTGCAGCAAGAAGGCGTTATCGCTAAGAAGATTGGCCACTTTAAGATGCTGAACTGCGTTAGCCCAAGCTATATCGAAAAATACGGTAAACCATCGAATATAGAAGAGCTTAGCCAAGGGCATAAGCTTATTCATTACGTAGGCCAATTAGGCGGCAGCGATTCAGGATTTGAGTATCTAAGCCAAGATAATCACGAACTCTGCGCCCTAGCCTTACCTAAGCTAATCACAGTCAATAATGCCGATGCCTACAGCGCGGCCTGTCTGGCGGGTTTAGGGATTATTCAAGCGCCGAATATTGGGGTGGCAAAATATCTCCAAACTGGCGAACTGATAGAGATCTTGCCAGATTACCCAGCGCCCTCAATGCCAGTGAGCTTGCTCTATCCCCATAGACGCCATCTTTCAAAGCGTCTTCAGGTATTTATGGCTTGGTTGACCGAGTTACTAACGCCTTTTTTAGTATCACGTTAACGGTCAGTCTCGATATTCGCTAACCGCTGCGACAGTTCTGCCATCGAGCTTGCCGTGCGGGGATCGCACTCAGGATTGGCTACTGGGCTAAATTCAAGACGCGGCCCCCGAACCGACCTAAACGGCTTGGCAGAACATGCAAATCCCAAACTAACTGATCGTAGTAATGCAGCCGCAGGCCATTATCCGCAACAGGCCAATGGGCATAGAGTAAAAACGAATGATAACTCTGCGAGAAGGAGCGACTCGCCACTAATTTAAAATTTGTATCGAGCAGGCTGCACTCGGTCGATTCTTCAAAGGGACAATCGTAGGAGGTCAACAGTAAATAGCCTTGGGTGCCACAGGGTAAAGTGCAGCGGTACTGGGCCTCAAGCTGCCTTCCCGCAATCTTGGCCCCAGTAGCTTGCTGATTGAAATACAAAGGCTGAGTGAGCGCCTCAGTATCGGACACTCGCAGTGTGAAGGCTGTTATCGGCTGCATGCGGTATCCTTCCTTTGCCCTGAAATAGCTAATTTCGCTTCCAATACAAGCCCATCAATATCAGGTATCCCACAAAATACGCCAGCAAGTCGAGTGGGTCGAAATGGCTACCAATCACGATTCGCGCCAAACGATTTCCGCCCAACCCCAGCTTGTCCACTAAGCCCCAATACTGGCCAAATTCGATACCGAAGGCAAACAGCAGCACAGCCAGCGCCAACCATGGTGTGTGCCAAAACTGATTGATTGACTCCCCTTTTGCATTCACCACGGGCACTAGCGTGCGCGCCATACAAAACAACAGGATCACCACTAACACGTCACCGACAAAACCGCGAATAAACCCCGAAGGCACAAAACGCGCGATCAACACTTCGATGATAAACAGCAGCACCGCATAAATTAAAAAAGATTTTCGATCGGGCTGACGACTAAAAAGATGGACTGGCATAAACAGGTTGCTCCCTTACCTCTCGAAGATGAAGCGGCAAAATCTAGCTTAATACCAATACCTTAACAAGCTTAGTTCGATGGATTTATCTCCTATTTACCCATTTCACTCACCAGAACAGCAGGCAAGTTCGCTCCACAAAATTTAAGCGCCGTTTAAGTTTGGCTTTAGTAGCCTGCAAGCACACCACCTTAGTAGCAACAGATCATGTCCTCAAATATGCAGCAAAACATCAAAGTCTGGGATCCCTTGATCCGTATCTTCCACTGGTCATTGGTGGGCTTTTTACCTTAGCCTACCTCACCGAAGGTGAAGACGAATGGATGAACATCCACAGTTACGCTGGCTACAGCATCTTAACCCTGCTGGTATTTCGCCTGTTATGGGGCGTGATTGGTACTCACCATGCGCGTTTTATCAACTTTGTTACCCGTCCGAGCATAGCATGGGCTTACCTGAAGAAACTCTTCACTGGCAAGGCTAAAGATTACATCGGCCACAATCCGGCAGGCGCGCTGATGATAGTCGCCCTGATCCTCAGCATAGGGTTCACGGGTTTCTCCGGCATGGCGCTTTATGCCACCGATGGCCAAGGTCCACTCGCCACAAGCTTTTTCGCCTCTTGGCCCGAGGGCGCACTGAAAGAAGCGCATGAGTTTTTTGCCAACTTCAGCCTGTTTCTTATCGTCACCCATGTCGGCGGCGTGATCGTCAGCAGCCTGCTGCATAAGGAAAACCTCGTCAAAGCCATGCTGACAGGTAAAAAGCAGCGCCCGCTGATCCAACAAGATGAACATCAATAACCGTCACAATCCGACCATTCAAAGGAGTTAGAGATGAACAACAACCTGAATAAAAGCCTGATGGGACTGGCACTCACTGTGGTACTACTCAGCAGTGTTAATGCCAATGCCGCCAATTCCAAGGTCGCCAGCTTGCCACTCAGCGCCGAGCGAATTGGCTTACAACTACAACAATATCAGGCACAAGGTGCAGGCCCCTTTAGCGCCACGGCAGGACAAGCACTGTGGCTACAGCAGAGTGAAGATCGCAGCTGTGCCAGCTGCCACACCGCCAAAGTGACAGACCCGGGTATGCATCAAAACACCCGAAAGCCCATCGAGGCCATGGCGCCGTCACTCACCAGTAACCGTTTAACCGATGCGGCCAAGATTGAGAAATGGTTTACCCGCAACTGTAACTGGACCTTTAAACGCGAGTGCACGCCTCAAGAAAAAGGTGACGTACTGCTGTGGCTGAGTTTGCAATAACGGCGTTATTCACACCCATTTTAATCAGTAAAACTTAAGGAAATACCATGACTAAACAAGCCCATCCCCTAAGCTGGATTGCCGGAACCACACTCACCGTCCTCGCCCTTGCGATAGGCGCCGTAGGCCTTAGCTTAACCTTTACTGGCACAGGTTATGCCCACGATGGCTTCGAACATAATCAAGCCATCCCACAAAATGCGGAATATTCAACAGAATGCGGCAGCTGCCATATGGCGTATCCCGCAAATTTACTGCCCGCCGAAAAGTGGCAGGCAATTACCAGCAACCTAAGCAACCACTTTGGTGATGATGCCAGTCTGTCGCCTGAAGCAACGGCTAGAATTGAGCAATATCTCGTTCAACATGCTGCGCAAAATGGTAAGGTGATGAAAAATAGCAAACCTTTGATTGACGGCATGGGGCCGCAGAAAATTACCGAGCAGGCATTTTTTATCCGTAAGCACGATGAGATCCCAAGACGCATGGTGCAAGATAACCCCAAAGTCGGCTCATTCAGCCAATGCAGCAATTGCCATAACCTCGCAGAGAAGGGCATATTCGATGAAGATACCGTTAATATTCCTGGCTTTGGCCGCTGGGATGATTAACAGCCCAAGCTGTCTAGCCCATGATGAAGACCTCTCCAACAAAGTGGTCGAATGGGTGAAGGAGGGCAAAGTATTACCCTTCGACACCATCATGCAACGCTATGAGTCGCGCCTTAAGGGGCGCTTGCTCGACCTCGAAGTTGAACAAAAACACGGACGCATCATCTATGAACTCGAAATCCTGCGCGACGATGGCGTGGTCTATGAGATTAAGATCGATGCCAAAACGGGTGAATGGCTTAAGGAAAAGGTCGACTGATGCGCTTACTCCTAATTGAAGATGATACTGACTTAGTGGCTCGCCTCATCCCCGCCCTTAACAAGGCGGGCTACACGGTTGAACATGCCAATAACGGCATCGATGGCGCTTTTCTTGGCGAGGAAGAAGCCTTCGAGGCGGTGATCCTCGATTTAGGCTTGCCCGGAAAGCCGGGCTTAAGCGTACTGAGCCAATGGCGCCAAAAGGGCCTGTTGATGCCAGTGTTAATTCTTACGGCTCGCGATGCTTGGCACGAACGCGTCGATGGCCTCAAGGCTGGCGCCGATGATTATCTCGGTAAACCTTTCCATGTTGAGGAGCTGCTCGCCAGATTAGAAGCGCTGATCCGCCGCCACTTTGGCCGCGCCGATAATCTGCTGCAACATGCGGGCGTCTCCCTCGATGTGGATAAACAAGCGGTGACCAATGCCGAAGGGGACGTTATCGAGCTGACTAAGATTGAGTATCGCCTGCTGCATTATTTAATGGCCAACCCGACTAAGATTGTCTCCAAATCCGAGTTGAGTGAGCGCATTTACGAAGAGGAACAAATCAAAGACAGCAATGTGATTGAAGTGTACGTCAACCGACTTCGCCAACGCCTAGGTAAAGACTATATCGAGACGCGGCGCGGCCAAGGTTATCGACTCAAGGATGTATAAGCGTGTATTCACTCAAAGCCTACCTCACCCGCAATCTGCTTATCACCCTCACCTGCGCTATGGCGCTATTGTTGTATTTGCTATTTCAAGGCATTCAAATCTTAACCCAAGACTTTGTAGCCTCGCGCCTGCAACACGATGCCGATAGTCTGATCTCCGCCCTCGAACCGCAAGCCGATGGCACTTGGGCACTGAGTGCCGACAGGCTTCCCAATGTGTATCACAGGGTCAATTCGGGCCACTACTTTGCGATTAAAATCGATGAGCAACAACTCCGCTCTCGATCGCTTTTCGATCATAACGTCACCCTGCCAACACTAAAGGTTGGTGAACAACAACTCGCAACTCAATATGTTGGCCACCATCATTGGCTGATGCTCAGTCAGGCAATCGCCAAGAATGAGCAAACCATTATCCTCTGGGTGACGGAAGACATTAGCTCACTCGAGCAAACCCAATTACGCTTTTTAGGCTTTGCCGCGGTAGTGGTACTGCTGACCATTATGATCCTGCTATTTGCCCAGCACCTGTTGCTCAAACGGGGCTTTAAACCGCTAGAGCAAATGCCAGATGCCATCAGGCAACTGCGGCTCCAAGGACAAGAAATCGATACCCAGCACACGCCAACAGAGATTAGCCCTTTGATTGAGGAAATCGAACGCCTCATGAATCAACTCGGGCAGAGGGTACAACGTTCACGCAATGCCTTGGGTAATCTTGCCCACGAAATGAAACGTCCACTGCAAGGGCTACAATCCTACCTCGATAGCCTAGCGCCAGAGCAAAGACGCGAAGGCAGTAAGGTGCTCGCGGATCTGCACCATATTATTGAGCGAGAGCTTAAGCGCACTAAAATCGTCGGGCTTTCAACGCCAGGGCGTTTTACCGTGCTCAATGACGATCTGCCGCCACTCATCCAAGTGATGCAGCGCATCTATCCAGAGCGTCAAATTGATTATCAGTTTGATAAAGCACTGATCCTGCCCTTCGACCGGGACGACTTACTGGAACTGCTTGGCAATCTACTCGACAACGCCTGCAAGCATGCGCGTCAACAGATAAAGCTTTGTATTAAGCAGACTCATGCCAGCAAACGGGCGTATCAAATAGAGGTCAGCGACGATGGCGAAGGCGTATCCGATAGCGATTTAGCTGTGATTACGGAGCGAGGGATTCGGCTCGATGAGAGCATTCAAGGCCATGGCTTAGGCCTGTCGATTTGCAAAGATATTGTCGAGAGTTATCAGGGGGAACTTAGCTTTACACATTCAGAACTTGGCGGGCTAAAGGTTAGCGTGCTATTACCTCAGCCGCATTAAACGCACAGCAAAGCAAATGCTCCGCTGTGCGATGAACATTACGACTTGTAAGGCATAGGGCCAAGATAATCTTTCTTACCCACATCCACACCGTTGTGGCGCAGAATCGCATAGGCCGTCGTCACATGGAAATATAAGTTCGGGATAGCATGCTCAATCGCAAACTCGTATCCCGTCAAATACTTACCTTCCCAACGTGGTTGAGAGACGTGAATTGTCGCCGCATCCGCAAAATCTGCCTCGGTAAATTGAGCTAAGTACTCGATAACAGAAGCAATACGCGCTTGCAACTCTGGCAGAGTCATTTCAGTATCATCATGCTTAGGTACGGTATCTAAATTCCCTGTTAGACGCGCGACCCCAATCTTGGCGGTATCACAGGCAATCTGGATCTGACGGATCAGATTAAATTGATCGGGTGCTAAGCGGGAATTTAATAATACCGCCATATCCACCTTCTTCAAGTTGGCAAAAATCTCACCCTTTTCCAGAATAAGACTCAAGTTTTTCAGCATCTTGCTAAATTGAACAGCCGTTAAATCATAAAACATGACATAAACTCCTGTGATAAACGCCACCAGATTGCAGCACTTCGGATTATCTTGGGGCAAATAACATGATTTCAACAGCAGAAAATAAAGATTTATTTTGCGTTAGCCAGAGGACTGGTAGACAAAGAGTGATAAGAGCGGCTCAAAATGAAACAGATAAAGCGAAAAAAGCCTCTGCATTTCTGCAGAGGCTTATCTCTTAATGTTGGCGGAGCGGACGGGACTCGAACCCGCGACCCCCGGCGTGACAGGCCGGTATTCTAACCAACTGAACTACCGCTCCTTTAACTTAACGCTTACGCATTAAGCTAAATTAGGCGCCTGGAAATGACCTACTCTCACATGGGGAGACCCCACACTACCATCGGCGCGATTGCGTTTCACTTCTGAGTTCGGGATGGGATCAGGTGGGACCACAATGCTATTGTCACCAAGCAAATTTGGTATTTACTTACCCGTCTTATCTCATGCAGGCAGTAAATGAATTCGGAAAGCTGGATTGAGTGCACTTCTTAAGTGTTTGTATTCGTCTAAGTATCACTTAGTAAAACCCATCTGGGTTGTATGGTTAAGCCTCTCGAGTCATTAGTATCAGTTAGCTCAACGCCTCACAACGCTTACACACCTGACCTATCAACGTCCTAGTCTCGAACGGCTCTTTAGTGGACTTAAAGTCCAAGGGATGACTCATCTTGGGGCTCGCTTCCCGCTTAGATGCTTTCAGCGGTTATCGATTCCGAACATAGCTACCGGGCAATGCCATTGGCATGACAACCCGAACACCAGCGGTTCGTTCACTCCGGTCCTCTCGTACTAGGAGCAACTCCCCTCAATCATCCAACGCCCACGGCAGATAGGGACCGAACTGTCTCACGACGTTCTGAACCCAGCTCGCGTACCACTTTAAATGGCGAACAGCCATACCCTTGGGACCGACTTCAGCCCCAGGATGTGATGAGCCGACATCGAGGTGCCAAACACCGCCGTCGATATGAACTCTTGGGCGGTATCAGCCTGTTATCCCCGGAGTACCTTTTATCCGTTGAGCGATGGCCCTTCCATTCAGAACCACCGGATCACTATGACCTACTTTCGTACCTGCTCGACGTGTCTGTCTCGCAGTTAAGCTGGCTTATGCCATTGCACTAACCGTACGATGTCCGACCGTACTTAGCCAACCTTCGTGCTCCTCCGTTACTCTTTGGGAGGAGACCGCCCCAGTCAAACTACCCACCAGGCACTGTCCTTAACCCCGATTAGGGGTCCAAGTTAGAACATCAACACTACAAGGGTGGTATTTCAAGGACGACTCCACGTGAACTAGCGTTCCCGCTTCAAAGTCTCCCACCTATCCTACACATGTAGGGTCAATGTTCAGTGCCAAGCTATAGTAAAGGTTCACGGGGTCTTTCCGTCTAGCCGCGGGTATACGGCATCTTCACCGCAATTTCAACTTCACTGAGTCTCGGCTGGAGACAGCGTGGCCATCATTACGCCATTCGTGCAGGTCGGAACTTACCCGACAAGGAATTTCGCTACCTTAGGACCGTTATAGTTACGGCCGCCGTTTACCGGGGCTTCGATCATGAGCTTCTCTTGCGATAACCCAATCAATTAACCTTCCGGCACCGGGCAGGCGTCACACCGTATACGTCATCTTGCGATTTTGCACAGTGCTGTGTTTTTGATAAACAGTTGCAGCCACCTGGTATCTGCGACTGCCGTCAGCTTAGGGAGCAAGTCCCATCACCAACAGCAGCGTACCTTCTCCCGAAGTTACGGTACCATTTTGCCTAGTTCCTTCAGCCGAGTTCTCTCAAGCGCCTTGGTATTCTCTACCCGACCACCTGTGTCGGTTTGGGGTACGATTCCCGCTAACCTGAAGCTTAGAAGATTTTCCTGGAAGCATGGCATCAACTACTTCATCCCCTTGGGGACTCGTCATCAGCTCTCAGTGTTAAGAACGCCCGGATTTGCCTAAGCATTCCACCTACCACCTTAAACGCGGACTACCAACGCCGCGCTAGCCTAGCCTTCTCCGTCTCTCCATCGCAGTTAGCGGAAGTACAGAAATATTAATCTGTTTCCCATCGACTACGCCTTTCGGCCTCGCCTTAGGGGTCGACTCACCCTGCCCCGATTAACGTTGGACAGGAACCCTTGGTCTTTCGGCGAGGGGGTTTTTCACCCCTTTATCGTTACTCATGTCAGCATTCGCACTTCTGATACCTCCAGCGTGGGTTACCCCTTCACCTTCAACGGCTTACAGAACGCTCCTCTACCGCGCAACCCTAATGGATTGCACCCGTAGCTTCGGTGGTATGTTTAGCCCCGTTACATCTTCCGCGCAGGCCGACTCGACTAGTGAGCTATTACGCTTTCTTTAAATGATGGCTGCTTCTAAGCCAACATCCTAGCTGTCTAAGCCTTCCCACATCGTTTCCCACTTAACATACACTTTGGGACCTTAGCTGACGGTCTGGGTTGTTTCCCTTTTGACGACGGACGTTAGCACCCGCCGTCTGTCTCCCGGATAGCACTCTTTGGTATTCGGAGTTTGCAAAGGGTTGGTAAGTCGGGATGACCCCCTAGCCTTAACAGTGCTCTACCCCCAAAGGTGTTCGTCCGAGGCGCTACCTAAATAGCTTTCGAGGAGAACCAGATATCTCCCGGTTTGATTGGCCTTTCACCCCCAGCCACAAGTCATCCGCTAATTTTTCAACATTAGTCGGTTCGGTCCTCCAGTTGATGTTACTCAACCTTCAACCTGCCCATGGCTAGATCACCGGGTTTCGGGTCTACACCTTGCAACTAAACGCGCAGTTAACACTCGGTTTCCCTACGGCTCCGCTATTCGCTTAACCTCGCTACAAAATGTAAGTCGCTGACCCATTATACAAAAGGTACGCAGTCACGGTCTCAAGAACCGCTCCCACTGCTTGTACGTATACGGTTTCAGGTTCTATTTCACTCCCCTCACAGGGGTTCTTTTCGCCTTTCCCTCACGGTACTGGTTCACTATCGGTCAGTCAGGAGTATTTAGCCTTGGAGGATGGTCCCCCCATATTCGAACAAGATATCACGTGTCCCGCCTTACTCGTTTTCATCAAAGGTTAGTTTTCGTGTACGGGGCTATCACCCTGTATCGCTGGACTTTCCAGACCATTCCACTAACACCCCTCTAGACTTAAGGGCTAATCCCCGTTCGCTCGCCGCTACTAGGGGAATCTCGGTTGATTTCTTTTCCTAAGGGTACTTAGATGTTTCAGTTCCCCTCGTTCGCCTCATGTAGCTATGTATTCACTACATGATGACAGCTTATGCTGCCGGGTTTCCCCATTCGGACATCGTTAGCTCAAATGCTTGTTACTAGCTCGCCAACGCTTTTCGCAAGTTACTACGTCCTTCATCGCCTCTGACTGCCAAGGCATCCACCGTATACGCTTAGTCACTTAACCATACAACCCAAATGAGTTTCACTTGAATTGTTGCGACCAGCTGGTTTTACTTGTCTCATCTTCGACCAAGAAGATGGACTCGCCTTAGACTTGAATATTCAAGACACTTAAAAAGTGTTTTAAGAACTCAATTTTTTTCGTATTAACACAACGACAGACATCATTGTATTAATTACTATCAGCTTTCCAAATTGTTAAAGAACAATGCTTACCGGCATGCGGCGCATTTCGCTCTCCCTCCTCTTTCGAGAAGTTCAACAAGCCATCTGTGTGAACACTCAACAAATATCGAGTTAGTCGTATAGGTAAGGAGGTGATCCAGCCCCAGGTTCCCCTAGGGCTACCTTGTTACGACTTCACCCCAGTCATGAACCACAAAGTGGTGAGCGCCCTCCCGAAGGTTAAGCTACCCACTTCTTTTGCAGCCCACTCCCATGGTGTGACGGGCGGTGTGTACAAGGCCCGGGAACGTATTCACCGTGGCATTCTGATCCACGATTACTAGCGATTCCGACTTCATGGAGTCGAGTTGCAGACTCCAATCCGGACTACGACGAGCTTTGTGAGATTAGCTCCACCTCGCGGCTTTGCAACCCTCTGTACTCGCCATTGTAGCACGTGTGTAGCCCTACTCGTAAGGGCCATGATGACTTGACGTCGTCCCCACCTTCCTCCGGTTTATCACCGGCAGTCTCCCTAGAGTTCCCACCATTACGTGCTGGCAAATAAGGATAGGGGTTGCGCTCGTTGCGGGACTTAACCCAACATTTCACAACACGAGCTGACGACAGCCATGCAGCACCTGTCTCAGAGTTCCCGAAGGCACTAAGCTATCTCTAGCGAATTCTCTGGATGTCAAGAGTAGGTAAGGTTCTTCGCGTTGCATCGAATTAAACCACATGCTCCACCGCTTGTGCGGGCCCCCGTCAATTCATTTGAGTTTTAACCTTGCGGCCGTACTCCCCAGGCGGTCTACTTAATGCGTTAGCTTGAGAGCCCAGTGTTCAAGACACCAAACTCCGAGTAGACATCGTTTACGGCGTGGACTACCAGGGTATCTAATCCTGTTTGCTCCCCACGCTTTCGTGCCTGAGCGTCAGTCTTTGTCCAGGGGGCCGCCTTCGCCACCGGTATTCCTCCAGATCTCTACGCATTTCACCGCTACACCTGGAATTCTACCCCCTCTACAAGACTCTAGTTTGCCAGTTCGAAATGCAATTCCCAGGTTGAGCCCGGGGCTTTCACATCTCGCTTAACAAACCGCCTGCGCACGCTTTACGCCCAGTAATTCCGATTAACGCTTGGACCCTCCGTATTACCGCGGCTGCTGGCACGGAGTTAGCCGGTCCTTCTTCTGTAGGTAACGTCACAGCTGTAAGGTATTAACTTACAACCTTTCCTCCCTACTGAAAGTGCTTTACAACCCGAAGGCCTTCTTCACACACGCGGCATGGCTGCATCAGGGTTTCCCCCATTGTGCAATATTCCCCACTGCTGCCTCCCGTAGGAGTCTGGGCCGTGTCTCAGTCCCAGTGTGGCTGATCATCCTCTCAGAACAGCTAGGGATCGTCGCCTTGGTGAGCCATTACCTCACCAACTAGCTAATCCCACCTAGGTTCATCCAATCGCGAGAGGCCCGAAAGTCCCCCTCTTTCCCCCGTAGGGCGTATGCGGTATTAGCAGTCGTTTCCAACTGTTATCCCCCTCGACTGGGCAGATCCCTAGGCATTACTCACCCGTCCGCCGCTCGCCACCTCATGAGTAAACTCACTTGTGCTGCCGCTCGACTTGCATGTGTTAGGCCTGCCGCCAGCGTTCAATCTGAGCCATGATCAAACTCTTCAATTAAAAGTTTTTTGTTTAACTCGCGTTAAACGACTCAATGAATTCTGAATCGACTTAACTTAATAAGTCGTTGTACATATTGCTATGAACACTCATTCATTGATTTAATTCTTTGATTACTCGCCAAACGGCAGAGTAATTTCGATTAACTCAACACCTGTGAGTGTCCACACAGATTTCTTGTTTAGATTGTTAAAGAGCATTTGACCATTCACTTCGCGTTACCGCTCAGCGGGTCAGGGCTGCGTATTCTACGCATTTCCCTTGTCGCGTCAAGGCGTTTTTGCAAACTTCTTGGCGCTTTCGAATCAACTGCACATTTTGCATTCGATTCACACTGTCACCGCGCTTGCTTTCGCTGTCTGCCGTGTCAGTGGATGCGCATTATAGGCAGCAGAACTTTTTGTGCAAGGGCTTTTTAAAAGAAAAAGATCGCATGGCGATCTTTTCTACAATGGCGTTCTATTTACGTGCAATCTGCTGCTTAATTCAGCTTTTTCGCGCCTTTATCGATAAAACCTTGGATCAGCGATACGGCTTTTGCGTCATCCCAGTCGACAAATGATCGCACAAACGCGATCAATTGGCCGTTTTGATCGAGAATAAAGGTCGCAGGGATAGTATCTAATGGAAACACTTGCCCGAGGTTTTGTTCAGGATCGTAGTAGGAGTTAAAGTTCGCCATTCCTAATGAGGTTAGAAACGGCTGAACTTGCTGCTTGCCATCCGCATCGATAGAGATAGGTAATAGTGCAAACTCTTCCGCTTTAAACTTTGTCGCCAATCGTTCAATCGCTGGTAACTCTCTGACACAGGGAGGACACCAAGTCGCCCACATGTTCACCATCACGACTTTGCCTTTGTATTGGCTGAAATCGATAGCCTTGCCATCGACGTCACTAAAGGCAACGGGTTCGATAGGATAAGTTTTTGGCAAAACGTTAATCAGATCGACTGTCGACTCTATCGGCTTATTTGCCTGCTGCATGCCGGGGTACGCTTGGGCGCCACCAGCAAAGGCAACAGACAGACTCGCTAGGATTGCAGCTAAGGCAAATGACTTCATTTATTATCACGCTTTAATAGAGCATCAAGCGCTTTTTGATCTTCGGCGCTGATTTCAGGCTCGGTCGTGCCACCGATGCGTTGCTTGCGGATAAAGATGAAACCAATGATAAGACCGAGCAGCAACAAACCCACTGGACCTAACCAAAGAATATAGGTTTTGGTTTCCATTTTCGGTTTGTAGAGGACGAACTCACCATAACGGCTGGTCATAAACTCGATGATCTCATCATCGCCCTTGCCTTCATCAACCATCTTGTAGACTTCAAGACGCAGATCTCGGGCAACGGGTGAGTTAGAGTCGATCAGGTTTTGGTTTTGACATTGCGGGCAACGCAACTCATGGGCCAGTGATAGACCGCGTTTTTGGTTTTCTGGCGATTTAAACTCGTAGGTATCGACAGGTGTCGCCATCGCCGTTGTTGCCATACTCAGCAACAACACTAAACCACCGATGATTTTTGTCAGAGTTTTCACGCTGCACCATCCTTCGCCGCTTCAGCTTGTAATTGTTGGATCATGGGGTACAGAGTTTCGCTCCACACGCGTTGGTCGATTGGACCCGCGTAACGGAAGCGAATAATACCTTTATGATCGACAATAAAGCTTTCTGGCGCGCCATACACCCCCAAATCTAACCCTAAGCGTCCATCCTTATCGAAGATGTTGATATGGTATGGATCGCCTTGACGTTTCAATTCTTCCAGTGCGGGAATACGCTCATCGCGGTAGTTAATCCCATAGATAGGCAGAATATTTTGGCGTTTCAGCATGACTAAGAAAGGATGCTCATACTTACAAGATGGGCACCAAGTGGCCCATACGTTAAGTAGTGACACTTTACCTTTCAGTTGCTCATTGGTAATCATCTCGCTTGGTGTTTCGAGACGTTCCAGTTGGAAAGCCGGGATCGGCTTTCCTTCCAGAGCTGAATCCAGTTTCTGTGGATTTAAAAACAATCCTTTGTATAAAAATACCCCCATGCCAAGAAAGATGACTAATGGGATAAACAGAACCAACTTCTTCATACATTCCCCAATTATTGCGCGGTAGCTAATTTCGCTTTTTCAGCTTGTGGCTTAACCGTAGCGGCCACTTTTGAGCGATAGCGTTTATCCGATGCGGCAAAGAAACCACCGACCATCATGAATATTGCTCCAAACCATAACCAACGAACAAAAGGTTTGTAGTTCAAGCGCACAGCAAACTCAGTGCTGCTGATTGGATCGCCCATGGTGACATATAAGTCACGGAACAGACCCCAATCGATACCGGCTTCGGTCATATCCATGGTACGCACATTGTATTGGCGACGATCGGGCTTGAGTAAGGTCAGCAGTTTATCGCCTTTATAAATCTCAATTTGACCTTGTTGTGCGGTGTAGTTAGGACCGACAACGTTCTTAGTCTCGAGATACTTAAAGGTGTAACCCGCAAGCTCTTGGCTCACGCCGGGTCCCATACGCACACTCTTCTCAACCGAGTAGTTCGATACCATAGTGGCACCGATCACCGACACGGCAATACCTAAGTGGGCTAAGATCATCCCTAGCTCGCTGCGGCCCATACGTGCCACGCTCACTTCGCCTTCTTTTGGCTTAACGATGTTATAAGCGGCTCTTGCCGTCGCTAACACGATCCAAGAAGCTGCGGCGATACCAAAGGCAACCCAAGCATTGAACGCACCATCCACAATAAACGGTGTCACGATACCAATCGCTGCCGAGACTAAAGCTGGCACCAGCAATTGGCGCTTGAGCTCACCTGCTTTGGATTTCTTCCAACGGATGATTGGACCGACACCCATAAAGCCAAACAGTACGAGGACAATTGGTACAAACACAGCGTTGAAGTATGGAGGTCCAACAGAAATCTTACCCATGCCTAATGCATCGATCAGCAGTGGATATAAAGTACCTAATAACACAGTACCCGCTGCAACCGTGAGTAACACGTTACAGACTAACAGCATGGTTTCTTTTGATTTCAGTTCGAAACGTGCTGGGCTGCTCATGTCACTGGCCCGGAAGGCAAACAGCGTGAGCGAGCCACCAATGGCTAAACCAAGCAGCAACAGGATGAACATACCGCGACTTGGATCGGCGGCAAATGAATGCACAGAGGTCAGTACACCCGAACGAACAATAAAGGTACCGAGTAAGCTTAATGAGAAAGCGAAGATAGACAGTAATACGGTCCAGTTACGGAACGCACCACGTTTTTCGGTCACGATCAGCGAATGCACTAATGCCGTACCCACTAACCAAGGCATGAACGAAGCGTTCTCAACGGGGTCCCAGAACCACCAGCCGCCCCAGCCTAATTCGTAGTATGCCCACCAAGAACCTAAAGCAATACCGCCCGTGAGGAAAATCCAAGCGGCTAAGGTCCAAGGACGTGACCAACGCGCCCACGCAGAGTCAAGGTGACCACTCATAAGAGCGGCAATCGCAAAGGCAAAGCTCACTGAGAAACCGACATAACCCAAGTACAGCATTGGAGGGTGGAAGATTAATCCCACGTCTTGCAGCATAGGGTTTAAGTCGCGACCTTCGGCAGGCATTGGGAATAGGCGTTCAAATGGGCTTGATGTGAGCAGCATAAATAAGCTGAAGCCAATCACAATCAGTGCCAGTACCGCCAGTACCCTCGCGGTGAACACTTCTTCTAAGCCTTTACTGAATAAGGCAACTGAAGCCGCCCAAGTCGATAGTGCAAACACCCAAAACAGCAGTGACCCTTCATGACCGCCCCATACGGCCGCAATCTTAAAAAAGATAGGTAACTGGGAATTCGAGTGATGTGCCACATAGGCAACGGAGAAATCATCAACGGCAAAGCTGTAACCAAGAGATACTACGGATAAAGCGATAAAGAAGAACATTCCGTAGGTTAACGGCCAAGCATACCTCACTAGATATTGGTCTTTACGGGCAACACCTATAAGGGGAACGCTGACTAATAAGAAGGCGAATGCCACTCCTATAATCAGCGAAAAGTGTCCAAGTTCTGGGATCATGGGTTTTCCTCAGTCTCTAATAATATGTTGATTTAGAAAGACTCTAGACCAACGCACAACATGCTGTTCACACAAATGCACGAAATTTGGTTCATTTTAGTATTTGCTATTGTTCCTGTCTGCCTATTTCATACAAAACTGGGTGACTTGTCTCATTCTCAGTTTTTGACTAAATGGAGCCACCGCAGGCCTACAGTTTTGCATGTGACAGATAAATGAGCCTTAAGTTTCATACAAAATTTACTAGATGGATCAATTTGTGAACCAGTGCCCAACTCTCAGTTTTCACTGCAATGATGGTCTTATATTACTGTTCAATGAATAATCTTTACGTATAATCTTGCTTCCAAGCCGGCGGTAACAACCGCTTTTATGCAAACTAAAGTGAATATAGAAACAATGACGACATTTTGGATTTTTATTGCGCTTGTTGTGTTGGTCAGCTTACTGCTGATCTGGATCCCGCATTTCAGACAGCAAAAGTTGTTACGCACTGAAGAAGCCGGCGTTCGCAGACAAACTAACCTTGAATTGTTCAATGAACGTCTTGCCACTCTTGAGAAAGAACTCAATGAAGAACTGCTCGACCAAGCTGAATTTGATGCACTGAAGAAAGAGCTAGAAATCAGCCTACTCCAAGACATCAAACAAGCGAGCGATGATTCACTCGTCAACCAGATCAAACCTAAGAGCATACTGTGGCCATCCGTCATGTCCGTCTGCTTGATTGCGATCTCAGGTTATCTCTATCAGCACTTGGGCGCCTTTGAGAATATTGGTAATACTCAGCCAGCGAATCCACATGCGGGTATGGACGCAGCGCAAATCATGGCGCAGCGCGTACAGATGATGGAAGCTCAAGTACAAGCCGAGCCTGAAAATAGCCAAGCTTGGTTCAGTCTGGGTCATGCTTATATTTCAGCTAACCAGTTCGATAAAGCCGTTGCTGCATTCGATAAAGTCATCGACTTAGTCGGTAAGCATGCAGAACTGTTAGGCCCGAAAGCGACCGCACTGTACTACAAAGCCGGTCAGCAAATGACGCCACAGATTCAAGCCCTGATCGATGAATCCTTAGCATTAGATCCACAGGATCCATCGACCTTACTGCTCGTAGGTATGGATGCTTTCTTCACGGCTAACTATCAAAAAGCCATTGATTCATGGCAGACCATTCTAAGCAGCGACCGCACCGATGTAGACCGCGCCGCACTGATGAATGCGATTGAAACAGCCAACCTGCGCATGCAAGGCGAAACTGCTGGCATGCCTAACGATGACGTACACAAGCAGGCAAAAGTTGCGACAAAATCGGTGAGCATTGCGATTTCAATTTCACCTGAGCTAGCAGCACAAGCAAGCCCTGAAGACACTATCTTCGTATTCGCCCGTGCAACTGAAGGCCCTAAAGTGCCATTAGCTGCGACTAAGGTCAGCGCAAAATCTTTACCTGTGACAGTGACACTCGATGACAGCACGGGTATGGGCGGCGATATGAAACTGAGCCAAACTGCGAGTGTTGAAGTGATTGCAGTGTTGTCTAAACATGGCAACATCAAGCCTCAAGCGGGTGACATTCAAGGTAAGGTCAGCAAAGTGAATGTGGGTGATACTGCAAGCTTAGTATTGGATACTCAAGTCCAATAATGACCGACCTCAAGCGCTAAGCTTCGGCTTAGCGCAGACATAAAAACCGGCTGATGCCGGTTTTTTATTAACACTGAAAAAATTACTGAGCTTTAGACATAAACTCGATAGCTGCTTTGTAATCTTCGTCAGTACAATCAGTACACATACCACCTGGTGGCATTGCGTTTAAACCTGTTTTCACACTGTGTAACAGAGTGTCCATACCTTTTGCTAAGCGTGGTTCCCACTCAGCAGCATTGTGCGCCTTTGGAGCACCAGCAACACCCATGCTGTGGCATACGGTACATGCCTTGTTGAAAATAGCTTCAGCATCTTGAGCTGAAACGTTGACTGACATAGTCAAAGCAGCGACTGCAGTCATTGCTAACAGTTTTTTCATGTTCAATGTTCCTAATGCAAATACGTACAAAGCTCTCGCTGCCCTTTGAGGCAGACTCATTATAGCGAGTTAAGATTACTACAAACTTCAATAAATCTCATCTTTTTGTGATTAGAATCTCAGCGCAAATGATATGAGGCGACAAGCGTGACAAATTCGTTAATATATTAGCAAGTATTAAAAAAGTTCGATTTGTACGAGAAATATTGCGGTTATTGGAACCACATCAAATTGCTGACATCTAGTATTAAGCAAGTGTAAACCCCGCAATATCGTTTGTGTTAGAATCACTTGTGTTTCCTTCCGGCTTGAGATAGAGGGTTCAGTGACAAATATAACTTCAGTAAACACACTGGTATCGGCGAGCAAGCTGACATGTATCCGCGAAGAACGCATCCTATTTGATGAATTAAGTTTTGATATAAATGCTGGCGATATCGTCCAGATTGAAGGCCCAAATGGCGCCGGCAAAACCAGCTTATTACGTATATTGGCAGGCTTATCTCGCCCTTACGCTGGGCAAACCTTTTATCTCAACGAAGATATCAATCGTTGCCGCGATGAATATAACGAAGATTTATTGTATTTAGGCCACCTTGCGGGGGTGAAATCCGAATTAACTGCGGAAGAAAACCTTAACTTCAATTTAAGAATCAGTGGCTATGATGATTTTGATACTGCAGCTATTTTAGCTAAAGTGAATTTAGCTGGATTCGAAGAAGCGCTGGCTGGACATTTATCCGCAGGTCAACATCGCCGCACCGCATTAGCAAGACTTTGGCATAACGATTGTAAAGTGTGGATCCTCGATGAACCTTTTACTGCCATTGATAAAAAAGGTGTCGAAGAGCTTGAGCAATTATTTATTCAACATGCGGATAATGGTGGCTGTGTGGTACTCACCACCCACCAAGATATGGGCATTATCAAAGATGATAGGCTTCGTAAAATTCGTCTAGATTATCGCTTCGTATAAGGTTTGGCATAATGAAAAGAGGCATCAGCTTTACTACAGCGTTTTTCACGTTACTGCAGCGGGATCTAAAAATCGCCATTCGTCATCGCGGTGATATCTTTAATCCATTGTTATTCTTCATCATGGTCGTGACCTTATTCCCACTCGGTATTGGCCCTGAACCACAAATGTTAGCGCGAATTGCCCCTGGGATTATTTGGGTTGCAGCCCTGCTGGCATCCATGTTGTCACTCGAGCGCCTATTTAAAGCCGACTTCAGTGACGGTAGCTTAGAGCAAATGCTGCTCAGCCCACAGCCACTCTCAGTATTAGTATTGGCCAAAGTGCTAGCCCATTGGCTACTGACTGGCGTGCCATTAATTATTATCGCGCCCCTGCTCGCGGTATTACTCAACTTAGAAGCCAACAGCTATGGCGCGCTGGTCGCGACTCTGGCGTTAGGAACTCCGGTATTGTCGCTCCTCGGCGCCATTGGTGTGGCTTTAACCGTTGGTTTACGTAAAGGCGGCGTGTTACTGAGTTTACTGATCCTACCGCTTTATATTCCTGTGCTGATTTTCGCGACCAGCGCCATAGATGCTGCAGGAATGAATTTACCCTATGATGGTCAGCTCGCTATAATTGGCGCCATGTTGATCGGTTCGTTAACCTTAGCACCCTTTGCTATTGGTGCATCTCTGCGAGTGAGTACTAACTAAAATGTGGAAATGGTTACACCCTTACGCGGATCCTGAACGCGCTTACAAATTATCAGGAACGTTATTTCCATGGTTTGCTACCTTAGCCTGTCTTTTCATTACCGTAGGCACCGTTTGGGGATTGATGTTTGCCCCAACAGATTACCAACAGGGCGACAGCTACCGGATTATCTTTATCCATGTGCCAGCGGCTTCAATGTCGATGGCGGCTTATATGGGTATGGCAACGGCTGCATTTATCGGTTTAGTCTGGCAAGTTAAACTGGCTGACTGGGCAGCGGCTTCTATTGCACCCATTGGCGCGGTAATTACCTTTATCGCACTGTTTACTGGCGCCGCTTGGGGTAAACCCATGTGGGGAACTTGGTGGGTATGGGATGCACGCTTAACCTCTGAATTGGTGCTGTTATTCCTCTATTTAGGTGTGATTTCCCTCTACGCTTCCTTTGAGGATAAAGTACTCGCCGCGCGTGCAGCAGGGATCTTAGCGATCGTTGGCGTGATCAATATTCCGATCATCAAATACTCTGTTGAATGGTGGAGCTCACTGCACCAACCGTCCACCATTAAAATTACCTCTAAATCGACTATGTCGAGTGAAATGTTGTACCCACTTTTAATCAATATTTTAGGTTTCGGCCTTATGATAGGGGCTATCACTATTGTGAGATTTAGAGCAGAAATCTTAGCAAGAAACGGCATGCGCCCTTGGGTGCGTGAACTTGCCAAAGCTGAGGAGGTCAAATAATGCAATTCGATTCTATCAGTGATTTTTTTAACATGGGTGGCTATGCCTTTTATGTGTGGCTTGCCTATGGCGTGACTTTCTTCTGTTTATCGACGCTGATCATCACCAGCGCGCGCCAAAAGCGCAAAGTGCTAATTGAAATAGCGAAGAAGATGAACCGCGAAGAGCGCCTCAAAGAAACTAGGAGTACCAAATCGTGAACCCAAGACGCAAAAAGAGACTGACGTTAGCCATAGCATTGATCGGTGGCGTAGCCGCGATTGCTTCGCTACTGCTGTATGCGCTGAACTCCAACTTGAACTTATTCTATACACCGTCTGAAATCGTTAACGGTAAGGCTGATACCGGCGTTAAACCCGAAGCGGGTCAGCGTATTCGTGTAGGCGGCATGGTAACGGTCGGCTCTATGGTACGCGATCCAAACAGCCTGCATGTACAGTTTGCCGTTCACGATTCATTAGGCGGCGAAATCATGGTGACCTACGACGATCTGCTGCCCGATCTGTTCCGTGAAGGACAAGGCATCGTGGCGCAAGGCGTACTAGGTGAAGACGGCAAGTTGGCCGCGACCGAGGTCCTGGCAAAGCATGATGAAAACTACATGCCGCCAGAAGTGGCCGAAGCCATGGGCCAAAAACATGAGAAGCTAGATTACAGCCAGCAGAAATCGGCAACACAATAGCTGTTATCCCGTCTCTGTTAATACCTAAAAGGGCCTCTTCGGAGGCTTTTTTATTGGCCAAGCACCGTCAGAGACTGAACTATAATTAACACAGTATTCCCACAGGAAACTGTGTATGCAACCAATAAAGCCACAACAAAGAAGATGGCGACAACTCCTTATCTTACTACTCGCCTGCATCTCTCCCACGCTCTATGCGGCAAAGGTGGTGGTGATTGAGAGCTATCACCAGAGCTATCTTTGGGATAGGGAATATTATCAGGCCATACTCGATAAACTCACGCCTGAACATCGAGTCACGCATTTCGAGATGGACACCAAGCGGCTACCTAAGGAGCGCTATGGCGAACGCGCCGAGTTAGCCTGGCAGTTCATTGTGCAGCAACAACCTCAACTCGTTATTCTTGCCGACGACAATGCCGTCAATTATCTCCATGAACGACTCAATGCCAGTCAAATTCCAGTGGTTTATCTAGGAGTAAATATGAATCCTAGGCAATACCATTTAAACAACTATAAGCGCTTTACAGGCGTACTCGAGAGACCCTTACTGAAACGCTCACTGTTATTACTACAGCGCGTCCTACCATCACAAAAGCACCGGAAAATTTTAGTGTTATTCGATGACAGCAATACTTCTAAGCTCGCCGCAGACTATATCAGCAACCACCCAAGGAGCCATTTAAGTGATATCGAGATCCATATACTGAAATTGGCAAGCCTAAAAGACTGGCAGCAACAGGTGTTATCTGCCAAAGATAATGGCTATAGCGCTATTGTCGTTGCCCTATATCATGCGGTGAGAAATGAGCAGGATCAGTCGGTTAATGCCGACCAATTATTAGAGTGGATAGAAAGTAATACGCCAGTGCCTAATTTTGGCTTCTGGGGATTTAGTATTAATGCCAACGGTAATATCGGTGGTTATGTGCTCGATGGTTATCATCACGGCAGCATCGCAGCTGACATGGCAAAGCGCATTCTCGCCGGGGAAAAGCCTGAGAGCATCTTCCCCGTCACAGACGATCTTGGGCAATATCGATTTAGCCGTACAGGAATGAAGAAATGGCAATTGGCATTGCCGAAGGAAATTGAAAAACAGACGACTTGGGTGGATTAACTAAAAAGCGCTAAAAACAAAAAACCGGGCTTAGAGCCCGGTTTTTCAAACTTTGTAGCCTTAATTACTCAGCAGCTTCTTCAACAGCTTCAGCAGCTTCTGGACGACCTACTAGTTCAATATACGCCATAGGCGCTTTATCACCAGTACGTAGACCGCACTTAAGGATACGGGTATATCCACCAGGACGTTCCTGGTAGCGTGGACCCAATTCATTAAATAACTTACCTACGACTTCAGCGTCGCGAGTACGTGCAAATGCCAAACGACGGTTTGCAACACTATCACTCTTAGCAAGTGTTATTAGAGGTTCAACTACGCGACGCAATTCTTTCGCTTTAGCTACAGTAGTCTTGATCATCTCGTGACGGACCAGTGAGCTTGCCATGTTACGGAACATAGCTTGACGATGACTGCTGTTACGGTTTAGTTGACGACCACTCTTACGATGGCGCATGACCTAATCCTTATTACCTAAATCTGTACAAACTGAGACTTATAGGTCGTCTGCTAAACTAGCCGGAGGCCAGTTTTCTAGACGCATACCTAATGAAAGTCCGCGAGAAGCCAACACATCCTTAATTTCGGTAAGAGACTTCTTACCCAAGTTAGGAGTTTTAAGTAGCTCAACCTCAGTACGCTGTACCAGATCTCCGATGTAATGAATCGCTTCGGCTTTCAAACAGTTAGCCGAACGTACAGTTAGCTCTAGATCGTCGACAGGACGCAACAGAATTGGGTCGAACTCTGGTTTCTCTTCTTTCATTTCTGGCTCAGTGACATCACGAAGCTCAACAAACGCATCTAGCTGTTCAGCTAAGATGGTCGCAGAACGACGAATTGCTTCCTCAGGATCGATAGTGCCGTTAGTGGTCATATCGATAACGAGTTTGTCTAAGTCAGTACGCTGTTCAACACGTGCTGCTTCAACATTGTAAGCAATACGCGCGACAGGTGAGAAAGATGAATCCACTAACAAACGACCGATTGGACGATCATCGTCTTCGGTCTGTGCACGTGCAGAAGCAGGCACATAACCACGACCACGTTCAACACGGATACGCATGCTAATGTCATTATTACCAGTCAGATGACAGATAACATGATCAGGATTCATAATAGTAACATCACCATCGTGCGTGATATCTGCTGCGGTAACAGGGCCTGCGCCTGACTTGCTTAAAGTAAGCATAGCCTCGTCTTTACCCTCGATAACCACTGCTAAACCTTTAAGGTTCAGCAAGATTTCTAGGATATCCTCTTGTACGCCTTCCTTGCTGCTGTATTCGTGCAGTACACCATCAATCTCGACTTCGGTAACCGCGCAGCCGGGCATAGACGACAATAGGATACGACGCAACGCGTTACCTAGAGTATGACCAAAACCACGCTCAAGCGGCTCCAGTGTAACCTTGGCACGTGTTGGGTTAACCTGCTCGATATCAACGAGACGCGGTTTAAGAAATTCTGTAACAGAACCCTGCATTGTGTCCTCTCTTGTTTATTAGCTTTACTTAGAGTAAAGCTCGACGATCAGCTGTTCGTTAATATCCGCAGATAAATCGCTACGCTCAGGCAGACGCTTGAAAGCACCTTCCATCTTAGCGCTGTCGACTTCAACCCATGTTGGCTTTTCGCGCTGAGAAGCAACTTCTAGAGCAGCTTTAATACGAGCTTGAGTACGTGACTTCTCACGAACGCTTACAACATCATTCGCAGACACTTTGAATGATGGAATGTTAACAACGCGGCCGTTTACCATAATTGACTTATGGCTAACTAGCTGACGTGCTTCAGCACGGGTAGCACCAAAACCCATACGATAAACTACGTTATCTAAACGGGTTTCTAAAAGTTGCAACAGGTTTTCACCAGTGTTACCTTTTAGACGTGCAGCGTCTTTGTAGTAGTTACGGAATTGCTTTTCTAACACACCATAAGTACGACGAACTTTTTGTTTTTCGCGCAGCTGTAAACCGTACTCAGACAAACGTGGCTTACGAGCGCCGTGTTGTCCAGGTGCAGCTTCTAGCTTACACTTCGAATCAATTGCTCTCACACCGCTTTTTAGGAAAAGGTCTGTACCTTCTCGGCGGCTGAGCTTGAGCTTTGGACCCAAGTATCTTGCCATGTTCTTTCTCCAACTATCCTAATAAAAACGGGGCGATTAAACGCGACGCTTTTTAGGAGGACGACAACCATTATGAGGGATCGGCGTCACATCGGTAATGTTGGTTATCTTGTAACCAACCGCGTTCAGCGCTCTAATAGCTGACTCACGCCCTGGACCTGGACCCTTCACAAACACTTCAAGGTTTTTGACACCGTAGTCCTGAGCTGCAACACCTGCGCGCTCAGCAGCTACCTGTGCAGCGAATGGGGTAGATTTACGTGAACCACGGAAACCTGAACCACCAGAAGTTGCCCAAGACAACGCATTACCTTGACGATCTGTAATGGTGATAATGGTGTTGTTGAAAGATGCATGGATATGAGCCATGCCATCAGCAACCTGTTTACGTACGCGCTTGCGCGTTGAACGTGACGGAACTTTAGCCATATTGGTTTACCTTCCCGTTACTTCTTGATTGGCTTACGTGGACCTTTACGCGTACGCGCATTGGTCTTAGTACGTTGCCCACGAAGGGGCAGGCTACGACGGTGGCGGAGACCACGATAACAACCAAGGTCCATCAGACGCTTGATGTTCATAGAGATCTCACGACGCAAGTCACCTTCTACTAAGTATTTAGCAACTTCTTCGCGTAGTGTGTCTATTTGAGCTTCGCTCAATTCCTTGATCTTAGCAGTTTCAGCAATTGAAGTAGCTGCGCAGATTGCTCTAGCGCGAGTACGGCCAATACCGAAAATAGCAGTCAATGCAATGACTGTGTGCTTTTGATCAGGAATGTTAATGCCAGCGATACGGGCCACTATGCACTCCTCATAAGTTAAAGGCCATCTGTGAAAAGCCCGGTAGGATACTCGACAGATGACAGATTTGCAAATAATATTTTGACCAGCTCAACATTGAGCTGAACAATCTTTCTATTAGCCTTGACGCTGTTTGTGTTTTGGTTCAACACAGATAACGCGTACAACGCCGCTACGCTTTACGATCTTGCAGTTACGGCAGATCTTCTTCACGGAAGCTCGAACTTTCATTTCATCACTCCGTAAAGCTACTTAGCGTCCAAAGCGATCTAAATTCGCTTTGTTAACTAGGTTAGCTTTCTTCATCACAGACTCATATTGATGTGACATCATATGGGTCTGAACCTGAGCCATGAAGTCCATGATCACGACTACCATAATTAGTAGTGAAGTACCGCCAAAATAGAACTGTACTTTCCACGCGATTAACATGAACTCCGGAATTAAACAGATAAAGGTTATATATAATGCACCAGCCAATGTTAGGCGAGTCATTACTTTATCTATATATCGCGAAGTCTGTTCTCCAGGACGGATCCCAGGGATAAACGCACCACTCTTCTTAAGGTTATCTGCTGTCTCACGTGGGTTAAATACCAACGCAGTATAGAAGAAACAGAAGAAGATAATCGCTGTTGCATACAATAATGAGTAAAGCGGCTGACCTGGTGATACAGCAAGTGAAAAATCACTTAACCAAGATAAACCTTCATTTTGACCAAACCACTGAGCCAGTGTGCCTGGGAACAAAATGATGCTTGACGCAAAGATTGGTGGAATCACACCTGCCATGTTGACCTTAAGCGGTAAGTGAGTAGATTGCGCGGCAAACACCTTACGGCCCTGCTGACGCTTAGCATAGTTTACAACGATACGACGTTGTCCACGCTCAACAAACACAACAAAATAGGTCACAGCAAAAATAATCACTGCAATCAACAATAATACTAGTACGTTCAAGTCGCCTTGACGCGCTTGCTCGGCCGTTTGACCGATAGCAGATGGCAATCCAGCGACGATACCTGCGAAAATTAAAATCGAGATACCGTTACCTATGCCTCGTTCGGTAATTTGCTCACCTAGCCACATTAGGAACATGGTTCCTGTAACTAAGCTGACAACAGCAACAAAGTAGAACCCGAATCCAAGGTTTACAACAAGGCCAGGAACCAGGTTAGGCAACCCTGTTGCGATACCGATCGACTGGAATGTACCCAGCACCAACGTGCCGTATCGAGTATATTGACTGATCTTCTTACGTCCTGACTCGCCTTCCTTTTTCAGTTCGGCCAATGCAGGATGTACCACAGTCAATAGCTGCATGATAATCGATGCCGAAATATACGGCATGATACCTAATGCAAAGATAGAAGCACGGGAAAGGGCGCCACCAGAGAACATGTTAAACATGCCAAGGATGGTACCCTTTTGCTGATTAAACAGCTCTGCTAATACAGCTGCGTCAATACCAGGAATTGGCACGAACGAACCGGCTCTAAAGACGATAATCGCACCAATCACGAACAGGAGACGGGTTTTCAATTCTGATAGACCGCCTTTCGCGCTTTTTAAATCAAGTCCTGGTTTTGCCATCGACGTATTATTCCTCGATCTTTCCGCCGGCAGCTTCAATAGCTGCACGAGCACCTTTGGTTACCTTCAGACCTTTAACGGTCACTGGGCGTTCAATGGTACCTGAAAGAACGACTTTAGCAAACTGTATGTTGCGAGTAACAACGTTCGCATCTTTCAGTGCATTCAAGTCGACAACATCACCGTTAACTTTAGCCAGTTCGAGTACACGAATTTCGGCAGTTACCATAGCGCGACGCGAAGTAAAACCAAACTTAGGCAAACGGATCTTAAGTGGCATTTGACCACCTTCGAAGCCTGGGCGTACACCGCCACCGCTACGAGATTTTTGGCCTTTATGACCACGACCCGCAGTTTTACCTAAGCCTGAACCCATACCACGGCCTACACGCTTTGGTGCATGCTTAGCGCCTGCAGCTGGAGATAGAGTATTTAAACGCATCTATTAATCCTCCACCTTAACCATGTAGTAAACCTTGTTAATCATACCGCGAACTGCAGGAGTATCTTCTAATTCAACAGTGTGACCAATGCGACGCAGACCAAGACCAGTTAAGGTCGCACGGTGCTTTGGTAAACGACCGATAGCACTTTTAGTCTGAGTTACTTTTAAAGTTTTAGTAGCCATGGTGCTTAACCTCGAATTTCATCAACATTCAGGCCACGCTTAGCTGCAATTTGCGAAGGTGACTTCATGTGTACCAGCGCGTCTACAGTTGCGCGAACGATGTTGATCGGGTTAGTAGAACCGTATGCTTTCGACAGAACGTTATGAACGCCTGCTACTTCCAATACGGCACGCATCGCACCACCGGCAATAATACCGGTACCCTGTGAGGCTGGTTGCATGTAAACACGCGAACCAGTGTGACGGCCCTTAACAGGGTGATGCAGAGTGCCTGCATTCAACTCAACGGTCACCATGTTACGACGGGCTTTTTCCATAGCTTTTTGAATCGCTGCTGGAACTTCACGCGCTTTACCATAGCCATAGCCGACTTTACCGTTACCGTCACCCACTACAGTCAGTGCAGTGAAGCTAAAGATACGTCCGCCTTTAACTACTTTAGAAACACGATTTACTGCAATCAACTTCTCTTGCAGGTCGTCTTTTTGCTGAGCTTCAAATTTAGCCATTTTTATAACCCCTTAGAACTGTAGGCCAGCTTCACGAGCAGCGTCTGCCAGAGCAGCTACGCGTCCGTGATACTTGAAACCGGAACGATCGAATGCAACAGTCGTTACGCCTTTCTCGATCGCGCGCTCAGCAACAAATTTACCTACTGCTTTAGCCGCGTCTACGTTACCGGTACTCTTCAGTTGCTCTTTAACCGCTTTTTCCACGGTTGAAGCAGCTGCCACCACCTGAGCTTCAGGATTGATCACCTGAGCATAAATGTGACGTGGTGTACGATGTACAACCAGACGGTTAACGCCCAGCTCTTGGATCTTCTTACGGGCGCGAGTAGCGCGGCGCAAGCGAGATGTTTTCTTATCCATATCGCGTTACCTACTTCTTCTTAGCCTCTTTACGGCGTACTTGTTCATCGTCATAGCGAACACCTTTACCTTTGTAAGGCTCTGGTGGACGGTATCCGCGAATCTCAGCAGCGACTTGGCCAATTAACTGCTTATCAACGCCACGTAGGACGATGTCAGTTTGGCTTGGACACTCTGCAGTAACGCCTGCGGGCAGTTTGTGTACTAACGGATGAGAGAAACCTAAAGTCAGGTCAATGTCAGCACCGACGAGCTTCGCACGGTAACCAACGCCAACTAACTTTAACTTACGCTCAAAACCTTGAGATACACCAACAACCATGTTGTTTACTAATGCACGTGTGGTACCAGCCTGTGCCCAAGCGCCAACAGCGCCTTCAACAGGTAGGAACTTGATCACGCCATCTTCAATAACAACATTGACCGCATTGTTGATCACTCGAGTCAGACTTCCTTTCGCGCCTTTGACGGTCAGGGTCTGTTCGTTTAAAGTCACTTCTACGCCAGCTGGAATAGATACTGGTGCTTTTGCGACACGAGACATTGCTAGCTCCTTATGCTACGTAGCAGATAACTTCTCCACCCATGCCTGCAAGGCGGGCGGCACGATCAGTCATCAAACCTTTAGAAGTGGACACGATTGCGACACCCAGACCGCCCATCACCTTTGGTAGTTCGTTTTTACCTTTGTAAATACGAAGACCAGGACGACTTACGCGCTGGATAGTCTCAACGACTGGTTGGCCTTGGAAATACTTTAAAGTGATTTCCAGTTCAGGCTTGGCTTCATCTGCTACGGTGTAGTCAGTGATATAACCTTCTTCTTTAAGCAGTTTCGCAATAGCAACTTTCAGCTTAGCAGAAGGCATCTTCACAGATACTTTGTTAGCAGCTTGGCCGTTACGAATGCGAGTTAACATATCCGCAATTGGATCTTGCATGCTCATATTAGCTTACTCCGTGACAAGTATTACCAGCTGGCCTTACGCAGACCAGGAACTTCACCACGCATGGTAGCTTCACGCAATTTGATTCGGCTTAGACCGAACTTGCGTAGGAAACCATGTGGGCGACCAGTTTGACTACAACGATTACGCTGACGCGATGCGCTTGAGTCACGTGGTAGACCTTGCAGCTTTAATACTGCATCCCAACGATCTTCATCAGAAGTAGTTGGATTTGCAATAATTGCCTTAAGAGCAGCGCGCTTTTCAGCGAACTTAGCCACGAGCTGTGCACGTTTTGCTTCACGTGCTTTCATTGAACTTTTTGCCATTTCGCTACCCTTATTTCTTGAATGGGAAGTTAAAGGCGTCTAATAAAGCACGGCCTTCTTCGTCAGAATTCGCAGAGGTAGTGATTACAATATCCATACCACGGATTTTATCGATTTTATCGTAATCGATTTCCGGGAAGATGATTTGCTCACGTACACCCATTGCGTAGTTACCGCGTCCGTCGAACGCTTTAGCGCTCAAACCACGGAAGTCACGGATACGCGGGATTGCGATATCAACTAAACGCTCTAAGAATTCCCACATGCGTTCACCACGCAGAGTCACCTTACAGCCGATCGGGTAGCCATCACGGATTTTAAAACCAGCAACTGATTTACGAGCAACAGTTACAACTGGCTTTTGACCAGCGATAGCAGTCATGTCACGAACAGCATGCTCCATAACTTTCTTATCTGCTACAGCTTCGCCAACACCCATATTAAGGGTGATTTTCTCAATCCGAGGGACTTGCATGACACTGGTATAACCGAACTTCTTAGAAAGCTCAGCGATAACAGTCTCTTTATATTTATCATGCAGTTTCGCCATCGTTTACTCCAATTACTTAACGAGTTCACTGTTCGACTTAAAGAAACGGACTTTTTTGCCGTCTTCAAATCGGAAACCAACGCGATCAGCTTTGCCAGTGGCAGAGTTAAAGATCGCTACATTTGATGCTTGTATTGGCGCTTCTTTCTCAACGATACCACCAGCTACACCCATTTGTGGGTTAGGCTTCTGGTGCTTCTTGACAAGATTGATGCCTTCTACAATTAACTTACCAGTTGGTAATACTCGAGAAACCTTACCGCGTTTACCCTTGTCTTTACCTGCTAGTACAATTACTTCGTCTTCACGACGGATTTTAGCTGCCATTTTGAAGCTCCTTACAGTACTTCTGGTGCCAGAGAAACAATTTTCATAAATTGTTCATTACGCAGTTCACGCGTCACTGGTCCAAAGATACGAGTACCAATCGGTGCAAGGTTGTTGTTCAAAAGAACAGCTGCATTGCGATCGAAGCGAATGACAGAACCATCTGGACGACGTACGCCTTTCTTAGTACGGACTACCACCGCGTTATACACGTCACCTTTCTTCGCTTTACCGCGAGGAATTGCTTCTTTTACAGAAACTTTGATGACGTCGCCGATACCGGCATAACGACGATGAGAGCCACCCAAGACCTTAATACACTGAACTCTACGAGCGCCACTGTTACAGGCGACTTCTAGAGTCGATTGCATTTGGATCATTTTAAGTGCTCCGCTATCGTTACTACACAATTCCCACAATTGGGACTATAAACACCATTTTTGCTTTGAATTTAGTCAAAAATGGCGCGCAAGTATAACACCATAAATATGGAATGTATAGTATTAAAAAACAAACGGCCCCAAATACTGGAGCCGTTTACCTAATTACCTAATACAATTAGGCTTTTGATACTACTTCAACCAGAGTCCAAGACTTAGTCTTAGACAGCGGACGGCATTCGCGAATAGTCACGATATCGCCATCGTTACACTGATTTGTTTCGTCATGTGCATGGATCTTAGTAGTGCGCTTAATGTACTTCCCATAGATTGGGTGTTTCACTTGGCGTTCGATAGCTACAGTAATGGTTTTATCCATTTTGTTGCTTGTCACACGACCTTGCAAAGTACGGATTTTATCAGACATTATGCACCCGCCTTAGAAGTAATAATGGTCTTAACGCGCGCGATGTTACGACGCACGATTTTAAGCTGATGAGTCTGAGTCAACTGACCAGTGGCGTGTTGCATACGCAGATTAAACTGCTCACGCAGCAGACCAAGCAGTTCAGCGTTCAGTTCTTCAACGCTCTTTTCTCTTAGTTCGCTCGCTTTCATTACATCACCGTCTTAGTTACGAAGGTAGTCTTAATAGGAAGCTTGGCAGCAGCTAAAGCAAACGCTTCACGAGCGATCACTTCTGAAACACCATTCATCTCATAAAGAACCTTACCAGGTTGAATCTGGCAAACCCAGTATTCAACGTTACCCTTACCTTTACCCATACGCACTTCGAGAGGCTTAGAGGTAATTGGCTTGTCTGGGAAAACGCGAATCCAGATTTGACCTTGACGTTTAATGTGACGTGTCATAGCACGACGCGCAGATTCGATTTGACGAGCAGTTAAACGACCACGTCCAACAGCTTTCAAACCAAAAGTACCGAAGCTTACTTCAGTGCCGTTCGCCAGACCGCGGTTACGGCCTTTGAACATTTTACGAAACTTCATTCGTTTTGGTTGCAGCATTGCCAGCTCTCCTATTTACCGCGAGGCTTACGCTTCGGCTGCTGTTTCGGCTCTTCTAGCTGTGGCAGCATTCCGTCTAGAACTTCACCTTTGAAGACCCAAACTTTAACGCCGATCACACCGTATTGAGTGTGACTTTCAGAGGTTGAATAGTCGATATCAGCACGCAGTGTATGTAGAGGCACACGACCTTCACGATACCACTCTGAACGCGCAATCTCAGCACCGCCTAGACGGCCGCTCACTTCAACTTTGATACCTTGAGCACCTAGACGCATTGCGTTCTGTACTGCGCGCTTCATAGCACGACGGAACATTACACGACGCTCTAATTGCTGTGCAATTGAGTCAGCAACTAACTTGGCATCTAGCTCAGGTTTACGGATCTCAGCGATGTTAATTTGAGCAGGAGTGCCAGCCAGTTTTGAAACTGCAGCACGCAATACTTCAACATCTTCGCCTTTCTTACCAATCACAACACCTGGACGGGCAGTGTGAATAGTAACGCGAATGCTCTTAGCTGGACGCTCGATAACAATCTTAGAGACTGATGCAGCTTGCAGTTTGTCTGCAAGAAACTTACGCACTTCCCAGTCGCTGCTCAGGTTATTTGCATACTCTGATTTATCAGCGTACCAAGTCGAGATCCAAGGCTTAGTGATACCCAGACGGATACCATTAGGATGTACTTTCTGTCCCATTGCTAACTCCTAGCGATCTGATACAACCACAGTAATGTGGCTGGTACGCTTGATAATACGATCAGCACGGCCTTTAGCACGTGGCATGATACGCTTCATAGTTGGACCTTCGTCTACAAAGACGGCGCCAACTTTCAGCTCGTCAATGTCAGCACCTTCGTTGTGCTCAGCATTAGCGATAGCAGAATCAAGTACTTTTTTAACAAGTACTGCAGCTTTCTTTGGGCTGAAAGTTAAAATTTCGAGGGCCTTAGCAACAGGCAGTCCACGAATTTGATCTGCAACCAAACGAGCCTTCTGCGCAGACGTACGGGCAAAACGATGTTTAGCTAAAACTTCCATCTTATTCCTCCCGTATTAACGCTTCTTCGCTTTCTTATCAGCAGCATGGCCGCGATAAGTGCGAGTTGGTGAAAATTCACCAAGCTTGTGGCCGATCATTTCGTCAGTTACGAACACAGGTACGTGCTGACGACCATTATGGACAGCGATGGTCAACCCAATCATGTTAGGGATGATCATTGAGCGGCGAGACCAAGTCTTAATAGGCTTCTTGTCACCCGCTTCCATCGCTTTCTCTACCTTCTTCAGCAAGTGTAGGTCAATGAATGGACCTTTCTTGAGAGAACGTGGCATGGCGAATCCTCTTACTTTTTGTTACGACGACGTACGATGTACTTGTCGGTGCGTTTGTTACTACGGGTCTTATAACCCTTAGTTGGGACACCCCATGGAGTCACTGGATGACGACCACCAGAAGTACGGCCTTCACCACCACCATGTGGATGGTCTACTGGGTTCATTGCAACACCACGAACTGTTGGGCGTACGCCTCTCCAGCGCTTAGCACCTGCTTTACCTAACTGGCGTAGCATATGCTCGGCATTACCAACTTCACCTAATGTCGCGCGGCAATCTACAGGCACTTTACGCATTTCGCCAGAGCGAAGACGTAGAGTGGCGTAAGCGCCATCACGAGCTACAACTTGTACATAAGTACCGGCTGAACGTGCGATCTGAGCACCTTTACCAGGCTTCATTTCAACAGCGTGCACAACAGAACCTACTGGGATGTTGCGTAATGGCAAAGCGTTACCGGTTTTGATTTCAGCATCGATACCAGACTGGATCTTATCACCAGCTTGCATGCCTTTGGCTGCAAGGATATAACGACGCTCACCATCAGCATACAAAACAAGTGCGATGTGCGCAGTACGGTTTGGATCATATTCCAAACGCTCAATTTTTGCAGGGATACCGTCTTTGTTGCGCTTGAAGTCGATTAAACGGTAGTGCTGCTTGTGTCCACCACCTACGTGACGAACAGTGATGCGACCAGTGTTGTTACGGCCACCACTCTTAGACTTTTTCGCCAACAGGCCAGCAAAGGGTTTACCCTTATGCAGATCAGAGTTTACCACTTTAACAACGTGGCGACGACCAGCAGAGGTTGGCTTACACTTAATAACTGCCATGATAATTCTCCTTTGCTTACTCAGCGCCGACGAAATCGATGTCAGCACCAGCAGCTAAAGTCACATAGGCTTTTTTCCAATCGCTACGACGGCCAGTACGGGCACCAGTACGCTTAGTCTTACCTTTGTTAACTAGAGTGCGAACTGAATCTACTTCAACTTCGAACAACTTAGCTACTGCAGCTTTAATTTCAGCTTTAGTCGCATCGATAGCCACACGGAAAACTACCGTGTTGTGCTTTTCAGCATTCACAGTACTCTTTTCAGAGATGTGTGGCGCTAGAATAACTTTTAGCAAACGTTCTTCGCTTATCATCCCAGCATCTCCTCGATTTGCTTAACAGCATCGGCAGTAACTAGTACTTTGTTGAACGCGATTAGGCTAACTGGGTCGATACCAGCAACGTCACGAACGTCAACTTTGTATAGGTTGCGTGCAGCTAAGAACAAGTTCTCGTCAACTTCTGGAGTAACAATTAATACGTCTTCCAGGTTCATTGCTTTCAGCTTAGCCTTCAACTCTTTAGTCTTAGGAGCTTCAACACCGAATGATTCAACAACAACAAGGCGATCTTGACGTACTAATTCAGACAGAATGCTCTTAAGCGCTCCGCGGTACATCTTCTTGTTTACTTTTTGGCTGTGATCTTGTGTTTTAGCAGCGAAAGATACGCCACCGCCACGCCAGATTGGGCCTTTAACAGTACCAGCACGTGCGCGGCCAGTACCTTTTTGGCGCCATGGCTTTTTGCCAGAGCCAGTTACTTCTGCGCGAGTCTTTTGAGCACGAGTGCCCTGACGCGCGTTTGCAGCGTATGCTACAACTACCTGATGAACCAGTGCTTCATTAAAGTCACGGCCGAAGGTAGTTTCGGAAACTTCAAGAGCACTCTGTGCGTCTTTCAATACCAATTCCATTACTATCTCCTCAGACCTAAGCTTTAACGGCAGGCTTGATGATCAGGTCGCCATTAGTAGCGCCTGGAACTGCACCCTTAACCAATAGCAGGTTGCGCTCAGCGTCTACACGTACAACGTCTAGATTTTGAGTCGTTACTTGCTCGGCACCCATGTGGCCTGACATTTTCTTACCTTTAAATACGCGACCAGGTGTTTGGTTTTGACCGATAGAACCGTTCGAACGGTGCGACAATGAGTTACCGTGTGTCATATCTTGAGTACGGAAGTTCCAACGCTTAACGCCGCCTTGGAAGCCCTTACCTTTAGATTGACCAGTAACATCAACTTTCGCTACGTCAGCGAAGATATCAACATTAAGCTCAGCACCTACTTCGATGCCTTCGCCTTCACCATCAGCCAAACGCATTTCCCACAAACCACGACCAGCTTCAACGCCGCTCTTAGCAAAGTGACCTGCTTCTGGTTTAGTGATGCGATTAGCTTTTTTGGTACCAGTAGTAACTTGAAGTGCACGGTAACCGTCAGTTTCTAAAGTTTTCACTTGAGCAACACGGTTGCCAGCAATTTCAATTACTGTTACAGGTATTGACGCACCATCTTCAGTGAAGATGCGAGTCATACCTACTTTACGACCGATAAGACCGATAGCCATCTCTCAAACCTCTTCTAAGGATCTCAATTAACCTAAGCTAATTTGAACGTCAACACCTGCCGCAAGATCTAGACGCATAAGTGCATCTACAGTCTTTTCAGTCGGCTCTACGATGTCAACAAGACGCTTATGAGTACGTAATTCGTACTGATCACGCGCATCTTTATTAACGTGTGGAGAGATCAAAACGGTATAACGCTCTTTACGCGTTGGTAGTGGGATTGGACCACGTACCTGGGCGCCTGTGCGCTTAGCAGTTTCAACGATTTCCGCAGTAGACTGATCGATTAAGCGATGATCAAATCCTTTTAAGCGGATACGGATTCTTTGGTTCTGCATTGACCAGAGCTCCTAAAATGGACACATAAAAAATCACCCTCTAGCTTCTTCCTTACTGGAAAAGCAGAGCGAGATGATTTAACCGTTCGACTCCAAATCGGAGCCGCTATGATAATGACGAGCGTATTGGCTCATCATTTTATTCGCTAACCTAGGTTAACGAGGGGGCCATTATACTTATCTAAAATTAGATTTCAAGCCCGCTGTGTAAATAGTCATCAAAAAGACTATTCAACTTCAGAGTGGCGAGCATTTTACACAAATTTCAGAATAACGCCAGCCCAAAATAAAAAAGGAAGCCTAAGCTTCCTTTTTCAGTACTATATCTAAGTTCGCGATTAAGCGATGATCTTAGCTACAACACCAGCACCAACTGTACGGCCACCTTCACGGATAGCGAAACGTAGACCTTCGTCCATCGCGATTGGGCAGATCAGAGTAACAACCATCTTGATGTTGTCACCAGGCATTACCATTTCAACGCCTTCTGGCAGTTCGATAGTACCGGTTACGTCAGTTGTACGGAAGTAGAACTGTGGACGGTAGCCCTTGAAGAATGGAGTGTGACGACCACCTTCTTCTTTTGACAGTACGTATACTTCTGATTCAAAAGTAGTGTGTGGGTTGATTGAACCAGGCTGAGCCAGTACTTGACCACGCTCAACTTCATCACGCTTAGTACCACGTAACAGGATACCACAGTTCTCACCTGCACGACCTTCGTCAAGCAGCTTACGGAACATTTCAACACCAGTACAAGTAGTCTTAGTCGTTGTACGGATACCTACGATTTCTACTTCGTCACCAACACGTACGATACCGCGCTCAACACGACCAGTTACTACTGTACCACGGCCTGAGATTGAGAATACGTCTTCGATTGGCATCAGGAATGGCTTATCGATATCACGCTCTGGTTCTGGAATGTAAGAATCCAGCGCCGCTGCTAATTCGATGATCTTAGCTTCCCACTCTGGCTCGCCTTCTAGGGCTTTCAGAGCTGAACCTTGGATAACTGGTAGGTCATCACCTGGGAAGTCATATTCAGATAGCAGTTCACGAACTTCCATCTCTACTAGTTCTAGTAGTTCAGCATCGTCAACCATGTCACACTTGTTCATGAATACGATGATGAAAGGTACACCTACCTGACGAGAAAGCAGGATGTGCTCACGAGTCTGTGGCATTGGACCATCTGTAGAAGCTACTACTAGGATAGCGCCGTCCATCTGTGCAGCACCAGTGATCATGTTTTTAACATAGTCAGCGTGGCCTGGGCAGTCTACGTGTGCGTAGTGACGAGAAGGAGTATCGTACTCGATGTGAGAGGTATTGATGGTAATACCGCGCTCACGCTCTTCTGGAGCGTTATCGATCTGTGCGAAATCTTTAGCTTCACCACCGTACGTCTTAGTCAGTACGTGAGAGATAGCAGCTGTAAGAGTTGTTTTACCATGGTCAACGTGACCGATGGTGCCCACGTTTACGTGAGGTTTATTACGTTCAAATTTAGCTTTTGCCACGATATATTCCTTTCTTTTCAGAATAATCCTGTATCAACAGGACCATATTACATTTATGTCGTAACTTAAAATTAGCTACGAGATTCAATAATCGCTTTCGCAATGTTTTGCGGTGCATCAGAGTACTTCAAAAACTCCATAGAGTAAGAAGCGCGACCCTGAGTTGCAGAACGTAAGTCCGTTGCGTAACCAAACATTTCAGATAGAGGTACTACAGCATGGACTATCTTGATGCCACCGAAGCCATCATCCATACCTTCAATCAAACCACGACGACGGTTTAAGTCACCAACCACATCGCCCATGTAGTTCTCAGGAGTAGTTACTTCTACTTTCATGCAAGGCTCGAGCAACACAGGATTCGCTTCAAGCGCACCCTTTTGAAGCCCATGGAACCGGCAACTTTAAACGCCATTTCATTCGAGTCGACATCATGGTAAGAGCCGTCGAACAGAGTGACCTTCACGTCCAACACAGGGAAGCCGGCGAGAACACCGTTCTTCATCTGCTCTTGGATACCTTTATCAACCGCAGGAATGAATTCACGTGGAACTACACCCCCAACGATTGCGTTGATAAATTCGTAACCAGCGCCTTCTTCATTAGGCTCTAGTTTTAACCAAACATGACCGAATTGTCCACGGCCACCTGATTGGCGTACAAATTTACCTTCAGCCTCGACTGATGCGCGAATGGTTTCGCGGTAGGCCACTTGTGGCTTACCAACGTTACACTCAACACCAAATTCGCGACGCATACGGTCAACGATAATGTCTAAGTGTAACTCACCCATTCCAGAAATCAGTGTTTGTGATGATTCTTCGTCAGTCTCAACCCGGAAGGATGGATCTTCCGCTGCGAGTTTTTGCAGCGCGATACCCATTTTATCTTGGTCTGCTTTAGACTTAGGCTCAACGGCAATGGTAATTACTGGCTCAGGGAACTCCATGCGTTCCAAGATCACCTTATGATCAGGATCACAAAGTGTATCACCCGTGGTGACTTCTTTCAGACCGATAGCCGCAGCGATATCACCTGCACGAACTTCTTTCAGTTCTGTACGATCGTTAGCGTGCATTTGCACGATACGGCCGATACGTTCACGTTTCTGTTTAACAGAGTTATAAACGCCAGAACCTGATTCGAGTACGCCAGAGTACACGCGAATAAAGGTCAAAGTGCCCACGAACGGGTCTGTAGCAATCTTAAATGCCAACGCCGCAAAAGGGGCATTGTCATCTGATGGGCGTTCAACTTCTTGCTCATTGTCATCAATGCCCTTAATTGGAGGCACATCGACGGGGGCTGGCAAGAATTCCACAACCGCATCAAGAACCGCTTGAACGCCTTTGTTCTTAAATGCAGAACCACAGGTCGCTAAAACGATTTCATTATTAATAGTACGCTGACGCAGTGCCTTTTTGATCTCGTCTTCTGACAGTGTGCCTTCTTCAAGGTACTTGTCCATCAGTTCATCCGAGGCCTCGGCTGCTGCCTCAACCAGATACTCATGCATTTCAGCCGCTTTCGCCGCTAACTCTGCAGGGATCTCTTCATAAGTGAAGGTCATACCTTGATCTGATTCGTTCCAGTTAATGGCCTTCATCTTGATTAAGTCGATCACGCCAGTGAAGTTTTCTTCTGCGCCGATATTCAGTTGAATAGGCACACAAGTCGCTCCTAGGCGAGTTCTGATTTGCTTCACTACACGTTCAAAGTCAGCACCAGCGCGGTCCATCTTATTGACAAACACTAAGCGCGGGACGTGGTACTTGTCCGCTTGTCGCCATACAGTTTCGGACTGAGGTTCAACACCAGATGAACCACAGAAAACCACTACAGCGCCATCAAGTACACGCAACGAACGTTCAACTTCAATAGTGAAGTCAACGTGGCCAGGAGTATCGATGATGTTGATACGATGCTCAGTAAATTGAGCATCCATACCGCGCCAGAACGTAGTGGTTGCCGCAGAGGTGATAGTAATACCACGCTCCTGCTCCTGTTCCATCCAATCAGTGGTGGCTGCGCCATCATGAACTTCACCTATCTTATGAGACATACCGGTGTAGAAAAGGACACGTTCTGTTGTTGTGGTTTTTCCTGCGTCAACGTGAGCACAAATACCGATATTTCGGTAGCGCTCAATTGGAGTTGTACGAGCCACGATTAAACCCTCTCCACCAAGACTAATGCCTTGGCAATATCAACAACGATGGTGTGGGCCTAAGCCCACACCATCAGATTACCAGCGGTAATGAGCAAACGCTTTGTTTGCTTCTGCCATACGATGCACGTCTTCGCGCTTCTTAACAGCAGTGCCTTTATTTTCAGACGCATCTAGCATTTCACCAGCTAGACGTAGAGCCATAGATTTTTCACCACGCTTACGAGCAGCTTCAACTAACCAGCGCATCGCCAGTGCGTTACGACGCACAGGACGAACTTCACATGGTACCTGGTAAGTAGAACCACCAACACGACGAGACTTAACCTCGACAGTTGGGCGAACGTTATCCAGGGCTGCTTCAAGGATGTCTAAATGGTTAGCGCCTTTCTTCTCAGCGACAACATCTAGTGCCTTGTAAATGATTTTTTCAGCAGTCGACTTTTTGCCGTCCTGCATAATGACGTTGATGAACTTAGCCAGCAACTCACTATTAAATTTTGGATCTGGTAGGATTTTACGTTGTCCTACAACGCGACGTCTTGGCATAACAATTTCTCCGTATGCTTCAGGGATTCCAAAACTGGAATCTCAATAAACTAGCTTGGCCTTACTTAACGGAAAACGTTAAGACTTAGGACGCTTAGCTCCGTACTTAGAACGTCCTTGACGACGTGAAGTCACGCCAGCACAGTCTAATGCGCCACGAACAGTGTGATAACGAACACCTGGTAAGTCTTTAACACGACCACCACGGATTAGAATCACGCTGTGTTCCTGCAGGTTGTGGCCTTCACCGCCGATGTACGAAGTTACTTCGAAACCGTTAGTTAAGCGCACACGAGCTACTTTACGTAGTGCAGAGTTAGGTTTTTTAGGTGTGGTTGTGTACACGCGAGTACAAACACCACGTTTTTGTGGACACGCATTCAACGCAGGCACATTAGTCTTGTCGACTTTTGGCGAGCGAGGCTTACGTACCAACTGGTTTACAGTTGCCATGTATAGCTCCGAATCAGTTGAATAAACTCAACGATAAGGTGTGAAAAATCTATATCCCACAATGGTGGGACGCGAAATTTTAGAAAGGTAAAGCCTGACTGTCAAGAAATAGCCAACTTTTGCGGCATTTTCCAATAAAAAAGGCGCCATTGGCGCCTTTTTGTTACAAACTGTTCACTTAATCTTGGCTACCAGCCAGGTTTAAGAGGTCAGCAAGATTTTGTTCCGCTTCACTTGCAGTGATCTTATTCACTACAACTGGCTCGTCTTTCTTAGCACGGGCATCGTTACGGGTCTTGTGATAAGCATAACCAGTACCGGCTGGGATCAGACGGCCAACGATTACGTTTTCTTTCAGACCACGTAAGTTATCAGACTTACCACCTACGGCAGCTTCTGTCAGTACGCGAGTTGTTTCTTGGAACGATGCTGCAGAGATAAACGATTCTGTTGCCAGAGACGCTTTGGTAATACCCAGCAGTTCACGTTCGAAGGTCGCAGGCACTTTGCCTTGTTCGATCAGGTCGCGGTTAGCGATCTTCACGCGAGACACTTCTACTTGTTCGCCTTCTAAGAACTCACTGTCACCCGCAGAGGTGATCACGCACTTACGCAGCATTTGACGGATGATCACTTCGATATGTTTATCGTTGATCTTCACGCCTTGTAGACGGTATACGTCTTGTACTTCATTCACAATGTAGTTTGCTACGTTGTGGATACCACGTAGACGCAGAATGTCGTGTGCAGCTTCTGGACCGTCGGCGATCACTTCACCGCGTTCTGACTTTCTCACCTTCGAACACGTTCAGGTTACGCCACTTAGGAATCATCTCTTCGTACTGTTCACCGCCATCCGCTGGTGTGATCACTAGACGACGCTTACCTTTGGTCTCTTTACCGAAGGAGATAGTACCTGAGATTTCTGCCAGAATCGCAGGCTCTTTTGGCTTACGCGCTTCGAACAAGTCAGCAACGCGCGGTAGACCACCGGTAATATCGCGAGTCTTAGACGATTCTTGTGGAATACGTGCTAACGCGTCACCCACGGCAATTTGTGCATTATCGTCTTGGTTAACAATCGCACTGCCTGGTAGGAAGTACTGAGCTGGTACTTCGGTACCTGGGATCATCAGGTCACTGCCATCGGCCCCAACCAGACGAATCATTGGGCGCATCTCTTTACCAGCAGAAGGACGTTGACCCACGTCTAGCACCACGATTGAAGATAGACCCGTTAGTTCGTCGGTTTGACGTGTCATGGTGACACCTTCAATCATATCGACAAACTTAATGCTACCCGCTACTTCAGTAACGATTGGGTGAGTATGCGGATCCCAGTTAGCGATGATATCACCCGCTTCTACCGATGCATCTTCTAGCTTCTCCAGGATAGTACCGTAAGGCACCTTGTAACGCTCTTTCTCACGACCCAGCTCATCGATAATCGCGATTTCAGATGAACGCGATACGATAACCAGCTTACCGTCAGTGTTAGTCACGTGCTTAGCGTTGTGCAGTTTCAACGAACCAGAGTTCTTCACCTGTACGTTGTTCTCTGCAGATGCTCTCGATGCCGCACCACCAATGTGGAAGGTACGCATCGTCAGCTGTGTACCAGGCTCACCGATTGACTGAGCAGCAACAACACCGATAGCTTCACCTTGGTTGATCAGATGACCACGAGCCAAGTCACGACCGTAACACGCCGCACATACACCGAAATCAGTGTCACAGCTAATTACTGAACGTACGATAACTTCATCGATAGAGTGCTCTTCGAGCTTGTCACACCAAGCCTCGTCAAGCAGCGTGTTGCGTGGAGCAAGCACATCTTCAGTACCTGGGTACAGAACATCTTCTGCAACCACACGGCCCAGAACACGCTCACGTAACGCCTCAACTACGTCACCACCTTCAATCAGCGGCTTCATGGTCAGACCTTCGTGGGTACCACAATCTTCTTCGATAACGACTAAGTCTTGTGCAACGTCAACCAGACGACGAGTCAGGTAACCCGAGTTCGCTGTCTTCAATGCCGTATCCGCTAGACCCTTACGCGCACCGTGAGTAGAGATAAAGTACTGGAGTACGTTTAGACCTTCACGGAAGTTCGCCACGATTGGGGTTTCGATGATCGAGCCATCTGGCTTAGCCATCAGACCACGCATACCCGCTAGCTGACGAATCTGTGCAGCACTACCACGAGCGCCTGAGTCGGCCATCATGTAGATGCTGTTGAACGAAGCTTGTGTCTCTTCTTCGCCATCACGGTTAATCACTGTCTCAGTAGACAGGTTATCCATCATCGCTTTAGAAACCTTTTCGTTCGCACTTGCCCAGATATCGATAACCTTGTTGTAACGCTCACCGGCGGTCACCAGACCCGACTGGAACTGCTCCTGGATCTCAAGCACTTCAGCTTCTGCATCAGCAACTAAGGTGTACTTCTCAGCTGGGATCACCATGTCGTTGATACCTACAGAGGCACCAGAGATAGTGGCGTAACGGAAACCGGTATACATCAATTGGTCAGCAAAGATAACAGTATCTTTCAGACCCAACTGACGGTAACAGGTGTTCAGTAGCTTAGAGATCTGCTTCTTGCCCATGTTTTGGTTAACCAGATCAAATGACAAACCTGCTGGTAGAATTTGTGACAGCAGAGCACGACCAACAGTAGTATCAACGATACGACGTTGTTCAGTACGCTCACCATTGTCACCGATAACGGTTTCAGTGATACGCACTTTCACGCGGGCATGCAGTTCAGCAGCGCCAGTTGCGTAAGCTTTTTCAACTTCTGCAACTGACATAAAGTACATACCTTCACCGCGGCCGTTGATACGCTCACGGCTGGTGTAGTACAGACCCAATACAACGTCCTGTGACGGTGTGATCACCGGCTCACCGTTTGCAGGTGACAGAATGTTGTTGGTCGACATCATGAGTGAACGTGCTTCAAGCTGAGCTTCCAGTGTTAACGGTACGTGAACCGCCATTTGGTCACCGTCGAAGTCAGCGTTATAGGCCGCACACACCAATGGGTGTAACTGAATCGCTTTACCTTCAATCAGTACAGGTTCGAACGCCTGAATACCCAATCTGTGCAGTGTTGGTGCACGGTTAAGCATTACTGGGTGTTCGCGGATCACGTCATCAAGTACGTCCCAAACCTCAGGTACTTCGCGCTCAACCATCTTCTTAGCCGCTTTAATGGTTGTCGCTAAGCCGCGACCTTCAAGCTTGCCATAGATGAATGGCTTAAACAGTTCCAGTGCCATCTTCTTAGGAAGACCACACTGATGTAGACGCAGAGTAGGACCAACGGTAATTACCGAACGACCAGAGTAGTCAACACGCTTACCGAGCAGGTTCTGACGGAAACGACCTTGCTTACCTTTGATCATATCGGCCAAAGATTTAAGCGGACGCTTGTTAGAACCCGTAATAGCACGACCACGACGACCGTTATCTAATAGCGCATCGACAGACTCTTGCAGCATACGTTTTTCGTTACGTACGATGATGTCCGGCGCAGCTAAATCTAACAGACGCTTCAAACGGTTGTTACGGTTGATCACGCGGCGGTACAGATCGTTCAGATCTGAAGTCGCGAAGCGGCCGCCATCGAGCGGTACCAGCGGACGTAAGTCAGGTGGTAACACAGGCAGTACTTTTAAGATCATCCACTCTGGCTTGTTGCCTGAAGTGAAGAAAGCTTCAATGAGCTTTAGACGCTTAGTGACTTTCTTACGACGAGTCTCAGAGTTGATCGATGGCAGCTCTTCGCGCATCTCTTCAATCTCTTTCTCAAGATCGATAGCACGTAGCAGCTCTAATACCGCTTCGGCACCCATCTTAGCTTCAAACTCATCACCGTACTCTTCGAGTGCGTCCAGATAGTTTTCTTCAGTCAGCATTTGGCCGCGCTCAAGGCTGGTCATGCCAGGCTCGATCACTACGAAAGATTCGAAGTAAAGTACGCGCTCGATATCACGCAGAGTCATATCCAGCATCAAACCGATACGAGACGGAAGTGATTTCAAGAACCAAATGTGTGCCACTGGGCTAGCGAGATCGATGTGACCCATACGCTCACGACGCACTTTAGTCTGGGTAACTTCTACGCCACACTTTTCACAAATCACACCACGGTGCTTTAGACGCTTATACTTACCGCATAAACACTCGTAGTCTTTAACTGGACCAAAAATACGCGCACAGAACAAACCTTCACGCTCAGGCTTGAAAGTACGGTAGTTGATGGTTTCTGGCTTCTTAACTTCACCAAATGACCAAGAGCGGATCAGATCTGGCGACGCTAGGCCGATCTTGATGCCGTTAAATTCTTCAGTCTTGCTTTGCTGTTTCAGAAACTTTAATAAGTCTTTCACGTTTCTCTCCTGAAGGAGTTAAACCAGGTGCTCCGCTCTCACGGAGCACCGTTCTATTGCCAAACGCGGCCAAATACCTGCGCTTACTCTTGATCCAACTCGATATTAATACCGAGTGAACGGATCTCCTTCAGCAATACGTTGAAGGACTCAGGCATACCTGGTTGCATCTGATGGTTACCGTCGACGATGTTCTTATACATCTGAGTACGACCGTTAACGTCATCAGACTTCACGGTAAGCATTTCTTGTAGAGTGTAAGCAGCACCGTATGCTTCAAGTGCCCATACTTCCATCTCACCGAAACGCTGACCACCAAACTGAGCTTTACCGCCCAGAGGCTGCTGAGTAACTAAGCTGTAAGAACCTGTTGAACGCGCGTGCATCTTATCGTCAACCAAGTGGTTAAGTTTAAGCATGTACATGTAACCAACGGTTACTGGGCGTTCAAACTCATTACCGGTACGACCGTCAAACAACTTAAGCTGTCCAGAGGTTGGCAAGCCTGCTAGTTCAAGCATTTCCTTAATCTCTTTCTCTTTCGCGCCGTCGAAGGCTGGCGTAGCAACTGGGATACCGCCTTTCAGGTTGTTCGCTAAGCGCAGTAACTCATCGTCAGTGAATGAATCGATGTCAACGCGCTGCTGCACTTCGTCACCTAATTCGTACACTTGCTTGATGTAGCTACGAACTTCTGCAAGTCCCTTCTCGCGCTGATCTTCCAGCATGGCAGCAATCTTGTTACCAATACCTTTAGCAGCAGCACCTAAGTGCACTTCAAGAACCTGACCTATGTTCATACGTGATGGTACACCTAGTGGGTTCAAGACGATGTCCACTGGGTTGCCTTGCTCGTCGTACGGCATATCTTCAACTGGGTTGATCTTAGAGATCACACCCTTGTTACCGTGACGACCCGCCATCTTGTCACCAGGCTGGATAGTACGCTTAACCGCTAGGTAAACCTTAACGATCTTAAGTACGCCAGGCGCCAAGTCATCACCTTGGGTGATCTTACGGCGTTTAATTTCAAACTTCTTATCGAAGTCAGCTTTTAGCTCTTCATGCTGTTCCAGCTAATTGCTCAAGTTCAGTTTGTTTGGTTTCATCGTCAATGACTTGAACCAATACATCTTTACGTGGCAATGCTGCGATTTGTGCTTCAGTGAAACCGGCACTTAATAATAAGTTGCGCGCACGGCTCAATACGCCTTCTTCAAGGATCTTGAACTCTTCGCCTAAGTCTTTACGAGCTTGGGCAATGTGCATTTCTTCGATTTCAATGGCGCGTTTGTCTTTCTCAACGCCGTCACGGGTAAATACCTGAACGTCGATGATAGTACCCTTAACAGAGTTAGGTACGCGTAGAGAGCTGTCTTTAACGTCAGAAGCCTTCTCACCGAAGATTGCACGCAATAGCTTCTCTTCTGGGGTCAGCTGAGTTTCACCCTTAGGTGTAACCTTACCAACTAGGATGTCGCCACCCTTCACTTCTGCACCGATATAAACGATACCTGACTCGTCCAGCTTAGATAGCGCAGACTCACCAACGTTAGGAATATCGGCAGTGATCTCTTCGCTACCCAGCTTAGTATCACGAGCGATACAAGAAAGCTCTTGAATGTGGATAGTGGTGAAACGATCCTCTTGCGCTACGCGCTCAGAGATTAAGATCGAATCCTCGAAGTTGTAACCGTTCCAAGGCATGAACGCGATACGCATGTTCTGACCAAGAGCCAAATCACCTAAATCGGTAGATGGACCATCGGCTAACACGTCACCACGAACAACTGGATCGCCAACTGAACAACATGGACGCTGGTTGATACATGTGTTCTGGTTAGAACGGGTGTACTTAGTCAGGTTGTAGATATCGATACCCGCTTCACCTGGGCGCAATTCATCTTCATTGACCTTAACCACGATACGGCTTGCATCGACATAATCGATCACACCGCCACGCTTAGCCGCAACAACCACGCCTGAGTCAACAGCCAATGTGCGCTCAATACCTGTACCAACCAGAGGCTTCTCTGATTTCAGTGTTGGTACCGCCTGACGTTGCATGTTCGCACCCATCAATGCACGGTTCGCATCATCGTGTTCTAGGAACGGAATCAAAGATGCCGCCACAGAGATGATCTGTTGTGGTGATACGTCCATATATTGAACGTCAGACGCACGCATAAAGGTAGATTCACCCTTATGACGACACGCGATCTGCTCTTCAACCATACGGCCTTGTGAGTCAACTTCGATGTTCGCCTGAGCGATCACATAACGACCTTCTTCGATAGCTGACAGGTAGTCGACCTGGTCAGTGATCACACCATCAACTACCTTGCGGTATGGTGTTTCTAAGAAGCCATAAGAGTTAGTGCGCGCGAAGCTTGCTAACGAGTTGATCAGACCAATGTTTGGACCTTCAGGGGTCTCAATTGGACATAGACGACCATAGTGAGTTGGGTGAACGTCTCGAACCTCGAAACCTGCACGCTCACGGGTCAAACCGCCTGGGCCAAGAGCCGAAATACGACGCTTGTGAGTCACTTCTGACAGCGGGTTGTTTTGGTCCATGAACTGAGACAGCTGAGATGAGCCGAAGAACTCTTTCACTGCCGCAGAAATTGGCTTAGCGTTGATTAAGTCTTGTGGCATCAGCTCGTTAAGATCGCCTAATGACAGACGCTCACGTACGGCACGCTCAACACGAACAAGACCGACACGGAACTGGTTTTCAGCCATTTCACCAACACTACGGATACGACGGTTACCTAAGTGATCGATATCATCCACTTCATCGAAGCCGTTACGGATGTGAATGATGTTCTTCATTACTGCAACGATATCTTCTTTGGTCAGTACGCCGCTACCTTCGTCATCAGGAATACCGAGACGACGGTTGAACTTCATACGACCCACTTTAGACAGGTCATAACGCTCTTCACTGAAGAAGAGGTTTTGGAATAGCGCTTCGGCAGCATCCTTGGTTGGCGGCTCGCCAGGACGCATCATGCGATAGATTTCAACCAAAGCCTCTAAACGGTTAGTGGTTGAATCGATACGCAGAGTGTCAGAGATGTAGGCACCGTGATCAAGCTCGTTGATGTACAACGTGCTCAGCTCTTTGATGCCTGCCAGTGATAACTTCGCTAAGTCTTCTAAGCTGATTTCACTGTTAGCAGAAACTAATACTTCACCCGTGTCCGGATCGATGTAATCTTGAGCAGCATATTTGCCCACGATGTACTCAACTGGTACTTCGAGCTCAGTGGTGTTGGTTTTTTCGAGTTGGCGAATATGACGTGCAGTCACGCGACGGCCCGCTTCAACCAAGACGGTACCTTCAGCATCCTTGATGTCGTAGCTGGCGGTTTCGCCACGCAGACGCTCAGGTACTAAGGTCATAACCAGAGTATCTTTCTTGATCTTGAATTCAACACGTTCGAAGAACAGGTCGAGGATCTCTTGAGTAGAGTACTCTAATGCGCGCAGAATGATGGTCGCAGGTAATTTACGACGACGGTCAATACGTACAAACAGTGCATCTTTAGGATCGAATTCAAAGTCTAACCATGAACCACGGTAAGGAATAATACGTGCGTTATAAAGCACCTTACCAGAAGAGTGGGTCTTACCACGGTCGTGATCGAAGAATACACCTGGAGAACGGTGTAGCTGAGATACGATAACACGCTCAGTACCATTGATAACAAAGGTACCGTTTTCAGTCATCAATGGGATATCCCCCATGTAGACTTCTTGTTCTTTGATGTCTTTTACTGTGCCGGCCGCAGCTTCACGATCATACAACACCATGCGTAACTTAACGCGTAGTGGCGCAGAGTATGTAACACCGCGAATTTGACACTCTTTCACATCAAAAACTGGCTCACCTAGCTTATAGCTGACATATTGCAGCTCTGAATTACCAGAAAAGCTCTTGATGGGAAAAACGCTACGGAAAGCGGCTTCTAAACCACGCTCACCTGTAGGATCTTGATCGGTGAACTTCTTAAACGAGTCCAACTGGATTGACAGAAGGTAAGGGATATCCAACACTTGTGGACGCTTACCAAAGTCTTTGCGAATACGCTTCTTTTCAGAATAGGAGTAAACCATGGGTTTCCTCTGATTGCGAGATATGACCAAGACTGAAACAATAGTCATTAAATTCAGCACGTTTGCCCATCACCGTTGATGGCAAGAACCTAACCAATAATCTCTGCTAGGAACTGCGAAATCTGGCGACAAACGGTGAAAAAAAAATCGCCTACGCTTACAGCGCAAAAAAGGCCGACGGTTAAAAAACCGCCAGCCTCCGCCCAATTGGCTTGGGTGAGTAAGTTAGATAATAGCTTACTTGATCTCTACTGCAGCACCAGCTTCAACCAGTTCAGTCTTAAGAGCTTCAGCTTCTTCTTTAGAAACGCCTTCTTTAACAGCTACTGGAGCAGCTTCAGCCATACCTTTGGCTTCTTTCAGGCCTAGACCTGTAGCGCCACGGATGGCTTTAATTACTGCAACTTTGTTGTCGCCGTGAGCAGTAAGAATTACGTCGAATTCTGTTTGTTCTTCAGCAGCAGCGCCTGCATCAGCACCACCAGAAACAACAGCAGCAGCGGCAGATACGCCGAACTTCTCTTCCATTGCTTCGATTAGTTCAACAACTTCCATTACAGACATTTCTGCAAGGGCTTCTAAGATTTGGTCTTTAGTGATAGACATAACAAATGTTTCCTAATTGTACTGAATTCAATTTTATTAAGCAGCCAGCTTAAAATTAAGCAGCTTCTTTCTGATCGCGTAGAGCGGCCAGAGTACGAACGAACTTGCCAGCTGATGCTTCTTTCAGAGTCATCATGAACTGTGCTAGTGCTTCTTCGTATGTTGGTAGTTTTGCTAAACGATCAATGTCGCTTGCAGGGATGAAATTCCCTTCAAAGGCTGCGCCTTTGATTTCAAATTTCTCTTGCGCTTTAGCAAAGTCTTTTAACAGACGAGCTGCAGCACCTGGGTGCTCATTAGAGAATGCAATCAAAGTAGGACCAGTAAACGTCTCAGCTAGGCACTCAAAAGCAGTACCTTCAACAGCGCGACTAGCCAAAGTGTTACGTACTACACGTACATAAACACCAGATTCACGAGCTTTTTTACGAAGACCGGTCATATCACCTACAGTTACACCGCGAGAATCAGCGGCTACTGCAGATAAAGCACCTTTGGCAGCTTCGTTGACTTCAGCAACAATCGCTTTTTTGTCTTCGAGTCTTAATGCCATTGGCTTTACTCCTGGATTCAATCTAGGGAATTCCCTAGCAATTACCATACTAAATACTTATGTATTTAGTGACTTACGGTGCAGATTATCCAGTAAAAAAATTTAGCTGGGGCCTGACACCGTCTACGCAGGAAATTAAGTAAACCGTTAAAGTAAACACCTGCGGTCTTGGACGGAAGCCTAATTAATGATGCATTAAGCATCAAAAACAGGCTTCAACCCACAAAGTGCGCGCATTATAGACTAATGCACGCACCTTGTAAAATTAGTTAGCTGTTTCGAGAGAAGCTTGGTCAACCGCAACACCTGCACCCATAGTGGTAGAGATGCTTACTTTTTCACGTATACACCTTTTGCAACTGCAGGCTTAGCCTTTTTCAGTGCAGAGATTAACGCTTCCAAGTTTTCTTTCAGTTGAACAGGTGTGAAGTCCACTTTACCGATGGTAGTGTGGATGATACCGTTCTTATCGTTACGGTAGCGAACCTGACCAGCTTTTGCATTCTTAACAGCTTCAGCAACGTTAGGCGTTACAGTACCTGTCTTAGGGTTAGGCATCAGACCACGTGGGCCTAAGATTTGACCTAACATACCAACAACGCGCATTGCATCAGGAGATGCGATAACTACGTCGAAGTTCATTTCACCAGCTTTAATTTGCTCAGCAAGCTCGTCCATACCAACTAGCTCAGCACCAGCTTCTTTAGCGGCGTCAGCGTTAGCACCTTGAGTAAACACAGCAACACGTACATCACGACCAGTACCGTGTGGTAGTACAGTAGCACCACGAACGTTTTGGTCTGATTTACGTGGGTCAACACCTAGGTTAACCGCAACGTCAACACTTTCAACGAACTTAGCAGTAGCTAGTTCTTTTAACAGAGCAACAGCTTCGTTGATGTCGTATAACTTAGTTGCTTCTACTTTTTCGCGGATTACGCGCATGCGTTTAGTTAGCTTTGCCATGATATTAATCCTCTACTACCAAACCCATTGAACGCGCAGTACCTTCGATTGAGCGAGTCATCGCTTCAACATCAGCACCAGTCATATCGGCCGCTTTCAATTCAGCAATTTCTTGAATCTTAGCACGAGCGATAGTACCTACTTTCTGAGTGTTTGGACGTGGAGAACCTGATTTCAGGCCTGCAGCAGTCTTCAGTAAGTAAGAAGCAGGTGGAGTCTTAGTTTCAAAAGTGAAAGAGCGATCAGTGTAAACTGTGATCACAACTGGAATCGGCATACCTTTCTCCATTTTTTCAGTACGAGCGTTGAATGCTTTACAGAATTCCATGATGTTAACACCTTTTTGACCCAGAGCAGGACCAACTGGTGGTGAAGGGTTCGCAGAACCTGATTTCACTTGTAGCTTAATATAAGCATCAATCTTTTTGCCATCTGACATTTCCTCAGTTTGGGTTCAAACGCGCATCAGCGACATGCCGACGTGCTCCCCGAAAACAACGGGTGCGGATTATATAGAAATCCGCACCCGTTGCCAAACGGATTTTTGTATTTAATTTAATCAGCCTTTTTCGACTTGACTAAAATCGAGCTCAACAGGTGTAGAACGACCAAAGATCATTACCGACACTTTTACGCGGCTCTTGTCATAATCCACTTCTTCAACAGTACCGTTAAAGTCAGCAAATGGACCATCACAAACACGCACCACTTCGCCCGGCTCGAAAATAACACGGTGAGTCGGTGAAGCTGTGGTTTCTTGTAAGCGACGCAGAATTGCATCCGCTTCTCTATCTGAAATTGGGGCAGGACGATCAGAAGTTCCGCCAATAAAGCCTAAAACACGCGGGATGCTTTTGACTAAATGCCAGCTGTCATCGTTCATTTCCATCTGGACTAGAACATAACCAGGGAAAAACTTACGCTCACTCTTACGACGCTGGCCTGCACGCATTTCAATGACTTCTTCAGTCGGAACCAATACTTCGCCGAAGTACTCTTCCATGCCGTGCATTTTAATGTATTCAATCAGTGACTTACAAACTCGGCTTTCATAGCCTGAGAATGCCTGCACTACATACCATCTTTTTAGCTTCTTTAGCTTCAGTCATTCGAGGTGCCTATACGCCAGTGATGAAATTGACAATGTGCATTAACACTGCATCTAAACCCCATAAAACAAGGGCTAAAATACCTGTTGCAGCAAGGACAATAAAAGTGGTGTTAAGCGCTTCTTGACGTGTTGGCCATACGACCTTGCGCACTTCAATTTGCGACTCACGAGCGAACGCTAAGGCTTTCTTACCCTTTTCTGTTTGCAGGGCAATAAAACCAGCAATAGCGAATGCAACGATAACAGCCAGTGCACGGATCACGGCACTTGTCTCGCTATACATTTGATTGCCAATAACAGCAGCGGCCAGCAATAGGATCGCTAAACCCCACTTCACGATATCCAGAGAGTTAGTCTGGTTTTCAGTATTTGTTGTCATCGGTTAATTCCGTTACTCATTACGACCTGAGCTTGAGCACAATAATTAGGGACATACGACCCAGTTACAATACGCTTTAGATACTCTGCATTCCGAATACCCTTAGAAACGCATGTTGCATAAGCTCAGGGTCAAAAATCGGCCATAGATTGTATTCTTATTCGACTTTGTAAGCAAGGATGCACAGCCGTTGCAACCCACAAAACCTAGTAAATAATCGACTTAAACAAAAAAGGAAGCCGAAGCTTCCTTTTTCAGTACTATATCTAAGTTCGCAATTAAGCGATGATCTTAGCTACAACACCAGCACCAACTGTACGGCCACCTTCACGGATAGCGAAACGTAGACCTTCGTCCATCGCGATTGGGCAGATCAGAGTCACTTTCATCTTGATGTTGTCACCAGGCATTACCATTTCAACGCCTTCTGGCAGTTCGATAGTACCGGTTACGTCAGTTGTACGGAAGTAGAACTGTGGACGGTAGCCTTTGAAGAATGGAGTGTGACGACCACCTTCTTCTTTTGACAGTACGTATACTTCTGATTCAAAAGTAGTGTGTGGGTTGATTGAACCAGGCTTAGATAATACTTGACCACGCTCAACTTCATCACGCTTAGTACCACGTAACAGGATACCACAGTTCTCACCTGCACGACCTTCGTCAAGCAGCTTACGGAACATTTCAACACCAGTACAAGTAGTCTTAGTAGTTGCACGGATACCTACGATTTCTACTTCGTCACCAACACGTACGATACCGCGCTCAACACGACCAGTTACTACTGTACCACGGCCTGAGATTGAGAATACGTCTTCGATTGGCATCAGGAATGGCTTATCGATAGCACGCTCTGGCTCTGGAATGTAAGAATCTAGTGCCGCTGCTAGTTCGATGATCTTAGCTTCCCACTCTGGCTCGCCTTCTAGGGCTTTCAGAGCTGAACCTTGGATAACTGGTAGGTCATCACCTGGGAAGTCATATTCAGATAGCAGTTCACGAACTTCCATCTCTACTAGTTCTAGTAGTTCTTCGTCATCTACCATGTCACACTTGTTCATGAATACGATGATGAAAGGTACACCTACCTGACGAGAAAGCAGGATGTGCTCACGAGTCTGTGGCATTGGACCATCTGTAGAAGCTACTACTAGGATAGCGCCGTCCATCTGTGCAGCACCAGTGATCATGTTTTTAACATAGTCAGCGTGGCCTGGGCAGTCTACGTGTGCGTAGTGACGAGAAGGAGTATCGTACTCGATGTGAGAGGTATTAATGGTAATACCGCGCTCACGCTCTTCTGGAGCGTTATCGATCTGTGCGAAATCTTTAGCTTCACCACCGTACGTCTTAGTCAGTACGTGAGAGATAGCAGCTGTAAGAGTTGTTTTACCATGGTCAACGTGACCGATGGTGCCCACGTTAACATGGGGTTTACTACGTTCAAATTTTTCTTTAGCCATGGTATTGCCTCAATCCAAGAGTCTTGGTGATGAAAACATACATATAGAAAAAATCCGATGCATATAAATGACATCGAACCGATTATTTAGGTATAGGAGCTTAATTTAGAAAGGCTGGTGCTGATAGGCAGATTCGAACTGCCGACCTCACCCTTACCAAGGGTGTGCTCTACCAACTGAGCCATATCAGCAACTAAATTTGGAGCGGGCAGCGGGAATCGAACCCGCGTTATCAGCTTGGAAGGCTGGAGTAATACCATTATACGATGCCCGCGCAACCTAACTAAGGTTACCTAACTACCTAGAAAAATGGTGGAGGGAGAAGGATTCGAACCTTCGAAGGCTGAGCCGTCAGATTTACAGTCTGATCCCTTTGGCCACTCGGGAACCCCTCCAGTAAAATGGTGCCGGCACCAAGAGTCGAACTCGGGACCTACTGATTACAAGTCAGTTGCTCTACCAACTGAGCTATGCCGGCAAATCATTTCGGAACGGGATATTAGGTAAATGTGTGCCCAAGTGCAAGCAAAAATCGACGATTTGTTTAAAAAAAGCAATCAAATGATGCTTTTTTACACTTAAACCTAGGCCGTAGAGCAATTATTCTGCGAATACTCAAGCGAGACAAACAAACGGGACATCGAGAATAGATTTTATATTGTCGATACTTAAGTCATGGTGTACTGTGCGATCCCTAAGCCGAGGAAAGCCAATGACGTCAAAAAATCCAATTCAAAAAGCACTCTATCTTGCCTTTGAGCGCGCACAATGGTCTGTTTTACGAGACGCAGTGCCAATGACACTGAGTGAACAAGACTTGGAAAATTTGCGCGGTATTAATGAGAAGGTTTCCCTCTCTGAAGTAACCGATATTTACTTGCCTCTCAGTCGGTTACTCAATCTCATCGTAAAATCGAAGCAACAGCGTGGCTTAGTCTTGGATGAGTTTCTCGGCCAAAAACCCTCGAGCAGTCCTTATATCATTAGTATCGCCGGCAGCGTTGCGGTGGGTAAAAGTACCACAGCGCGTATTTTGCAAGCTTTGCTGCGCCATTGGCCTGAGCATCCTAAGGTCGATTTAGTGACTACCGATGGTTTTCTGTATCCTTTGGCCGACTTAAAGCGCAAGGGCCTTTTGCAGCGTAAAGGCTTTCCTGAAAGTTACGACATGAAGATGTTGGTCGAATTTATTGCGGCAGTAAAATCCGGGCAGGCCCATGTAAATGCGCCTATCTATTCCCACGTGACTTACGATCGTATTCGCGGCCAGCATCAAACGGTTTCTCAGCCCGATATTTTGATCCTTGAAGGGCTTAATGTACTGCAAACTGGTTTAGATTCACCGGTAGATATACGCCGCCCTTTCGTCTCCGACTTTGTCGACTTCTCTATTTACGTCGATGCCGAAGAGCACTTATTAAAGCAGTGGTATCAGGAGCGCTTTTTGCAATTCCGTAAAGGCGCCTTTAGTGATGAAAAGTCGTATTTCCATCACTACGCCAGCCTAACAGATGATGAGGCGAATGTGATTGCGGCGAAGATTTGGGACACTATCAACGGCCCCAATTTACAACTCAATATCCAGCCGACAAGAGAGCGGGCACATCTGATCCTGCAAAAAGGCCAGGATCACTTGATGTCCCACGTATTGCTGCGCAAATAGCCTATCTCGGCCTTAAACTGATTTCGCCGCCGATGTATGCCTGTGTGCCATCGGCGGTTTCAAGTACTACTGCACCCTGTTCGTCGACGCCGCGGCAAATACCCTCAACATGATTTTCACCCATGAGTAGACGGATCTCTTTGCCATAGAATAAATCAGCCGCTTGCCAACGCATTTTGAATGCTGCTAATCCTTCGCGCTCAAATAGTTGAATATCTTTCTTAAGCTGCTTTTGCAGCGCAATCACGAGATCCGTTTTATTTGGCATAGTCGCTAAGGCGGATAGATCGCTCCAAGGCTGATCTATACCTTTTCCTTGGTCTTCCGACATGGCCATGTTGACACCAATACCAATGATCAATTGGCACTCGCTATCCGCCTGACCTGACATCTCAATTAAAATTCCAGCAAGCTTTTTATAATTAAGGTAAATATCGTTTGGCCATTTCACGCCGATATTATCCACGCCAAAGGACTTCAATACCTCGACTAAGCTACAAGCCACAACAAGGCTTAAGCCCATTGCCTGCGCCATCCCTTGGGGGAATGACCAAAACTGCGAGAAATATAAATGATGCCCATAGGGAGAAACCCAAGTACGGCCACGGCGACCTCGTCCTGCCGACTGATATTCCGCGACACACAGGTCGCCACTCTTAAGCTCACCCGTATGGCTTAACATAAAACCGTTGGTGCTTGGGATCTCATCAAAATAAAAGCAACGATTATCAATCGACTGAATTAACCGAGTCGAGTCGATAAGAGAGATGGGGTTCGCTAATTTGTAACCACGACCTTTGACACTGTAAATCGCCACGCCATAGTCTTCCAAAGCATCGACATGCTTGCTCACCGCCGCACGAGAAATACCCAGTTGTGTCGCCAACTCTTCACCCGAGACAAAATGTTCGCTCGACAGTAATCCCAGTATTTCGCGTTTTCTCATCCAGTTATCAGACATCGAGACTCGTCTCCCCTGTTAATCCCATAATTCTTGGCTCGGCTTCTAACTTAACGCCAAATACCTCATTCACTCGCGTAATAACATGTAATGCTAATCGACAAATATCTTGGCCAGTTGCATGGCCTAAATTGACTAATACTAAGGCTTGCTTCGCATGCACTCCCGCGTTCCCAAGGGCAAAGCCCTTAAGACCCGCGTGCTCAATCAGCCAACCCGCAGCCAGTTTAACCTCTCCAGTGGGTTGAGCATAACCGACAATACTGGGAAACGCGCAGCAAGCTGCATATAAGTCGCCGCGCTTACGATAGGATTCTTAAAGAAGCTACCTGCATTGCCGAGTTCTTCAGGGTTGGGTAGCTTTTCGCTCCTCACCTCACAGACACGCTCAAAAATCTCCCTTGGGGTCACCGTCTCAGCGTTAAATGATTGCAACGGACCATAGGCCAATTTCGGTTGCCAAGCTTTAGGGAGGCGCAAACCAACGGCGGTAATCACAGCTTTGTCGCGTAAGCTGCCTTTAAATATCGACTCCCGATAGGCAAACTCACACTCATCGACTGTAAGCTTTAGCAAGTTGCCAGACTCGATATCCAGGTATTCGACCCAATCACAAATATCGTAAAGCTCAACGCCATAGGCGCCAATATTTTGGATCGGAGCAGCACCAACAGTGCCAGGGATAAGTGCTAAGTTCTCAAGACCTGGCATATTCTGATTTAAGCTGAACTGAACTAATTCATGCCAGTTCTCACCCGCCTCAACGGCAAGGTAAAAGTGAGTGTCATCTTCAGAGCAGGAAATCCCCTTAGTCAACACACGCACTACAGTGCCATTAAAATCATCGGTGAATACGATATTGCTGCCGCCACCGAGGACAAGCATAGGTCGCTTAGACTGATATAAGGATAAGCAAGTCGATTGCAGTTCTGCCTTGGAATGGACTTCAATCATGGATAAGCAGGATTGCTCCACGCCAAACGTATTAAACGGCTTTAGCGAATATGGAAAAGACATGGTGATGTTCTGCCGCGACAAAAGCGACATTGTAAACGCTTCACCCTAGAATTGCAGCAAACTGAGGTAGATTGGTAAAAGCAGGCAGATTGATACAGCAAGATCTTGAACAAGAGTAAAAACAACAGTGGAAGTGACAGTTAAGAACGCCAAATGCCAAACACGAAAAACAAAAAAGCCAGCTTATTCAGCTGGCTTCTTCGTTAATTAGGCGCTTGGCGATGACCTACTCTCACATGGGGAGACCCCACACTACCATCGGCGCGATTGCGTTTCACTTCTGAGTTCGGGATGGGATCAGGTGGGACCACAATGCTATTGTCACCAAGCAAATTCTTACTGGTTAATTCTACGTCTGACGGCATTGTTTCCTCACTCCAGTGCTCATGTACTATCGTACACTCCGCCCTTCGCTCGTCACGGCTTTGTCTGCCGTACAATTACCTGCGTAATTAACCTTTATTTGTTAATTCGGAAAGCTGTATTGAGTTGCACTTCTTAAGTGTTTGTATTCGTCTAAGTACTACTTAGCAAAACCCATCTGGGTTGTATGGTTAAGCCTCTCGAGTCATTAGTATCAGTTAGCTCAACGCCTCACAACGCTTACACACCTGACCTATCAACGTCCTAGTCTCGAACGGCTCTTTAGTGGACTTATAGTCCAAGGGATGACTCATCTTGGGGCTCGCTTCCCGCTTAGATGCTTTCAGCGGTTATCGATTCCGAACATAGCTACCGGGCAATGCCATTGGCATGACAACCCGAACACCAGCGGTTCGTTCACTCCGGTCCTCTCGTACTAGGAGCAACTCCCCTCAATCATCCAACGCCCACGGCAGATAGGGACCGAACTGTCTCACGACGTTCTGAACCCAGCTCGCGTACCACTTTAAATGGCGAACAGCCATACCCTTGGGACCGACTTCAGCCCCAGGATGTGATGAGCCGACATCGAGGTGCCAAACACCGCCGTCGATATGAACTCTTGGGCGGTATCAGCCTGTTATCCCCGGAGTACCTTTTATCCGTTGAGCGATGGCCCTTCCATTCAGAACCACCGGATCACTATGACCTACTTTCGTACCTGCTCGACGTGTCTGTCTCGCAGTTAAGCTGGCTTATGCCATTGCACTAACCGTACGATGTCCGACCGTACTTAGCCAACCTTCGTGCTCCTCCGTTACTCTTTGGGAGGAGACCGCCCCAGTCAAACTACCCACCAGGCACTGTCCTTAACCCCGATTAGGGGTCCAAGTTAGAACATCAACACTACAAGGGTGGTATTTCAAGGACGACTCCACGTGAACTAGCGTTCCCGCTTCAAAGTCTCCCACCTATCCTACACATGTAGGGTCAATGTTCAGTGCCAAGCTATAGTAAAGGTTCACGGGGTCTTTCCGTCTAGCCGCGGGTATACGGCATCTTCACCGCAATTTCAACTTCACTGAGTCTCGGCTGGAGACAGCGTGGCCATCATTACGCCATTCGTGCAGGTCGGAACTTACCCGACAAGGAATTTCGCTACCTTAGGACCGTTATAGTTACGGCCGCCGTTTACCGGGGCTTCGATCATGAGCTTCTCTTGCGATAACCCAATCAATTAACCTTCCGGCACCGGGCAGGCGTCACACCGTATACGTCATCTTGCGATTTTGCACAGTGCTGTGTTTTTGATAAACAGTTGCAGCCACCTGGTATCTGCGACTGCCGTCAGCTTAGGGAGCAAGTCCCATCACCAACAGCAGCGTACCTTCTCCCGAAGTTACGGTACCATTTTGCCTAGTTCCTTCAGCCGAGTTCTCTCAAGCGCCTTGGTATTCTCTACCCGACCACCTGTGTCGGTTTGGGGTACGATTCCCGCTAACCTGAAGCTTAGAAGATTTTCCTGGAAGCATGGCATCAACTACTTCATCCCCTTGGGGACTCGTCATCAGCTCTCAGTGTATAGTGACCCGGATTTGCCTAAGTCACCCACCTACCACCTTAAACGCGGACTACCAACGCCGCGCTAGCCTAGCCTTCTCCGTCTCTCCATCGCAGTTAGCGGAAGTACAGAAATATTAATCTGTTTCCCATCGATTACGCCTTTCGGCCTCACCTTAGGGGTCGACTCACCCTGCCCCGATTAACGTTGGACAGGAACCCTTGGTCTTTCGGCGAGGGGGTTTTTCACCCCTTTATCGTTACTCATGTCAGCATTCGCACTTCTGATACCTCCAGCGTGGGTTACCCCTTCACCTTCAACGGCTTACAGAACGCTCCTCTACCGCGCAACCCTAATGGATTGCACCCGTAGCTTCGGTGGTATGTTTAGCCCCGTTACATCTTCCGCGCAGGCCGACTCGACTAGTGAGCTATTACGCTTTCTTTAAATGATGGCTGCTTCTAAGCCAACATCCTAGCTGTCTAAGCCTTCCCACATCGTTTCCCACTTAACATACACTTTGGGACCTTAGCTGACGGTCTGGGTTGTTTCCCTTTTGACGACGGACGTTAGCACCCGCCGTCTGTCTCCCGGATAGCACTCTTTGGTATTCGGAGTTTGCAAAGGGTTGGTAAGTCGGGATGACCCCCTAGCCTTAACAGTGCTCTACCCCCAAAGGTGTTCGTCCGAGGCGCTACCTAAATAGCTTTCGAGGAGAACCAGATATCTCCCGGTTTGATTGGCCTTTCACCCCCAGCCACAAGTCATCCGCTAATTTTTCAACATTAGTCGGTTCGGTCCTCCAGTTGATGTTACTCAACCTTCAACCTGCCCATGGCTAGATCACCGGGTTTCGGGTCTACGCCTTGCAACTAAACGCGCAGTTAACACTCGGTTTCCCTACGGCTCCGCTATTCGCTTAACCTCGCTACAAAACGTAAGTCGCTGACCCATTATACAAAAGGTACGCAGTCACGGTCTCAAGAACCGCTCCCACTGCTTGTACGTATACGGTTTCAGGTTCTATTTCACTCCCCTCACAGGGGTTCTTTTCGCCTTTCCCTCACGGTACTGGTTCACTATCGGTCAGTCAGGAGTATTTAGCCTTGGAGGATGGTCCCCCCATATTCAAACAGGATATCACGTGTCCCGCCTTACTCGTTTTCATCAAAGGTTAGTTTTCGTGTACGGGGCTATCACCCTGTGCCGCTGGACTTTCCAGACCATTCCACTAACACCCCTCTGATTTAAGGGCTAATCCCCGTTCGCTCGCCGCTACTAGGGAATCTCGGTTGATTTCTTTTCCTAAGGGTACTTAGATGTTTCAGTTCCCCTCGTTTGCCTCACTACACTATGTATTCATGTAGTGATAACAGCTTATGCTGCTGGGTTCCCCCATTCGGACATCGTTAGCTCAAATGCTTGTTACTAGCTCGCCAACGCTTTTCGCAAGTTACTACGTCCTTCATCGCCTCTGACTGCCAAGGCATCCACCGTATACGCTTAGTCGCTTAACCATACAACCCAAATGAGTTTCACTTGAATTGTTGCGACCAGCTGGTTTTACTTGTCTCATCTTCGACCAAGAAGATGGACTCGCCTTAGACTTGAATATTCAAGACACTTAAAAAGTGTTTTAAGAACTCAATTTTTTCGTATTAACACAACGACAGACATCATTGTATTAATTACTATCAGCTTTCCAAATTGTTAAAGAGCGGGCTTAAAAAAGCCAAAGATAATGTTTTAGTTTATCTTTGGCATCTCTAACCATAATGCAGTAAATGGTGGAGCTATGCGGGATCGAACCGCAGACCTCCTGCGTGCAAGGCAGGCGCTCTCCCAGCTGAGCTATAGCCCCATTTACATGCAGTGCGAGTAAATAAGATGTTCCAAACCTCTTAAAGGATTGGTTTGCCAATCATTTCTTATCAAGGCGGACAGTGGCGACGTTTAGTTCACTAAACGAGTCACTTTCCAACGCTGAGAAGGAAGGATTGGTGGGTCAGAGTGGACTTGAACCACCGACCTCACCCTTATCAGGGGTGCGCTCTAACCAGCTGAGCTACAGACCCATCTTTTACTCTATCTTCTATCAAGCAAATCTGTGTGAACACTCAACAAACATCGAGTTAGTCGTATAGGTAAGGAGGTGATCCAGCCCCAGGTTCCCCTAGGGCTACCTTGTTACGACTTCACCCCAGTCATGAACCACAAAGTGGTGAGCGCCCTCCCGAAGGTTAAGCTACCCACTTCTTTTGCAGCCCACTCCCATGGTGTGACGGGCGGTGTGTACAAGGCCCGGGAACGTATTCACCGTGGCATTCTGATCCACGATTACTAGCGATTCCGACTTCATGGAGTCGAGTTGCAGACTCCAATCCGGACTACGACGAGCTTTCTGAGATTAGCTCCACCTCGCGGCTTCGCAACCCTCTGTACTCGCCATTGTAGCACGTGTGTAGCCCTACTCGTAAGGGCCATGATGACTTGACGTCGTCCCCACCTTCCTCCGGTTTATCACCGGCAGTCTCCCTAAAGTTCCCACCATTACGTGCTGGCAAGTAAGGATAAGGGTTGCGCTCGTTGCGGGACTTAACCCAACATTTCACAACACGAGCTGACGACAGCCATGCAGCACCTGTCTCAGAGTTCCCGAAGGCACTAAGCTATCTCTAGCGAATTCTCTGGATGTCAAGAGTAGGTAAGGTTCTTCGCGTTGCATCGAATTAAACCACATGCTCCACCGCTTGTGCGGGCCCCCGTCAATTCATTTGAGTTTTAACCTTGCGGCCGTACTCCCCAGGCGGTCTACTTAATGCGTTAGCTTGAGAACCCAGTGTTCAAGACACCAAATTCCGAGTAGACATCGTTTACGGCGTGGACTACCAGGGTATCTAATCCTGTTTGCTCCCCACGCTTTCGTACCTGAGCGTCAGTCTTTGTCCAGGGGGCCGCCTTCGCCACCGGTATTCCTTCAGATCTCTACGCATTTCACCGCTACACCTGAAATTCTACCCCCCTCTACAAGACTCTAGTTTGCCAGTTCGAAATGCAGTTCCCAGGTTGAGCCCGGGGCTTTCACATCTCGCTTAACAAACCGCCTGCGTACGCTTTACGCCCAGTAATTCCGATTAACGCTTGCACCCTCCGTATTACCGCGGCTGCTGGCACGAAGTTAGCCGGTGCTTCTTCTGTAGGTAACGTCACAGCTAGCCGCTATTAACGACTAACCTTTCCTCCCTACTGAAAGTGCTTTACAACCCGAAGGCCTTCTTCACACACGCGGCATGGCTGCATCAGGCTTGCGCCCATTGTGCAATATTCCCCACTGCTGCCTCCCGTAGGAGTCTGGGCCGTGTCTCAGTCCCAGTGTGGCTGATCATCCTCTCAGAACAGCTAGGGATCGTCGCCTAGGTGAGCCATTACCTCACCTACTAGCTAATCCCACCTAGGTACATCCAATCGCAGAAGGCCCGAAGGTCCCCTCTTTTCCCCCGTAGGGCGTATGCGGTATTAGCAGTCGTTTCCAACTGTTATCCCCCTCGACTGGGCAGTTCCCTAGGCATTACTCACCCGTCCGCCGCTCGTCACCTCAGGAGTAAACTCCCTTGTGCTACCGCTCGACTTGCATGTGTTAGGCCTGCCGCCAGCGTTCAATCTGAGCCATGATCAAACTCTTCAATTAAAGTTTTTTGTTTAACTCGCGTTAAACGACTCAATGAATTCTACTGTTTTGATTCGCTTTGCTCACTAAGAAGCATCGCGTTTCAATTCATACATTACTGTATGTACATATTGCTATGAACACTCATTCATTGATTTAAATTTTGATTACTCGCCAAACGGCAGAGTAATTTCGATTAACTCAACACCTGTGAATGTCCACACAGATTACTTGATAAATTGTTAAAGAGCGTTGACCATCGCCTTATCGCAAGTGATTTCAGCGGGTCAGGGCTGCGTATTCTACGCATTCCCGTTTTTGCGTCAAGTAGTTTTTGCAACTTTCTTTTCGCTCATCGAGGAGTGAATCACTCGATGAACTGGCACTTGAAACTGCGTATCGCTATCTGCCGTGTCAGTGGATGCGCATTATAGGGAGCAGAACTTTTTACGCAAGGGCTTTTTTCGCTTCTTCAAATCGTACGCCGATATTTTAAACATCATGTCTATTTTTTATCTATTTCTGCTTTGTTATTCGATTTTAAAACGAATTTTTATCTGAGAAATGATAATTCACGCTCAATTTTTCGGCAGTGGTCTAGTGTAAAAGTAAATAATTCATTACCATATGACTTGCTGTTAACAGTTATTTATCATTTTCTATTTCATTCAGAGAGCATTTATATGCAAAAGTCATTTCTTATTGTTTTGGTTATTGCCATTCTCGGCGCAATCGCGCTATCTCAATTTGCAACTACATTACCTGCGTACATCGCTTTTGTTGCTGGCGTTATCATTACTACTCTCGTTTTTAAATTTGTCCCTGAGACAAACCAAGCTCAAGGTGCAGATGAGCAATATGTTGGCCCGACTATGACACTCTATGTAGGCAACTTGCCTTATCGTGTCCATGAGGGTGAAGTAAAGGTTCTGTTTGGTGAGTTCGGCCCCGTCAACTCAGTACGTTTAGTACGTGATCGCAAAACGGGACGTCGTAAAGGGTTCGGCTTTGTGGAAATGTCCGAAGCGGGAGCTCAAAAGGCGATGGTCAAATTGAACGATTTTAACTTCCAAGAAAGAACCTTGAAGGTTAGAGAAGCGAAGACTCAAGATTCGGAAGCTGCCGACCGTACAGGTACCGATGAATAATCCGCGTTAATTTATCCGTTTGAGTTGATTGTGGTGATTCGCTCTAGGGTTGAAAAGCCACAATCGACTAACGTAGCCGCTAATCCCTTACTGATTTCTGCTTTAGTATAAAACGCCTGCATAAGTAAATTACTATGCGCGTCTTCCTGAACTTGCTCCTCACTCTTAGTCTCAGCCAACAAGGTTTTGACTCGCTTGGCGATAGCCTCTCCAGAATCGAGCAAGGTGACACCTTTACCTAATACCTGTTGCAGTTCATCACGCAGCATGGGGAAGTGAGTACATCCAAGCACCAGTACATCTAAGTCCGCTTCGACGATGGGCGATAGCACCTGTGTTAACCGCGCCATATCTAATTGGCCGGTGGCAATCTTCTGTTCGGCCATCAGCACTAATTCGGAAGATCCGAACAGCTCAACGTGGCAATCATCGGCAAATTGACTAATGAGTTCGTAGGTATAGTGACGCTTGACCGTACCAGGAGTGGCCAGCAAACCGATACGCTTACTTTTAGATAACTGCGCCGCGGGTTTAATGGCAGGGACAACACCCACCACAGGAATAGATAGAGTGGCACGCAGCGCGGGCAGCACAACAGTACTCGCGGTATTGCAAGCTACGACAACAATGGCGGCGTGGGTACACTCGACGACTTGGTCGATGAGCGCAACACAACCCGAGATAAGTTCCTGCTCTTCCAATTCGCCATAGGGCAATCTGGCATTATCGAATAAATAGCAGTAATCGTGATGTGGGAGCAGTTTGCGAATTTCGGCCAATACGGATAGACCGCCGATGCCAGAATCGAATACTAATATTGGTTGCGACAAGCCCGTCTCCAGTTAATTCGTTGCCCCATGCGCGGGCGGATTTTCCCACAGCTTTGCTCAAACCGCAAAACCAAGATGCTGGACATTCGTGTCACCTAGTATAAAATTTGCGCCCCAATTTACAGCCACGGTGAATCGACAATGAACTTAGCAGCAATGGATCCCACGACCTATGATGCGCAACTAACGGCAAAGCGTATCAAGCTAGAGCAGGCCTTTGCCCAATTTGAGACACCGAGTGTTGAAGTGTTTGCCTCAGAACCTGCCCACTATCGGATGCGTGCCGAGTTTCGCGTATGGCACGAGGGCGACGATTTATACTATTACATGTTCGATAAAGTATTGAACGACAAAGTTCGTTGCGATCAATACTTACCCGCAAGTGCCTTAATCAATCAGATGATGGCGGCGCTGATCGCCGAGTTAAAACCAAACCACAGCCTACGTCATAAACTCTTCCAAGTTGATTTTTTATCAACGCTCAGTGGTGAGATTTTAGTGTCACTGCTGTATCACAGACAGCTTGATGACCAATGGCGCAGCGAAGCCGCCGCACTTAAAGCCAGATTGAGCAGCCAATTTAAGGTCAATATCATTGGCCGTGCGCGCAAACAGAAAATCGATTTAGATAAAGACTTTGTGGTTGAGTCACTGCAAGTGAATGACAGAGTTTTCCATTACAAACAAATCGAAAACAGCTTTACCCAGCCAAATGCTAAGGTAGCGATCAAGATGTTGGAGTGGGCTATCGATGTGACTCAACACAGCCAAGGCGATTTACTCGAACTTTACTGTGGTAATGGCAACTTCTCCATCACGCTGGCACAAAACTTTAATCGCGTGCTCGCGACCGAGTTGGCTAAACCTTCAGTCGATGCTGCCCAGTACAATATTGAAGTCAACAATATCGATAATCTGCAGATTATCCGTATGTCGGCGGAAGAATTTAGCGATGCCATGGCGAAAAAGCGCAGCTTTAGACGCTTAGAAGGCATAGATTTGGATAGCTATGTCTGCAACACCATTTTTGTCGACCCACCTCGAGCAGGTATTGACCCTGCGACGTTGGAGTTAGTGCAAGGTTATGAGCGGATCCTGTATATCTCTTGTAATCCCGACACCTTGAAAGACAATTTGCAGCAATTAAATCAGACCCATAAAGTCACCCGTTTTGCCCTGTTTGATCAGTTCCCTTATACCGATCATATGGAAACAGGTGTACTGCTTGAGCGTCGTTAAGCGACTCTATGTATCTAAAAATAAAGGAGCCATTGGCTCCTTTATTTTTAGACTAAATCACAATTTAACTTAACGATGCTCAACCTTATGTTGTAAGGCTTCGGCGCCCTTCGCCACCATACGTAATTGCATCACCAGTTGATCGGCGAGCACTTTACGATCGGCGCGCTTCATATCCAGTGCCGACGCTCCGGCGTTAAACACTAAGGTCACTAACGCTTCAGCCTGTGCTCTAGCCAACATAGGCGTACGGCCCGCCGTCGCTTCGGTGTAATGGGCCAGTTCAGAGATAAAATGTTCAATCTCACGGGCTACCGCCGCGCGGAAGGCCGCCGAAGTCCCTGAACGCTCATGTAATAAGATTCTGAAAACGTTTGGATTAGAATCAAGTACTTCCATAAAGGTATCCACAGAAATGCGGATCACACTGCCCCCGGCTTCGGCACGTTGTCGCCCCTTTCGCATCATCTGTCTTAGGGTGAGCCCGCCTTCGTCGACCATGGTCAACCCAAGCTCATTCATATCCTTAAAATGACGATAAAAGGATGTGGGCGCAATGTTGGCTTCCCTCGCCACCTCTCGCAAGCTTAAGCTAGAGAAACTTCGCTCAGCACTGAGCTGGTTAAACGCCGCATCGACCAATGCCCGCCGAGTTTTCTCTTTTTGCTGTGCACGAATACCCATTCTTCAATCCGCTAACTGAATGTAATGACGCGATAATACCGCTTTTGCGTCTGAAACACAGCCCCACCCACCTTGACCAAACAAGATTGCTAGGCTAAATTAGCTTACAGTTGTACGCTCAAATGCGGATATTGGAAACTATAATGAATAAACCCCCTATCATCTGGCTAAATGTCATCCTCTTTAGCCTCACCTTCCTCAGTGCAGTTATCCTCGTTCCTTGGTATGGCCTAACCCAGGGTTTCGGCGCCAGCGAATGGATTGCTTTTGTAGTGTTAGCCTTTGCAAGTGGTCTGTCGATCACAGCCGGTTACCATAGACTCTGGTCGCACAAGGCCTATAAAGCTCACCCTGCGGTACGTTTCCTCTACGCGCTTGGCGGTGCATTAGCATTACAAAACAGTGCATTACATTGGGCATCCGATCATCGTGTGCACCATAAGCATGTTGATGACAATGATAAAGACCCCTACTCGGCTAACATGGGTTTCTGGTACAGCCATATCGGTTGGATGCTGCGCGAATACCAAGCCCAACGCTACCATGACTACCAAAACGTGCGTGATTTGCAGAACGACCGTATCGTGATGTGGCAACACAAGCACTATCTCGCCCTCGTCATTCTGATGAACATTGGTTTGCCCGCGCTACTCGGCTGGTTCACTGGTAATATCGCTGGCATGTTGCTGATGGCTGGATTACTGCGCTTAGTCGTTGTGCATCACTGCACCTTCTTCATCAACTCCCTCGCCCACGTGTGGGGTAGCCAACCTTATACCGATAAAAACACCGCCCGTGACAACGGTTTTCTGGCGATGTTGACCTACGGTGAGGGTTACCATAATTTCCACCATATCTTCGAAAACGATTACCGTAACGGCATTAAGTGGTGGCATTACGATCCGACTAAGTGGTTGATTAAGGCGTTATCTTGGGTTGGATTAGCCAAAGACTTACGCACCAGTCCACAGGAACGGATTGAGAGCGCACGCTTACAGATGCAACTGCTGAATGCCAAAAATAAAGTGATCCATCTGCCCAATGCCGATGAAGTGATTGAGAAAATCCAACAGGAATACGAGTTAATGAAGGAACATTTACTCGAATACTATCAGGCGAAAAAGGCGCTGTTAGAAGCCAAACGTAAGCAACTGGTCGATCAACAGTTGTTACTGCAAGTCGAAGAATTGAAGACACGATTCCTGACTCAGCAAAAAAGCTGGAAGAGCCTCACGGCAAGTTATAGCTAGACCACAATTCTCGGTAAAAATCATACGGCCGCCTTGCATGGTGGCCGTATCCTATTATGATGATGCCTCAATCACTTTTTACAGGATGTAGGGCTCATGTCGAATTCCGCTGTATCTTCCGCCGATAGCATTAAACTCACAGAATATAGTCATGGTGCCGGCTGCGGCTGTAAAATTTCCCCTAAAGTACTGACTACGATTCTTGCCTCGCAGCTGCCTGTATTTACCGATCCTAACCTGTTGGTTGGCAATCAAAGCCGTGATGATGCAGCCGTTTATAAGCTCAATGATGAAATCGGCATTATCAGTACCACCGACTTTTTTATGCCAATCGTAGATGACCCCTTTACCTTTGGCCGTATCGCCGCCACCAATGCCATTAGCGATATCTATGCCATGGGTGGTACGCCCATGATGGCGATTGCGATATTAGGCTGGCCAGTGAACAAACTCCCGCCGAGATCGCACAGCAAGTAGTCGATGGTGGCCGTCAAGCCTGTATGGAAGCTGGGATAATGCTGGCCGGTGGTCACAGTATCGATGCGCCTGAGCCAATCTTTGGCCTTGCGGTCACAGGGCAAATCGCCCTGACGGATTTAAAACAAAACGATACAGCAAAAGCGGGCGATCGTTTGTATCTCACTAAACCAATCGGTATTGGCATTCTCACCACGGCACAAAAGCAGAAGAAGCTCAAAGATGAAGATAGCCAAATTGCAGTCAATGCCATGTGCCAGCTCAATAGCATAGGCGCCAAAATCGCTAAAATTAAAGGCGTGAATGCCCTCACCGATGTCACAGGTTTTGGGCTTGCGGGCCACCTACTGGAAGTATGCCAAGGCGCTAAACTCACCGCTAAACTTGACCTCGATTTGGTACCACTCTTGCCGCGTGCCCTCGACTATCTAGCGCAAGGCTGTATACCCGGTGGAACCCATCGTAACTACGACAGTTGTGGCGAACACTTGCCCGCACTTACCGATCATCAAAAAGCCATTTTGTGTGACCCACAAACCAGTGGCGGCTTGTTAGTGGCTGTGTCGAGTGAAGCCGAAGCGGAACTGGTGGCACTGCTGAATACCCATCAGATTGAGCCTATCTGTATTGGTTCGCTAGAAACGCCCACCTCCACCGCCAATGTGGTGCTGTGTTAATGACAACTAAGCTCATCCCCGCCCAGCAATATCACGATATCTTTATCGCTGGGCAGCCATTAATCGACTTAAGAGCGCCAATCGAGTTTGACCGCGGTGCTTTTCCTTCCTCGGTAAATCTGCCGTTAATGGTTGATAAGGAAAGGAAAAAGTCGGCACTTGCTACAAAGAGCAAGGACAGCAAGCCGCGATAGCCCTGGGCCATTCCCTCGTGCATGGCGTGGTAAAACAACAGCGTATTGATGCTTGGTTAAACTTTTTATCGGCCCACCCCAAGCTTATCTTTACTGCTTTCGCGGCGGGCTACGCTCACAGTTAACTCAGCAATGGCTGCAAAAAGCAGGCGTTACCGTGCCTTATGTGCAGGGCGGCTACAAAGGCATGCGCCAATATTTAATTGGTGTAATTGAGGCGGCGCCAAGTCTGCAACCCTTGCTAAGCCTGAGCGGTATGACGGGAAGCGGTAAAACCGATTTTTTAAAACGACGTAAAGAAGCAATCGATCTCGAAGGCATAGCAAATCACAGAGGCTCGAGCTTTGGAAAAAACATCGACCCACAACCAACACAAATTAACTTTGAAAATCGGCTCGCCATTGCCCTGTTACACCATCAATTAGGTAATCACGCCTGTTTGTTGCTCGAGGATGAAAGCTTTTTGATTGGCCGCTCGGCGCTGCCGCAAAGCTTTTATAGCGCCATGCAGACGGCCGATATTGTAGTACTCGAAGAAGACGATGACATCAGGCTCACTCGCTTACTCGATGAGTACGTTCATAAAATGCACCGAGGATTTATCGAGCGTCTCGGCTTAGAGGCAGGTTTCGAAGCCTTTAGCCACTACCTATTACAGAGTCTTGGCAGCATTCGCAAACGTCTTGGCGGTAAGCAATATCAAGAGTTGCAAGACATCATGCAGCAAGCACTGTCTCAGCAACTTAATCAAAACCAAACCTCACAGCATTTGGCTTGGATAAGCCTGCTACTGCACAAGTATTACGACCCCATGTACGAATACCAGTTGCAGAAAAAAGCCGGCAATATTCTGTTTAGAGGGAGTCACCAAGCCACGCATGAGTGGCTGGATAACTATCAGCGAGATAACTATCAGCGGAATAACGATCCGTTGAATAGCCACCACTCAAAAGGCTAAAAACAAGAAAACCGTGTGCTAACTGCCACGGTTTTCTTTATCTATCTCGTCAAGTTAGGACTTATTGAGTAGATTCGCGACACTATCCCTGAGCGAGTGCCGATCAGCCTTTTGCCCATCCACCACATCCGTTAAGCTCACCGATACCTTGGACCAAAAGCGTTTCGGCATTGTGGTCAATGCATGGCCATCCTTATGACTAAAGTAAGAACCCCACAGACCATTGAGTGCCATAGGGATCACGGGCACGGGATCGCGGGCCAAGATTTTATCGATACCGGGACGGAACTCACCAAGTTCACCATCGGGGTTAAACGACCTTCAGGGAAGATACACACCAACTCGCCATTCGCTAACGCTTCATGAATTGATTCAAAAGCTTGATTGTAAGTGGTCTCACTCTGGCGCGGCGAACAAATCGGGATCACCCCAGCATGGCGGAACAGGTATTTCAGCACCGGAATTTCACTGATCGATTTATCCATCACAAAACGAATCGGCCGGGTCGAGGCTCCCATAATGATTAACGCATCCACATAGCTCACATGGTTACAGACTATGATGCCAGCGCCTTCTTTAGGGATCTTTTCTCGTCCAGTCACAGTCACTCGATACATCACATGGCTGAGTAAGTAACTGATAAATCGTTGTGTGAACTCAGGCACCTGCGAATACACGTAAAGTGCAACCACAAAGTTCATCACCGCCAGCAGTAAGAATAACTGTGGAATACTCAAGCCAGCCACCCCGAGTAACAGCATAGACAACAACGCCGACGCCACCATAAACAGCGAGTTCATAATGTTATTCGCGGCAATCGCTTGCGCACATTCTCCCTTAGCGGAACGCGCTTGAATAAAGGCATACAGAGGCACGATAAATAGACCGCCGCTGACACCAATCATAAAGAAGTCCAACATCACTCGATAATGCTTCTGCTCGGCAATAAAGGAGTGTAAGCCATAGACAAACTGCGCATCCGCAGGTGCAGGGGGAATCGCCCAAAGCAAGTCCACACCAAATACAGTTAACCCAAGCACCCCAAAGGGCAGCAAGCCTAACTCCACATGGCCAAAGGAAAAACGCTCACAGACAAAGGAGCCCACCGCAATCCCGATAGAGAACATCCCCAGCAGCAGCGACACCACGGTCGCGCCAGAATGCAAATGCAGCTTAGCAAAGTTAGGGAATTGGGTCAGATATGTGGCCCCCAAGAACCAGAACCAGCTAATGGCGAGGATAGCCATCCAAATCGAAGGCGTTTGACGCGCCTTCTTTATGGTGCGCCAAGTGCCTGATAATGGGCGAAATTGGATTTTTCTACTGTGCCCTGCGGCGGTAAAGCAGGGATCGCGCGGCTAGATAGATACCCCGCCAAGGCAAGGCTCGCGACCGTGATGGCCGACCATAGGGTGGCATTGTTTTCAGATACTAAAATCCCGGCACTCAAGGTACCAATCAAGATAGACAGAAACGTCCCCATCTCAACCCAGGCATTGCCCGTCACTAACTCATCCTCTTTTAAGGCTTGAGGTAATAGGGAATATTTGACTGGGCCAAAATAGGCTGACTGACTACCAGTTAAAAACAACAGTAATAACATCATCATGTAATTTTCGCTCACGATGGCCGCGGCGGCGCTGAACATAATGATGACTTCGAGCAGTTTTAAGCGACGGATAAGTTTGGCCTTATCCATATTGTCGGCCACCACGCCTGCATGGGCCGAAAACAGGAAAAACGGCAGAATAAATACCCCCGCCGCCAAATTGACAAACATATCGACACTAATTGGTAAATCGTTGACTTGGCTGAAGGTAACCAGCAGCAACAACACATTTTTATAGATATTGTCGTTAAGAGCCCCAAGGCATTGGGTAGCAAAATACGGTAAAAAACGTTTTGTTAGCAGCATGATGCTTCCCTCTGATAACCCATTCCCTGTAAATACCCAGTCACATGACTTTCTAACAAAGCGGGTAAAGATGCCGTATCGGCAAACAATTTATTATCCAGTGATAAGGCGGTGAGGCCGTGAATGCCGCCCCAGAGTACTCGACTCATTTGGAGTTGCTGCTCGACAGTCTTATTGGGGAACAACAGGGCTAACTCACGTTCAATTAAACTAAATAAACCCGCGATAAGTTGGCCTTGGGATTCGGGCAAAGGTTCACTGTCGAGTAACTGCAGTTCAAATACCAACTTAAAACATTGGCGCTGTGCATGAGCAAACTCAGCGTATTTTTGCGCCATGCTGATGATTTGATTGCGACTACTCTCTGCATTTACCTCGGAGAGCTCATGCATCAGCGCCTGCAACGTTGCCTCAGAAACGGCTAACAGTAGGTAGTTATAACTACCAAAGATATTGATTAAGGTACTCGGCACATAGCCAATCTGGCTAGCAATCTTGCGTAAACTCAGTTCTTGTGTCCCTTGCTGCTGCAGCAGTGCCATTGCCGCCTCTATTGCCATAGCACGAATCTCATCATGACTATGTTCTTTGCGTCTCGCCATAGGTCTCACTCCCTGTTGAATGCTGTGAGACTAACAGCCTCAAAAATAAAAAACAACGTTCAAAATAAGTTTATTTTGCGTACAGCATGAAATAAAAGGCATAAAAATGAGGGAAGAAGGGCTAATTCTGAGGTATTCACTCGATGGGAACCTTGGAGAAATTTAACTTTTAGCGCATAAAAAAACGGCGGCCTCAATCGAGGACACCGTTTCGACATTGAACTTTTACCTAGCGGCAGTGATAACTCATTACGACCCTATCGGCCCCGGCGCCAAAATAGTCCGTTTCGAAGTCGGTATCGACAAATCCTAAACGTTGGTATAAACCATGGGCAGGATTATGGGGATCGACGGTTAAATCCACCCGCTTCACCTGAGGTGGTAGTTGGCTTAAACATTGTTGGATTAATTGTTTACCAATGCCTTGGCCGCGGGCTTGCTCACTCACCGCCACGGATAGAATCCACATACAGGCAGGGTCGCTACTTTGAGCGCAGAGCAAATAGCCTAAAAGCTCCCCGCCATCATCTAGGGCAACCAGAAACTGCTCAGGCCAACAATCAAACCCTTGGCGGAAGAAAAATCGGGATAACAATGATCGCCAAAGATAGCCTGCTCAAGTTGAAAAACATCGGCTAACTCTGACTTTAATACTGGACGGATAGACTGCATGTAAAACTATTCACCAATTAAAATCTTATCCCACTCTAAATTGGGCGCACCAACAACAATAAAGTTAGGATTTTCAAGCGTTTCACGCTCGTTATAGGTTAAAGGCTGCAGCTCGGTATCCATGAGCTGGCCACCCGCCTCCTCAATAATAATCTGCGCGGCGCCAGTGTCCCACTCACCTGTCGGCCCGACTCGCACATAACAATCGGCGCGTCCTTCGGCAACCAGACAGCTCTTCAGGGCCGCACCGCCCATGACCACCAGCTCACAGTGCTTAGGCTGATTGAACAGGGTCAACACAGATTGAGGGTCCTGACGACGACTCACCGCTAACCTTAGGGAAACTTGCTCACGGTGCTCAATTTGCCGACTACTAATACGCACTTCTTGCTTATCGGTCCGTTTATAGGCACCTAATCCCGCGATAGCGTAGTAGCACACCTGCGTCATCGGCACATACACCACACCCATCACCGGACGATTGTGTTCCACCAGCGCGATGATCACCGAAAAGTCACCACTACCGGCAATAAACTCCCCGTGCCATCGAGAGGGTCGACTAACCAATAACGTTTCCAGCCTTCACGCACGCTTAGGGGAATATCGGCAGCCTCTTCAGACAGGATAGGAATATCGGGCGTCAATGCGGCTAAGCGTTCACAGATCAGCTTATTCGCCGCTAGGTCCGCCGAGGTGACAGGGGTATTATCAGACTTGGTTTCTCGCTCAAAATTACCCTTGAGGTAAATCTCACGAATAGTGCGACCCGCATCCGTTGCTATCGCAATCACCTCGTCGATTAACTCTTCTGGCTTCATAACCACTCCAATCGCAAACTTCGCGAATGATTTACAAGCACTCAGTTGCTGAACGCTTTAACGAAAAAGATTATTTAAGTTGTAGGTGTTTCTGCGCTAAAAACAATGCGCTCACACTACGAGATTCGGAAAAATCGCTATTATCGAGTAACGCTTCCCACTCGGCCAACGCCCAAGGCACGACATCTATGGGTTCTGGCTCATCGCCTTCGAGCCGGCTTTCATATAAATCTTCTGCTATGAAAATTTGCATCTTGCTAGAGAAATAACCCGGCGCAAGGCTAAGTTCTTTCAACAATGTCAGCTTACGCGCCCCAAAACCGATTTCTTCCTGCAATTCTCGATTGGCCGCTTCGATAGCTTGCTCACCTGGGTCTATTAATCCCTTAGGAAAACCTAGCTCGTAATTGTCGGTGCCAGCGGCATATTCACGGGCTAACAGCATGTTACCTTGATGAATGGGCACCACCATCACAGCACCACGACTACCACCTTTCATCCGCTCATACTGGCGCTCGACACCGTTGGAGAATTTAAGATGGACCTGTTCAATTTGAAACAAGCGGCTCTTAGCGACAACTTCGGTATGTAAGATTTCCGGCTTATGGTGCCGCTGCGACATAACTGCCCCTGGATAAAAATAGCAACAAACAAACTAGGATAAGTGACAATCTTACTATCCTGTCTTTAATCTACAACCTGAATTTAGTGCGGCTATTCCAAAGACCACCATCCAAGCCATGGGATTTAAATCACATACTCAGCCACGACAAAGGAGAAGCGGTTAAAATTTTCTGCTTTTTATCGCGAAAATTCACCAACAAAAAAGGGGCTAAGCCCCTTTTAATGTCGACATAAACTAAAACTGATAACGCAGATTGAGTTGATAGCTCAATAGGTCATTCGGTTCAATATCAATGTATTGATAACCTAAGCCTACAGACCAAGCATCACTAAATTGGTAACTGAAACGCACTCCCGCATACCAATCTGTGCCATCTAAGTCGGTCTTGATCGTGGTATTGCCCATGCTACTACTAATATCCGCTTGCCAATGGAACAAGCCAACGGGCACCTCAAAACGCCAGCCTTGATGCTGCAGCAAGGTAAATCTCAAGCCCAACGTAACCCCATCGGCAAGGACTGGAGTGACGGCTTTCACCAACTCATGGTATTGCTCCGGCGTTAGCGTTGCGCCCTTAATTCTCGCACTTCCTTCACCAAAATCGGCATAGCCCAGTTCTAACGCTACGGTCGGCGTCCATTGATAACCCAGACTCACCCCAAAAGCAGTATCCGAGTCATCGACGTTGAGGAGCTGTCCCTCTCCCACTTGGATATTCAACTCAGGCAGTGTTTTATCGGCCTGAGCTTGGCCAATAAAACCCTCAACATACCAGTCTGTTGCCTGCGCCTGTTGCGTCACACTGAGCAATAACAGGCAGCCTAAGGCCAATCGCTGTAACTCACGGCGACGCAACATCGCGCATACCAAAATAAATGCCAACGCCCATAAGGTCATACTACCTCCTCCCGATTTATTATCGATAATGACCTCTTGATAGGCTTTCACCGTGATAAGCACTTGCCCCGTCGCTTCACCACCTTGGCCGTCGCTAATCCTATAGGTCACGGTATCCACACCATCGAATCCTGTTTTAGGGATATAGCGCAGTTTATTCGCCTCAATAGTCACAGTGCCTTGTTGAGCCGTCGCACTTAGCAGGGTCAACGTATTACCATCCACATCAGTGTCATTACTTAGCACATCGATAAGCAGGCTGGTACGATCATCGGTGGCGGCGCTGTCGTCGACAGTCACAGGTGCAGTGTTGCCATTCACCACTATCGTCAGCTCACTACTTGCCGTACCACCTTTGCCATCGGTAATGCTATACACCAACACATCGGTGCCGATAAAGTCTGCCGCCGGCATGTAACTGATCCGTTGATCCGCTAACACTGTGACGGTGCCAAACTCACTAATCACTTGTGTGACGCTCAAACTATCCCCATCGCTATCCGTATCGTTGGCAAGCACATTCACATCAATACTCTGGTTCCAAGCAATTGCTGCGGAGTCGGGATTGGCGACAGGTAAGTGGTTACCATTGAGCATCACAGCAACACCACTTGGGTCAACAATAGTACGGTTAGCCACACCATCATCATCGTTAGGGCCGCCATCTTCGATGGTCAACTGCACACACCAATGGCCTTCAGTTAATCCCGGCGTCCAACGGCTATCCCCCGGTGGCGGGCAGAAACCACGCTCACCCTCGGTACTGGCGACAATGTTGTTTGCATCAATCACAAAGTCTCGCCAGCCCGCTTGAGCATTGAACTTGCGATAGACGGCATTCGCAGGAACGGGCGAACGTTGTGGCAATACCAAGCTATAGCTTTGACCCTGTTGTGGTAGGCCCGTGGCGATAAAGTCGAAAATACCGCCAACATTGGCTGCTAAAGCATCTTCAGCCACGGCTTCTGGCTGTAGCTGCACGCCGCTCTGTCCACGGCTTAGGGCAATATTCCCCAAACGTAAACAGACGCCCGCCTGCCCTTCGGCCAAGAAGTAGACTGGCTGCAATTCACCTTCAGGCATCACATTACAGTCGTTATTTGCATCCAAATAATCTGGGATGCCATCACGATCGTTGTCGCTATAGCCTTCTTGATCATCGGGAATTAAATCGCCATCCGTATCGGCACTCGTCAATGCGGCTAAACTTGGACGCACTACGATGTACACTGTTTCGGTACTCGACAGCACAGGCGAACCATCATCGGTCACCGTTAGGCTCACAGGATAAATCCCCGGTGACACCGCGGCTGGAGAGAATGTCATACCTGTCGCATCCGCTTGCAAGCTTAATGCGCCGCTTGCCCACGTCAGCGTCAATGTATCTTGCTCATTGGCATCGGAGGCAGTGGCACGAATATGCACATCACCGCCATTTTGCGCGACAATGACTTGCTGCTGGCCAGCTTGAGTCACCGCTAAACTGACCTGTGGTGCAATATTGGCTTCGGTAATCACCACTTGAGTCTGCTGCTTACTACCAAGATTCAGGCTTGAATCTAGGCTGATAAGCACCTCTTCATTCCCTTCGGTCACACCATCGTTCAGAGTAGTAAAGTGGATTTCTGCCATTTGACCCGAGGTTATCTCGACAACACCATCAACCAAATCATGGTCGCTGCTATCGGCTGAACCGGATACTGTGTATGGAATACTCAATGGATAGTTTGGCGCCTCACCATTGAGGTGAACACTCACAGTCACTTGATTACCTTCAGCAACGACTTGATCTTTGCTCAGTGAAATTAATGGATTGACTTTGATCTTCTGCGCTTTAATCGCCTTATTACCTTCGCCGTCAACTGCCTGCCAATAGGCTAAGTAGTTGCCAGGTGCGAAGAACAAGCTCTTATTCACCAGCGATACAGGTAATGGGTGCCCATTACGGTCAACCGCCTTGGCAAAACCGAGTTTCACCCGCGTAAACAGGCCAGTCGCATTCACCTCCACATCATCAGGTAGGATGATCACGGGTTGATTCGCTGAGTCAGCGCCTTCAATCAGCACATTCACTTTGGCGGTTGCTCGGCCTTTGTTGCCATCGCTAATGGTATAACGCAGTGCAACAGGCCCCACATAAGCCTCGGGCGCGGTAAAACTGAGTCCATCAGCAGTGATTTGCACACTGCCAATATCCGCAGCGGCACCATCAATGGTTAAGGTGTCACCATCGACATCCACATCGTTTGCCAACACCACCAGCGAATAGGTGTCATTGGGGGTGCTGGTTAAGGTATAGCTGTCATCGACCGCTTGAGGATCGTCGTTCACAGGCGTAACCGTAATGGTGACAGTCGCAGGCTCCGAGCTTAACTCTGCATCTTTGGCAATAAAGTTAATAGAATCAGTACCATTAAAATCCTTCTCAGGCGTATAGAGCCAGACACTACCATGTTGCTCTAAGGTACCAGAGGCAGGTTGCGCGGTGATCTCATAGGTCAGAGGATCATTATCGGCATCCTCAGCGGCAAACGTAATCATCAGCGAACTATCTTCTTCTAGCGTCACTGTCTGATTGGTCGCAACTGGTGCATCGTTAACATTCGCCACCACAACCGTAAAGCTCTGGTCGGCCGTTAAACCATCCACGTCTGTGGCGCGTAGCACCACCGCATGGTTACCCACGTTAGTGTTAGTCGGGGTACCACTCAGCACGCCCGTCGCCGCATTAAAACTCAGCCAGCTTGGCAGTGTGACTGCACTTAAAGTCAGACTGTCTCCCACATCGCTGTCCGTCGCCACCAAGGTGTAGCTATAGGCAGCATCTTGGGTGGCACTGGTGAGTGCGGTTGAACTGATGGTCGGTGCATCATTGACGTTCGCCACCACAATCGTAAAGCTCTGGTCTGCGGTTAAGCCATCAACATCCGTTGCTCGTAACGCTACCGAATGGTTACCCACGTTAGTGTTAGTCGGCGTACCACTCAGCACGCCCGTCGCCACATTAAAACTCAGCCAGCTTGGTAAGGTCACCGCGCTTAAGGTCAGACTGTCGCCCACATCGCTGTCCGTCGCCACCAAGGTGTAGCTATAGGCTGCATCTTGAGTGGCACTGGTGAGTGCGGTTGAACTGATGGTCGGTGCATCGTTGACGTTCGCCACCACAATCGTAAAGCTCTGGTCAATCGTCAGACCATCTCCGTCCGTGGCACGTAACAATACTGCATGGCTACCCACATTAGCGTTAGTTGGGGTACCACTCAGCACGCCCGTCGCCGTATTAAAGCTCAGCCAGCTTGGTAAGGTCACGGTACTTAAGGTGAGACTGTCTCCCACGTCGCTGTCTGTTGCGACTAAGGTGTAGCTATAGGCTGCATCTTGAGTCGCACTCGTTAACGCCGTTGAACTGATGGTCGGTGCATCGTTAACGTTCGCCACCACAATCGTAAAACTCTGGTCAATCGTCAGACCATCTCCGTCCGTGGCACGTAGCACCACCGCATGGCTACCCACATTAGCGTTAGTTGGGGTACCACTCAGCACGCCCGTCGCCGTATTAAAGCTCAGCCAGCTTGGCAGTGTGACGGCACTTAAGGTGAGACTGTCTCCCACATCGCTGTCCGTTGCCACCAAGGTGTAGCTATAGGCAGCATCTTGAGTCGCACTCGTTAACGCCGTTGAACTGATGGTCGGTGCATCGTTAACGTTCGCCACCACAATCGTAAAACTCTGGTCAATCGTCAGACCATCTCCGTCCGTGGCACGTAGCACCACCGCATGGCTACCCACATTAGCGTTAGTTGGGGTACCACTCAGCACGCCCGTCGCCGCATTAAAGTTCAGCCAGCTTGGTAAGGTCACGGTACTTAAGGTGAGACTGTCTCCCACGTCGCTGTCTGTTGCGACTAAGGTGTAGCTATAGGCTGCATCTTGAGTCGCACTCGTTAACGCCGTTGAACTGATGGTCGGTGCATCGTTAACGTTCGCCACCACAATCGTAAAGCTCTGGTCTGCGGTTAAGCCATCAACATCCGTTGCTCGTAACGCTACCGAATGACTGCCGACGTTAGCATTAGTTGGCGTACCACTCAGCACGCCCGTCGCCGCATTAAAGTTCAGCCAGCTTGGTAAGGTCACGGTACTTAAGGTGAGACTGTCTCCCACGTCGCTGTCTGTTGCGACTAAGGTGTAGCTATAGGCTGCATCTTGAGTCGCACTCGTTAACGCCGTTGAACTGATGGTCGGTGCATCGTTAACGTTCGCCACCACAATCGTAAAGCTCTGGTCTGCGGTTAAGCCATCAACATCCGTTGCTCGTAACGCTACCGAATGACTGCCGACGTTAGCATTAGTTGGCGTACCACTCAGCACGCCCGTCGCCGCATTGAAGTTCAGCCAGCTTGGCAGTATCACGGCGCTTAAGGTCAGACTGTCGCCCACGTCGCTGTCCGTCGCCACCAAGGTGTAGCTATAAGCCGCATCTTGAGTGGCACTCGTAATTGCTGTTGAGCTGATGGTCGGTGCATCGTTGACGTTAATCACTCTCAGATCAAAGGGAGGAAGACTGGCAGACAGTGAACCATCTGACACACTGATCACAATACCGTTAATCACACCCACATCTTGATTAGAAGGTGTGCCAGATAAAGCTCCCGTTGCGCTATTAAAGGTCAGCCATGAAATAGTCTGATTAATACTAAACGTTAGACTATCTCCAAGGGAATCAGTCGCTACTGGCGCGAAGTTATATAACGCACCTTGGTTAACGGTTAACGTTGGTGTGCCATTAATGACTGGTGCGCCATTGGGTTTTACTGTGTTACTTGCCGCTGAAGCACTACCTAAACCAGCCGAATTTGTCGCAGCTACAGTAAATGAATAGGAAGTACCGTTGGTTAATCCCGTAATAGTGATGGGTGAAGAAGCACCCGATGCGGTAATACCACCAGGAGTAGAGACTAAGGTATATCCCGTAACTGCTGTACCACCACTAAATCCTGGAGCGGTAAAACTCACCGAGGCTTGAGCATCACCCGCTGTCGCCGTGCCAATGACTGGCGCACCAGGAACAACAGCATTCACTGTAAAGGAACGACTAACTTGAGTCGCTGGTAAATAACTGGCGTTACCAGACTGATCTGCATTAATAGTACAAGTTCCCGCAGTGACGAATGTCACAGCACCAAGGCTTGTGATCGTACAGACACCAGTTGTGGATGAAGTAAAGGTAGGTAACAAACCAGAATCAGAAGTCGCACTAAACATTGGTGACGCACCAAAGTTCTGCGCACCGGGGTTATTGAAAGTAATGGTCTGAGTCGCTTTGGGGGTTATCGAGTTGGATGCTGCTGATGCAGGGCCCGTACCCGCAGAGTTATCGGCGGCCACAGTAAAGGTATAAGCTTGGCCATTTGTTAAACCCGTAATCACAGTTGGGGAACCGGCCACATTCACAGGTGCCACGTCAGGGGGACTTGTTGTAACTCTATAACCAGTAATTGTAGTGCCGCCAGTATTGGCTGGCGCAACAAAGGCAACGCTCGCTTGGGTATCGCCCGCAGTAGCCACCACGCTGGTTGGAGCCCCGGCAACAATGGCATTCACAGTAAAGCTACGAATTACCTGAGCTGCAGCTAGGTAACTGCTATCACCCGCCTGATCCGCATTGATGGTACAGGTTCCGACAGTGAGGAAGGTTAATACACCCACACTGGTAACTGTACAAACACCGGTTGTAGAAGACGTAAACGTAACATTCAGTCCTGATGTCGCTGAAGCGCCACCATTTACAACCCTCAAATCCGGCGTGGTACCAAAGTTTTGTGAACCTGGGTTGGCAAAGGTAATCGTCTGCGGCGATGCAGGAACTACTGCATTGGTAGCGACAGAAGCGGCACCTGTCCCGACAGAGTTAGTCGCCGTCACCGTGAAAGTATAGGAAACACCATTAGTCAGGCCAGTCACTGTAATGGGTGATGATGAACCTACCTCTGAAAGCCCACCGGGGTTAGCTGTCACGGTATAACCATTGGGGCTAATAGCTGCTCCCCCGTACTGGCTGGAGCAGTAAATGTCACAGTCGCTTGCTGGTCACCGGCGGTTGCGGTACCGATGGTCGGTGCACCGGGAACCACCGCATTCACCGTAAAGCTACGGGTTACTGTACTCGCCGCATTGGTTGATGAATTACCTGCCTGGTCTGCATCAATCGTACAAGTACCCGCACTCACAAAGGTCAATGCACCACCGGAAGAGATAGTACAAACACCAGTGGTAGACGAGGTGAAGCTGACCGTTAGCCCAGAGCTAGAAGTCGCCGTCAAGGTTGGCGTAGCGCCAAAGTTATAGTTGGCCGGTTGGGTAAAGGTAATAGTCTGATCGGCCTTGGGGGTTACCGAGTTGGAGGCCGCCGAGGCAGAGCCAGTCCCAATGCCATTGGTTGCGGTTACCGTGAATGTATAAGCCGTACCGTTAGTCAATCCAGTCACGGTAATAGTACAAGCCCCGGGCCAGCACAATTTCCTATCGCCCCTCCAGGATTAGCTGTTGCGGTGTAAGTGGTAATAGCCGAACCACCATTACTACCAGGAGCGGTGAAGGTCACGTTTGCTTGACCATCCCCCGCTGTTGCCGTACCTATCGTAGGTGCACTTGGTGCAGTAGGAATTGCGACCGTGTGGGTTGTACCGCTGCTATAGGCAGCAGGACCTGAATTACCAGCGGCATCTGAAATATTGGTGGAACCATTCAGGTTGAGCTTTATCGTACCATTGCCAGTAATACCACTCACCGTCACTGTCACACTGGATCCCGAACTGGAAGAAACACTGGCAATAGTGCCCGATGCGCCACCGGTAGTGCCCAAGGTAAAGTCATCAGTAGATATATTGTTGACTGTTTCGCTGAAATTTACAGTGAAATCAACACTGACATCGGTTGATACTGCGCCACCCGATGGTGACGTACTGGTCACCGAAGGTGTTACACCATCGACCACCAACGCTTTATTAGCACCCAACGAGTTGGCAGCACCCGGTGTTGCCAATGTCAGCGTTGCGTTGTTGCTAGCGGCGTCACGAATGGTACCACTGTTTAACGCCAGTGCACTGGTTGATACGTAGTCCAAATCGCTGCTATTGTCGCCCGCCTGAACGGTGTAGCTGAAGGTCAAGCTACTGGTTCCACTGCCACTGGTATAATTAACGGCACGATCTGTAGTGCCGGTCTCCAGGGTTAATTGCGGCGTACCAGTGACATTGACCACTTCACTAAAGTTAACTTGGATACTGATGCTATCACCCACTTTATAAGTGCCATTGGCTGTACTGGCTGTCACGGAAGAAACGGTGGGAGCAGTGCTATCAACCAGAACACTGGCTGTGGAACCGACAGAATTCAAGGTGAGCGTCATGTCATTGTTAGCGGCATCTTTCATGGTTCCGCCGTTCAAACCAAGCGCACCTATGGTAATACCGTCAGAATCAACCAAACCACTCTCAACCGTGTAACTAAAAACCAGCGCCGAGCTTCCAGAGCCCGACGAATAGGTTGCGTATTTGGTTGTGGCGCCAATGGTCAAGGCGATGCGGGGGTTCCACCACCCGTGTTCACTATGACGTTTTCGCTCGTGTTAACAGTGAAGCTCAGTGATTGCCCGGTGATATAAGTTGCATTCGAAGGAACACTTACGCTGGTGACAGCGGGTGGTGTGGAGTCAATATCCGAGAAGTCTATTTGATCCATCATAACCGCAAGGGGTTTACCGTCGGCTGAAGTGAATCTAACTTGATCAATACCAGTCCACGCGCTACCGAACGTCAATAAACCCGCGTTGGCTGAATTACCAGAACTGGACTCTTCTGCTGGCGTTGTTTGGCGATCATAAACAATAGCTGCATTACCCACGCCATAGGTTCCATCGGCGGTAAATGTTACAGTGGCACTCACTACTAAGCTACCGTTGTTATAGCCCGTGACAGTATACACCTCTGCAGTTAGAGAACTCCCGCCCCAGACTTCTGCTCTTAGCGATTCGAGCTTGAAGTCATTAGCGTTGCTAACAGAAGCAAATTGAAAGTAGGTACCAGAGCTATTATACCAAGCCGAAGTAATACCATTTCCGCTGCCTAAAGTGGGCAAGTTACCTGTAATATTGCCTATTGTATCAACACGAATGACCTCAGCGGTAGTGTCAGCTGAGTAGATGACGCCATTAAAAGTAATTGATGGATTGTTCTGCTGGGCGCTTTCTTGTGGCGTTATCGCATCGAAATTTTGGTCTGGGGTGCAGCAGCAAAGACTAAATTTGCCCACATACATGATGAAATTAACAGACTCCATTTGATGTTACGTAAAGTCATGGTGCTAAATCCCATAATTTAGTAAAACTTCAAAAATATCCAAAATAGCGGACGCCACTTACCTTGCAGCTAAAATGACCATTTCAAATAATTCACGTAACAAAAAAAACGATTAGCAACCAACATAACAAACATTTTTCTAGACATATACTTTTCATGTTAAGCTCTTATCAGTTAATCATTAATGGATAACTTGTGAGTTGTTCACAGATTATTTATCCATTTACCATTTTTGAAGAGCATCACAATGATGATGCTCCTATTATAAAAACCGACATGGCATCAATTACGCGTTGGATAAAGACCTTCCAACGCAATAATAAAATTCATCCCCAGATACGGGTTTCTGATTGAAAATGGCTGACTTCCACCTGCAAGCTGCACAATAAAATTTGCATTTATCGGATTTGCGAGGGAAACAGGATCGTTCAGCTCATCTGACCAAATTGCGGCAGCAGGTGACCCACCCGCGGCAGATGCACCCAAAATATTGTTAGTTGCTGAAGGTGTCGTTGATGCATTCGATCCGGTACCCGCTACTTGTAACGAGCCAGAGCCTGCCTTAGTAACCTGGTGGCTATGTGCAGGCATCTGATTGATTGTCAGCGTTACACTTTCAACGCCACCCGCTTCACCAAGCATATAATTGCTAGTGTCAAGGCTCTGACCTATATGCACAGGAACACGCCCTTGTAAATTAGGCAGCGCAAAAGTCGTTTGGCCATTGCCACCATAGGTAGTGCCTAGAATCGAAAAAAGTGCGGTATGTTGCGAGACGGACAATAATTGCCCATTACAAAAGGCCCAACCACGGGGAGCGAAATTCCCAGCGAACATAGAGATTTGACCGATAAATGGCTCTGACATTGTATTTCTCCTTAAATAACGATTTTGTCTATGTAACGTCTTTTAATGGTTTAATTACTCACGACAATTAATCGACAGCGAGTTCCTTCTGCTGATTACAACATCATCCACATCACACATTGGGGAGGTTATTATGCAACACAATTAAAACAGCTTAGTTACAACTAAACATATCTGAAAAATCGGCAAACACAATTAGGCAGAAATAATTTTGTGTAAATTATCAGCCAACGTTTAAGGCCATCGCATTGACTCATAGGTTTCGGAACGGCTTTGAAACTGAAATCCATGCCGTAAATAGAGTGATTTAGCCTGAGTATTTTCACTCTCTACTGATAAATGAACAGGCAACTGACGTTGTGTCGCCTCAAGCTTGACCGCCTCCAATATCGTAGAGCCTAAACCACGACCTCGCATGCTTGGCGTAATAATAAAATCAACAAGATGAACTCTCTGCTCATTAATATCTAGCATCAGTTTGCCGACCGCTTGTTGCTGATAAAACAAAATGTAGCTGATGGCATTTGGATATTGTTCCCGATAGGAGACTTGCTGCAGCCGATATTGTTGCTCCAACATGTTCTGTGCGATATCAAGGGGTAAACCAAGCTCATAGAAGAAGGTTTTAGTCGAATAAAAAAGCTCTGCCATAAATAGGTTATCGTTTGCGTTGGCAGGCTTAATACTCAAGCCAGTGAATGGATTTAACTCAGCTAGCATCATGGTTTTATCTCGATCTAAAGGTTGCAACAGTTGCTCATAAGCATTCAATAACTGCTGCCATGAGAGTGTTTGTGATTCATTCAATGGGATAGATTGCGTGGGTACCTTGGGCGTAAACAATTGTCCTTGTCGCTTAACATCAAAGCGCCAGTGCTGTTGCCAATGCTCGATATCTTCTGCGGCTAACGGCCAGTCTAGAATGGCCGAAAGTGCACTGGGTTTAAGCACATTTAATTGTTGATAATCCATTAAAATGCAACGACTTGATTGATAAAGTGCAGCAGTTTGCTGGGCAAAACCATACAACACACCCATTCGAAATGCGTCTACACTAGGCTCACTTTCCGTAAGCGCTAATGAATGGGGAAATACAGCCTTCACCCGCCCCGCCATATGCATCCCAGCCTCTCGTTGATGCGAAGCCAAAATATCTCTGGGGTGGCGCATCAGACATAGCACTCGACTATTAGGATAAAGTTCGAGCAACATGGGCCAACAGGCTAAATCCCAGGCATTCCACTTGATCACTAGCTCACGCTCATCAAGCCTCAACCGCCCTTGTAGCCTTAAACATAAATCCACCAGCAGCGGTGTTAAGGTCGAAGGCCAAGCATCATGGTGCATCACATCGCTGCAGAGCATAGATTCGGATAACACTCGGCAAGTTTTGAGTAGGGAGAAACTGCTAGAAACCAGTGTTGAGCCACAACGAGACCAATGGAAAATCATCAAATTAGGATTGATCGCGGGCAAACTTTCACGTTGGGATAATAAGGGTTCGAGCAAAGTTTGAGGTTGGATAAAACTGGCCAGTAAACCACGACGAGCATCGCTGATATCGTCCTCCAAGAAAGGTTTTGATAACCGCTGAAAGACAGGAACCCAACTTATTGTTTTGGTTTGAGCATGATAACGAGAAGGAAACCAAACTTGGCTAAAGCGTGCTAAATCCGGAATGAAACCTTGTTGCTGCAAGGCAATAAATGCCAACATCTGCTCTAAATTTAGCTCGGGCCAATTGAGGAAGTCGGCCATCAAAGCAATAAAATGCTCAACATCGTTAGCTTGATGCAGCAAAATCAGCATTTGCGGTTGATGCAACAGTTGCCAATAGCGTTGCTGCTGTTCATGAATATCAATCATTAGCTGGCCATTGGGTAGAAGTTAATGTACTGCACCATGCGGGGTAGCACGCCTCGATTTGGCGTCGGTCCATGGGGCAAGGCGTGGTGCCAAATGATTAAATCCCCAGCGTTTGCGGCAATGGGTTTAATGGGCCACTCCTCCCAACGCTGTTGCTGCAACTCAATATCAGTCTTGTTTTGTTCTTGTAGCCAGGTTTCTATTTTGAGGTGAAAACCGGGAACACAGCAAAATGCCCCTGTTCAGCAGGGGTATCCGTCAGATAAATCAATCCTTGCGTTCCAAAGGGCACGGGTAGTTGCAGTGGCATATCCCAATGCATATTTGGGCCAGGAAACTGCCAAGTGGGCGTTTCAGGAGGATTAAAACTCACTCTATCAGTCGTCATCACTAAATCAGTACGCTGCCATAATTGTTCAAAGACTTGGCGGATTAGCGGTGTTTGCCGATTGGCATCGAGGATGGGATGACGAAATAACTGCAGCATGATTTTCTGCATCAACTCATGGGACTGGTACCAAGTTGATGGATCATTTTCATTCGCACCAAGCTGTTGCCAAATCACTGCTCGACTCACCGCACATTGCGCTTTTGACAACACTTGCGGGATGACTAAATAACCTTCCCGTTGCCAAAAGGCGAGTTGGGCATCGGTAAGCACTTGAGGTAAAGCGTTACCATAAACTAACTCGGTATTGCCGCTTTCTGGCTCAGCTTGGGATAAGGCACGCAATCGCTGATTGATGCCAACGATATCCGCCGTAGTCAGCTTAGTTTGCCTTTGAACGAAGGCGATAAAATCAGTTTGTTTGTCATATTGATAGAGCGCCTTCATCCCAGGTTCTAATCCAATACCGCACAGATCCAGCAGCGCTTTATCTAGGTTCCATTCTCCCTCTGCCACCTCATTGGTTTGTCCACGCTTTTGCAACTGAATTTTTTGCCATAGTCGCTGCAAGTGATAAATGCCCAAACAACTCAAATCCTCACTGCCAACAAGCGCCAATTTATGCCGCTGATATTGGAAGATAAAATCGGGATATGTTCCCAGCTCGTAACGGAAGTCCACCCTGCTAAGAGGTTTAAGCCACAAGGATTTTTTATATTGGGAGAGGGTTAATTGTGATTGGTTTTCAAGTAATTGATGTTCGCCATAAACCCTGATTTGCGTCGTCAATTTTAGGTTTATGGATTGAGGAGCATAATGAGGTAACAATAAGCTCCCCACTAACCCACTCCAGTCGCCTTGAGCGAGCAAGCGGGCGTGGGCTAAATCGAGGCAGAATAAAGGGCCCAAATAAATGGGCGGCCGATCTTTTAGCTCGAGCCATGCATCCAACTCAATCGACTCAGGGATCAAACATCCATCCTCAGATAAAAAATGCTGTAGATGGCTAAAAATCTGTACCTGCGGTTCCTGTTGCAGCAGGTGTTTCATGGTTTCAGAAATAATCAGATCAAAGGCTTGTGTTGATGCTGGCTGCCAACGCGTAGCGTCAGCACAGATAAGCGCATCGACACGATCCGCTACGCCGAAATACGTCAGCAGTTTTTCCACACTCTCCAATGATGCTTGATGAATGTCGAGTAAGGTTACTCGCACTTGCTTTGCCGTATATAGCGGTAATAAGGCTAAGATTAGCCAAGCAAAAGGCCCTGTTCCGGCATAGAGTATGTGCACAGGTTGGTTCGAGTTAGCTTTAAGTTTGTCTTGTATCGCTTGATAAATTCCCTGAATAAACACTCTGCTACGCTCCGGGTCTTCTGCACATTGCGCCGCAGTTGTTGGTGATACCGCCTTGCCAAAAGGGGTCATGCTGGCCTCTGTATCGAGAAACAACGCCGGATGCAGCTCTAACCCTGTCAATTGGCATAACTGCGCCAGCATAGGATCGATAAGCCGCTTTGCCTCGCCCGCTGAGTGCGATTGCAGTAGCGCCTGAGCAAACAGCTTTAATCTTAGAAACGCCTCGTGCTGCCCTGCATTAGGCTTTGATCTTGGCATCATGGATAAGCTCCTTTAACCACGAGTTGACTTCACAATCGATCACCAAATTTATTCTGGCCTCCACGCCTTTGTTTGCGACCCAATGGGTTTGGTCGGCATTGATATACCACAGCTCCCCCGCTTGCATAGGCACTCGCTTATCGTCCACATAAAAATACAGTTGGGCGTGAGTTTGAATGGGAAGATGCAATCTTGCTTCGCCTTGCTCTAGGGATAAGCCTTGATCCCTATGGGGCTTGATTTCGGCGCCAGCGTGTAAACGCATTAAACGTACCGATTTAACCCGGCAAGCAAGGGATTGAATAAACTGCAGCAGCGCAGGGCTCGACTCCAATGAGGGCAAGTTATCCCAATCTGTCGCGGCACTAATGGAAAAGGCTTGCAAAATAGGGTGCGCGACTCGATATTCCTCGGCGCAGCGCAGGGCCAACACATCCCAACCGCCCTGAGAGCCCGCGTGATAATCACGCTGGTTAATGTGTGGTAACCACTCATGCTGCAACAAAGTCGTGAGTTCTTGCTGTAAACTAGTGATATTCGGAGCTTGGGTAAGTAAGGCGAATGAGCAGATATCCATATCCAAGTGTCTCATTTTTAGACAAAAACGAATTAATCAAGCCTAGCACAAAGTGTCATGCTGACAAGATAAGCTGATCTACAAGCCGACCTAACCACACAGGACATCCCATGTTTGACTGGAAGAAGATTGATACTGTACTGCTCGATATGGATGGCACCCTGCTCGACCTGCACTTTGATAACCATTTTTGGTTGAGTCTGGTGCCGCAGGAACTGAGCAAGCAGCGGGGATTAAGCCAGAGCCAGGCACAACAACTGGTGGAACAAGCCTACGGCAGAGTCGCGGGTACGTTAGACTGGTATTGCCTCGATTATTGGCAGTCCGAGCTGCAGCTCGACATTATGGGGCTTCACCGTAACTTAGTTGACCGCATTCAGCTGCGCCAAGACAGTATGCCTTTTCTCGATGCCCTCTCCGCCGCGGGGAAAAAACGTATCTTAGTCACCAATGCCCACCCTAAGAGTCTTGCGCTTAAGCTAGAACACACTGAACTTGCTAGCGGCTTAGATGCGATGATTTCGAGTCACGAAACGGGTTATCCCAAGGAACACCCTCAATTTTGGCAAACGCTATTTGAAAAATTCGCCCTAGTGCCAGAGCGCTGCCTGTTTATTGATGATAGCGAGCCTATTTTGAATGCTGCGCGCTTAGCGGGCGTGGGGCATCAGCTCGGGATCAGCAATCCCGATAGCCAAAAACCTGCCAAAGCCTTCAATGATTTTCCGGCCATTAGCGACTATCGCCTGCTGTTTGCCGATCTGGCGGGTTAATCCCTTAAAATACAAAAGGCACCCTAAGGTGCCTTTATCGAATCATGCACGAGCTTTTCTAAGATTAAAGCCCTGGAATACGGCCTTGATAAACTACTGGGAAGTAACCATCGCTACCACGCTTGCCGAGCATACCGAGGGATTTACGCATATCTTCTGGCTGTTCGTTGGTTTCTTTAATTTTAGCGGCAACCTTGACCATATTGCCTTCGTCTAGTTGTAACGTGCCGATAATCCCCAACTGGTTTTTACTCTCATCGGTGGCAAGCTGGGCTTTACCCTCAACACAACTCAGCCCCAGTTCGATATTACCCAGTGGATAATTGCCGAATTGGTTCTTCACATTGGTTTGATTTAAAAACAACTTACCCGATAACTGCTCGCACCAAGGTTTACCTTGCTCTAGGGTTTCGACCAGCAGGCTGACTTCACCGTTAATTTCGGTTCTAAAGGGCAGTTTAGCATTGCCAATTAAGAAGCTATCGGGCGCCTCAAAACGCAATCCTTGAGCGCTGATACCGCCCATAGACCAAGTGATTAACCCTTTAGCACTCACTGGGGTTGCACGGTTACCCACTTGAAAATCCAGCTTCACTTTACCTAAAAACAACGCCCAAGGGCTCAGCTCCCAACGAACTTGTTCCAATTGGCGTTGCTGCAGATTTAAGGTTTCGATGCTGCCAGACCAAATACTGCCACTCACGCCAGAAATTCCGACATTTGCAGGCAATGGCGCGAGGCGCACAGCAACACTGGCGGGAAATAGCGCCAGTAAAAACACTAAATAAACCAGTACACCTATAATGATTTTTTTTATCAAACTCACAGCTACACCTTAACCTATTGCGCTAGTTGGATACGTCTTACTTTGACATAGCCAGGCGCGTCGGCCTCTGCCAAATCAACACTCTCAAGTGATAGGCCTTTTTTCTGCACTAAGTCACTCAAATAATTGAGTAAGGCATCGAATGGCACATCATCCATCCACACTTGAATTTTATCGCCCTGGGGCTGCATACGAGTGATCACTAATCCGTAAGTGCCCGCTGTTTGGTTAACGACCGAGCTTAAGCTGCCTGACATTGTCGGTTTAGCGCCGCTTTGTTTTAAGCCAGCGATTTTATTCGCCGTTTGCTTTACATAGGTTAGTGTCTGCTGCTGCGCCGTTAAGTTGCGCAGAGCATTGGCTTCGGCATTGGCAATAGGTGTCCAGATGCCCCAGTAAAACACGCCGATGACTAAGAAAACGGCGCCGAATCCGACGATTTGCTGCTCGCGCGATGCAAGCCCTTGCCACCAAGTCCGCAAATTATCCATCTTATTTGCCCCTCAAGGTTAAGGTACTGGTGACCTGATCTTCACCGCTGTTCATCGTACCGCCATCCAGTTGGAAACGACGGCCGACTATTTCTTTAAACTTCTCAATTTGCGCGTAATTCTTAGCCGTAACTTGCATACGGATTTCATTACGGGCGCTCTCAAATCTTAGGGTGTTTGGTTTCAGCTCTGGCACTTGTTTAAAGGCGTCCTGTAAACCATCGAGCATCGCAAAAAACTCAGCACCACTGCCTTGGCCTTGGAGTGCGCGCAGCTGGCTTTCCATCTGCGAACGTAAATTCACAATGCGTGAGTTCCCCGGCACCACTTGTTGATAAATGGCTTCACTCTGCGCCTTCAAATCGGCAATCTGGCCATTCACCTGATGAATAGTTAAGCCCTTATTCACTAAGGACAAGACAATGGCAACACCTAATACGATTGCGGCATTTTTCCATTGCAACAGATGCTTACTGTATTCGCGCTTCGGCGTATACACACCCGTGAGTAAGTTGATGGGCGCATGTAAAATACCGCGCGCTAGCACCAACATAGGCAAATCGAGCGGCTGTGGCTTAAGCTCAACGCCGTCCAGTTCCATCTCAGTGTAACTGGCGACCGACACTTCGTCGGCCTGTGCCGTCAGTTGCTTCATCGCGACAGGCAGCCAAGGTAAAGGCAGGCTATGGCCGGTTCCTAATCCTGTACGCAGTAATAACTCGTTACCAAAACGCATTGCCGCCCATTGGCATTCCTGTAATGGCAAGGCGAGGCAATCGGGCACGATACGCTTCACTTTTAAACCCGCTTCGGCCAAGCAGCTAAGCCAAGTTTGCATTTGCTCATGGGCAACGGCTACCACGCTGAGGGCATCGCCATTGCGTGGGCCAACGGTAAAATGCATCGCATCCACATCATCGGCGATAGTTTCTTCCAGCATAAAAGGCAGGGCTTTTAAGGCTTGGCGTTGGCCTTTTTCGGGCAGATTCACGCTGGTGAGCGTCATGGCGGAGGCTGGCACCAATACATCGATAGGCCGATTTCCCGCGCGCTCGGTTAAGGTTGATAAACCTTGGGCGTTGGCAAGTTCACCAGAGGCGATAATTTCTTGTTCTTGTTCGGACCAAACCAGCCAAGAGCAAGCCTGCTCTGCGGTTCTGCCTAAGCGAATAAATAGCCGTTCACTCACAGTTTTTCTCCACCAGCTTCCATCTTAAAAGATTGAGCTTGTTTGCTATTATTTTTGTCCACCAAACTGACGGGTGAGCACATCCATTTTGTTACCGCTGCTCTTTTTGAGCACGCTCTCCATTCTAAAAATGGCGTTATCGACCTTAGCGCCCGAGGCGAGGAGGAAGTACTGACTGTCCACCACAAAACTGGACTTCATCGCATCTTCCCACTTAATCGACCCCATTGAGGAGGATTCATAAAAATCATCGATCTTGGCAAAACCATCGCCGGGACGTTGGTTGATAATGCTTTCGGCCTCGCCAACCGATATCTGATTATCCAGCATGGCTGCCAGCAGCGCCGCTTGCTCAACCTCTATGGTGTTCACGTTTAACAGTTGTCTGTCATTCCCTGGAATGACGCAAATATAAGGCAATAATTTCAGATAAATATCTTGGGTGTAACCTATCACCGCCCGCAACTCACTCCTGTGATTCATCAGGGTATTTGCGGCGCGATAAGGCACATTTCGCGCCTCATACTCGGCATCTTCGGCGCCATATGGGCTCGCGACCGTGTCCTCGTCGATATAATCCTTTAGAGTTTGGGTTAAATGATCCGCGGTAAAATCATCCATCCCTAAACTCACTAATAACGCTTTGTATTGCTTTGCCGCTAACGGCAATTTAGGTTGACCGTTTTCCACATCTTTTGTGGTGACGGACAAAGCATTTAAGTTAAAACACGAACGCATATCGGTGATCTTGCCTGCAATCTCACCATATTCCGCCGGGAATACCACGTCGCTCATGGCCCAATATTGTTGCTTGTGTACCCGGCCTTCCGAATCGTCTAAGTCCTGTTTGAGGATCTTTTTCGCCAGTTCTTCGGCGGAAATCGCGTACCAATAGGCCTGATCGTACTGGGCTAAGTTTAAGGTGCGGCGCATCGACAACTGATTACGGCTGGTAATATTGGTGGCGATAATCACCACCATGGCCACGATCAGCAACACCACAATCAGCGCGACACCACGTTGTTTAGTCGGACTTCGCTTTATCATGCGCCATCCTCATTACTAGGGTCACCTTTGCCGGGATCTTCTTCGCCGTTACCCGAGCCATCACCGTTATTGTCTTGGTCGCCGTTGTCGTCTTTATTGTCATCGGCGTTGTCGTTCTTATTGTCCTCATCATTGGACTTTTCTGGCGCAGCAGCACCCAAGGGCAACATAAACTTACGTTGAATTTTGCCTAAGCCTTCAATCTCAATTTCCATGGCGATGGCTTTGGGTAACTTGGTCGCTTCGACCTTGCGCTCCCATTTGTCCTCCATAAAGAAGGAATACTCGACCGAGAGCACCTTATCGATAATCACAGTCTTCATTGGCTCGGCGCCAAATTCGGGTTCGGGATACGGAAAGTACCAACGCTCTAATTTTCCTTCGCGCACCACGTAGGCAACTGACTGTATGCTGCCACGGGGCAATATGCCGTCGGGGTTGAGCCAGCCTAAGCGGTAGAACACTAAGGCCTCTGATTCCGAATCTAAAATATCGTTACCCGTTTGGAAGACTGTGGTACCACGGCCACCTTCGAGTAATCTGGGCGTCCGCGCCACCATCTGCCCAAGGTCGCGCTCAATCGCGCCAAAGCCCTGCTGCAATGCCTTTAAACGCACCGAGAAGTTACGGGTCACTTCATCGTTGGTCAGCACAGTGCTTAACACCGCATTGGCGGCTAAACCTAACATGGCAAAAATCGCAATCGCGATCAGCATTTCCAGCAGGGTAAATCCCTTATGAGCCTTAGTTTGTTTTAAGGACATAACTGCTCACTTGTGCTGCAATACGCTGATAACGCTCATCTTCACTGACACTAATGCGGATCATGCGAAAGTTATCATCCGTGGTTTTCACCACTTCTTTCCGCCAGTACCAATCCTTACCCGCGAGTTCAACCTGCCCTTCTTTTTGCCTAATTCGGGAAATTGCGGATCGAGTCTGGCGTCGACCATTTGATTGTCCGCCACCCATTGGGCAAGGGTGCGCGACTCCAGAATCGGCATATTCGCCATCTGTTCACCCAAGCTTTTGGTGATAGAGACGGCGGCGATGGCAAATACCGCCAAGGCCACAATGACTTCGAGTAGGGTCATACCCTTAGCGTATTTCATCGGGTCGCCCTAGGGTTAAACGGCCAAGGGCATCGCCCACCACTAATACATCGAGTGGCCCCCTGTCGGTCTTGGTCATAAAGCTCAGCTCGAAGGCGCTCATTTCACCACTCGGGAACAGTAAAATCTGCGGCTCTGGGTGCTTTTTCTTATCTTCCGCAGAAGGCTCGATTAAGGGCTCGTCGAACCACGACTCGTCCTTCTCATCCTCCTGCACTAGGGGTAAACCGTCGAGCACTAGATTCAGCACGACGCCGGGTTCCATTTGTTTTTCAGACAGAATCCTGTCCTTCTCCAATGGATTCCATTTACCATCTTTATAATAAACAAACTGATAGCTGGTCTTTTCCACCACGATACCGATAAATTGACCGCTCAATACGGTTTCATCCAGCACTAGCTCTGTGGCGGCGATAAATTGCTGCGCATTTTTTCCAGCGCCTGTTGTGGGCCTGAATTGCCAATAGACATAGTCACCGCCGCCGCGGTGAGTCCCATTAACAAAATCACCAGCATCACCTCCATCAAGGTGAAGCCGGCGTGGCGCAGCGTTAACATCTTATTGGAAGTTCTGTAAGTTCCAGTTACCGATATCGTCTTCGGTACCTGGCTGACCATCTGGGCCTGCACTAAAGATATCTAACTTGCTGTTTTCGCCAGGGCTTAACAGTAAGTAGTTATTGCGCCATGGATCCTGTGGTAAACGCTTCACATAGCCTTCTTCACGGTAGTTACGTGGCTCAGGCGAAATCGTTGGTTTTTGCACTAAGGCTTCTAAACCTTGTTCAGTCGTTGGATAAACACCGTTATCTAACTTGTACATATCTAAGGCGTTTTCGAGCGCCACTATGTCAGATACCGCTTTCTGTTGATCGGCTTTATCTTTATTGCCCATCAGGTTTGGCACCACCATAGACGCCAAAATACCGAGGATAACGATTACCACCATCACTTCGAGTAAGGTAAAACCCTTGTGCTTTTTGTTCATTTGCATCGACTACATCTCCTAGAAAAACCTGCGCCATCTCTGAGTCAAAGAGGCAATAACCCATAAATTTAAAAACTAGCCACTAATCAAATTGTTCAGTGCCAAAATAGGTTGCAGAATGGCCATCACGATAAAGAGTACAACCCCGCCATACTTACCACTAACATGGGTTCGAAAATCCCGAGGGCAAGTGTAACATTACTCTCAAATTCCCTATCCTGGTTATCCGCAGCACGCTCGAGCATGTCTTCGAGCTGACCACTCTTCTCCCCGAGGCGATCATATATAACATCATCGCCGGGAATAGCTTAGTGTTAGTCAACGCTGTACTTAGGCTAGTTCCTTCCCGTACGCGCGCCGTGGCATCATCCACCGCCGCCCGTACCCGCACATTTTGCAATACTTCGCTGGCAATGCGCATCCCATCTAACAAAGGCACCGAACTGGCAGATAAAATACTTAAGGTACGGGCAAACCGTGCGGTATTTAATCCTTTACTCACTCGGCCAATCACCGGCATTTTCAGCAAAAACGTATGGTATTTCATCTTGAAAATCGGTGATTTAAGTAGACGCTGGAACACCACCAGCAGAATACCGATCGCCAAGATAACAAACAGACCATAGTGTTGGACAAAGTCTGAGGCGGCAATTAAGAAACGGGTCGTCGCCGGTAACTCGGCGCCCATATGCTCAAATTGGCCAACCACTTTTGGCACCACGGCGGCCAATAACACTGATACCACCCCAATGGCGACAATCGTTAGCATAATGGGGTAAATCATCGCCTGTTGCAGTTTGGACTTCAGCTGCTGGCGACGCTCGGTGTAATCGGCTAAGCGATTCAGCACCACTTCTAAGTGGCCGGATTTTTCACCCGAGGCCACCATGGCGCGGTACAAGTCATCGAAAATATGCGGAAATTCGGCAAGAGAGTCGGCCAGACTATAGCCTTCCACCACGCGGGAGCGCACCGCCATGATCATACTGGCTAGGCGCGCCTTCTCACATTGCTGACCCACCGCCTTGAGACACTCCTCAATCGGTAAGCCCGCCGCAACCAGTGTGGCGATTTGACGGGTGATCAACGCTAATTCCGCCACCGAAATCCCGCGTTTAAAGGGCGAGAATCCGGTGCCTTTTGCCTTGGCTTCCTTTTCGGTGACCGGCAAAATTTCCAGCGGCATCATGCGTTGATCGCGCAGCTGACTACGGGCATGTCTGGCGGTATCCGCCTCAATCACCCCTTTTAGCTGTTTTCCCTTGGCGTCCAGCGCCTTGTATTCAAATGCTGGCATAGCTTACTCCTCGCGGGTCACCCTCAGAACTTCTTCCAGAGTGGTGATACCTGAGAGCACCTTGCTCATGCCATCGTGGCGAATGCTTGGTACCGACTGGCGGATATATTTCTCAATCGCCAGTTCGCCACGTCCACCGTGGATCAGCTCGCGCACATTATCATCGACCAGCAATAGCTCATGGATACCCGTACGACCACGGTAGCCACTGCTACCACAGGCCTTACAGCCATTGGCGCGGTAAATATGGCGATGATCGTCTGCCGCCATTCCCAGCAGCTCACGCTCACGCTCATCGGGCACATGCTCTGTCTTACATTTTGGACAGAGAGTACGAATTAAGCGCTGGGCTAAGACCCCGAGCAAACTCGATGAGACTAAGAAAGGCTCTACGCCCATGTCCTGCAAACGGGTAATCGCACCAGAGGCCGTGTTGGTATGCAGGGTTGAAATCACTAAGTGACCGGTCAAAGAGGCCTGCACCGCAATTTGGGCGGTTTCTAGGTCACGGATTTCCCCGATCATCACCACATCCGGGTCTTGACGCAGAATCGCACGCAGACCACGGGCGAAGGTCATGTCCGCCTTAGTGTTTACTTGAGTTTGGCCAATACCTTCTAACTCGTATTCGATCGGGTCTTCAACAGTTAAGATATTGGTATCTTTAGAGTTAATCTCGGTAAGACCCGCGTACAGCGTGGTACTCTTACCCGAACCCGTAGGGCCTGTCACCAGAATAATGCCGTGTGGACGACGGATAATCTCATCGAACTGGGCACGGATACTGTCGGTCATCCCTAGTTGTTTTAAGTCCAAATTGCCGGCGTTTTTATCTAACAGACGCAGCACCACACGCTCGCCATGGCTCGATGGCATGGTCGATACCCGCACGTCCACCGCACGACCCGCAATCCGCAGCGAAATACGGCCGTCCTGTGGTACACGTTTCTCGGCGATATCGAGACGCGCCATGACCTTAATCCGCGACACCAACAGGGATGACAGCTTACGATTCGGCTTAAGCACTTCCTTCAGCACACCGTCGATACGGAAACGCACGACCAACTGCTTCTCGTAGGTTTCGATATGGATATCCGAGGCTTCTTCTTTAATCGCTTCAGATAACAAGGCGTTAATCAGCTTGATAATAGGCGCATCATCATCGCCTTCGAGCAGATCTTCGGTTTGCGGCAGCTCTTCGGCGAGGGTGAATAAATCCATCTCGTTGCCAATATCTTCCATCAGCTGCTGCGCTTCGGAGGAGTTGGCTTGATAGGCCTGGGTTAATTTCGCCTCAAACTTGCCCGGCTCGAGCAAGACCAGCGGCAAATCCGCGCCCGAGTAGCGGCGTGCTTCGAGCATCGCCGCTAATGGGGTTTTCGCGGTATAAAACAGGTTCAAGGCGCCATCATCGCCATAGGCTAAAATCACCTCATGGCGATGGGCAAAGGCAAAGGGTAAACGCTCTTTGCTGCTGGAGCGAAATACCTCATCACCTTCGGCTTCAAGCCCTAGTTTGTTAGAAACTAGGCTTAAATCCTCGACTTGGGTTACTTGTATTTCACTCATTGTGTTTTGTCTTTGTTCTTGTTTTCATCCAGCGACTTGAGGGTCGAGTCCGTTTTACGCATCTGGGTATCTAACCCTTTGCCTTCTTTGTAACGATCTAAAATGTCGTTCACTTCGGGCGGCAGGTATTCAGATTGATTCCATTCTTCCAGAATTGGCACTTGAGTATTTGGCATCAGGTTCACGCCGCGTTCTTGCTGCTCAAGTTGCAATGCTCTGAAATAGTTGTATTTACGGCCTGCGATACCTTCCATAGTCACACCATCACGGATAATGGTGGGCTTGATGAAGATCATCAGGTTCTTTTTGGTCTTCTTACTGGAAGAAGACTTGAATAAGTGTCCGAGCACCGGAATATCACCGAGGAATGGCACTTTCTGGACACTTTCTTGAACTTCTTCGTTAATCAAACCACCGAGTACCACGATTTGCCCTGAGTCGGCCATCACAGTGGTGGTTAAACGGCGAGTCGCGAAGGAGATATCCACACCCGTGTTACCGTTTACACCTGAAACTTCTTGCTCAATGGCGAGCTTAACCGCGTTGCCTTCGTTGATCTGAGGCACCACTTTTAACTTTACCCCAACCTCTTTACGTTCAACGGTTTGGAATGGGTTACTGTTGTTTGAGCTGGCGGTAGAACCGGTCAGAATCGGCACTTCATCACCGACGATAAACGAGGCCTCTTGGTTATCTAGAGTCGTAATCGAAGGCGTTGCTAGAACGTTCGAGTTGGTATCGGCCGACACTGCTTGTATTAGGGCGCCAAAGTCACCCATGGCCACGCCCCAGGCCATACCGTTCACTTTACCTAAGGCTTGGGCCAATAAAGTCACGTCGCCTTGGGTATCAGGGTTTTTACCTACTACCTCACCCGTGCTTGGGTTGGTGATATAAGTTCCTTCTTTATCTTGGGCCTGCCAAATACCGGCACCAATCTCGCCAATGGTTGGGCCTAAGTTATTGAACTGAGTACCACCACCAGCTTTAGATGCCCACTGCACCCCAAAGCCGACGTTATCGCCTTCGGCAACTTCCACGATAATGGCTTCAACTAATACTTGGGCGCGGCGAATATCGAGTTGGTTAATCACGCTCTCGATAGTGCGCATTTGATCTGGCTCGGCGCTGATCACTAAGGCGTTAGTATCAGTGTGGGCCATAATATTGATTTCATTACGACGTTTACCGCCAGCTTGGGCGCTTGGATCTTTCTCGCCCTCAAGCTTTTGCGCAAATCCGGTCAGCACTTCAACCAAGTCTTCAGCCTTGGCGTAACGTAAATAACGTACCTTAGTGTTGCCCGTGCTGGCCTGCTCGGCATCGAGGCGATGGATTAGCTCAACCACGCGTTGGCGGCTCTTTTCATCACCACTGACCACGACGGCGTTAATGCGCTCATCGGCAACAACCTTAGGTGCTTGGCCAGGGAGCTGCGCTTGGTTAGCTGTCGCGCGGTAAAGGGTATCGATAATTCGCACCATTTCACCGGCTGAGGCGTATTCGAGCGGCACCACTTGTACCGAGGTATCGCCCTGTTTATCTACACGGCGAACGATTTCAACTAACTTGTTAACTACAGCGGCGCGGCCTGACAGCATCAGTACGTTCGATGGGTCGTAGTTCACTACGTTACCGCCACCGGCGTTATCGTTTAGCTGACGTAACAACGGCGCTAACTGTTTGGCTTCGGTGTTATACAGCGCCACGATGCGGGTGACCATTTCATCACCTAAACCAGGGTCGTTGTCGTTAGCAACACGAATCGCCGCGGTTTTCGCATCTTTGTCTTTAATGACCTTGATGACGTTGTTTTCCATCTCGACGATGGCATAACCGTACACTTGCAACACGTTAAGGAAGAATTGGTAATACTGCTCATCGTTGAGTAGATCATAACTGCGCACGTTGATCTTGCCGCGAATGGTCGGGTCAACAATGATGGTTTTATTCAGGTTTTTACCAACAATGTTGATAAATTCTTGGATATCAGTGCCTTTAAAGTTGGCCGCATATTGTTCAGACCAAACAAATTGCGAGGTCAGCATAGTGGCGCCAGCCACAACTCCAGCAATCAGTTTGCGTCGAATCCGTTTGTTATTCATTATTTTACTTTCCTCTAACGCGTGTTATTGCGGCAAACTAAACATGATTTCAACCAATTGTCCTTCCCGCTCAACCATGATGGAAACTTCAGTTAATTCAGGTAATTGGCTCATCATTTCTAACGCCTGACTCATCACAGTCAGGTCGTATCCATTAATCGATTTAGCAAGGTCATTGGGTTTAAAGCCCGCTTGCTTAAAAAGGTTCACATCTTTACCCGGGTTTAAACGGTAGCCCACGACGCTTTCGCCCTGTCTAACGGGAGAAATTGCAATGTAATCGGTAATTTTGCTGGGATCGGCTAAGAGTTCACTGCGGGATTCGGCCAGCTCTTGGGAAATTTCAGTATTTTTGCGTTGATCAACGCGGCTAACCACTTCGGCCTTTTCACTCTTAGCCTTTTGTAATTGCTGATTCGCGGGGCTTTGGCTGGTGTAAACCAGACCATCGAGCATTAAGGTCTCGTAACGGCCCGCGTTGGTGATGATAATCCGGTCGGCATAGACTTCTTTTAACGACGCCGAAGTGCCTTTGATCTTATCGCCTAGGCTGTAGGTTTCTTGGCTACCGCTGGACTCGATAATCGCGAGGCCTTTTTGATCGGCGGTTGAAGCCACCACACCCGTTAATTGAATAGAGAGGGAAGTTTTAGGCGCATCGGTCACAGTCTCAACCACTTCCACTTTGGGTTTATCCGATTTGGCATCGGCCCTACCAAACAGTGCAAGCTGCTGTAATCCCGCAAGATCAACTTGCCCAGCGCCTTTGCCCGTCGTCGTGACAGCCGTTGGCGACCAAGCCGTTGGGGATGAGGTACTAGGTACGAGTTTCCATGTAATTTGCGCGGCTAAGAGTAAACTCAGAATAAAACCAAACCAGAAAACAACCTGACTCAATGGCTTATGCGGAATACCTGCAGCTTTAGCGATAACTTTATCTAATAAATCCATATTTATGTGGACCCTCAATACAGGTCTCTGTTCTGATTATAAAATTTATAATGTTCGCCACATGCTAACCTAGGCCGCATTTGGCAACAAGCCCATAACAGTATTGCAATTGGCGAAAATTGGCCATTTATGCTAACTTTGCCCGCCTCAAAAGGGTGTGAAGCGCACCACCCTTTAACATCATCGCAATGCGACTTAGGCATTTTATTGCTCAGCATGTGAGCTCATCGAGCTTTTATCTTGGAGACACTATGACGCAAAGTTCAGGCGACAGTGGCAGCGTTCGACTCGATAAGTGGTTATGGGCCGCACGTTTTTATAAAACCCGTGCCATTGCCAAAGAAATGATCAACGGCGGCAAAGTACATTACAACGGTGCTCGCACCAAATCTAGTAAGAATGCCGAGATAGGTGCCGTCCTTAAGATACGACAGGGATATGACGATAAAGAGATCGTCATAAAAAAATTATCTGAAATGCGTCAAAGCGCGACGATTGCGCAGGAATTGTACGAAGAAACGGCTGCTAGTGTGGCCAAGCGTGCGGTAAACGCCGAAGCAAGACGATTGAATATTCTCAATAATCCTGCGCCCGACCATAAACCGGATAAAAAGCAACGACGCCAACTTATCCGTTTTAAAGAATGCTAAGAATTACGTAAAAGTTACCTAACAGTGAGATACAAGATGATACAAGATATTTTAAACCGCTACCTGTTCGACAATGCCGATGTGCGTGGTGAACTCGTACAGTTACAAGACAGCTATCAACAGGTGATTGGCTCACACGCTTACCCACCCGTGTTGCAAATCCTACTGGGTGAATTGCTGGCGGCAACGTCGCTGTTGACCGCCACTTTAAAATTCAGTGGCGATATCAGCGTGCAGCTGCAGGGTAACGGCCCAGTATCACTGGCGGTGATCAATGGCAATAACCAGCAGCAATTACGCGGTATTGCGCGCTGGGAAGGTGAGTTAGCCGACGATGCCAGCCTTGCCGATCTGTTTGGCCAAGGTTATATGGTTATCACCCTGACACCAGATGAAGGTGAGCGTTACCAAGGCGTGGTCGCCCTCGACAAACCAACCTTAGCCGCCTGTGTTGAAGACTACTTTAACCAGTCAGAGCAATTACCTACTGCACTGTGGTTATTTGCCGACGGTAAACAAGCTGCGGGTATGTTCCTGCAAGTTTTACCAAGCCAAGAAGACCACAATGCCGACTTCGAGCATTTGTGTCAGCTGACCGCAACCATCAAGGCAGAAGAGTTATTCACCTTAGATGCGCAGGACATCTTGCACCGCCTATATCACCAAGAAGAAGTGCGTCTATTCGATCCTATCGAAGTCAGCTTTAAATGCACTTGCTCACGTGAGCGCAGCGCAGCCGCGATCAAAACAATTGATCAAGCCGAAGTCGAAGCCATTCTGGCCGAAGATGGTAAGGTCGAAATGGGCTGTGAATACTGCAATGCGAAATACGTATTCGATGGCATTGATATCGCAGCCATTTATGCCAACGGCACTGGCTCAAATACCCAGCAGTAAGTCAAAATTGACTGTTAAAAGGGCACCTTAGGGTGCCCTTTTTTGTACCGCCTCAATGATCCAGCTCACACTTTACCCACGGATAGGATACAATCGGCACACTTTGTCGCCTAGCACGACTAGCGCGATAAATAAAAACAAAATCGGCAGACGATCGATAAAAAATAACCTTACAAATACAAGTCAATGGAGACCTCATTATGGCGGATGGATTAAACCGCGTTCACTACAACCCCTCAACAGCACAACTGGTCGAATTTGCCCTGCTACGCGGCGAAGGTGAATTGACTGCAAACGGCGCACTGGTTGCTAAAACTGGTACCCGCACAGGTCGCTCTCCTGGCGATCGCTTCATTGTAAAAGAAGACAGTTCAGCGGCTGACATCGAATGGGGACCAGTCAACCAAGCATTTGAACCCGGAGCTTTTGAAGGATTATGGGCGCGTGTAGAAGCATTCCTCGCCGATAAAGAGTTGTTTGTATCTGACCTCGAAGTCGGTGCAGACCCAGAACATTACCAGCCAGTGCGTGTGACGACTCAATACGCTTGGCACCAACTGTTCGCCCGCAACCTTTTTATCATCCCAGAAGAATTTAACCGTCAAGACAAGCCTGTATGGCAAATCATCAACGCGCCAGACTTCGTCTGTGTTCCTGAGCGTGATGGCACCAACTCAGATGCGGCGGTGATCTTAAACTTTGCCGATCGCAAGGTGCTGCTGGCAGGTCTGAAATACGCCGGCGAAATGAAGAAGTCTATGTTCTCGGTACAAAACTTCCTGCTACCAGCCAAAGGCGTATTGCCAATGCACTGCTCAGCTAACGTCGGCAACGAAGGCGACACCACCCTATTCTTCGGCCTGTCAGGCACAGGCAAAACCACACTGTCAGCCGATCCTAAGCGTTTCTTGATTGGTGATGACGAGCATGGTTGGGCACCTGGCGGTGTCTTCAATATCGAAGGCGGTTGCTACGCCAAGTGTATTGATCTGAGCCAGAAGAACGAACCTGTTATCTGGGATGCTATCCGTTTCGGTACTGTGCTGGAAAACGTCACTCTAGATGAGAACCGCGTTCCTGACTACAAACACAGCAGCCTGACCGAAAACAGCCGCGCGGCTTACCCGCTAGAGCATATCGCTCAACGTAAGGAAGATAACCGTGGCGCCGAGCCAAATGCCGTGGTCTTCCTGACCTGCGACGTGTCTGGCGTATTGCCTCCTGTGTCTAAGCTCAGCAAAGAGCAGGCGGCCTATCACTTCCTGTCTGGCTATACGGCTAAAGTGGGTTCGACCGAGATGGGCTCTACCTCTGCGATTCAGTCAACTTTCTCGACTTGTTTCGGCGCGCCTTTCTTCCCACGTCCGGCTGGCGTTTACGCCGAGCTACTGATGAAGCGTATCGAGTCATTCGGTAGCCAGGTCTACCTGGTCAACACTGGCTGGACTGGCGGCCCACACGGTATTGGTAAGCGATTCGACATCCCAACGACCCGCGCCATCGTCGATGCCATCGTTAGCGGCGAGCTGAAAAACGTCGAAACCGTACACTTAGAGACGCTGAATCTGGCCGTGCCTGTGGCGGTACCCGGTGTAGACACTAACCTACTCAACCCAGTGAACACTTGGAGCGATAAGGCACTGTACGCCGAATACGCCCAAAAACTGGCCGAAGCCTTCACTAAGAACTTCGCTAAGTACCAAGTGTCAGATGCCATCCGTAACGCTGGCCCAAAGGCATAAGTGGTTAGCGGACTCATTTAGATAATGTAATCAAACACATTGTTGAGTAAAAAAGCGCGGGGTCAGCGATGAATCCGCGCTTTTTATTTGCCTGTTGATTTTATGGCTCAGAACCAGCCGCACTAAAGTCACTGCAATAGATTTTTATGTGTTTTATTTCTTATCGATTAGTTAAACCAAGCTTAAATTAATGCTGCGTTTTTATAATCACAGATAACAATCATCATTTTTTAGGAAGCGGCACCCAAATGGAAAACCATAAACCTGTCACTGGATTCCAGCGATTTCTCAATGGCGTCGAAGTCGTCGGCAATAAACTGCCCGATCCGGCGGTGTTATTTGCGATGTTTCTGAGCCTAGTCTGGCTGATCTCTTGGGGATTATCGGGTGTCAGTTTTGATGAAATCGACCCTCGTACAGGCAACCCCATTCAAGTCGTGAATATGCTCGAAGGCGGCGCACTGACTGCATTTACCTCGAACATAGTCTCCACCTTTGTGACTTTCCCGCCGCTCGGTGTCGTGCTAGTTGCAATGCTGGGGCTTGGCGTGGCTGAGCATACTGGTTTTATTAATGCTGGCCTGCGCTCGATTTTATCGGTGACCCCCAAGATGTTACTCACCCCGGTATTGATCGCCGTGGGTATCCTGAGCCATGTCGCGGTTGATGCGGGTTATGTACTGGTTATCCCACTCGGCGCGGTGATCTTCTATGCCGCGGGTCGTCATCCCCTAGCCGGTATTGCCGCCGCTTTCGCTGGCGTATCCGGCGGTTTTTCTGCAACCGTAGGCGTGCCATCGAGCCTTGATCCTATGTTAGCGGGCTTAACTCAGGCAGCGGCAAGATTATCGGCCGACCCCGCGGCTGCCACATTAACGATTAACCCACTGAATAACATCTTTTTTACTTCGGCTTCTGCCATTTTAATTATCTTAGTTGGCTGGTTCTTAACGGATAAAGTGATTGAGCCGCGCCTAAAAAACACAGCTGTGAATGGCGATCCCAGCACGCTCCCAACCCTAGATGAACTGCAACCCCATGAGCGCCGCGGACTCAAATTCGCTATGGGCGCCATGTTGTTATGTGCCTTAGGGCTGGTGTTTAGCGCCTATGGTGACAACTCTGCCTGGCGGGGTACCGATGGCGCGCTAACCAGCGCCTCGGCTCCTTTAATGCGCTCCATTGTGGCGATTATTTTTGTGTTCTTCCTCGTGCCAGGCATAGTCTATGGCTATGTTGCGGGCACGGCGAATAACCACAGAGCCATTATTCAGGGCATGAGTAAGTCCATGAGCGGCATGGGTTATTACATTGTCATGGCCTTCTTCTGTGCCCAGTTTATTTATGCCTTTGGTCAATCCAATTTAGGCGCATTAATGGCCATTAAAGGCGCATTGGCGTTGAAAGAATTGGCCCTTCCTATGGGTGTGACTTTGGTGGGGATTGTGTTTCTCACCGCGTTCGTCAATCTATTAGTCGGCTCAGCGTCGGCCAAATGGGCCTTGATTGGTGCCATCATGGTGCCGATGTTAATGGAGCTGGGCGTATCGCCCGATTTGACTCAAGCCGCTTACCGCGTGGGCGACTCATCGACCAATATCATCACCCCGCTGATGCCTTACTTTCCGCTGATAGTGGTGTTTTGCCAAAAATACGTTAAGGAATCAGGCATTGGCACCTTAGTGGCGCTGATGTTGCCGTTTTCAATCAGTTTTCTGCTGCTTTGGAGCGGTTTCTTACTCGCTTACTGGGCCTTAGGTCTGCCATTAGGAATTGGCAGTTCACTCTCCTTCCCGGCACTATCTTAGCCTTAGCCTGAATATCGCTTGGCAGAGACGTCGGCTGAGCTATCACAGGTAAACAAAAATGGCGCCAACTCGACAAGAGCTGACGCCATTTTTATATCAATTGAATCAAACAATTGGGCTTACTTTGTATCCGATCTCAATACTAACTCGACACGGCGATTCTGCTGCTGCCCCGCCTCATCACTGTTACTAGCAACGGGAGCATGTTCACCTATCCCTACGGCTTCCAATTGTTGAGTTGGAATACCATGACTCGTGGTCAATAACTTCACTATCGCCACCGCGCGGCGCTGGGATAGACCTTGGTTATAGGCTTGATTACCTTTGTCATCGGTATGACCCACCACATAAAATGCACGCTTGGGATTTGCCTTTAAGTAACTCGCAAGCACCTCGACAACGGGCTGCGCCTCGGGCAACAACTTGTCGCTATCGTACTCAAATAACAGCCCTTCTAAGGCAACATGCCCCTTGGCTTCGATTTGGTCGGTCAGCGCCTCAAGATTGATCCCCACGCGATCATCCTTAAGCTCAGTCTCCTCTAACACCCGCAAGTCGGTCCATAAGCCATCAATATAACCAAGAGTATAAGTGCTCACATGCACATTCCCCTCGGGGCGCGTTAAGGTATACCAAGCATAAAACTGGCTGTCTTCGTTACCAATGTTCACTAGAGAATCGATGGCTTTGATAAACCTATCCTCCCTACCACAGGCCTTTCCCTGACACTCAAATTGCGTCTCGAATCCGAGTTTAGTCAATGCCACCTTGTAGTTAGTGAACACCTCGTAACCCGAATATTCCTTTGGTATTGAATAGCCATTTTGAGTCAACTTACCCGCACGCTCCACCAGCACAGGCTTATTGCTTGCATCCATTGAAGACACAAATACTGTGCTGGCAAAGCCTTGGCGTTTAAAGTCCTGGATATAGCTTCCCTGTAGGCGGCTGATAAGCGGATGATCCTCGGCGCCGTTCTTATCCTTCTTTTGATTATCTTTAAACTCGATTTGCTTAGGCGCCTGCTGTAAAAATGCGGCATTAACCGTGACTAAATCTAGCGGCTCGGGGATCACCTCGAGCGTCGTAATATGAATACCCGCAGAACTCTTCAGATTTGCGGCTTGTATGGCGGTATAAAACTCTTTTTGCTCATTCTTCACTCGAGCAAACAAGTAACCACTTTCAACACCAATAACGCCATCCAACAGCGCAATTTGCTCTTCCAATAGGCGAGAATCACCACAGGCCTCAAGCAGACACTCGAATAGGACTTCGCCACCAAGCTTTTTAATCTGCTCACGGTAATTGTCGAGAATATGCGCAGGGCTATATTCGGGCGCTAATTTGTATTTTTGCTGATGGACCTGACCGAAGATGGGCTTAAAACGATAGTCAGACCTTTGTTCACCCGCGCTGATAATAAAGGGATATTCGGCATAATGGCGCGTCAATTCATCCTTTAATTTCGCCGTAGGAAAAGGCGTAAATAACCCCTCATTCGCCGCCATTAACGACAAAGGCATTAGGCTCGTCGACATAGCCAATAACCCCACTAAATAACTCCGCTTAGAAACACGCATCTATATTTACTCTCCATAGAAATACTGCTGCGAAAAGTAACACTAAACGGATTGCGCAATAACAAATATCAAACAAGTTAATACTTTAGCGTGATTGAGGCGATGGGTTGTACAGGCAAAAATAGCTGACTAAAAAAACGACAGAATGACACTGACATTGATGTCAATCACTTAATCACTCTCTTCGCCAAGAGCCGCTTCATCACAAGGACGTTTATTTTGCCATCTTCCCACACAGCTCGGATCCTATCCTTAATCGCCCTTTTAGCCCTGCCGCTATTTACACAAGCAACAACTGTAACGCCCACAGAACACCATGGCACTTGGGAAAATAAAGATGAAGATAGTGATGGGGTACCAGATGAATTGGATGATTATCCGTTTGATGCTAAAAAGCAAAGTTACAGCACGACTACTGAATCCTCATTCAACGACAATCCATCGGTAGCCACTGTGGTTTCAGATTCATTTCCTTTCAAATTGCAGGGTGTCTTAGAAGAAAGGGGAGATGGGGATGTTTATCGATTCCAAATTGATCAATCTCAGGTGAATGCTGCTCTTCCCGTCACTTTTGTTTTATTTATGAATGATTTCAGTTATAAGCCAACAATCAGTATATTGGATGAAACTGGGCGAGCAATATTCGAAATAAAAAACAATACAGAGGCAATCGGAAAGATCGGTGCGATAGCAACTGTATCATTTGAAAGGACTGGGGTTTATTACGTTGCTGTAGCGGAACAAAATCTTGCTGGGGGAGCCAATGCTACATACTCAGTAAAAGCATTCATTGATACTGATTATGATGGTTTACCTGCTGAGCTTGAAAACGCATTAGCTATGGATGCATCTAACCCCGACAGTGATGGAGATGGGGTTTACGATGGTAACGAAGTCTATGTTCAAGCCTTTGGTGCATTACAACTTGACTTGGATAATGACAATATTCCCAATTGGCTTGATAGTGACTCTGACAATGATGGATTACCTGATAAGTTAGAAAAACTTACAGATTTAGATCTAGATGGTGTAGGTGCATTCGCTGATACAGATTCGGATGGAAATGCCATAGCTGATAGCGAAGAAGCTGTGGATATAGCTAATCCATTAGATTCTGATGGTGATGGTATCTACGACTTTTTGGATCTTGATGATGATTCAGATGGCTTGCTTGATATAAATGATATTGAGAGGCTCTCAAAACTATCATTAACTGAACAATTCCAGGTTTTTGCTTTAAGATTTGATGACAAGCTTGGGGTGACAATGACTGATAGAGCTTTCCCTGGGGAAAGAGTATATATTCAAGGCCAAAATATTCCTGTTTCAGATTCATTCTTGGTAATAAAAGGTCATTCAAAACTTTATAACATTAAACTATCTGATGTCGCAGAAAGTGGATTCTCATTTTATTTACCTGACAATATTCTTGATGAAGCTGAATATGAATACTATTTAGCTAGTGGCAGTGTTAAAAGCAACTCTAGATATTTCACTGTTTCATCTCCTCTAACTCCAGTTATAAAAGATTTGAAGGATTCTTCTCTGAAAGCTGGAGACATTATAAAGATCTTTGGAAGAAACCTACAGCCAGGCATGACAGTGCATTTTGGGGATATAGTCGTTTCTCCTGATTCGATTGTTAATGGTGAGGCAACAATAACAGTCCCTGCGAATGCAGTTTCTGGCTTTCTATACGTAGAGTCGCTGCAACTAATCAGTAATAAGATTTATTTTGACATCGAGGAAACTGTTACCCTTAAATCAGATAACATTGAAAAAATAATTGGTTCTTCAGAGATATATGTAAAAACAACAATGAAAAAGTTATTTTCGCTTAACACAAAATGGTGTGGATTTAGATATAAATAAAAATAACATCAGCTATAATGAACTGTATATTAAAAATTCAAATGATTATATTCCTACTTCCACTGTTGCTATTTTCAGGGAGGAAAAGTCTGTCGTAATTAATGCTGAGAGACTGGCACTCTCGAACATCTTGTTGATGCCATCAATTAGTAAGATGGCGGCATCAGATCCTGACTTTATTGAAATGATTAAGTCTTACAGGATAAAAGTAGTTAAAGGGGCAAATCCCAAAATTACAAATTGTGCCTATGTCAATGCCACAACGAATCAAGCAAGGATGTTACAACATGAATAATAGATTATTGACGCTGTTTTTATTGCTTACGTCTGGTTTCGCCAATGCCTCAGCCCCGACACAGAATTTCAGCCAAGAGCCTTTAGTACAACGTTGTATGGGAATGTTAGACATATATAGAGATGAAGATTTTGATGCCTATGTAGCGGCATTTCCTGAACCTTGGCTGGGTATTTTTGGCGAGAAGGTGTTAAAAAATGAGTTGTCCGCAAGACATCAAGAGTACATGGGTACCTATCAGGGAAAGCCGGCTAGCACGATTATTAGCGGAATAGACCCTGTGGAGCCGGCCAAGATTGAAAAGGAACGTCTTGGTGCCGTGGAAGGAAAAAAGTTTTATTTCAAATATATAATCAGCGCGGTAGTGGCCACTCAACCAGCTGCAAGTTCTTACGGATCGGTGAGAACTGGTATTTTAGAGAGCTGAGACTCTGATAGTCGAGGATATCAGAGCTTGGATGGCGATATCGACAAATGGAAAAGGGGCTTGCGCCCCTTTTCCATTGATGATCTCAGATTGTCATACCATCAAATGCCGTTTCACGGCTGGCGATATAAGTTACACAAGAGGAAGGAACAGCAGGGATGAACTCATTGAAGTACATGCTCAATGACCTCAAATGGTTTGATATCAGCTTTAAAAGCAAGTATTTCAGGATCCGTCAGGAAGATGAATTCAGGTTGCCGGTTTCACTTGGGTTTACGGCACTGCCACTCAGGCAGGAGCTGTTATTATTGTCCTCTGCCATTCCCGTTCTCCTTCTGGGACTTGTACTGAGCCGTGTCGGTTCTGTTGCCGTATTGATTGCGGCCGGAGGCATTACACTGATTTGGTTGCTGACATATTTGAGCTGGCGCAAGCGCTGGGTGTGGCGTCAGCTGTCCATCAATAAGGCAGATCTCGACGCTAATACACAGTTAATTTTCAATCGCCACTGTATCAGGTTGCCCCAACATATCTGCGGCGGCAACAGCACTATACCTAGAGTTGAGATTGAAAAAATCACTTTCCATTGGGTTAGTTATTTCAGTGAAATGCAAAAGCGCAATCGGGTCCATGGTGTGACGATTCACTTGCACAACGGCAAGCATTACCAGCTTTCCGGTATGGCCTACCCCCATAGAAGCTTGCTCTATCTGGCAATATTTTTTGATTATTCAGTGGAGCTTATCGAGCAGCCGCCCCCAAGGGAACGGCTGGTTATTTTGGTTATCGCCTTGGCGGTCATCACATCGTTATTCAATCTAGTCATGATTGCAGCCCACTGGCATTGACCTTAAGCCCGCAGATAAAGCTATAAATGTCTGATTCGGCATTTGGGTTAATACTTAGGTGCTATTGTGATGACGGCAGCTTAAGGGAAAAATAGCGGGACAACATTCCGCTATAACATTGATGTTTAATGCTTTAAATCATAAGGATATGTATGCCACGTTTTTTTCCCGTTGCCATATTTACACTCGTATTATCCATTCTCACCTTGATGACTTCATCGGCTGCAACAGCGACTGAGGGCGCAATGTCAGCCCCACGGAGCGATGGATTATTTCAAGGCACGGCCGATGCGAGCGAGGCCAATCTCACCACCCTATGTGAGAGCTATATGCGCGAGGGTTTCATTCATAACGAGGTCACCCTCTACCTCAAACTGCTGCCGCCTGAAGCGGCAGAATATGAGGCGGATATCCGCAAAGGTATTGCCCGATCTTTCGAGAAGAAGTTCAAGGGACTGACCGAGCCAAGCTATCAGATATTGGAAGTAGGCCCGATGGAACAGGGAGAATATAAAGGTAAAGCAACCCGATCCATAAAACTGAAATATCAGGGGCGAGGCGTCAAAGGAGATAGACGAAGTCGCTGCTATTTTAAACAGCACGAGAATGGTCGTTGGTACCTGGGTCAGCATCCCTGACCCTTACCGCAAGAAGGCGTCCCATGGGCGCCTTTGACTTACGACAGACATAGGAATAACCGACCCAATTATCCACTGACAACCAAGGGTAATGGATGACAATGTAACATATTACCCAAAGCAAATATCACAACACACGATTGGACCCCTGCCAACATGAGCTATAGCATAAGTAAACACACGGATGACTCACTTATTTTAACAAATACTCGAGGCATGGCTGGGATCTTGGTAAGCATATTCTTTGTCTTTTTCGGTCTTATGTTGATGACGCTGGCGGTCGGTGAATGGCAGGAGAGCGGTGAATGGCCTGTGGCGATGTGCCTGTTTGGCGCTGCGGCATTTTTGCCTGTGTTCCGGTTTAACAAGGTCGTGATAAGCGCCAAGAGCAAAGATCTAGTACAAACCCAATCTTGGTTTGGCGTTGTCTTTGGCAGTAAGCACATTCTCAATGAGCAACTATCCTTGATTGAAATATCGGGCTTAATCTCTGGCGAATTTGCGCATTTCCTAGATCCCAGCGAACATGTCAGACATAGCTATTCTCTGACCTTCTTCAGCCATCCAAAACTAACACTCACAATTGCGACCTTTTCCGACCTACTCAAAACAATTGCGTTTTTTGAAGCCCATTTTGATACGAACATCGCCTTGCTAATAGGTAATAACAGACACAAATTCACTCCAGCAGGACTCATGGAGAAAGGTAAGCCCACACCTCTGCCACAGGATGGCCTAGTACGGCAGACTGGAGTTGCGCAACTCAGTGTTAAAGGACATCCATTGGTCATCTGGATGATCAACATCCCCATTTTATCTGTAGCACTGCTGGGTATCTGGATGCTGCACTTCCAAGAAGAAATGTTTCGTCAAGTCTATATCCCACCTTTCTACCAATATGCCTTGTCAGCCTGCTTGATAGCTTTAAGCCTTGGGTTTGTGGCATTCATCAGAGGTGCTTGTCTGTTAACGGTCGAGAATGACATGTTAACCATCAGCAAGAAGGGCTGCAGGACCAAACACTTTAAGCTTGCCGATGTCTGGGGCGTCTCACAGGTAACAAATGTTACCTATCTATTGACGAAAAAGGGTGCTGTAAAATTAGCCTATAAACTACCTGATAAGCATAACTTTGCGATCCACAGTTGGTTAACGCAATTTATCCGAGACTCATCCAACCCAATCTAAAACAAGTTAATACTTTAGCGTGATTGAGGAGATGGACTCTAGACGCAAAAATGGCTGACGAACAAACTGGTAAACAGGTCTAGTTGTCAATCACTTAATCACTCTCTTCGCCAAGAGCCGCTTCATCACAAGGATGTTTATTTTGCGACTACCCCACTCTGCCCTTACTCTATCCTTAATCACTTTTCTAGCCCTGCCGCTATTTACACAAGCAACAACCGTCACGCCCAAAGAACATCATGGCACTTGGGAAAATAAAGATGAAGATGGTGATGGGGTGCCAGATGAATTGGATGATTATCCGTTTGATTCAAGCAGAAATAAATATCCAGTATTTATAGAGCAGGAACCGAATGACAACCCATCAGTGGCCACACCAATCGAAATAGATCAAGGGGCCATAGTACGAGGGGTTATAAGCTCTGAATTGGACAAAGGAGATCTGTTTAAGTTTGTAACAACCGAGCTTAAACAATACACAGCTGTCTTCAAAACGTCATCAGCTCGATTTAAACCACAAGTGTATATTTCAAATGAAGATGGCCTTGTTATGAATGACATCTTTTTATATCAATACACAAAACCGAATATCTACGTAGTAAACTTTCCAATATATGACCCGGGTACATATCAATTAAGTTTAATTGATGAAAACTTTTCAGGTTGGCCAGATCTTTCCTACGAAATTGTATTTTTTAACGATACTGATGTTGATTCATTTGATGATATGAAAGAACGAGCAGTGGGTTCTGACCTGCTAGAAAATGATATGGACAAGGATAAAATTTTAGATGGACTCGAGTTTATCTTCGGCACTATTAATAAAAGTATAGATATTGATAATGACTCTATTCCAAATTGGTTGGATTCTGACTCTGATGGCGATGGGTTTAGCGATAAATTTGAGGGAAGTAATGATTTAGATAATGACACCATTCCAAATTTTTTAGATCGAGATGCTGATGGAAATGGTACATGATTAAATCTGCTCAAATAGCGGCAATCACTAGCTCACTCAATTTAAAAGGAACCTGAAAAGCATGGAAAAGCTAACCCTTGACGACACCCCTGGTTTGGCACCACCGATTTCAAAGGGAAAAATCAACTCACTAGTGACAGTGACATTCGCCTTAAGTCATCAAGGCTACTCTACCCACTTCCCTTGCCTTTAGAGATGCTCTTTTTCATTGGGCCGCTGGCATTGGCCATCTTACCCTTTATCAATCCCCAACTCATGCCCCCTGAAATCTGGTTGGCGCTGAGTATAGGCACCATCTTGGGTAGTCTGATGCTCAAAAAGCTATTCATCGATAGCATTTATGGTCGGGTGAAAGAGCATGTCTGTCAGATTAACGCCAAACGACTCAATATCCCCGGCAGTCATCTTATCGAGACCAAAGCTGGCCCGATAGAAATTCAGCGACAAGACATAAAGCAAATCTGCGTTCGATTTTGGCCCAGCACGCGCGACCTGCGCACCACCTATGATGTCTGTGAGCTAATCATCACGCTGCAATCGGACAAATCAATCAGCTTAAAGAGCCTCTACTTTCCGATTAAGCCTCTGCTTTACCTGCTGGTCTACTTCGACTATCCAATCACGCTGCAAAAGCGTCGACATTCATTAACCATTGTCGCCCGCAGCATATTCGTCGCTTTTCCCTTAGTCGCCTTAGTGGCGGTAACAGGCTTGCTGTTTAAAGAGTATTTTCTGTAGATTTAACAGAAACCAAATCGACGAATGACTCTACTATAAAGTTACGCTATTTAGCGTTATGCACACCAACTTAGGCTGGGATTTGGCAAGATAATAAGCATTGTTGAACAATGGCTTATTCTAGTTGTGAAGTTAATACTTTAGCGTGATTGTGATGATGGACTCTAGACGCAAAAATAACTGACTAAAAAAACGACAGACTGACATTGATGTCAATCACTTAATCACTCTCTTCGCCAAGAGCCGCTTCATCACAAGGATGTTTATTTTGCGACTACCTCACTCTGCCCTTGCGCTATCCTTAATCACCTTTCTAGCCCTGCCGCTATTTACACAAGCAACAACTGTCACGCCCACAGAACACCATGGCACATGGGAAAATAAAGATGAAGATGGTGATGGGGTGCCAGATGAATTGGATGATTATCCGTTTGATAAATATAAAAGTCAGTACGCCTTAGTTACTGAAGAAGAGTTCAATAATAATCAAGATGTTGCAAATCATGTCCAACAAGTCCCATCGCGTATTTATGGGGTTGTGCAACAAGTCAATGATCTCGATTTTTACCAGATAAAACTAGAGGCAGGCAAATCAGTCACGTTTTTATTATCTTCCCCAAGTCATGATTTCTCACCAGGTATGGCAGTGTTAGATAGCGAGGGACTAGCTATCCTTGCATGGGCACCAAACTATCAGCCTGTCGGAAAATATAAGCGCGCAATCCAAGTAAAACCGAGGACATCAGGCGTTTATTATCTGGTAATCAATGACAAACTTTTCCGCGGCAGGCCTGATTTTAACTACAAGATAGCGGCATTTTTTGATAATGACGTAGATGCCATTGATGACGCAATAGAACCTGCCTTCGGTTTTGAAGCTTATTCTCAGGATACTGATAATGATGGTATTTATGACGGGGAAGAGTTCTATGTATTAAAATCTGACAATCTGATGCTGCATGACGTCGATGGAGATGGCTTACCCAACTGGCTCGATGATGATACTGATGCAGATGGAATAAAAGATGGCTTGGAGGGTGCGACTGACTTAGATAATGACGGATTAGCAGCGTTTGCTGACCTTGATGCCGATGGAAACTCGGTATTGGATGCCATGGAAGTAGGTAAGAATAGTCAATCTCCGCTCAATTTTGATGGCGATGCACTGGCTGATTTCATCGATCTCGATGACGACGATGATCTTATTTTAGATGTCAATGATATAGAACCTCATTCACGAGTAAGATCTGCGGCCTACCCTTCTGAAAATTATAAAGAAATTAGAACTATCTATTATCTACATGATGGACAGACTCCAATAAAAGACGTTTTAATTGCGAATAAAAAACATCGAATATTGGGTGATGGCCTGAGTGACGGTTTACTTGTATTTGCCCGTAAGTCTGGTGAACCAATTAATATGCCAGTCAAAGTCAATCAAGATGCAAGTGTGGATTTCATTTTGCCAGAGGACGCAACCCAAATGTATTTTGTTGCCTCAAATCTAATCAGCGCCAATGGCATTGATATCCTTTATCGTAATGAAAATATCCCCATAATACTCGAGCAAACAACTCTCCGTACTAAACCAGGCAGTGAAATATTACTGAGAGGCAGCCGCTTTAATGAACAGACTAAAGTGGTTTTCCTTGGACAGGAAATTGCGCCGCGCTCAATCAACCCAAGTGAATTAATTTTTGATATTCCCAATAGCGCTGTTTCGGGAGAATTATATGTCAAAAATACCTACGGCAAGAGCAATACCCTTAATGTACAAGTAGGTAGCTCAGTGTTACTAAAAATAGCCTCTGATGTATCTCTCAACGCGTCGACCTTATCAGCGCTATCAATGGGCAGTGATAATGAAGATCCTCTCTTTTTTAGTGTTCAAAAAGAGTTGCTACTACCAGTCTCCAACAGAGGGTACGACCAAATATTGGTATTCTTAGGCGATCAACAAATACTTAATGCCGTCTATCATGGTCAGTCTGAAATCACTGTTGATTATGCAACTACAGCGGTATCACGTGCTTGGCAATTTAGCGGCATTAAAAGCACAACGTTCATCCCTGACTATCAATCACTCTTTGTACAAACCCAATCCCTACCCGAAGTTAAGCAACTCGAAGAGTATATTCGTAGCCATATCACACAGCCCGAAACGTTTAATAAACCGCCTTTTTTCAGAGGGTCGCGGCGGCAGGCGATGCAGTGAACAAATTACTCAATACGTTATAGCGAGATAACTACCAGAAATAATGAGATACCCATTAGAACCATGACGCACTCGCAAGCTGATGCAGTAACGCGATGCGATTATTCTCAATGACAGAAATACCTCCCCTGTTTGTAACAGCACAGCGATGACAAACAGAGAAGAAATAGCGTATTTCTTACGAAATATAAGTCAGCAATACGGGTCTCAACCCTGTGGCATAACACTCTTGATATTGGAACTCATATGAAATTACAGAAACTCTGCCTATTTAAACTTGGTAAACCTATATCTCTACTGCTAGGGCTTGCAGCGATATTCCCCATGTACGCCACTGGTTCAGAGTTACCTGCTGAATTAATTGCCGAGCTTAAACCCCGCTGTGACAAAATGATGCAGGATATTCGCGATAACAAAATGGATGACATGATTAAAGAGTTTCATCCCATGTTACAGACATGGAATGAGGGTAAGTTAGCGAAGAAGATGGCCATGCTTAGCATCAATGGTTATAAAAATGAAATGTTCGGTCAAATTCCATTAGATAAAATCGTATTCTCCGAGCAAGAATCCAGTTTTCGAGACCCAAGTAAAGATAACATAGGGCAATATCCCGATATGACAAACATGGCAGATTTGCATTATAACTTTTACTTTGTGAGACCTGATGGCAGAAAACAAAAGGAAGCGTGAACTGCGTTCTGTTTGAAGCTGCTGGTAAATGGTATTTCGAAGATAATCTCCCGTTTTAACCAAACGGTACCTAACACAAGTTAATACTTTAGCGTGATTGAGGAGATGGACTCTAGACGCAAAAATGGCTAACGAAAAACGTCAGCCATTATACCTGTCAGTCTCGCTAGCCAATCTGTTGGCTAAAATTCGTTTTCATCACAAGGAAGTTTATTATGCCTTCTGCCCACTTCCACAGGTTTTTCTCTTTAATCGTCCTATATGGCTTACTTGTCTGGAGTAGCTTTCCTGCGGGTGCAGCACAGGATAGAGATCTGGCATTGGCAACTTTTGACAGCAAAACAGCACCACTGCTAAAGCAAGCAATTGTATTAGGGGAAACCGCGCCAGAGGACAAAATTGACGATGCGCTAGAGCGTCACCAAGGCGATGCAGTTGCCGTTTTAAAGGAAGGTATACCTCAACGTCTGGCGATTAAAGCAAAGCAACAACTCACATTAGCGGATGAATACCTTAAGTATTTTAAAGAATTACAGCAGCAAGTTTCGCATACAAGCCAATGCCATCAACCGCAGCTAATGGCTGATTTTAACTCGCAAATCAAAGAACTAACTGCCTATGCAGATAGGCTTAACACTTACTCTAATATCCAAAATCTAGGCGATGCCTTCCCAGCGTTAATGGACATGAATATCAGCCAGGCACGGGTCAATACCCTAACGAGTCTATTTCATCGATTTCGTATCTGTGTTTTAGGCGATGATTCACCAGCCTTGGTCGAGGGGCTCAGCGGCGAGAAAGGAGATGCAATAGCTAATGCCTTTATCAGTACATTTGCAGCCAAACAGGGAGTGATTCCGCCTACTACACCCGAATATATGTCAGAGAATGATACTGAAGGTATTTCCCAATTCAGTGAGATAGACGAGCCTGAGCTTATCCAAGAAAAACCAGAGCAAGATTTTGGCACCTTTGATGGGCCTCAAACAGAGGCCACAAGTGAGATTTCACAGCCCATTTCAGCCCTAAAATTTAGCAACAAGCCACTGGGTGACTGTATTCAACAACAGGCGAAACTGCTCGCGATTCAACAAAGCCAAGAACTCAACTTGCTGAATTGTCAGTTTAATCCCACCGATATGGTGATATTGGACGACCTCAACGACTTTAGCCATCTTGACACCCTTAGCTTAAAAGGTGGCACGCTCACTTCACTTTCTAATCTGAACAACAATAATCTTAAAACACTTATGTTGAACAATATGAAGGTTACTGATTTTAATTCGAAAAACCTACAGCTAGATAGTTTGCTAATCAGCCAAGTGAATTCTAACAATTGGTCAAGCTTACTCTCCCTTAACGCCCAGACAATTAGTATTGATAACACCGTTGATTGCAATCAACTCAAGCCTCTATTGACATCGGAAAAGCTGATCCCTATTCATCCAGGACTTAGCCCAACAGAAATGGCCGAACGTATGCAACAAGCAGAAGCTAATGGCATACCACTGTTAATGCTCGAATGTGCAATCTAAAAATGTATTTAACAGACGTAAGCCGCTAAGAGCCCCTTATCATACTTTTGTATAGTTGTATGATTTTTAAACAAAAAGAAAATATACGCGCTACTAATACAGCAATTTTACTGCGCTGTGTTACGACAGGAAGGATGCCAAACGTTGTCGTGAAAGGGATTTCACATCAAGCCGCATGTTTTATCACAAGCGGCGTCGATTTTTATCCACTCAGACCGATACTCTCGCCCTTCTTAGTCACCTAGGCTCATGCTATTTGGCTTGGCCATGAATAATACTGCAACACGTTGAATACTCGACGTTATCAGATGACTCCACGCTAACTTAGTGCAATGGAAATTGCCGAATTAATGTAAGGACACAAGATGTTTAAACCTAAACTGCTCTCTTTGCTAATCGCCACCAGTTTGCTGACGGCATGTTCTGGCTCAGACGATAAAGATGACACCACCACGACGCCAGAGCCGACGCCACCCACAGAATACGCACATAAAGTCACGGGTCAGGTCACTTATATCGGCGCTATCGCCGGGGCCAACGTGTGCGTCGATCTCAACCAAGACTTAAGCTGCTCAGAGGGTGAACCGAGCACCACTACGGGCACTGACGGTAAGTATCAAATCGATTGGAAAAGCGAGACCGAAAAACCTAACTATTACCTGTTGGCCAATTGGATTGATAACGCGGCGTCATCTGCACGCTCAGCATTGGCGATGAGCTCCGCGGCAGCTAACACCAACACCACCACTGGCGGCATGAATATCGTTGCCCTGCCCGATCATGCGGGTCATATCAACGCGCTGACCAATATTGAGTTTTCACGCTATCGCAAGATGATTGAGGCCGACTTAACGCCACAGCAAGTGATTGAGTTCCGCGCCAAACTCAAATCCTTATACGCCACTGGATTTAAACAAGTCGAAGCCGATTTATTTAGTCTTTCGCCCGAAATCACTCTGCAACCCACATTTCTCGACACCCTGCTGTTACACGATTACCTGTTAAACCTCACCAATGAGCGCACAGTGGAAATTTTGGCGGCTATCGAAGTGTTAATCGCCGCATTTGAAGCCTTCGAGAATTTAATCCTAGGGTATGGTTTTGGCACTGAGGCTTATCTGCAAACTAATCCCGTTGCCGTTACCAATAAGGTGGAGAGCACCTTAGTGTCCTTCGGTTATATGGAAGCGCTGGTTGACGACAAGGCGATGAACAGCACTGACTGGGATACAGTGTTTAGCAGCATGCTCAATCAAACCGACGCATCTCATGTGCTCAATATCGCCACCGTTCGCAACAGCCACTTTGTCAGCTTAGATTATGGTACTGCTGACCAAACTCTTACTGGCGTATTTTCAGGTGACGCTGTGATGATCTTCGACAACACGTCGGGAGAGGAAGTCCCTACCGAATGCTGGAATGAGCCAATGAAAAAATGGATCAATGCCTCGCGTAACGACCAAGGGTATGTGCTTAAAGAACCTGTGATTGAAGGCAATCAATTAAAAACCGTTTATGCCGGCACTGAAGTCCCTGTCGAAATAAATTTCCATAAGTATCAAAACACGGCCGCTGACTGGCAAGATTTGCTGGCAAACCTCCCGAGCGACCTCAAACTGGCGTCACTCAGTTGGCCTTCGCAAATATATCGCATCGATATCAAGCAATCGGCCGACGTGATTTGCCGCGAAGAAGATCCCGTAACCTATGAAACGGGTGTAGAAACCGCGAGCGAGCTTTCCTCTAGCTTGATCGTGAAGCTATTGTGGCCGTACTCTTACCCCGAGAGTTACATTGAGGACTCACCACATAAATTCACCATTCTCGATAGTTTCGGTCAGCCAGAACACCAATATGAATGGGACATTAGCACTAGTCCAAACGGCGGCAAGCTACTAACTATCACTGAAATTGAGGCGGACCCGATTACTAGCAAAACCATTCAGGCACACTACTATCTAGTGACGGCAAACTTACTGACAGAGGCAGATCTATTCAAAGCATTGGATACCGCTGAAAATAAACAACTCTACAACTTTACCTACGACAGCAGCTTCAGCAATACCCTGCGCAACCACTTTAAGTCGCTAGCAAAGTAAAGCTTACTCCACCCGCGCCCCAGCGTTGATTCGTCGGGGGCGCTTATATCTGCTTAAGTCGCGACCCCCACAAAGAACCCATTAGAGGCAGATAAACGCATCTCGCTCATAGTAAAAGATAATAGCTTCAAGCAGTTCCTGTTCACTGGGCTGAGCTTTTTGCTGCTTAAGATTATCAATCACATCCTCTATTTGATCCGTGTTCAGCAGATAACCATAGTCACTGCGGCCTAAGCCATCCTCAAAGGCATCGATTTCGGCATCCGATAGGTCTCTCATATCAGCCACTATCGGGAACAATAGCGTGGTCAGCTGTAGGGATTCACCTTGTTCCCAGATCTTGATAAACCAGCCAATAACTTAATCCCGGTTGTTCGATGCACTTTCTTATCCAGCGCTGTAACGACTCGGGCTGACCGAAAAATGAGCTGATATTCATAATGTCCTCGAATGGCGTTGTCATAGTAAAACCGAGTGAGCCACTAAATTGCATAGTCATAGAAGCTATTCACCACTCCCAAGATGCATACAAGTAACAGATGGGAGTTCTCGCGACTCAACTCGCCCCAAGAATACGAGAGGATATCTGCGTCCATCAAAGCCAAAATCACAATTCATCAATTCGATGGACAAAAAACCAATCAAATTTAAATAAACGTTATTTTACAGCATGTATTTTTAAACATTATTCATTTAGTCGTCGCGTTATTTAGATTTTGGTTATTTTCAAACCAAGGTTGGTGATGTTTCACAAACCCCGTAACAGCAACTGTGGTACCTTAAGCGCCCAAAAAACGTGTCAGGGCTGCGCTTTTACGCCAAAAGCGAGGGCAGGCCTGTAAATAGATAACTAGTCTTAAGACACAAAATGCCGCGGTAATTGGGGAGTTTCGCAAGAATGAAGAGCAAGAGTTTATTAGGCAACATTGGTGTGCAAGTGGTTATTGCCATGATTATTGGCGCACTGGTTGGTTTTACCATGGGCGAAAGTGCGAGCATCTTCGCCCCACTGGGTACCATCTTTATCCATTTAATCAAAATGCTAGTGATCCCACTGGTACTGGTGTCTATCATCAGCGGCGCCGCCAGCTTAGGCGATAGCCCCTCGGCGGGTAAGATTGGTGTCGGCACCTTCGGCTTCTTTATTGTCACCTCGGGGATTGCCGTGGCTCTGGCATTAGTCATGGGCAAGGTGTTTACCCCGGGCGCGGGGGTCGACTTTACCGCCCATAGCAGTAGCGGCCTGATGGAAGTCACCGCCGAACATGGCGCACTGCCAGGAGTAATGGATACCTTCATTGGCATGATCCCAACCAATGTGTTCGAATCATTGACTGGCGGAAATATCCTTCAAATTCTGGTGTTTAGTATATTTTTCGGTATCGCACTGACCAAGGTCAAAGGCGATGGCGCCAAGCCCATCATGGCGGCGTTAAATACCGTCGTCGACGCCTTTGTGTGGATGATCAACTGTGTGATGGTGATTGCGCCCATTGGGGTATTTGGTTTGATGGCCGATTCCGTCGGCACCTTCGGTTTCGATGCCTTAGAAGTCGTGTTTAAGCTGTTTGCCGTGTTTGTGGCCGCGATTCTGATCTACGGTTTTGTGTTCTTCCCCTTAGTGGTACAGCTGTTTTCTAAGGTATCGGCACGCCAATTTATTTCGGCGATGAAAAAACCTCAGGTGATGGCACTGTCGACGGCATCGTCTATGGCCACGCTGCCGGTGAATATGGAAACCTGCGAAGAAGATCTTAAGGTGTCTAAGGCAACCACCGCCTTTGTGCTGCCTCTAGGTGCCACCATCAATATGAGCGGCAACGCGATTTACTATGGTTTAGTCGCTATGTTTTTCGCGCAAATGTACAACATCGATCTGTCGATGACCGCCTATGCCGCGATTATCTTTACCTCTACCTTAGGCGCCATTGGCCAAGCGGGTGTCCCCGGTCCGTCATTTTTAGTGGTCGCTGTACTACTGGCCGCAGGGATTCCGATTGATGGTTTACCACTGTTATTCGCCCTCGACCGAGTGTTTGACATGATCCGCACCGCGCTCAACATCACGGGTGATGCCGCCTGCGCCATCATTATGGATAAGTACACCGCAGAGCCAAGCTCAAACTAACTGTGTAAATACACTGATATACCAAGGCTTGAATAGGCTTGCTTATTCAAGCCTTTTTTATGTCTAAATCCTCGGGATACCGCATCTTATCCTACTGATTTTGTATCACTTAATGCAGATTTATGTGATCTTGGCGGCGCCTTGGTCTAAGCTCAAACGGCGCCGCCTCGCAATTCGTATTTCTTTATCCGCCAAGCCACACGGACACAGTGCCTTTCTGCGATAATGGCTTGGCTACCATCAGTCCAAAGGAGTGTTGCATTATGTCCGTATTTGCCCCTGCAAGCCCTTTTGCCGACTTTATCTATCGTCATTTCCGTGCCATTCACGCCCTTAAACTCGGCCTCGCCCTGCTGATTGCCGTCACTATTAACGCCATTTGGTCGCCGCCGCATTTCATTTGGAGCATGGTGACCATAGTGATCATTATGATGAGTCTGCCACAGGTGGGTGGCGCGATTGAAAAGTCCCTGCAGCGGGCGGTAGGCACCTGTTTAGGTTCGGCTTATGGCGTGATGTTAGTGGCCACTATCGACAGTTATTGGCTGATTATGGGGCTACTGATCTTAGGGGTCACGCTGATCTGTTTTATCTCGGCGGGACGCTACAGCTATGCCTATCTGGTGGCAGGATTCACCATTATTATCGTGGTGGGCGATGCGAACCACGACACCTCAGAGGCACTCTGGCGTACGGCGAATATTCTGCTCGGTTGTGTTATTGCCATTCTGGTGTCGCTGTTTATCTTCCCGATTAAGGCCAAACAGGACTGGCGCAGCCAGCTCGCCAATGCCATCGACAGTATGGCCAAAGTGCTTACCCAACATTTACAGGCCCCCGCCAACCATGATTTAGATTTTCGCGCCGAACTAGAGGCGGCCATGAAGGCGGTATTAACCCAAAAGAAACTGTTTTTCTCCCTCGAGTGGGAAAGCCAAACGCTAAAAAACATAAAGTGCTGCTGGCGGAATTAGTCAATAAACAGGTGCGGCTGATCACCCTACTCGAGTTATTACCTTTGAGTCGCTGGCAGGAGGCCGACAAAGAGGCATACCACCAAATCAACCGTGTCGCCGCCGAGCTTACGGCTTATCTTCACAGGCTGAGTGAATTTGTTGCAGGCAAAACAGCCACATTGCCAACACTACCAAATTCATTAGAGCAAGAGTTGCAGCACAGATTACAACTCAGCTTGGCCGCCCAAACGCCAAATTCGGCCCCTTTAGCCAATGAAGTTACGCAGGGATTTGCCCTCACGGGATACTGCTGGCTTATCTATCAACTCGCCATTGCCGTCGAAGCGCTCTACGCCGATATCGAGATTATTGAAATCGCCTATAACGGACAAACCGTGTTACATAAAACCGCCAAACCTTCATAGACTGTTACCACGGCGCATGGCAGCGAAAATCACCCTCTCGAATCAAGATAAACCCTTGGCAGCCCTTGCACTCGCAGGGGCTTAATGAAAAGATACCGCCTTAATAAAAATTCGATGTGTGGACTGTTTTCATGCGCTTGTTTTCCCCTTCCGTTATCGCCATTGCCTGCTTATCGGCGGGTTCACTATTCACCGCCCAGTTAGCCGTTGCCGCGAATACCGAAGTCGCGCAACCCGAAGTGACAACGACTGGAGCTGCCAATGTTGAAGTCGCAAACACTGAGGCAGCTAAAACCGACGCGGCAGCAACACCGACTCGCGCCAATACCTTTGTGAATGACGCCATTCTCCCGCCAAGCATCACTTGGCACGGTGGCAGCGAAGCCCTGTTACTCAGCGCCGATAACGAATGGGCGACCCCCTTCGAGCAAAGCAACGGCACCGAAAGCCCAAGCTATGACGACACCATTACTTGGCTCGACCGATTAGCGGCCGAAACCACCAAATTGCAGAAAGTCAGCCTAGGCAAGAGCCCTCAAGGGCGCGACATTTGGATGTATGTCGCCAGCAGCGAAGGCATTAACGAATCGGCAAGGCTAAAGCAAAACACTAAGCCGACAATTCTGGTGCAGGCCGGGATCCACGCGGGCGAAATCGACGGTAAAGACGCCGGCATGATGCTGCTGCGGGATATAGTCAAAGGCGACAAGAGCGATCTGCTCGAAAAGGCTAACTTGCTGTTTGTGCCTATGTTTAGCGTCGATGCCCATGAGCGCAGCGGCGAATTTAACCGCGTAAATCAGCGTGGCCCAGTCAATATGGGTTGGCGCACCAATGCCAATAACCTCAACCTGAACCGTGACTACGCCAAGGCCGACACCTTAGAAATGCAGCATATGCTGCGGGCAATCAATGTGTGGCAACCAGATTTGTATATCGATGTGCATGTCACCGACGGTATCGACTACCAGTACGACATCACCTTCGGCTACAACCTTGCCCAAGGTTTGAGTCCCGCCAGTTTCCGCTGGCTCGAAAATAGCTACCGCCCAGCGGTAGAAGCGGCATTAACCGCCCAAGGCCATATCCCGGGTCCGCTGATTTTCGCCGTCGACAATACCGACATCACTAAAGGCATGTCACTGTGGAACCCTAGCCCACGCTTCTCTAATGGTTATGGTGATGCCCGCCATCTGCCCACCATTTTGATTGAGAACCACAGCTTAAAACCCTTTAAGCAGCGCGTACTTGGCACCTATGTGATGCTAGAGCAAACCCTGAAAACCGTGGGTGACCAAGCGACTAAGTTAAAGAGTGCGATTCAAGAGGATAAATACCGCGCCTCGCCACTGATCACATTAACATGGAAATCGGCGCCACTGGCTAAAGGCTGGGATTTTAAAGGCATAGATTACAAGCTTGAGCAGAGCCCGATTAGCGGCACCGAGGTAGTGCGCTGGACAGGCGAGCCTAAGCTGTACCCGAACCTACCTGTGATTGCCGAAACCGTGCCCGACATAAAAGTCACTCGCCCGAGTGCTTACTATATTCCCGCCCAGTGGACACAAGTGATTGACCGCTTAAATCTACACGGCATTCGGATGACACGTTTAAGCAAGCCAACTGAGCTTAAATTGCAGCAATACAGCTTGAGCAATCCGGTGTTTAATACCAAGGCGTTCGAGGGACGACTCACAGTGAAGGCCGACTCGACACTGGCCAAACTGACCACCACCTTGCCCGCGGGCACAGTGAAAATCAGCACAGATCAACCCTTAGGCGATCTGGCGATTTTACTGCTCGAGCCACAATCACCGGACTCGTTACTGCAATGGGGCTTCTTTAACCCTATCTTTACCCGTACCGAATACATTGAGGACTACGCCGTAGAGCCGCTGGCCGCCAAGATGCTTAAGGAAGATCCCAAGCTGCAGGCGGAATTTAACAAAGCACTGGAAAACCCAGAGTTTGCCACCGATCCCGAGGCACGCTTACGCTGGTTCTATGAGCGCAGCCCTTACTACGATAATCAATATCTTAAGTATCCGGTCTACCGTAGCCGTTAATCCCGCAGTTAAAAACGGCAAGGATTAAGCAGGCTTACGCGCGCTAATGCTATACACCAAGGGCACCTGTTGCCCTTGGTGTGTTAGTACATAACGGCCATCGGCTTGCGCCTCTAGCCCTTCGAAGCAGTTATAGGGGCTAAACGCAAACTCGTGGAAGAACGCTAACTCTAAACCCGCCTGCAATAAGACATTGATCACCTCAGACAAGCTATGGGACCAACACATTAAGGTTTGCTGCTCATCACCGGCATTCTCGGTATAGGTTCCTTCCTGCTCAATATCTGGCTCACCCCGATTAAAATAGCTATACCCATCGAATAGCTGCTGCGCTGGATGAAACTCGGCCATATAAAACTGTCCGCCAGGCTTTAAACACGCCGCAATGGTCTGCGCCCAGAGTGTTAAATCCGGCAACCAAACAATCGCGCCATAGGAGGTAAATACAACATCTTGCGGCTCAACCTTGCCCGCTACGCTGTAGACATCGCTACAGATAAACTCGGCGGACAACTGCGTCTGCTGCGCCAGCTTGCGCGCCTCAGCAATCGCCACCTCGGATAAATCGACCCCAGTCACCTTTGCGCCCATTCGCGCCCACGACAAGGTATCTAAGCCAAAATGACATTGCAGATGCAGTAGACTTTTGCCCGCCACCGCAAGCTCACTCAGCTCGATTTCCGTTAAGGATGTGTTGCCACTCAAAAAGCCTTCAACATCATAAAAATCAGAGGTTAAGTGCACCCGAGTGCGGGCATCCCAAGCGATTTTATTGGTCGTTAAGTAATCCATATGAATCCTTTCTAGTCATGCGATGAGCCAAGCGGGCTGAATGGACACACGCTAACTGAATAAGTGAGTAATTTCACCACTCTTTGGGAAAAATCACTCATTCAGCGGACATGTCCGCCAGCGCCCAAGCGGACACATTTAATTTATCTACATGATTATTAATACATTTTAAAATTGGCATAGGATGTGCAAACTCAAGTGATATCAAGCTTATCGCTAATAGCTCAGCACTCAGTCGGTCGTCGAGTGTCGATAACAAGGAAGAAGAAAATGTCACTACGCCCTTTTATATTCACCCTCGGATTTGTCGCCCTCTTTACGGTTGGCGTGTCACTCACTGGCTGCATTATCAATGTGAACGCCGCTGGCATGCCGGATTTAGATCACCAACAACGTGAACTCAGCCTCGATGCTCAAGACCTACAGGAACTCGTCGCCGAAACCGGTGCAGGCAGCCTTGAAATTATCGGTGTCGAAGGCCTGACCCAAATTAAGTTAGTCGCTGATATCTATAGCAATGACGATAGCAAAGTCATTCTCACCCTCGAGAAAAAGCCAACAAAGCCCAGCTTAAGGCCGACTTTGAATCGCATAGCAGCTTTAGCAATTACTCACCCTATATCGACCTTAAGTTACAAGTGCCCGCCGGATTAGCGCTGGACATAGACGATGGTTCAGGTGCGATTTTGATCAATAAGATGACTGCGGATATTAAGGTCAAGGATGGCTCTGGCGAACTGGCAATCCATGGTGGCAATAATGTCAGTATCGACGATGGTTCTGGCGCGATTGAAGTCAGCCAAGTCAACGGTAATCTGGCGATTGTCGATGGCTCTGGCGGTATCCAAGTTAATGATATTAAAGGCAGCATCACCATTGATGACGGTTCAGGTGAAATCAACGTAGCCAATGTGCAAAACACAGTCACCATCAACGATGGCTCAGGCGATATCAATGTGGTGAACACTAAGGGCTTAACCATTCTCTCGGCAGGTTCAGGGGATGTGAGCTTCGATAAAATCGATGGCCCCGTAAGTAAACACTAAACCCGTTAGACCCTTAGCGTTACCGCTCAACCAACTTCCCGGCGTAGAGACTGATGTTGCAGTACCCAACCAAATGTCAGTCTTCTACCCACCCCTTTTTTGCGTTACCGTTCCATGGACATTCTTATGCACTTTATGCCACTAACCCCTTGTAGTGGCATCTTTTTTTGTGCGACCATAAAACTTAAATTTGCGATAACCAGACTTTCAGTCCGCGAATTTGTTAAGATAATTCACCTTCCCGCTCGATAGTCACAAAGTCACGCAGTATTGCCTGTAAGGTCGAAAATATGGATCAGTTTTCGGAATACCAACAAGAAATTGAATCGCTTTCTCAATCGGATAACCCAAGAGAAATAATGGAAGGACTAGGGGATATTTGTTTTGATGGCGAAACCTTTTATCAGAATGGTAATACAGCCCTAGCTAAACACATTTTCGAGCATATTTACGCCTTAGATGCGCACTCGGACTATTTCTCACACGCCAGCTCAGTCGCCAAAACCTTCCTCATTAACCTAGGAGAAATACCCCCATTTCCCTAGAGGAGACTATTTTACAAATGCAGCATGAGCATGCCGCATTGAGCCAACAGCAGCTAAATCTGTTGATTGCAAAGCGTATTTTTAGGGAATTTAGCCATCATCAAGACGCTATCCGCACCACGCTGGAGTATCTCAATAAAGCCGAAACACTCGCACCTTTGAGCAAGAGTGACCTTCGGTTTAAAGCCTCAGTGAATGCGGCAAGTCATACTGCCGCAAACCATACCACTGACCTACATGCCGATTGAAGCTAACCCAATAGAACTTTGGCGAAATGGCTGAAGCCGATGATTCAACTGCGGCCATTTACTGATCTCAATTTGCAATTTCGACTCCTGCAATAGCTGATAGGTCCAACGATAATCAAAGCCATATTGGCAAGCTTCGTGGCGATCGACTAAGACGATGACCCGACTGATTTTAGCCAGCTGTATCGCCATATAACAAAATCCACAGGGCTCACCAGAAGCGATTAATGTCATGCCCTCCAAGCTGACTTGTTTAAGTAGCAAAGTCGCCATTCGTATCGCTTGGATTTCAGCATGGGCGGTACAATCATGCAGCGCCTGTACCCGATTCACCCCTTCAGCCACAATCCGCCCAGACTCATCCACAATCACAGCCGAAAACGGCAGGCCCGTACCTTCGACTTCCTTTTGCGCCAACGCCAAGGTGTGGTTAACCGCAGGTAAAAAGCGATTACACATCAGTCGCTTCCCCTGCGTAGTGTTGTGCTAGTTGTAACCCAATGGCAGCGGACTTTGCCAGTGCCTGCTGTAACGATTGCCAATGTCGATTATCGGCAAACTCTTGATATTCAGAGGCGACTTCAAAAATCTGCTCAACACCCAAATACTTACTCAGGGTACGTAAATGCGGCACCAAATGCCCATGCCGTTCGTTTACGCCACCCTCCTCAAAGCCGAACTCACCGCAGGACGTCAGAATCACTAAGGTTTTGCCTGACAGTAATGGCGCTAGAGGGGTATCGCCACGGTTCAAGTCAAAATCGAAGGTCTTGTTAATCCTCACAATCTGATCAAACCAAGCTTTAAGCTGAGCAGGCATACCGTAGTTGTACATAGGTGCAGAAATCACAATCAGATCGGCCGCTGACACCTCCGCAATCAATTGATCCGATAATGCCAATTGCTGCCGCTGCGCCGCAGAGCGTTTAGCCTCCGGCGTGAACACCGCACCAATCCACTGTTGGTTGATAAAATCTGGTGGATTCATCCCGACATCACGGTAAGTATACTCAGCTGTAGCACAGTGAGTTTTAAAACTAGCAATAAACCATTCTGCCAATTGTTTAGAAATAGAGTTATGAGCTGGATTATCGTTTAACACAGCTCTAACGCTTGAATCTATATGAAGAATATGTGTCATCTTGAATCTCTCTTTAGCTGAAAATACCCAGCTATTGTGGTTTTTCAGCGAGTGACAGACAAACGACTAAAACGCATTTACAGATGAGCCAAACTCATCTATTTTCACCTAATACTTATCGAAGGCGGATGACTATGCAGGTTTCATTACAAGCGTTAAAAGCATTTGAAGCAGCAGCCAGACTCGGCAGCTTTAAATTGGCAGCGCTAGAGTTATCACTATCACCGACCGCAATATCGCACCATATCAACAATCTAGAACAGCGCTTGGATGTCGCGCTCTTTCAACGCCAAGCCAGACGCATTAGTTTAACGCCGGCTGGTGAGCGTTTATCCACCGTGACCACTCAAGGATTTCAGGCCATAAATCAAACCTTGGACGATATCGCGAGTACTGGACGCCATATTAAGGTCGCCACCACATCGTCACTTGCGGCGTTGGTCTTGATACCTGCACTACAACAGTTTTACGCGACTTACCCACAAACCCAAGTTGAAGTCGCGACAGGCGAAGATATGCAGCATGATGCCTTTACGCTGCCGCTGCGCTTTGGGGATCTGCGCCATCAACATCCTGATGATGTATTAAAAACAGAGTTCTTTAATATGTTTGCTACACCAGCGGCTGCATCATTGCCAGCAGGTCCTAAACCTCTGACCATATACACAACAAGGTGGAAAAATAATAACTTACCGCCACCGCCGCTAACGGACTGGTTGGCAAAGCAAGGCTTGCAAGACTCTGGATTGGATATCAAATACTATGATCAGGAGTTGTTTGGTATTCAGCAGGCGCTCGCAGGGCAAGCTTGGGTCTTTAGCTCTACCACGCTCACCCAACAATATGTACAGGCTGGGATATTGCAAGCCGTTAGCCCTAACGCTGTAAAATCATCGCTTTGCTATTACATCCCCAATAAAGCCCTACTAAGCAATCGGCATAACGCACACTTTATTGACTGGCTACAAGCAACCTTAAATACATAAGGAGCAGCGGCGTCGATACAGCCGATGGGTAGTTTCATAGCAAAACTTAGTTTCGGTAAAGGCTCGAGAGGCTGGCTTCTGGCTATAGTATTCCCTAATTGCCTGCCGCAGGCTTTCGCACGCTCTTATATGAGCCACACCAGTGACTCGCCGTACTCATGTTTTAAAAATCGCGTCCTTGTAGGCTCTACTAAAACATCCATGTTTTAGAAGGTCACTGGCGCAACCATTGATAACTGAGTAATGCTTGATCTGGCTTTCATTATTCCGCAGCTGAATTTAACAATTGGTGTCTAATTAAACTCTTCTAGTTAAACTCTTTTTAAACACCACCTTTCAACCTGTAAGTCAATCTACTGTATTTTATAAAGTTTATTGTTGCGAATAAGAAGATAAGTACTTGAGCCACTGCTGCAGGATAATTCTTTGGTTGCAACAATAAGACAACGTATATCGCTATACTGATGAACGCCAATACAAGTGTCACTTGTAAATACAAATCCAATCCAACCTTGTTAATGTCATTGGCGCGGTTCAATGCATTTTTAACATTGAAGTAGGAGGTTGAAAACATCATAGCACTGGCTATTGCCCAATCTCCCGTGAGTAAAATGTCTTCATACCTGCCAGACAATATCTTTACCACTATCAATATAAAAAATGGCGTTGCCACGAAGAGGTAGGCTGTTAACGCTGTTTTGAACTCGTTAGAAAAGTTCATTCTGATACCCAGAACCACTAATAATGCCTATTACTTCAACGATTTTCGCATTTTTGATTTGCTCTTCACCGTTAATGACAACTACATCATATTTACTGTGGACTCTTAAACTGTCGCTACCTCCTAATCGTTTTTCAGATTTTTGATACTCATCAAGCCACTTTTTATCAGTGATTTCAGCATTAAATTTTTTCCTGTTTTACGACTGATAACTTCCCATTTTGACTTGCCTTTACAACATGGCCTGAATATATCGATGATTTCCTCACCATCATGACTAGACTTGTAATTCGAGTACATTTTCCGAATGTTACCCGTAAACCTGAACTCGGGGTCAAATGGCACGACATTTGACAAATCATCTCCATCATCACAAATCTTCAAGTACTCGTCTTGGTTTAAAAGTTTGGTTCCTTCAGACCACTGTTCCATCGCAAGCGCAACGTCTATGTCACTAATATAAGGCTCGACTATCTCTCGATCATATCTCTTTCGATACTCCTCAGAGATTCTTCTTTTTCCTTCGCGGCAACTAGAGCAACTTGCTGAGGTTGCGAGATTTCTCCCGTTAACTCTCGAATTAGGTCATCAGGTCTCGTCCACTCTTCAAGTTTGAGCATCAGCTTTGCAAGAATACAACCATGAGTGACTTCCTTTAACTCAACTTCAAAATCTAAATTCTCCCCCACAGATTGGGAAATGATTTTCCCAAATTTCTCATATGCTGAAATGAAGTTCCCCATTGCATGGAACACCTCCGCAGCATTCTTTCTATGGGGATTGTATTCAAGATGAAACTCAATAATCTTTGCTTCCACGAACGACTCTAATTTATTGTTATTCTGAGATTATTGGATAATACCTCACTCATCACTGATTAAAAAGCATTCTAATTCATCCAATAGTTTTACATCAGATTTACTGTAATATTGGATATCAGAAGAGTTTCGCTACATTTTAATTACGTGCCATGACATATTGATATAGCTCATAAAAACCATACTAAGTCCACAATTTCGATAGCTAGGGATAGAAACATGACTACAGAAAGAATTTTAGAAAAACTATTAGAGTTTGGCCGCCTCAACGACGAGGATCAGAAGGTTAGTGGAATTGCGCAATTAGCTATTGATAAAGGCTACGAGAATCTGTCTCCCGCCCAGCAAAGAGTACTAATTCCCTTCCTAACTTCAGGCTGCGAAGGAGTAACTGACCCTGGTGGATATCACAACGATTGTCAGACTCAACTATCAAATGGTAGCTACTTGGAAGCACTTGAAGAGTCAGAATGGAGAGACGCTGTACAGTGTGAAAACTGTCGCTTTGAGGCAGATGATTATGAGCAGCAAAGAGAAAGCTTCTTCCGCGACTAACTCACTACTGTAAAAATAACCGAGGCACTGTTAAATTTTGCTACTTAACGACAGAATCGAGGTGTTTATAGGCTAACAGAATACTCTGTGGTTAAAGGGATTAAGCACTGGCATGGAAGTGACCGTCCGTGACATGGATGTCACGGTCGAGCATACAAGGACGTACTTGCTGCGTGTCACTGGAATGACTGTGCTTAATCATTTCAATGCAGTTAATAGATCAGGATTCACGCTCAACAGCATTGCGGGAATAACAAAAAACAGGCTGTTAAGCAGTTTCACGCCCACTTTCAATCAACGCCAACTTCTGAGCACGACTCAGTTTTTTTATCGCGATCTCACGCTTGAGTGCATCACTGCGGGTACCGACTTGTTCTTGATACATTAGAGTTAATGGCCCTTTGCCACGCAGGTACTTTGCTGCCTTGGGGCTGCTTGATTGATGTTCGTTAAAGCGGCGTGTGACATCTGTAGTAATGCCAGTGTATAAGTGGCCATTGGCGCAGCGGATAAGGTACAGATACCACGTCGAGACTTGTTCTCTCTCTGATGTTGCGCCTTGCTCCGAAGTCACAGCTTGCTCAGCACCTTGCGCTTCTAGCTTGCACGAAAGCTGAGCTTTGTTAACAGCTTGCGCTTGGCTAGCCCCTTTTTGGGGGCTAGCCGAGGGAGTTGAATTAGCGGCTTCAATCACTAAATCGGTCACCCGTTGGTGCCTACTTAGTCATGCCGAGCAGGCTTAAGAAGAAGGCATATTCCTGCGCCGTGTCTTGATACTGGCGATAACGGCCACTCTTGCCACCGTGGCCAGCATCCATATTAACGTCGAATAACAACACCTTATCGTCCAGTTTGTACCATTTATTTTGCACTTCACGCAGTTTTGCTACCCATTTAGCTGGCTCGAAATACTGCACCTGTGAATCATGCAAACCTGTGGTGACCAACAGGTGTGGGTACTCGTGGTCGGCAACATTGTCGTAGGGCGAGTAGCTGAGCATATAGTCGAAATAGGTTTTCTCGTTTGGATTACCCCATTCATCGTACTCGTTGGTGGTGAGCGGAATCGACTCATCGAGCATGGTCGTGACCACATCCACAAAGGGCACGTGTGCTGCAATGGCAAAGTACTTTTCAGGCGCCATATTGGCAATCGCGCCCATTAACAGCCCACCAGCACTGCCGCCCGAGGCCACCACTTTATTTTTATCGCCATAACCTTGCTCGGTTAAGGCGGTGGTGACATCGATAAAGTCATTAAAGGTATTCTTTTTATTCAGTAATTTGCCCGCATCGTACCAAGGGCGACCGAGCATTTCGCTGCCGCGCACATGGGCGATGGCATATACAAAGCCGCGGTCGAGCAGACTGATAACCGACGACGAAAAGTCAGGCTCTACTGTGTAACCATATGAACCATAACCATATTGGTACAGAGGGTTGGTGCCGTCTTTCTTGAACTTATCCTTACGATACACCAAGGACACTGGCACCTTAGCGCCATCGCGGGCGGTGACAAATAAACGTTCGGCGCGGTATTGGCTGGCATCGAAGCCGCCGAGCACTTGTTCCTGCTTGAGTAGATCGCGTCTATCGGGATTGCTTAAGTGGTACTCATAAATCGCCTCGGGCGTAGTCAGGCTCGAGTAGAAAATCCGTAACTTATCGCTATCTTGCTGGGCGTTAACATCTAAACCGAGCACATAGGCGGGCTCGTCAAAACTCAGCTCAAAGGGCTTTTGACCATTGAATGGCATCACTTTAATGCGCGTTAGGCCATTTTCACGGGTTTGAATCACCAAATAATCCTTCAGCACTAGCTCGTCTTCGATGCGCGCATTAGGATTATGGGCAACCACTTCCTGCCATTTGGACTTATCGGCGGCATCCTTAATCGCCACTTTCATCAAACGGAAGTTAGTCGCCTGCCAGTTGGTCAGAATGTAATAGCTGTCGCCCAGCTTAGAGACGCTGTATTCATGGCCTTCTTCCCGCGCGAGCACAGGTTTGAACAGGCTTAGGGGATCGTTAGCATCCAACACTGACACTTCGCTGGTTGTGGTGCTCTCGTGGAACAGCACAATTTGCGACTCGTCTAAACTCTTGCCGAGGGAGATGTAGTAAGCATCATCTTGCTCCTCATACACCAACACATCGCGCGATTGTGGCGTGCCGAGTTCATGGCGATATACGCGGTAACCCAGCAGGGTTTGCAAATCCTTGGCGATATAAAACACATGGCGATTGTCATTGCCCCAAACGATGCGTCCCTCTGTGTTTTCAAGCACATCGGTGATCATGGCGCCGGATTCAATATCTTTAAAGTAGATGTTATACACGCGGCGGCTTAAGACATCCTCACCGAAGGCCAACATGGTTTCATCCGGGCTGACGCTGACGCCACCTAAACCATAAAACTCATGGCCCTTAGCGCGCTCATTCACGTCCAGCATCATTTGCTCAACCCCGTCACTGCCTTTGCGGGCGATCAGCGGATATTCGCCGCCCTCTTGGTAGCGGCGGTAATAGCTGTGCTGGTGCCATTGGTAAGGCACGCTCGACTCATCGGCCACTAAGCGCCCAGTCAGTTCGTTAAACAACCCATCCTGCAATGACTTAAGCGGCTTAAAGTAGGCTTGGGTGTAACGGTTTTCGGCATTCAGATGCGCCAAAACCTTAGGATCTTGGCGTTTATCATCGCGCATCCAATAGTAATCGTCGGTGCGCGTGACCCCGTGCAAGGTCATCACATGGGGAATTTTTTCCGCAACGGGCGCAGAGACTTGCCCTTTTGGAGTGGAGCAACCGGGTAATAGCATAGCGAGACCTAAAGTAAGCAGCAGAGTGCGCATTTATACGTCCTTGTGACGTTCAAACACCATCGTGGGGCACGACGGCAAGCCAATAAGTTGATGTGCCGGATATGATATACCCAAGCTAGCGCTTGTTGCGAGTTTCCTAAAGATGATGCTGGTTTAAGCTTGGCGGCTAGTTGTGCGCTTGTGCAAACATTGCCCAATTTATGGCGCGATTTTATTGCCATTCCAACTAAATAGGCGCAACATAACCGCGTTTTTAGGCTAAGGCCTAACAACAATTCTCAGGGCGGGGTGAAACTCCCCACCGGCGGTAAATAGTGTCGTGAGCCGTTTTCACTCCCACTAAAGCCCGCGAGCGCCCGAATGCAATTTCGGGGTCAGCAGATCTGGTGACTTAGCTTGTCTCGTTTTGGTTAACGCCTATCGAGCGCTACTATTCCAGAGCCGACGGTAATGGACTGTTTGCCATCATAGCAACGGTACTGAGTCCGGATGGAAGAGAATGTAAGACAACATTAGGATGCAGGCGCTTCGTTTCAGCCAATGAGCGAAAGCCATCGCCATCTGAATGTTAGCCTCATATTTTGCAATTAGCCGACGTAAGCCATTGAGCTTAAACGGGTCTATTGCTACAGCTCAATCCCCATTGGGGTAAAGGCTGTATTTCTGCACGCCCTGATTCTGGAAATTCCCATGTCGTATTTTTGAAGGATATTAACCATGAATCAGTCTTTACTTGCTCCTTTTGGTACTGCTATCGAACGCGTTGAAGCGGGTCTTGAAGCCCTGCGCCAAGGCCAAGGTGTGTTGGTCGTCGATGACGAAGATAGAGAAAACGAAGGCGACTTAATTTTTGCCGCCGAGTCACTGACCAATGCGCAAATGGCCATGCTGATCCGCGAATGCAGCGGTATCGTGTGTTTGTGTTTACCAGATGAAAAGGTCAAAGCCCTCGAGCTGCCACCTATGGTCGAAAACAACTCGAGCCAATATGGCACTGCCTTTACCGTGAGTATCGAAGCTAAAGTGGGAGTCACCACTGGCGTTTCGGCTGCGGACCGCGTCACCACCATTAAAGCTGCTATCGCCGACAATGCTAAGCCGAGTGATTTAGCTCGCCCAGGCCATGTGTACCCACTGCGCGCCCAACCCGGCGGCGTATTAACTCGCCGTGGCCATACCGAAGGCACTATCGATTTAATGCAACTGGCCGGCCTCAAGCCTGCGGGTGTGTTATGCGAAGTCACCAATCCCGATGGCACTATGGCGCGTCTGCCAGAAATTATCGCCTTTGGTGCAGCGCACAATATGCCAGTGCTGACGATTGAAGATATCGTCGTTTACCGTAAGTCGTTATTAGCCAACGTTGGCTAATTAACCCCACAAGCGGAATTCGATTTAAAGGACGTCGGCCCTGCCCACGTCCTTTTTTATTTGCCGATTATGCTTGGCACAAAATCTTAGCTTTTGTATCAAATCCCATCGGATATCACAGACAGGCAATTTATTTGTTTGCTAGGTGAGTAAATACACTAATAAAAATAATATGTTAGTTATATATAATAAATAACTGAATTTCGTGAGCTAGATTAGATATCCATAAACTAGGGGTCGCGACCCTCTTGCTTCTATGTTAAATATCCACACCCAGTGTCTGGTTTTTTCGCTTTCAACATATCAAGGTTATGCCTTGATTTTTTATGTCTCCAACCAGGCAAAAGTAGGAGTAAGTTTACATGCCATCCACGCTACAGCATCTCAGCCTGAAGCAGAAGTTGATTCTGTTTTCACTGCTACCTTTGCTGATGATGAGTATTTTTGTGTTGTCGCGGATGTATGTACTAGTGAAGGAATATCGCTCCGCCAATCAGAATCATCTGGCAATCCAAGCGACCGCCCAAACCACCGAACTACTCTACCAACTGCATAACGAATATGGCCTCAGCGCCCAGCTTTCAGCCCCCGCACTCCCCCAAGAAGAAACTCGCCTCCTACAGCAGCAACAGGTTACATCCAATGCCTTAGACACCCTGCTCAACGGCTCAGCCTTAAGCAACTTGATGTCCGCATTGGGTCGCAATCAACTCGCCGCCGTGCAGTTGCAGGAGCAGCTCAATACCCTGACACTGCTGAGCCATAAACTGGCTTCGGGTCGCCAAGAGGCTTTAGACCAACATCCCAAGGCATTTATCGATTTATACAACCAGTTCAATACTGAATTGGTCAAACTTATCCAGCAATTACAGCTACAAACCAGCAATATCAGCCAATCTAGGGCCTACACGGATTTGCTCAATATACTCATGGTGCAACAGCTGGCGGTAAAAGAGCGCGATGCAATTAATCGGATGTTACAGTCGCAGACGCTGAGCATTAACGACTACCGCGCGATCAGCACCATAATGTACGAGTATGGCCAAGCAGTTGAACACGCGAGCAATGCCTCTATTTCCGACCGCCAATCCTTAATACGCAAGGTACAAACCTCCCCGAAAACCTGCGTATCCTCAAGATAAGCCAACGCATCGAACAGCAAATCCGCGTCAGCACCTTAGTGCAAAATATCAATGCCCATTTAGGCTACGGTGGCTTGATTGACAGTTTTCAAGACTATTTGATTAAGGGAAACAGTGCTGCGCTGGAACGATTTACTAAGGCGCTATCGATTATTCAGCTGAATCTCGATGAGTTAAATCATGAGATCCGCAATATTCCTGAGCTTAAGCCTGCGGTAAAAACCATCGAGGACAGCATAGATCAATACCAATTCTGCATGACCCAGTTGCAGCAGTTGAAGCATCAACAGCTATCACTCGAAGAAATCAGCGCCCTTATCCAAGTGGATGATCAGGACCTAAGTGCCGCCATCAATAAATTACTTATGCCGCCGCATCCCGTCAGCAGCAAGCACTGGTGGTCACTCACCAGCGATAGGATCAATAAGTTGCACGCCATCAGTGATGAAATCACCGAAAAAATGGCGCATCAGAGTGAGGTTGAGCAGACTAAGTCACTAAGTTTGCTCGGGTTATATCTATTCTCCGCGATTTTTACCGCGGCAATTACCCTCTGGCTCGGGCGCAAAATCATCCGCAGCTTTATGATCAAAATCACTAAGATTGCCAATGATATGCAGCAAATGGCCGCCGATCCGCTGCTCAATATCAATATCGATACCTCAGGCACCGACGAGCTGGCCCGCATGGCACAAGCCATGAATCGGATGATCAGCGAGCGTCAAAAGGCCAACCACGCCCTAAGCCGCGCCGCCGCCGTATTTAACTATTCCGCCGAAGGCATTATGGTCACGGATGCCGATAACCATATCGAGTTGATTAACCCCGCCTTTAGCCAGATCACCGGCTATAGCCTCGAAGAGGTGAAGGGCCGCAGCCCCTCGATTTTAAGCTCGAATCGCCACCCGCATCATTACTACACCGCCATGTGGGAAGCACTGCATAAAGAGGGCAAATGGGAAGGCGAAATCTGGAACAAACGCAAAGATGGCCAAGTGTATCCCGAGTACCTTGCCATTACTGTGGTGCGTAATGAACAGGGCGAAATAATCCAACATATTGGTTTATTTATGGATATCAGTAAGCGCAAGCAATACGAACAAGACCTCTGGTATCAGGCAAACTTCGACACCTTAACTGGGCTACCTAACCGTAAGCTGTTTAACGAGCGCCTGCAGCATGAAATTCAACTCGCCCAACACGACTCCCGCAAGCTGGCGATTCTGCTGATCGACTTAGACCAATTCAAATATATCAATGATGTACAAGGCCATGCGATGGGCGATCTCTTGTTGCAAGACGTGGCTAAGCGGCTGGAAAATATTGCAGGTAAGAACGACTTTGTCGCCCGCATCGGTGGCGACGAATTTGTGCTCATCCTTCCCCGCGTCACCAATGAGTTCGCGATTGAGCATATGGCGAGCCGGATCATTGAAACCTTAGCAGCGCCCTTTAACTTAAATGAGCGGGAAATCCAGATCTCGGCCAGCTTCGGCATCGGCGTCTACCCCGAGGACGGGCTCGATGTGAGTTCGCTGACACGCAATACCGAGATGGCCATGTATCAGGCCAAAGATGCTGGGCGGAATAACTTTAAGTACTTTACCTCTGGCATGAACCAAGCCATGTTTGCCCGCATGGAACTGGAACAACGACTGCGCCGCGCCGTGGCACAGGATGAATTTACCCTCTTTTATCAACCGATTGTCGATATGAAGACGGGGCAAATCTGCAGCGTTGAGGCGCTGATCCGCTGGCAAGATCCCGACTTAGGGCTGATCCCGCCAGACCAGTTTATCGCTATCGCCGAAGAGACAGGGCTTATCGAACCTATGGGCGAATGGGTGCTCAACCAAGCCATGCACGATTTAAGACAATGGCAGCATATGGGACTCAACCTGAATGTCGCCATCAATGTCTCCAGCCGTCAGTGCATAAACACCCGGGGTATCGGCTTCGACCAAGTGTTGCAGGAATGCTTTAACCGTCACCATATCAATCCTAGAAACGTGCATATTGAGATCACTGAGAGCATGCTGATGGGTGATGCCAGCCACTGCTTAAGCACCCTCGAATCCATCCGCCACTTAGGCTCACAGATTTATATCGATGACTTTGGCACTGGCTATTCATCATTGAGTTATTTGAAGAAATTCCCGATTTCGGTCATCAAGATTGACCGCAGCTTTGTCGAGCACGCCCTCGAAAACTGCTCTAACGCTAATCTGGTCAAGGCCATTGTGATGATGGGGCAAAGTCTTGAGATGGAGCTTGTCGCCGAAGGAATCGAAACCGAGGCCCAATGGCAGTTTTTGCGTGACTTAGGCTGCCACTATGCACAAGGCTATTTACTCTCTAAACCGCTGCCATTCGATGAGATAACCCCATTACTCGACCAGACCTTGCCGAAAATGCTGCACTTAGAGCAGCGTGAGAAGTGCGTAAACAGTTGATATAAGGCTCATTAAGCTGAATGATCGCCAATAAAAAAGCAGCCTAGGCTGCTTTTTTATCATCACAATGCCGCTTAGGCCTGTGGCTGGCTTTGGGGGTTCATAATGCTCTCACCGCCCTTTGATGCCAACTTAGCTAAATCTTTATCGATAAAGAACAGTGCTTTACCATCTTCGCCCACTAAACGGATCTTATCGACGATCGACTTAAACAGCTTTTCTTCTTCGTGCTGCTCGGCCACATACCATTGCAGGAAATTGAAGGTCGAATAATCTTGGTTTGAAAAGGCAGCATGGGCCAAGGCATTGATCTTACTAGTGATCAGTTGCTCGTGTTCATAGGTCAGCTCGAATAACGCCAACAGCGAATCAAACTGCGACTGCGGCGCTTCAATTGCACCCAGTAGCGGCAAGCCGCCAGTTTCGCTCACATAAGTGAACAAACGACGCATGTGGCCCATCTCTTCATCCGCATGTTCGCGCATAAATTTTGCTGCGCCTTCAAAGCCTTGATCTTCACACCATGCACTCATTTGCAGGTATAAATTAGAGGAGAAGAACTCCATATTAATTTGTTCATTCAACTTTTCGATCATGGTTGCAGACAGCATAGTTAATCCTCTTGGGCATTCGAACTGAATTCTTGGCACACATTGTCATGAAGGGCGTCACCAAAAGCAACAAAATTTACCTTTGTTTATTGAGCTAAGTTAATGATTAGTTGATAAAAATGATTTTCATTTGTTCATCGACTCGCGTTTAGCGCCGCCTGAGCTGTAGTGCAAAATCACAGAGTAGAAGGATTCACCTTAGGCAACACTTAAGGGGGAAACTGTCTGACAAATCACATAAACTCCTATGCAGATCATAGCCAAGCAAGCACAGCGTGGCATAATAGCCCCCATATTTGCCCAATCTTTTGCCCATAAGGAAGACCCGATGTCCGTGAAAGCCGATCCTTGTTCGCAACCTAGCTTAATGCATCCAGATCAAGCCATTCCCCTTCTGCTTGAGCAGGTTAGCCCAGTGTCAGACACCGAAGTCGTTACCCTTCCCCACGCGCTTGGCCGCGTTTTAGCCGAGGATTTGGCCTCTTGTATCGATTTGCCGCCCTTCGATAACTCTTCGATGGACGGCTACGCCTTTCGCTTTGCCGATTTAGCGACTGACACCAATCAAACCACGCTGACACTGATTGGCAGTTCCTTCGCGGGCCATGGTTTTGAGGGTGAAATCCCCCTCACTCCTGCGTGCGCATTATGACGGGCGCGCCGGTGCCCGCGGGTTATGACACAGTGCAAATGCAGGAAGAGACTCAAGCACAGGGCAACCAGATCCAAATCAATCACCCTAAGGCTAAGGGCGCCAATGTTCGCTGCCGTGGTGAAGAGCTGATGCAAGGCACCAAAGTGCTGAAAGCGGGCATCGAAATTAAAGCCGCAGAACTGGGCGTATTAGCCACCATTGGCGTGAGTCAGGTGCGGGTTTACCGCCAACTCAAAGTGGCGTTTTTCTCCACAGGTGATGAACTTCGCCCCGTCGGCAGTGACTTAGCGCCGGGACAAATTTACGATTCGAACCGTTATTCCATCCAAGGTTTACTCAGCCGCGCCAATGTGGAATGGCTGGATTTAGGCGTGATAGCCGATGACCCAGAGGCGATTCGTCACGCATTTCGCCATGCCGCAAGCCAAGCGGATATGGTGTTAACCTCGGGCGGAGTCTCGGTCGGTGAAGCTGACTTCACCAAACAAATACTTGATGAAGAAGGCAAAATCACCTTCTGGAAACTCGCTATTAAACCGGGTAAACCCTTCGCCATGGGACGCATAGGCAAGGCAGTATTCTGCGGTTTACCGGGCAATCCTGTATCTTCCATGGTGACCTTCTACAAGTTGGTGTGGCCTATTCTGAATAAGATGCAGGGCTTAACCCCGAAAGCGCCACTGGTGTTGTCCGCCACCCTGACAACCCCTGTACGTAAACAGCCCGGCCGTGTCGAGTATCAGCGCGGCATTTTATCCCGCAATGCACAGGGCGAATTGGAGGTGGCCATCACGGGCAGCCAAGGTTCGGGCATGTTGACCTCTATGAGTCTGGCGAATTGTTTCGTGCTGCTGGAGCAATTCCAAGGTGACACGGCTGTGGGCACGCAAGTGACGGTTGAACCTTTTACTTCAGTGCTCTGCTAAGGTACGCCTCGATGAATGAACAACTAGAGATCCTCAGCGACGGTGAACTCACCCGCTACAGTCGCCAAATCTCAATCAAGGCGATGGATATCGATGGTCAAGAGCGCTTAAAACTCGCCAAAGTCTTGATGATTGGCGCCGGCGGTTTAGGCTGCGCGGCGGGTCAATATCTAACCGTTGCGGGCATTGGCGAGCTAACTTTAGTGGATTTCGATACGGTCGAACTCTCTAACCTACAGCGCCAAGTGCTGCACCAGGATGCGACTGTCGGCCAACCTAAGGTCGAGTCGGCCAAACAGAGCCTTAATCGGCTCAATCCTCACGTTAAAATCAATACCATCAATGCGGTATTGGATGACCATGAAATCGATGCCTTAGTCGCCAGCCACTGTATCGTGGTCGATTGCACCGATAATGTCAGTGTGCGTGAGCAGTTAAATCAAAGCTGTTTTAAGCACAAGATCCCGCTGGTCTCAGCCGCCGCGATTCGTATGGAAGGCATGGTTACAGTCTTCGACTATCAAGCACAAACACCTTGTTATCATTGCTTTAGTTCACTTTTCGGCGAGCAACAACTCAGCTGTGTCGAGTCGGGCATTCTCGCCCCCGTGGTAGGCATGGTCGGCTGCTTACAGGCCGTCGAAGCCATTAAAGTTATTGCGGGAATGGGCAAAACACTCGCCGGACGAATCTTGATGATCGATGCCATGACCATGGAATTTCGCGAAATGAAACTCCCTAAACAACCCCACTGCAAGATTTGTGGTGAGTAACAGAGTAACCTTCACCACTTAGCACGCTTTCTACAATTAAGGATATAAAAATCAATGGATTCTGAAAACAGCGTATTCGACCGCCGTACAACCGATGACACTATCATAGGGGCGGGACTTTATAATTTAGTGATTGGCTTAACCCTGCTTTGGGGTTTTGCCGTGAACTATATGATGGTCAGCCATATCGACCCCGAAGCGATTGCCAGCGTTAACCCGTGGATTTTCTTTATCGGTTATTTCGCCTCCTGTTTCTTCGGTATTTATCTGTTCCAACGTTCCACCAATCCCCTCGTCAGCTTTATCGGCTACAACTTTGTGGTCGTGCCCTTCGGTTTGATCATTAATATGGTCGTCAGCCAGTACGACCCCGAGCTGGTGACCGAAGCGATTCGGATAACGGGCCTAGTGACTATCGCCATGATGTGTTTGGGGACGCTGTTTCCGGCCTTCTTCCAAAAAATTGCTGGGGTGCTGACTATGGCACTCTTGCTAGTGATAGTAGTTGAACTGATTGAAATATTTATCTTTAATACCCATCACGGTATTTTAGACTGGATAGTTGTGGTTATTTTCTGCGGCTATATTGGCTACGACTGGGGACGCGCGAATCAGATCCCTAAAACCGTCGATAATGCCGTCGACAGCGCCGCCGCGTTGTACATGGATATCATCAACCTATTTCTGCGCATCCTGCGGATTTTAGGACGTAAATAAGTCACTCAACGACAAGGAAAACAGCATGAAGCTAACATCACCACTGTTAATCGGCCTGATTATGTGCGGCAGCTTAGTCGGCTGCGGCGACAAAACCGAGCCTGCAACCCAAGCGCCAGCCGAAGTAAAAACTGAAGCTAAAGCAGCGACTAAAGTGAAAATCGCCAATCCAGCCGCCGAATATTGCGTCTCACTGGGCGGCACCTCGGAAATCCAAAAGACTGCTGAAGGTGAACAGGGTGTCTGTACTTTGCCAAGCGGTGAAAAAATTGATGAGTGGGCGCTATTCCGCCGTGACCATCCACAGGAAAAAGCCCAGTAATTGAGGCTGACTAAAAACACAGGCGCACTCGGCGCCTGTTGTTTTATGTCCCGCTAACGATCTGATTTCGCCACTGCAAACGTTTAGCCTGCGAATGGAAACTCCATGCGAGCACCCGAGTGACCTTATTGCCCTGCTGCATCTCGATGGTTTTAACGGTATCGACACCTAACTTTTCCAAAGCCTGATAACAGGGCTTTAGATTCTCCTGCTTCGACACTAAGCTGGTAAACCACAAACACTGCTCGGCAAATACTTGGCTCTCGCGGATCATAGTAGCTAAAAATTGCTTTTCTCCCCCTTGGCACCATAACTCTGCCGCCTGACCACCAAAGTTTAAGGTCGCGCTGGTCGCTTTAGGCTGCTCACCCCGATTAAGTTGCAGATTACGCACCTTGCGCAGCGAGCCTTCACTCGCTTCTTTTAACGAGCCATGAAAGGGAGGATTGCACAGGGTTAACTCGAAGCGATCAGAAGCTTGAATAATCCCCTTAAAGACCGCCTTGTCATCCTGCTGCCGCCTTAAGGATAAGTGCCCCTGTAAACTCGGGTTATTGTCGATAATCCGCTGCACATTGGTAAGCGACTGAGGATTAATATCCGAAGCAACAAACTGCCAGTCATACACTTGATGCCCTAGGATGGCATAAACGCCATTCGCCCCAGTGCCTATATCTAAGGCACGGATTGCCGCAGCGCGCTTTACTTTGCCGCCCTCAAATAACAGATCGGCCAAGTAATGCAGATAGTCGACCCGCCCTGGAATTGGCGGGCACAGCGCGCCCTTGGGAATATCCCAAAATGCCAGCCCATAATGATGTTGCAAGAGAGCCGCATTCAGAGTTTTTACCGCTAAGGGATCGGCAAAATCGATAGATAAGTCACCATAGGGCGTGGGCCGAACAAAGACTTTTAGCTTGGGATAACTCGCCATTAGGGCCGGAAAGTCATAACCATTAATGTGCAAATTACGCGGATGTAAGCGCTTCTTCTCGCCATGCTTTACTTTGGGCTTGCTAGCCGTTTTCGGCTTGGCAATTTTGGGCTTGGCTACCGATTTTGGCGTGCTTGGCTTACCCCGTTTACCTGCGGATGACGTCGCTGGTTTTGCGGCAGTTTTAATGGCGGGTTTAGGCATAATGACTTATCAACAAGGGCGGGCTAATCCAAGGATCAGCCCTCAAACATATTGGCGGAATTAATCGTAAAGATAGGAGGTAAACAGTAGGTTGACCACTAAGGGTTTACCCGCCTCTTTGGTCAGCAGATTATTCACCATATCGAAGCACTCACGGCGGATTTCTTCACGGCCAGTGAGGGACTTAATCTTTTCTTCGGCCTGATTACCCAGCACTTCAATAATCGCGGCGCGCAGCAGGCGGATCATGGCGCTCGACGATGACGAGATCATCGGGATTTTTTACCATCAGCTCGACACTGATCTTCACAAACCCTAGTTTTTTGCGGTTTGAAATATAGTTAGTCACGATTTCGGGTTCGAAACCGTAGTAAGCGTAATCCCCTGCGGGAGTCGCTTCTTTCTCGTCGGCCGCATATGCACTCAATACAACACTGAATAAGATCAGGCAGGCTGATAATAATTTTTTCATCGCGGTTTACAGCTCCCTAAAAACAATAATGGTCAATGGAAGAAACTTCCCAATCTATCTGGTAGACTGCCGACGTTTGCTTATATTGTAACGAGTATTTAATGAATGTGACCAGCTTAAGCTTTCCCTATGGCGAATCTATTCAATGGTTTTGTGCCGATAACGCCAAAAATCTTCCCTCTTCTCCCCTTAAAGAATGGTTACTGGCACCGGGAAGCCTGACACAAAAGCTCAAGGGCTGTTGTGATAAGTTCGAAGTCAAAATCCTCGGTGAAGGCCAATGTGCCCCGCTCGAAGGCGAATACCCCAAGCAAAACGCCGTTTGGGTGCGAGAAGTGTTACTCTGCCTCGATTCCGTGCCTTGGGTATTTGCTAGAACCTTGATCCCGCAGTCTTTACTATCGACCCGCCAAGCCGATTTTTTAGGCCTAGGTACACGTCCACTGGGAGAATTATTGTTTAGCCAAGACAGTTTTGTGCCTGGTCGCATCGAAATCGCCCGCTTTACCACCAACAGTCGCCTCGCCCAACTCGCCCAAAGCTTAGCGCAAAACGTCGAACACGAACTCTGGGGACGCCGCCGATATTTTCACCATGACGAGGAGGAAATGTTTGTCAGCGAAATGTTCCTCCCAGCCGCAGTACAAGCTATGGCTAGGCTACAACCCTAACTTCTAAGCTAAAACAAAAATGCCTCTAAATCAGAGGCATTTTTCGTTAACACATCCGCTTATTGATGCTGGCGGCGCCACGCAAAACCACCGAGCAATATCAGGCTAAGCCAACTAAGGCTGCCACCACCGCCGCCACTCGACGTTTCAGTTGACGTCGTAGGTACTGTCACGGTAACGCTTGAACTGCTGCTTGCTGTAGCGTTTTGAGTATCTTTGACCGTCAGCGTGACAGTGTAAGTGCCCGCGCGAGTGTAAGTGTGGGTTGGCGATACCGAAGTGCTTGAGGTGCCATCGCCAAAGTTCCATGTATAACTTAGGCTACCAACGCCACCTGCCGAGGTGTTGCTAAAGTTCACCGTGAGCTGGTTGGCACTGGCACTAAAACCAGCGGTTAAGGGCAAGCTCACCACAAGCGTTTTAGTGGCAGTCGCGATTGTGCCTTTGGCATCGGTTACCGTTAAGGTCAGCGTATAGGTTCCTGCATTTGCGTAGGTATAAGTCGCCGACGCTGAAGTGCTGGTCGCTCCCGCAACACCAAAATCCCAAGCATAAGTGTATGCGCCTTCGCCACCCTCAACCACAGCAGCAACAGTAGCAGTTAAGCCACTTTGGTTCAGACTAATTGCCGCGGTTAAGGGCGTTAACGCAGGATCGGCATTCGCATTGGCTAAACGGATCACCGCTGTGCTGTTATCACTGGCTTGAGAGACCACTTGCATCGTCAAGCCCAGCTTTTGCAGCACCATCCCCGACTGAGGTTGGAGCGGCGCACTGTAATCGAAACTATCGTCAAACAGGCTCACAGGCTCAAGATTAGTGTCGCCAAGATATGCCGTTTGTCTTACCGTACTAAAGGCCGCATCACGGATTTGTACATCGGTAGAATTAGTGCCAATCATATTCTGATCCGCATCAATCACCCCAATCAAACTATGGCCTGGATGATCAGACACGTTGTTATCGTAGTAACTAAAATCCTCTAACCACAGGAGTACGCCGGGATCAAAACCTTCATTCTTTAATCCGGCATCGACACCATTGTGACTGCGTAGTTGGATTAAATAGCGGGATGCGGCACCTGGGCGCGTGTTGGTGATCCGGCTGTAACCTGCCAGAGTGGCCTTACCCGCAACCTCGGCATTATCGCTATAAAACTCATTCGCGCCTTGCTTGATACTGATATTGTCGATGGTGATTCCCGACTCGATTGCGGCCTCATCGGTCACATAGGTCAATTCAATCGTCACCGCTTTACCAGCGTAGGCTGATAAATCATATTCCAACCCCACCCAAGCATCACTGCCTACTGCAGTCGAAATACTCGATGATTTACCCGTAATAATATGTCGAGCACTGTTAATCGCGTTGACGGACTTTGTGTAATTGCCCGCAATCGCCACACCGTTCACTTTGACCTGCATATAGTCGTAGTCGGCTTCAATTTCCCAACTCGCCTGCATCGCAAGCGTGAGTTTGTCACTCGTCGCCGGCAAATTTGCCGTAAAGCTCATGCTGTTGCTCAGCATATCCCCTTGGCCCGAATAGTACTGGTAACTCCCTTGATAGGGTGCTTTAAAGGCTATAGGTGCGGCGGGAAGAGGAATCGATATCTGGTTTACTACGTCTTGATTTGACGCCTGATTCAGTGTCACTTCCATACCAGATTTAGGAATACTATCTAAGCTGATTTCACGCTCATTCAGCCATTTACCTTTATATTTTTCCTGTAAATAGGAGCGCGCGTAGGGGCTAAAACCGCTAGGTTTAGTCCCAGGGATGGCACCAGTCCAACTCCCCGAAGACATTAAAGACCAAGCGCCCACGGGAGAACCATCTTTATTGGTGTTATCCGTAGTGTCATATTCATCGGGCAAGCCCAGATCGTGGCCAAACTCATGGGTACAGACCCCAGTCGCCGCATCGATTGGTTGAATGGTGTAACCGAAGAGTTTTTTGGTCGACCCAGGTAGGCTATAACCTTGCGTGGTCTGGTCAACATAGTAACGGTGCGACCAAATCGCGTTGTCCCCTAATTTACCGCCCCCTGTTTCTTCCCCAATACTCGAGTGGAAAATCATCACATGGTCAATAATGCCATCGGGCTCGTTTAGATTGCCGTTATCATTTAAATCGTATGGATCTTCAATATCATAGGTTGCGAGTTCCGCCGCAGACATATTGGCTACCGCTTGGCTCACCGCCTCTTTAACCAGCTCAGTCACATGGGCATCACTACCCGTATCGGCATCATTCGCACCATAGTAATCGGCATTTTGGCTTGCGGTATACCAACCTTTAACATCGCCCGTGAAGAAGAAGGTCTTGCCTGAAACCGCTTGATAATACTGATAAGCCGAGTCTAAATTCTGGTTTTGCGGCCCCGTAAAGCCAGTGGTGGAGAAGAGTAAATTTTTATAGTGAGACGCAGGGTAACTTGAGTAATACATGTCGGTATCACTCGCCGTTAAACCATTGTTGTTATACTTTAAATCAGGAAAATCAATCAGTACGGTTAATACCTTCACCGTTTTGGTCACGTCGGCATCCGCTAACACCCGCTGTGCGGGCGCGCGCATCATCGCCGTCGACTTCACTTTTTGCAGCCTGTCATGCTCGGCTTCAACCACCATTCTCGGCTCTTTGGGCTGGGCTAGGCTGGCACGGGCAATATAGGCTTCAACGGCCGCTTGCTTAACGCTGTCGCTGGCATCTGCGGAGACTTCGCCCCGCTTGATCAACCAATAAAGGATCCTTTCTTTATTAATGACCCCTGCATCCGCTGGCGTATGATTGGGCGCCGCAATACTAGCGCCACTCAGCAAGGCCAACATCAATCCTAACGCTGTGATACTTTTTGAACTTCGCATTACTCTTCCTTCCGTCACAATGTGCGCTGTAGCCAAGCTATTTTCTAAGGCTAGTGCCTATTTGCTCTATGGCAAGTTTGTTTTTAGCGGCTCACTATCTTGAATACCTTCCCCACTTTCGAGGGATGTAAAACCATATCAGGACTACTTTTGCGTAACAACTTGATACATTCAGGGATGAGATTCTTTTTATGTTTTGTCAGCCGTTATTCAGCAAACAGGCCTCATCGCCCCTTAGACATAAAAAAACCGCATTAACGGGCGTCAATGCGGTTCTTGCAAAACAGAGCTAGGTTTAGCTGGCGGTTTTCATATAGTTTGAAACCCCATCGAGGAACATTTGCACCGAGATCATCACCAGTACCATTCCCATCAAGCGCTCAACTGCCGTTAAGCCTTTTTCACCCAGCATACGGGTAAAAAGCTTATAGAACATTAGGATAACCGCACTCGCGCCCCACGCAGACACTAGCGCAATCGTCCAGTCACCCATGCGAGTGCTGTCGGTGTGCGCGAGTAAAATAAGCGCAGCCAAAATCGACGGCCCTGCCATCAACGGAATGGCCATAGGGACAATAAAGGGTTCCTCTCCCGCCGCAAGACCCACCACGCCGCCCGGCTGAGGGAAAATCATTCGAATGGCGATCAGGAATAGAATAATCCCGCCAGCAATACTGACTGACTCTGAACGCAGATTTAAGAAACTGAGGATGGCTTCGCCGGCATACAGGAAGGCCAACATGATCAATAATGCAAAAATCAGCTCACGGATCAAAACCCTACGACGCTTTTTCGGGTCGATATGCCTTAAAATCGACGCGAAAATCGGTAAATTACCGAGGGGATCCATGATCAAAAACAACATTACCGCAGCAGAAAATATATCCATTTAACGTTATCAACACCCAAGCCAACATGAGCCGATATTGTATAACTTTTTCGCGTTACAGATGTGAAAAATTATCTATAAAATTCCTAATGATGGCCCTAAGCCAGCATGCCATTGTCAATTTGCCACCGACAAATACCAAGCGCACTGAGATTACGCCCTCGAGCGTTAAAGGGATTTCTGCGCCTGCAATGAGAGGTAAATGTCACTTTAGTAAATTGCCAGTAAGTCGCTGCTCATTTTGATTACAACTGGTATACTATGGCGTTTTTTCAGCAAAATTCGTGGAATCCATGCTCTATCTTCTCGCTAGCTGTATCGCACTATTAATCGGACCACTGTTTTATCGCTACTTTTCATCGGGCAGCGGCTTACAGAAGGGACTCGATGGCTTTATCTTCGTCTCTTTAGGCGGGCTAGTGCTGATCCATATTTTGCCTGAATTGCTCGAGCATGGTGGCCTATTGGCCATCGTCTTTGTCGTCCTCGGCCTCTGGGGACCGACCGCCAGCGAACGCTTATTCCATCGCTACTCAGAGATCACCCATAATCTCACCCTATCACTCGGGATTGGCGGTCTTTTACTGCATACCATCACAGATGGTGGCGCTATGGTGCTGGCGCAGCAGGATGGCAATTCCAGCCTATTAGCGCTCGGGGTGATATTGCACCGACTACCCGTGGGTCTCGCCATTTGGTGGTTACTCAAACCTCAAGTTGGCACCCGTTGGGCGAGTTTGGTATTAGTCGCCATGATGCTGCTCACTGGCGTGGGTTATTTCGCGGGCGAGCAATTATTATCCCAACTCAGTTTAGATAATACCGTTTATTTACAAGCCTTTGTGACAGGTTCAATCCTGCACGTCGTGCTGCATCAACCCCATGGTCAACACGACACTGATAAGCAAGGCCAGTATGAATATCAGGCCGGTATCGGCAGTTTACTGGGGATTGGATTGTTGATGGTGCTGTTACTGATGGATTCTGGCGGCCATGAACATGCCCACCACGATCACAGCACCGAACAGCTAACCACTTGGTTAATGACCATAGCGCCGGTACTTTTACTCAGCTATGCCGCGGCCGCGCTGCGGTTCCAACTAGGGTTAACTCCGCAGGATAACAGCCTTGCTCGCCGTTGGTTCCAACGCTTAGCGGGCCCAGAGGCACTTGTGCTCACCGCGCTACTGCTTGGCCCTTGGCTGGCACTATTCCAGCTACTCGTGGTGTTTATTATGAGTGCTTATCTGGCCCATGCTCGGGTCGAGATAACCGATCCCCACAGCAAGTTGCCCAACAATGCGCTGCGCTTTGGCTTTGCCCATCTGGTTGATCGCAGTGCCCCTTGGGTGCTCCTCAGCCTAGTGCTAGTCAATCTGATCGGCCATCCTTCGGTACCGTTAAGCAATCCTATGTTGCAGATTGCCGTACTCTTGTTGGTCTTTTTACCTATGCGCTTCTGTAACTTAGGCGCAGCAGTACTGTCGATTGCCCTCGCCTACAGCGGCTGGAGCCCTATTGCCATCATACTGCCTCTGATTGCAGCGCCCGTACTGAACATCGCCCAACTTAAACTCATGAGCTGGCCACAGCGCGGTGTTTTACTGGCGATAATTGCCATCGCCCTCGTTGCCGCTATCAGGTTACCTATGTGGTTCTCTTTAATCACCTTGCCTGAGGCGATTAACTTGGCCGCCTTGCTGGTTCTATCAGGCTTATTTGCCGCGAGCTTACTGCGCCTAGGGCCACGTAAGTTCTTACGCCGCTTGATGATGTTAAAACCGGCTAGCCATGGTCATCATCACGGCCATGACCATGACCATGCACACGCGCATACCTCAGCAGCAGAAACCGCCCATAGTCACAGCCATACACACTCTCATTCACATCAGAGTGGCGGCCACAGCCATAGCGATGCAAATAAGCACCATCACTAGCACTGTTCATTTGCCGATAGACAGGCTAAGTTAATCCTACTCCTAGGATAAATTTAGCCTGTTATGTGCATACTCTTTGTCGCCCTTAAAACACATCCCCAGTATCCACTGATCATTTGCGCCAATCGGGATGAGTTTCACCACAGACCCACAGCACCAGCACAATTTTGGCCACCGGAGCAGAATATGCTCGCGGGCAAAGATTTGCAGGCGGGGGCACTTGGTTTGGGGTCAATAAACAGGGGCAAATTGCGGGAGTCACTAACCTAAGGGTAGCGCAAAAATCCCAAGAGCCGATGCGCAGCCGCGGCGAGCTGATCATTAAAGCCTTAAGCTCGGGTTCGCTTATCTGCCCTAACTGGCTTGAGGAGCACGCCGAAGATTATCAGCCATTTAATCTCGTGTTTGGCCAAGGTACTAATCTCTATTGTTTTAACAGTCTTAAGCGGAACACGGTAAAACTCACGGCAGGATTCCACGCCATTAGCAATGGCGCGCTTGATGATATCTGGCCGAAAATGGCTAAAGGCCAACGCTCGCTCGAGGCCCTCATCCAACAATCGGGGCCACTTGAGCTAGAGTCGCTCATTCAGTTAATGCAGGATGATTCGCGACCAGAGGATAACGAGCTACCCGACACGGGCGTCGGGCTAGAGTGGGAACGCCGACTAGCAGCAATTTATATTCGTCACCCCGACTACGGCACCCGCTCCACTAGCATTTTACTGCAAAATGCCCAAGGGGAAGTCCAATTTACCGAGGTAAGATATGACGGTAAGGGCCGACGACTGGGACAGCAGGATTTCCACTTTACCCTGCCGTCGCAATTACCTAAAGAGCCGGACTGTCTCGCCCACTTTTAGCTTGCTCGTCCGAGATCAGTGTATCAGTCCGAACTGTGGTCCATAGTGATCACCCAGCGGTCATCAATTTTTTCCACCAGCAGGGTAAACACCCCCGTGGGCGCATCCTTTTGCCGCTTTAAATCCCAACGTCCTACGACCATAGCGGCGTAGTTACTAAGCATTTTGATTTCTTTGATGGTGAACTTCAGCTCACCTAAAGCCTCTTTATTCGGATAGTTTTTCTTGTAGGCGGCAAGGGTTTCATCCCAGCCGTAACGAAACTTTCCATTAGAGACAAATCTAAGCTGTTCGCTCTTCCAATAACCCTGCATGTAAGCGTCAAGATCGCCGCGGTTCCACGCATCTTCCTGACCTTTTAGCATTTGGGCAATGTCATCCGTCGGCACCGCACTCACCTGCCCGACAAACAGCAACATCAGTACCGCGAGGCACTGTAAAATGTGTTTTTTCATCAATCCCTGTCGCAACATAGTATCGCTCCCCAACTATCAGGTTAGACTGTACTATAACCAAATTGGCGCAGACTATCTTGTCAAAGCCGATTTATAATTAAAAAAGCTGATGATATTATTCATTTTTCGACTCTGAGCACCAAATTATGTTTACACATTTATGCCGCTGGCTACTCAAAATTTCAGGCTGGCAAATCCAAGGGCAGTTACCCTCTCAGGCCAAATACATTGTGATTGTTGCACCACACACCAGTAACTGGGACTTTATCATCGGCGTGCTCGCCCGCGGCGCCTTAAACACCCGTATACACTTCCTCGGTAAGCATCAGTTGTTTATTCCGCCTTGGGGTTGGTTCTTCCGCGCTATCGGTGGCAGCCCTGTGGATAGGCGTAAAAACAATAATTTAGTCGATGCTGCCGTGCAGTTGTTTGCCACTCATCCCGACTATAAACTCGCGCTAGCCCCCGAAGGTACTCGCAGCCCAGTGACCCGCTGGAAATGCGGCTTCTACCATATCGCCTCCAAGGCGCAGGTACCCATAGTGCCTGTGGGCTTAGACTTTGCCCGTAAGGCCGTGGTGATCCAGCCGCCACTGCAACCAAAAGAAATAGAGCAAGATATGGCAGAAATCCTCCGTTTTTACCGCAGTATTAAAGGGCGTCATCCCAAAACGATCCCCGACTATATGCCAGACAACAGACGTTAATGCTTGAGGAATTACGGAGTAAAACATGCAGACCGAGACTTGGTTACTCTATCTTTTTGCGATTGTTTTGATTGGGATTTCCCCGGGCCTATCGCCATGTTGTCTATGTCCCACGGCATTCATTTCGGTAAAAAACGTAGCATAGCCACAGGGCTTGGCAGTGTCAGCGCCGCGCTGGTGCTGATGGCGGCTTCGGCGGCAGGATTAGGCGCCATTATCAGCGCCTCGGAATACGGCTTTAGCTTGCTCAAATGGTGCGGCGCCGCCTATCTGGTGTTTTTGGGCATTAAACTCGTGCTCACCAAGTCGCAGGAGCAAAAGCTGGAAGTGACGAAAACCGAAGGAAAAGGGACTGCTAAACAACTCTATAAACAGGCATTTTTAGTAGGGATCAGCAATCCTAAGGACTTACTATTTTTTGCGGCGTTATTTCCACAATTTATTGATTTAACCGCCCCACAAATGCCGCAACTGACGATTCTTGCCCTCACTTGGGCGCTGGTCGATTTTAGCTTTGTGATGCTGTACGCCTCTATGGCCAATGTGCTGGCCCCGAGCCTAAAGGCCAGCAACAAACTGCATTGGTTTGACCGTACCAGCGGCGGCGTGTTTCTCACCCTCGCCGCCATCTTAGTCAGTCGGGATTAGCCCTCGACTTTCACCGATTTTAGACTGCGGATATCGTTGCCCGTCGGCGCTTGAAAGGCCTGTAAACCAAACTCGGGTAACACGGCAAAGATATGATCGAAGATATCCGCTTGTATCGCCTCATAAAAAGCCCAACGTGTATCATTGGTAAAGATATAAATCTCAATCGGCAAACCTTCGGTCGTGGGAGCCAGTTGGCGCACCATCAGTGTCATATCTTTGTGCACTTTATCATGGCGTTGCAGGTACTCCTGCAAATAAGCGCGGAAGGTGCCAACGTTGGTCAAATGGCGGCCATTGACCTTCATATCCAGATCCGACACTTTGGCATTCGACTCTTGGATCTCGCTGATTTTGGCGGGGAAATATTCTTTCAAGCAATTGATTTTACTGAGTCGACTACGCTCTTCCTCGGTTAAAAACTTAATGCTGTTGATATCGATATTGACCGCACGCTTGATACGGCGACCTCCCGACTCCGACATACCTCGCCAGTTACGAAACGCATCCGACACTAAGGCATAGGCGGGGATCATAGTGATGGTCTTGTCCCAGTTACGCACTTTGACCGTAGTTAAAGACACTTCCTCCACCGCGCCGTCGGCGCCGTACTTGTCCATCTGGATCCAGTCGCCCTTGCTGACCATACGGTTAGCCGCCAGCTGGATCCCCGCCACGAAGCCTAAAATGGTGTCGCGGAACACTAACATCACAAAACCCGTTGCCACACCTAAACCGCTGAGGAAGTACACGGGTGATTGATCCGCCAGTACGGAAATCGACACGATCAGACCGACAAAGAACAGGAACAGTTTAATCAGCTGCACAAAGCTTTTTACCGGCAAGCGGCGGCTGACCAAATTGACATCGGAAATCTCATTAACCGCATCTAGCCCAGCGTAAATGGCGCGGATCATCAGGATCACCAGCCAAATACTCAATAGACGGTCGACCAAACTGCTGAGTACGGGATGCTCGGTTAAGGTAATAGGCACCAGAAGGTTTAATACGATAGCGGGCACTAACATTGCCAGCTTTTCCAGCACCCGGTAACGCATAAATACGTCATCCCAAGTTGCCTTGGAGCGCAGGATCACCATGTTGACCGCACGGATCACCCCGCGGCGCATAATAAAATAGGCGATGGCCGCCACCAGCACACAGGCAAGCAGCATAATGCTGGTCGATATGCCGTCGGATGGTTGGCTGTCGATCCCGATACTCGATAACCAGTTCGAGATTTGAAGGCGAATTTCTTGATCCACAATCTACTCCTAGAAAAACGGCTGGGTTATCTGCCCAGGTCAGCCATGCCAAGATAAGGGCTCAAGGTTGCGAGCACATGACGTGTGACTGCGGCATCTGTGCAACAAATATTTCACAACCATATATTTTTAAAACGATTTTAGCATCCGAGACCCAGTGCTCAAAGGGCGTATCTATGTAAAATGCCGCATGAGTCTACAACGGCTCCCTTTCGGCTCGGTTTTACTGCCATTATTGCTCCAATTCGGCCTCGGCTTGATGCAGCTCAGCCTGCGCCTCTGCGACCTTTTGGCGTTTTTTGCTGATCTTCTCCATAGACTGGCCACTAGCGATGGCTTCGCTGAGTTCATTTTGGCGCTCGACTAATTTAGCCTGTTTGGCCTCGACCTTAGCTAAACGCTCGGCGTATAGGGCGTCATCCTCACAATCGGCGACAACCGCCTCCAGTGCTGTTGTTAATCCATTGACCTTGTTTTGATTTCCCGCCGCTTTAGCCTCGGCAAGCTGCGCCTCAATTGCCGCTAGTTTAGCTCCGCAGCCCTTGGGCGCATCCTCCTGCGCAGCGGCAATCCCGCTGCACAATAATGCGATTAAACATCCATATCGACAAAACATGGCAATCTCCTTTAGCGGACTGAAATACTGCTCTTGGGTTGATAGTGCCACAGCCAACAAGCACAAGCTGTATTGTCGGGATTTAAAATCGATTTTATTGGTACAAATGCGACTTAGACAGTGACTTAATGGCAGTAAATTGTTTATGTTAGGGCAAAATATTGACTCAGACGGATATCGGAGCCAGAAACCATGCCCAGTTCATTTCGCCTCAGCGCGCTCAGCTCATTATTGTTGCTCTCTTCATCTGTGATGGCTGCCGATGTGGCGACCATCACCCTAGAGAATGGCGCTCAAGTCAGATTAAAAGATGACTTCACTTGGGAATATATCATCACAGAGACTAAAGTTGCCGAAGCGCCAGCGGTAGCCACAGTTGCAACCGCGCCCAGCGTCGCAGCCGTAGCTTCAACCCCAGTGGTCGTTGAAGCAGCCAAACCTGTCACCACGCTAACTGCTAGCGCCATTGCGCGCCCTGAGCTCTTAGGCTCTACCGCTAAAGATGGCATTAAAGTCACCTTCAGTGAGAGTCAATGGAAGGGCGATAAACTCGGCCTGACCTTCGAGCTTGCCAGCACCAGCGGTGAACACGTGACCTTAGTTGAAGTGGAAACTAGTTTCTTTGCCGACGATGGTACCCTGCTCAAAACCGAGAAGCTCGACGTCTGGGAAGCGATTTTCCGCATGCCAGAAACTTACCTACGCAAAGGTGAGCAGCGTAAGAGTCCGGTCATTTGGGTTGAAGGTGTCGATAAAAGCCGTTGGCAAAAACAACTGCTCAACCTCAAAATCACCGAGATTAATTCACGCTAATGAACGATACGGGTAAGGAATTGAGCATGAGTTTCAATTCCTTGCCATCTCACTCGGCTGTGGTGGGTAGGATAAGCTAGACTCTCCACCAGGCCTTAATTTCCCATGTGAGCCAGATGCAAGATGCCCAAACGCGACCTCAATCTCAGCCTTGCCCTCTTGCTCTGTGCTCTCAGCCATCCGGCGATTGCCGATACTGTGTTTCTCACCAATGGCGATAAAATCACAGGTGAAATTAAAGCACTAGACGAACAGAATCTAGTGATTAAGCCCAGCTACGCCCCTAAAATCACTATCGAACGCAGCGCGATTCGCAGCTTTGAAACCCGTGAGTCACAACACTGGAGCATCAATCGCTCGATAGAGGAGGTCACGATTCAAGCCTCTGACTTAGAGAGCTTTGTGATAGTCAATCAACGGCAAATCCCCATCAGTGAATTAATCTATTCCGAGACCTTAAACCAGTCAGAATGGCGCTACAGCGGCAGTGCCGAAGCCGCGATAGATGTCACAGATAACAGCAAAAATACTCAAAAGCTGCATGCCAAGGGCGATGTAACCGCCGAGACCTTAAAGTGGCGCCATAATTTAAAGAGTGAAGTCCGCTACGAGACCGAAGAAAAAACCACCAAACGTAATACCCTCGAAGCCCATTACAGCGTCGACTACTTGATCAGTGACCATTGGTTAGTGCGTCAGGAGGATTACTTTAGGGAGGAGAACCTCGAACTCGATATTCGCAGTTACTATGCGGCCATAGGTCCCGGTTATCGTTTCTGGGGTGTCAACCGCGACAAGCTCGACTTTGTGCTTACTTACAACCATTTCTGGCTAGATTATCAAGTATTTACCTATGAACTAAATGCGTGGGCGGCGACCATCAACTACAAGCAGTATTGGTTCGACGGGGTGTTAGAAACCTATGCGGATCTGCAAATCGCCTTCCCCGACATTCCCACCATTGAATATATTTCGGACTCCACATTTGGGCTTAAATATCTGCTGACACAGCAGATTTACCTCTCATTCAAATACGACATCAATGAGACTAAATCGACTGTGCAGCACTCGAGGGATATCTCCTACACCCTAGGTCTGGGAGTCAACTTCTAGGCTTATTGGGGCTTTACTACGCAGGTCATCTCGGGCGCTTCGTATCCCCAGACGATTTTGGCTTCGCCATGGTGTTCCCATAGACTCTCATTTCGGCCCTGATACTTAGCACCACTGCCACTGGGCTGAACAAACATCAAGGACGTTTGATCGCCACGCTCGGCAATTAACGTGGCAGGCTCAGTCTTAAAGTAGCTGACCACCACCTCATTGGCGGGGTTGCCATCGCAGGCGTAGAACACCGGGCCTGCCATTTCCACCAAACGATACTGCGCCTGTAACTCGGCAATCCGCGTCTGGTAAGTCGATTCAACACAGGCGTGTTTATCTTCGCTCTTCCAACACTCATCACGCCCCTTCACCCAACCTCGCTGCATGGCTTTGAGGGTGGGCGGTTGTTCGTTTTGGGCTTTTTCCGTGGCCTTGGTATACACCTCGGCAAGCTGTTGATCGAGCTTAATTAAGCCCTCATCCTGACACACCATCTCCTCGATACTGCCGGGGCGCACTTTGCTGCAATCAAAGGACGGTTTTTCTGCAGCCATCGCAGGCGTGCCTAGCGTCATGGCGAAAAGTCCCGCCACTGCAGCGGTTTTCATATTGATTATCTTAGTAAATTTCATTGTTTCATTCCCTTTATCTGGACCCCGAGCGATCTCTTGTCCATAGCTAACCCTATCTCGGCTTAACCTAAGCTGACTTAAGCAAAATACCCCTCAATAGCAGCTCGACATTTCATAAACCCGAATAAGTGTAGTGCAGCCACAGACGTTATCCCAAGAGTGTCCACTCAACGGACAATCGCGCGGACACATTAACAGCCAAAGTGCGGACACTTTAGACTTATCAAGCGGACAGTGTTTTTATTTAATTGATAAATAATGAATATTTAGTTGGCACATATTCTGCCTAGTCAGTGGGTCATCACACTTATCCCTATACAAGGAAGCACTATGAACACTCACACCAAAATATTCGGCGGTTTATTAATCCTCGCACTTATCCCCTGTGGGATTTGGGCTGCACAGCAGGCAAGCACCCAATCATCTAGCGACACCCAAATCTCGATCAATAGCCGCAATTATCCCGATTTTTCGTGGATTTATGTGCGTCAAGATGGCGAACTCACTATCGGCGCGGGTGAGAGCCAAGATTGGAACAAACTCAAACACCAAGGCAATGCGTATCAAACGGACTATCTGTGGGTTAAGACTGGCGGAAACCGCTATGTGATTACCGATCCAGCCCTTGTAAATCAAGTGAAAGAGGCTGTGCGCCCAATGCAAATCCAAGGCGAGAAGATGCAGCGTCTGGGTGAGCAAATGCAGGTTAAGGGTGATGCCATCAGCACCGAAACCAGCAAACTCTTAGTCAATCTCGCCTCCGGGGAAAAAGATGCTGAGGTTAACGCGCAAATTGAAAGCCTAGGCGCATCGATGGATGTGATGGGCAAAGAGATGGAACTACTCAGCGAAGAACACCAAGCGGTAGTCGATGTGGCCGAGAAGCAGGTTTACGAACTGGCGCAAAACGCGATTAAAAATGGCACCGCCGTACTAGGGCGTGTTGACGTTTCAGGGTTATTTTTGCAGCAATGAGGCTGGCTTTTATGCAAGGCAAAGTCCGTGCAGTGTAGTTATTCTACATAAACGGACGATAACGCTGCAGAAACGCCAGCCAAATGCTGCCCGAAGGGTTCGTCTAGCAAGCACTTGCTCTTTGTCACTCGTCATTTGAGTAGAATAACTACACATCATTCCTCGTTTCGCGAGCACGTGCTTGCCAGAACGAACAAAATCTAATCTCGAAACGTCAACACGCCCTAGCACCTTAAGCCATTTTTAGCACTTAAAGGTAAATTATCGGTTATTCCAGTTATAGAGATTGAATTTCCTAGTGAAATTGACTATTTTCACGCCGCTTTGTTATTTCACTAGGAAAAGGATCAACATGGAACAAGCGATTAGTACAGGGAACGACAACCCCATTCAAATGGCCGATACCGTCTATTCGAAAGAAAAGTCACTGTTTACAATTTTAGCGATTATTTCGGGACTGATTTGGGCCGTGCTGATCTTAGCCACCAAAGGTCTCGCCCTGATTTATGTGCTGATGTTTTTCATCATTTATCTGTTCACCCACTCGGCGTTTATCAGCTATTTAAAGGGCACTGCGGTTGAGATCAGCCCTGAGCAGTTCCCCGACTTACACAAGCAATACCTCGCCTGCTGTGAGCGTTTAGAGGTGAAAGAACCGCCCCGCGCCTACCTGTTAGCCGCCGATGGTATGCTAAATGCCCTCGCCACCCGCTTCCTGCGCCGTAACTACATAGTGCTGTTCTCCTCGATTGTGGATGCACTCGAGTCCGATAAAGACGCCCTTAACTTCTATATCGGCCATGAGCTGGGCCATATTCGCCGTAACCATATTGGTAAAGAGCCACTGTTAGTGTTCGCCACTTGGCTGCCGTTAGTGGGCGCCGCCTACGCCCGCGCCTGCGAGTACACCTGCGACCTACACGGTCTGCGCTGCTGCAATAGCTTACGTTCGGCCACCAATGCAGTTGCCGTATTAGCCGCAGGGGTTGAGCAGTGGAAACGGATGAATGTGGATCAATATATTCGCCAAACCCAAGAGTCGAGCGGATTTTGGATGTCCTTCCATGAGCTGAACAGCAGTTATCCATGGCTGACTAAACGTATGGCAAGAGTACAAGCGACCGCGCAAGGTAAAGTGTATTCAGCGCCTTCTCGCAGTGTATTTGCCTACCTCTTTAGCCTGTTTATGCCACGTATGGGTACGGCGGGCGGCGGGATTATCATCCTTGCGGCGATTATCGGTGTGGCCGCTGCGGTCGCGATTCCCGCTTATAAGGAATACCAAGAGAAAGCGGGCGCAGCCAGCATTAACTATGATGATGCCAACTACGCTACCAGTACTCAGCAAATGGACACTGAGTCCGCTAAAGTGCCCGATGCTGCACTGGCTATCGAGCATATTGATCAGTTGCACCAATCATTAGCCCCCATTACCGAGGTGCTGACTCAATACTACCAAAGCCATAAAGCCTGGCCGACCGAGATAGAGCCGCTTGGCTTTACTGATGAGCAGCTAACCACCTTTAACCTTTATTCCGAGGGGATTGTTGGTTTTGTTGCTGGCGAAGCCTTAGGGGATTATCAAGGCTTTGATGTGTATTTATCACCCCAAGTCGACGAGCAAAATAACGTCACTTGGGTATGTAGTAGTAACGATATTCCCGACGAATATCTACCAGCCGATTGCCAAGGCTAAGAGCAAAAAGCGCTGCCAATGCAGCGCTTTTTCTTTGCCGTGATAGCCTCAAATGGCTTAATTAACGCTGGATCAGATAACGAATCGTTGGCCCATTTTGCTCAATTTCTAGCACTTTATAACCATGATTCTTGGCATCGAGTGGAATATTATTGATTGACTGCGGGCAGTCGCTGATGACTTCTAATATCTCCCCCGGTTTCAGTGTCGGCATAGCCTCAAGGGTTGCCACTGCGGGATAAGGGCAAGGCTCGCCCACCATATCGAGTTGATAATCTGGAATATATTGACTCATTACGCCGCCTCCGCGATCAGTTGTTCATCCCGCTTCGCCTTACGGGCAAAGAAACGTTTTTCCCATAGCAACATGGCCGCAAACGACAGCGCCAGCAGCAGATAGGTCAGCAATAAACCGCCCTTATCACCAAAGCTTGAAAGCAAGTTAACCTTGTCCCAACTTGTGGCTAATGGCTGAGCTAAATCATCCCAGTAATAGGCCAGCAGGGTTGAACCCAGCACGTTACCTAAACCAACCCACCAGAAATGCACTTGGCCTTCGACGGCGCGGTACATCCAACCCGTCTCACAACCACCGGCCAGCACAATGCCAAATCCAAACAGCAGGCCACCAATCACCGCATTCGGGCCAGCCCACATGATTTTCGGCGGCACACCTAATTGCACATAGCTATAAATCCCGATGGCACTCACCGCCATACCGAGAATAATCGCCTTGGCCATATGGGTGCGTCCGGTGATCCACATATCGCGAAATGCCGAGGTAAAGCAGATTTGTGCCCGCTCAATCAACAGGCCAAAACCCACGCCGCAGAGCATGGCGATACCCAGTTTAGGCGCGTTGAACATGGTCAGTAATCCCCAGCCGATAATAGCCGCGAACACTAACATGCCGATACGAAAACGCCGTCTGGCTTGGTTTTCATCCTGTTTAACCGACGTCGCCTTATCGACTTTCTTCAATTTCACTGGAATGCGGAACATGGGCAGCAGGGTAAAACGCGCGCCAAAGTAAGAGCCCGCCGCCGTCGCGAGGGCAAAAAACCATGCGTGTAAGGAAAACTGTGGGATCCCGGTGAAGAAGGCCGCTAAGTTACAGCCCATCGCCAAGCGCGCACCAAAGCCCGCAATAATGCCGCCGATAAGTGCCTGAACGATGCGGATACGGCTCTGTGGCATACGCAGCTTAACGTTATTCGCCCACAGCGCCGCCGCAATACAACCACCAAACATGCCGATGATCATCATGCCGTCGATGCGGTCTAAGGGAGAGCCCTGTAAACCTATCACTTTGAAATAACCCCAAGTCTCAGGATTTGCCCCTACCAGTTGCAGTAAGTGCCCGCCCCAGCGCGTAAATTCCCCCGTGACAGCCCAAAAAGTGCCAGTTAACCCAAAATAGTAAGTAGAAAGGATACCGGCGGCGATAACTGCAGGCATAGGAGCCCAAAAACGGACTAAATATTGTTGTTTAAATTGTTGCCATGTCATGTCATTACCCTAATGAACGAGACTATAAAAAAATAAGCACAAGGCTTATACCTGTTGCCACACAAGCAAGGCACAATCCCTTAAAAATAAGGCGCTAAAGAATCTTAATTGTGTGGCGACACGCTTTAGATGGCTTTCGCTAAACAGCCACGATTTATCCCCAACAGTCGATAACTATGGGTGTAGAGCGTGGCTCTACCATTACGGCAAAAACCGATAAGCGTGATGTTGCTTTTCTCTGCTAATTCCAACGCCAGTGAAGTCACGGCGGACATAGCAAACAGAATTTGGATATTGGCACTGGCGGCCTTTTGCACCATTTCAAAACTGGCACGGCTAGTGAGCAACACGGCGACAGGTCGCTCTGCCTGACGCATTGAAAATCCACCGATTAATTTATCCAGTGCAATGTGCCGACCTATGTCCTCAAAGGCGGCGATGATTTGTCCTTCCTCGTCTAAGCCCATGGCGGCGTGGGTTGCACCCGTGAGCTTAAAGTGATGTTGATTCTCTTTGATCTGCTCAAGGGCAAGCTGCAGATGATCGATATTAAATCTGGCGTCCGAGTCGACGCGGATAACGGGTTTAACCGCTTCTTCCAATTGCGCCACACCACAAAGGCCACAGCCAGTGCGCCCTGCCATATTGCGCCGCTGCTGCTTGAGTTCCATAAAACATCTTTGGGTGATCTCCACCTGAATGAGCACGCCTTCGGGGGTAAACTCCAGATCCACCCCTTTGATTTCATTCACATGGGAAACAATCCGCTCCGACAAGGTAAAGCCAATGGCGAACTCTTCGAGATTTTCTGGGCTGGCGAGCATCACAGTGTGGGCGATGCCGTTATACACCAGCGCCACTCGCACCTCGTTAGCCACATAATCGGTTAACTCGGAGGCCTGTCCCTGCTCTAAAAGGGTCACCTTTCTTTCAGTAACCACGGCGTGTGAATGATATTCCATAGCGACCCTCTAAACTCATTAATTCAAATAAAAACAATTGGTTTGCTAGTAAAGTTCGACTCAAGTCACAAAGCGACTAACGAAATACGAATGCGCTTGATTCAGGTTTAAGCATTTTCTACTATCGGTCTGTCTTCGAATGGAAGAACGTCGTCTCCGGTGAGGCGTCCGGATTTCAAATCCGGGTAGGGCTGCCAGCAGTCCTGGGTAGGTTCGACTCCTATGTTCTTCCGCCAATTCTCATGGGAATAAAACAGTTCCCCATCCCGGATCTCCCGACTATTACTGCGATATTTCCTACGGGTAAAACCACTGCGGTCAAAAAACTCCAACAGCTGAATACTGACCTTACGGCCTAGGCCAATCAGATCCTTAAACTCTGCGGTTTCGAGCTTGCCGTGGGTTTCCACATGCTCACGCACTAGATTGGCGTAGTGGCACAGCTGCTCACTCAGCAGATACCTATCCTTCACCACAGCGGTAATAAAGCCCTGTTGCACCAGTTGAAAACACAGCAATCTGAGTTTGGCGGGCTCGAGTTCGAGATATTCTCCCATCTCAGTCACCCACACGGGCGAGGTTTGCAGCGCCAACCAAGGGGCCAAGCGTTGCCAACACTGCTGCGCCTCGCTATCGAGGACAATCCTGTGATCCGCCAACTGCAGCAGAGCGCCGCGCAGCACCATCTGACCGTCTTGGCAGAGGCTATCGAGCACCTTATTGGCCAGCTCGTTGGGTAATATGCTGTGGCTCATGCGTTGCAGACGATTACGCCCCAGCCCTAATTGGTCGGGATGCTGTTGGTGATACTCACGTAACAGCTCGATAAACTGCTGTTTTTCTTGCTCGAGTAGCTGGGTAGATAGCCCATAGGCACCGAGACGAGTCAGCCCCGCCTGCGCCAGCATGGCTGCGAGCCCTTCATCTGTTAGCTGCCAGCGCCAACGGACTTCATCAATACTGAGCGCCTCACTCTGGCCGAGTAGCGCCAGCACATTCACCGAATTGGAGAGCTTGGCCAGCTGTTGCAACTTACTCACACGCTCCGGCGTACGCTTCTTACGATTGGGGACTTTTAATGCCAGCACCCGCCCCGCGCCCAGCGTTTGCTTGCCGCCAATGTGCCTGAGCACTATCGGGTCGTCCTGACACAGCAGCAGCGGCTTATCGAGCACAATCTCGGCCAGATAACGCCCCTGCTCATCGGCCTCATCGAGCAAGGAAATCCGCCCTAAGGTATGGTCGGCGCCGTGGTGACAATGCACATTTTGCCAATGGGTTAAGGGTTCAAAACTGCGAATTTGCACTACGGGTCTAGCACACAGTTCAGCCTGAGGCAGGCTGCTTAACCAGTCACCGCGGGCTGGCGCCCTGTGGTTATCGACCCCGGTAAGATTTAAGGCGACCCGAGTGCCACTTAAGGCCCTGTGGACTTCCATCCCTTGGCAGTGAATGCCGCGCACCCGTAATTTTGCTTTTTGCCCAGAGCTGTAGAGGCTATCGCCGATACACACACTGCCGCTAATCACAGTGCCCGTGACCACGCAGCCGGCGCCTTTAACGCTAAAGGCGCGATCGAGCGTCATCCTAAAGCTACTGGCATCTTCCGCTTGGGTCGATTGCAGCTCGGCAATATCCAAAATATGTTGTTTAAGAGTTTCTACTCCCGCATCGCCTGCATTATTCGCGCAGACTTCAAACACGCCACTGGCCTCGATACCGTATTCGGCAAGCAGCGCCATCCCCTCTTGAGTCAACTTGGCGGCGGTTTGGTCATCGACCAAATCCCGCTTGGTCAGCACTAAGGTCAAACTATTGAGCGGTAAAAGCGCGAGGATTTGCAGATGCTCGCGGGTTTGCGGCATCACGCCGTCGTCACAGGCCAACACCAGCAGCGCGTGGCGCACATGGCTCACGCCCACCAGCATGTTATTGATGAATTTTTCATGGCCGGGCACATCGATAAAGGCTAAGCGAGTGCCATCTCGCAGAGGCATAAAGGCGTAGCCGAGATCGATGGTCATGCCACGGCGTTTTTCTTCGGGGAGCCTGTCGGTGTTCATACCCGTTAAGGCACGGATCAGCGTGCTCTTGCCGTGGTCGACGTGGCCCGCGGTGACCATAATCATAGCTGCACACCTAAGGTGCTGAGTTCAGCCAATAATTCGGCCTCATCATCGATACCGCGCAGGTCGAGACGAAGTTGATCTTGGGCCATTCTACCAATCACAGGCCGCTGCGCCTGCTTAAAATGCTGCTCGAGCAGCGTTAGACTGCCACCCTCTTGCGCGTTAAAGCACAGGGCGATTGAGGGTAAAAAGGTATCGGGCTGTGAGCCGCTCCCGACTTGGGTTTGGCACTCCACTAATTCGATGCCATAGCTCGGGGCAAACAGCGGTGCTAAGGCGCGCTGCAGACGCTCACCGATTTGGCGTAACTCAGCTTGGCTACGGGCAAACTTAGCCATAATTGGCAGTTCTTTGTCTAAGGTTTCGGGGTTGAGATAGTGGATCAGCGTTGCCTCGAGCGCCGCGAGAATCAGCTTGTCGCAGCGCAATGCACGCTTTAGCGGATGGCTTTGAAGCTTATTAATTAGCGCCTGTTTGCCAACAATCAAACCCGATTGCGGGCCGCCGAGGAGTTTATCGCCGGAGAAGCTGACCAGATCGACGCCATCCGCCAGCATGGCTTGGGGGTTGGCTCTTGTTTTAGGCCAAAACGGCGTAAGTCGGTGAGTGAACCACTGCCAAGATCCGAGATCAACGCAACACCACGATCGCGGCAGAGTTGGCCTAATCTGGCCTCATCCACCGAGGCGGTAAAACCACTGATATGGTAGTTGCTGGTATGCACCTTCATAATAGCGGCGGTATTTTCGGTGATCGCCTGCTCATAGTCTTTGAGGTGAGTACGATTAGTGCTGCCGACTTCCACTAAGGTGCAGCCCGCTTGGCGCATAATGTCCGGAATACGAAAGGCGCCGCCAATTTCCACCAGCTCGCCGCGGGAGACGATCACTTCTTTGCCCGCCGCTACCGCCGACAACATCAGCAGCACAGCAGCGGCGTTATTATTCACCACGCAGCAGGCCTCAGCCCCTGTTAAGCGCTGGATTAACCCACTAATAGCATTATCCCGATGGCCGCGCTCACCGGCGGCTAACTCAAACTCCAGCGGCGTCGGATAACGCATCACAGAGGTCACCGCCCGAATGGCCGCCTCAGACTGCTGGGCGCGACCAAGATTGGTATGCAGGATAGTTCCCGTGAGGTTCCACACGGGTTTAAGACTATGGCTATAGTCCTTAGACAATTGATCAACCAAATATCCGTTCAATAATGACGGGTTAGCACACCAAGCGGGTAAACGTCGCTCCTGAGCTATCAGCTCACGCGCCGTGCGTAACTGGCTATCCAGCGCCGCTTTTACCGCCGCTTTACCATAGCTTTGCAGCAAAGGGGCTAACGCCGCATCGACGAGCAGACTGTCCATCGACGGCAGCGTGCGGTACAGGGCTTGGGATGTATCGGGTACTTGGGTCATCATTTTTATCATCTTGATAAATATAAGGGGAAGGACTCGGTGAGCCCTTCCCGACTTTGGTTATTGCTCAGTTTCGTGGGCCAGTAGCAATGGATTGACCGTGGTCGCCCCAAAGCCCTTGGCATTTAGCTCACTGTCGAGCATCAGGGTCGCTAAGTCGTCGGCCGCTACATCCATCAGCGGTGACTTTTCGATGAACAGCATCTTGGTGTAACCATGGCATTCGTCGCAGCTCTCAATGCGCACCTGCGCCTTGGCATCATCGAATGACCAGAGCGTCGTCCCTTTATCCTGACCACAGCTAGTGCAGTGGGCGCGAATGTAATGCCATTCGCTCTCACACAGACTGCAATGCAGATAACGCAGACCCGCTCGCGGCTGGTCGACGATCACACTCGCCACAGGATGACACCCGCAAATCGGGCATAGGTTCTGCTGCACGACTTTGCGTTGGTCAATCCGTTTAATCACCATAGGTGCCCAATGGGACCAGTAGACCCCCATTGCCGCCCAGATAAACAAACTGAAGCGCGCGGGCACTTCACTCATATGTCCCTGACGCAATGCACTGCCCCAGGAGGTGAGTTGTTCTGGAGATTGCTGCATCAACAACCGCAGCACTCTCGCCATATCCTCATCCACCTGCGGCAGCAGATCGCTTAACAGTTGTTGTAGCAGTCCTTGCCAGTAGCTATCTGCCTCTGAACCCAAGTGGGAAAGCGGAATCGCTTCATCTTTCCCCCAAGCGAGAAGCTGACCAAAGTCAGCCTCCGCCGCCAATCTGGCCTGAATCGCAACCACACGGCGGCATAGCTCAAAGTAGTCGGCCAGCGGCGAGTCCTTGGCCAACGACAACAAACGCTGCGCCCGTCTGTGATACACAGTTTTAGGGTCCACCGCCTTTAAGGGTTTAAGCTCCAGCGGCGATTCGCTGCCGGGGACCATAGGTATCTCGGCTGTATGACTCATTAATGTTTCTCCACGTCCGAATGTTCATCCAACATCAGCGGATGATGTTTACGGCACCACGCCTTAGAGACCTTGCCGTAAAGCATGCCTGTGATAGAACCTTCCACCCAGCTCGCCATCCAAAAGTGCACCATCACAAACATCAACATGATGAGCGCACAAATGGCGTGCAGCACGATCGCCCAGCCCACCACATTGGCCGAGAAGTAAGGTGCAAAGTAGGGTTGCCACATGATGAATCCCGTCACTGTTAAGGTGATGGAAGTCAGTACAAAGGCACGGAACAGCACTTTTTGGCCAGGGTTGTAATGGCCGATAGGCGGGATTTTTCCTCGTTCTCGAACATCACGTCCTTGATGGCGAGCATCCAAGCCAGATCGTGTTTTTCCCATTTGTTGTGGTGGTAATAACGCACCAACATCAACATCAGCGGTAAACACATCATCAGGCCAGCAATTGGGTGAATAAATTTCGCCAATTGCGGTGTGCCCGCTATCGCGCCCAACCATTGGAAGGAGGGATAGAAGAAGGAAAAGCCCGTCAGAAACGTGACTAGCCCCACGGCCACAATGAACCAATGACAGATGCGGTCGAACAGTTTGTGACGCACTACCATTTCTTGCTTGTTATGCTTGCTCATTTTTTGGCCTCCTCTTCCGCTTGCGCCTTGTCCTCTGGCGGCTGATAGCCGGGTTGGTCCTCTTCCACTATGTTGCGACCGACGGTGATCTTATGCAGGCAGGCCACAGCCGCCGTTGCAAGCAGTCCGACAGTACCCAGTGGTTTCACCCAGTCCTGCCACAGGGTGACAGACAATGGGATTTGCGGATCCTTTGGCATTTCGTAGGTTTCAGGCTGAGTGACATCGTGCAATATCATCAGCATGCCTGTGCCACCTACGCCCTCAGGGTTGTAGAGTCCCGCCTTGGCAAAACCGCGTTCTTTCAGCTCGTTAACACGCTTTTCGGAGTAGAACAGCATGTCTTCGCGCGTGCCAAAACGCAGTGCACCCGTGGTACAGGACTTCACGCAGGAAGGCTCCAGCCCAACAGCCAAGCGGTCAGAGCACATAGTGCACTTGTAGGCTTTGTTGTCGACGGCGCTGATCTTCGGGATATCGAATGGACAGGCACTGGCACAATAACCACAGCCAATACATTTGTCCGAATCGAAATCCACAGTGCCATTGGCATGTTGAACAATCGCGCCAGAGGTAGAACAGGCCTTTAAGCAAGCGGGATCCGCACAGTGCATACAGGCACTGTGGGTAAACTGCCAGCGTAATTTGCCTTGGTCTTCGATCTCGTTGAACTTCATCAGGGTCCAGCACTCTGGCGACAGAGATGCTGGGTTTTGATAAGTCCCTTGGAACGAACCCACTTCTTCACGCAGGTCATTCCATTCAGAACAAGCGACCTGACAGGCTTTACAACCATTACACTTAGTCGCGTCAAACAGCTTCGCAATTTGCTTCACGCCACCGACTCTCGCCTGTGCAGGCGGAGTCGCTTGCGAAGTGCCGGAACGTTGAATGATATCTTGAGTCGCCATTATCAGACCTCCGCCTTTTCAACATTCACGAGGAACGCTTTGTACTCAGGCACACCTGTGTTGGCATCACCCATCTCAGTGGTAAGGACGTTACAGCTATAGGCCTTACGTGTTAGCGCGTTATGGCTGCCGTGACGTGGGATACCGAGTGTGTGTACCGTTTGACCATTGACCTGCAATGGACGCATACGCTTAGTCACTAAGGCTTTGGTGAGAATGTGGCCACGTTTCGAGCTCACTTTCACCCAATCGCCATTCTTAATGCCTTTTTCTGCCGCCAGTTGCTCATTCATTTCCACAAAGGTCTCTGGCATGGCAATCGCCGCTAAACGGCAGTGTGTCGTCCAGAAGTTAAAGTGTTCAGTGAGTGAGTAAGTGGTACAGGCGTAGGGATATTCCTCTTTAGTGCCTATGGTCTCTTTCACCCCTTCGAACCAACGCAGCACAGGGCTGTGCACCACATTCGGATGCAGTGGGTTGGTGCCGATAGGCGATTCGACAGGCTCGTAATGCTCAGGGAACGGTCCTTCTTTAAGCAGTTTGAGCGCGAAGAAACGACCCACGCCTTCAGCCTGCATAATGAAAGGATGCGCACTTTCCTGTGGATTCAACTTGGCATTGAAGTCGGGTACGTCTATCCCTTCCCACTTGCCGTCTTTCCACTCGACAATCTTACGGTGCTCATCCCAAGGTTTACCGTTCACATCACAAGAGGCACGGTTGTAGAGGACACGGCGGTTAAGCGGCCATGCGAAAGCCCAGCCCGGCGTAATACCTTTACCCGATGGGTCATGGTTATCGCGGCGAGCCATTTGGTTACCGGCTTCGGTCCAAGAACCCGCGTAAATCCAACAGGCACTGGCGGTACTGCCATCGGCCTTCAGTTCAGCAAAGCTGCTGATCTGACGCTTGGTCGCAACATCGTAACCATTCAACTCTTTCGTCAGTTCGATAGAGCTTGGGTTGTGCGGATCGGTATAGTTCCAGTTAATCGCTTCAATGGGCTCAGGCAGTTTGCCGCCCTCTTCACGATATAGCTGTTTTATCTCCTGCAGCAGACCAGAGACAATCTCTGAGTCCGACATCGCTTCGCCTGGAGGATTAGCGCCTTTATAGTGCCATTGCATCCAGCGGCCAGAGTTAACGATCGAACCTTCTTCCTCTGCGAACACGGTCGCAGGTAGGCGGAAGACCTCGGTTTGAATACTAGCGGTATCGACCTCGTTAAAACCGGGTTCGTTTTGCCAGAAGGTGGCGGTTTCCGATGACAAGTTATCAAGCACGACTAAGTACTTAAGGTTACTCAGCGCCTTGATGTTCTTGTTACGGTTAGGCATAGAGTTAATGGCGTTAACCCCTTGCACGATGCAACCGTTCACTTTGCCACGGTACATCATGTCCAGATGCTTACCGAAGTCATACATCTGATCCCACTTAGGTAACCACTGATAACCGAACTCGTTTTCAGGCGTCGCGTTTTCACCCCAGAAGGCTTTAAGCAGGGACACATAAAACTTCGGATAGTTTTGCCAGTAGTTGGTTTGACCTGGGCGCAATGGCTTAGGCGTGTTCGCCGCCAAGTGAGCCGCTAAGGTCGGTTCTTTATCGTTTGGCAGTTTAAGGTAACCGGGTAAACTTTGGGCCAGTAGTCCCATGTCGGTTGAACCTTGAACGTTGGCGTGACCGCGCAATGCGTTAACACCACCGCCTAACTGACCAATGTTGCCCAGTAATAACTGGATCATCGCCATAGAACGGATGTTCTGCGCACCTTTACTATGGTGGGTCCAGCCCAGCGCATACATAAAGGTTGCCACACGGTCTTTAGTATGAGTGCTCGCAATGGCGTCACATACCACTTGGTAGTCCGCTGTTGGCGTACCAGTGATATTACTTACCGTTGCAAAATCATAACGTTCTACGTGTTGTTTGAGTAAGTTCCACACACAACGCGGGTGCTCAAGTGTTTCATCCACTTTGGCATAGCCGTCTTCGTCGAGTTGGTAGAACCAGGATTCTTTGTTGTACTCGCCTTTTGCTTCATCAAAGCCTGAGAATAGGCCGTCATGGAAGTCAAAATCATCCCGCACCAGATAACTGGCATTGGTATAGGCTTTCACATAATCGAAGTTAACTTGATTGGTCGAAATCAAATAGCGAATCACACCCAGAAGGAATGCTATGTCAGTTCCTGAGCGGATTGGGGCATAGTGATCTGCCAATGACGCACTGCGGTTGAAACGTGGGTCAACCACAATCAACTTAGCATTGTTATGCTGCATAGCTTCTGTGACCCAGCCGAATCCGACAGGGTGAGCTTCTGCGGCATTACCGCCCATAATAATCACTACGTTAGAATTTTTAATATCGATCCAGTGGTTGGTCATGGCACCGCGCCCAAATGTTGGAGCAAGACTTGCTACCGTTGGGGAGTGTCAGTTACGTGCAATAGTATCGATAGCCACTAGGCCTAAAGCGCGCGCAAATTTTTGTGTCGCTAAGCCACTTTCATTGGCCATACCGGATGAGGTCATCATCCCTGTGGTTAACCAACGGTTAACCGTTACGCCATCGGCGTTTTTCTCAATCAGGTTCGCATCACGGTCATCTTTCATTAAACGAGCAATACGTTTAAAGGCATCATGCCAGCTGATCCGTTCCCACTTGTTGCTGCCGGGGGCGCGATATTCTGGGTACTGCAAACGGTGTGGACTGTTAACATAATCCACAAGGCCTGCACCCTTAGAGCACAATGCACCTCGGTTTACTGGATGATCGGCATCACCCTCGATATGGAAAATAGCATGCTCAGAGTTTTTGCCCCCACTGCCTTGGCTGTACATCAGCAGGCCACAACCGACCGAGCAATACGGACAGTTGTTACGGGTTTCTTTGGCTCCGATCAGCTTAAACTCTCGCACTGCTGCATAGGCCTTTTCGGACATCAATCCCAGCGCTGAAATCGCTGAGGTTGCCGCTCCGGCCGCACACAGTTTAAAAAACTGGCGTCTGTTCATAGCGTTCTCTCACACTTTTGTCGTTATGAGTTTGGTAATTGCAGTGGTAACGCTGCAATCGTTTGAGTGAGTCAATAAAGCCCCCACTTAATCTAAGATTATCCTTAAAGTGAAAATAGATAACAAATAATGACATGAGATCGAGATCCCAATTTACCAGCTAAAGAATAAACCACTACAAAGTAGATTTTAAACTGATACTTTCAGAGTTTAATTTCAGTAAAATGATTAAAATTAAGATATAAGCCCAAAATACATCAAAAGACATTTTGTCCATCAACCAAGGCCCATTTTGTCTCACAATGGCATATTAAGGTTATATAAAGTGTGGATTTAAAGCCGAAACGAAATAAGAGATGATTAAAAACACCTCAAATTTACTGGTTTTGGATGGATAGACAGCCATCAAAGCTGACAATGTAAAGATTGGATAAAAAAGCACTCATCCTGCGGTGTTAAACACACCTAAAGTACAAAGTGCAAAAACAGCGAAATCGCCGCATAAGATAGACAAAAGGCATAGCAAATCGCTATGCCTTTCACTTTATTGGTCGCTTGCTTCAGCACTTTTCACCCGCTGATGGGTTATCGGCGCCAAAGACTGTGCATTACAGACTCGGCAATACGCCTTGGGGCAAGTAAGCATTGAAGCTGGCGGTATAAAGCAGATCCGTTGCCGCATCGATATCCGGCGCAAAGTATCTGTCTTTATCATAGTAGGCAACCACTTCGCGTAGTTCAGCCTTCGCCTGCGCCACCGCTTTGCTTGGCATTAATGGCGCGCGGAAGTCCAAACCTTGGGCGGCCGCCAATAACTCAACCGCTAACACGCCACGGGTGTTTTCGCTCATATCTCGTAAACGGCGCGCCGCAAAAGTCGCCATAGACACATGGTCTTCTTGGTTGGCCGAGGTCGGTAAACTATCGACAGATGCGGGGTGAGCATAGGTCTTGTTCTCGGACGCCAATGCAGCAGCGGTGACCTGAGCAATCATAAAGCCCGAGTTCACCCCGCCGTTTTTAACCAGGAAAGGTGGCAGTTTAGACAAGCTAGAGTCGATAAGCAGCGCGATACGACGCTCTGCAATCGCGCCTAATTCGGCAATCGCAATCGCCAAATTATCTGCTGCCATAGCAACGGGCTCGGCATGGAAGTTACCGCCAGAGATAATGTCGCCAGTATCTTGGAATACCAACGGGTTATCGGTCACACCGTTGGCTTCTGTGCCTAACACCTCGGCCGCTTGGCGGATTTGGGTCAAGCAAGCACCTAATACCTGTGGTTGGCAGCGCAGTGAGTAAGGATCTTGCACCTTCTCGCAGTTGATGTGGCTCAAGCTGATTTCAGACTCTTCGCCCAGCAGATGACGGAACACCATGGCCGCATCGACTTGTCCTTTCTGACCACGGGCCGCATGAATGCGTGGGTCAAACGGACTGCGGCTACCCATGGCCGCCTCGACGCTCATGGCGCCAATCACTGAGCTTGCAGCAAACAAGTCTTCAGCGTGGAACAGACCTTCCAGCGCCAGTGCCGTAGAAGCCTGAGTACCGTTGAGCAGGGCTAAGCCTTCCTTCGCGGCTAAATCGAGTGGCTTGAGGCCGGCGATTTCTAAGCCTTCGGCGGCCGAAATAATCTGACCTTGATAGCTCATCTCGCCTTCACCCAACAGCGGCAGACACATATGGGCTAACGGCGCTAAGTCGCCAGAGGCACCCACAGAACCTTTTTCAGGCACGCAAGGATAAACCTCGGCGTTCACTAGGCTGATAAGAAAGTTAATCACTTCTAAACGGATTCCAGAGAAGCCACGGCTTAAAGAGTTGATTTTTAACACCATCATCAGGCGCACAGTGGCGTCCTGCATGTATTGGCCCGTGCCCGCCGCGTGGGATAACACGATAGAGCGTTGTAGTAATTGCAGATCTTCCGGGGCAATCTTAGTGTTGGCCAGCAGACCAAAACCTGTGTTGATGCCGTAAACGGTGCGACCTTCATCCAACACCTTTTGCACGATTTGCGCGCTGGTGTTGATATCGTTTATCGCTTCTGGTGCCAGTTCGAGTGTCAGCTTATGGCGGCTGATTTCACGCAGTTGCGCCAGACTTAAACTACCGGGCGTTAATACTAAATGATTGACTGATTTCATTTTTACATCCGTATTCTTGTCGTTGTTTTTCACGGTTTGTGTTGAATTGTTAGTCTTTAAGCATGGGCAGATCTAAGCCCTGCTCTTTTGCGCAGTTTTTCGCGATCTCATAGCCCGCATCCGCATGACGCATCACGCCTGTCGCTGGGTCATTCCACAGCACACGGCCAACACGTTTAGCGGCGGCCTCAGTACCGTCACACACGATCACCACACCCGAGTGCTGACTGAAGCCCATGCCGACGCCGCCGCCATGGTGCAGAGACACCCAGGTCGCGCCGCTTGCTGTGTTAAGCAGAGCGTTCAGTAACGGCCAATCCGATACTGCATCTGAGCCGTCCAACATAGACTCTGTCTCACGGTTAGGACTGGCCACAGAGCCAGAATCTAAGTGGTCACGGCCGATCACGATAGGCGCCGACAGCTCGCCGTTTTTCACCATCTCGTTGAAGGCTTGGGCTAAACGCGCCCTGTCCTTTAAGCCCACCCAGCAGATACGTGCAGGCAGCCCCTGGAAGGCGATGCGCTCGCGCGCCATATCCAGCCAGTTGTGCAGATGCGGGTTGTCTGGGATCAGCTCCTTCACCTTGGCATCTGTCTTGTAGATATCTTCGGGATCGCCAGACAGGGCCGCCCAGCGGAACGGGCCGATACCTTCGCAGAAGAGAGGACGCACATAGGCTGGCACAAAGCCCGGGAAATCGAAGGCATTTTCCACGCCGGTTTCGAACGCCATCTGGCGAATGTTGTTACCATAATCTAGGGTGGCCGCGCCCGCCGCCTGCAGATCCAGCATGGCTTTCACCTGTACCGCCATCGAGGCTTTAGCCGCTTTAACGACGGCTGCTTCATCGGTTTTACGCATGTCAGCAGCTTGCGCCATGGTCCAGCCCTGTGGCAAATAGCCGTTCAGCGGATCGTGGGCAGAGGTTTGGTCGGTGACAACATCAGGAGTAATGCCACGCTTTACCAATTCGGCAAATACATCGGCGGCGTTAGCTAACAGGCCGACAGAAACGGGTTTGCCCGAGGCATTGGCGTCGTTGATCATAGCCAAGGCTTCGTCTAATGAAGTGGCCTTTTTATCCACATAACGGGTACGCAGACGAAAATCGATACGGGTTTCATCCACTTCACAGGCAAGCACCGAGAAGCCAGCCATAGTACCGGCCAGCGTTTGCGCGCCGCCCATACCCCTAAACCACCGGTGAGGATCCACTTACCGGCAGCCACGCCGCCAAAGTGTTGTTTTGCCACGGCAACGAAGGTTTCGTAGGTCCCTTGGACAATCCCCTGAGTCCCGATATAAATCCACGAACCCGCAGTCATCTGGCCATACATCGCCAGACCTTGCTTATCTAACTCGTTGAAGTGTTCCCAGTTTGCCCAATGTGGCACTAGGTTAGAGTTAGCAATCAGCACGCGTGGAGCATCGGCGTGGGTGCGGAATACGCCTACAGGCTTACCCGATTGCACCATTAAGGTTTCGTCATCTTCGAGGCGTTTTAGCACTTCGATAATCTTGTCGTAGCAGTCCCAGTCGCGTGCCGCGCGGCCGATACCGCCGTAAACCACTAAATCCTCTGGGCGCTCGGCCACATCTGGATGTAAGTTGTTCATTAACATGCGCATTGGCGCTTCGGTGAACCAGCTTTTGCAGCTTAATTGGCTACCATGGGGCGCAATAATGCGGCGGCTTGGGTCGTGTCGCTTGTCCATTGAAATGTCCTCTTTCAACCTGTTGAACTCACTCGCCATTCGGCTAAGTGCTATTGTTTTTATTGTGTTTTTGTCGCTAAACATCGGATGAATGCCATAAGCCTTCACCGCTGTTTGCGTACGTTATTTATTGAATGTCAGGTGTCCGCCGAGCTTAAAGCGGCTCCCCGGGTGTACTAATTTGGCAAAACTCACCACCCCTTGGCGCGACCAAGTGCGGCGTGAAATCTGTAAACAGGGTTCAGTCGCCGGAATGGCTAACCTCTGCTGCAATTCGCTACTGGCAATAATCGCTTCGATGGTGTGGTGCGCCTCGGTCAGCGGAGCCACCTGCGACAGGTATTCATGGGGTGTCTGCTCGCTAAAGTCCTGCTCTAAGTAATCAGGCGCAAAGGCAGGATTCACATAACGCTCCTCGACTTGGAGCGGCACGCCCTGCTCGCAATGCACTAACACCGAATGAAACACCGGACTTCCGAGCTCCAGCGCCAGTGCGATGGCGATAGGCGCGGTAGCATTCACTTGTCTAAGTGCTAACTGCTGCACACTGTAACCATGACCACGGTCTTTGATTTCGTCGGCAATGTTGCGGATAGCCAGCATGGAGGATTGCGATTTTCGCCCGGCCACAAAGGTGCCAAGTCCCTGCGAACGCTCAAGCACGCCGTTATCTGTCAGCTCAGTTAAGGCGCGACGCGCCGTCATACGGCTACAGACAAACAGTTCGGCCAGCTGATTTTCCGAGGGGACACGGGCATTTTCTTCCCACTCACCAGACTCGATACAGCCAATGATATATTGCTTAATTTCTGCAAACTTAGGCGTAGCCAAAACACTTCCTCAAGATCAAATCTACCTAGGTTTGGCATGGTAGGTACTCACACACCAACACACTGAGCCACTTTCAAACGTTCAAAATTGCGGCTACAATCCTAGCTTGTATATACAAGTAAATACAAGCTAGCTCACATAACTTTCGATAATAAAGAGTTTACGGGGCTAAAAAGCCAACGCAGCGAGGGATAACAATGTCTTGGGATCAGGTTTGGATAGACGTTAACGTAGCAACAATGGACCCTTCCATATCAGCACCTTACGGCGCAATTACCAATGCAGCTATCGCAGTAAAAGACGGTAAAATTGCCTGGTTAGGCCCACGCAGCGAGCTGCCCGCCTTCGATGTGTTGTCCATTCCTGTTTACAGGGGCAAGGGCGGTTGGATCACTCCGGGGCTGATTGATGCCCACACCCATTTAGTATTTGCCGGTAATCGTGCCAACGAATTCGAGCTACGCCTAAAGGGCGCCACCTACGAGGAAATCGCCCGTGCTGGCGGCGGCATTATTTCCACGGTTAACGCCTGCCGTGAAGCCGACGAAGCCGAGTTATTTGATCTCGGTCGCCAGCGTTTAAATGCCTTGGCGAAGGAAGGCGTCACTACGGTTGAGATTAAATCTGGCTACGGTTTAGATACCGAAACCGAACTCAAAATCCTGCGTGTTGCCCGCGAACTCGGCCAACATCACCATGTGGATGTGAAGACCACCTTCCTCGGTGCCCATGCAGTGCCGCCCGAGTTTAAAGACAATAGCGACGGCTATGTCGACTTAATAATCAATAAGATGCTGCCTGCGGTGATTGCCGAAAACCTCGCCGATGCGGTGGATGTATTCTGTGAAAACATCGCCTTTAACCTAGAGCAAACCGAGCGCGTGCTGAGCGCCGCCAAAGCGGCTGGCCTGCAAGTCAAACTGCACGCCGAGCAATTATCCAATATGGGCGGCTCTGAATTAGCCGCACGCTTAGGGGCTAAGTCGGTTGATCATATTGAATATTTAGATGAGGCTGGTGTTAAAGCCCTAAGTGAAAGTGGCACCTGCGCCGTGCTGTTACCGGGCGCGTTTTACTTTTGCGGGAAACCCAAAAACCACCTATCGACTTATTGCGTCAATACGGTGTGCCTATGGTGCTCGCCAGCGACTTTAATCCCGGCTCATCACCGATCTGCTCGACCCTGCTGATGCTGAACATGGGTTGCACCCTATTCCGCTTAACCCCAGAGGAAGCGCTTGCGGGTTTAACATTGAATGCCGCCAAGGCACTAGGGATTGAAGAGAATGTCGGCAGCTTAGTAGTTGGTAAACAAGCGGATTTCTGTCTGTGGGATATCGCCACCCCAGCACAACTCGCCTATAGCTACGGCGTGAATCCCTGCAAGGATGTGGTGAAAAACGGTAAGTTAGTACATCAATAATGAGCGGTTCAGCTAAACAAGGTCGCCATGGATGCTGGCGGCCTTGTTTAGTAAGCATATCTGCGGTTATTGAGCGCCATTTTCTAACTGCTCATCTTGTTGTTTTACCAGCTTATGCTCGCCTTCATTACAGCCGATTTTCCAGTAACTTGATGTATAAAAATGGCTTTTCGGTAAGTAGTATGTCTGCTTAAGCAGCTTTCTTAGGGCGCGCATACTGCTAAATTCACAGGCGAGCCATACGGCGCCTTGCCCCTCGAGTTTTGGCAACTGAGCAATGCGTTCGGCCAAGGGCTTACCTTCTGGGTCGGCCTCTGGATTAATCACCCAATGCAGTTGCACATTGCTAGGATGCACTAAGGGCTGAATATCGGCTTCACTTAGCACCTCAATCACAGCGTAACCCACTGCATTGCTTGGCAATTGCGCCAAGTTCACGCTGATGGCGGGCAAGGCCGTCATATCCCCTGCCAGTAAAAACCATTCGGCATCTAAATTGATCAATTTTTTCAGTCCGGGGCCACCGATTTGGATGCTATCCCCAATCTCAGTCGACTTTGCCCAACGGGATGCGGGGCCATCGGTATCGTGCAGCACAAAGTCCACATCGATTTCGTTCGTCCGCTGCTGACGAATGGTATAAGTGCGCATTAATGGCCGCTCATCCCCCGGCTGCGGAAACAGTAATTTGATATAGGCGCTTTCTTGATCGGCAGGAAAACCTGCAAAGCCAGCACCACCTAAAGTGATACGCAGCATATGTGGCGTGACTTGGGTTTTACCTATCACGGTCAATTCGCGCGGAGCGGGTCTGTTCATACTTAAACTCCAAAAAGATAAGTGGCACTCAATCGTTAGCTTTCCGCCACACTATCGCTGATCTGGTTGGCAATACGGATAAACACCGCAATTTCATCCTGATCCAACGCTTGAGTCATATGGGCAACGGTGGCTTTTTCGGCGGCAATAATTTGCGTCATCAACTGCTCGCCCTGAGCCGTCGGTCTCAATAACTGGCTACGGCCATCCTTAGGATTATCGACTTTTAGGATATAACCAGCCTGCTGTAGCTCATTGAGCACCCGCGTAATTTGAGCTTTATCCCGCTGCATACGTAGGGCAATAGATTGCGCCGTGGCCTCGGGATGACGGCAAATCCCCTTGAGCGCTCGAATATGGGTGACAGGCAATTCAATCTGCTGCGCGGCAATATCCGCACGCAGCTGTTTTTTGTAGGCATGCACTAATCTGTGCAAGGTTTCACCGAGGGAAGTGGCAGACATAATGACATCTCTAGATAGTTGACAGTGTCAACAATATCGATATTAATTGACTATGTCAACTAAATGCCAATTGGGTGAATTACTGGCTAAGCCCAAAAATTTACAACCATGAGTCAATCCAAAGCACTCACTAAAACGAGTAACAAAATTCTTGCGGTTTAGATGCAATAAACTGCTAGGATAACCGTTCAAATTTGAGCTTGATCACACTAAACACGGTTTAACGCTTGGGGGCTGTTCGATAACGGATTTGCCTCAATGTCTTTGTATGAGTAACCCGATGAAAAGAATAATAAATGCTTTAATGCTGGCCATGTTAGCAACGGGCTGTAGCGATCCAAACCCAACACAGACCAATCAAACCGCTGAGCAGGCCAAGGCCGAAAAGGCCGTCCAAGTATTGAGCCTTAAGCAACAACTTGCGCCAATCACCCAGCGTTATTTTGCCCTTAGACCCGAAATCGCTACCTATTATGGCGTGGCCGAGGATGAGGCAGGCAAGGATGTGCTTTCTAAGCTGACCGATTACAGCCCATCGGGGGAAAATCATCGCCGTAAAGCGCTTAAGGCCATATTAACTGAACTCAATGCTATCGATACCAGCCAGCTTAGCGCCTCGGAGCAAGTGAGTTTAGGCTCGATAAAATCTGAAATCGCTGGCGCATTGCTGCCAGCCGAAACCGTGGCCTATGGCACTATGCTCGGAGAATACGGTGTTTGGTTTTTACCTTATGTCGTCAACCACTTATCTGGATTGCATGTTGAATTTCCGGGGTATATGGAAGATAAGTTTGCAGTCACCACCCCTGAGCAAGCTAAGGCCTATCTTAACCGCTTAACCATGTACCCAGCCGCCATGGGCACAGTTATCGATAAGCTGGATCAAGACGTGCAAATGGGCGTGATCCCACCCGATTTTATTATCGATAAGACCATAGCCGTGTTGCAGCAACAATTAGTGCACCATGCTAATGAACATCCCTTGGTCAGCAGTTTTAAAGCCAAATTAACCGCCGCCCAAGTACCAGAAAGTGAGGCGTTGGTGAACTCAGCCGCCGAACTGGTGGAGACCAAATATTACCCTGCGACGCGCCAGTTGATTTCCGCACTGCAAGCCGTTCGCCTCAAGGCCACCCATGTGGCGGGACTCGGACACCAACCTCAAGGCGCTAAACTCTACAAGGCGATGATTAAGCACCTCGCCAATTCGGAGATGACCCCAGATGAGATCCACCAACTGGGATTAGACGAAGTTGCCCGCATTACCGCCGAGATGGATGTGTTACTCAAACAAGTGGGTTACCGCAAAGGCACAGTTGGCGAGCGCATGCAGCGATTGCTTAAGGATCCTAAATATATCTACCCCAACACCGCCGAGGGTAAACAGCAATTAATGACGGACATTCTGGCTATCTGACGAAAGTGAACGCCAAATTACCGTTGTGGTTTGGGCTGTTACCTAATCAAGATGTTGCGGTTGAAGCCGTGCCAGACAGTCGCGCCGCCGCAACCAGCGGTGCATTTTACGATGCGCCTTCTCAAGATGGTTCGCGTAAGGGCACCTTCTGGATAAGTCTGTACGATATGGCGGCGCTGCCCTCCTATTCGCTGCAAACCTTAACCTACCACGAGACCAATCCCGGCCATCATCTACAGACGCTCATCGGTCTGTCGGATACCTTGCCGCTGCTGAGTACCATTTTTTACTCTAATGCCGCGGGAGAAGGTTGGGCGCTGTATGCAGAGCGCTTAGCCGCCGAGATGGGCATGTATCAGGATAATCCGATTAATGACCTTGGCCGCTTGCAGTCTGAGTTACACCGCGCGGTGCGCTTAGTGGTCGATACGGGTATGCATGCCAAGGATTGGAGCCGTGAGCAAGCCATTGATTATGCAGTGACAACGGAAGGAATACACCTCTCTGAAGCCACGGGCGAAATCGAGCGCTATGTGGTTTGGCCGGGACAAGCCTTAGGTTACAAGCTGGGCGAGCTGAAAATTATCGAATTGCGCACTAAGGCCAAAAAAGCCTTGGGCGATAAGTTTGATATTAAAGTCTTCCACGACAGGCTGCTTGAAAATGGCGCCTTGCCCTTAGATTTATTGGAGCAAAAGATGGATCAGTGGCTCGAATCCGCTAAGGCGGCCAATGTTGCCGCCGAGACCAAGGTGTAACTCGGGTAAAACCGCTCACATTATCTCAATATAGGGGCAGCTTAGGCGGCCCCTGTCTTTACGGCTCCCTATGCTTTTACGTTTCAGGTTAATCCGCAAAACGACGTTGATACTTACTGCTTAAATAGCGGATCACCACAAAACCGATAACCCCTGGCAGTGTCCACGACAACAGACGCAAATTGCCATGGTCGATAAACAAACGGCTGCCACCGAAGGCGAAAAAGGCGGTGTAACAGGCGATACCCGAACCAATCATGGCGCCCAAATGCTCTATCCACCATTCTAATTTGGTCAGGGTCGCCTTAACGCTATAACGCAAGAATCCCGCCCCAACCGTAGTGCCTAACAGGCCGAAAATCATCGCGAGGATCAGCTTTTCTTGGTATCCCCATATCGCCATCACAGGGCCAAGTAACGTCAAGCTCAGCATTAACGACAAATGCAGCGGCGATTTTAATTGCTGACGCTGCGCCTTGTAACGCAGAACCAACACGCCATGCCTCACGGTTACTAGAGTTAACAAGCTGATATAGATGAGAAATATCCAAGCATTTTTACGATCTGCAATCTGCGCTGCTAAGGCGTCAGCGTTGGCCGCAGGCTGTTTAATCACCGCGAGCGGATCAATCAGGCCCGTCGTTGCCATCGCCACACCCGTCGCCGCCACTGTGTACATGGCATAAACATAATAACGGCCAAAACGACTATGGTTCGCGCTGCCCTTTTTCAGCATGGCAGGCATCCAAAATAACACTAATGCCAGTGCGCCCGCGGTAATATGCACAAATTGCGACAGGGTGAAAATCGTGTTCATCATCTTGCTCCATCAAAGTTTGAAGCTTGATATTAACGAGCACGGGGAGTCACCCATAAGTGCCAAAAGTCATGTTTTAAGCTGCCGCATAAAGCAGCCACATTCTGTGGCTGCTATTGAGGCGACTGTCGCTATAACCCGGTATGTTTATCGAGCCTTAAGGTATCGATGATCGAGAAGGTATAACCTAACTCGGTAAACATCCGCTCGATATTGAGCTTAAAATCGATGGGGCGATCTAAATCGAGTTGATTGATAAAGAAATGGTGTTTTGTCGGGATCTTAATCAGCAATTGTTTTTGATAGAAACAGGCTTCTACCTCGGCATTTAACTCGCGGCCTAGGGCCAAGAGATTTTCCATCATCAAGGGATTGAGTAAGTAGCGCGCCTCGACTTGGTCACTGCTATACACCTCAAAACAACGCTCAAAACGTACATCCTCAAGCTTGACCCGCGACAGCTTTGTCTTAAACCCCTCAATACGATTTTTTAAACTGCCCTTATCCGTGACTAACAAGGTCGTGCCGTTGAATCGCTTGGGAATATTGCACACCAGTAGCACACCATTGAAAATGGTCTCTCGCTCAACCGAGCCATTATTGTTCGATTTAGTGTTGTAAGCATCGACCTCATAAAACTGAAACGGCACCTTGTTATAGGTTCCCTTAAGGCAATTTTGCGCATACTGCTTATCGGTTTTAGGCAGCAACCCCAACTCAAGGAAGGTTGAGAAGTCCACCTTAGGTTCCCTCGTTAATGCATAATCATTGCCGAAGTACTTGAGACTAATGGGATAGAGTTTTTCAAAGGCGGCATTATAGAGTTCATTGCTTTCCTTTCCCGAGGCAATCGCCACTATCGCTATCACGGGAGTCGGCAGAAACGCGCCAATCATCAAAGGCACAAAATAATCCATAGGCACCAGCATAAACTGCACCCCGAGCAGCCCAGCGAAGGCACCCAAAATCACCGTGATGCATATGTAGTAGATTGGGGTGGTGAACTTGGCATTTTCACGCCGCCTTTGGTTCACGCCTTCACGCTTTGCTTCAAAGGGGGCACATTTAGGGGCGATTTTTTGTTTGTAATACTTCTGAAAGGGAATACGGTGATCTTCGGGAATATCAAATTCAATCGAACTCATTGGCTCCTACTCTTACGACTCAAATCCATTTAGGCCAATGATTTTACGGATTTTATTTCAGCAAGGCCAGTTTAAGGCCAACAAATGACCGATTAAGCCCGAGCAAGCCTGCGGCTACGGCGCTGTAATAAGCCAAAAATAATCAACACTCCAAAGGTGGCGCTAAACAGAGTTAAGGCTCTGGCTACGCCATAAAAATCAGTAAGATTAAAGGCAACCCCATCCGCCCACAGCACTAAGGAACCTAAGGGTAATTGCATCGCCACCGCTGCATACCAATCGAATGGCAATCGAGGAAAAAGCCGCTGATAGCTAAATAACATCAGCCCAGAGAGCAGCAATAATAAGCCCGCATCATGGGCACCTAACCCCAGATAAACTGGGCTAGTGTGGCTGAGGTTATCGACACTTCCGAGCAAAGCGTACATATAGCCCGCCGTGGCAACCAGAGCGAAACTCACAAAGCTAAATACCGCCAACAGAATACCTAAGCCAAATGCGGGTAAATATTTCATAAACAGTCTCATCAGTGCGGGGCGCGCTCGACCTCATCCCTAAAACCCTAAAGGCGAACAAATTCAGTCGAAAGATAGTAAAGCTACAATAACAGCCAAAATTTCCCTTAGCTATTAAGACCATAGTCTTATGCCGACAACAAACTGTGGGATCATAAACAGCATAATTATCCCCACTAAATCCAGTATTTCATCCATATCCACTAGATAAGCCTCTAAAATTCCTCATTTAATTAAGTTTCAGTCGAATAGCTGAGTGATATGGTGCACAATCTCCCACGGTCTAAGGGCGAAATCCACTAGCCAATTACCCCAATAACGCTTAGGATCGGGGTTGCATTTTTTAGCCAACATATTGTGGAGTATCAAAACATTATGGGTATCAGAGCCATAGTCGTAGACACAGCAGGCACCACGACAGACCTAACCTTTATCCAAGATGTGCTATTCCCCTATTCTGTCAAAGCCTTACCAGACTTTTTAGCGCAGAACCAACACAATGTCTTGGTGGAAAACTGTATCTGCGACACCCGAGATATCGCCCTCGAACCCGATGCCGATTTAGCCCGCGTGACTGAAATTTTGCAGCAATGGGTGCATGAAGACCGCAAAGCGACCCCACTCAAAACCCTACAGGGTTTGATTTGGAAGCAAGGTTACGCCCATGGCGAATTTACAGGCCATATCTTCCCCGACTTTATCGAAGCGGTTAACCGTTTTAGTGCGCAAAAACTGCGTATTTACAGCTTCTCTTCGGGTTCGGTTGAAGCCCAAAAACTGCTGTTCAGTCACAGTGATGGCGGCGATTTAACCGAAATGTTTAGCGGCCATTTTGATACCCGTACCGGTAACAAATTAGATAAACAAGCCTACGCCAACATACTCAACACCATCAGCCTAAGCCCTAAGCAAGTGCTGTTTGTGTCCGACGTGGTGGAAGAGCTTAAAGCCGCCGAAGCCGCAGGCATGATGACCTGCCAAATGGTGCGCGACAGCAAACAACGCACCGGCGATTTTCGCACTATCAACAGTTTCGATGAGCTAGTGATCGACTAACATCGGCACTGCACACAAAAAGCGACCCTAGGGTCGCTTTTTGTTTATCTGGCAAATCAAATCTACCTGTCCGCCGGGTGATTCACCCCATCGCAAACCGGCACATCGCCTAATTCATAAGGATTAACGCCTTCGAGGCAACCAAGGTTATAGCCATATTCATTGGGATTAGAGCGCCTTTGATGATGGGTATAAATGCCGCACACGTAGCAGAAGTAATGTTTGGCCGTTTTGGTATTAAATTCGTAGCACTTTAATACGGTCTCGCCTTTGATAATCTTCAATCCCGCCAGCGGCACTGAGCCGACGATAGCCCCCTTGCGCCGACAGATAGAGCAATCACAGCGCCTCGGCTTTTCAATGCCATTGGGCAGCGATAACTCCAACACCACAGCGCCACAGTGGCAACTGGCGAGATGTTTTGCTTGGATCTGAGTATTGCCAACTTGTTTAATCACTTAAGCTCCTTTTGATTAACGCCCCAACCTGCCATGCCGTTCAACTTGCGCTTGCCAGTTTTGCACTTGTTGCGCCTTGGCATTGATCACTGGCCCCAACATTTGACTCTTGGCGCACTTAAAACCACTAAAAGCTAACGTCGCGATATCTAATTGCTTTAGGGCGGGCGCGCCCTGGAACCACTTGTAATACCAAGGCGGCGTATCCATGGTCATGATAATACGTGAGGTTCTCCCCTCGAGCAGCCGATTAGGAAAGGTTTTCCCTTGCTGATACTGAAAAGCAAAACCGGGTAAAAATGTTCGATCAATTAACCCTTTAAACTTGGCGGGTACGCTGCCCCACCAAATGGGCACTACAATCACGACATGTTCGGCCCAGAGAATGGCCTGCTGAAAGCGTTGCAAATCCGCCTCTAATGGCTGTTCTTGATGGTATCCCTGCACCAGATTAGGCTCAAACTCCAACTCGCTGAGCTTTAACAGACGCACCGAATGCGACTCGCCAGCGGCCTTGGCGTAAGTGTCGGCTAAATGTTCACACAGGCTATCGGGTTTGGGATGACCAGAAATCACCAGAATCTTTTTTGTCATAGTAAAAACCTTGAGTATTCAATATGACAACAGCTTAAGCTCTGCCCCTAGGGGCAGAGTCAAGCCTGCAATTAGGCGCGGGATTCACAGGTATCCAAACCATCAATACATGCATCGAGCCTGACTAATTTATCTTCTAATTCGCTGATCTGCCGCTGGAAATCGGCTTTGATATTCAATAAAAACTGCTGCACAGACTCAAGCTGCGCCGCCTGCTCACCCTCGGTAAACAAGTCTTTAAGTTGCGAGAGTTTAATACCTAAGGTTTTGGCCTCTTTGATCAGCATTAACTGCTTTATATCGATTGCGCTATAAGTGCGATAACGCCCCTTACGGATCGGCGCACTGATCAGTCCCCACTCCTCGTAGAGGCGAATCGCCTTGATCGACAGGCCAGTTTGCTTCGCCACAGCACCAATATACATAGTATTTAATCCATTAAAATAATTGAAAAAATCATCATAAACCTCCAAGCCTTAGCCAGCATATCACCGCGCTTTAGGCTTGTCGCTCGCACTTTATACTGCTAGTCTGGCTGCCTTAAACGAGCGTTTTAACTAGAGCTTTTGACTATGAGTAATGCAATGGAAAGTCCAACACTAAGTCCAATGGAAAAGTTTCTCGCACAGCACCCTATAGTGACCGAAATCCCCGTGGCTTGGGGCGAAATGGATGCGCTGCAACACGTCAACAACGTGGTCTATTTCCGCTATTTTGAAACCGCACGTATCGACTTTTTCAACCGCCTCTTTCCACTCGATGCCCTGTATAAATCCGGTGTTGGTCCAGTGATTAGCGAAAATCAGGCCCGCTATAAACGTCCAGTAACCTTCCCCGATACGCTATTGGTCAGCGTGAGTATCAGCGATATTCAAAGCGACAGATTTACCATGCATTATCAGGCCTTTAGTAAGCAGCAACAGGCCATAACGACTTTAGGCACTTCGGTCGCTGTGATGTTTAACTTTAAAACTGGTCAAAAAGCCGAGCTTCCCACGGAATTACTCGCCATTCTTAAACAACACGAGCAAGCTTAAGCTACCGAGTCTATGGCAACATTGCCATAACACTTTAGGCCATATCAGAGGGATGCTGTATGTCAGAAAAAGCGCCAATAGAAGTCGTTGTTGAGCATCAACAGGATCAACAACGCTTTGTGATCCCCGTTGACGGGCATGAAGCCGTGCTGGAATACCGACTCAATGGCCAGCACATCGACTTTAACCGTACCTTTGTGCCCGACGAACTACGCGGCAAAGGCCTTGCCGAACGTTTAGTCCGCCATGGCCTAAAATGGGCCAAAGCCCAAGATTTTGAGATAGCAGCCAGCTGTTGGTATGTGCAAAAGTTTTTGAAATAACAGGCTTCGCAACAGGTGTGCTAAATCCAATAGACTGGATAGTGGCGTTTGGGATCGGTGGAGAGATTATTCACGACCAGCGCCACCAGCAATAACAGTAGTGAGCCGAGAAAGACAGGCATCAACGCATAGAGAAATCCGAGTTGATGCACGTTCTCGCCGCCTATCACGGCAATTAATGCCGTAGCGCCGCCCGGTGGGTGCAGCGTGCGAGTTAAATACATCAATGCGATGGCTAGTGATACGGCTAGCGCACTCGCGAGCACCATATAATCGGCAAACACTTGATAAACAGCCACACCAATCAGTGCTGATAACACACTGCCGCCAATCAAGTTACGTGGCTGAGAAAACTCTGCCAGCGGCGCGCCATAGACTAATACCGCCGACGCCCCAAATGAGCCAATCACAAACATGGTGCCGAGTAGATTATCGCCCATATAACTGGCGAGACTGGCGACTAAGTAAATGCCGCAAAAGGCCCCTACCCATGACCAAACGATCTTTTTCAGGGGTTGTCGTGGCGGACAGATGTCCTTAGAACGCATTCGGGTGAAGTAAAATCTCATGCTAAATCCGGCCGGAAGGAATAAAGGCGCGGATAAGTGATCCGCATCACATTTGCGGCCGCCACGTTAACGTTTTCACCGCGCAATTGCAATTGTGCGGTGAAAGCGAATATCAGACTTATGCAGCTTCGCCGTTCAGGCTAGCTAGGATTTCACGAATATCTTCTGGGATGGGGCGACTCTTTTCGCAGCTGTAGTCGTAGTGCACTAAGGTGGTTTTCACTTCGGCGGTTTTATTACCCGCTTGCCAACAGGTTTGAGTCAGCTCGAAGCTGCTATTGCCGATACGGCTGACATAGGTTTTCACCGTCACACTCTTGCCGTAATAAGTCGGCGCGATAAAGGCCACGGTAAAGCCTGCCACTATGAGGTTCCACTGATGCAAATCCAACTCAGGATTAAAAATCTCGAAGATTGGCGTGCGCGCCGCCTCGCACCATACGGGGATCACTGTGTTGTTGATATGGCCTAGACCATCGGTTTCGGTAAATCTTGGGTGAATTTCGAGGCTGTATTCGGTGACTGACATGCAAACTTCCCTTTTGTTGTTCTTATACTTTTATGCTGTGAATGGGATAAACAAGGCACTTGCCCCGTTTATCCCCACCAAGCCTAACAGAAATAAGAAGCGCGATGCTAGAACTGGCAGCTCGCGGTCTCTGGGGTTTGCTTGCCGTTAGCATCGTACTTTTTCATACAACCAGCCTTACCCATATCGAATATTTTTTCGTATTTCAGCTTGCCACTGCTGTCGTAGGACTTAAACACACCATGGCTTTTAGGGTTCTCTAAGTGATAGATTTTGCGCCCCTTAGTCACATGGGAAAAATCCGAGAATCCGGGTTCCTCTTGATAGATAACCCCGTTGATATAGCGCTTATGCACCACATGCTGCTCATCGATACGCAGCATTTCGCTGGCTAACTTACCATTCTGGTCGTAACAAACTTTATCCACGGCATAATTGCTGTCGAGATCCTCGATACAACTCACGGCACCATTATCAAAGTACTCCCGCTGGATACCACAACGCGCAATGGCGTTATCCCAGAAATAAGGTTCACCGTTCCAGGTTTCGCCTTCTTGCTGGCAATAGTTCCACAAACTCTTTAACTGACCGTTAGGATAGAAAGTGTAATGGGGGCCTGAAAGACGGTTATTGATAAGATGACCATATTGGACGAGCGAATAGCCGCCGTCAGTGGAATAGCGGATGCTTGGGCCATATTCCTGACCCGCTTTATAAGTCTGCAAGGACATTAAGCGACCGTTAGAATCGAATCGATATTCTTTATGAACCGCCCCATTGGTGTAATAAGTTAATTCGGATAGTTGGCCGCCGCGATACACTCGCTGCTCACCGTCTTTAATCGAGCTAGTTTCAGCATTTTTTACGCTTAATACGCCCTCGCAATCGCCTGCGTAGGGTTCTTTTCGCATCATGCATTCATCCTGCGAGGGTTTAAGTGTTACGGCGTCATTAAACTTATACTGACTCAGCTCATTCAGATCGCCGTTAGGCTCGAGCCACATTTGTGGGCCATCCAACTCCCCTTGACGATAGTTAGCTACATTGCTGACGGTATTCGGGGCGGAATACCATAGACTTTCACCATGGAGGCGGCCCTTATCGTAATGTTTAAGGGCGAACATAAAATTATCTTTATTGAATAGCTTAGCCTCACCTTGGCGTAGGCCATTCTCATAGTTGACTTCGGTCTTGTAGAGATAAGTCACCGATTGCTTAGTGGTAAAAGCATCGTTCTCATCGGGCGTTCGAATATATACCCAAGTGCCTGAACGTTTACCATCGAGGTAGCTGCCTTCACCGGTTTGAAAGCGATAATCCCCCTGGGTAACCTTTTCCACCCAAGCGCCTTGTTTTACGCCCTTTTGGTATTGCCCTTTGCTGCCATCGGACTCAAGCCACTCGCCATCTTTTACGCCATTGAGATAAATGCCCTTTTCGGACAACTTCTTCGCGCCTTCGGTGCTGGAATCGTAATCTGGGGTATAGATTTCACTCGGGCCATCGGGCACGCCCTTGTTGTAGTGAATAAAGCCGTAGTTATCGGCATCATCCATCATGGACTGCAACACCCATTTACCCTGTTTCTTACCGTCGAGGTACTCGCCTTCCCAATAGGTTTCACGGCTGTCGGCTTCAATCCACTTACCCACTTGCTTACCCAGCTTATAGTCACCGGCATACATCACACTGCCATTGCGGGCATCGTAGGCGGCAAAGTGACCATCAAGCTCACCCTGCACATAATGGGCTTCACTGGCAACGCCAGCCCAAGTACTGCCCATACTCATAAATTCGTAAAAAGGCCCAGTTCGCGGGATTTTCTCGCCACCATTTTTAAGCCAATCGATGTCGTCGGCCTCATAACCAATGGCCACCAGCATAAAGCTGTTATCTTCTTCGACGTAGGCGCTGCGATCAAAGGTTGCCACCAGACTGTATTTTCGTTCACGCCCCTCGGCATCCTTATCAGTGCGAGTCAGGGGATAGCGCAGCTTGTATTCCACTGCGCTTTTGATATCCGTCGCCGAACCTTCAGAATTGCGATAGCCAATTAAGGTCGGTTTGAGTTTTGAGGTACCATCAAGAATCGCTTTGATGTCAGCATCTTGAACACCCTCAGCCTCATAGGTCATACGGTACTGCTGCGGTGGCAACTGGCTTAATACTTTGCGAACACCGACGACGGTAAAGGTGCTAATGGTGGGTGCGACTTCATCGAGCACGGCTTGCAGGCGCGGCAGTTTAGTCAACTCCTCGCCCTCAAAACCATAACCCCGTAGATGCTGGCCATCGGCATCCTTGAGCATGACGATCACCTCTTTGGTGCCGCCCTTGTCGAAGTCATAGTAAAACACCGCCACGATTTCGGCGCGGCCGTAATCGTCAATGCGCACACCAGGCGCATCGCCGTAGAGCATTTCGCCCCATACCTGTTGATCTTTTTGATAAAAATTGAGCCATTGGCCATAGGGAAGATCCACGGGACCGTGAACCATTTTGTCATATTCCGCCGCAAGTGCAGCAGGAATAACCGCAAAAGAAGAGAGCAACACCGCACCAACTGCGGCGCATAAACGACGAATCGAAAGTTCCATTTAACTATCCTTTACACCGACACCTTGCGCCTCGTGCGCACCAGTAAGCGGGGCGAATTTTAAGCGAAGTCGGCAGCTTCAGGAAGTGGCAAACACAAAAAAGGCCGCTAAGCGGCCTTTTAGGATCAAAGATTTAACAATCAATTATTGTACATAGCATTAATTTCATGGGCGTACTTGTGGTAAATCATTTTGCGGCGCAATTTCAGCGTCGGGGTGATTAATCCCGCCTCCATCGAAAAGGCTTCAGGCAGCAGGGTAAACTTTTTGATTTGCTCAAAACCCGCCAACTCTTGCTGCAAATGCTTTAAGCGCTGCTCGAAATGTTCAACCACATGGCTGTGACGTAGCAGCTCGATAGGCGACTCGTATTTTAAGCCCTTATCCTTGGCCCAGGCTTCGAGGGATTCAAAGGCTGGCACAATCAGCGCCGTCACATAGTTACGGGCATCGGCAATCACAGCCACTTGTTCGATAAAGGGGCAACGGCCCACAGTGCCTTCAACCCGTTGCGGAGCAATGTATTTACCGTTGGAGGTTTTCATTAACTCTTTGATGCGGTCGGTAATAAATAAATTGCCATTGGCATCGAGTCGTCCCGCATCGCCTGTCTTTAACCAGCCATCTTCGAAGGCTGCTGCGGTATCTTCGGGGCGATTGTAATAACCGCGCATCACAGTGTCGCCACGGACTAAAATCTCATCGTCCTTACCTAGCTTCACCTCGATTTCGGGTAAGACTTTACCGTTCGAACCCGCAACTCGGTTATCTAGGGTATTACAGGTCACAGTAGCGTTCGTTTCCGTCATGCCGTAACCACAAAGTACCGGAATACCAATAGCATGGAAGAAAGACGCTACGTTTAAATCGAGGGCGGCACCACCGCAGGGCATAAACTTTAAGCGCCCACCGAGCACGGCTTGCAACTTGCTGTAAACCAGCTTGTGCGCTAAACGCCATTGCAAGGATAACCACAAACCGCCCTTAGCGCGGCCTTGGCTCACCTCAAACTGACGCTCGCCGACGCCCATGGCCCAGGCGAACAGTTTTTTACGGCCTTCGGCGGATTTAGCGACCTTATCCTGCACTGCGCTGTAAACCTTCTCGAGGAAACGCGGCACCACGCACAGGGTATGCGGACGCACGGCGCTGATGGCCTCTTTCACTCTTTGAGTGTTTTGCAGATACACGTTGTGGCCGCCACGGCACAGCACGTAGAAGCTCCAACCACGCTCAAACACATGGCTTAGCGGTAGGAAAGCTAACGACACATCGCCAGTGGTAAACGGCAGGATCTGATCGTGCTGACGCACAGTCGAAGCCATATTGCGGTAATCCAGCATCACGCCCTTAGGGTCGCCCGTGGTACCAGAGGTATAAATTAGGGTTAACAGGTCGTCGAGATTGGCATCCTTTAAGCGCTGCTCAAGCTCAGCACTCTGGCCATATTCTTTGGCTAACAAACTGTCTAAATGCTGATGTTGAGCCTTGTCCTGCGCCAGCTCAACACTCGCGTCGAACACAATCACATGCTCTAGGGTCGGACACTGTTTTTGCAGCTCACAGGCCAGCGCATATTGCTTAGCGTCATCGACAAAAATCACCTTAGCCGCCGCATCGTTAATGATAAAGCTGGCTTGCTCTAAGGTGCTGGTCGGGTAAATGGGGACCACAACGGCACGACTTTTCAGGGTACCTATGTCGGCACAGGTCCATTGAGGGCAGTTTTGCGACAGGATCACGCAACGGTCTTGCACTTGTACGCCAAGTTCAATCAACACCTGTGCAATTTTATGGCTGATTTGATCAAATGCCTGCCAACTGACTTGATGCCAAGGCGCAGCCATTTCAAAACCTTCCAGCGCTATAGCCTCTTTTAATGACTGGCTTTGCTGCTGTAATAGTCGAATTACGTGATATTGTTCGAGAGACATGAGTGACTCACCTTTTAGCTTACAAGTGTACCGCTTTTGCGGCATTCTACCTGAAGGCAAGCCAAAAACTAAGAGTTTTTGCTCTAATCTTGTGCAAATGTCGCCCAAATCACGCCATTTCAGGGCAATTAGAGCCCAGTAATATCACCCTGCCAGAGCTTTTTACTGCCCCAAATCAGTGCGATTTGACCAAGGATCAGTAGCACTAGATTACCCAGCGACCAATAGAGCAGACTGCCCTCGTGTTGCAGCGCCGCGAGGCTAATAGACACCCAGAGCGAATGCCCGAGCACCACCAGCATGGTCAGGCTCACCTGCAATACGCGGCGACACAAACAACCTAGCCCTAACACTAAGGCGCAGGCCCAATACGTGCTCATCACTATGTGCGCCAGCAGAGGCAAGCTCAAATCACCATCAAGCCAAGTGACAAACAGACTGCAGATTAACACGCTCAAACTGAGCAGAAGCAGCAAGCGCTGTTGACCACGACCAAAGGCCTTTACTAAGCCAGCACGGCCGTCGAAGCTTGGCATCAACAGCAGCATTTCAGTCGCCCGAGAGCGTTGTACGCGGCTCCAATGCACTAACGAGCAACTAATCACACTAAATTGTGCCAATAGCAGTAACACCGGGAAGTTCCAATGCAGCTCGTGGGAGACGATCCCAAGCCCAATGGTTAACACGGGGAGCAACAGCAGCAACACGGTCAGCATAGGACCGATAAAGAAGTTAACCGGATGCAGATAACGCTCTAACCGAGTCAAGATCCGTATGGATTGCAGGCTGGGCAGCCAAAACCAGCCCATTTCCAAGCCGTTAAGATACACACTACGCGCTTCTACCCGCCAAGGTAACACTAAGCATCGGCGCCAAATCAAAGCGGCTAACACAAACAGCACTATGATGCTCAGCCACAACGGCACTTGCTCCGCCAACTCGTTGGAAAACGGCACTAAGATAAACAGTAAAAATGAGCTGTAAAACCATTGGGTTTGCCGCAGGCACAGCAAGATAAACCCTAGGCTTATCCCTTGGGCAAAGACCAGTAACGACAGAGTATCGGTCAGGTCAAACAGCACGCATTGCAACACCGCAAGGCTAAAGGCGCCTATCAGCATCACTTCACACTGGATAAAAATATTTTGCCGATAACGGGGGATTAAGATGGAGCACTCACTCGCCATCAGGCGGATCAGCTGCCATGCCACCGCTGCCGAGGTAGACACTAGCCCCATAGTGACAAAAATATCGAAACTCGCTTTTTGCCCCGCCCATCCCGCTAACACGCTCAGAGCCAAGCCAAATATACCTGTGCCTATAAAACTCACGCTGCCCACATCAAAAACCACAGGCGCAGCATACCGTTAAAGGGATTGAGCGAATGGCTATTGCCAATGCGGGTCGTTGATTCAACTATGGGTTTCGCGGCACTCATTTGTGCAGCTCCACAAAGAGTTGTTCCAAATTCAGCGCTTCGCTGCGCTGCACGCCAGGCAAATTAAGCTCCACATCGCCCCTATCCACCAGCACAGAATCGCCATCGCGGCTGAGGATACGCACCTGCTCAGGTAACTCGGCGCCCTCCGCGAGCTTGACTAAACGCACCTCTTCCCGCAGGGCATCAATCTCCTTAAACAGCACTAACTCGCCCTGTTTAATCAGGGCGACATGGCTCGCGACCCGTTCTAAATCTGAGGTGATATGGGATGAAAACAACACGGCCGAGCCAGATTCGAGTGCCAAGTCGAACAAATCGACCATAAACTTGCGTCTGACTATCGGGTCGAGGCTGGCCACGGGTTCGTCGAGGATCAGCAACTCGGGACGATAGGCCATCGCCATGATCAAGGCTAAGGATTGACGCTGACCAACGGACAGGCGCTGTACCTGTTGAGTCACATCTAATTCGAAGCGGGTGAGCCAATCCTGCTCTAACTGCATGTCCCAGTGGGGATAAAAACTGCGGTGTAAATCGAGGGCGCGCTCAACGGTAAAGCCTTCATAACCAAAGGGTTGCTGCGGCACATATCCGAGTCGTTCCTTAGCGGCAGAAGAAAGCTGCTCCGGCGTTTCGCCTAAGGTGCGGATTTCGCCAGAGTCCGGCGAGAGGATCCCCAAGGCGCAGCGCATTAGGGTCGATTTTCCCGCACCGTTTTGTCCCAATAGACCGACCACCATACCGGCCGATAAACGTAAGGTCAGATCCTTGAGCGCACGTTTTTCGCTGGCACCTTTGCCACGAAACACTTTGTTTACGTTAGAAAACTCTAGTATTGGGGTACAGTCTTGGTCCATCGAATTGCGTCCTTTTTATTCTCGTTTTCGCTTAGCTCGACTCAGGCTACCAACGCTCATTAATCAATTGCAGTAACTCGGGCAGACTCACGCCCAGCTGCTTTGCCTGCGCCAGCAAGGCATCTAATTGCGGCTCGAGCAGACTCACGCCCGACTCCATCGCCTCGGTACGCGCGGCGACCCTAGTCGCCTGACCACGGCGGCGCTCTAGCCAACCTTGATCGACCAATTGCTGAATCGCGCGGGACACCGTCATCGGATTGACCGCAAGATATTCAGCAATTTGGCGCACTGAGGGTAATACGTCTTCCTCTTGCAACTGGCCGCCCACAATCAAGCGCACGATTTGCTCGTGTAATTGCTTGTAAATTGGCTCACCACTGCTGGGGTTGACATTTAAAAGTTCTAACATTAGTCTTTACACACTGTATTAATACATTGATACACCGATACACTATATTTAAAGTAACACACTCATCCTGAAATGCAAAAAGGAAAGCGCTCATGATAGATAGCATGATCCACAGGAAGTCCCATAATGCCAGCGCTGACGTGGCAATGAAGCGCGTTGATACGCGCCAGCACTCGGGCAAGTTAAGCAAAAGCATCATCAGATTGAGTGCGCTGATGCTCGCCATGGGTAGCGCCACGGCTTGGGCGAGCGACAACTCAGTAAAGCCCACTGAATCCGCCAACACCTGTTATGTTGAGGGCGTGTCGGACCGCTTAAACTGCGGCTTTGTCACTATGCCGGAAAACCCCAATAAGCCCGATGGCAAACAGATCCAAGTGCATTATGTGGTCTTGCCCGCGGTGAAAAACGTCAACCACGAAGAGGCCTTACTGGCGATCGCCGGCGGCCCAGGTCAATCGGCCATAGATAACGCGGCAGGCTTCGATAGCATGCTGAACAAAGTGCGCCAGCAGCGCGATATTCTGCTTATCGATCAACGGGGCACTGGCCGCTCGAATCCACTGAACTGCGATTCAGGCCCGCAATCTCCGCTCGCCATCGACGAGGATAATGTCGATACCTTGGTCGAGGCGCAAAAATGCCGCGATCAATTGACGGGTAGCGATGTCACCCAATACGGCAGCCTTAATGCCGTCAAAGACTTCGAGGCCGTACGCGCCCATTTAGGCTACAAAAAACTGCATTTATACGGCATATCCTACGGCACGCGTATGGCGCAACTCTATATGCGTTTGTATCCCGAGCATCTAGCCACTGTCACCTTAGACGGCATAGTGCCAATGCAGCAGAGCGTATTAGAAATCGGCTCGGCAATTGAGCGCGGCTTTGACTTACTGTTTAAAGATTGCCAAGAAACCGCGGCCTGCCATGCCGAGTTTCCTGAGCTCAAGGCCGAGTTTGACCAAGTGGTCGCTAAACTCAGCCAAGGGCCAGTGATGGAGCAAGTGCACGACCCTGTTACGGGAGAAAAGACCCTACTCACTATGACGCGCTCAAAGTTTTACGGCGCTATCCGCATGGCGCTGTATCAAACCAATGTGCGCGCCTTAGTGCCCCATGCGATTCATCAGGCCGCTAAGGGTAACTACCAACCATTACTCGGGTTATTTGCCTTAACTACGGATAATGCGGGTATGGCGATGGGCATGCACGCCTCAGTCGTCTGCGGAGAAGACATGCACCGCATCACTCCGGCGATGCGTGAACAGGCCAAAAACTCCTATGTCGGCAAAACCATGCTCGAAAGCCTCGAAACCTCGTGCTCTGTGTGGAAGGTGCCTGCGGTCGATGCCAACTTTAGCGAGCCTATCAAGAGCGATATCCCCACACTGTTGCTGTCGGGCGAAATTGACCCAGCAACCCCACCGAGCTGGGGAGAGCTGGCGATGGAAAAACTCACTAACGCCAAACACTTTGTCGCGCCATACGCCACGCATGGCGTGGCCTATCAGTCCTGTGCCAATAACTTAATCGCCGAGTTAGTCCGTACTGGTTCGGTCAAAGATCTCGATGGTGAATGTTTGAAGAAGGATGTGCGCCGTAGCTTCTATTTAAATGCCAGCTCGGTTGAGCCACTCGCGACCGAAGCCGCAACCCACTCTGCCAAAGATAAGTCCAAGGATAAGCCCAGTACTGGAGCCAAGGAGTAAGTCATGATCAAAGTATCCCATCTTTCCAAGCGCATCGGCGAAGTGCAGGCCCTAAACGATTTGAGCTTCGTGGCCGAAAACGGCCAGATCACCGGCCTGCTCGGCCCCAATGGCGCGGGTAAAACCACCTGTTTACGCACGATTTTCGGCCTGTTAAAGCCCGACACTGGCACGGCGGAAATCGAAGGTATCGACGTTGCCATCGACCCGATTGGCGCTAAGCAGCAGTTAGGCTTATTCCCCGACCCGTTCGGTCTATATGAGCGCTTAACACCGCGGGAATATATCCGTTACTTTGCCGAACTCAGCGGTTTATCCGCGAGCGATGCCAAGTCGGCCACCGATAATGTCATCGCCAAATTGCGCCTCGAAGATATCAGTGACCGCCGCTGTAAAGGCTTCTCCCAAGGGCAAAGAATGAAGACCGCCCTTGCCCAGGCCATAGTCCACAGCCCGAGCAATATTATCCTCGACGAACCGACACGTGGACTCGATGTAATGAGCACTCGCTTGCTGCGCGACATTCTTATCGACCTTAAGAATCAAGGGCATTGTGTGCTGTTTTCCAGCCATGTGATGCAGGAAGTCGCAGCATTATGCGACCAAGTAATCGTGATGGCGCAGGGCCGAGTGGTCGCCATCGGCAGCCCTGAACAGCTCTGCGCGCAAACGGGCAAGGCCTCACTCGAAGATGCCTTTATCCAGCTGATCGGCACCGATGAGGGGATTGCCGCATGATGACTCACAGCATTAACGCTCACACAAATTGCGATAACGCCTGCTTCGACCTCATGGCGAACAGACAAACTTGGGATAAGGAATAATCATGAACAAAATCATCGCAATGGTTCGCAAGGAACTGATAGACGCCGCCCGCGATAAACGCTCTGTGATGGCGGGCCTCTACTACGCCATCGGCACGCCGCTGATCATGTGTGGCCTGTTTATGGTGCTTATCGGCCAGCTGACTAGCCCAGACGATCTCAAAATCAGCATCACTAACCCCGACAAAGCACCGGACTTAGTGAGATTTTTGTCCAACAAGGGCATTACCCAAGGCGAAGCAGGCACTAAGGATCTGAAAGCCATCGAGCTGATTATCAGCCCTGACTATGCCAAGCAGATGAACCAAGGCAAAGGCGCCGAGATCACTATCGTGGCCGATAACTCAGAGGAAAAACTGCAAAACTCGATTCGTCGCTTAGAGAAACAGTTGCAGGCCTACAGCGCCGAAATGGGTAGCCTACGCTTAATCGCCCGTGGCATCGACCCTCGAGTGGTGCAGCCACTGAAAGTGAATGTGCATGACCAAGCCACGACCGACTCTAAGGGCGGGATGATCTTAGGCATCGCCATTTTCACTATGATTTATTCAGTGTTTATCTCGGGGATGAATCTGGCCATCGACACCAGCGCCGGTGAGCGTGAGCGCAACTCCTTGGCATTGTTACTCAGCCATCCGCTGACCACACGCCAGTTAGTGCTCTCTAAAATCATCGCCGTCGGCCTGTTTGCCCTGCTCGGCTTAGTGTTGATTTTACTGGTGTCTAAGGTCGCCTATACCTTCGTGCCTTGGCAGGAACTCGGCTTTAGCGTCAGCATCACCAATGAATTTATGGCGCTAATGTTACTGGTCGGTATTCCCGTCGCGCTGATGGCCGCCTGTCTGCAATTGTTTGTGTCCTTTATGGCGAAAACCTTTAAGGAAGCCCAGTCCTACCTGACCATGGTGTTGTTTGTGCCCTTGGCGCTATCGATGGCGGCCAGCTACAACATAGCGCCGGACATACTGCAATGGTTGCCAGTATCCGGTCAGCAACAGGCGCTGATGGACTTTATCAAAGGTAAGGACATGAGCATGCTGCAACTGCTGGTATCGACGCTCGGCACCTTAGCCATCGCCCTCGTCTTGGCGTTCGGTATGGAAAAATCCTTAAAGAGTGAAAAAGTGGTCTTCGGCTTATAACACTATCGACCCAAGGGGGCTCCGCGCCCTTTGGTTAAAGAGGTCAGTTATGGAAAACGAATATGTGCTGATGGTGATCATGGTAACTTTTGTGGTGGGCGTGAGTGCCACAGAAATGTTTAAGCATTACCTGAAAATCCGCCAACTGGGTGGCGGAAACGAGCGACAGCTTGAGGATAAACTCACGCAACTGAGTTTACAGAATCAAGTACTTACCGAGCGTGTGCAAGTGCTGGAGCGCATAGTGACAGACGCAGAAGACAACACCGCCAAGACCACACTGGCACAGCAAATTGAGGCATTAAAATAGCCGTTAATGCACCGCAGTTAAACTCGTGTTACAGGGTATTAAAGCTGTGTCCATAGGCGCTAAGTCGCAAGTACGCAGCTTGACTTAGCGCGACCACAACAGCCCACAACGAATGCCAATAAAAAACCCAAGCTAGGCTTGGGTTTATGTCATCTTGCTGTGCGGCGCGTTATTTTGCCTTCGGTCTAAAAGGCTTAATCACGGCCTCGTTACACTCGAGGTACGGCCCTTCCATCAGGTCGATGCAGTAAGGGATGGCGGGGAACACCGCATCTAAACATTCGCGGATAGATTTTGGCTTGCCCGGCAGGTTCACAATTAATGAATCCCCCCGTAAGCCCGCAGTTTGGCGCGAGAGAATCGCCGTAGGCACAAACTTTAACGACTCGGCGCGCATCAGTTCACCAAAGCCCGGCATCATGCGATCGCACACGGCCTCAGTCGCCTCAGGCGTGACATCGCGCTTGGCAGGGCCCGTGCCACCCGTGGTCACAATCAAGCAGCAATCCTGCTCATCGGCCATCTTGATCAAAGTCGCTTCAATCACATCCTGCTCGTCGGGGATCACTTGATAAATCGGCTCCCACTCGCTGGTGAGGTAATCATTGAGGGTGTCGATAATGGCCTTGCCCGAGATATCCTCATAAATCCCCGCACTGGCACGATCGCTTACCGTAACAATCCCGATTTTTGCTTTGCTCATATCCCACTCCAAACATCAATCTGTGACTCGACCCCTAAGCACTTTGGGATCCACTAATTTCTCTGCGGCTAAAATAGCATAAAAACAAGGCGAAATGCGCGCCGACAACTCGACTTAGCTCACGTATTAGCAGCTAGTCTGCCGAGCTGACAGCTTTAGGGTGCGGCTCAGTATCATGATCCTTAAGTGGCGTTGCGGGCGAGAGATACCCGACAATCGCGCAGCTAAGCGCCACCAGAGCCGCCGCGATAAAACCCCATTGGAAGGCGTGATGCACAACCTCTATGGGTAACTGCTTTATTGCCGCAATTCCCACCTGCGCCCCGTCGAGCGGCAATAAGCCATAAAGCAACAGACTGAATAAAGCCGTACCAATTGCCGCGCCCATGGAACGACTCAAGGACACCATGGCGGTGATTTGGCTTAAACGCGCCTTGCCCGACACGCTTTGCACCACCAACTGCACGCTGGGCATCACAGTCCCTAAACCAATGCCCACCAGCACACCTAAAGCGCCGATAAGATTCGCATTCGGCGGCATTAAACCGATTAAGAGCAAGCCGATAAAGGCCAAGCCCATGCCGAAGGTCGGCAACCATTTAGGCGCCACATCCCGACTCAACAGCCTGCCAGCGATGGTGGAGCCCGTCACAATGCCAAAGGTCATTGGCATCAGCAGCAAGCCCGTTTTGGCCGGATTGGTGTGCAGACCGACCTGCAAGTAAATAGGTAAAAAGAAGATCATCGCAAACAGGCAGGCGGCAAACAGCGCGGCCGTGAAGAGCGGCATATAAATGGCTTTATTGGCGAGTAAATCCAGCGGTAAGAAAGGACTCTCACGCCGACGTTCCCACCACAACAGAACAAGGGCGCCCACACAGATAAATCCCATAAAGCCTAAACTTGTGGCCGATAGCCAAGCAAAGTCTTGCCCCGCCACGGACAACCAATACAGCAGCGCCGTGATGATAGCGGGAAATAACAGTACGCCGAGTAAGTCAAACCGCCCTTGCCGCACGGGTTTAACACTCTGTTTATGCAAGCGATTAAGTCGCCAAACCGCCAGCATGACCAAAGGAATATTCGCCCAAAATAACCAGTGCCAAGAATAGGCATGCACCACAAAGCCACCAATCACAGGGCCGCCAACACTGGCGAGGGTAAACATTGCGGCAAAATAGCCCTGAAAACGCGCCCTTTGCCGTATCGGCACCAATTCCCCCACAAGGGATTGGGACAGACTCATCAGCCCGCCACCACCGAGGCCTTGGAGTATCCGCCCGGCAATCATATGGTCCATCGTACTGGCACTGGCGGAAACAACAGAACCCAGCGCAAACACCACTAAGGCGATCATCAGGATTTTAGCGCGGCCAAAGTTATCCCCTAGCCAGCCGTAAATAGGCACACTGGCCGCCATCGCCAGCATATAACCGATAGTGATCCACGAGGCTTGCCTGAGGCCGCCAAGATCTTCCACTATCGCTGGGGTGGCGGTGGCAAGTAGGGTTTGATCGACCGCCGCCAGAAACATGGGTAAAAATACGGCGGAGAAAATCGCCAGAAAAACCGAGGTGGGCAGAGGCTCATGTTGGGACGAAGCAGACGCTGGGGTCATAGAGTATCCACCTGTGATTAAGGCTTAAATTCGCCTTGCATTCCAATATTTTGATGCCCAATAACTGTTTAGCAGGCTCGAAATTTTCACCCCTTGACTCGTCGAGACATGGAGAAAATTATTCCCGCCCACATAAATGCCGACATGGTGCGTGCTCCAACCCGTTTTGAAAAACACTAAGTCACCTTTACGCAGTTGGTCCCGCGCCACAGGTTTGCCGAGGGCTTGCTGTTCTTCCACTGTGCGTGGCAGAGTCATGCCCAACATCTTTTGATAAGCGACCGACACAAAGGCCGAGCAATCAATGCCTTTCTTAGTGCCGCCACCTAGGCGATAGGGTACGCCGCGCCATTCGGAATGGAAATCGGCGATATTGCTATCGTTCCAAACGGAGACGGGTTCAACTTGCTTCACCACAGGCTTAGGTTCTGGCGCGCTCGCACAGGCGCCAAGACCTAAGGCTAAGATAACTATCAGTAATCGTTTCATTAGCGTAAAACTCATCGCAGGCAATTCTTGCGTAATATGGGTGCTATCAAAGCGATAACGAAAATATCGTGAAAAAACCGATGGTAACAGCCTAAGCTAATCCCAAGCTTAAAACTATAACGCCGTCCACAATAAACGAATACCCACCAGCACCATTAAAATCAAGATGATGCGTTTAAACAACCTATCGCTGATCTTATCTTGGATCGCCAACCCCAGTTTTACGCCTAACCAAGCCAAAGGCGCAAGTAATAGCGAAATCAGAATGTTACCTTGGTTAATTTGCCCGAGCAGACTGTAAGGTACCAACTTAACCAGATTCACCACCGCAAAAAATACCACTGCCGTGGCTAAAAACTCTGGCTTGGCCAAACGTAGCGGCAGCAAATAGGCATTGAGTGGCGGCCCGCCCGCATGGGCCACAAAGCTGGTAAAACCTGCGGTTAAGCCGCAGAGTCGCCCCACGAGTGGCGAAGGTGTTGCTTGGGTTTTGTCCCCTAATATCAAGCCATAAAGACCAAAACCTAAGGACACACAGCCTAAAATCGCCCGTAAGTAATCTTCATTTAAGCGGTCGAACAACCAATAGGCTATACCTATGCCCACAATCGCCGCGGGTAAAAGGATCCATAATTGGCGAGGATTATGTTGGCCCCACCAAGAACGAACACTTAAAAAATCCATATAAATCAGCAATGGCAACATGATTGCCGCCGCAGTTGCCGGGCTTATGGCCAGCGCTAGCAGGGGCACGGTCAGGCCACCGACGCCGCCGGCAAAACCCGATTTAGAGATCCCAGTGATCAACACCGCTGGAATCGCCACCAGCCAAAAAAGAGGGTCTGTTAACATCCCTTATTCCCAATATTGCGTTAAAGTCATTAAGGTCGAGCATCGAGTAACAGACCTTGAGGGCGATAACATCGCCTCGCTGCACCAGCATAAATGTTAAGTCTATCCGTGTCTAAATGAAGATAAGGAGTCGATATGAGTCAAATGCAAACGTCGCCATTTTACGGCGGCCCAAGGGAATGCCCCGTCGAAGATGGGCGGATCCAAATCCAGCAGATTGCTCCCAAAATCAGTGATGTGGGCGGGATACCCGTGGCGCGGGCGATTCCACAAAAACCGCGTCGACTCATAGGACCTTGGTGTTTTCTGGATCATATTGGCCCTGTCACCGACGGCCCTTTAATGAATGTGGGCGAGCATCCCCATATCGGCCTTCAAACCTTCACTTGGATGCTGGAGGGGAAATCATGCACAGGGACAGCCTAGGTAGCGCCCAAGTGATCCGCCCAAAGCAGGTCAATCTGATGACCGCGGGCCATGGTATCGCCCACACCGAAGAGTCCGTCGAAGGTCATCGCACTATGCATGCGGTGCAGCTATGGATTGCGCTGCCGCTGGAACACAAAGACACGGCCCCTAGATTCGACCATTATCCCCAGCTGCCCACTTGGCAGGAGGCGGGCGTCGAATTCACCCTATTGATTGGCTCGTGGAGGGATAAACAAGCGCCCACGCTGCACTTTTCACCAATCGTCGCGCTCGATATCTTCGCCGCAGAAGCCACTCAACTGACACTCAGGCTGGATCCGCGATTTGAATATGGCCTAATGCCCCTCGAAGGCCGATTCGATATCGACGACGAGGCCTTTGATAACAATAACCTCGCTTACCTTGGCATGCTACGCGAGAGTGTGACGCTCGAGCTTCACACTGGCGCACGTTTACTGCTGATTGGCGGCGCGCCTCTCGCCGACACCGTCAGTATTTGGTGGAATTTTGTCGGCCACAGCAAGGAAGATATCGCCAGTGCCCAAGCCGATTGGGAGGCCAAGTCCCCACGTTTTGCCACTGTGCCGGGTTATAAGGGCAAACGCTTAATGCCGCCGCCCATTCCTTGGTAACCCAAGCCGTTCATGCGTTAGCGCGAGGCAATCGAGTTAGATTGCCTCGCGTAATGGCGGTATTTGCAGCCACTATCTAATGTAAGACGGTGAGTAGAACCGCCAGCCAGATGTAAATGCCAGACAATAACCACACGCCAAGCCCCAGAAAATTTTACGGATTTTTTACGCGCTATCCCCACAGGCCTTTGCTAGAGTAGCCTTAACTTCAGCAATGCCTTAGCCGTTATGACTTTTGCAAACACAGCCTCCATCAACCAATACTGGCGCACGCACCCCGCGTTATTTACCGCCATGCTGTTAGTGATTGCTCTGCTCACTAGCTATTTGATTGATCACTTTTCAGGCTCGGCCATTGCCGTACTGCTTATCCTGCAATTAGCCGTGGTCGCCGTGGCCCTGCAATGCAGTGCCAACTACGCCTATTTTGTGGCCGTGTTTGGCGCTGTCAGTTTCAATTTTTTATTTACCACACCGCGCTATTCGTTGCAGATGTTCAACGTCGAAGACATAGTCAATCTAAGCGTGTTTTTGCTGGTCGCCCTCACTAGCAGCAAGTTAGCCGAACATTACCGCCGCCAGCAGCAGGCACTCGAACAGGCGCAGCTCAGAAACAGCATTTTGCTCTCTGTCTCCCACGATTTACGCACGCCGCTTGCGACCATTATCGGCACCTTAACCACGCTGAAGGAATACCAAGCTAAACTCAGTCCTGAGCAAAACGAGGAGCTTATCGACTCGGCCGCCGCCGAGAGTCATCGCCTGCACCAATATATTGAAAACCTCTTGCAGGCGACCAAGTTACAACATGGCGCACTCAAATTTAGCCTAGACGAAGCCAATCTACGCGAAGTGTTACAACGTACTATTGCCCGCTTTCAAACCGCGCAACCTAGGATCCAAATTCATAGTGAGTCAGAACTTCCGCCATTAATGATTTGTAGCTCTCTGATTGAACAGGCGATTTTTAATGTGCTCGACAATGCCCTGCGCTACTCGCCCGCAGAACTGCCTGTTACGGTAAATCTGTACCGCCACCAACAGCTGCTACGCATCGATATTCAAGACTTAGGACAAGGCATAGCGCCAGCCGACGCCGAGGCCATTTTCGAGCTGTTTTATCGTCAACATCCCTCGACCGATGGCGGTGCGGGATTAGGCCTAGCGGTCGCCAAAGGCATTATTACCGCCCACAGGGGCAGCATCGGCGCCGAAACTGTCGCTCAAGGCAGCCTGATCCGCATCGCTTTACCCATAACCACGGAGGCGGCATAAATGGCTTACAAGGTCTTAGTGGTGGATGATGAGCCGCAAATCCATACCTTTATGCGGATCTCACTCGAAGCGGAAGGCTTTGAATACTTAAGCGCCACCAGCATAGCCACGGCGCTTAAACAATACCAAAGCCACCAGCCGCACCTTATCGTGCTCGACCTCGGCCTGCCAGATGGCGATGGTATCGAATTGCTCCATGGGCTACGCCAGCAGGATAAGACCCCAGTACTGGTGCTCACCGCCCGCGATCAGGAGGAAGAAAAAATCCGCCTGCTCGAGGCAGGCGCTAACGATTATCTGAGTAAGCCCTTTGGCATCAGGGAATTAGTCGTGCGTATCAAGGTATTAGTCCGTGATCTTGTGGATACCTCAAGCACCATCGATATGCTGCAATTTGGCCCGCTCACTCTACAAAAGAGCAGCCATCAATGCTGGCTCAATCAACAGGAAGTGGCGCTTACCAAAAGGAATTTGCCCTGCTCGCCCAACTCATGTCCCACCCGGGACAATTACTGAAACAGAGCGAACTGCTGCGCAATATCTGGGGCGAGACTCACCAGGAAGATAGCCACTATCTGCGGATTCTAGTCCGCCAACTGCGTAAAAAGCTCAACGACAGCGACGAACAGCAGCTGATCAAAACCGAGCCCGGCTTAGGGTATCGACTCACCGACCTCGGCCCGCCCTAGGCCAACTCGCCTCACTCTTTAGCTCAACCACAAAAGGATATGAAATGGCACATTTTACTGTCATCGGATTAGGCCGCTTCGGCGTTGCCGCGAGCCTCGAACTCATCCACTTAGGCCACACGGTTACCGGTGTCGATAGCGACCCAAAAATCGTTGAAAAATATGTAGAAAGTCTTACAGAAGCGGTGATTTGCGACTGCGCCGATGAGGCGTCGCTGCGCGAACTCGATCTGACCAACTGCGAGGTCGTGCTGGTCGCTATCGGTGAGGATATGCAGTCTAGCTTGCTATGCACACTGGCACTGAAAAACCTCGGCGTGCAGACGATTTGGGTCAAGGCCAGCACCAAGGCGCACCATACCATAGTGTCGAAACTCGGCGTTGCCCGCATTATTCATCCCGAAGAAGAAATGGGGATCCGCGTCGCCCAGTCGCTTAACTATCCTATGGTGAATAACTTTCTTGCCATCGGCGATGGGCTTTATATTGTTGAAATTCATATTAAAGCCCAGTTGCATCACACCACTGTTGGCCAACTGCTCGGGAGCTTGCAGGAGCACAGCGCCGATGAGCAAACCAATGTCCCACGCAATCCTAAGGGCAAGGTAGCGGCGCTGATGGTTAAGCGTGAGCACAACGTATTTAGCAAGATTGATAGCGACTTTAGCCTGCACACAGAGGATGCCCTATTCCTCTGCGGTAGCCGTGCCGAGTTAAAACAGCTCGCACCAAGGTTGGTGTAACGTGGTTCAATGGCATCCTTCGCTCACCCTAGAGCACACACCTAAAAGCGGCAAAAAACTCTTTGGCGCGCCGCCCTTTATCTTAAGTGTCAGTTTTGCTCTGCTGATCTTACTTGGCACTTGCTTGCTTAAACTGCCCATCGCCACCGAGTCGCCCATTACTTGGCTGCAAAGCCTCTTTACCGTGACCTCGGCGGTGACGGTCACAGGGCTTGTGGTCGTCGATACAGGCAGTGTGTTCACGCCCTTTGGCCAAGTGATTATCGCGCTGTTAATTCAATGCGGCGGCCTAGGTTTGATGACCTTTGCCATAGTCACACTAATAGCGCTGGGCGGTAAGATAGGTTTCTTGCAGCAAACTGTGGCGAAAGAAGCGTTTAATCAAACCGATACCTCCACCTTAGTCTCGACCGCTAAGGCCGTGTTGATGTTTTCACTATTGGTTGAAGCTGTGGGAATGCTGATTTTATCTGCCTACTGGAGCGGCGAGTTGGGCTGGCAAACCAGCCTGTTTCATGGCTTCTTTTATACCGTTAGCGCCTTTAATAACGCGGGTTTTGCCCTAAGCCCAGATAGTTTAATCCCCTATGTGGCCGACCCAGTCGTTAACCTCACCATCACAGGTTTATTTATTGTGGGCGGCCTTGGGTTTTCGGTGTGGATTGACCTCAAGCGCAATAAACGTTGGGCTAAACTCACCGTCTACAGCCGCATGATGATAACTGGCACCATACTGATCAATGCCGTAGCCGTGATAGCCATTTACCTGATTGAGTACAACAACCCCAACACCCTCGCGCCCTTAAGCGAACTCGGCAAATGGCTAGCCTCTTGGTTTCAGGCCGTAACCCCGCGCACCGCAGGCTTTAACACCCTACCCATAGACCAACTCGAGGATGGTTCCACCCTATTGATTTTAGTGCTGATGTTTATCGGCGGCGGCTCCCTCAGCACCGCCAGCGGCATTAAGGTCGTGACCTTTATGGTGCTTATTCTCGCCACCTACGGCTATTTACGCCGCGATGAAGCAGTGTATGTGTTTAAGCGGGAAATCCCCAAAGACACCATTAGCAAGGCACTCGCCCTGACGATGATCTCCATCGGCGTCACTTGGCTGGCAATATTCGCCCTCGTGCTTACCGAAAAAGCCCCAATTATGGATATCGCCTTCGAAGCCGTATCCGCCCTCGGCACAGTTGGGCTATCCCGCGGATTAACAGGCAATTTATCCAGTGCAGGCCAAGGAATTATTATCTTTATGATGTTTATGGGGCGCCTCGGCCCACTGATGCTGGCCTACTTCCTTGCCAACCCAAGGGTAAAAAAGCTGCGCTATGCAGAAACCAAATTGGCGATTGGGTAAATTAATTAGTTGGAAGGCTGGCTCTGAAAATAGTCAGTGCCGCCGTACAAGCATGTTCACCGCTAGCTCGTCCGTTTCTTTTAAAATAACTATTCCGATAGGCTATTCAATGGCTTCATGCCATTGAAAACCATATCAGTGCACTCTATGTCTCAGAATTCCGCCAACTGAGTCATTCTTTCTAAGCCACCCATTGTGATCACCTTGAAAAACGACGAAAGCACTCCCGCCATGTATCTAACTATCTGATGAAATAAGCTATCCATTGATTATCCACTTCAACCTTTATCCGCTATAGTGGATGTTGCATAATATTCCATTGACCAAACTCTAGCTAACTCATTGCCAATGAATAAAAAACTCACCTTCGCTCTATCAAAATTCGACTTTTACACCTTAGCAAAAATACGCTTGGTTATAGCACGAAAGATACTGTAGGTTATATTCCATACTATCAGTGCCTTTGTTTTTATGTGTAGCAGTTAAACCCATTAGTAGAACCAATGAGGCTAAAGTTTGAATGAAGACTTTAGCTAATTAAGCAAGAACTTTGAGTTAATCAATAACTGAAGCTACTAAGTATATTCATTAACTAAAAAGTCGGGTGGTAAGCAATAGATATGTTTCAAATACAGGATTTAGTCGACCTTCAAGCCTTATCAGAGTCGGCAGAGTTGGAATTTAAATTGGCTCAAGGACAAGATGGTAAAGGTAAATTACCTGATGATTTTTGGCCAACTTACAGCGCAATGGCCAATTCTCGTGGTGGCTATGTTGTTCTCGGTGTGCGTGAGAAAAATGGACAACTGACATTAGCTGGGATTGAAGATATAGAAATTGTTCACAAACAATTATTTGATATTGCAGGAAATAATGCAAAAGTAAACATCAACTTACTGACAAACGATAGTGTTCAAACGGTAAATATTGAAGGTAAATCACTACTGGTTATAGAAATTCCAACCGCTCGTCGTGACCAAAAGCCCATCTATCTGAAAAATCAGCCTATGAAGGAGACTTACACTCGTCTACACGAAGGTGATCACCGCTGTAGTGAAGAACAAGTTAAGCGGATGATGGCAGAGCAAGTAGAGGATAGCCGAGATGATAAAATTCTCACTGGTTTTGACTTCTCTGATATCGACATGGACAGCCTCAAAGCATACAAGAACTTATTTTCAGTTGCTAAACCGCAACATCCTTGGCTGGAATTAGACCTTTTTGAACTGTTTAAAAAGCTGGGTGGATGGCGAAAAGATCGTCAGACGAATGTTGAAGGTATAACGTTAGCTGGAGTATTGATGTTCGGTACATGGGATGCGATTCAAGACGCTGTCCCGAATTACTTTGTTGACTATCGCGAACGAGATGAAGCAAGTGTTGAGCGTTGGGTTGACCGCCTGTACCCCGATGGCTCTTGGTCTGGAAATGTGTTTGATTTCTATCGTCGAACATACCGGAAATTGGTCACGGACTTAAAAGTACCATTTGAACTTCAAAATGGTATTCGCTTGGATGATTCAAAAGCCCACGAGGCTATTCGTGAAGCATTAGTGAATACGCTTGTTCATGCAGATTACACAGGACGAAGTTCCATCCTCATAGTAAAGCGGCCTGATTTGTTTGGTTTTCGAAATCCAGGGTTGATGCGTGTCCCCCTGAAATTGCTGTAAAAGGTGGTGAGAGCGATTGTCGAAACCGCAGGATGCATCAAATGTTTTTGATGATTGGTGCGGGAGAGCGTGCTGGTTCAGGAATTCCCAAAATATATAGTGGATGGGAATGGGCTAAGTGGCGAACCCCGAAGTTATACGAAAAATATGAACCGTCAGAGCAAACACTATTAGAGCTATCAACAGCTAGCCTTATCCCAGAAGAAGTAACTCAGTTATTAGCTGTTAAGTTTGGTAACACTACCTTTTATTCACTTAATGAACTTGAGCAGATGATTGTTGTAACAGCAGCAATTGAAGGCTGGGTAAACCACGAACGAGCTTGTCAGCTAACCAGCAAGCATTCTCGTGATGTTACGCTGGCTTTACCTCGACTAGTAGATAAGGGCTTTCTTGTCGCAAGTGGAAAGAAAAGAGATAAGTCATACTGCTTACCTGGAATGGAGCTGCCATCCCCAGAGGAAGTTTTTCTAATGCGTTAACCCCAATAAATAACTTAACGCATAACGCCAAAAGCTTAACGCATAGCACTGGTAACTTAACGCATAACAACAATAATGCTATTGTTCCGAACGAAACTAGAGATAATAAAGGCAGGTTTATCAGTTATTTAATTGATAAGCCATTTATCGATAGCCTTGATGTGTTAAGCGAATCATTTCGACAAGAGCTTAACGCTTTAGCCGCTCCTGCCAGAGAACAGCGTCGATTAGATACAGTTACTATGAAGTCGGTGATTGCTGGCCTCTGTCAAGAACATTACATCTCTGTTTCTGTTTTGGAAATGATATTAGATCGTAAACCTCAGAGCTTACGACAAAATTACTTGAAGCCTATGATTTCAGAAGGGTTGCTAAAAATGGCGTTTCCTCATAAGCCTAATTCACCAAAACAGGGGTATACCACGGCGGACTAATTTTACGTTAGGAATCGACTTCTAGTATAAGTAGGTTTATATCCCTAACATCAATAGGCGAAATTACAACTAAGTAAATCTACTTTGTCTTCGTTCTAATTCCCGACTTAAACTAAACCACCCTTCCTGCTGCCACGCCAGATGCCCAGGCCCATTGAAAATTAAACCCGCCTAACCAACCGCTAACATCCATCACTTCGCCGATAAAAAACAGGCCGGGGACTTTTATGGCTTCCATGGTTTTGGAGGAGAGTTCATGGGTATCCACGCCGCCGAGTGTCACTTCGGCGGTGCGATAACCTTCCGTGCCATTCATTAAGACTGTCCAGCGGTGCAGATCGTCGACTAACTTGGCGCGCTCTGCATGAACCAGCTGATTTAAGGCTTTGTTGAGTAAAGCTTCATCGAATAACACTTCCACCAGCCGCTTAGGTAACCACTGACTTAAGGTATTACGCAGACTCTGTTTAGGATGTGCGGCCAGTTGTTGCTCTAAAGCCTGCGCGGCATCCATATTGGGTAATAGATTGATTTCTATGGTTTCGCCCGCTTTCCAATAGTTGGAAATCTGCAAAATAGCGGGGCCAGATAAGCCTCTGTGGGTGAAGAGTAAGGCTTCGCTAAAGGCGGTGCCATCTTTGGCGGTAATACGGCTCGGTACGGCAATGCCCGACAATGGTTCGAAGCGAATTTTATCTTCGCTGTGCCAAGTAAAAGGCACCAGACCCGCGTGAGTTGGCAACACCTTAAGCCCAAACTGCTCGGCCAATTGATAGCCGTAGGGCGTAGCGCCAAGTTTTGGCATTGATAAACCGCCGGTGGCGATCACTAAGGAGTCGCAACTTAACTCGCCATTTGAGGTGTTTAGCTCAAAGCGGCCAGCCTCAGTTTTGCTCACCGCCAGAATATCGGTACGCAACTTAATGCTCACGCCCGCCCATTCACATTCGGTCAGCAGCATAGTGACTATCTCTTTGGCCGAGTCATTACAAAACAGCTGGCCATGATCGCGCTCGTGGTATTCAATGCCGTGGCGCTCAACCAGTTCAATAAACTGCTGCGACGGATAACGCGCCAATGCGGATTTGACAAAGTGTGGGTTGCCACAGATAAAGTTGGCGGGTTCGACTTTAAGGTTGGTAAAGTTACAACGGCCGCCACCGCTGATAAGGATTTTACGCCCAGCCTGCTTGGCATTATCGAGTACCAGTACATCACGACCTCGGTAACCCGCTGTTGCAGCACACATTAATCCTGCGGCGCCGGCTCCGATAATAATTACATCATGATGTTTCACACTCATACTCCAGTCGATAAGTTAAGTTGGCTATTGCCCATCATCCCAAATAGTTCCAAAGACTGAGTGACAGTATTGGTCTTTGATATTGGGGTAGATATTCCGCGTTCAGCATCCAGCCTTGATGGATACAGCCAATACAGACTGCTGCCTATCACATTAAGGCGATAGCGATCGGACATAAAAAAGGGCGCTATTTTAGCACCCTTTATTTTATTCAGCATCATCACGACTCGCGCTTTATTGCGCTGGCGTTTCTGATTTCTTTTCTCTGCTGAGCAGTTCTTTGGCGGCATCCAAGGGCGCTTTGCCTTGGTATAACACTTGGTAGATTTGCTCGGTGATCGGCATTTCGACGCCCATGCGCTTCGCCAGCGTAAACACTTCTTTAGTATTGCGATAACCTTCAACCACTTGGCCGATTTCGGCCTGTGCGGTATCCACATCGCAGCCTTTACCTAAGGCTAAACCAAAGCGACGGTTACGGGATTGGTTGTCGGTACAAGTCAACACTAGGTCGCCTAATCCAGCCATGCCCATAAAGGTGGCGGTGCTGGCGCCTAAGGCTTCGCCTAAGCGGGTTAACTCGACCAAACCACGGGTAATTAACGCCGTTCTGGCGTTGGCACCAAAGCCAATACCGTCGGACATGCCCGCACCAATCGCGATAACGTTCTTCACCGCGCCGCCTAATTGCAGGCCGATAAAGTCGTCGTTAGCATAAACGCGTAAACGTTTAGGGCTGTGCAGCAATTCCACTAGCTCAGCGGTAAATTTAGGACAAGTACCCGCAACCGAAATCGCCGTGGGTAACCCCATGGCTAATTCCTTCGCAAACGTCGGTCCTGACAATACCGCCAGAGGATATTGCTCGCCTAACACATCACGGGCCACATCTTGCAGCAAACGTCCGGTTTCAGGCTCGAGTCCTTTGGTCGCCCATACGATGCGAGCATCTTGGCGTAACAAAGGTTTCGCTTGGGCCAGTACCGAGCCAAACACATGGCTAGGTACCACAACCAGCACATTATTGCTGGCCGCTAAGGCTTTGGCTAAGTCGGCTTCGATATGTAAACACTCGGGGAAGGCAATACCTGGCAGGAATGCTTGGTTGCATTTGTCCTGAGCGAGCGTTTGCATATGGGCAGGATCGTGCCCCCACAACAAGGTCTTATGACCATTGCTGGCTAGAGAGATGGCAAGGGCGGTGCCATAAGAGCCCGCCCCTAACACCGTGATATCGGCAGAGTTTTTCATGTAATTAAGCGTTAGCTTCTTCGGCTGCTGGTGCAGCTGCTGCGGCTTGACGTTGTTGCACGTATTGTGCGAACAGAGCGTCGAAGTTTACTGGTGCTAAGTTCAGTTGTGGGAAAGTACCACGACCTACTAAGCTACCTACAGCTTCACGCGCATATGGGAATAGGATGTTAGGGCAGTATGCACCTAATGAGTGAGCCAGTTGTGGCTCAGTCAGACCTGCGATTGAGAAGATACCTGCTTGTTGTACTTCACACAGGAATGCAGTTTCGCCAGCGTTTTGTGCAGTCACAGTCAAAGACAGAACCACTTCGTATACGTCATCGGCTAATTTAGCGCTGCGAGTGTCTAAATCTAACTTAACTTCTGGATTCCATTCTTTTTGGAATACAGCTGGGCTGTTAGGTGTTTCGAAAGAAACATCTTTAGTGTAAACACGTTGGATGTTGAATTGTGGGGCTTGTTGTTCGTTGTTTGCTACTTCAGCCATAATTTCCTACCTATCCTATCAATGTTATGCCAACACTTATCTGGTTGGCTTTTTTGTCTATTTAGCTGGGCTTATGCTTTGATGCCTGAATGAGATCTCAGTACCGTCCCAACGTTCCCTTAACGGGGTACTTTTGAAGTCAATCTAAATACTTAATTTAAGCCCTTAGTGACCACAGGATTAGTATGCCAAACAATGATGACGCAACTGCTGCACAATCAATTAACTATGCAGCACAGCGCATAACTGCCGCCGACAACTTATCTTTTGCTTTTTGAAACAGGCATATTCGCTGCCTGCCATTCACCCATACCACCTTTCAAGTTATACAGGTTTTCAAAACCTTGTTTACTTAAAAGCTGAGCCGCTTGAGACGAGGTCATGCCAGCATTGCATACCAGTATAATGGGACTGCCTTTGAACTTTTCAAGGGCTGAAACCTGATTATTTTTGATATCCGCGAGCGTAACGTTAACTGCATCAACAATATGGCCCTTACGGAACTCGTCATTTGAACGCACATCCACGACTTTAGCGTCTTGTCTGTTCACCATAGTGGTGAGTTCTTGATGAGTGACATTTTTGATTTTAGAGAAGCTCGATTTGATCACACTGACCACAAGCATTACAAACAAACCCACCCAAGCCAGACTTAGCATAGTGTGAGCCTTAAAAAATTCGATATATTCTTGCATGGTTACAGCCCGTATAAATGGCGAAAAATTCGATAAGGGCACAGAGTATACCCATTGCCTTGGCAGATTGCAGCAGTTTAGTCACAGTTCTAGAACACAGCTCAGCCCTTGCGCCATCTCGCTTCTCTTGGCGCTCACAGAATCTGCTCAAATAGCGATTCGATGACCTTAATCTAGGTAAAGCGCTTTTTCGTACCCCGCTTACGTAGTAATATTTAACCAATTTCAGATTTCTTTAGCTTCCTTAAACTTTAAAGGTATCACCATGACGACAACTAAACGTCCAATCGCGTTGTTGATCCTCGATGGCTGGGGTTACCGTGAAAATACGCATATGAATGCGATTTACCACGCCAACACACCAGTACTCGACCGTCTCAACGCCCAATATGCCCACGGTTTAATTTCAGGTTCAGGCTTAGATGTAGGCTTGCCCGATGGGCAGATGGGGAACTCTGAAGTAGGCCATATCAACTTAGGTTCTGGCCGAATCGTTTACCAAGAGCTGACCCGCATCAGCAAAGCCATTGCAGATCATGAGTTTGAACAAAACCCAGCCCTTTGCGATGCCGTCGATGCTGCTGTCAAAGCCGGCGGTGCAGTGCACATTATGGGTCTGCTCTCTCCCGGTGGCGTACACAGCCATGAAGAGCATATCGAAGCCATGTGCCGTATGGCGGTAGCGCGCGGTGCCACTAAAGTGTACTTACATGCCTTCTTAGATGGTCGCGATACCCCACCTCGTAGCGCCAAAGGCAGCCTAAGCCACTTTGATGATCTGTTTACTACATTGGGCCATGGCCGTATCGCCTCTATTATTGGCCGTTACTTTGCCATGGACCGCGATAACCGTTGGGACCGCGTGTCTCAGGCGTACGATTTGATCACTCAAGGCAAGGCGAAGTTCCAATACGATAACGCCGTGACCGCGTTAGAAGCCGCTTACGAGCGTAACGAAAACGATGAGTTTGTGTCGTCTTCAGCCATTACCGATAGCGAAGGCAAGGTTGCCAGCTTAAACGATGGCGACGCACTGATTTTCATGAACTTCCGCGCCGACCGTGCTCGTCAAATCACCCGTAGCTTTATCAATGCCGATTTCGATGGTTTTGAACGTGCAGTGACGCCAAAGGTTAACTTTGTAACGCTGACCGAATACGCAGCCGATATCAAAGCACCTATCGCTTATCCTTCTGAAAACCTCGTGAATACCTTAGGTGAAGTGCTGCAAAACCGTGGCCGTACTCAGTTACGTATCTCCGAAACTGAAAAATACGCCCATGTGACCTTCTTCTTCAACGGCGGTAAGGAAGAGCCATTTAACGGTGAAGATCGTATCCTGATCAACTCACCTAAAGTGGCAACCTACGACTTGCAGCCTGAGATGAGCTCAACCGAGCTGACGGACAAGTTAGTCGCAGCGATTGAATCCGCTCAATACGATGTAATTATCTGTAACTACCCGAACGGTGATATGGTGGGTCATACTGGCAACTTCGATGCGGCGGTTAAAGCCTGCGAAGCAGTTGATGCCTGTATCGGCCGCGTAGTTGACGCACTGGCGAAAGTGGGCGGCGAATGTATTATTACCGCCGACCACGGCAACGCCGAGCAGATGACCGACGAAACCACTGGCCAAGCCCATACGGCGCATACCAGCGAACTCGTGCCCTTTGTGTTTGTTGGCCGTGACGCCACCATAGATGAAGGTGGTAAACTGAGCGATGTCGCCCCAACGATTCTGCACCTGATGGGTGAAACCATTCCCGCAGAGATGACGGGTAAGCCCTTAATCCACGTAAAAGAGTAGTTGTTACCTAGTGAGCACTCGACTCCCCGTTAAAGCCAGCATTATTGCTGGCTTTATGATGTTATCTTTCTCGGTCTACGCTTCTGATTTGGAGAAGCGTCAGTCCGAGTTGAAATCCATCCAAGCGCAAATCAACCAGCAACAAAGTGCGCTCAAAAACACCAGTAAACAGCGGGAAAAGTTACTCGCCTTGCTGCGTAGTGACGAAGAGGCGATTGCGGCAGCAGCCAAAAAGGTCAATAGCACCAAAAACAGTTTGGCGCAGATTGATACTAAGCTCGCCGAACTCAAACAGCGCCAGGAAGAGTTAGAAACCCTCAAGATCAGCCAGCAAAAAACGCTCTCAAAACAACTCTCGAGCGCCTATCTTGCCGGTAACCACGATTACACTAAGATGATGCTGAATCAGCAGAGTCCCGCCACGATTGAGCGGATGTTGGCCTATTACCAATACCTCAATAAGGCACGCATGAACTCGATTAACGAGTTAAAGAAAACCATCACCGAACTAGATGAAATTAAAGTCTCGCAAACCAGCAAGCAAAAACAATTAACTAAGCTGATAGCCGAGCAACAAGTGCAATCGAAGCGCTTGAACCAAGAACAAGATCAACGCCAGCTAACCCTAAAAGAATTACAGCGCACTCTGAATACCAAGGGCGCCGAACTCGAACAACTGCAAATTGAAGAGGCCAGCTTAAAACGAGTGGTTGAGCAAGCGCTTAAGGCAATGCGTGATAACCCCTCGATGGAAGGCTTCGATAAACAAGGCGGAAAACTCAAGTGGCCGACTAAAGGTCGTGTCAGTGCCAGCTTTGGCAGCCCAAGATCCGGCCAAGTGGTGTGGAAAGGCACTATGCTCTCAGCACCCGAAGGGCAAAATATTCGCGCAGTTTCCGGCGGTAAGGTCATTTATGCCGACTGGCTTAAAGGCTTTGGTATGGTGATGGTGATAGACCATGGTAAAGGTTATATGAGCCTCTACGGCCATGCGCAGGCTCTGTTAAAAAGCCCTGGGGACATGGTCAAAACCGGTGAAGCTATTGCTTTAGTCGGACGTTCGGGTGGACAGACAGAGCCTGGCCTATACTTTGAAATAAGGTATAAGGGGCAAGCGGTCGATCCAGCCAAGTACTGTCGTTAATCAGTACTGTCGCTAAGGTGGCCGTCCCCATCATCACAGGGGACGGCTATGAAACAACTAATCCGCAATATCGTCTGCCTTGGACTCGGCCTAAGCCTAGGTCTGTCCATTAGCCTCTCCAGCCAAGAGAATGCCAAGTCATATCAGAGTGACTTCGACTACCCGCTATTGCAGGATGTATTAGAAACGGTCGAAACCTATTACGTTAAAACCGTTTCCAAAGATGAGCTGGTGCAAGCCGCCATTAAAGGGATTTTTGAGCATTTAGATCCCTATTCCAGCTTTTTAAATCACCAAGAGTTACTCGACTTAAAAGACTCAAATCGGGGCGAATACTTCGGCTTTGGCTTTGAGGTCGCCAGCGATAAAGACCATATCAGCATTATCGCGCCCTTTGCCAATTCCCCCGCCGAACAGGCCGGTATCCAAGCGGGTGATATCATTATCAAGCTGAATGACACGCCAACGACCGAAACCAACCTTGCGGATATCCTCAATCAAATCAAACAACATAGCCTCAGCAATCAAAGTATCCGCCTGACGCTTAAACACCGTAATGATGCCGTGGAATTTGAGGTATCCCTTAAGCCCAGTACAATTACGATTCAATCTGTCGCCAGCAAATTGCTGGATGGTAATATCGGCTACATTAGGCTCAGTAGCTTTCAAGAGAACTCCACCGAAGACATGGTGCGCAGTTTAAGCCAGTGGCAAAACGCGCATCTTACAGGCCTGATTTTAGATTTACGCAATAATCCCGGCGGCTTGCTGGATCAGGCAATCAAGATTGCCGATCTGTTTTTAGCGAAGGGCCGAATCGTCTCAACCTCTGGCCGCTTTTTCGATGCCAACTCCGACTATTACGCCTCACCGCAAACCATGCTGACTAATGTGCCTATGTTAGTGCTGATCAACAAAGGCTCTGCCTCCGCCTCCGAAGTCCTCGCAGCCGCCCTGCAGGAAAATGGCCGCGCCAAACTACTCGGTGAAACGAGCTTTGGCAAAGGCACAGTGCAAAGCCTGATCCCCATACTGAACGACGGCAATGCCATCAAGCTCACCATCGCCCAGTACAACACACCCAGAGGGGAAAACATTCACGATATCGGCATAGTGCCCGACATTAAAGTTGCAACCGAAACTGGCTCCAATCAAAAGAATATGGCTATAATCGACGCCATCTCAGCACGAACCGATGTTAGCCAAGACAGCCTAGTCACCTCGGCAATCGCTTGGATGCAACATCATGACTAATAAGAAGAAATAGTGCGTCTATTTTACATATTGGCCCTTTGGGCTCTGAGCATTGCGTCAAGCAATGCGGCCCAAATCGCCTTGATCATCGATGATATTGGCTATCGCCACACCGACGAAGCCGTGTTGTCACTCCCAAGCGCAGTCACCTTGTCGGTGCTGCCACATACGCCGCTCAGCAATAAATTAGCCAAAGCCGCGCATGCGAAAGGCCACGAAATTATGCTGCACTTACCCATGCAGGCACTCAATGGCAAAGCCTTAGGTGTTGGTGGTTTAACGAATAATATGAGCGAAGCACAGATACGTAGCAGTGTACTTGCTGCCATCGCCAGTGTGCCCTTTGCTAAAGGCGCCAACAATCATATGGGAAGCCTACTAACGCAGCTCGATGATCCTATGCTGTGGGTGATGGAAACGTTAAAGCAGAAACAGCTCTACTTTGTCGATAGTATGACAACCAAGTTCACTAAGGCGGGAGATAAGGCAGATTCGCTCGGCGTGCCACAGCTACGACGCCAACTCTTTCTCGATAATGACGTCAGTGCCGCAGCATTGGAAAAACAGTTTAATTTGATGATAAGTCAGGCTCACTCGCAAGGCAGTCTAGTGGCTATCGCTCATCCTTACCCCGAAACCATTCACTTCTTAAAAACGAACTTAGCGCGCCTAAAGGCGGAAGGGATTGAGCTAGTACCGACATCAAACTTGTTGCCCATCGAACTAGCCCATGAGAAAGGCGCTAATCCAACTGTAAGACAGAGATAGTCATGTCTGGCAGCAGTGCCAACAGCTCATTTCGATTACTGACAATGTCCTGCAGGCTGTATTGATCGAGTACGTTTAAATACGCCTCAACGGCTTGGGCTAACACGCCCTTCAACTGGCAGGCGGGAGTAAAACGGCAATAGGGTTTGCTGCAATCAATCGGTGCCAGAGAGTTCTCTAACGCACGGATCAACTGCCCGAGGTTAATCTCGCTCGCAGGTTTCCCTAAACGAAATCCGCCCATTTTACCGCGTATGGTTTCCAGATAACCTAATTTGCCTAAGTGATGCACAATCTTCGAGACATGATTTGGCGACAAATCAAATACCTCGGTAATCTCTGCGATCCTAAAAGGGTTGTTCTATCGGGCTGAACCGCCAGATACATCAGCGTACGAACACCAAAGTCGGTATAGCGTGTTAACTGCATAATTCACCTGTCAGCAATAAACTATTGAGATGTTTGAGTTTCAAGGTTTGTGATCAACCAGAGCGCCTCTTCATTAGAATGTCCACAGACATCTAAAGAGGCGTCAAAATCACTACAAACCGCAGGACGATCAGGCGAGCCGAAAATCAAACATAAATTATCATCACTGAGCTGCACACAGCGTTCCCCAGCCGCCTTACCATTTGGCATACCTGGGATCCCACTGCTAATAGAAGGTGCAATACAACAAGCACCGCAGCCTAAACGACAATTCATTTTATTACTCGTAAAAGTTGGTAGACATTATAACGTTTAATTGATGTGAAGGCAGAAGCACAGTTCAATACTGCCAAGTGGCGCACAACCGCATTCCCACAAATGAAAAACTAGCCCGTCTTACCATAAAAATGAGCAGTTTATCATAAACAAATCGCTAAGCTCTTTTAATCAAACCAAGCTGGTAACGACTTGCCAAAAGTAAGCCGTTATCCGTGATACCCCAGTCAACGAATTCGTTGTAAGCGGAAATAGACAAAACAGCATAACGAAAAAAGCCTCTGCATTACTGCAGAGGCTTATCTCTTAATGTTGGCGGAGCGGACGGGACTCGAACCCGCGACCCCCGGCGTGACAGGCCGGTATTCTAACCAACTGAACTACCGCTCCTTTAACTTAACGTTTGCACATTAAGCTAAATTAGGCGCTTGGCGATGACCTACTCTCACATGGGGAGACCCCACACTACCATCGGCGCGATTGCGTTTCACTTCTGAGTTCGGGATGGGATCAGGTGGGACCACAATGCTATTGTCACCAAGCAAATTTGCTATTTACTTACCCGTCTTATCTCATGCAGGCAGTAAATGTAATTCGGAAAGCTGGATTGAGTTGCACTTCTTAAGTGTTTGTATTCGTCTAAGTACTACTTAGTAAAACCCATCTGGGTTGTATGGTTAAGCCTCTCGAGTCATTAGTATCAGTTAGCTCAACGCCTCACAACGCTTACACACCTGACCTATCAACGTCCTAGTCTCGAACGGCTCTTTAGTGGACTTATAGTCCAAGGGATGACTCATCTTGGGGCTCGCTTCCCGCTTAGATGCTTTCAGCGGTTATCGATTCCGAACATAGCTACCGGGCAATGCCATTGGCATGACAACCCGAACACCAGCGGTTCGTTCACTCCGGTCCTCTCGTACTAGGAGCAACTCCCCTCAATCATCCAACGCCCACGGCAGATAGGGACCGAACTGTCTCACGACGTTCTGAACCCAGCTCGCGTACCACTTTAAATGGCGAACAGCCATACCCTTGGGACCGACTTCAGCCCCAGGATGTGATGAGCCGACATCGAGGTGCCAAACACCGCCGTCGATATGAACTCTTGGGCGGTATCAGCCTGTTATCCCCGGAGTACCTTTTATCCGTTGAGCGATGGCCCTTCCATTCAGAACCACCGGATCACTATGACCTACTTTCGTACCTGCTCGACGTGTCTGTCTCGCAGTTAAGCTGGCTTATGCCATTGCACTAACCGTACGATGTCCGACCGTACTTAGCCAACCTTCGTGCTCCTCCGTTACTCTTTGGGAGGAGACCGCCCCAGTCAAACTACCCACCAGGCACTGTCCTTAACCCCGATTAGGGGCCCAAGTTAGAACATCAACACTACAAGGGTGGTATTTCAAGGACGACTCCACGAGAACTAGCGTTCCCGCTTCAAAGTCTCCCACCTATCCTACACATGTAGGGTCAATGTTCAGTGCCAAGCTATAGTAAAGGTTCACGGGGTCTTTCCGTCTAGCCGCGGGTATACGGCATCTTCACCGCAATTTCAACTTCACTGAGTCTCGGCTGGAGACAGCGTGGCCATCATTACGCCATTCGTGCAGGTCGGAACTTACCCGACAAGGAATTTCGCTACCTTAGGACCGTTATAGTTACGGCCGCCGTTTACCGGGGCTTCGATCATGAGCTTCTCTTGCGATAACCCAATCAATTAACCTTCCGGCACCGGGCAGGCGTCACACCGTATACGTCATCTTGCGATTTTGCACAGTGCTGTGTTTTTGATAAACAGTTGCAGCCACCTGGTATCTGCGACTGCCGTCAGCTTAGGGAGCAAGTCCCATCACCAACAGCAGCGTACCTTCTCCCGAAGTTACGGTACCATTTTGCCTAGTTCCTTCAGCCGAGTTCTCTCAAGCGCCTTGGTATTCTCTACCCGACCACCTGTGTCGGTTTGGGGTACGATTCCCGCTAACCTGAAGCTTAGAAGATTTTCCTGGAAGCATGGCATCAACTACTTCATCCCCTTGGGGACTCGTCATCAGCTCTCAGTGTTAAGAACGCCCGGATTTGCCTAAGCATTCCACCTACCACCTTAAACGCGGACTACCAACGCCGCGCTAGCCTAGCCTTCTCCGTCTCTCCATCGCAGTTAGCGGAAGTACAGAAATATTAATCTGTTTCCCATCGACTACGCCTTTCGGCCTCGCCTTAGGGGTCGACTCACCCTGCCCCGATTAACGTTGGACAGGAACCCTTGGTCTTTCGGCGAGGGGTTTTTCACCCCTTTATCGTTACTCATGTCAGCATTCGCACTTCTGATACCTCCAGCGTGGGTTACCCCTTCACCTTCAACGGCTTACAGAACGCTCCTCTACCGCGCAACCCTAATGGATTGCACCCGTAGCTTCGGTGGTATGTTTAGCCCCGTTACATCTTCCGCGCAGGCCGACTCGACTAGTGAGCTATTACGCTTTCTTTAAATGATGGCTGCTTCTAAGCCAACATCCTAGCTGTCTAAGCCTTCCCACATCGTTTCCCACTTAACATACACTTTGGGACCTTAGCTGACGGTCTGGGTTGTTTCCCTTTTGACGACGGACGTTAGCACCCGCCGTCTGTCTCCCGGATAGCACTCTTTGGTATTCGGAGTTTGCAAAGGGTTGGTAAGTCGGGATGACCCCCTAGCCTTAACAGTGCTCTACCCCCAAAGGTGTTCGTCCGAGGCGCTACCTAAATAGCTTTCGAGGAGAACCAGATATCTCCCGGTTTGATTGGCCTTTCACCCCCAGCCACAAGTCATCCGCTAATTTTTCAACATTAGTCGGTTCGGTCCTCCAGTTGATGTTACTCAACCTTCAACCTGCCCATGGCTAGATCACCGGGTTTCGGGTCTACGCCTTGCAACTAAACGCGCAGTTAACACTCGGTTTCCCTACGGCTCCGCTATTCGCTTAACCTCGCTACAAAACGTAAGTCGCTGACCCATTATACAAAAGGTACGCAGTCACGGTCTCAAGAACCGCTCCCACTGCTTGTACGTATACGGTTTCAGGTTCTATTTCACTCCCCTCACAGGGGTTCTTTTCGCCTTTCCCTCACGGTACTGGTTCACTATCGGTCAGTCAGGAGTATTTAGCCTTGGAGGATGGTCCCCCCATATTCAAACAGGATATCACGTGTCCCGCCTTACTCGTTTTCATCAAAGGTTAGTTTTCGTGTACGGGGCTATCACCCTGTGCCGCTGGACTTTCCAGACCATTCCACTAACACCCCTCTGACTTAAGGGCTAATCCCCGTTCGCTCGCCGCTACTAGGGGAATCTCGGTTGATTTCTTTTCCTAAGGGTACTTAGATGTTTCAGTTCCCCTCGTTTGCCTCACTACACTATGTATTCATGCAGTGATAACAGCTTATGCTGCTGGGTTCCCCCATTCGGACATCGTTAGCTCAAATGCTTGTTACTAGCTCGCCAACGCTTTTCGCAAGTTACTACGTCCTTCATCGCCTCTGACTGCCAAGGCATCCACCGTATACGCTTAGTCGCTTAACCATACAACCCAAATGAGTTTCACATCACTTGCGTCGTTGCGACCAGCTGGTTTTACTTGTCTCATCTTCGACCAAGAAGATGGACTCGCCTTAGACTTGAATATTCAAGACACTTAAAAAGTGTTTTAAGAACTCAATTTTTTCGTATTAACACAACGACAGACATCATTGCGTTAATTACTATCAGCTTTCCAAATTGTTAAAGAACAATGCTTACCGGCTCGCGGTGCATTTCGCTCTCCCTCCTCTTTCGAGAAGTTCAACAAGCCATCTGTGTGAACACTCAACAAACATCGAGTTAGTCGTATAGGTAAGGAGGTGATCCAGCCCCAGGTTCCCCTAGGGCTACCTTGTTACGACTTCACCCCAGTCATGAACCACAAAGTGGTGAGCGCCCTCCCGAAGGTTAAGCTACCCACTTCTTTTGCAGCCCACTCCCATGGTGTGACGGGCGGTGTGTACAAGGCCCGGGAACGTATTCACCGTGGCATTCTGATCCACGATTACTAGCGATTCCGACTTCATGGAGTCGAGTTGCAGACTCCAATCCGGACTACGACGAGCTTTGTGAGATTAGCTCCACCTCGCGGCTTTGCAACCCTCTGTACTCGCCATTGTAGCACGTGTGTAGCCCTACTCGTAAGGGCCATGATGACTTGACGTCGTCCCCACCTTCCTCCGGTTTATCACCGGCAGTCTCCCTAGAGTTCCCGCCATTACGCGCTGGCAAATAAGGATAGGGGTTGCGCTCGTTGCGGGACTTAACCCAACATTTCACAACACGAGCTGACGACAGCCATGCAGCACCTGTCTCAGAGTTCCCGAAGGCACTAAGCTATCTCTAGCGAATTCTCTGGATGTCAAGAGTAGGTAAGGTTCTTCGCGTTGCATCGAATTAAACCACATGCTCCACCGCTTGTGCGGGCCCCCGTCAATTCATTTGAGTTTTAACCTTGCGGCCGTACTCCCCAGGCGGTCTACTTAATGCGTTAGCTTGAGAGCCCAGTGTTCAAGACACCAAACTCCGAGTAGACATCGTTTACGGCGTGGACTACCAGGGTATCTAATCCTGTTTGCTCCCCACGCTTTCGTGCCTGAGCGTCAGTCTTTGTCCAGGGGGCCGCCTTCGCCACCGGTATTCCTCCAGATCTCTACGCATTTCACCGCTACACCTGGAATTCTACCCCCCTCTACAAGACTCTAGTTTGCCAGTTCGAAATGCAATTCCCAGGTTGAGCCCGGGGCTTTCACATCTCGCTTAACAAACCGCCTGCGCACGCTTTACGCCCAGTAATTCCGATTAACGCTTGGACCCTCCGTATTACCGCGGCTGCTGGCACGGAGTTAGCCGGTCCTTCTTCTGTAGGTAACGTCACAGCTGCAAGGTATTAACTTACAACCTTTCCTCCCTACTGAAAGTGCTTTACAACCCGAAGGCCTTCTTCACACACGCGGCATGGCTGCATCAGGGTTTCCCCCATTGTGCAATATTCCCCACTGCTGCCTCCCGTAGGAGTCTGGGCCGTGTCTCAGTCCCAGTGTGGCTGATCATCCTCTCAGAACAGCTAGGGATCGTCGCCTTGGTGAGCCATTACCTCACCAACTAGCTAATCCCACCTAGGTTCATCCAATCGCGAGAGGCCCGAAAGTCCCCCTCTTTCCCCCGTAGGGCGTATGCGGTATTAGCAGTCGTTTCCAACTGTTATCCCCCTCGACTGGGCAGATCCCTAGGCATTACTCACCCGTCCGCCGCTCGCCACCTCAGGAGTAAACTCCCTTGTGCTGCCGCTCGACTTGCATGTGTTAGGCCTGCCGCCAGCGTTCAATCTGAGCCATGATCAAACTCTTCAATTAAAAGTTTTGTGAACCCTAAGGTTCGGCTCAATGAATTCTACTGTTTTGATTCGCTTTGCTCACTAAGAAGCATCGCGTTTCAATTCATACATTACTGTATGTACATATTGCTATGAACACTCATTCATTGATTTAATTCTTTGATTACTCGCCAAACGGCAGAGTAATTTCGATTAACTCAACACCTGTGAGTGTCCACACAGATTTCTTGTTTAGATTGTTAAAGAGCATTTGACCTCAGCTTTCGCATTACCGCTCAGCGGGTCAGGGCTGCGTATTCTACGCATTTCCCTTGTCGCGTCAAGGCGTTTTTGTAAACTTCTTGGCGCTTTCGAATCAACTGCACATTTTGCATTCGATTCTAACTGATGCCGCGGTTGCTTTCGCTGTCTGCCGTGTCAGTGGATGCGCATTATAGGCAGCAGAACTTTTTGTGCAACCCCTAAATTGAAGATAATTAGCTTTTTTACGCTGTTCGTTGGATATTTGACCTGACCAGCCAGTTTTTAGCCTTTATAATGCGAAAAACCACTCAATTAGGGACTTTTTTATGTCAGGGCCACTCAGAACTTACCAAGGGATTCATCCACAACTCGGCGATAATGTGTATGTAGACCCAGCTTCGGTACTCGTTGGCGATATCGCTTTAGATACAGACGCCAGCATTTGGCCTATGGTGGCGGCGCGTGGTGACGTAAACCATATCCATATAGGTAAACGCTCCAATGTACAGGATGGCAGCATATTGCACGTGACCCGCAAATCCGCCTCTCGCCCTGAAGGTCATCCACTGATCATTGGTGATGATGTCACGATTGGGCATAAGGCGATGCTGCATGGCTGCAAAGTTGGCAATCGTGTACTAGTCGGGATGGGCGCGATTATCCTCGACGGTGCCATATTAGAAGATGATGTGATTTTAGGTGCGGGTTCGTTAGTTCCGCCAGGCAAGGTGTTGCAGAGCGGCTACTTATATGTCGGTAGTCCCGCAAAACAGGCGCGACCTTTAACCGAAGCGGAATTAAAGTTTTTACCCGAATCCGCAGATAACTATGTGCGCTTGAAAAACGAATACTTGGCAGAACCTCAGCCAGAATAGTGTTTCTATTAAATCGTGATGGCAGTGTTTAAGCTGCCATCCTGTTTATTTTGCTTTTAGCCTAAGTGCACAGCGCCAAACTCATCAAACTCTTCTGCTTCAATTAAGGCTTCTGCCATTTCTTCCGCATCGAATCGCACCGCATCAAACAGCGCTAACATGGCGGCCGCTTCATCGCTATTAGGCTGAGGCGAAAAATCATTTAACTGCGCCAGCTTCTGCGCGCTGATATAACACTTAATGTTCATTCCCTGCTGCAGGGCAATAAAGCAAATGTGCTTTTGGGTTTCATCCCAATGTTGCAGATCGGGGAATAAAATACTCTGATTCATTTTATCTTCCTCTTGAGCCTCTATTGCGCGTCGGCCTGTAGTTTGTCCCTGAGCAATTTAAGCACTCCTGAGGTATCTGGTTCGACGCCACGCCAGAGCGCAAAACTCTTTGCCGCCTGACCGACAAGCATACCCAGTCCATCAATCACTTGCGCTGCGCCCTGTTGCACAGCCCATTGATTAAATGCCGTTGGTTTTGCGCCATACATCATATCGTAGCAAGCCGTTTTGTTGCTGATGATGGACTGTGGTAGTGGCGGTAGCTCTCCTGCGAGACTCGCTGAGGTCGAGTTAATCACTACATCAAACTCCCCGACAACTCTGGCATCGGCATAGACTGGAGTTTATCGCTGTAACGCCCTTGTTGTACTTGGCTAAAAATCTCCACTAAGGCCTGCGCCTTACTTTGAGTACGATTAGTGATGACCAGTTGACCCACTTCAGCCTTAAGCAATGGCAAGATACAGCCACGCGCCGCGCCGCCGGCCCCTACCAAGAGCACACGCTTATGCTGCAAACTGCCGAGATGGCGAATAAGATCGGCGACCAGCCCCAAACCATCGGTGTTATCACCATAAATAGTGCCATCGGCCAACAAGCTTAGAGTATTGACCGCCCCCGCCAGCGTCGCTTCGGCACTTAGGCTGTCGCAGAGAGCAAAGGCTTGCTCTTTAAAGGGCACGGTCACATTCGCGCCCTTTCCTCCCGCCTGAAAAATGCTCGTAAACTCGCTTCAAAACCATCGATGGGCGCTAGAATCGCTTCATAACTCAAAGGCTGCTGCGTAAGGGACGCAAACTGTCCATGAATAAAGGGTGATTTACTGTGTCCTATCGGATTACCAAACACGGCATAACGATCAAGCGCTGGCGTAGTTACTGAGGGCATATCTGTCATCTGCGGGATTCTATTGGCTGTGATTGGCTTGCAGTCTAGCGTGCTTTTAGGCGGTAGCACAGCCTAATGGCGAGCCTAAGTTGTTGCACCTGACTTTAGCCTTCTGTTTCACCGTGGCATTCAGGCTATAATGCGCGCATCGATATTGTAGACAGCAATGCAGTTAGACCTATGAACTGGCTTAAAAGATTTTTAGTAAACACACAAGCGTGCCGGATGACAGGGATCCGAATCAGTCAAATGCCTATGATTTAATTGGTGGTGACAAAGTGATCCGCGCAATTGCCCATAGTTTCTATCAGAAAATGGCAAGCTCAGAAGAAACACAAGCCTTATTCGCGATTCACCGTGCGCCGATTGCGGAGTCGGAACAAAAGCTCTATGAATTTTTAAGTGGTTGGCTCGGCGGCCCGCAGTTATATCAGCAAAAATATGGTCATCCCGCATTACGTGCTCGGCATATGCCCTTCACTGTTGATGAGACAATGCGGGATCAATGGCTATTTTGCATGAAGTTTGCCATTGAAAAACATATAAAAAAGCCAGAGCATCGCGCCGCTATCTACGAGGCGATTTCAACTCTGGCAGATCATATGCGTAATCAGTAACGTACTGATTACGCGACTTGTGTTAGCATGCTTATACCCAATCTCGAGGTTTGAGGTAGTTATCGTATAGATCTGCCTCAGGGCTACCCGCCTCTGGCGTATAAGCATATTGCCAGCGTACCAATGGCGGCATTGACATCAAAATGGACTCAGTGCGACCACCAGTTTGCAGGCCGAACAAGGTACCTCTGTCGTATACCAGATTGAACTCAACATAACGGCCGCGACGATATAACTGGAACTCACGCTCACGCTCGCCATATGGCGTCTCTTTACGGCGCTCAACAATCGGCGCATAAGCGGTTAAGAAGCCATTCCCCACCGCCTGCATAAAATCGAAACTCTTATCAAAGCCTGCTTGGTTCAAGTCATCGAAAAACAATCCGCCCACGCCGCGGGTTTCGTTACGATGTGGCAGGAAGAAATACTCATCACACCACTTCTTATATTTAGGATATACATCATCGCCAAAGGGCAGACACAGATTTTTAGCGGTTTGATGCCACTCACGCACGTCTTCTTCGAAAGGATAGTAAGGCGTTAAGTCAAAACCACCACCAAACCACCAAACGGGATCCGCGCCGTCTTTATGGGCAATAAAGAAACGCACGTTAGCATGGGTAGTTGGAATATAAGGGTTTTTAGGGTGAATCACTAAAGAAACGCCCATAGCCTCAAAACTACGCCCCGCCAATTCTGGTCGATGAGCCGTTGCCGATGCAGGCATGGCCGCACCTGTTACATGGGAAAAGTTCACCCCAGCTTGTTCGAATACTGCACCTTGGGTTAAGACACGACTGGTACCGCCACCGCCTTCGGTGCGTGTCCATGAATCGGCCGCAAAGCTTGCTTGCCCATCCAATTGCTCAAGACCCGCACAAATTCGATTCTGTAGATCGAGTAAAAATGCTTTTACCACTGTCGCATCTGGCACGCTCATCTGCTTTTATCCTTTGCGTTATAAATCAGTTATTGTCCGTTACGTAATATCTTACCGCTGCGGGCATCAATAATGGTGGAGGGTTGACGCTGTTCGCCTAATGACCCTAACACTAAGGCATCAATCTTACCCTCAAAGGCATTAAGAATTTCATCACAGCTGAGCGCGGGATCTTCGCCGGCTAAATTGGCGCTAGTCGAGACCAGTGGTTTACCTAAAGCTTGGCATAAGGCTCGCACCCCTTCATGGGCGGAGACACGCACGGCGATAGAATCAAACTCACCACATAAATAGCGCGAAACATGCGGCTTAATCGGCATAACAAAGGTAAAGGGGCCTGGCCATTTAGAAAAGGCAAACTCGAGTTGCTCGGCGCTCAACTGTGACTCATCGACATAATCCACTAATTGGGAAAACTCGCTCGCCACTAAGATAAGCCCCTTCTGCCAAGGACGTTGCTTTACCGCGAGTAATTTTTGGATGGCGGTGTCGTTGTCTGGATCGCAGCCCAAACCATAAACGGCTTCAGTGGGATAAGCGATAACGCCGCCGTTAAGCACTATGTCTTTAATTTCAGATGGGTGCAGCTGTAACATCTTAATATCACCTTATGAATTGAATCGATTTCTACAAACACGTTTTGGCTTTTTTAGCGCTTGGCCACCCCATCCGTGGTCGATGGGGATTATACCCAAGGGTGTTTATACGACCAAATCTTTAGAACCAGATCACACTAAAGCGCGCGTTTGTATTTACAGCTTTTTTGGGGACATTCTAAACGCATCCCCGCGGCTCCTTTGCGCTCGACTAAAATACCAAAGCCACAACTCGGGCAAGTTTCGGCAACGGGGGGATAATTCACGATGAATTTGCATTTGGGATACGCACTGCAGGCATAAAAACTCTTACCAAAACGGCTGGTACGATGCTCTAGCTTGCCAGTTTTGCATTCGGGGCATGCCACCTCAGGTTTATCGCTCTCCTGATCTGGCCTTTCTATGTGGGTACAACTGGGATATTGAGTGCAACCGATAAAGATACCAAAACGCCCCGATTTAACCGCCAACTCATGGCCACACGCGGGACACTTGGAACCTTCAATCACTTGGGTTTCAATCGATTCATGCTGCACTAAGGGACGGGTATATTGGCAGGTGGGATAGTTGTTACAACCAATAAAACTCCCATGTTTGCTATGTTTTACCGACAACTCGCTGCCACACTCTGGGCATAGCTCGAATTCTTTTTCCAGTGCGTGCTCATGGGCACTAAATAGTTGTTCATCGATCTTAGACATAATCATTACCACCAGTCATTGCGTCTAATCCGCAGATAACTCACCACACAGGTATTAACAAGCTTATGGCATCAAAAAAGGAGGGCTAGCCTCCTTTCTCATTATTCATCACATCGCAACGCTTAAGAATGTAGCCGACCTTCTTCAGGCTGCTCAAAAATTAAATCTTCCATTTGCTCATAGGCGGACTCATGGCCGGGCGCATTAAAGAGCACCATCAGAATCACCCACTTAAGATCTTCGAGGATCAAGGCAGGCTCATCGAGCTCCATAACTCTGTCGATTACCATCTCACGGGTTTCGACATTCAGCACTTTCACTTGCTCTAAAAATAGCAGGAATCCACGGCATTCCACGTCCAGCTTTTCCATTTCTTCTTTGGTGTAAATCCGAAATGAATGCTGATCATGATTGCACAGGTAAGGCTTATCCCCTTCCTGCAACTCAGCCAGACGCTCCAACCAAGTTAAGGCTTTCAAAATCTCTGACTGGTGAAAACCAGCACGAGTGAGTTCCTTGGTTAACTCGTCTTCATCCACTAACAGTTCAACTTCACTGTGAACATAGTTTTCAAATAGATACATGAGGATATCGAACATGGCTAGCTCCTCTTTACTCTGACGTAACCACCGGGTACTGCAACAACCCAACCTTGCAACTCAAGTTCAAGCATTTGTTCTAACACCAGATCTATCGTTTTCCCACTATGTTCAACTACAGCATCAATTGTTGTAGTTTCATAACCTACACTAGCTAACAGCGATGAAAATGGCAAATCACAAATCTCACCTTGCTGTATATGGTGGCGAGTGTTGACTTCTTCAAGGTGAAACGCCGTCATACTTACCAGCTCTTCCACTATATCGGCCGCACTCTCCACAAGTTTTGCCCCATCCCGTAATAAATCATGGCAGCCTTGATGAAAGCCGCCGAGAATCGAGCCCGGAACCGCAAAGACCTCACGCCCCTGCTCCATGGCCAACCTAGCGGTGATGAGCGAACCACTCTTACGGCAAGCCTCTACCACCAGCGTACCTAAAGAAAGACCGCTAATAATGCGGTTTCGTTTCGGGAAATTGCCCGCAAAAGGCCCGATATCCGGCCAAAACTCGCTTATTATACAGCCTTGGTGCTGAATATCCTCATAAAGCTGCTTATGTCGACGCGGATAAATAATATCAATCCCGGTTCCGAGCACCGCAAGCGTTCTGCCTCCGTGGTCAACACAGGCTATATGGGCCGCACCATCAATCCCCATCGCCATGCCACTGCAGATACTAAATCCTAGCGCGGACATCTCTCGAGCTAACTGATAAGCAACCTGTAATCCACCGGGAGACGCATTACGGCTCCCCACTATCGCAAGCGATGGGAACAACAGCGCCTCAACACATCCTTTGATAAATAAGACGCTTGGAGGATCGGGTAACTGTTTGAGTAATGGAGGATAAAGGGGATCGGTAAAACAAACGAGGTGGTGTAGTTCAGACTGCTGTTGCCATTCGAGGGCGACATCGACCCTTTGATAATCAATGACTAAGCTATGGAGTAGATTGTCAGACAAAGGGAGCGAGTGTCTCTCATGCTCCAATCTTTGCCTGAGGTCGTCCACATCCATGTGCGTTAATAATTGTTGTGTCCGAGCGGGTCCTAGCCCAGATACCGCATTAACAATTAACCAATCGACCAAATGTTCAGGGATTATTCACCTCTAAAGGCTAAGGAGTCTGGCGCAATTAATTTATCGTCGACACGTACAGAACGTTCAGTCGAGACAATCAAACCTAAGCTCGCTTTATCAAACACTTTAAAGACTAAGAGTTTGCCATGGTAAATATCGGGCATCTTGATGGCGCGATCTGACGACAGTGACGCCACCACATTGTCATAGGCGGTGCGCTCGGCTGCGGGTACGGGTTGACCATCGTTATTAATCACAATTTCTTCGCCATCGCGGTAAATGGAGAACACTTCACCCGGCTCAACACCATCCTGTGTGCCTTTATCTAAGTACACCACATTGAGCTTACCCGCCTCGCGCATGGTGGATTCAATCGCTAGTACGGTCGCCGGCGTCTTAAGCTCGGCAGGTTTTGGCGTAAAATAGGCTGACATCAAGGCTTCGTCTTCCATAGGTAGCACCCTAAAACCCGCCTTGGTTTCACGGTAGTTACTGAGGATTTTAACCTTAGACACTTTGCCTGATTCAATCACTTGGCCGGTAGACGCCAGAATCGCTTCTTGTCCTAAGGCTTCGCCCGTTTGTTTGTTGAAGAAGTCACGACCGCGTTCATACATACCCAGCTTTTGGTTTAAAGGCAGTTCGCTATCGATATAAATCACATCACCAACCACATGGTGACGTGAAGGACTCTCACCCGCGAGCACCATAGGTTGCTGTGCAAACCAGTCGGCATCGACCACACGGTTTTGCACCAGATAGTTTTGGATTAACGCTAAATCAACCGCAGGCACCGCATTACTCTTAGCAATCACGCGTCCCTCAGGGGTTTTGCGAATATGGGGTTTTCCCTCGTTAGCGCCATTACGCACTAATCGGGGTTGACCATCGATAAAGACTAAAGTGAGCTGATCGCCGGGATAAATTAAATGAGGGTTAGCAATCTGGGGGTTAACATCCCATAAACGTGGCCACTTCCAAGGGTCATTTAAAAAGGTTGCCGAGATATCCCAAAGGGTATCGCCCTTCTTTACCACATATGACTCGGGATGCCCTGCTTTCAGCGTGAGAGTATCAGCGGAAACCAACGTGCAATTAAATGTCATTAACGCAAGTAAAATTAGCCGTTTCATGGTGCGGTCCATGTTGTTTAGCTCTTAAATCGAGCTTTTACTGTTATTGATAGGCACTAAAGATTAAAATTAGCCCATTAGCCTCAGTCAGTATAACCAACTGATTGAGATTTGACAGACTTGTTAAGAGTTTAAGTATGGCACTATTAAAAGTTTTACGCTTTCCCGATGAAAGATTGCGAACTCAAGCGACCCCGGTCACAGAGTTTACTGCTGAGTTGCAAACGCAAATCGATGATATGTTCGAGACCATGTACCAAGAAAAAGGCATTGGTCTGGCAGCAACCCAGGTCGACTATCATAAACAACTGATCGTGATGGATTTACAAGACGAGGTCGATCGTCCTAAAGTCTTTATCAATCCCGAAATTATTGCCAGTAGCGGTGATTTCTGTAACGAAGAGGGTTGTCTGTCGGTCCCCGGTATCTATGCCAAGGTCGACCGCGCCGAGTTTGTTACCGTCAAGGCACTGGATAGACACGGTAATGAATTCACCGTTGAAGCCGATGAGCTTTTTGCTATTTGTATTCAGCATGAAATGGATCACCTGAAAGGTAAGTTATTTGTCGATTACCTGTCGCCATTGAAGCGCCAACGGATCAAACAGAAACTTGAAAAAGCGGCCAGACAGGACGCAAAATAAGCATTAGGATCAGATTTGAAACCACTCAATATCATCTTCGCCGGAACACCGGATTTTGCCGCTCGCCATTTACAGGCGCTGATCAACTCACATCACAATGTGATTGCCGTCTACACTCAGCCGGACAGACCCGCAGGGCGCGGTAAAAACTCACCGCCAGCCCAGTTAAAGAGCTCGCAGTCAGCCACGACATTCCGGTTTATCAGCCAGGCTCACTACGTAAAGAACCCGCGCAGCAAGAACTTGCCGCCCTCAATGCCGATATTATGGTAGTAGTCGCCTACGGATTGATTCTGCCAAAAGTGGTGCTCGACACGCCGCGTTTAGGCTGTATCAATGTTCACGGTTCTATTCTGCCACGCTGGCGCGGTGCAGCGCCGATTCAACGCGCGTTGTGGGCCGGCGATAAAGAAACTGGCGTGACTATCATGCAAATGGATGTCGGCCTAGATACCGGCGACATGCTGCTGAAAACCTACTTGCCGATTGAAGATGATGATACTTCCGCCACCCTTTACGAGAAGTTAGCTCTGCAAGGGCCAGACGCGCTACTGCAAGCACTCGAAGGTTTAGCCAACGGCACCCTAATGGCTGAAAAACAAGATGAAGCCTTAGCGAACTACGCCGAAAAACTCAGTAAAGAAGAAGCGAGACTCGATTGGAGCAAATCTGCGACCCAGTTATGGCAAGAAGTCCGCGCCTTCAATCCTTGGCCTGTGAGCTATTTTGAGCACCAAGGCAATACCATCAAGGTGTGGCAGACCCAAGTCAGTACCACCAGCAGCAATGCAGCCCCGGCACTATTATCAGCGCCAGTAAAAAGGCATTGAAGTCGCCACTGGCGATGGTGTGTTAACTCTACTCAGCATGCAATTACCCGGTAAGAAACCACTCAGCGTGGCCGACATACTCAACGCCCGCGGCGACTGGTTTACCCCAAATACTCGTCTAAATAACGAGGCGCAATAATGATGAACTTGCGTGCACTGGCGGCCAAAGCCATCTTCGAAGTCTTAGAGAAAGGCGTGTCACTTTCAGTAGCCCTGCCAGAACAGCAAAAGCATCTTGCCAGTGGTAAAGATAAAGCCCTGCTCGCAGAGCTCTGCTACGGCGTGATGCGCACCTTGCCGCAGATCGAAAAACGCGTGGCCGAGTGTTTGGCTAAGCCGCTGAAAGGTAAGCAAAGGATCATCCACCAGCTATTAATCGTTGGCTGTTATCAACTTTACTTCACCCGCATTCCAAGCCACGCCGCCATCTCCGAAACCGCCGAGGCCTGCCGTCAGTTAAAATTTGAGGGCATGGTAAAGGTCGTCAATGGCGTGCTGCGTAATATTCAGCGCCAATTAACGCCGCTGAGCACTGAGTCGGAGACCTTAAGCTACAACACGCCGGGCTGGTTAATTAAGCGCTTAAAAGCCGCCTATCCCGATAATTGGCAAGAGATTATCCAGCAAAGCCATGAGCGTCCACCCATGTGGTTACGTAACAATCGCCTCTCCCAAAGCCGTGATGAATATCTTGCCGCCCTGAGTGAGCTAGAGATAGAAGCGAGTGCTGGCCTCAGTGATGATGCCATACTGCTGGCCCATCCTAAGGATGTGGCGACATTGCCGCGCTTCCACGAAGGTGCGGCATCGGTACAAGATGGCGCCGCCCAATGGGCCGCGACCTTACTGGCTCCGCAAGCCAACGAACTGATCCTCGATGCCTGCGCGGCACCGGGCGGCAAAAGCTGCCATTTACTCGAACTTGAACCCAGCATCCAACTGGTCGCCGTCGATTTCGATGCTAAACGTCTCGAGCGCGTGCAACAGAACCTTGACCGTTTATCATTAAAAGCGGAAGTTATTCATGGCGATGCGGCCAACATCGACTCATGGTGGCAGGGCGAACAGTTTGATCGTATCTTACTCGACGCGCCTTGCTCGGCGACGGGCGTAATCCGCCGTCATCCCGATATCAAGTGGTTACGCAAAAACCATGACATCGAAGAACTGGCTGAGCTGCAAAGACAAATTCTCGATCACTGCTGGAAGTGGCTCAAACCCGGTGGCACACTCCTGTATGCAACTTGCTCTATTTTGCCGCAGGAAAATCGAGACCAAATTAGTGCATTTTTAGCCAGAACCGCAGATGCTAAGCTAGACACACTTGCCCAGCAGGCTTCAAGCCAAGATATTGGTTGGCAAATCACGCCGGGACAACACAACATGGATGGGTTTTATTACGCCCGTTTATTGAAAGCGACCCATTAGGAAGTAAGCAAGGCCATGAAAATTATCATATTAGGTGCGGGTCAAGTCGGGGGAACCTTGGCCGAAAATTTGGTGGGTGAAAACAACGATATCACCATAGTCGATAGCGACAAATCCAGATTACGCGCCCTGCAGGATAAATATGACCTTCGCGTCGTGGCGGGCCACGGTGCCCACCCCGATGTACTGAAAGAGGCTGGCGCCGAAGATGCCGACATGCTGATTGCAGTGACGAACAGCGATGAATGCAACATGGTTGCCTGCCAGATGGCCTACAGCCTATTTGGTACACCGACTAAAATCGCCCGTATTCGTTCCGAACCTTATCTGGCGATGCGCGATAAATTATTTATCGACAGTGAAACCAAAAATAGTGAGGGGCGCCCTCGCGGTGGTTTTGTGATCGATGAACTTATCGCACCTGAGCAGTTAGTGACCGCTTACATTCAACGTTTGGTTGAATATCCCGGTGCGCTGCAAGTGCTCGAATTTGCCGAAGGCCGTTTAAGTTTAGTTGCGGTTCGCGCCTATTACGGCGGCCCTTTAGTCGGTAATGCCTTGGCCGCGCTTCGCGAGCATATGCCAAATATTGATACCCGGGTGGCGGCGATTTTCCGCCAAGGTCGCCCTATCATGCCCCGCGGTACGACTATTATCGAAGCCGATGACGAAGTGTTTTTCGTGGCCGACAGTCGCCATATCCGCGCGGTGATGAGTGAGATGCAAAAGCTGGATAACTCCTACCGCAATATCATGATTGCTGGCGGTGGTAACATCGGCTTAGGCCTCGCTAAACGCCTCGAACGCACCCACTCAGTCAAGCTGATTGAGCATAAGTTTGAACGCGCCGAAACGCTCTCTGAACAGCTTGAAAACACTACAGTATTTTGTGGTGACGCCTCAGATCAAGAGTTGCTGCTCGAAGAACATATCGACCAAACTGACGTGTTTATTGCCGTCACCAACGACGATGAAGCCAACATCATGTCCGCCCTACTCGCTAAACGCATGGGGGCGAAAAAGGTGATGGTGCTGATCCAGCGCGAAGCCTATGTAGATATTGTGCAGGAAGCGAATATCGATATCGCGATTTCACCCCAGCAGGCGACGATTTCAGCCTTACTGACCCACATCCGCCAAGGCGATATCTGTAACGTGTATTCCTTACGCCGCGGCGCCGCCGAAGCGATTGAAGCCATTGCCCATGGCGACTCCAGCACCTCCAAGGTTGTTGGCAAGGCGATTGGCGATATCAAGCTGCCGCCGGGAACCACCATTGGCGCCATAGTGCGTAACGAAGAAGTGCTGATGGCCCACGACAAGACAGTGATAGAACAAGGGGATCACGTGATTCTGTTCCTCGTGAACAAAAAGTTTGTCGGCGAAGTCGAGAAACTGTTCCAACCTAGCGCCTTCTTCTTCTAAGTCATCATCTTATGCTGAACTTTAGACCGCTATTGTTTATTTTGGGGCTGTTTCTGTCGATGTTAACAGCCTTTATGTTAGCGCCCCTGCTCCTTGCCGTGTTCAACGGTGAGGAAACCGTGGGCGCTTTCATGCTGTCGGCTTTAGTCACTGGGATTTGCGCCAGCCTCTGTTTGCATAACGGCCAGAGCAAAACCATTAACCTCAATATTCGCGATATGTTTCTGCTCACCAGCCTCACTTGGCTGATCGTGAGCCTGTTTGCCGCAATGCCTTTTACCTTGTACCACGGCATTGGCTATACAGACGCCTTCTTCGAGACCATGTCCGGCATTACCACTACAGGTTCAACCGTGCTCTCGGGCTTAGATACTATGGACCACAGTATCTTAATCTGGCGCTCGTTGTTGCAATGGCTAGGCGGTATTGGCTTTATCGTGATGGCGGTAGCGATTCTGCCCTTCTTAAACGTCGGTGGTATGCGGCTGTTCCGCACCGAGTCATCGGATTGAGCGATAAGGCGGTGCCGCGCACCCAAAGCATGGCTAAGCATCTATTTTTTATCTATATCTTGCTGACCGTGATGTGCTGCGTTGCCTACCATCTTGCAGGCATGACTTGGTTTCAAGCCATTAACCATGCGATGACCACACTGTCGACGGGCGGCTATTCGACCTCAGATAACTCGATGGCGGCGTTTTCGAATTCGGCCCATTGGGTTGGCGTTGTGTTTATGGCGGCGGGTGGCTTACCCCTGCTGATGTTTGTGCAGATGATCCAGCAGCGAGACTTTACCGTCTGGAACGATGCTCAAGTCAAAGGCTTCTTGTTTTTCCTCACTTTTGTGTCTTGTTTTATTGGCTTCTGGCTGTGGCAAACGCGGGATATCGCCCTTATCGACGCGCTGCGCCTCTCAAGCTTTAACGTGGTTTCCGTGGTCACCACCACAGGTTATGGTTTAACCGACTACGGCGCCTGGGGCGCGTTTGCGAATATCGCGTTTTTATTCTTAATGTTTGTCGGCAGCTGCTCGGGCTCCACCTCTGGCGGGATTAAAATCTTCCGCTTCCAAATTGCCGGCGCCATTATGCGCGAGCAGTTAAAGCAGCAATGCCATCCCAATGGCATCTTCCGGGAGCGCTATAACAACCGTCTGATCAGTGAAGATATTGTGCGCTCACTGATCACCTTTGTGCTGCTGTTTATGTTTGTGATTGTTGGACTTTCGGTGATTCTGGTGCTGACGGGGCTAGACCCTATGACCAGCTTTACCGGCGCAATAACCGCAGTCACCAACGTTGGCCCAGGGCTTGGCCCCATCATTGGTCCTGCGGGTAACTTCTCGACGCTGCCCGATTTGGCTAAATGGGCGCTTTCTTTGGGTATGTTGCTCGGCCGTTTAGAGATTTTAACCGTGGCTGTACTGTTCCATCCCAGTTTTTGGAAATACTAGTCGTATAGTCAAAAACTAAAAATGCGCTCACAGAGCGCATTTTTATTAGGCGGGTTCAGCAACCTCGGCCAAGGTTAGCAGATGGTCGGCATAGACCTTCACATCTTCCCAGTCGGTATAATCGATCACGGCCTTAGGATCCGTTGGACCTTTGGTGATTTTCATAATCAACTGGATCATCAGTCTGTCGTACCAGGGCCACGAGGGTAATCCACCTTACCGGCGATAATCTTCAAATCGGCGGGAGTCCAAGGTGATAACGCAATGAATTTTTGCAGGTATTTGTTGTTCTCTGGGATGCGTTTCTCTGGGTTACGCGCCACCACGTTGACGCAGAAGAAACTGTTTGGCAACGCACTTAAAGCCGGGGCATGTTGCTCTATAAACTGAAATACACTCTTATCGTAGGTGCCATAGAGTACACAAGCCCCTAGCGCCACCAGTTGATAATCGGGCCAGTGAATCTTGGTTGCCGCCGCACTATTAATATCCACCAAGTCCACCTTGGCGCCACGCAGCGTGAGTTGTTGCGCAATCGCATTCGCTATCTTGGCCGTATGGCCACCACGGGTAAAATAAAGCACCAGAATGCGTGTCATGGGGTATTCCCGTTCAGTTAAAGTATGTCACCATTGTGGCAATCATTGGTTAAATAAACCCCTGATAGGATCACAAATCAGCGTTGTCTCATATTCTGAAATGCAAAAATTGAGATCTGAATTGCCGAGCAGTATGATTGCGTATAGAAATATGTTCAATTAGAATTATCTAATCAAAAGCGATAAAGTGAGTACCTTATGCAAAATGATATTGATGTAAATGCAATGGTAACTAATGCGGAAAGTGCGGCTAAATGGCTCAAAGCCATAGCGAATCCTTATCGCTTAATGATTTTGTGCCTATTGCTGGATAAAGAGCTGAGCGTAACCGAGCTGAATGCAACTGTGCCCTTGAGCCAGTCGGCGCTATCACAGCATTTGGCGGTGTTGCGGGCCGAAGACTTAGTAGATACCCGTAAGAGCTCGCAGATTGTGTATTACAAGCTTAAGAATGAGCAAGTCACCCAAGTGATTTCGATTCTCCACAGCCGTTACTGCGCCGTATAAATAATGTCAGGCGGTAACAATAAAGCCCTAGCAAAAACTAGGGCTTTATCATTTTTACAGCTTGCTAAAGTGTGTCCCAAAGGCTTCGACTTTACCCCAGTCGGTAAACTCGAAGGTGCCCTTCAGATCGGTCGGTCCCTTTGTCATCCACATGATGAAACGGATCATAGTGCGGTCGAATAAGCCGTATTTAGGGTAATCAATCTTGCCCGCAAACACCGCCAATTGTTGTGGCTGCCACAGGGATAATTTGAGGAACTTTTGCATGTAAGGATTGGTTTCTGGCGTGTTCTTTAATGGCTTGCGCGCCACCACATTCACGGTAAAGAAGCCGTTGATTTTACTGTCCAGCACAGCATGATTGCGATTCACAAACTGGTAAAGATCGGGCCTATGTTTGCCATAACGAATGCTCGCACCAATCAACACTTTATCGAAATCAGCAAGGCTTAAGGCTTCGGCTTGTTCTAAGGTCACTAAAGACACCTGCTCACCCGCTTGTTCGGCAAGCGTTTTGATTTTGCGGCAGATTTCCAGTGTTTGGCCATCAATTGTCGAATAGATGATTAGTGTCTGCATGTTAATCCCTCCAGAAAGTTGGCGTGAACAAAATCAGCAAGGTAAAGACTTCGAGGCGACCAAATAACATGGCTACCACCAGCACCCATTTAGCACCATCACCAATACTGGCGTAGTTACTCGCTACTTCCCCAAGACCCGGACCGAGGTTATTTAAGCAGGCCGCCGTGGCACTAAAGGCGGTAATATCATCCAGCCCCATAGCCATCAGCGCTAACATACACAGCACGAAGACTAAGGCATAGGCGGAGAAAAATCCCCACACGGCATCGACAACCCGGTCAGGTAATGCCTTGGAGCCGATACGAATCGAGAACATCGCCTTAGGGTGAACGAGGCGTTTAAGTTCGCGCGAACCTTGCAACAGCAGCAGGATAACCCGGATCACCTTAATCCCGCCCGCAGTTGAACCACCACAACCACCGATAAAGCTTGAGAAAATCAACAGAATCGGCAGGAACAGCGGCCACATATGGAAGCTTTCGGTACCAAAGCCTGCGGTTGTCGCCACCGAAACCGCTTGGAATAAGGCGTGATCTAAGGTTTCTTCTGGCGAGTCATAAATCCCTGAGTGATAAAGGGTTAAGAAACAAATCGCCGTTAGCACCAACTGAATCGCCACCAGCATCTTGAACTCGGTATCTCGAAAATAGACTCTAAAATTGATCCCACGACGCGAAAATGCCGCAAAGTGCACGCTAAAGTTCACCGCCGAGACAATCAAAAAGAACACGCAAATCAGGTTGATCACTGAGCTATCGAAGTATCCCATACTGGCATCGTGGGTCGAAAAGCCTCCGATGGCGATGGTCGAAAACGAGTGACACACGGCATCGAAAACGCTCATTCCCGCGAGCCAATAAGCGCCCGCACAGGCAATGGTTAGCAATAGATAGATGTACCATAACGCCTTGGCCGTTTCGGCAATCCTTGGCGTCATCTTACTGTCCTTCACAGGCCCCGGGATCTCGGCGCGATACAGCTGCATGCCGCCAACGCCCAGCACAGGCAGAATCGCCACGGCTAAAACGATGATCCCCATACCACCGAGCCATTGCAGCATATGTCGATAAAACAGAATGGCCTTAGGCAAGGAGTCCAGCCCGACAATGACTGTGGCTCCAGTGGTGGTCAGTGCAGAGAATGATTCGAAAAAACTGTCGGTCCAGCTGAGATCGGGCTGGCTTGAGAAGATAAAAGGTAAAGCACCGATGGAGCCAAGAACGGTCCAGAACAGGACCACAATCAGAAACCCCTCGCGGGTTCGCAATTCCTCTTTGCAGCGACGATTAGGATACCAGAGCCAAAAACCGATAAATAAGCTGACAAAAAATGCCTGAATAAACGCAGTACCACCGCCATCGTTATACCAAATGGCGATTAAGGCTGGCGGCAGCATAGTGATGGAGAACAGGCCGATAAGCAGACCTATGATTCTTATTATGGTTTTGTATTGCATTCCGCGTGTTCAATTATTCCATTGGCTGCAAAGGTATTTTCAGCATTTTGCATATTTTGGCATAATTTACGCAGGCATCACAGCTCAAACTCTGCGCGCAGGCTGCCCTGACTCAAAGTTGCCAGCGATTCATTCAATATACCCTGCTGCTGTTTGCCTATTTCAAAATGGATATCAACGGCTTCGGCAAATTGCTTATCGATGATCACCGCTTCTAACTGCTGCAGTAAATGCTCAACATCCCTTAATTGGGTGTAATCACAATGCAGTTTTGCCGGATAACGTAATTGCTTTACTCGCGTCGGCAATTGCCCTAAACCTTGGCGTAATCCCGAGGTATAGGCACGCACTAAACCGCCCACGCCTAACTTAGTACCGCCATAGAAACGCACGACCACGGCACCGACTTCACCGAGATTCGCGCCTTGTAATACTGCGAGCATTGGACGACCAGCGCTGCCCGCAGGCTCACCATCGTCACTCGAACCAATGGCAATGCTGTCGTTAGGCGCTCCTGCGATAAAGGCATAGCAGTAATGACTGGCGCCGGGAAAATCTCGCTTGATGTCAGTAAGTACTAACTTCAGTTGTTCTAAACTCGTGCAATGAAATAGAAAAGAGATAAAGCGGCTATGCTTTATCTCTTCTTCTATCTGCACATTTTCACTCGGTATCAGATAACTTTCGAGCACTCGCTCTCCCTAAACTCACGCTAAGCCCAGTTCACGGGTCATATTTTCGTTTCGATCTTGATGCACAATTACATTATCCTCGATACGAATACCACCGAAAGGTCGCAGCTCATCAACGGTGCGCCAATTGATCTGCTGGCCACGGCTATCTTGTTTTAGCTCATTGAGTAAAGTGTCGATAATGTACAAACCAGGCTCCATCGTAAGCACTTGGTTTGGCGCTAAAATGCGGGTGCAACGCAGGAACGGATGGGCTTCAGGTGCCGGAATATGGGTACCACGCTCATCGAAGGAAAAACCGCCCACATCATGCACTTGCAAGCCTAACATATGGCCGAGTCCGTGGGGGAAGAAGGCGCTGGTAATACCTTGGTCGACTAAGCCTTGGGCATCGCCCGTGGCTAACTCAAAATCCAACAGCATTTGCGCGACTTTGCCATGGGTCGCCAAGTGTAAATCGGGATAACGCACACCTGGGCGCATCATATCGATCAGTTCGAGCTGCGCCTTGTTCATGGCAGTGATCAATTCATCAAAGCGATTCTTCTCAAACGCATAGGTACGAGTGATATCCGACGCATAGCCAAAGTAGCTCGCACCCGCATCGATTAAAAAAGATAAACGCCGCGCCGGATTTTGATGCTCGAGCGCGGTGTAATGCAAAATCGCCGCATTTTGGTTTAAGGCAATGATATTACCGTAGGGCACTTCGTTCTCGCCCTGTCCCACGGCAGATAAATACTGCTGCTGAATTTCAAACTCGCTGGCACCGTTATAGAAGGCATTTTTAGCCGCTAAATGCCCTTGCACCGCGATCTGGTTCGCACGGCGCATACATTCGAGTTCATATTCGGTTTTAGTGGTACGGTGGAAATGCAGATAGCTCATCACAGAGTCAGGATTGCGACTGGTGAAACCAAGTACCTCAGCCACATCTAAATGCTCACCCAAATAAGCCCAGTTGGCGATATCGCTAGGCAATAGATCGGCAACCTTATCGGCCTTAGTGAGTAACTTGATCTCAAAATGCTCGGTCCAGAACATCTCCGGCACGTCCGACACCTTATGCCAAAAGTCCACAGGGCGATAAAAAATCAGTTGTGGCTTATCGCGACCGTTTACTACTAACCAGCAGTTAGGGTTATCTAACACAGGTAACCAAGCCTTGAAGTGGGGATTGGCTTTAAAAGGATAATTAATGTCGTCCAAAAACATTCGATGTGGCTGACCCGAGTGGATCACTAAACCTGATAATGCTTCACGCGATACAATTTCAGCGACTCGACGATTAAGCTCGGCGATGTGGGCATGATAGTGATGAGCCAAGTGATCCATGTGTCATATCCTGTAATGAACGATAGTTAATAAAAAACCGCAAATCTGACTAAGCCATATAGGCTCAGTGTTTTCCTTTGCTAACGCCCTATGATTTCACAGGTTAGCAAATTCTCGATTTAAGCCTATGCTTTTAATTCTAAAAATAAAATTATCCATTTAGCCAGCGAGCAATACCGCTAAAGTACAAATTCCCACCACGTACTCTTTGGCGTAATCTGGCACTTCTACACTTTGTGCAGTGTATCACAAAGCTGAAAATTCACTCTAGCCGACAAGAAATTAAACAGTCGTTTAAATTGGGTGTTGTAATTTATCGAATTTCGAAGCACACTGGCACACAACTGGTCAAATGATGGCCGAAGCTGCTGTGAGATAGAGAGTCGTACTAACACCAACAGATAATGGTGGGTATCACTTTTAAGCCAAAAGGAAGCAAGCAATGATCTACCAAAGTCCTACAATTCAGGTTGAGTTACTCGAGGATAATATTGCCAAGCTGTGCTTTAACGCACCCGGTTCGGTGAACAAATTCGACAGAGAAACACTCGCCTCACTCGATGCCGCATTAGATAGCATTAAACAACAATCAAACATTCAGGCTTTAGTGCTGACCTCAGGTAAAGATACCTTTATCGTGGGTGCCGACATTACTGAATTTTTAGGCTTATTCGCACAGGATGATGCGGTACTGCTCTCTTGGGTTGAACAGGCCAACGCCGTATTCAACAAACTCGAAGATTTACCTTTCCCAACCGCTTCAGCGATTAAAGGTTTCGCCCTAGGCGGCGGTTGTGAAACTATTCTGGCAACGGATTTCCGTATCGCCGATACCACAGCCAAAATCGGCCTGCCCGAAACCAAACTGGGCATTATCCCAGGCTTTGGTGGCACAGTGCGTTTACCACGTGTGATTGGTGCGGATAACGCCCTTGAGTGGATCACCACGGGTAAAGATCAGCGTCCAGAAGATGCCTTAAAAGTCGGTGCGGTTGACGCCGTTGTTGCGCCAGAGGCTTTAGAAGCTGCAGCCATTCAAATGCTAAAAGATGCAGTTGCAGAAAAGCTTGATTGGCAAGCCCGTCGCCAACGTAAGATGTCACCACTGACCTTACCAAAACTCGAAGCCATGATGTCTTTCACTACCGCTAAAGGCATGGTGTTTGCGGTTGCGGGTAAACACTACCCAGCACCTATGGCGGCAGTCAGCGTTGTTGAACAAGCTGCGACCAAAGGCCGCAGCGACGCACTGCAAATTGAACATCAAGCGTTTATCAAGTTAGCGAAAACCGATGTAGCCAAAGCGTTGATCGGTATCTTCTTGAATGACCAATTAGTCAAAGGCAAAGCTAAAAAAGCGGGCAAACTCGCCAAAGATGTGAAAAGCGCCGCCGTATTAGGTGCTGGCATCATGGGTGGTGGTATCGCTTACCAAAGCGCCAGCAAAGGCACGCCAATAGTAATGAAGGATATCGCTCAACCGGCATTAGATTTAGGTTTAGGCGAAGCCGCTAAACTGTTATCTGCGCAAGTTGCTCGCGGCCGCTCTACCCCAGAAAAAATGGCTAAGGTGCTGAACAACATCACTCCAGCCTTAGACTATGCTCCAGTAAAACATGCTGACGTGGTTGTCGAAGCCGTAGTTGAGCATCCAAAAGTGAAGGCACAAGTACTGGCGGAAGTTGAACAGTACGTAAGTGAAGATGCGATTATCGCCTCTAACACGTCAACCATTTCAATCAACCTGCTCGCGAAGAGCATGAAGAAGCCTGAGCGTTTCTGCGGTATGCACTTCTTCAACCCTGTGCATAAAATGCCATTGGTTGAAGTTATTCGTGGCGAGCACAGCTCAGAAGAAACCATCGCATCTGTTGTTGCCTACGCCAGCAAAATGGGTAAAACCCCAATCGTTGTTAACGATTGCCCGGGTTTCTTCGTTAACCGCGTACTCTTCCCGTACTTTGCGGGCTTTAACGGCCTGCTCGCCGAAGGTGGCGACTTTGCCGCTATCGATAAAGTGATGGAAAAACAATTCGGCTGGCCAATGGGTCCTGCTTACCTGCTAGACGTTGTCGGCCTAGACACGGGTCACCACGCGCAAGCGGTAATGGCCGAAGGCTTCCCGATCGTATGGGCAAATCTGGCAATGACGCGATTGACGTGATGTTTGAGAACAAGCGTCTCGGTCAGAAGAATGGTAAAGGTTTCTACGCTTACTCTGTAGATAGCCGTGGTAAACCAAAGAAAGATGTCGACCCAACCAGCTACGAGCTGCTGAAGGCCGCCTTTGGTGAGCAAAAAGCATTCGATGCGGATGAAATCATCGCCCGCACTATGATCCCAATGATTATCGAAACCGTTCGCTGTTTAGAAGAAGGCATTGTGGCATCACCTGCCGAAGCAGATATGGGCTTGGTCTATGGTTTAGGTTTCCCTCCATTCCGTGGTGGTGTATTCCGTTACTTAGATACTATGGGCGTAGCCAACTTTGTCGCCTTAGCTGACAAATACGCTCACTTAGGTGGTTTGTATCAAGTCACCGACGCCATGCGCGCCCTTGCTGCCAACAACGGTAGCTACTACCAAGCCTAATTAGCGGGAAAGGAATTTAATTATGAAACAAGCTGTTATCGTAGATTGCATTCGTACTCCTATGGGCCGTTCTAAGGCTGGGGTGTTCCGTAATGTACGTGCAGAAACACTCTCTGCCGAATTAATGAAAGGTCTATTACTGCGTAACCCGCAATTAGATCCCAATACTATTGAAGACGTGATTTGGGGCTGCGTGCAGCAAACCCTAGAGCAAGGCTTCAACATTGCCCGTAACGCATCATTGCTGGCAGGTATCCCGAAGACGGCTGGCGCCGTGACAGTCAACCGCCTATGCGGTTCTTCAATGGAAGCCATCCATCAAGCCGCTCGCGCAATCATGACTGGCATGGGCGACACCTTTATCATTGGTGGTGTTGAACACATGGGCCACGTGCCAATGAACCACGGTGTGGACTTCCACCCAGGTTTAGCCAATAACGTCGCTAAAGCGTCTGGCATGATGGGTTTAACCGCTGAGATGTTGGGTAAGCTGCACGGTATTACCCGTGAGCAGCAAGATGCCTTTGCAGTGCGTTCACACCAACGCGCTTACGCAGCCACTGTTGAAGGCCGCTTTGCCAAGGAAATCTATGGCATCGAAGGCCATGATGCTAACGGCGCGCTGATTAAAGTGCTGCACGACGAAGTGATTCGTCCAGAAACCTCAATGGAATCACTAGCGGCGCTGCGTCCTGTATTCGACCCAGCAAACGGTACCGTTACTGCCGGCACCTCTTCAGCATTATCTGACGGCGCTTCGGCAATGTTAGTCATGGAAGAGTCTAAAGCGCGCGCTTTAGGTCTACCAATCCGAGCCCGTATCCGCTCAATGGCGGTTGCAGGTTGTGACGCGGCAATCATGGGTTACGGTCCAGTACCTGCTACTCAAAAAGCTCTGGCTCGCGCAGGCATCACAGTTAATGATTTAGATGTTATCGAACTGAACGAAGCCTTTGCCGCCCAATCTTTACCCTGCGTGAAAGATTTAGGCCTGTTGGATGTGGTCGATGAGAAGATTAACCTCAACGGTGGTGCTATCGCACTTGGCCATCCACTGGGCTGCTCTGGTGCGCGTATTTCGACAACGCTGATCAACCTGATGGAGCACAAAGATGCGACCTTAGGTTTAGCCACTATGTGTATCGGTTTAGGCCAAGGTATTGCGACCGTTTTCGAACGCGTTTAATCCCTAACCCCCATTCTTTAAAAGCCGGACTCAGTTCCGGCTTTTTTATTGCTTTCATTTCATCTCGCACTATTAATAATCTTACTCACACCGCCTCATCAATTTGAAAATCGGATAGTTTTCGACTTAACTTGGTAAATATCCTTAGTGTACTTATCCGCGTTTAACCGTCATAACACGGCGTAACCAAAGGCAAGGATGCTTTTCATCATTTACGCGATGAGGGAGTTATTATGCTGCAAACGGAGCAAACGCTTTTTGAACAAATGCGGATCACTGAGCTTGAGATTGATTTTCGCAAATCCTTATTCTCTTTTACCTTGGCGGATGTCAGAGCGCTTCAATCCTTCAAACCTGTGATTGAAGCGAACATAGACAAAATCGTTGATGACTTCTATGGCCTGCAAACCAGTGTATCTGAAATTGCATTGTTGATTGGCGACTCCGACACACTGGCTCGTTTGCGTACCGCCCAGAGACGCTATGTGCTCGACCTATTTAATGGTGTGTACGATTTAGAATATGTAAACAACCGCCTAAGGATTGGCTTAGTACACAAACGTATCGGCGTCGAACCCAAACTCTATCTCTCAGCCGTTCATACCCTAAAAGAGCTGATTTATGCGGAGATTAATAACTCGGTTAAAGACGCTGCTCAAAATGAACGCATTAGAATCGCCATCGACAAGCTAGTGCTTTTCGATGTTACCTTAGTGTTTGATACTTATATTCGCAGCTTGGTTTCTGAAATTGAGAACGCCAAAGACAAGGCGGAACGTTACGCTCAAAGCATGGAAAGTAAAGTCAAAGAGCGCACACAACAACTCGAAGAATTATCTCAAACTGACCCATTAACCGGCTTGCTAAACGTGCGTCACTTGCAGGAATTTGCCACGCGTATCCTAAGAGCCGCGCAAAGACGTGCCGAACCCGTAAGCGTTATTTATCTCGATGTGGATGACTTCAAACACTTTAATGATAGCCAAGGCCATAGAGCTGGAGATGAAGTACTCAGAGCCGTCGCTCAATCAATAAAGGAAAGTACCCGAGCGGAAGATCATTGTTTTCGCTATGGTGGTGACGAGTTTTGTATCATCATGCCCAACTGCCGTGAGGAACAAGCCAGAGATCATTTTATCGAACGCTTTAACCAGAATATCAAGCGCCACCTGAATAACATCTCATTAAGCTTTGGTATCGTGGATACTGGTCCCTACGACTACGATGATGCCAATACCCTAATCCATAAAGCCGATCAAAAAATGTATAGCTACAAACGCGCACGAGCTGCCAAATCACAGTTACCAGCGACGGCGGCCAATGATTTAAAAACCGAGATGAATAACATAGAGACTCTAAACCTCGACACCGTAGAATCTTGCCCCCATGAATCTGCTGCACCAATCATAGATAAAATCGCCGAATAATGATGTTGTTCCACGTGGAACATTTCGATGGTTACGAGCAAACATCTGCTTGGCTGAAGCAATTCCAGCCCCATCACAAATTCAGGCCATCAACTTGGTTTATCCAAATCACTGGAGTAACATTAGCCAATTCTGTTTAACCGTTCACTCGAGGTCACATGAACGACGTTTTCTCAACCGCACAACACAAACTGGATGCTCTTGGTTTACGCTGCCCAGAACCGGTAATGATGGTGCGTAAAACGGTAAGACAAATGGCACAAGGTGAAACCCTGCTTATCATCGCAGATGACCCAGCCACCACACGTGATATTCCCAGCTTTTGCGAATTTATGGACCACACACTGATCGCCAGTGAAACCAGCCAAACACCCTATCAATATCTAATTAAAAAGGGACTCTAAGTCTCTGCATCGACATTAGGATAAGGACATCAAACATGCCGAAACTAGTTGCTATTGCCTACAAAACGGTTAAACGCGGGCCAATGAACGAAGTGCTATGCGCGAATGTCACCCAGCACAGCGGCGTCGAAAAAGATGTATTTGGTCGCCCGGGTAAACGGCAAGTCACGGTACTGTCGCTGCAGCAGTGGCAAATAGCGTGTCAGAGCATAGATGCAAATTTACCTTGGACGACTCGACGAGCGAACCTATTAGTCGATGGTTGTAGTTTTAGTGCGGCTGATGTGGGTAAGCAGCTCCGCATTGGTGATCTCTGCCTCGAAGTAACAGGTGAAACCGATCCCTGCAAGAAGATGGAACAGGCTCATTCAGGCTTGGAATCCGCGCTTACGCCCGATTGGCGAGGCGGCATCACCTGCCGTGTCATCAATGATGCTATGATCCATATCGGCGACCCCGTTACATTAGACTAATCACCACTTCGTGGAGAGTAAGCCACATTACTCTCCCACAGCTTACCCGCCTCAGCTTCAGCCCCTCCGTCATTAATTGAAACAGTATTTCCGTTTTCCTTACTGGGTATTTGTGCGATAACTTAGCGCAGCATTAACAAAAGTTTATCTAATCCGATAACAGCAAAGCCCTAGAATAACGATAACAGGACATAACATGTTGAAACCTAAGCTGACACCGCTTTATATCGCCCTGATGCTTGGCCTTAGTTCCCATGCCGTACAGGCAACAGACGCCCCAAAAACCAGTTGGGACGTCAATGCGCCAGCCAATGCTCCACTAGAAAAGGTGACCATAGATGTAACCGAAGGCACTTGGATGAACATCAGTGTCAGCCCAGATGGTAAAAATTTAGTGTTTGATTTACTGGGTGATATTTATCAAATCCCCGTCACGGGTGGAGAGGCAAAGCCATTAGCTCAAGGCATAGCCTGGCAAATGCAGCCCGTGTATAGCCCAGATGGTAAGCACATTGCCTTCACCTCAGATGCAGATGGTGGCGACAACATTTGGATTATGGATGCCGACGGCAGCAATCCACACACAGTCACGACGGAAACCTTTCGTTTACTCAACAGTCCTGCGTGGAGCCCTGATTCACAATATTTAGTCGGTCGTAAGCATTTTACCGCCAGTCGCAGTTTAGGCGCCGGCGAAGTTTGGCTCTACCACGTCGCCGGTGGCGAAGGCGTTAAACTGACCGAACGTCCTAACGATGAAAAGGATTTAGGGGAGCCAGCCTATTCACCCGATGGCCGCTATATCTATTTCAGTCAGGATGACACTCCTGGCAAAACCTTCCATTATTCCAAAGACTCAGTGAACGGCATCTATAAAATCAAGCGTTACGATACCCAAACGGGTGATATTGAAATCTTGATCGAAGGGACTGGCGGAGCCATTCGCCCAACACCGAGTCCTGATGGCACCAAACTAGCATATATCAAGCGAGATGATTTCCAATCCTCTTTGTATTTACTCGATTTGAAATCCGGCGAAACGACTAAGCTGTACGGCGATTTAGATCGCGATATGCAAGAGACTTGGGCAATCCACGGCGTCTATCCCACCATGGCGTGGACTCAAGATAACAAAGATATTTTTTCTGGGCTAAAGGCAAAATCAATCGCCTGAATGTGACCAATAAAACGGTCACCAACATTCCCTTCAGTGTCAAAACCCAGCTAGACGTGCAGCCTTCAGTACGCTTTAAACAAGATATTGATAAGGATGTATTCGACGTAAAAATGCTGCGAATGGCGCAAGTTTCACCGGATGGCAGCAAGGTCGCCTTCGAAGCTTTAGGTAAAATCTGGTTGAAGACGCTTCCCGATGGCAAGATATCACGCTTAACCGAGTTAGGTAATGACATTGAAGAACTCTATCCCCTGTGGTCGCGTGATGGCAAAAATATTGTCTTCACAACTTGGAATGACCAAGACCAAGGCACAGTACAAGTGATCAGTGCTAAAGGTGGCAAAGCGAAACAACTTACCACTGAGCCAGGAAAATACGTCGAGCCCACCTTTTCTCCCGATGGCGAACTTGTGGTGTATCGTAAAACCCAAGGTGGACACCTCACGCCTCGCACTTGGTCGCAAGAACCCGGCCTGTACAAGGTTGATTTAAAAACCAAACAAAATAAGAAAATCTCCGCAGAGGGTTATCAAGCACAATTCGGCGCTTCGGCAGACCGCATTTTCTTTATAAACACTGGTGAAAACGACACGCCACAGCTTGCCTCAATTAACCTAGATGGTTTTGATAAGCGCGTTCACTACAGCAGTAAGCATGCAACGGAATTTAGAGTTTCACCCGACGGCGAACAACTGGCCTTTGCCGAGCGTTTTAAAGTTTGGGTTACCCCTTTGCTAAACATGGTGAAACGGTTGAAATCGGCCCTAACGCCAGCAATCTTCCCGTCACACAGTTAAGTGTGCGAGCTGGCGAAAGCATCAGCTGGAATAGCAAGAGTAACCAACTCTATTGGACTCTTGGCCCAGAACTGTACCAAGCCAATGTTGATTCCCAGTATCTTAAAAAGGACGAGCAAGCTAAGCCAAGCATTATCAACTTAGGCTTTACCGAAAAGGCAGATGTTCCACGTGGCACAGTCGCCTTTGTTGGCGGCAAAGTGATCACTATGGAAAATGACCAAGTCATCGATAAGGGTGTAGTGGTCGTCAAAGACAATCATATTCTAACCGTTGGCGATGCGAATGCGTCAATTCCAAAGGATGCACAAGTCATCGATATAAGTGGCAAATCCATTATGCCTGGTTTGTTCGATGCGCATGCCCATGGTGCCCAGGCCGATGATGAAATCGTGCCACAACAAAACTGGGCACTCTACTCTGGATTATCCTTAGGCGTGACAACTATCCATGATCCGTCAAACGATACCACTGAGATTTTTGCCGCCTCGGAACAGCAAAAAGCAGGTCACATCGTTGGTCCACGGATTTTCTCGACTGGAACAATTCTCTATGGCGCAAATGCTCCCGGCTACACCTCACATATCGACTCACTCGATGATGCGAAATTCCATTTAGAGCGACTCAAAAAAGTTGGTGCCTTTAGCGTTAAGAGCTACAACCAACCGCGTCGTAATCAAAGACAACAGGTTATCGCCGCTGCTCGCGAACTCGAAATGATGGTCGTGCCAGAGGGTGGCAGCTTGCTACAACATAACCTGACCATGGTTGCCGATGGCCATACAACCGTAGAACACTCATTACCCGTGGCAAATATTTATAACGATATTAAACAGTTCTGGAGCCAAACTAAGGTCGGTTACACTCCAACCTTAGTCGTCGCCTACGGCGGTATCTCGGGTGAAAACTATTGGTATGATAAGACCGATGTGTGGGCACATCCGCGCCTGTCGATGTATGTTCCAAGCGATATCTTGCAGGCTCGCTCAATGCGTCGTCCCCACGCCCCAGACAGTCACTACAACCATTTTAATGTTGCGAAAGTGGCTAATGAGTTCAATAAGCTAGGTGTGCATTCCAATATTGGCGCCCACGGTCAGCGTGAAGGGTTAGCAGCACATTGGGAAATGTGGATGTTCGCCCAAGGCGGTATGAGCAATATGGATGTACTCAAAACAGCGACCATCAACCCAGCCACTACCTTCGGTCTGGAGCATCAACTTGGCTCGATTAAGACAGGTAAGCTTGCGGACTTAATCGTAATCGATGGCAACCCATTAGCGGATATTCGAGTCACAGATAAAGTCACTTACACCATGGTCAATGGTAAGTTGTTCGACGCTGAGTCGATGAACCAGCTCAATGGTAACAAGCAACAGCGTAAACCTTTCTTCTTCGAGAAAATCTAATCTCTACAAGGTGAAATAACAAAAGGCATGTTCCACGTGGAACATGCCTTTTTATTTTTGATTTTAGCTCTATAAAATAAGTGACTTATTTGCCGCCACAGCAAGCATCATAGGCGATGCAATCAACTAGATGATCGTTCACCATTCCCACTGCCTGCATAAAAGCATAACAAATCGTTGGGCCGACAAAGTTAAAGCCGAGTTTTTTAACGCCTTGGACATGGCCTCTGACTCAGGCGTCTGTGCTGGAACCTGCGACATGGAAGTAAAATGATTCACCATAGGCTTACCACCAACAAAGCTCCACAGAAATTCAGCAAAATCTTTGCCATCCGCTGTGTAGGCTAAGTAGCCTTTTGCATTACGAATAATCGAATGGATCTTAAGGCGATTACGAACAATACCAGGATTGTTCATCAATTCCTCTACCTTAGCATCGTCGAAAGTTGCAATCACTGCGGGTTCAAAATCCGCAAAGGCTTGTTCGTAATTTTGTTGTTTCTTTAAGATAGTAATCCAAGACAACCCAGCTTGTTGCCCATCTAAACAGAGCTTGGCAAATAACTCCTTCGAATCATAAACTGGGCGCCCCCACACCTTATCGTGGTACTCACGATACAAGGGATCATCGCTGACCCAATTACAGCGGATTTCTTCCATGGCCTATCTACCTTAACGTTTTAACGAAGAAGGTAAAAAATAACCTACATAAGCAGAGATCTACAAGGTATAATCGAAACCATTTTCTATTAAAGCTGACGGCAGTAGACAAGTAGACATGACGACGAAACACGACGTAAAAACATTTCAGGGTTTCATTCTAACCCTACAGGAATATTGGGCGCAGCAAGGCTGTGCAATCGTTCAACCTTTAGATATGGAAGTCGGTGCGGGTACATTCCACCCACAAACTTTCCTACGCTCTCTAGGGCCTGAGCCAATGAGCAGTGCCTATGTGCAGCCATCGCGCCGCCCTACCGACGGCCGTTACGGTGAAAACCCAAACCGTCTGCAGCACTACTACCAATTCCAAGTCGTGTTAAAACCGTCACCGGATAATATCCAAGAACTCTATTTAGGTTCTCTGCAAGCCCTTGGTATTGATACACAAATCCATGATATCCGTTTTGTGGAAGACAACTGGGAATCACCAACGCTCGGCGCTTGGGGTCTGGGTTGGGAAGTCTGGTTAAACGGCATGGAAGTGACTCAGTTTACTTACTTCCAACAGGTCGGCGGCTTAGAGTGTAGCCCTGTCACGGGTGAGATCACCTACGGTTTAGAGCGTCTCGCCATGTATATCCAAGGTGTGGATAGCGTATACGACCTCGTATGGACCGATGGCCCAATGGGTCGCATCACCTACGGCGATGTGTTCCACCAAAACGAAGTTGAGCAATCGACCTATAACTTTGAGCACGCAGACGTCGACTTTATGTTTGCCCTGTTCGATCAATGCGAAAAGATGTGTCAGCACTTATTGTCGCTTGAAAAACCATTACCTCTGCCAGCCTATGAGCAAGTGATGAAAGCCTCGCACGCCTTCAACCTGCTCGATGCACGCCACGCCATTTCAGTGACTGAACGTCAGCGTTATATCCTACGCGTTCGTACTATGGCTAAAGCCGTTGCTGAATCCTATTATCAGGCACGCGAAGCGCTTGGCTTCCCAATGTGTAAGTAGAGGTAACACATGAATTTTGAAAACTTACTCATCGAGTTAGGCACTGAAGAATTACCGCCAAAGGCGCTGCGTAAACTGGCTGAGTCTTTCTTAGCGAACTTCACCGAAGAATTAACCAAAGCCGATTTAGCTTTTAAATCAGCTATTTGGTACGCTGCGCCCCGCCGTTTAGCCATTAATGTGACTGAACTGGCGATTGCTCAAGCGGACAAAATCGTTGAAAAACGCGGCCCAGCTGTCAGCTCAGCATTCGATGCCGAAGGAAAACCAACGAAAGCCGCTGAAGGCTGGGCACGTGGTAACGGCATTACCGTTGACCAAGCTGAGCGTTTGGTGACCGACAAAGGTGAATGGCTGGTTTATAACGCCAAAGTAGAAGGCGTTGAAACCAAGAGCTTAATCGCTGCTATGGCACAACGTGCTTTAGATAAGTTACCTATTCCTAAGCCAATGCGCTGGGGAAGCAGCAAGACACAATTCATTCGCCCTGTTCACACCGCCACTATGTTGTTAGGCAGTGAATTAATCGAAGGTGAATTACTCGGCATTAAGTCGGCACGCAATGTTCGTGGCCACCGCTTTATGGGGACCGGCTTCGAGCTTGACCATGCAGACAACTACCTGACACTGCTGAAAGAAAAAGGTAAAGTCATCGCCGACTACGAAAGCCGTAAAGCCTTAATCAAAGCCGATGCAGAAAAAGCGGCCGCTAAGATTGGTGGCACCGCCGATATCGAAGACGACCTGCTGGAAGAAGTCACCTCTTTAGTTGAATGGCCAGTCGTATTAACCGCAAGCTTTGAAGAAAAGTTCTTGAACGTACCTTCAGAAGCCTTGGTTTATACGATGAAGGGCGATCAGAAATACTTCCCAGTATTCGATGATGCCGGTAAGTTACTGCCAAACTTCATCTTTGTCGCGAACATCGAATCAAAAGATCCGGCACAAATCATTGCAGGTAACGAGAAAGTAGTTCGTCCACGCTTGGCCGATGCCGAGTTCTTCTTCAATACCGACAAAAAACACACGCTGGAATCACGTTTACCAAGTCTTGAGACCGTCTTGTTCCAACAACAACTCGGCACCTTAAAAGACAAAGTCACTCGTATCTCTGCCCTAGCCGCTTTTATTGCCGAGCAAACTGGCACTAACGCCGTTGATGCCGCCCGTGCTGGTTTATTGTCTAAAACAGACTTAATGACCAATATGGTGATGGAGTTTACCGATACTCAAGGCACTATGGGCATGCATTACGCCCGTCTAGACGGTGAAACTGAAGCCGTAGCCTTGGCGATGGAAGAACAATACAAGCCAAAATTCTCTGGCGATACGGTTCCGACGGCAGCGGTATCTTGCGCAGTAGCTTTAGCGGATAAACTCGACACCTTAGTGGGTATCTTCGGTATCGGTCAGGCACCTAAGGGCGCTGCCGACCCATTCGCACTACGCCGCGCCGCTATCGGTGTGCTACGCATTATCGTTGAGAACAAATTGCCATTAGACTTAGTGACCCTGATTGCTAAGGCTCAAGAGCTCCATGGCACTAACTTAAGCAACGCGAATGCAAGCGATGAAGTGCTTGAGTTCTTAATGGCGCGTTTCCGTGCTTGGTACCAAGATAAAGGTATCGATGTTGACGTGATCCTCGCCGTATTAGCACGTCGCCCAACTCGCCCAGCTGATTTTGATAGCCGTATCAATGCGGTATCACACTTCAGAAGCTTAGAAGCTTCTAGCGCTCTGGCAGCGGCGAATAAGCGTGTGTCTAACATTCTGGCGAAAGTGGAAGGCGAATTACCTACAGCAATTAATTCGGCTCTGTTAGCCGAAACCGCAGAACAAGCATTAGCCGCTAAGCTTGCCGAACTGCAGCCTCAACTCGCTCCGCTGTTTGCAAATGCTGATTACCAACAGGCATTAACGCTGCTGTCGAGCTTACGTGAAAGCGTTGACCAGTTCTTCGAAGACGTGATGGTTATGGCGGATGAAGAAGCATTGAAAAACAACCGTTTAGCACTGCTTAATAACCTACGTGAGCAGTTCTTACATGTTGCGGATATTTCTCTGCTTCAGTAAGTCGCACGTTAGAGTACCAATAAAAAACGCGCTTTTAGCGCGTTTTTTATTGGTTGCAATATATTAAAACTGCTGAAGTTTTTCGTGCAATGCTTCGAATTGAGCGGGTTCCAGTCCAACCAAGGCTAACAAGTTGCTCAGCATGTCAGCAGGCAATTTACCCGCTTGCTGCAGCATCGAAATCTCACTGATGATATTGGCGCGCCAAACCACAGCGGCAATTCCTTCATTCGGCCGAGTATGGACATGGGCTAATTTATCCAGCTCAGTTTCAAAGGTACTTGGCAATTGCCAATGCTTTGCCAACAAAGCACTTAAAGTGAGTGATTTGGCCGTCATCACTTGTCGGAATAACCAAGAATTTGGCTGCTCCCCAGGTTCTGCTTGTACAAAGGCATCGAGTAGCATTTTAAAGATGGCGAGCTTACCCACATCATGCAGTAATCCTAATAGGAATGCGGTGTCTCTATCTTCTTCACTCAGTTCACTGGTTAAAAAGGCTACCTGCATCGAATGACGCCAAATTTCGGCACCAAAGCGTCGAAAATAAATGGGTTTAATATCTAGCATCTCACGCACTAGGCAGCTCGTTACAAAGCGGCGTAACTGTTCACGGCCTAGTTGCACTAAGGCCTGCTGCAGGCTTGTTACCTCTCGGTCGCCACGCTTAAAAGCCGGTGAGTTACACAGTTTAAGCACTTCGACGCTCAGTAAGGGATCTTTCTCGATTAACGCCAACAAGTCCTTAGTATCAAACTGTGGCTCAGCTAATTTACGATCTAATTCCAAAACCTTTGAGGGAAGCTTAAGCACTTTTTCGGCTATCACTTGTGGCGATGCTAAGGCGAGTTCTATTTCAGCCATGACGCGCCGTTCAAGGTTATTGGCAACACCACCAGCATCTTTGGTTCTAGCCGGAAATAACAGGCTGTAAAACAGTGCCGCAAGATCAATACTCACAGAAGTATCCTGCGGCTCTTCCGGCTGTTGCTTACCAGAGACGGCCGTTACCGGTTTGCTGAGATCGGTTTGACTAAAGCTTTTAGGTCGCTCAAGAATAGTCTGTTCACGAATATTAAAGATTTTATTAAATATGGACTTAATCAAAATATCCTAACCTATAAGAATGGTGGTTACCGAGCCCGCATAGATTATCAGTCCATTGTGTTTGATATGCGAGGCTATTCGAATAACGCGCCGTTTTAGTATATGCCCTCAAGCTTAAGGCTGCGTTAGATCATTAAATTGTTTCACGTGAAACCTTATTCCAAGTAGCCTTGATAGCCCCGCGCAATTTGCTTGGCCAACTCCGCATTTATGGGTGAGTAAGCTTTAGCGGAAATAACCAGCGCGACGGCGACCACAGGCAAAGGTGGAAGTGTTTCAGAATCAATAATATTAAGAGGTGCCGATACACTGCATTCGGCCATGGCACTAATAGCCAAATCCTTAGCCACTATCGCTTTAAGAGCCGCAGCACTGCTGCTACAGGCCAACAACTGATAATGCCTATCTTGCTTCATCAATCCATCTAACGCCGCAATATAGAATTTACAATCCTTCTGGAAAAGCGCTATAGGTAACGGCTCGGCATCACTCAAGTTCGAACCACTCGCGCTCACCCAAACGCCTTTCGAGGTTTGTAATAAGTAGCCTTCATCGGACTCGGGCAAACGAGTCACTATCGCCGCATCGAGTTGCCCGGAATCCAGCATGATCCGCAGCTTTTGGCTTGAGGCGCAGGTAATTTGAAGATCGAGTTGCTTAATGTGACCATGTAACAACGCCACTATCCGCGGTAACACGGATTCGGCATAGTCATCGGGACAACCTAAATGCAATTGCGTGCCGACTTGGGTCTGCTTAATGGTTGTGACCGTCTCATCGTGCAATTGCAGTAATTGCTTAGCGTATAAGCCAAAACGTTGGCCTTCGGTAGATAAGACTAAGTTTCGCCCCTCTTTTACAAAAAGCGTTTTTCCCAGCTCTTGCTCTAAGCGCTTCATTTGCATACTGACGGCAGATTGAGTCTTATAGGTTTGCATTGCCGCACGGGTAAAACTCCCAGTATCGACAAATGCCACAAAACTGCGCAGCGCTTCTATATCCATCATGTTTCCTATCTGAGGTCAGTCTATCTATTCATTTTGCTGATAGATAACATCAAATCTATTCGTTAGTCATGCAAAGTACAAGCGCCTATATTGATAAACACAACCCCAAACAGGAAGGTGAAAATGGAACTCTATATTGGCAATAAAAACTACTCTAGTTGGTCGCTCCGCGCTTGGTTTATGGCTGCAAAATCAGGTATTCAGTTCGATGAAATCCTATTACAGCTCGATACCGATAGCTTTTATCAGCGGCTCAAATCCATTTCGCCTACCCTAAAAGTTCCAACACTTATCGATGGAAATATCACGGTTTGGGATTCGCTGTCGATTTGCGAATATATCAACGATACTTATCTTTCAGGCTTAGCCTGGCCACAAGACCCGAAAAAAGGCTAAGGCTCGCTCCTTCGCCTGTGAAATGCATTCAGGCTTTCATGCCCTGCGAAATGCCCTGCCGATGAATATCCGCGCCCATCGTTATGTCGAATTAAGCCCTGCCGTGTTGCAAGATATTGCCCGCATCGACAGCATCTGGTCACAGCAAATGGCAGAGTTTGCCACCGCCCAAGGCACTTGGCTATTTGGCAAGTGGTCGATAGCCGATATGATGTTTGCACCGGTTGTGATGCGCTTCTTCACCTATGAGATTGAAGTCTCCCAAGCGAGTCGAGCCTATATGGAATTTATCGTCAGCCAGCCAGAAATGCAGGCCTGGATACAAGCCGCCAAAGCCGAAACTGAAATCGTAGACGCCGACGAGGCTGGTGTTGATAGATAATTTTCAACCAAACAAAAAGGGAAAGCTAAGCTTTCCCTTTTTTATCAATCACTAACGATATAAATGTTAAACGTCTGGATGTTAAACGTCTAAGTTAGCCACGTTCAGCGCGTTGGCTTCGATAAAGTCACGGCGCGGTTCCACTTGGTCGCCCATCAAACAAGTAAACAGCTGATCCGCACCAACGGCATCATCAATCGTCACTTGCAGCATACGGCGTGATTCAGGATCCATTGTAGTTTCCCACAATTGCTCAGGGTTCATCTCACCCAATCCTTTATAGCGTTGGATATAGAGGCCACGCTTGGCTTCGCCGATGGTCCAATCTAACGCTTCGATAAAGCTACCCACTTCCTTCACACGTTCGCCACGCTGTACGTAGCCACCGACTTCAATCAAGCCTTCGAGCGCCGCACCTAACTTACCAATACGTTGGTAGTCAGTAGATTGGAAGAAGTCATAACTGAACAGGTAGTGAGTATCGATACCGTGTTTACGGATAGTGATCTTCGGTAGATATACTTTACGCTCAGGATCGAGTACAGGCTCACCAGAATACAACACACCGCTGTTTTCTAATTCCACCAGCTCATGGATAAAGGCATCGATCCATTCCTTCATCTTGCCTTCATCCGCCAACATCTCGTTGTTGATCATTGGATGGTAAAGCATGCGGTTGGTGATCTGCGTTGGGTAACGTTGCTCTAAACGGGCAATAATCGCTTCCACTTCACGGTATTGAGTCACTAAACGCTCTAATGGCTCACCCGACATGCCAGGTGCACCTTGAGATGGGTAAATGCTGGTTCCATCTAACGCTTGAGTGGTCAGATACTGAGTCAGTGCTGCTTCGTCTTTGAGATATTGTTCTTGCTTACCTTTCTTCACTTTGAATAAAGGCGGCTGAGCAATATACACATAACCACGCTCGATAAGCTCAGGCATTTGACGGAAGAAGAAGGTCAACAGCAAGGTACGAATGTGCGAGCCGTCGACGTCAGCATCGGTCATGATAACGATGTTATGGTAACGCGTCTTATCTGGGTTGTATTCATCGCGACCGATACCACAGCCAAGAGCGGTGATAAGCGTCGCAACCTCTTGTGAAGAGAGCATCTTATCGAAACGGGCCTTCTCCACGTTTAAGATCTTACCCTTAAGCGGCAGAATCGCCTGGTTCTTACGGTTACGACCCTGCTTGGCACTACCACCCGCCGAGTCCCCTTCCACTATGTAAATTTCAGAAAGACCAGGGTCTTTCTCTTGGCAATCCGCCAGCTTACCCGGCAGACCACCTAAATCTAGCGCACCTTTACGACGAGTCATTTCACGGGCCTTACGGGCCGCTTCACGGGCGCGAGCCGCGTCGATGATCTTACCGACGATTAACTTAGCATCGGCAGGGTTTTCCAGCAGATAGTCGTTTAGCTTTTCACCCATGGTTTGTTCAACCGCGGCTTTCACTTCGCTAGACACTAACTTGTCTTTGGTCTGAGAGCTGAACTTAGGATCTGGCACCTTAACCGAAATAACCGCAGTCAAACCTTCACGAGCATCATCGCCTGTCGCGCTGGTTTTGCCTTTCTTGTTATAGCCTTCGTTTTCCATATAGTTGTTGAGGTTACGCGTCAGCGCACTGCGGAAACCCGCCAGGTGGGTACCACCATCACGCTGAGGAATGTTGTTGGTGAAACAGAAAATGCTTTCTTGATAACCATCGTTCCACTGCATCGCAACTTCAACGGTAATACCATCTTCACGTTCTTGCATAAAGTGGAATACGTCTTTGTTTACCGGCGTTTTATTACGGTTGAGGTAATCAACAAAGGCACTGATACCGCCTTCGTACTTGAAGAATTCATCCTTGTTGTCGCGCTCGTCGACTAGGCGAATACCAACACCTGAGTTCAGGAATGACAGCTCGCGTACACGCTTAGCCAGAATATCGAAGTGGAACTCGACATCGCTGAAGGTTTCTTCACTTGGCCAGAAACGGATTTCGGTACCGGTTTTAGTCGCATCGCCGATCACTTTGATTGGCTCGTCAGGTACACCGTGGGTATAAAACTGCTCGTGGACTTTACCTTCACGACGAATGGTTAACTGTAGCTTTTCAGACAGGGCGTTAACCACTGAAACACCCACGCCGTGCAGACCACCGGATACCTTATAAGAGTTATCATCGAACTTACCGCCAGCATGCAGTACCGTCATGATCACCTCGGCGGCAGACACGCCTTCTTCCGGGTGAATAGCCACAGGAATACCACGGCCGTCGTCGCGAACGGAGACAGAACCATCCACATGGATAGTAATAGTGATATCAGTACAATGGCCCGCTAACGCCTCATCGATAGAGTTATCGACCACTTCGAACACCATGTGATGCAGACCCGTACCATCGTCGGTGTCGCCAATATACATCCCAGGTCTCTTCCGTACCGCATCAAGGCCTTTTAGTACCTTAATACTCGAAGAATCGTAACTATTCTCTGACATATTATTCTCTCAATGGTTATTCAATTACCGTTACACGTCCCTGTTCCACATGGAACATCCTACTGGGTGGCGTGTTTAACGAATCCATTATTGCCGCAGGCTCGATAGCGGTCACAAATACTTGCGCGCCTGTATCCACTAGCTGCTGCAGCAAGAGCTGCCTATGCTGTGCATCCAACTCTGATGGAAGATCATCCACCAGATAAATACTGTTTTTATCTATTTGTTGTTTGAGCAACTTTCCCTGTGCAATACGCAGTGCACAGACTAATAATTTCAATTGACCACGGGACAGGGCATCCTGCGCCGGTAAACTACCTACACGAAGTCTGAGGTCAGCTTTATGGGGACCGCTGACGGTATGACCCGTAGCCAAATCTCTGGGATATTGGGATTCGAGAAGTTGTGCAAAATCCGTTTTGCTATCCCAACCTCGGGTAAAGGAAACCTTAACATCTACCTGAGGTAAAAACTCCCCGATTATACCCTTAAGTAGCTCATTTAACGAGCCTACATATCGCTTTCGTATTTCTGTGACCTGCTCGGTGTAACGGACAAACTCCCTATCCCAATATTGGATTTGATCATAGGAAGAATTATTTCTAAGCAATTGATTTCTTTGTTTTAGAACACGTCTTACATTCACCCATGCCGCATAAAACTGTGGGTCAGAATGAAAGGCGCCCCAATCGATAAACTGTCGACGGGATTTAGGACCTTCAAACAGGAGCGAAAAGCTTTCTGGCGTGATCACTTGGATAGGTAAAGTTTCGGCTAAGGTCGATAGCCGTTTCACCTTTTCCCCGTCGATTTTGACTTCGGTTTCGCCACTACGGAAACGTCGCAAGCCGATTTTACTGTCACCACGGGGTAAATTTAAGGTCGCAAACAGGGTTAACTTGTCCTGTTCGTTATTGATCACCCGTTGGGATAAATGACTGCGAAACGAACGCCCCATCCCAAGAAAGTAAATAGCCTCGAGTATACTGGTTTTGCCGCTGCCGTTTTGACCGTAAATCAGATTGATCCCTTCAGTCGGGCTCAGCTGCGCCAATTGAATATTGCGAAAAGAATCAATATTAAGACGGATAAGACTCATGCATTACTCATCAAACCGCATCGACGGCTTAGGCCAAGACTCAGAACAGTCATCATACCGCAATTCACATCCATCCGAGTAAATAAGGCAACAAAGGATAAAGGCTTGAAGACATATACGCCGCTAAAAAGCGGCGTATGGCACAAAGTAGGCAATGGAATACTATAAGCGCATCGGCATAACCACATACATGGAATCTTCTTCCAGGTGGTTTTCCAATAAAGCACTCGAGTTACCATCGATTAAGGTGATACGCACATCATCGGACTTAAGGTTGTTTAGCACATCCAATAAGTAACTGACGTTGAAACCAATTTCGAGTGGCTGATTGTTGTAATCCACATCGATGATTTCTTCCGCTTCTTCCTGCTCTGGGTTATTGGCGGTGATTTTCAGCAATCCCGCTTCTAACTGAATGCGTACACCGCGAAACTTCTCGTTCGATAGAATAGAAGCACGGGTTAAGGCTTGCTTGAAGTGGTTACGGCTGGCGATAACGATTTTATCACCGCCCTTAGGTAACACACGGCGATAATCGGGGAAACGACCATCGACTAATTTACTGGTAAAGACAGTGGTGCTGGTGGTCGCACGAATCGCATTATCACCAATGGCAATTGCGATATCTAAATCATCGGCTTCCAACAAACGCGCCATTTCCATCACACCTTTACGGGGCACGATCACTTGTTTTTCAGGTAATTGCGCATCTATGGTTCTGTGACTTAAGGCTAAGCGGTGACCGTCGGTAGCAATGGCACGCAGCACATTCCCTTCGGTTTCGAGCAATAAACCATTCAGATAGTAACGAACGTCTTGGTTCGCCATCGAAAACTGAGTCGCATCAATCAGTGACTTCAGCACACCTTGCTTAAGGGTGAATTCGATTTCCGCCTGAAAGGCTTCCACATTGGGGTATTCTTCTGCGGGCAGGGTTGCCAGCGAGAAACGGCTACGGCCAGAGCGTAACAACCATTTGTTATCTTGTTGCTCGACCTTAAGCTCACTTTGCTCGGGTAAGGATTTAACTATATCTAATAATTTCTTAGCAGGAACTGTTGTACGACCTTCTTCGATATCACCATGAATGACCGCCTGGCCCACTAACTCAACTTCGAGGTCGGTACCTGTCATTTTGAGTGAGTGACCACTAACTTCTACAAGGAGATTTGCCAAAATAGGCAAGTTATGGCGTCTTTCTACCGCACCACAAACCAATTGAAGCGGCTTTAATAGGGCGTCCCTATCAATTGAAAATTTCATAGTGTCCAAATTCCTTGATTTTAAGAAGATAAGGTTCTAATCAAGTTAGCATAATCTTCTTTAATGTCGTGACTCTCTTCCCGTAGCTGAGCAATCTTACGACAGGCATGTAACACTGTGGTGTGATCTCGACCACCAAAGGCATCACCAATTTCCGGCAAGCTCTGGTTAGTTAATTCTTTGGATAACGCCATGGCCACTTGTCTAGGGCGCGCAACACTGCGCGAACGACGCTTAGACAACATATCAGCCATCTTGATTTTGTAGTATTCAGCTACGGTTTTCTGAATGTTGTCTATAGTGACTAATTTTTCCTGCAGTGCCAAGAGGTCACGCAGGGCTTCACGCACAAAATCAATTGTAATTGGGCGGCCAGTAAAGTTAGCGTTGGCGATAACGCGGTTTAACGCCCCTTCTAACTCGCGAACGTTCGAACGTAAGCGCTTAGCAATAAAGAAGGCAACTTCGTCGGGAAGATTGATACCGCTCTCCTGAGCTTTACGCATCAAAATCGCCACTCGGGTTTCCAGTTCTGGTGGTTCAATCGCAACCGTTAAGCCCCAACCAAAGCGAGATTTTAATCTGTCTTCTACCCCGTCGATCTCTTTTGGATAACGATCCGATGTCAGGATGATCTGATGATTACCTTCAAGCAACGCGTTAAAGGTATGGAAAAATTCTTCCTGCGATCTGTCTTTATTGGCGAAGAATTGAATATCGTCGATAAACAGCGCATCGACACTGCGGTAGTAACGTTTGAACTCTTCGATCGCATTGTTTTGCAGCGCTTTCACCATGTCTTGCACAAAACGCTCGGAGTGCATATACACGACTTTCGCATTGGGATTATTTTTGATGATGCCGTTACCCACTGCATGTAATAAGTGGGTCTTACCTAAACCCGTACCACCATAAAGGAACAGTGGGTTATAGGCACCACCCGGATTTTCAGCAACCTGCAGAGCGGCCGCTTTACCGAGTTGGTTAGACTTACCCTCAACGAAGTTGTCGAATTGGTAAGTGGGATTGATATTGCTGCGATGATTAGCGTTAGCAACAGGCTCAGTGGTATTAAATGAAGTCCCTACTGAAGCTTTAGTTTGGGGATTGGGCACACGCACAGCAGCAACTGGGGCTGGCTCAGGCTTTTTCGCTGACGGACGACTACCGATATCGAAGCGTAACTTAGGTGCATCATTACCCATTTGCTCAGTAAAAAACTGATTAATGATATTGATGTACTTATCCCTAACCCAATCGAGCACGAAGCGGTTAGGCGCATAAAGCACTAGAGTATCCCCGTCCATTTCGGCTTGTAACGGTCTGATCCACATACTAAATTGCTGAGCGGAAAGCTCGTCTTGTAGTCGTCCGATACATTGCTGCCAAAGTGAAACCGCCACTAAGTTATCCCCAAAAGATCATCAAAAAGAGGTGTATTCTATAGTGAGATCTCAATGATCGCTATCCTTAAAAAATAATTATCCCCAACTAGATCATTCTATGGAGATATCCCCGATCATCAAAGATCAAATTCGATCCTTTTATTCAACAAATAGGGCAAATCCCGCTTTATTAAGCGATCCAGATTGATCTATAATGGCGCCCCTTTGATCTCTCGATAGATCCCCTTCACTACTACATGTAGTGTCAATACACAGAGTTATCCACATCTTCTGGTGTATGCGGGAAATGGATCAAAGGATACACGGGCAGAAATAAGCCACTTACTGACTTTCGTTGTTGACGGGGACAAGTAAAGTGATTACAATTCGGCCTCTTTTTTGCCCTTACCTCTTTTATAGAGATAAGGATATGTTCACTTATAACAAAGACGGATTGCCATAATGAGTAAACGTACTTTTCAACCTAGCAACCTGAAGCGCAAGCGTTCTCACGGCTTCCGCGCTCGTATGGCTACTGTTGGTGGCCGTAAGGTGCTTGCACGTCGTCGTGCAAAAGGTCGCGCTCGTTTATCTGCTTAATAAGTTAAGTAGGTAACTAGTTGACCAGCTATACCTTTACGCGGGAGTTACGCTTGCTAACTCCCGCGCAATTCAAATCTGTATTCTCCAATCCCATCAAAGCTTCTTCTGCTGAAATAACCTTACTTGCTATTCCTAATTCGGAACAACATCCGCGTTTGGGTCTTACTGTAGCTAAACGCTATGTAAAACGCGCCAATCAGCGTAATCGCATTAAGCGAGTTATCAGAGATAGTTTTCGCCTCAATCAACACGACATCCCTCACCTTGATATTGTTGTGCTGGTCAGAAACGGGGTGATGGAAATGGAAAACGCAGAGATCAACAAGTTGATAGAAAAGCTATGGCGCAAACTCAGTCGCCGTTACAATGGCTAGCCACCAAGCTGATTCGTGGCTATCAAATCTTTATCAGCCCCCTCTTAGGGCCTCGATGTCGTTTCAATCCCACATGCTCGCATTACGCCATTGAGGCAATAAAAGTGCACGGAACCGCGAAAGGTTGTTGGTTTGCATTGAAACGCGTATTAAAATGTCACCCTTTACATCCGGGCGGTAGTGATCCCGTCCCCCCAAAAAATAACAGGTGTAATAAATAGGCTATGGAATCTCAACGCAATATATTGCTCATCGGTCTGCTTTTTGTCAGCTTTTTGCTGTGGCAGCAATGGCAAACAGACAAAGCTCCAAAACCCGTTGCAACCGAATCGTCTGTAGTGGCGAATGCAACCACAAATCACAGTGCTGATGTTCCAGAAGCAGACACAGGTGTTCCAGCAGCCTTAACGGCAACGCAAAATCTGATCACAGTTAAAACCGATCAGCTCGATGTACAAATCAACCCAGTGGGTGGTGACATCGTTTTTGCAGCTCTGGTTTCACACAAACTGGAACAGGGTAAAGACCAGCCATTTGTTTTGCTTGAGCAAACCAAAGATTTCACCTATATCGCTCAGAGTGGCCTGATTGGCCGTGATGGTATCGATAGCAGTGCTAAAGGTCGCGCCGCATTTGCCGCCAGCAAAACTGAATTTACCTTAGCCGATGGCCAAGACACCTTAGAAGTACCACTGACCTATGTGGCTGATAACGGTGTGACTTACACAAAAGTGTTTGTTTTCCATCGTGGCAAGTTTAACGTTGATATCGATTACAAAATCAACAACACCTCAGCTGCTCCATTGCAAGTTCAGATGTACGGTCAGATTAAACAGACCATCAAGCCATCTGAAAGCAGCATGATGATGCCAACTTACCGTGGCGCCGCGTTCTCGACTCAAGATGTACGTTACGAAAAGTACAAGTTTGAAGATATGAGCAAGAGCAACCTCAATCAACCGACTCTCGGTGGTTGGGCGGCGATGCTGCAACATTACTTCGTATCGGCTTGGATCCCACCAGCAACCGATAGCAACACCATTTTCTCGAGTGTAAGTGCTGGCGGTTTAGCTAACATTGGTTTCCGTGGCGCGGTATATGATATTGCACCAGGTGCGACGCAAGAAATTAGCTCACAGTTTTATGTTGGTCCTAAGGATCAAAAAGCGCTATCTGCGTTATCTGATACCTTAAACCTCGTTGTTGATTACGGTTTCCTTTGGTGGTTAGCCGTTCCAATCCACTGGCTATTGATGTTCTATCAATCATTTGTGGGTAACTGGGGTGTGGCAATTATCCTGATCACCTTAACCGTGCGTGGTTTACTGTACCCGCTCACCAAGGCGCAGTACACCTCTATGGCCAAGATGCGCAACCTACAGCCTAAGCTGCAGGATATGAAAGAGCGCTTCGGTGATGACCGTCAGAAGATGGGTCAAGCCATGATGGAACTGTACAAGAAAGAGAAAGTGAACCCTATGGGTGGCTGTCTACCTATCTTGCTACAGATGCCTATCTTCATTGCCTTGTACTGGGTACTGCTAGAAAGCTTCGAGCTACGTCACGCGCCATTCATGCTATGGATCCACGACTTGTCGGTACAAGATCCTTACTACATTCTGCCGCTGCTGATGGGTGCGTCTATGTTTGTGATGCAGAAGATGCAGCCAATGGCACCGACTATGGACCCAATGCAGGTGAAAATGATGCAGTGGATGCCAGTTATCTTTACTGTCTTCTTCCTATGGTTCCCATCGGGTCTGGTACTTTACTGGTTGGTCGGTAACATTGTGGCCATTACCCAGCAGAAGATTATTTATGCAGGTCTAGAGAAAAAGGCTTAAAATAAGCCCAAGCGCTAGATAAGAGCTAACGGCTCAGCATATACAAAAAGGCGGCTTAATGAGCCGCCTTTTCCTTTAGATGATTTGATCGATATTAATGGGTATTTCCGTGACAACTGACACTATCGTGGCACAGGCCACCGCGCCCGGACGGGGCGGCGTGGGTATCATTCGTATCTCTGGTGATAAGGCAACTGATGTGGCCATGGCCGTATTGGGTCATTTACCTAAACCCCGTTACGCCGATTACTGCGACTTTAAAAATGCTTCAGGCCAAGTGATCGATCAAGGTATCGCACTGTTTTTTAAAGGCCCTAATTCCTTCACAGGTGAAGATATATTAGAGCTGCAGGGCCACGGAGGTCAAATCGTCCTAGATATGCTGATCAAGCGCGTATTAGAAGTCGAAGGCATTCGCATCGCCAAACCAGGCGAGTTTAGCGAACAAGCCTTTATGAACGATAAGCTGGACTTAACCCAGGCCGAAGCGATTGCCGACCTTATCGATGCCACCAGTGAGCAAGCCGCCAAAAGCGCGCTGCAATCACTACAAGGTGAATTTTCGAAGGAAGTCCATGAGCTGGTGGATCAAGTCACCCATCTGCGTTTATACGTCGAAGCCGCGATTGATTTCCCCGATGAAGAAGTCGACTTTTTAAGTGATGGCAAAATTGCCAACGCACTCTACAAAATTATCGACAAACTCAGTGCCGTCCAAGCCAGCGCCAAGCAAGGCTCGATTATCCGTGAAGGCATGAAAGTCGTGATTGCCGGTCGCCCCAATGCCGGAAAATCCAGTCTGCTTAATGCGCTCGCGGGTAAAGAGTCGGCGATTGTCACCGAAATTGCCGGCACCACCCGTGACGTATTGCGCGAGCATATCCATTTAGATGGTATGCCACTGCATATTATCGACACCGCAGGCCTGCGTGACACCACAGATACGGTTGAACAAATCGGTATCGAGCGGGCGTGGAACGAAATCAACAGCGCCGATCGGGTGTTATTTATGGTCGATGGCACCACCACTGATGCAGTCGATCCCCACGATATTTGGCCCGATTTTATCAATCGCCTCCCCGCCAATTTAGGCGTGACTGTTGTCCGCAATAAGGCCGATCTCACCGGTGAGAACCTCGCGATGACCGAAGAAAAAGGTTACAGCGTGTATCGGATCTCGGCCAAAACAGGTCTCGGCGTCGAGGAATTAAAGCAACACCTTAAATCCTTGATGGGTTATCAGAGTAATCTCGAAGGTGGCTTTATCGCCCGTCGTCGTCACCTCGAAGCATTAGATGTTGCCGCAAGCCATCTGCAACTCGGTAAAGAACAATTAGAGATTTACCTCGCAGGTGAACTGTTAGCGGAAGAACTAAGAATGGCGCAATTAGCCCTGTCCGAAATCACAGGCCGCTTCACCTCTGACGATCTACTGGGCAAAATTTTCAGCTCATTCTGTATCGGCAAATAATTTCGCTTTAGCGGTTAGTTAAACTATCCATAAAAAATCAGCCCACTAAGTTCGCTTAGGGGCTGATTTTTTATTTAAAGGCGCTTTGTCTTAAATGGTTAACCTAGACTTGGCGATAATGATCCTGCATTTGATAGGACCTAGCATAGAGCGCGAAGATGACCGCCGCCAAGATCGCAAATCCCGCGAAGAAGAACATTTGGAATGCCGTCACACTCATACCGGTTTGAACAATTTGCTCCGTCACCGCAGGGCTTTTAACGCTCACATTGGCCAGTAATACCCAAAGGTTACCGACGGTAACCGATAAGGTCCAAAAGCTCATAATCGTGCCCTTCATTGCCTTAGGAGCTTGGCTGTAGGCAAATTCTAAACCCGTCGCCGAAACTAATACTTCACCAAAGGTCAATAAGGCGTAGGGTAAGATCTGCCAGAAGATAGATAACGCCGAGCCACCGTCCATCATCAACTGAATCGTCCCAACCACAATCCAGCTTAAGCCAGTAATCGCGATTCCCGCCCCCATTTTACGCAGCGCGGTTAATTTCACGCCCATACGCTCAATCGCAGGATATAAAACAAAGTTATTGAATGGGATCAACAGCATCACTAGCAGCGGGTTTAATGCCTGCATCATCGCGGGTTCAAACCACGAAGGTTTAACCATATCGTTAGCCTGCAAAATCCAGGTCGACGCCTTTTGATCAAATAAGGACCAAAATGGCGTCACTAAGGCGAACAACACTAAAATACGCAGCACTGAACGCACACCATCCACGGCCGCATCAGGATGAATCCCTCGCGCGCGCTCAAGCTGTAATGAAGCCCCAAGGCCAACAAATCCCATCAGCAGCACCATAGCGCTACACAAACCGGCCACAATCCCGAGCGTCGGAATATTCACCAGCGCATAAGCTGCTGAAACACCACCAATTAAGGCTAACACTAAACCGATATTGGCCTTGCCTTCGACCTTAGTAAGCAAAGCGCTGCGGATCACGGGTAAGAATCCATGGGGATCCTTTGGTTCTGGTGGCATATGCACATAACGTTTGCGACCCAACCAGAAAAATACCGTGGCGATAAACATCAACACACCGGGGATCCCGAAAGCCACTGCAGCGCCAAAGTTTTTGAGTAACAATGGCATAGATAAGGATGCGAAGAAGGAACCAAAGTTGATCGTAAAATAGAACATATCGAAGGCTTTTTGCGCCAAAGACTTGTTGCTCTGATCAAACTGATCGCCCATAAACGAAGAAACTAAAGGCTTAATCCCGCCCGAACCTAAGGCAATTAAAAATAAGCCAGTGTAAAAGCCTTGCACGCTGTGCTCAAAAATCGCCAAGAACGCATGGCCCACACAATAAAGTAAGCTTAGCCACAGAATAGTGTTGTACTTACCAAAGAATCTATCTGCAATCCAACCACCGAGTAAGGGGAAAAATACACCCCAATCACGAACGAGTGGAACACATCCTTGGCCACCGCTCCACGAAGCTCTTCGGGAATAGAGAGCAAAAGTGCCGTCATCAAGAATGGTGTTAGAATGTTGCGCATGCCATAAAAACTGAAACGCTCACACGCTTCACTGGCAATAATATAGGGTATTTGGCGTGGCCACTTTGGCGCATTAGCAGGAGTAGTCATCAGTTATCCTATTATAATTGTTATAAAAACCTTACGGCCTATGTATAAAACAAGGATTGCAGCCAAGGATACTAGCAGACTGCAAATCAATAGTGAGTAAATTTATACAGCAAAACACTGTAAGTAGATGTAAGCCCCAAAAATGATAGAAATTAACGACCACAGAGAGCAGTAACAATGACCAAGATCGCGATATTAGTAGGAACCACCCTCGGCAGCAGTGAATATATAGCGGATGAAATGCAGGCCCAGCTCACTCCATTAGGCCATGAAGTCGATACCTTTTTGAGCCCAACTTTGGATGAATTGCAATCATATCCCCTTTGGATCATCGTTTCGTCGACCCATGGTGCCGGCGATCTGCCTGACAATTTACAGCCATTTTGTAAAGAACTGCTGCTAAACACACCGGATCTGACCCAAGTTCAGTTCGCCTTATGTGCGATTGGCGATTCGAGTTATGACACCTTTTGCCAAGGCCCAGAAAAGTTAGTTGAAGCGCTGGAATATAGTGGTGCAAAAGTCATTGTGGATAAGATCCAGATCGACGTACAACAGGATCCAGTGCCAGAAGACCCAGCTTTAGCGTGGTTGGCACAATGGCAAGCTCAAATTTAAGATCCTCTCTTGGAAAACATACCAAACCACCCACAGTTTAGATCTTGTTTATCCACAAAAAGCTAATTAGATGTATATTTTTGTGGATAAACTATTATTTAGATCTGATCAACCTCTGTGCTATTCACAACCTGATCTGCTTAAAGATCCCCCTTGTGGATAAATAGCCGATCTATCCCCACCTTTTCTGGCAGTAGATCTCGGCCAGATCACAAGAATGAAATCTCGTTACTCTTTGATATAAATAAGAAAATAAGCTTACCCACAGGAAAGTGCGATCCTAATAGTAAACATAGTAAGAAGATCTATATAAAGATCTTAAGATCTATTAGTCCCGATCCTATGGATCCATTTTCTAAAAATGATCATTCACCTCATTCAAAGCAAATGCTAAAATGATCGGCTCACGTTGGGTCTCTTAAGTTACTAAAGGTAGGGTCATGCATTTTCATGAACGGTTTGATGTTATTGTTGTAGGTGGTGGTCATGCCGGAACTGAAGCCGCATTGGCTGCAGCAAGAATGGGCTCTAAGACATTATTGCTGACGCATAATCTTGATACTTTAGGGCAAATGTCATGTAACCCTGCGATCGGCGGTATTGGCAAAGGTCATCTGGTAAAAGAAATCGATGCGTTAGGCGGTGCAATGGCGATCGCAACCGACTATGCAGGGATCCAATTTAGAACCCTAAACTCAAGCAAAGGCCCAGCAGTAAGAGCGACTCGTGCTCAGGCTGATCGCGCTTTGTATCGTCAGAAGATCCAAAATATTCTGCAAAACCAAGCCAACTTACGTATTTTCCAACAAGCCGTAGATGATCTGGTTGTTGAGAACGATCGCGTAGTCGGCGTAGTGACCCAAATGGGCTTAGCCTTCGAAGCGCCTGCAGTGGTCTTAACCGCGGGGACTTTCCTCAGTGGTAAAATTCACATTGGTTTAGAAAACTACAGTGGTGGTCGTGCTGGCGATCCGCCATCTATCGCACTCGCCCACCGTTTACGCGAGTTGCCAATCCGTGTTGGCCGCTTAAAAACCGGTACGCCACCGCGTATCGACGCCAACACCATCGATTTTACCCAAATGACAGAGCAGAAAGGCGATACGCCATTACCTGTGATGTCGTTTATGGGCGATGTGAACCATCACCCGAAACAAATTTCTTGTTGGATCACCCATACCAATGAAAAGACACACGATATTATTCGTGGTGGCTTAGATCGCAGCCCTATGTATTCAGGCGTGATCGAGGGGATTGGTCCACGTTACTGCCCTTCTATCGAAGACAAGATCCATCGTTTTTCAGATAAATCATCGCACCAGATCTTTATCGAACCCGAAGGCTTAAACACCAACGAGATCTACCCTAACGGTATTTCCACCAGCTTGCCTTTCGATGTGCAGTTAAATTTGGTTCGTTCGATCCAAGGTATGGAAAATGCTGAGATTGTTCGCCCTGGTTATGCGATTGAGTACGACTATTTCGATCCAAGGGATCTCAAAAACTCGTTAGAAACCAAAACTATCAATGGTTTGTTCTTCGCTGGCCAAATCAATGGTACCACGGGTTACGAAGAAGCTGGTGCCCAAGGTTTACTCGCGGGGATGAATGCTGCATTGCAGGTTCAGGGCAAAGAAGCTTGGTGCCCTCGCCGTGATGAAGCCTACATAGGTGTATTGGTTGACGATTTATCAACCTTAGGGACTAAAGAACCCTACCGTATGTTTACCAGCCGCGCCGAATACCGCCTATTGCTGCGTGAAGACAACGCCGATCTGCGTTTAACCGCAAAAGGTCGTGAACTGGGTCTGGTGGATGATGCTCGCTGGGCCTCTTTCAGTGAAAAAATGGAATCGATCGAGTTAGAACTGCAACGTCTACGTAGCCAATGGATCCATCCAAATTCACCATTGGTGCCAGTGTTAAATCCGCATTTAAACACGCCGATCTCCCGTGAAGCGTCGTTTGAAGAGTTGCTGCGTCGTCCAGAAATGGATTACAGCAAGTTGATGCAGATTGAAGGCTTTGGTCCAGGACTTGCCGATCCACTCGCTGCCGAGCAAGTACAGATCCGTGAAGTACTCTGGCTATATCCAACGTCAGCAGGAAGAGATCAACAAAGCGGTACGCAATGAGAACACTGGTCTGCCATTGAACCTTGATTACAAAGAGGTTCCGGGGCTTTCAAATGAGGTTATTGCTAAGTTAAATAGCCATAAGCCCGAAACCATTGGCCAAGCATCGCGTATTTCAGGTATCACTCCGGCGGCGATTTCAATTCTGCTGGTGCATCTGAAAAAACGCGGTTTATTACGCAAGAGCGCGTAAAAGCTAGCTTAATCGCCAGTTTGGTCGCAGAAGGAAGCATTCAGGCTTCCCTTCGACGTTTCAGGGCTTCATAATAGCCAGCGAGTTTATAATCGTATCTTTATTGAGGTTGTTCAGTGTTATCTGCCCAGTTAGAGGCCTATTTAGCCGAAATTAATCTGCCCGCCACGGCTGAGCAGAAAAACAACTGCTTGATTTTGTTGGTATGCTCAACAAATGGAATAAAGCCTATAACTTAACCTCGGTCAGAGATCCTGAGGCGATGCTTGTCCGCCATATCATGGACAGCTTAGTGGTGTCGCCCCATTTGCAGGGTGAGCGCTTTATCGATGTAGGTACTGGCCCAGGTCTTCCCGGCATTCCTTTAGCGATTATGAATCCAGATAAAACCTTTGTGCTGCTCGATAGCTTAGGCAAACGTATCCGTTTTCAAAAGCAAGTGGCCTTTGAACTCGGGATCCACAATATTAGTTCGATAGAGAGCCGAGTCGAGGCCTATCAACCCGAGCAAAAGTTCGATGGAGTGCTCAGCCGCGCCTTTGCCTCAATCCATGATATGTTGACATGGTGCCATCACTTGCCTGCCGAGCATGGACAATTTTATGCGCTCAAGGGACAACTGAGTGATGAAGAGATGCAACAAATCCCCGCTGGATTTGTGGTGACCGAAACCATCGAACTGCAAGTGCCTAGACTCGATGAGCAAAGACATTTACTCAAAATAATCAAAGAATAACAGGCTTAAAGCTCCTCATTTCGCATGGATTTTTAAGTAGGCAATAAACCAGAATTTACATACAGGGTGACATTGTGGGTAAAGTAATTGCCGTGGCCAACCAGAAAGGTGGCGTAGGGAAAACAACAACTTGTGTCAACTTAGCCGCCTCTTTAGCCGCGACTAAGCGTAAAGTGCTGCTGATCGATCTCGATCCTCAGGGCAATGCCACCATGGGCAGCGGTGTCGATAAATACGAAGTCGAAAACACGGCTTACGAACTGCTGGTTGAAGAAAAGCCCTTCGATGAGATTGTAGTTAAAGACACCACAGGGAAATACGATCTGATTGCCAGTAACGGCGATGTGACCGCGGCAGAAATTAAACTCATGGAGTTCTTTGCCCGTGAAGTGCGGTTACGTAATGCGCTCGCACCGATAAAAGATCAATACGATTATATCTTTATCGATTGCCCGCCTTCGCTCAACATGTTGACGGTTAATGCCATGTCGGCGGCGGATTCCGTGCTAGTACCAATGCAGTGTGAGTATTTTGCACTGGAAGGGTTAACCGCCTTGATTGATACCATCACCAAATTAGCGGCGGTGGTGAATCCTGGTTTGGGGATTGAAGGGATTTTGCGGACCATGTATGACCCGCGTAATCGCCTGTCAAATGATGTGTCCGATCAGCTAAAACAGCATTTCGGTGATAAGGTTTATCGCACTGTGATCCCACGTAATGTGCGTTTGGCCGAGGCGCCGAGCTTTGGCGCACCTGCCATGTACTACGACAAATCGAGTGCGGGGCTAAAGCATATTTGGCGTTAGCGGGTGAGATGATCCGCCGTTCCGAACAGAAAACTCAGGCTAAGCGAGCGTAAAGGATAACCATGACGTTAAAGAAAAGAGGGTTAGGTAAGGGCTTAGATGCTTTACTGAGTAACAGCCACGCCGCGAGTAAAAAACACACGGAAGAAGTGGTTGTTATCGATAAAAAAGAAGAACTTATTCATCTGGATCTCGACCTGCTACAACCGGGTAAATACCAACCTCGTAAGGACATGTCTCCCGAGGCGTTAGAAGAACTCGCCCATTCCATCCGCAATCAAGGCATTATTCAGCCGATTGTGGTGCGTCCTGTTAGCGATAGCCAGTATGAAATCATCGCCGGTGAGCGCCGTTGGCGCGCATCCCAATTGGCGGGTGTGGAAAAAATCTTGTATCGTTAAACCGGTTCCCGATGAAGCGGCGGTTGCCATTGCGTTGATTGAAAACATTCAACGTGAAGACTTAAATGCCATGGAAGAAGCTATTGCATTACAACGTTTGATGCAAGAATTTGAGCTGACTCACCAACAGGTTGCCGATGTTGTGGGAAAATCTCGCGCGAGTGTATCTAACTTGTTACGGTTAAACGGGTTAAATGAACCGGTTAAGCGTTTACTCGAGTATGGTGACATTGATATGGGCCATGCACGCGCTTTGCTCGCAATTGAGGGTGAAGAACAAACAAATCTGGCGAGATTAGTGGCTGCCAAGGAATTAACCGTTCGCGAAACTGAACGATTGATTAATCAAACCTTAAATCCGCCCAAACCCGTCGAAACTACGACTAAAGATCAAGATGTTTGTCGTTTAGAGCAGCAGTTAATTGAAAGATTAGGTGCTAAGGTTTCGATCGCTCATAGCAGTAAGGGTAAGGGTAAAATTGTAATTAACTATCAGAATCTGGCTGAATTAGACGGAATTCTTAGCAAAATTCGTTAATGTCTGTAGATTAACAGTTTTTAATGTAAATTTGTGACATATGTTAATTTTGGATTTTGACTGTTTTGGCGCTATATCACGTTAAAAGTGCTGTTTTTCCTTATCTCAAAGTTGCAATGAAGGCGTGAAAAGGTATACTTTCGCAAGCTTTTTGTGCATCGACAAAAATACGGATATTTGTCATCCGGTCATCGAAACAAAAAGTATGAATGCGGAGAAGATGAATTGAGCAAGGTTTTAGCACGTCGTGGCCGGTGGTCTGCCTATAAATTGGTGTTGATGCAGGCGGCGGTGGCTGGGGGTGTTTCAATTGTCTTTTTCGCCGTGTGGGGAGCTCAGTATGGCTATTCTGCGTTAGCAGGTGGTGCAATTGCTGTACTCCCTAATTTTGTATTCGCGACCCTCGCTTTTTCCCACACGGGAGCAAGTTCAGCAGGAAAGGTTATGAAAACCTTTTACTGGGGGGAAGCGGTAAAGTTGCTGTTAACCATAGCAATGTTTTCGCTGGTATTTATCAATCTTCAAGTGGCATTTTTGCCGCTTTTTGTTTGCTATATGCTGACGCTAATAGTGCATTGGACAGCTCCTTTATACTTCAAGCAAAGTTAAGTGGGATGAATCATGGCTGCAACTGGTGAAGCGTTAACACCGCAGGGCTATATCCAGCACCACCTTACCAACTTACATGTTGGTGAAGGCTTCTGGACATGGCACATTGATTCGTTGTTCTTTTCGGTTGGGCTTGGTGTTCTATTCTTGTGGCTATTCCGCAGCGTTGGCAAGAAAGCGACTTCAGGAGTTCCCGGTAAGCTTCAGTGCTTTATCGAGATGATTGTTGAATTTGTTGATAACAGCGTGAAAGAAACCTTCCATGGCCGCAATGCCCTGATTGCTCCGTTGGCTCTAACTATTTTTGTTTGGGTATTCATGATGAACTTCATGGATATGGTTCCAGTTGACTGGCTGCCTTGGTTAGCAAGTTTAGCGGGCGTTCCATACATGAAAGTGGTTCCAACGACTGACCTAAACATCACCTTCAGCTTAGCTATTGGTGTGTTTGTGCTGATTATTTACTACAGCATCAAAGTCAAGGGCGTTTCAGGTTTTGTTAAAGAACTGACATTACAGCCTTTTAACCATAAGGCAATGATACCCGTCAACCTCCTATTAGAGTCGGTTACTCTAGTTGCTAAGCCTATTTCATTGGCATTGCGTCTGTTCGGTAACTTGTACGCAGGTGAGTTGATCTTCATCCTTATTGCGCTGATGTATGGTGCTAACATGTTATTATCTGCCCTAGGTGTGACTCTACAACTAGGTTGGTTAATCTTCCATATTTTGGTTATCACTCTACAGGCGTTTATCTTCATGATGTTGACGATCGTGTACTTAAGCATGGCACATGAAGATCATTAAGGGTTGCTGAAGAAATTTTTTTTAAGCTAAATCATCAACTAATTAGATTTAGATTTTAGATATTGGAGATAGAGATGGAAACGATTTTAGGCATGACAGCTATCGCTGTTGCTCTACTGATTGGTATGGGTGCTCTAGGTACCGCTATCGGTTTCGGCCTACTAGGTGGCAAGTTCTTGGAAGGCGCTGCGCGTCAACCAGAAATGGCTCCTATGCTACAAGTTAAGATGTTCATTGTTGCTGGTCTATTGGATGCGGTAACCATGATCGGTGTAGGTATTGCACTATTTATGCTGTTTACTAACCCACTGGGTGCAATGCTGTAATCAACGCTTCTGTCTTAACTCTAAATAGGAGGCTGTTGTGAATATCAACGCTACCCTAATCGGTCAGACGGTTGCCTTTATTATCTTCGTGTGGTTCTGCATGAAGTTTGTTTGGCCCCCTTTGATGAATGCCATCGAAGAGCGCCAAAAAAGGATCGCCGACGGTCTAGCTGATGCTGATCGTGCTGTAAAAGACCTTGAGTTGGCTCAAGCGAAAGCTACCGACCAACTAAAAGAAGCTAAGGCAACTGCTAACGAAATCATTGAGCAAGCTAACAAGCGTAAAGCTCAGATTGTCGATGAGGCCAAAGCCGAAGCAGACGCTGAGCGTGCGAAAATCATCGCTCAGGGTAAAGCAGAAATTGAAGCTGAACGTAATCGCGTGAAAGAGGATCTGCGTAAGCAAGTTGCTGCTCTGGCCATCATGGGTGCAGAGAAGATCCTTGAGCGTTCGATTGATGAAGCCGCCCACAGTGACATAGTTAATAAACTAGTTGCTGAACTTTGATAAGGGAGTGAGTTATGGCTGAAATAAGCACCATCGCTCGCCCTTACGCAAAGGCAGCATTTGACTTTGCTATTGAAAAAAATGCAGTAGAAAGCTGGGCCGAAATGCTCACGTTTGCCGCACTGGTTAGTGAAAACGAAACCATGCAGCCACTGCTAACTGGCTCTTTAGCCAGTACTAAACTTGCCGCACTCTTTATTAGTGTGTGTGGTGAGCAAGTCAATGAGCAAGGTCAGAACTTGATAAAGGTAATGGCTGAAAACGGTCGCTTAAAGGTACTACCTGCTGTATCTGAGCTTTTTGCTCAATACCGTAATGAGTGGGCAAAAGAAGTGGAAGCCGATGTGGTTTCTGCAGCTGAGCTCAGCTCTGAACAACAGCAGCAGATCAGTAATTCTTTAGAGAAACGTCTCACACGCAAAGTTAAGCTGAATTGCAGCACTGACGCCGCGCTCATCGCCGGTGTAATTATTAAGGCAGGCGACCTAGTCATTGATGGCTCGGTCTGCGGTAAGTTATCGCGTCTGTCTGATAAGCTGCAGTCGTAATTGGGAGTTTGAGCATGCAACTGAATTCCACTGAAATCAGCGATCTGATTAAACAGCGGATCGAGCAGTTCGAAGTCGTTAGTGAAGCTCGCAACGAAGGTACAATCGTTGCAGTGAGCGACGGCATTATTCGCGTTCACGGCCTTGCCGATGTAATGCAAGGTGAGATGATCGAACTGCCTGGTAACCGTTATGCAATCGCGTTGAACCTTGAACGTGATTCTGTAGGTGCCGTAGTTATGGGTCCTTATGCCGATCTGGCAGAGGGCGTAAAAGTTAAAACAACTGGTCGTATTCTGGAAGTGCCTGTTGGCCGTGGTCTATTAGGCCGCGTTGTTAACACTCTGGGCCAACCAATCGACGGTAAAGGCGCTATCGACAACGATGGTTTCTCTCCTGTTGAAGTGATTGCACCAGGCGTTATTGAACGTAAGTCAGTTGATCAGCCAGTGCAAACTGGTTATAAAGCCGTTGACTCTATGATCCCAATCGGTCGTGGACAACGTGAATTGATCATTGGTGACCGTCAGACTGGTAAAACAGCCCTGGCGATTGATGCCATCATCAACCAGCGCGATTCTGGCATTAAATGTGTGTACGTAGCGGTAGGCCAAAAAGGCTTCTACCATCGCTAACGTGGTACGCAAGTTAGAAGAACACGGCGCACTCGCGAACACTATCGTTGTTGTTGCAACCGCTTCTGAAGCTGCTGCACTGCAATACCTGGCACCATACTCTGGTTGTGCTATGGGTGAATACTTCCGTGACCGCGGTGAAGACGCACTGATCGTCTATGATGACCTGTCTAAGCAAGCTGTTGCTTACCGTCAGATCTCATTGCTACTTAAGCGTCCTCCTGGACGTGAAGCATACCCTGGTGATGTTTTCTATCTTCACTCTCGTCTATTAGAACGTGCTTCACGCGTAAACGAAGAATATGTAGAAAAGTTCACTAAGGGTGCTGTAACAGGTCAAACCGGTTCTTTAACCGCGCTGCCTATTATTGAAACTCAAGCGGGTGACGTTTCTGCATTCGTACCGACCAACGTAATTTCGATTACCGATGGTCAGATCTTCCTTGAAACTGACCTATTTAACTCAGGCCTACGTCCTGCTGTTAACCCAGGTATTTCGGTTTCTCGTGTTGGTGGTGCGGCTCAGACTAAGATCATCAAGAAACTGTCTGGCGGTATCCGTACTGCACTTGCACAGTATCGAGAGCTTGCAGCGTTCTCTCAGTTTGCATCAGACTTAGACGATGCAACACGTGCTCAGCTTGAGCATGGTGAGCGTGTTACCGAACTCATGAAGCAAAAGCAATACGCGCCAATGAGCGTAGCCGCTCAAGCTGTGTCTATTTTCGCAGCTGAAAAAGGTTACCTAAAAGGCGTTGAGCTGAACAAAGTCGGTGATTTCGAAGCTTCTTTGCTCTCTTACATGAACAGCGAGCATGCTGCTTTAATGAAGCTTATCAACGAGACTGGCGACTACAATGCCGACATCGAAGGTGGTTTGAAGGCTGGCCTCGACAAGTTCGTAGAAACCCAAACCTGGTAAAATGATAGAGGTGTCTTAAGGCACCTCAGGTCCAGATTGGAGAGTAAAGATGGCCGGCGCTAAAGAGATTAAAACCAAGATCGCGAGTGTGAAAAACACTCAGAAGATCACATCCGCAATGGAAATGGTTGCAGCCAGCAAAATGCGCAAAGCGCAGGATCGCATGGCAGCGAGCCGTCCATACGCGGAAAATATGCGTAAGGTGATCGGTCACGTGGCGCAGGGTTCTCTCGAATATAAGCATCCATATTTGGAAGTGAGAGAAGCCAAGCGAGTTGGTTACATTGTTGTAGCAACCGACCGTGGTCTTTGTGGTGGTCTTAACGTCAACCTGTTCAAAAAGGTTGTCGCGGACGTGAAAAGCTGGAAAGAGCAAGGTGCAGAATTTGAATTTTGCCCAATTGGTGCTCGTAGTGTTCAGTTTTTCAACAGCTTTGGCGGTCAAGTGTCTGCTCATGCTTCAGGATTAGGCGATACACCAAAACTCGCCGACCTGATCGGAACAGTACGCGTAATGCTACAAGCTTACAACGAAGGCACGCTAGACCGTCTGTATGTGGTATTCAACAAGTTTGTAAATACCATGACGCAGACGCCTGTGATCGAACAGCTGCTACCTTTGCCTAAGTCAAAAGATGATGAGATTGCTCATCACTGGGACTATATCTACGAGCCAGATCCAAAAGAACTTTTGGACACCTTATTGGTTCGTTATGTGGAGTCTCAAGTGTATCAAGGTGTTGTTGAAAACATCGCATCTGAACAAGCAGCCCGTATGGTTGCGATGAAAGCTGCGACAGACAACGCTGGTACACTTATTGACGATTTGCAGTTGGTCTACAACAAGGCCCGTCAGGCTGCGATTACGCAGGAACTGTCGGAAATTGTTTCTGGTGCCGCTGCGGTTTAGGCTGGGTAACGAATACAAGTTTTAGAGGATTAATCATGAGCACAGGTACTGTTGTCCAAGTAATTGGCGCGGTTGTGGACGTTGAGTTTCCACATGATGCCGTACCTCAGGTCTATGACGCTCTGAAGATCAAAAGTGAAGGCTTGGTGCTGGAAGTTCAGCAGCAGCTTGGTGGTGGTGTAGTTCGTACCATCGCTATGGGTTCTTCAGATGGTCTGCGTCGTGGTATCGAGGTAGTAAACACAGGTTCACCTATTACTGTTCCGGTTGGTACCGCAACTCTTGGCCGTATCATGAACGTTTTAGGCGAGCCTATTGATGAAGCTGGCGCTATCGGTGAAGATGAGCGTTATGTGATTCACCGCAGCGCTCCTTCATATGAAGATCAATCAAACACGACTGAACTGTTAGAGACTGGTATCAAGGTTATCGACCTTGTATGTCCGTTCGCTAAGGGTGGTAAAGTAGGTCTGTTTGGTGGTGCGGGTGTTGGTAAGACAGTTAACATGATGGAACTGATCAACAACATCGCTAAAGCACACTCTGGTCTTTCAGTATTCGCCGGTGTAGGTGAGCGTACTCGTGAGGGTAACGACTTCTACTACGAGATGAAGGATTCTGGCGTACTCGACAAAGTGGCCATGGTTTATGGTCAGATGAACGAGCCTCCAGGAAACCGTCTTCGCGTAGCACTGACCGGTCTGACTATGGCTGAGAAGTTCCGTGATGAAGGTCGTGACGTACTATTGTTCGTCGATAACATCTATCGTTACACCTTGGCGGGTACCGAAGTATCTGCACTGCTAGGCCGTATGCCATCAGCGGTAGGTTACCAGCCAACACTGGCTGAAGAGATGGGTGTTCTTCAGGAGCGTATTACTTCGACTAAGACAGGGTCTATTACCTCTGTTCAAGCGGTATACGTACCTGCGGATGACTTGACGGATCCGTCACCAGCAACAACCTTCGCTCACTTGGATGCGACTGTTGTATTGTCACGTCAAATTGCTTCTCTGGGTATTTACCCAGCGGTTGACCCACTGGATTCGACTTCACGTCAGCTAGATCCATTAGTAGTTGGCCAAGAGCACTATGACGTAGCTAACGGTGTACAAACTGTACTACAGCGCTATAAAGAGCTGAAAGATATCATCGCGATTCTGGGTATGGACGAACTATCTGATGAAGATAAGACGACTGTTGCCCGTGCGCGTAAGATTGAGCGTTTCTTGTCTCAGCCATTCCACGTAGCAGAAGTATTCACCGGTTCTCCAGGTAAGTACGTATCTCTAAAAGACACTATCCGTGGCTTTAAGGGACTTCTGAGTGGTGAGTTCGACCACATCCCAGAGCAAGCGTTCTACATGGCAGGTTCAATCGACGAAGTTATCGAGAAAGCTAACAAAAAGAAATAACTAAGTAGTCATACTTGGTATTTTAAGGAGAACGGATGGCAGCCATGACAGTACAACTTGATATTGTAAGCGCAGAAAGTAGCATCTTCTCAGGTCGCGTAGCTAGCCTACAAGTGACCGGTTCTGAAGGTGAGTTGGGCATCATGCATGGCCACGCTCCACTGTTAAGCTATATCAAACCTGGCATGGCGCGCATCGTCAAACAAGATGGTAGCGAAGAAGTGTTTTACCTTTCGGGTGGTTTACTGGAAGTGCAACCTTCTTCTGTATCAGTATTGGCTGACGTGGTTATGCGTGCCGAAGAGATTGATGAGCAGGCAGCCGTAGAAGCCAAGCGTCGTGCAGAAGCCCATATGGCGACTGCGGGTGCGGACTTCAATTATGACGCCGCTATGGTTGAGTTAGCGAAAGCAATGGCTCAATTACGTGTTGTTGAAACCATCAAGAAAAACATTGCCAGATAAAGGTTATTGTTTGTGATAAAGGCGGTTATCGAAAGATACCCGCCTTTTTGTTGGTTTTTTCGCTGTGTTTTGAGTTCTGCCTTTCGCTTTGCTGCGCCTTTCCGTTAAAATTGCGCCATTAAATCGAGCTCAGTTTATCCCTTTGGGATGTTAATCAAGGATATGGCAATGGCATTAAATGTAGTGATCTTAGCGGCAGGAAAAGGAACTCGCATGCGCTCGGATCTTCCCAAGGTATTACATCCTATCGCCCACAAGAGCATGGTGCAGCATGTTATCGATACCGCCCACAGTATCGGCAGCGATGCCATTCAATTAGTGTACGGCTATGGCGCCGACAAATTAAAATCCGCACTGGGTGAGCAGCAATTAAATTGGATGTTGCAAGCCGAGCAGTTAGGCACAGGCCATGCGGTCGCTCAGGCGATTCCCAATATCGATGATAATGACACTGTGCTGATCCTTTACGGTGATGTGCCGTTAATCCAAGCTTCAACCCTCGAGGCTCTGCTTGCTGCGCGTCCTGATCAGGGCGTGGCGATTTTAACCGTCAATCTAACCAATCCAACTGGCTATGGCCGTATTGTGCGCGAGCAAGGCAGGTTGTCGGTATTGTCGAGCAAAAGGATGCCAATGCTGAACAGTTAGCCATCAATGAAATCAATACCGGCATAATGGCGGTGCCGGGTAAGGCATTAAAAACCTGGCTTGGCCGCCTATCGAATAACAATGCTCAGGGTGAATACTACCTGACTGATATTATCGCCATGGCCCACACCGATGGCGTTGAGATTAATACCGCTCAGCCACAATCAGCCATTGAGGTGGAAGGTGCCAATAACCGTGTGCAGCTTGCACAACTGGAGCGCGCTTATCAGGCCCGTGAAGCCGAAAAGTTGATGATTGCTGGTGCTAATCTGCGTGACCCAAGCCGTATCGATATCCGTGGTGAAGTTACCGTGGGTATGGATGTGATGGTCGATGTGAACGTGATTTTCGAAGGTAAAGTGGTGATTGGTAATAATGTCAGCATCGGTGCTGGTGCGATTCTTATCGATTGTGAAATTGCCGACAATGCCGAGATCAAACCTTACTCAATTATCGAAGGCGCTAAGCTGGGCGTTGCCGCCAGTGCGGGGCCTTTTGCGCGTTTACGCCCAGGTGCCGAGTTAATGCAAGATGCCCATATCGGCAACTTTGTTGAGATGAAAAAAGCTGTTTTAGGTGTGGGTTCTAAGGCGGGTCACTTAGCCTATTTGGGCGATGCGCAAATCGGTGCGGGTGTGAATATTGGTGCTGGCACTATTACCTGTAATTACGATGGTGCCAATAAACACTTAACCGTGATTGGAGATAATGTGTTTGTGGGGAGTGATACTCAGCTGGTGGCGCCGGTGACCATTGGTAAAGGCGCGACGCTCGGTGCGGGGTCAACCATTACCCGTGACGTGGGTGAGGATGAGCTAGTGATCACCCGTGTTAAGCAAAAACATCTGACTGGCTGGCAACGTCCGGTAAAAATTAAGAAATAACGGCGCTGTACCCAGTAAACATAAAGCGGCTTATTGCCGCTTTATGTCTTTTTTGTCAAAGCTAAAAATCCCCACCAAGTAAAAATTAACTAAATTAATGTTCAATTAAGGCTGCGGTGTTATGGCTAATTCATTGTTTTTATTCAAAGTTGATCCAAGTCACGCTAGATTGTAAATTCGTGTAAAGATAGTTAAATAAAAACAATTCTTATTTATATTGCCTGCAATTCTAAGACGAAAGGTCTACTTGAGGTGTTGGCAATGGTATTTAAATATTCAGTGGTTGGTTTGGCCGTAGGGTCTGCATTAATGGCGATGCCTGTTATGGCTGAAGCGCCAAATGATGAGAACATTGAGCGCATTAATGTGACTGGCCGTACATTTAACGACTATAAAGTCGGCAGTGCATCCGGTGCTATGCGTGGTGATATCGATTTAATGGATACACCACAATCTGTAAATGTTATCCCCGACTTTGTGACCGATGAGCAATTAGCGACTAACCTTGCGGAAGTCTTAGTTAATGACTCGAGCGTAACGGCAGGAACCACTCGTTGGAACCGCCAAGTCTTCAGTATTCGTGGTTTTGAATTAGATTCGGGCAACGGTTATCTGATCAACGGCCACCAGCAATGGTCCCACTATGTTCAACCTATCGAAACCCTGCAACAAGTCGAAGTGCTGAAAGGCCCTTCGAGCATGTTGTATGGCCAATCTGGACCTGGCGGTTTGGTGAATATGGTCACCAAGAAGCCCACCTACGATTCTATGCTTAACTTAGGGTTTGATACCGACGGTTACGGCTCTACCCGCGCCCAGTTAGACGCTGGTGGCAGCTTAAACGAGGCTCAAAGCATTCGTTACCGCGGTGTGTTAGTCAAACAAGACACTAAATACTGGCGTGAATATTCAACGACCGATGAAAACCAAGAGCGTGATCGTTGGTTAGGTTATTTGAACCTAGAATTTGATATCAGTGATGATTTGTTATTGTCACTGAAATACGACCATACCCAAGATAAAACCGGTATTGATGCTGGCAGTTGGTTAGATAAGCAAGGCAATGTTGTCGGCCAACGTAAAACCATCTGGGATGCGCCTTGGGCCTTTACCGATAACACTGTTTCAAACTTAGGTGCCGATTTAACTTGGCATATGAATGACGATTGGAAAGTTAAACTGGGTTATAACGATCAACAGTTTAATCGCCAGCGTTTCGATTCTGCACCGCAATATAATGAAGATCCATTTACTAGTGGTTATAAAATAAAGCCATTCGATCGTTACGATGATTGGCAACATAAAACCGCTTATATCGATTTTACAGGCGAGTTTGCATTGGCGGGTATGGAGCACCAACTCCTTATAGGTGCTAACTACTTAGACTACTATTATGGTCAATATATTGAGAGATATGTTAATCAAGCAACCAAAGGGATGATTACCGTTATTCCTGGTCAACCCGTAGCAAAACCAGATTTAGACTATCATCGTGATAGCACAAAATCTGAAAGTGAATACAAATACTACGGCTTCTATCTGCAAGATTTAATGACCATCAATGAACAATGGAAATTGCTCGCAGGGGTTCGTTATGACGAACAGAAAAAAGATGGCGAAGGTGAAAACAGTTATGCCGTATCGCCTAAATTTGGGGTGATCTACTCACCTACAGATAACGGCAGTGTTTATGTTAACTACTCAAAAAGCTTCACCCCGCAAGGTGCGGTGAATAACGAATACGATATCAATAATAAACTTAACCTAAAGCCTGAATACGGCATTCAATATGAAGTGGGAACAAAGTGGGAACTGTTTGACGACAGCTTGCTATTAACGGCGGCGGTATTTGATATCACACTTGAAAACATTACTATTTCAGAAAAATTGCCTACACCTATCGGTGATTTCACTGATATCACAACCCAAGGTGGTGAGCAAAAGCACCGCGGCTTTGAAGTGGGTGCCCAAGGTAAGCTAGGCGATAGCTGGTTTGTGACTTCATCTATGATGTACCTCGATGCTGAGTATCAAACGGGTGATGAGCGTGAAGGTAAAACGCCTATCGATGCCCCTGAATGGTCGGCGAATATCTGGACTCGTTATGAAGTGACCGATAACTTTGCAATGAACTTCGGTGCTATCTATGTTGGCGAGCGTTTTGCAAACGTGGATAACACTATCAGTAAAGACGGTTATGTTCGCTTCGATATTGGTGCTGCCTACACTATGGATATTATGGGTAAAGACGTAAGCATCCGCGCGAACGTGAGAAACCTGTTTGATACCGATTATATTGATGGCGGCCAATACAATATGGTGACCCTAGGCCAAGACCGTAACTTCAGTGTGGCACTTGAAGCTAAGTTCTAACTTCACTTTCTACGCTTAAGTTTTAGCGCCCTTAAAGCAGTTCACTGATAGGTGGACTGCTTTTTTATTGCTTTTCATTAGGTTAATTTTAAAAACTCATCCATTTCATTACTCTCACGCTAAAAACACCTTTCGAATACTAGCAAAAATGTTTCGTTTCTCTATAATATAACTTTCGAATCGAAAGTTAACTGAAAGGTTTTATGAATAAACGAAACACACAGCAACGACGTCATAGTATTATCAGCATTCTGAATGAACAGGGTGAAGTGAGTGTCGATGAGTTGTCATTACGTTTCGAAACCTCAGAAGTGACTATTCGTAAAGACTTGGCAGAACTTGAAAAAACCGGACTATTGCTGCGCCGCTACGGTGGTGCTGTGGCTATTCCCGATGAAGTGACACAACAATTTTCTGCCAAGATTGCCCCTAATAAGTTATCCATTGCTAAAGCTGCGGCGCAGCTGATCAAAGATCACAATCGCATCATCATCGACAGTGGCACCACCACTTCAGGCCTGATCGCCGAGCTGAATCACAAGCGTGGGCTGGTGGTCATGACCAATGCCCTGCATTTGGCCAATGCGATTCATGAGCTTGAAAATGAGCCCACCCTATTGATGACTGGCGGTACCTGGGATCCGCATTCCGAGTCGTTTCAGGGGCAAGTGGCCGAGCAAGTATTACGCTCCTATAACTTCGACCAACTCTTTATCGGTGCTGACGGTATCGATTTAGCGCGCGGCACCACCACCTTTAATGAGCTAACGGGCTTGAGTAAGGTGATGGCTGAGGTTTCCCGCGAAGTGATCGTTATGGTGGATTCGGACAAAATTGGTAAGCGGATCCCTAACTTAGAACTACCTTGGTCGCAAATCAGCGTGCTAGTTACCGATGCTCGTATCGAAGAGAGCGCCCTTAACCAAATTACCGAGCAAGGCGTGAAAGTCATCTTAGCGCCCTACTCGCCTTAGGCATTTGCCCGTGATAAGCCAAAGCAAATGTCTCAAACAATTTCATTTTTATTTTTTATTTTATAGGTAAAAACTATGTGCGGAATCGTTGGCGCCGTGGCGCAAAGGGATGTGGCCGAAATTCTGGTCGAAGGTTTACGTCGTTTAGAATATCGTGGATATGACTCCGCTGGTGTTGCCGTTATCCACAATGGTGAACTTAATCGTACTCGTCGCGTGGGTAAAGTGCAGGAGCTTTCTGCCGCACTCGAAACCGACCCGTTAGCGGGCGGTACTGGTATTGCACATACTCGTTGGGCTACCCATGGTGAGCCGAGCGAGCGCAATGCTCACCCACATTTATCTGAAGGCGATATTGCCGTGGTGCACAATGGCATTATCGAAAACCATCATAAACTGCGCGAAATGCTAAAAGAGCTGGGCTATCACTTCAGCTCTGATACCGACACCGAAGTGATTTGTCATTTAGTTCATCACGAATTAAAGACGCACGACACCTTACTGGCCGCTGTGCAAGCCACGGTTAAACAACTCGAAGGCGCTTATGGCACTGTGGTTATCGACCGCCGCGATAGCGAGCGTATGGTCGTTGCGCGTTCTGGCAGCCCATTAGTGATTGGTTTTGGTTTAGGTGAAAATTTCGTTGCATCTGACCAATTGGCGCTGCTGCCTGTCACCCGTTCTTTCGCGTTTTTAGAAGAAGGTGACGTGGCTGAAGTGACTCGTCGCACTGTGAGCATTTTCGATGTGCATGGCAATAAAGTTGAGCGCGAAGTTAAAGAATCAGAAATCACCCACGATGCTGGTGACAAAGGTGAATATCGCCACTATATGCTCAAAGAGATTTATGAGCAGCCATTGGCACTGACGCGCACTATCGAAGGTCGCATCGCTAACAAGCAAGTGCTCGACACTGCTTTTGGTGATAACGCCGCAGAGTTTTTAAAAGATATTAAACACGTACAGATTATTGCCTGTGGTACTAGTTATCATGCGGGGATGGCGGCGCGTTATTGGTTAGAGGATTGGGCTGGCGTTTCATGTAATGTCGAAATCGCCTCTGAATTCCGCTACCGCAAGTCGCATTTGTTCCCTAACAGCCTGTTGGTGACCATTTCTCAATCCGGCGAGACTGCCGATACGCTGGCGGCGATGCGCCTAGCCAAAGAAATGGGTTACAAGGCGACGCTAACTATCTGTAACGCTCCTGGCTCTTCCTTAGTCCGTGAGTCTGACATGGCATACATGATGAAAGCGGGTGCTGAGATTGGCGTTGCCTCTACCAAAGCCTTCACTGTGCAGCTGGCTGGTTTGTTAATGCTGACGGCGGTGATCGGTCGCCATAATGGTATGTCAGAGCAAATGCAGGCGGAGATCACTCAAAGCCTACAGTCTATGCCTGCCAAAGTGGAGCAAGCATTGGGCTTAGATGATGCGATTGCTGAATTGGCGGAAGATTTTGCCGACAAACACCATGCCTTATTCCTTGGCCGTGGCGATCAGTACCCGATTGCGATGGAAGGTGCGCTGAAACTTAAAGAGATCTCTTATATCCATGCTGAGGCGTATGCCTCTGGTGAGCTGAAACATGGCCCACTGGCGTTGATTGATGCCGACATGCCCGTCATCGTCGTCGCGCCAAACAACGAATTATTAGAAAAGCTGAAATCTAACGTTGAAGAAGTGCGTGCCCGTGGTGGTTTAATGTATGTCTTTGCCGATGTGGATGCCGAGTTTGAATCTGACGAGACCATGAAGGTTATCCCTGTTCCACACTGCGATATCTTTATGGCACCGCTGATTTACACTATCCCATTACAGTTGCTGTCGTATCACGTTGCCTTAATTAAGGGCACCGATGTGGATCAACCACGAAACCTCGCTAAATCGGTGACGGTGGAATAAATCGGAAGTCATAAAAAACCGCCTAAATGGCGGTTTTTTATTGGGGCTTTATTAGAGTATATGCTGGTGGCTAAGAGTGTTAAGCCGTTATAGCATTAAGTGCGTTTTGCTTTTTTCTTCGAAACGCTTCCACACTTTATCGTGGAAATAAAACACTACAGTGTTTATTGCGGGTTCAACTAAGGCAACGGCACCACCGACCAAAACACTACCGGTTAATAGATAGGTAACGGTGAAGGCGACGCTGAAATGTAATACGGCAAAAGTAAATGTCTTAGTCATGATCTTATCCTCTAATGTAAGCCCCAATTGGGAATGATCAGATGATAACAATTCTCATTAAAATTTAAACCCGTATTTTGAGATTAGTTTAAACGGTTTTTTCTATCTATAAGCGCTAAAAAATATAAAGCCCTCAAATGAGGGCTTTATATGGCAATCAGCTTCGATCAGTAATGCCATGGAAACGCTGAAAAGTCCTGATCGCGTTTTTCGAGGAAAGCATCGCGCCCTTCTTGAGCTTCTGCGCTGGCATAGGCTAAGCGTGTCGCTTCACCCGCAAACAGTTGCTGACCGACCATGCCATCGTCTGTCATGTTGAAGCCGTACTTCAACATACGCATCGCTGTTGGCGATTTGGAGTTAATCTCTTTGGCCCATCTTAATGCTTCGACTTCGAGTTCTGCATGGGGAACCGATTTATTAACCATTCCCATGGCAAAGGCTTCATCGGCACTGTAGTTAAAGCCGCAGAAGAAAATTTCTCGCGCGCGCTTTTGGCCAATCATCTTGGCAAGATAAGCACTACCATAGCCAGAATCGAAACTCGCAACATCGGGATCGGTTTGTTTGAAGACGGCGTGTTCCTTCGAGGCTAAAGTTAAGTCGCAGACAACGTGTAAACTATGGCCGCCACCCACCGCCCAACCCGGCACGACGGCGATCACCACTTTAGGCATAAAGCGGATCAATCGTTGGACTTCGAGGATATGTAAACGCCCCATTCTGGCTAAATCGGCTTTGCCTTCTTCTGCGCCTTCATATTTATAACCATCTTTGCCGCGAATACGTTGATCGCCACCGGAGGAAAACGAATATTGTCCTTTGGCAGAGGGGCCATTGCCTGTGAGTAACACACAACCTACATCGGACCATTGGCGAGCGTGATCGAGGGCGATATACAACTCGTCGACCGTCTTTGGGCGGAAGGCATTGAGGCAATCTGGACGGTTGATGGCGATACGCACTGTGCCGTGGGCTTTGGCTCTATGGTAAGTGATATCGTCGAAATTAAATCCGCTGACTTCATCCCACAGTGCGGGATCAAAAATATCTGATACTGGTTTAGTCATGATACAAGGCCTATGTAATTGAAGTTCAGAGGCTAGGCGGAATCATGTCTTTGGTCAATCGCCTAAGCGTCATGCTTAGTGATGGGCTGCAAAATTCCGTTTGCCTGTAAGTGGGATTAGAGGTTATCGCAGATAAAAAACAGGTTATCTCGGCTAAAAATGGGGTGCTCGGGCGCTTTAGTGCCGCAGTAGCTGTCTTTAAAATCGGCAATACCGTCTTCGGTAAGTGGGATTTTATTAAATTCTTCGACTTCAGGAGCCGATAGTCGCTCCAAAATCTCTTTTCGAGCCTTAGTACGTTTCTGATCGATCTTAATTATTTGGGTACCCGTCATCGAACCCATTTTGTTTTCTATCTTCTGAACCATTTCCTCTGTTTTAGCTATAGGTGCATCTAATTTGTCTGTTTCGGTGTATAAGTAATATAATGCACCACACAGGAGCGCTAATATGATCCAACCTTTCATCTTTTAGTCCAACATAAGTGAATAACCATTAATAATATGGGTATAATAAGCCAGTTTTCGTCCAATATTAAAGCAGTAAAAGGCTGTCACGATGAACGCAGAATCTAATAACAAGGACTATTCGAAAACCAATCGAATTAAGATTCACCAGCCAGATGAAAATAAGGCTGATCGCTTTAACCCCCGCAACCGGATTTATGTCCGGGCAATCGATGGATTATGGAGTAGCGTACGCCGCCGTATGGGTTGGGTCGCAATGCTCTTCTTCCTTATTCTGCCGTGGATCCCTTGGGGAGACCGTCAAGCCGTTTGGTTCAATCTGGGCGAACAGAAGTTTCACGTCTTTGGCCTCACCATTTGGCCTCAGGATCTCACCTTACTCGCGGCTCTCTTTATGATAGCTGCCTTTGCGCTGTTTTTCGTGACAACCTATCTTGGCCGCGTTTGGTGTGGTTATACCTGCCCGCAAACCGTGTGGACGTTTATGTTCATTTGGTTCGAGGAAAAACTCGAAGGTGCACGTAATAAACGCATCAAGCTAGATCAAATGCCATGGAACTTTGACAAACTTTGGCGCAAGACGGCAAAACACACTGCGTGGATTTTACTGTCGCTGCTGACAGCCATGACCTTTGTGTCTTATTTTGTGCCGAGCCGCGAAGTGTATGTCGATGTCTTTACCCTTAATGCGTCTGGCGCAATCTACTTCTGGGTCGTGTTTTTTACCTTCGCAACATACGGTAATGCGGGTTGGATGCGTGAAATTATGTGCATCCATATGTGCCCCTATGCCCGTTTCCAATCGGCGATGTTTGATAAAAACACTTATATCGTAGGTTACGACGCTAAACGCGGTGAGACCCGCGGTCCGCGTTCACGCAAAGCCGACCCGAAAGAAATGGGATTAGGCGACTGCATCGACTGCGACCTCTGTGTCCAGGTTTGCCCAACGGGTATCGACATTCGTAACGGCTTGCAATATGAATGTATTAACTGCGGCGCCTGTATCGACGCTTGTGATCAAACCATGGAGCGGATGGGATATCCTCTGGGGCTGATTAGCTATACCACAGAGAATAAACTCGAAGGTATTAAAGAGAAGGTATTACGTCCTAAGCTGGTGGGCTATGGCGTGGTGTTGGCCGCCATGATCCTGATCTTTATCTACGCGAGCGCGACGATTGCACCCGTGCGTATGGATATCATCCGCGACCGTAACCAACTCTACAGAGAAAACAATCAAGGGCTGATTGAAAACACCTTCACCCTGAAAATTCTCAATAAGACAGAACAAGCCCATGAATACACCATGAGTGTTGAAGGCCTCAACAACTATAAATGGTATGGACCAACCTCAGTGACGATTGCGGGTGGAGAGGTGTTAACTCTACCTATCAGTGTCGGGGTCGATCCGGTCGAACTTTCGCGTTCAGTGACTAACATCGAGATAAAAGTGAAAACCCATATCGATGGTGAAGAAGTCGAAGTCGAGCAAGAATCGCGTTTCTTCAGTCCGTAGTAAGTTTTTTGTTAAGTAAATGCATTCAAAAAGGGGCTGTTTAGCCCCTTTTTTATGCATGTTGCTGGATATCTAGGCGTCTAGATGATTAATCTAAACTTTCTGTCAAAAAGCCCTTGCGTAAAAAGTTCTGCTGCCTATAATGCGCATCCACTGACACGGCAGACAGCGAAAGCAAGCGCGGTGTGTGCGAATCGAATGCAAAATGTGCAGTTGATTCGAAAGCGCCAAGAAGTTTGCAAAAACGCCTTGACGCGACAAGGGAAATGCGTAGAATACGCAGCCCTGACCCGCTGAGCGGTAGCGCGAAGTGAATGGTCAAATGCTCTTTAACAATCTAAACAAGAAATCTGTGTGGACACTCACAGGTGTTGAGTTAATCGAAATTACTCTGCCGTTTGGCGAGTAATCAAAATTTAAATCAATGAATGAGTGTTCATAGCAATATGTACAACGACTTATTAAGTTAAGTCGATTCAGAATTCATTGAGCCGAACCTTAGGGTTCACAAAACTTTTAATTGAAGAGTTTGATCATGGCTCAGATTGAACGCTGGCGGCAGGCCTAACACATGCAAGTCGAGCGGCAGCACAAGGGAGTTTACTCCTGAGGTGGCGAGCGGCGGACGGGTGAGTAATGCCTAGGGATCTGCCCAGTCGAGGGGGATAACAGTTGGAAACGACTGCTAATACCGCATACGCCCTACGGGGGAAAGAGGGGGACTTTCGGGCCTCTCGCGATTGGATGAACCTAGGTGGGATTAGCTAGTTGGTGAGGTAATGGCTCACCAAGGCGACGATCCCTAGCTGTTCTGAGAGGATGATCAGCCACACTGGGACTGAGACACGGCCCAGACTCCTACGGGAGGCAGCAGTGGGGAATATTGCACAATGGGGAAACCCTGATGCAGCCATGCCGCGTGTGTGAAGAAGGCCTTCGGGTTGTAAAGCACTTTCAGTAGGGAGGAAAGGTTGTAAGTTAATACCTTGCAGCTGTGACGTTACCTACAGAAGAAGGACCGGCTAACTCCGTGCCAGCAGCCGCGGTAATACGGAGGGTCCAAGCGTTAATCGGAATTACTGGGCGTAAAGCGTGCGCAGGCGGTTTGTTAAGCGAGATGTGAAAGCCCCGGGCTCAACCTGGGAATTGCATTTCGAACTGGCAAACTAGAGTCTTGTAGAGGGGGTAGAATTCCAGGTGTAGCGGTGAAATGCGTAGAGATCTGGAGGAATACCGGTGGCGAAGGCGGCCCCCTGGACAAAGACTGACGCTCAGGCACGAAAGCGTGGGGAGCAAACAGGATTAGATACCCTGGTAGTCCACGCCGTAAACGATGTCTACTCGGAGTTTGGTGTCTTGAACACTGGGCTCTCAAGCTAACGCATTAAGTAGACCGCCTGGGGAGTACGGCCGCAAGGTTAAAACTCAAATGAATTGACGGGGGCCCGCACAAGCGGTGGAGCATGTGGTTTAATTCGATGCAACGCGAAGAACCTTACCTACTCTTGACATCCAGAGAATTCGCTAGAGATAGCTTAGTGCCTTCGGGAACTCTGAGACAGGTGCTGCATGGCTGTCGTCAGCTCGTGTTGTGAAATGTTGGGTTAAGTCCCGCAACGAGCGCAACCCCTATCCTTATTTGCCAGCGCGTAATGGCGGGAACTCTAGGGAGACTGCCGGTGATAAACCGGAGGAAGGTGGGGACGACGTCAAGTCATCATGGCCCTTACGAGTAGGGCTACACACGTGCTACAATGGCGAGTACAGAGGGTTGCAAAGCCGCGAGGTGGAGCTAATCTCACAAAGCTCGTCGTAGTCCGGATTGGAGTCTGCAACTCGACTCCATGAAGTCGGAATCGCTAGTAATCGTGGATCAGAATGCCACGGTGAATACGTTCCCGGGCCTTGTACACACCGCCCGTCACACCATGGGAGTGGGCTGCAAAAGAAGTGGGTAGCTTAACCTTCGGGAGGGCGCTCACCACTTTGTGGTTCATGACTGGGGTGAAGTCGTAACAAGGTAGCCCTAGGGGAACCTGGGGCTGGATCACCTCCTTACCTATACGACTAACTCGATGTTTGTTGAGTGTTCACACAGATGGCTTGTTGAACTTCTCGAAAGAGGAGGGAGAGCGAAATGCACCGCGAGCCGGTAAGCATTGTTCTTTAACAATTTGGAAAGCTGATAGTAATTAACGCAATGATGTCTGTCGTTGTGTTAATACGAAAAAATTGAGTTCTTAAAACACTTTTTAAGTGTCTTGAATATTCAAGTCTAAGGCGAGTCCATCTTCTTGGTCGAAGATGAGACAAGTAAAACCAGCTGGTCGCAACGACGCAAGTGATGTGAAACTCATTTGGGTTGTATGGTTAAGCGACTAAGCGTATACGGTGGATGCCTTGGCAGTCAGAGGCGATGAAGGACGTAGTAACTTGCGAAAAGCGTTGGCGAGCTAGTAACAAGCATTTGAGCTAACGATGTCCGAATGGGGGAACCCAGCAGCATAAGCTGTTATCACTGCATGAATACATAGTGTAGTGAGGCAAACGAGGGGAACTGAAACATCTAAGTACCCTTAGGAAAAGAAATCAACCGAGATTCCCCTAGTAGCGGCGAGCGAACGGGGATTAGCCCTTAAGTCAGAGGGGTGTTAGTGGAATGGTCTGGAAAGTCCAGCGGCACAGGGTGATAGCCCCGTACACGAAAACTAACCTTTGATGAAAACGAGTAAGGCGGGACACGTGATATCCTGTTTGAATATGGGGGGACCATCCTCCAAGGCTAAATACTCCTGACTGACCGATAGTGAACCAGTACCGTGAGGGAAAGGCGAAAAGAACCCCTGTGAGGGGAGTGAAATAGAACCTGAAACCGTATACGTACAAGCAGTGGGAGCGGTTCTTGAGACCGTGACTGCGTACCTTTTGTATAATGGGTCAGCGACTTACGTTTTGTAGCGAGGTTAAGCGAATAGCGGAGCCGTAGGGAAACCGAGTGTTAACTGCGCGTTTAGTTGCAAGGCGTAGACCCGAAACCCGGTGATCTAGCCATGGGCAGGTTGAAGGTTGAGTAACATCAACTGGAGGACCGAACCGACTAATGTTGAAAAATTAGCGGATGACTTGTGGCTGGGGGTGAAAGGCCAATCAAACCGGGAGATATCTGGTTCTCCTCGAAAGCTATTTAGGTAGCGCCTCGGACGAACACCTTTGGGGGTAGAGCACTGTTAAGGCTAGGGGTCATCCCGACTTACCAACCCTTTGCAAACTCCGAATACCAAAGAGTGCTATCCGGGAGACAGACGGCGGGTGCTAACGTCCGTCGTCAAAAGGGAAACAACCCAGACCGTCAGCTAAGGTCCCAAAGTGTATGTTAAGTGGGAAACGATGTGGGAAGGCTTAGACAGCTAGGATGTTGGCTTAGAAGCAGCCATCATTTAAAGAAAGCGTAATAGCTCACTAGTCGAGTCGGCCTGCGCGGAAGATGTAACGGGGCTAAACATACCACCGAAGCTACGGGTGCAATCCATTAGGGTTGCGCGGTAGAGGAGCGTTCTGTAAGCCGTTGAAGGTGAAGGGGTAACCCACGCTGGAGGTATCAGAAGTGCGAATGCTGACATGAGTAACGATAAAGGGGTGAAAAACCCCCTCGCCGAAAGACCAAGGGTTCCTGTCCAACGTTAATCGGGGCAGGGTGAGTCGACCCCTAAGGCGAGGCCGAAAGGCGTAGTCGATGGGAAACAGATTAATATTTCTGTACTTCCGCTAACTGCGATGGAGAGACGGAGAAGGCTAGGCTAGCGCGGCGTTGGTAGTCCGCGTTTAAGGTGGTAGGTGGGTGACTTAGGCAAATCCGGGTCACTATACACTGAGAGCTGATGACGAGTCCCCAAGGGGATGAAGTAGTTGATGCCATGCTTCCAGGAAAATCTTCTAAGCTTCAGGTTAGCGGGAATCGTACCCCAAACCGACACAGGTGGTCGGGTAGAGAATACCAAGGCGCTTGAGAGAACTCGGCTGAAGGAACTAGGCAAAATGGTACCGTAACTTCGGGAGAAGGTACGCTGCTGTTGGTGATGGGACTTGCTCCCTAAGCTGACGGCAGTCGCAGATACCAGGTGGCTGCAACTGTTTATCAAAAACACAGCACTGTGCAAAATCGCAAGATGACGTATACGGTGTGACGCCTGCCCGGTGCCGGAAGGTTAATTGATTGGGTTATCGCAAGAGAAGCTCATGATCGAAGCCCCGGTAAACGGCGGCCGTAACTATAACGGTCCTAAGGTAGCGAAATTCCTTGTCGGGTAAGTTCCGACCTGCACGAATGGCGTAATGATGGCCACGCTGTCTCCAGCCGAGACTCAGTGAAGTTGAAATTGCGGTGAAGATGCCGTATACCCGCGGCTAGACGGAAAGACCCCGTGAACCTTTACTATAGCTTGGCACTGAACATTGACCCTACATGTGTAGGATAGGTGGGAGACTTTGAAGCGGGAACGCTAGTTCTCGTGGAGTCGTCCTTGAAATACCACCCTTGTAGTGTTGATGTTCTAACTTGGGCCCCTAATCGGGGTTAAGGACAGTGCCTGGTGGGTAGTTTGACTGGGGCGGTCTCCTCCCAAAGAGTAACGGAGGAGCACGAAGGTTGGCTAAGTACGGTCGGACATCGTACGGTTAGTGCAATGGCATAAGCCAGCTTAACTGCGAGACAGACACGTCGAGCAGGTACGAAAGTAGGTCATAGTGATCCGGTGGTTCTGAATGGAAGGGCCATCGCTCAACGGATAAAAGGTACTCCGGGGATAACAGGCTGATACCGCCCAAGAGTTCATATCGACGGCGGTGTTTGGCACCTCGATGTCGGCTCATCACATCCTGGGGCTGAAGTCGGTCCCAAGGGTATGGCTGTTCGCCATTTAAAGTGGTACGCGAGCTGGGTTCAGAACGTCGTGAGACAGTTCGGTCCCTATCTGCCGTGGGCGTTGGATGATTGAGGGAGTTGCTCCTAGTACGAGAGGACCGGAGTGAACGAACCGCTGGTGTTCGGGTTGTCATGCCAATGGCATTGCCCGGTAGCTATGTTCGGAATCGATAACCGCTGAAAGCATCTAAGCGGGAAGCGAGCCCCAAGATGAGTCATCCCTTGGACTTTAAGTCCACTAAAGAGCCGTTCGAGACTAGGACGTTGATAGGTCAGGTGTGTAAGCGTTGTGAGGCGTTGAGCTAACTGATACTAATGACTCGAGAGGCTTAACCATACAACCCAGATGGGTTTTACTAAGTGATACTTAGACGAATACAAACACTTAAGAAGTGCACTCAATCCAGCTTTCCGAATTCATTTACTGCCTGCATGAGATAAGACGGGTAAGTAAATACCAAATTTGCTTGGTGACAATAGCATTGTGGTCCCACCTGATCCCATCCCGAACTCAGAAGTGAAACGCAATCGCGCCGATGGTAGTGTGGGGTCTCCCCATGTGAGAGTAGGTCATCGCCAAGCGCCTAATTAAACAATGAAGCCAGCTGAATAAGCTGGCTTTTTTGTTTTTCGCGTTTGCCATTTCAAGGTTCAATTCTTCAAGCTTGTGTTGAGTCAAGATTCTCAACGCTTATCCCGTAGATTCTATTATTTAGTCTAAAATAGCGGCACTTATGTTAAGTCTTTTTGCTTAGTCATCGGTTTCCCGTTAGCATACGAGGCGTCCATTTCTTTATTGAAGATATTTGGCTACCCATGCTTCGCAAACTCTCGCTCGCCGTATTGATACCTGCATGTATGCTGGCACTGTATTTAGTGTTAGTAACGGCTGAGTATTTTTATGAGAGTGAGTTGGTGCGTAATGAATTAGCCGATCGCCAAGTCAGCCAGATCAAGCAGCAGTTATTGCGTATGCAAGCCGTGGTGCAATCGGCGCAAGCATTACAAGACATAGAACGGATCGAGCAGGAAGTCTCTCTGGCAACCTTAGATATGAACGTCATGGTTTATATCTTACTGGACGCAAATAGTCGGATCCGCTTTGCAAATCATACCGTTTGGCGTGATAGTAATGCCATTGAGGTTATCGATGGATATGATGTAGTTAAGCATCATGCGGTGGTGCAATCCGGTCAGGCGAGCATTTTGGTTAATCCTGAGCGGTTGTCTATTCAAGCTTATTATCCTGTGGAAGCTCAATATCCCGGCGCTACAGAGCTCGTCTATCTCGAGTCGGATTTAGCGCCTCTGGTTGCGAGGGCTTCAACTGAGCTACAACAACGATTTATGCGTGTCTGGGGGCTCGGTGCTCTGCTGCTAATCGGTTTTACCTTCGTTTTATATTATCTGTTGATCCGCCCATTCAAGATGTTGAGTCAATCGGCCAAACACGTTGGAACTCCCGAGTTTTCAACTCAAGTGCCTTGGAGCGCATCCGAGGTTTTATCCCTACAGACAAGTCTGCAGCAGGTTCATGAGCGCTTAGCGCGAGCCGTTAAGCAGCTCAATGACAGTGAGCAACGTTGGTTGTTTGCGGTCGAAGGCTCGCGTAACGGTATTTGGGATTGGGATATTCGGACTGGCGAGGTATTTTTGTCTGATCGTTGGAAGGAAATGATTGGCTATCAGCCCGACGAACTCGAAGGCGCATTCCAGACTTGGGAGAGCCGTTTGCATCCCGATGATAGACAAAGCGTGCTGGACTGCCTGCAGGAATATGTCAGCGGCAAGACAAAAGAATTTGAGAGTGTGCATCGTTTACTGCATCGCGACGGCCATTATGTCTGGGTATTCGACCGTGGTATGTTGGTCGATTGGGATCACCTCGGTCGTCCCACTCGCATGATCGGTATTCATGTGGATGTGTCTGAAAGTGAGCGAAACCATGCGGCTATCGCCGAGTTGGTTAAGCAGTCTGAGACAGGCGATAGAATGCTGCCCGAAGCTTTTATGCAGCAGTTATCCCAATATATCTGCCAACGACCCAGCGCAGGTCATTGGGGCGCGTTATTGTTACTCAATGTGGAAACTCATACTGTTAGCGATACGCTCACACCTCATGAACTTGATCGCTTGTTGTCGCAACTGAATGCGAGGCTCTCAAGTTATTTTGCTGAAAATATTCTGGTATCCCATATCGAGCTTGGGCGGTTTGCCATTTTGACCAAAGAGTTGGCGGCTGACGCTACGATAGCTGGGCGCAGAGCCTTGGCTTTAGCTACCGAGTTAAGGCACATGACGACGCGTCCATTCCATCAAGGCGAGCAAAGTGTCAGCTTCAATGCCGATATTGGTATTTGTTTATTAGATTCGGTTGAAACCCTCTCTCCTGAAATTGCACTGCGCCGTGCCGAATTGGCGCTGCAACATGCTCATTCGTTCGAGCAGGCCGGTTGTGCCTTCTATCATCCTGATTTAGAACATATTCAAGATCCCGAATTGTCGTTATGCCAGCAACTAAAGCGTGCGATTACAGACAATCAGTTGTCATTGATGTTCCAGCCCGTTGTGGATATGCAAGGGAAGATAGTCGCTGCGGAAGTCTTATCCCGTTGGCATTTAGCCAACGGTGATATTATCCCCGTCGCTAAGTTTATTGGCCTCGCCGAGCGCCATGGTCTGATTGCATCACTCGATTTAAATGCGGCTACGCGCGTTTGCCAGTTGATTAAACAATTTAAACAGCAGGGCATTAGCCTGCCTCGTTTAACTTTGAATATCAGTACCTTCTCTTTCTGCCAAGCTGATTTCGTCGAGCAATTAGTTGCGTTAACCCGTCGCTATGAGCTGGACGACAATCAGCTGGGGATTGAGTTAACCGAGAGTGCATTACTAACATCAGCCTCCTTTATTCAGCCGAGGGTTAGTCTGCTCGCGGAAGCTGGGGTTGCGATAACATTAGATAACTTTGGTGCTGGACAGGGCGCCTTGAGTTGCTTGCGTCACTATCCCTTGAATGAGGTGAAGCTCGATTTACATTGTGCCGCTAACTTAACGACGGATACGAGCTGGGGCCAAGCGCTGATTCAGTCGGTACAAGCCTTTAACTTGTCTATCGTGGCCAAAGGTGTCGAGTCACCACAGCAACAACAACTCTTTAGCCAGTTAGGTTGCACCCACTTCCAAGGCTACAATATTGCGCGTGCCTTAAGTGTTAATGACTTTAAACAGCTTGTTTGTCCACGTCCCTTGTTGCGTAGCGTTTAAAAAAGTCGAGCGCGTAATTAAGCGCTTGATTACGGTAGCTATCTTTCTCCATAAAAATCTCATGGGCAGCCCCTGCAATCACTTTTAATTGGCAATTTGAGCTTACCGCCAGATTTTGTGCGGCATTATCGACAATTTTATCTTCACTGGCTTGCAGGATCAGAATCGGCGTACGGATATGTGCTGTGGCCAATACACAGGCATCGGCCGCATCTAAGGATTCAGTTAACCAGCGGTTAGTGGGTGAGCCTAATTGCAGCTTTGGCGCCGCATCGTACAACTCTCGGTAGGCTTGATAACGACTCTGGCAATGGGTGAGATCATTACCCTTAAAAGGAGCTGCCTTATAGTTTTGCCCGCTGAGGACATAGTTAGGCTCTCCGCCGTTGAGACTGGCATCGAGTTTACTCGCAAGCCAACGGACAAATCCTTTGGGCATAGGCAACTTAATGCCATACATGGGGGCTGAGAATGCCGCCGCCGTAAACACATCGGGATGTTGTTTGAGATACAAGGTACCGATGGCGCCGCCCATGGAATGCCCGAGCAAGAACAGTGGCGAAGTGGCATGTTTGAGTACAACGGTTTGCATAAACAGGGCAAAGTCGTCGATATAGTCGTTGAACCGCCGCACGTGGCCTTGATGGGGATTTGCCGTCATGCGACTCGATAATCCCTGGCCGCGGTGATCGATAGCAAATACCGAATAGCCTTGCTGGTACAAATCAAAAACGAGTTCTTGATACTTTAAGTAGGACTCAACCCGGCCACTGCTGATGACTATGCTGGCATGGGCCTTGGGGTGCTTGACCATCATGTAGGCCAAGGTTAATCCATCGGGCGTTTTGAGTGTGTCTTGGACAACGGTTTGCCAGAAGGCTTGCTGTTCAGAAGTATTTAAATCGTGTTCCGTTGAAAAAGCTACCTTGGAAAACTCTTCCCTTGGAAAGTTTAGGGGCGTTTGGCTCATACTCTGTCGCACATCTCGGGCAAAAAGGTTTGCTAGAGTGTATCAGAGAACTGGGGTGGGCAGGAAAGGGAGCAGGAAAATACCCGCTCCCTTGGGATGAGCTTAAATCGCGGCTTTTTGCGCTTCGATAAAGTCGTTAATTTGCTGCTCCAGCACCGACATAGGCACAGAACCATTCTCTAATACCGCGTCGTGGAAGGCGCGAATATCAAATTTATCGCCTAAGGCTTGCTCGGCTTTCGCGCGTAGGCGTTTAATGGTGAGTTCACCAATCTTGTAGGAGAGCGCTTGCCCTGGCCAGGTAATATAACGGTCAATCTCAGTCGTCACATTGTGGAGCGATAACGCCGTGTTGCTCGCCATAAACTCGATGGCTTGTTCTCGACTCCAACCTTGGGCGTGCATCCCCGTATCGACAACGAGACGAGCGGCGCGCCACATCTCGTAAGTGAGGCGTCCAAAGTTACTGTAAGGGTCTTGATAGAATCCTGCTTCTAAGCCTAAGTATTCGCTATACAATCCCCAACCTTCACCAAAGGCCGAAATATAGCTGTAGCGACGAAAATCAGGCAATGAGCTCAGTTCGGAGTTGAGTGAAATCTGTAGATGATGCCCGGGCACGGCTTCGTGCAGCGTTAGCGCTTCGAGTTCATAGAGCGGACGCTTATCTAAGGCGTAGGTATTAACCCAGTAGTAACCCGGCTCGTCATCACGATTAGATCCTGAATAACGACCTGAGGTGTATTTAGGAGCGATTTCGGCAGGCACTGGCGCGATACCATAGGGTTTGCGTGGTAATTTACCAAAATATTTAGGCAACATGGCATCGGCTTTTTTGGCAATAAAGGCCGCTTCCTTCAGGAGTTGATACGCACTAGTAGTATAAAACTGGGGATCGGTTCTTAAGAAATGTAAAAAGTCGGCAAAGCTGCCTTTAAAGCCAACAGACTTAATGACTTGCTCCATTTCCTGACGGATACGCTTCACTTCTTTTAAACCAAGCTCGTGCACTTCGGCCGAGGTCATATTTAAGGTCGTGTAGTAACGAACGCGGTTCTCATAGAAGGCATCACCATTGGGTAAGCTGTTGGCGGCAATATTTTCCCGAGTGTTGGGCATATACTCCTGAGTCATAAAATCATAAAAAGCCTGATAGGTCGGGAGCACATTCTGCTCGACCGATGCACGGCCTTCTTGGGTCAGTTGCGCTTTTTGTGCCTCAGTAAAGTGGCTTGGGTATTGAGTAAATGGCTTGAAATAACTGCTTTTCTCTACCGGTAAGATGTAAGCACTAATGCTGTTTTCAAATCCCTTGAGCGTGGCTTTAGGCGGTGTAATGCCTTCCTTTAATCCTTGTTTTAACCAATGGGTTTGCTGGGCAAAATAGGTCGGTAGTGCCTTGAGCTTGCCTAGGTAGTTTTGGTAATCCTCTAGGGTATTGAACCGCCCTTGCGCAATGGAAGATATATAGGCGTGGAAGCCACTCTCTGCGGTGATCGGCAGGTAGTAATCCTTGTATTTATACAGGTCGACCTCGTTTTGGATCTGATCTTCGAGGATTTGGGCGTTGATTTTATCCTCTTTACTCAGCTTGCTGCGATCCAGTGCTTTCAATTGGGCGAGAATGGCAATTTGTCCCTGATTGAGTTTGGCTAGGGCTTCTGGAGACAGATCTTGCAGTTTACCCGCAGCACTCTTATCCCCCATTCCATAGGCCATTTCAGGGCTGGCACTGAGTTGGAGTTGCCAACTTTGATCCACAATCGCTTGCAGTGCTGGGGCCATAGTCTTGGCTGTGGACTGCGCAACGGCTACCGTTGTTTGTTTGGTGGATTCGACTGGGGGCTGAACCGCGCTACAGGCACTAAGTGCGCAAATCAGTAAGCTTGTGGTAAAGAGTTTATGCATGATTTATCTCGGATATTTTCGTTGTTAATGAACTCATTATGCCTGAGGTTTACCCCAGATTGTTGTACGCATATTAAGCAGAATTGTGACTGAATGTGAATTTAAATCCCGCCCTTAGCTAAGTGCCACTAAAGAATGCGTGTTAAACTTAGGGTCCGCCCTAGACCAAATAACAAAAGCATTGGCTGGGTAGCTCACATAGGGGTTAATTATGATCAATACATCCATTCCATTGGTGGATTTGCATCGTCACTTAGATGGTAACGTGCGAGTGAACACCATTTGGGAACTCGGACACCAACACGGCATTGCTTTACCTGCCGATTCTTTAGAGACTCTCGCGCCATTTGTACAAATTCAGGGGAAAGAAACCAGCTTAGTCGCCTTCTTGAAGAAGCTTGACTGGATGGTGGCAGTGCTAGCTGATTTAGATGCGGTAAAACGTGTCGCCTATGAAAACGTGGCTGATGTGGCGTTATCTGGCCTTGATTATGCAGAGCTGCGTTTTAGCCCATATTACATGGCGATGAACCATAAACTACCGATTGAAGGTGTGGTTGAAGCGGTTATCGACGGGGTGAAAGCGGGCCTGAAAGATTACCAAGTAAAAATCAATCTTATCGGGATTATGTCGCGTTCATTCGGCCAAGCCGCTTGTACTCAGGAGCTTGAAGGCCTGCTCGCCCATAAACAACATTTAGTCGCGATGGATTTAGCCGGCGATGAGCTAGGCTTCCCTGGCGAATTGTTTAACGAGCACTTTAAGCGTGTGCGAGATGCAGGCTTAGCCATTACCGCCCATGCGGGGAAGCGGCCGGTTCACAAAGTATGTGGCAAGCGATTCAGGAGCTGGGCGCGACACGTATCGGCCATGGTGTGAATGCGATTCACGATCCTAAGCTGATGGAATATCTCGCTAAACACCGTATCGGTATCGAATCTTGCCCAACCAGCAACCTGCACACGTCGACCGTGTCTTCCTATGCTGAACATCCCTTCAGAACCTTTATGGATGCTGGTGTGTTGATAAGCCTTAACACCGATGATCCAGGCGTGAGTGCGATTGATATCAAGCATGAATACCGCATTGCCAAGTCTGAACTGGGACTAAGCGATGTTGAGCTGGCTCAAGTGCAACGCAACGGGGTGGAAATGGCGTTTTTATCCGAGAGCGAGCGCAAGGCGCTATATGCGGCTAAAGCTTAAGTAAGCGGCTCTATTTCCCAATAAAAAAATCCGACATTCGAGTCGGATTTTTTATTGGAGATGCGTCAGTGTTAGATCACGCGGGAGAACTGTTGTTGACGTGCTTTTTGACGGTAGTAAAGGTCGAAGCACATACAGATATTGCGGATCAACAGGCGGCCTGTGGGGCTGATGGTGATCTTTCTGTCGGTGACGTCGACTAACTTATCGTCGATAAAGGTTTGCAGCAGTTTTAAGTCTTCGGCGAAGTATTCCTCAAACTTAATACCCAGTTTTTCGTCCATTTTTGCCATATCTAAATCGAAGTGGCAGATCAGTTGTTTGATCACGACACGGCGGATTTCGTCGTCACGGTTCAGGCTACAACCTTTCCACAGTGCATGTCCGTCTTTGTCGATGGCTTCGTAGTAAGGACGAATGTCCTTCTGGTTTTGCGCATAACAATCGCCGATTTGGCTGATAGAAGACACGCCAAGACCAAGCAGGTCGCATTCTTCTTGGGTGGTATAACCCTGGAAGTTGCGGTGCAGTTTGCCTTCGCGTTGTAACTTAGCCAACTCATCATCGGGCTTAGCGAAGTGGTCCATGCCGATGTACTGATAACCCGCGCCAGTTAAAGTTTCGATCGTTTGATGCAACATCTCTAGTTTTTGTTTTGGCGAAGGTAAATGTTCATCTTTAATCTTACGCTGCGCGGCAAAACGCGCGGGTAAGTGGGCATAGTTGAACACAGATAGACGATCGGGCGATAGGTCTAACACGCGCTGCATGGTGGCGGCGAATGTTTCGGGTGTCTGATGTGGTAGACCGTAAATTAAGTCGATATTGGTTGAGACAAATCCCATGGCCTTGGCTTTGGCCATTAAATCGAAAATAAATTGCTCGTCCTGCTCACGGTTAACCGCGACTTGTACTTCTTTATTGAAGTCCTGCACCCCGATAGAAATGCGGTTAAAGCCCGCTTCTTTCAAGGTATCTAGCATTGAAAGCTCAATCTCACGCGGGTCAACTTCGATAGAGAACTCACCTTCAGCGGCAAAGTTAAAGTTAGCCTTGATTAAGTCGGTTAACTTCAGAATTTGCTCAGGATTTAAGAAGGTTGGAGTGCCGCCGCCCCAGTGCATTTGGGTGACTGTGTAGTGCTTAAACAGCGGAGCGCGCTTAATAATTTCGTGGCTCAAATACTCGATATATTGATCGGCCTTGTGGGCGTGGCGAGTGATAACTTTATTACAGCCACAGTAGTAGCAAAGTTTGGCGCAGAAGGGGATGTGAATATACAGCGACAGTTTGTCACTCTTACTGTTTTCAATCGCCGTTAACAGGTTTTGTTCAGTGAATGAATCATCGAACTCCAGCGCCGTTGGGTAAGAAGTGTAACGGGGACCGCTGTAGTTATATTTTTCGATCATCGACTGATCCCAGCTTATCTGAGTGGGCTGCTTCAAGGCGTGTCCTCCGAGGGTAAATTAGCAACAAGCGAAGTATGCAAGGTTCTTAGCCAAATAACCTTGATCTAGGTTGTAAAAATGATGTCTGTCCTTTTAGAAGTTACGCAATATCTATCAAAAAGGAGCCCATGTCTGTTGTTTTTTGGAGGTTTTGTGCACAGGCTCACGTGAAGCCGTACTCTGTGTGGGAAAAGAAATGCGGGAGCGATTGGGCCTCAAAGCCAAGGTTTTGGCCTTGAGGTTAATGTCGTCAGCTTAATGTGGGGCTTTTAATTGATAATTTGAGAGCTTTTTGGCATCGGCGGTAATACCCTCAGCCAGTTCTGCTTCAGATTTCATGCGGACAAAATCGAGCTTCATCCGTTCTTGCTTTGGCAGGGCTTGGCGAGCTTCCATAATCGGGTGATCTTTAATCAGCTCAAAGTGTTGGAAGAATGCTGGGAACTCAGGTGCCACGCGCTCGCTTAAGGATAAAATTTCAAATAAACGGCCAATCCTCACCACACCTTCAGAGATTTCGCAGCGGTCGTCAATCATGGCGGTGGCGATATAGCGGATATCTTCTAACACTTGGGCGCGCTTCGCGTTAGCAGCCGCTTCACGCTCGGCAGTGAGCGCTTGTTGGCGTTGTTTCTGTTGCTTGAGCTTGAGGAGTAAGAAAGTGGCGTAACTACTGAGGGCAACAATGATGATAAAACCAAGCAGGATAAGAGTGGTAGACACGTAAACTCCTTGTTTAGACTGCATAAAAACAAAGGCTGAGCGCTTTGTTTTTATGCCTATTCTAAGATTTAAAACTTATCTTGATAATCTTTTAGCAGGTCGGCACCCGATTCAAAGCGATCGAACAGGTCATCATCTGAATTGGCTTTAGATTTCGCTGGCGCTTCATCTTCTAACTCATCGCTGATACCCAGTTTAATCATCAGGGCTTCAATCTTGTTCAGCTGCTGATCTAACCATTGTTGGTCGTCATTGCTTAAGTTACGGCCTTCTTCCAGCATATCGAGTAACTGGTTCAGTCTTGGATCTTCTTCCAGCTTCAACAGTTTTTGCTCGTCGGTTAACTTGGGTTGCTTAACCTTTGGTGTGGCTGGCTTTTCAGTGGCTGTTGGTAAAGCCAATGCCACAGGCTTTTTGCTGCCATGGCGAGGATCTTTCTTCTGTGCAGCCTTTTTCTGTGGTGCTTGAGCCTGGATCAGCGCTTCATTATGACGACTGCCAGACTTGTTGCCCTTTTCGGCGCGCTTGCCAGTGACTTCTGCACGGTCCTGCTTTTTCACTCTTGGCTGTAATTTAGGGCTATTATCGCCGCCCTTGCGTGTTTTCTTGCTACGAGACATGATTTTCTCAATTGGTTACAACGTGTGGCCTAGCCGATACGGGATCGACTCGGTACTAAATTCGGTCGGCTGTTATACCAGATTATGATGTTTTTTGCATCAAAACGAGGTCTTTCGCGGCAAATAATAGTTCAAAATCGCTATGACTCGCTAGGTATTCAAAGGTTTGTCTTTGGTAAAAACTCACATGAGTGAGATTGTTTTTATAATGCCATTTAGCAAAGCCTTCTAAATCAATTAATAAGGGGGTGCTAATCGCTAACCAGCCACCCGATTTGAGTAAACGGGTCAGTAAACTCCATTCTCTACTGGGGTGCTGAAAATGCTCAAAGACTCGGTAGCAGCAAATAAAATCATACTCTTGCTTAAGCGTTTCGTGGTCGGGTGCGAAGAAAGGATCATACTGCTTGAAAGTGTGTCCCGCCGATTCAATGGTCGCCAGACTGGTTTGATCTAACACGCGTCCAAAATTTAAGCCCGTAAGGCTACCTTTTTGCTGCAATTGTATTTGTTCTAGTAGCGGTAAAATGAATTGCGACAGTTGGCGCTGTTTGGCGGCAATCCGCGAACGGCCATAACGCTGTTTTTCTGCCGCGGGAGGAAGATGGCTATTTGCGTCTGCAAAGGTGAGTCCGCATGTCTGGCAAACATAAAAACACCGTTTCTTGTCCTGAAGGAGCAACAGTGTTTGCGTGCTATGACAAAGAGGACATCTGCGCATTGAGTCAACTAGAAAAGTATTAAGGTCTTGATTGTAACAATTATATTGCGGAAGTGCACTTTCGGTGCTGGATGTATGCTGGTGGAGAATCACAAAGAAAAAAGGCGGCAGTTAAACTGCCGCCTTACAAACGGTGCATTTTGCACCCTATTCTGATTCCAAGTATCCTTACTTGCTATGCGACTTTCCCGGTCGGTATCCTTCTTTTTTTACTGCTTTCCCTGCATCATTTTAGTTATCGGTCTTCCAGACACTTAATTAGTTTCTGTCGCCATCCAGACCACAGTTTCCGTAGATGGTCTCAAGACACATCTTTATTACAGCGTCATCAATGACATTAAGTTAACCATCCATGTTGCTTGAAGTACCTTCCAGTGATAACAAGCTTCCAGCCAGTGCATCCAAAGCTATTAGCTTCCTTTGCTACAGTTTGAATCATTCAAACTGTGTCCTGATGGGGCAAGTTACCCTGAGTGTAAGGCGATTTGCTTATCGCAAATTGGCGTTATCGGCCATCCCTTACAAAAATGTACTGACCGGGATTTCAAGGCGAAATCACTGCTCTTATTATTATTAGAGAGTGGTCTTAGTTATATTATTGTTATTGAGAGTCTTTATTCTTATATCTTGAATGTTAATTATACCGAAATCTGCAAGTTATTATTAATTTATTTGTACAAACAGATGGGTTTATCTCGGTACGGGGCTTATTAAACCCAAATCTGTGATCTATGTCAAGCATGAATCTTTATCAGTTTACGTTAACGTAAACTTTGTGGCGATAAAAAAGGGTGACAGTGCACCCTTTTTTATCGCTAAAACCTATTTCAGGCTAGCAATGTACTTAGATAATGCTTCGATATCACTGTCACTTAACTTTTTCGCGACATCTTGCATCATGCCGTTGAGATCGTTGTGGCGACCTGCATCACGGAACTTAGTCAGTTGGATCTTGATGTAGTTAGCGTGTTGACCAGCTAATGCAGGGAAACCTGCTGATTCAGCACCTTTAGCATCTGGACCATGACATGCCATACAAGCTGTGATGCCGCGTGATACATCGCCACCTTTGTAAAGTTTTGCACCTAGCTCAGGAACATCTTTCGCTTCAGCAACTTGGATTGCTTGGCTAGAGAAATAAGCGCTGATATCAAGAATATCTTGATCGCTTAGAGGCATTGCCATACCACTCATGATAGGATCCATACGACCATCTTTACCGCCAGATTGCGCCGCACTACGGAAATCATGTAGTTGCTTTTGGAGGTATGTGGCGTGTTGGCCCGCAAGCTTAGGGTACATATCGATCATACTGTTACCGTCCATGCCGTGACATGCAGAACAAACGATAATTTTAGTTTTTCCCGCTTCAGCATTACCTTCAGCAATCGCAGGTGAAGATATGGCGGCAACTACAACAGACAGCGCAAGAGCTAACTTTTTCATGGCGTTCCCAACTTCTGGTTAAGATTATTATCCTGAGCTTACTAGGGTGACCCGCAAGCGTGGTAAAATATGTTTAATGTGATCGGGGTAATATTTTACACGAAAACGTGGAAAAGTAAGCAATTCTTCATAAATTATGGTATTGCGCAGTAAATATATTGGAGTAAATAGTGACTGAATCTCATATAGATTTTCGCAGGGCGAAGTTTTTAATCAGTGCACCTGACATTGCACATTTGGATCAATATCTGCCCGGCGACGTTGGTGTTGAGATTGCTTTTGCTGGTCGTTCCAATGCCGGAAAATCGAGTGCACTCAATGCATTAACTGAGCAGAAAAACTTAGCGCGTACCAGTAAAACCCCGGGGCGCACTCAGCTAATTAACGTATTTGAACTCGATACGCAGCGCCGATTAGTCGATTTACCGGGTTACGGCTTTGCCCAAGTGCCTCTAGCCATGAAATTAAAGTGGCAACAATCCCTCGGCGAATATTTGCAGAAGCGTGCGTGCTTAAGTGGCGTTGTGGTATTGATGGATATTCGTCATCCGTTGAAAGATTTGGATATGCAGATGATCGAATGGGCGGTTGCGAGTGAAATTCCAGTACTCGCATTACTGACTAAGTCCGATAAATTGGCGCAAAGCGCGAAGATGAAAACCAGTGAACGAAGTGCGTAAAGCGCTGGTTGAGTTTGGTGATTGGGTACAGGTTGAGCCTTTTTCTGCGCTCAAGGGCACGGGCAAACCTAAAGTGCTTAGTATCTTAAATGAATGGTGTCATCCGCAATGGTTGGCCGATGAGTTAGAAAATCAAGACGACGCCGAGTAAGTCTTTTGCTTTATGGTCGGATGCCACGAGCGCATTCGGCCATTTCTTTCTGCAATATCCCCTTATAAAACATCTATTTCACCCTGTAAATTTTGGGCAAAAAAATAGCCGATAACATTAGTCACCGGCCAAAATTTTAGCTCTTTTGGGGAGAAGCTAAATTTCAACAAGACTCAAGCACCATCAAATTACCTTCAATGGTTCTCAATGAAGACAGCATACATCGAATTTACCTTTTATTAAAGTAAATACTCTAAAATTTACTCACCTTTGTTGAAATCATCCTTAGGCCGAAAAAAGAGCAAAAAAAGCCCCAGCAAACAAGTTGCTGGGGCGCCAGAATTTGGCTCGTCACTATAAGTGAAATAAAGGTCTGAAAGATAGAACATCTTAACCTCTGTACCCTACGCAGAGAATAATACGCTATTTATCTTTAAATGGAAAACAGTTTTTTTGAAAAAGTGATAATTGTGTGCGGTAGATCTCAAGTTTTAGGTGAAAAAATCAGCGGTGTTTGATCTGATATTTTCACAAAAGACATTTAAACCACTGATTTCACTAATTTGACTGTATTTTTAGTACAGAATTGATCAATTCTTCAGATTTAATGTTTTTACTCTATTTTGGTGATTGTTCTTGGTTGTATCCATCAGCGAACGATTGTTTAGGCTTGTATGGAGTGTCACGCGGATAGCTGGTTGTGCTTATAGCGGCGTTGAAGCTGCAAGAATTGAGGGGGATTGTATTTAGTGACTGAGAACATTGTACGGTGAGTCAAATGCTGTTTCCCGCTCTTGAGGGGGAGCCCATCAGGGTATTCGCCTGAGTAAACAACTTCTCCTCATCTCGTTCTCTGCGATGTCGAGTTTAGCGGCACCTAAGAGTTGCACCAAATATAAAGGCCCATCCTGTAAAGAATGAGCCTTAGTAAGTGTTAGCAACGAGTGTTAGTGGCTAAAGTCTAGAGCTTGAATGCTAGTGGGCTTGATCCCAGTTATCGCCAATACCAGCTTCTGCCAGAAGTTCCACGTCCAGATTGGCCGCTTTGGCCATGAGTTCACACACCTTGAGCTTGAGTGTTTCGGCTTTATCGGCATCGACTTCGAATACTAATTCGTCGTGGACTTGCATGATCATGGCGATTTCACCTTGGGTATCGGTTTTTATCCAATCGGCAATGCTGATCATGGCTTTTTTTATGATATCCGCGGCGGTGCCTTGCATTGGGGCATTAATCGCGGCCCTTTCTGCGGCTTGGCGGCGCATTGCATTGCGGTCGCGAATTTCAGGTAAATAGAGACGGCGCCCAAATAGCGTAGAGACATAGCCAAGTTCTGCTGCACTGGCTCGTGTTTCTTCCATATACCTTAATACGCCTGGATAGCGAGCGAAGTAAGTGTCGATGTAAGTTTGTGCCTCGTTGCGGGGGATGTCGAGCTGACGCGCCAATCCAAAAGCGGACATGCCGTAGATCAGGCCAAAGTTAACGGCTTTGGCGCGGCGACGCTGCTCCGAGGTGACGCTGTCAAAGTCGGTGCCAAATACTTCGGCGGCGGTAGCTCTGTGAATGTCTTTGCCTTCGGCGAAGGCTTTCAGTAAGCCCGCATCTTGGGATAAATGCGCCATGATCCGTAATTCAATCTGCGAATAGTCGGCGGCCAAAATCTTACGTCCTTGCGGCGCAATAAAGGCCTGGCGAATACGACGACCTTCCTCGGTGCGGATAGGAATATTCTGTAGGTTTGGTTCGCTCGAGGACAAACGCCCCGTTGCGGCGTTGGCCTGATGGTAGCTTGTGTGTACCCGACCCGTTTTCGCGTTCACCATTAGAGGGAGCTTGTCGGTGTAAGTACTCTTTAGCTTGGTTAGGCTTCTATGCTCAAGGATCACTTTAGGCAGAGGGAAATCCAGCGCCAACTCAACCAGCACTTCTTCTGCGGTAGAGGGGGCGCCCTTAGGGGTCTTTTTGATGACCGGATAACCCAGCTTTTCAAAAAACAGCACTTGTAGTTGCTTTGGTGAGCTTAAATTGAATTTTTCACCTGCAATATCATATGCTTTTGTTTCTAACTCATCGATTTTGCGGGCAAGCTCATCACTCTGTTGGCCGAGCAACATGCTATCGATAAACACACCTTGGCGTTCAATATCGGACAGTATTTGGATCAGCGGCAGTTCAATATCGGTAAAGACCGAGGCTAATTCGGTCTCTTTTTCGAGTCTTGGCCACAAATGTTGATGTAGGCGTAGGGTAATATCGGCATCTTCCGCCGCATAGGGCGCTGCTGTTTCCAACGGAATTTGATTGAAGGTTAGCTGTTTAGCACCTTTGCCCGCGATATCTTCAAAGGCGATATTTTTATGGCCTAGGTATTTAAGCGCCAACCCATCCATATCATGGCGTGATGCGATCGAGTTAAACACATAGGATTCGAGCATAGTGTCGAATATCACGCCTTGGAGTTGTATGCCTGCATTGGCCAATACGCTGATGTCATATTTCAGGTTTTGACCGACTTTTTTGAGCTTGGCGTCTTCGAGTATCGGGCGCAGTTTTTCGAGTGCAGTTTGCTTGTCTAATTGTTGAGGCGCGCCAACATAATCGTGGGCTAAGGGCAGATAGGCGGCTTTACCCGCTTCAAGTGCAAAGGACAGGCCAACCAATTCCGCAACCATATAGTCGAGGCTGGTGGTCTCGGTATCCACGGCCATTAATGGCGCTTGCTTGAGTTTGGCAATCCACTCATCGAGCTGAGCTTCGGTCAGAATCGTATCGTATTGAGTTTCAATCGTGACGCTGGGCGCTGATTCTTCTTGGGTTTCGGTCGTTTCGACTTTTGCAGCGACCGTTGTTGGCGCTTTATTATCTAAGACTTCGGCAAGCCAGCGTTTAAATTCCATTTCACCATAGCATTTGATCAGCTCATCCCTGTCAGCGGGTTTGGCTTCGAGTTCATGCCAATCTTGTTCTAGCTCAACATCGGTTTTAATGGTGGCAAGCTCATAGGACAGTTTTAGCATGTCGGCATTGTCGATGATTTTCGCCGCCATGGTTTTTGCGCCCCTAAAGCCTAATTCGGTGACTTTTTCGGGCTCTGCAAGCAAATTGGCGACACTGCCCGCCCCTGTGAGCATGGCTAATGCGGTTTTTTCGCCTACGCCGGGTAAACCGGGAATGTTATCTGCCTTATCACCCATCAGCGCCAAGAAATCGATAATTCTGTCTGGGCCAACACCATATTTAGCCGCAACTTCTTCAGGACCCATGATGGTATCTGTCATGGTGTTGATCAGCGTGATATTTTCATCAACCAGCTGCGCCATGTCTTTATCGCCAGTGCTGATGAGTACTGCGCGGTTTTCGCGGCTCGCTTGGCGAGCGATAGTGCCGATAACATCGTCTGCCTCAACACCAGGAATAGAGATTAACGGCAAGCCCAAGGCACGGATAATACGGTGTAGTGGTTCAATTTGTGAGCGCAGGTCATCCGGCATAGGTGGGCGATGCGCCTTGTATTCTTCATATAAGTCATTGCGGAAGGTTTTGCCTTTAGCGTCGAACACCACAGCGATATGGCTAGGTTGATAACGGCTTAATAAGCTGCGGAGCATATTCACTACGCCATAAACAGCACCAGTAGCTTCGCCCTTTGAGTTTGTCAGGTGAGGAGGCGCATAATAGGCGCGATATAAATAAGAAGATCCATCCACAAGGACAAGTGGGTTATTGGCTATGGTAGGCATAAGTAATTTTCGTTTATCGATGACTTAGATGGCGGTAAGCATGCCACAGATACGGTATTTCAGCCACGGCAAATTGACTCTCAGCCTGTGGATAACTCTGTGAGTGAAAAAGTCAACTGTGAATAATGGCGATGTTTACGGCTTGGTGCGATATTTTTAAGTTGTTGATTTTTATATTTTAAAAATATTTGTGTGAGTTCAATACTGTTTCTTGAAAAATCTTCCTGATTTGTGGATTTTTTCTTGACTCCGTAAAATACCTAAAGGCTGCGTTAATTTTCACCGACCCTTAGATTCGACGAACTAAGTTAGCATGATTTTTAAGCAGATCAACCATTTTGTTTACAGTTTGTTAAAACCAAATGACATAAGAAGGATATTTATAATGAAAAAAATCGCAGTATTGCTCAGTGGGTGCGGTGTTTTCGATGGAACAGAGATCCATGAATCGGTTTTAACGTTATTATCTCTGTCGAAAGCGGGGGCTCAATATCAATGTTTTGCTCCTGATATCAATCAGATGCATGTTGTTAATCACTTCACGGGCGAAGTAGACAAGACGGCGACACGAAATGTGCTGGTTGAATCGGCACGTATCGCCCGTGGCGAAGTAAAAGCAACCACCGAACTCGATATTACCGATTTCGATGCACTGGTTATCCCTGGCGGATTTGGGGCGGCGAAAAATCTGTGTAACTTCGCCACCAATGGTAGTGAGTGTGAAGTGAATCCACTCGTTACTGATTTTATTAATGAATTTATTCTAGCGAAAAAGCCTGTCGGCTTTATTTGTATCGCGCCTATGATGATCCCGCGTTTATATGGACACGGCGCTAAGGGCACTATCGGTAATGATGTGGATACGGTAGCAGCCTTTAATCTGATGGGCGGCCATCATCAGGCGGCGACTGTGCATGATATCGTGGTGGATGAGGCGAATAAGATTGTCAGCACGCCCGCTTATATGCTGGCGGGGAACATTGCCGAGGCGCACTCTGGTATCGAGAAGCTGGTCGCCAAAGTATTAGAGCTGGCCAAGTAACAGCACCTAAATGCAGCAGGGTAAGCCTTAAGGCTTACCCTGCTTTTTAATCGAGCATGTAAGCAATCGCGGTAAGTTAGCGAGTGGCTTTACTGCGACTATCGAACCAGCCTTGGGCGAGACCTATCAGTAATCCGCCAATATGGGCGCCATTTGCCACTGACACGCCTAAAAAATCCGTAAAGCCTAACACTAGCCAAATCAACATAAATCCCATGTAGGAGGGCGGTAAACCTATCCCTGCTGCGGGTTTGCGGATCCCCATGACCCAAGTGTAACCGGCGACGGCATACACTACGCCCGACAGCCCGCCAAAGTTGGGGCCGCTAACATAGTATTGGACGACATTGGGTAAAGTACCCGCGACCAGTAACAGGATTAACAGCGGGGCTGTGCCTATGCGAGTCTCGATTTTTCCACCCAAATACCACCACCAGAGTAAGTTGAAGATGATATGCATGGCCGAAAAGTGCATCAGACTTGGGGTAAACACGCGCCAGAATTGACTAACACTGGTGTCAGGCACCGCACCGAAATAGGAGAGCGTTTCATAAACTGGGCCGCCGAAGCCTAAATTCATCGCGGCATAAATCAGTACACAGAGGCCAAAGATGACAAGAGTAACTGGGCCAGCACCTGTGATAAATTGCGTAAAAAGCTGTAAAGAAGGGGCGCCATAGTCGAGCTTAGTATGAGTATCACCATGCTCCCACGAGGCTTGTAAGTATTTGTTATCGTAAGGATGAGCGATAAAATGGGCAAACTCTTTACGGGCCTGTTCGGCATCTTGATCGCGGATAACCAGAATAGCGACTCCCTGCGGCAATGGCTGAATCTGGCAGTCTATCTGTTCACCTTTAAGGTAATCGACAAAGGCCTGCGCGGCTCTGCTGTTGGGGAGTCTGCCAATCTCTATCATGCATTGGCCTCATGCCAAGCGCTAAAGCCACCATCTAGGCTATAGACATCATCAAAGCCTTGTTCACAAAGGTATTGCGCGGCATTTTGGCTGCTGATGCCATGGTAGCAAACCACCACTAAAGGACTGTCCATATCCGCTTGGCCAATAAAGTGCGCCAGATTCTCGTTATTCAAATTAAATGCGCCATCAATGTGGCCGTTGTTAAAGCTGTGACCATCGCGAATATCGACGATTTGTACTGGTTTTGACTCGGTCATTTGCACTAATTGATTCACGCTAAGGTGTTTAAAGGAAGACATAATAAAACCTGAAATAACTGAAAAGGGATAAGCGATGGGATAAGTGTGCAACATGGGGCTGCATGTGTACAGCCCCGTGATTGGCATAGCTAAGAGAATTAATCCCAGCTGAGGATGACTTTACCTGATTGGCCCGAGCCCATAGCGTCGAAGCCTTTTTGGAAATCATCAATCTTGTAGTGGTGCGTGATGATAGGCGAAATGTCTAAGCCAGATTGGATCAAGCTTGCCATCTTGTACCAGGTTTCGAACATTTCACGGCCGTAAATGCCTTTTATGACCAGACCCTTGAAGATCACTTTGCTCCAATCAATCGCCATTTCGCCACCCGGAATACCGAGCATCGCGATTTTGCCACCGTGGTTCATGGTATCTAACATGGCGTGGAAGGCTGAAGGTACGCCTGACATTTCGAGACCCACGTCGAATCCTTCGGTCATGCCGAGTTCTTTCATCACGTCTTTCAGGCTTTCCTGAGCCACGTTAACGGCGCGGGTAGCACCCATTTTACGGGCTAACTCTAAGCGGTATTCGTTAACGTCGGTAATGACCACATGGCGAGCACCAACGTGGCGACATACGGCCGCAGCCATAATACCGATAGGGCCCGCGCCAGTGATTAACACGTCTTCGCCCACTAAGTCGAATGACAGCGCAGTGTGCACTGCGTTACCGAATGGGTCGAAGATTGACGCTAAATCATCGCTGATATCATCGGGAATTTTGAAGGCGTTAAAGGCTGGGATCACTAAGTATTCGGCAAATGAACCTTCGCGGTTTACACCCACACCTGAGGTGTTGCGGCATAAATGGGTGCGACCAGCGCGGCAGTTACGGCAGTGGCCGCAGGTGATATGGCCTTCGCCAGAAACGCGGTCACCAATTTTAAAGCCACGAACTTCTTGACCGATATCAACCACTTCACCCACATATTCGTGACCTACCACCATAGGTACAGGAATGGTTTTTTGTGACCATTCGTCCCAGTTGTAGATGTGCATGTCGGTGCCACAAATGGCGGTCTTTTTAATCTTGATCAGCAGATCGTTGTGGCCCATTTCAGGCTTAGGCGCATCGACTAACCAAATGCCTTTTTCGGCTTTTAACTTGCTTAGTGCTTTCATTTTGTAGGGTCCTAAATAATCGCCATTTCTTTAGCGATACGGGTAAAGGCTTCAATCGCTTTGTCGAGTTGCTCACGGGTGTGGGCCGCCGACATTTGAGTACGAATACGGGCTTGTCCCTTTGGTACGACAGGGAATGAGAAGCCGATAACGTAAATATGTTCTGCTAATAAACGGTTAGCGAAATCGCTCGCCAGTTTGGCATCGCCAATCATCACTGGGATAATCGCGTGGTCGGCGCCGCCTAAGGTAAAGCCTGCCGCTGACATTTTTTCGCGGAAATAACGGCTGTTTTCCCATACCGCTTCACGCAGTGCTTGGCCCGATTTGAGCATCTCTAATACATGGATAGAGGCCGTTACAATCGAAGGCGCCAATGAGTTAGAGAATAGGTAAGGACGAGAGCGTTGACGTAACCAGTCGATGACTTCTTTTTTACCTGAAGTGAAACCGCCCGATGCGCCGCCTAAGGCCTTGCCTAGGGTGCCAGTGATAATATCGACACGGCCCATCACGCCACAGTGTTCGTGCGAACCACGGCCGTTTTGACCAACAAAGCCCACGGCATGTGAGTCATCAACCATGACTAATGCGCCGTATTTATCGGCTAAATCACACACGCCTTGCAGATTGGCGATCACGCCGTCCATTGAGAATACGCCGTCGGTGGCGATCAGAATATTGCGCACGCCAGCGGCTTTTGCGGCGATCAATTGCGTCTCTAAATCCGCCATATCGTTGTTGGCGTAACGGAAACGTTTGGCCTTACATAAGCGCACGCCATCGATAATAGAGGCATGGTTTAGGGCGTCGGAGATAATGGCATCTTCGGCATCTAACAGGGTTTCGAATAGACCTGCGTTGGCGTCGAAGCAAGAAGAATACAGAATCGTGTCTTCCATGCCGAGGAACTCACTCAGGCTGGCTTCGAGTTGCTTGTGGATGTCTTGGGTACCACAAATAAAACGGACCGACGCCATACCAAAGCCGTGGCTGTCTAAGCCTTGCTGTGCGGCTTTGATCAGTTCTGGATGGTTGGCTAGGCCTAAGTAGTTGTTGGCGCAAAAGTTAACAACTTCTTGGTGATTAACTTGAATGGCTGTCTGTTGCGGTGAGGCAATAACACGCTCGCTTTTATATAAACCTTCGGCTTTAACATCGGCAAGCTGTTGATTAATCTGTGCGTAGAATGAGGTAGAGGCCACCTGATATCTCCTTAGTTAACTTTATTCTGATTCTGGGAGTTGCGGCATTTTAACGCTAAACCCTATCGGCCTACAGCCTTTTTTTCATGCAGGTTAGCTAGATAAATTAGTTTAGGGCTAAAGGGGTTGTTACATTATAAAAACTAATGTGCAACATGGTCGGCTACGCTGCACTTTGAGGGTTGCATCACCGCAGAGGGTATAAATTGAGCCCGCATTTAGCACCTTTAACCTGTTGAGTTTAGTGCTAAATGCGACGGCTTGGGGCGATTAGAGCGAATCTTGGGTCGCTAGCTCGTGGTAGTGCTGCTCTAAACGGCTGAAGGTCGCTTGAGATGTTGGGGTGGCGTAGGCCTTAAAAATCATCAATACCCGCAATACACCTTCGTACAGAATGCCTTTAGTGATGGTTGAGGTGCTGGATTGGGTGAGTTGATAACCAATCCAAAAACTCACAATCATCTTAATGGTGTCGGCAAGTTGGGTGATTTTGTCATTGTCGATATTTAAAAAACCGTCCTGCTTGAGTTTATCCAGCACGTGGCTCGAACGCGTTAATACTTGCTGCTGCGCCTGCAGATAACGGCTTTTTAATTCTTCATCGCGGGCGAGAATATCGGCCAGATTGGCGTACATAAAACGGAATTGCCACAGGGTATAAAACATCGCGTCGAAATAGCCGATCAATTGCTCCACATTGACTTGCTCGCCTTCATAGGGTTGGAATCCCGATTCGAGGTGCGCCTCGTAGAGACTGAAGATCGAGCGGATAATGTCTTCCTTATTACGGAAGTGATAATAAAGATTCCCGGGACTCATATTCAGGTGAGCGGCAATATGATTGGTGGTGATATTTCGTTCGCCGTGCTCATTGAATAGCTCAAGGCTGGCATAGATGATTTTGTCGCGGGTTTTCATATATTTTCCAAGTGGCTAGTGAACGCTACAAATTGATTAAAGAAGGCTAACCAACGACCGCTACACTGCTGGTAAATTATCCCTAATTTAAAATCGTATGGATTCATCCCAATGAACAAAAATTCAATACGATTGATATCCCCAAGCGATCTCAAGAGGCTGAAACTCGTATCTTGAGGACGCTTGGGGATATTATGCTAACATTGCCACTATTCATCAGGCAAAAACTCATAAGCACGATTTTTATGAATCGATTTTTTTACAGTGTGCTGCTTTATCTATTATCCCCTCTGCTCATTGTCTATTTGGCGTTCCGTGCCATTAAAAGCCCTGATTACCGTGGCCGCTGGGGCGAACGTTTCGGATTAACACAACTGGCGCCAACGGATTTACTGATCCACTCGGTTTCTATGGGCGAAACGCTGGCGGCAATTCCGTTAATCCGCCAGATCCAACAGGCGCATCCACAGCTTAAGATTACGGTCACAACCTCAAGCCCCACGGGTTCTGCTGAGGTGCGTAAAGCCTTTGGTGATCAAGTGCAGCATTGCTATTTGCCCTTCGATTTACCCATGTGTGTGAACCGCTTTCTGCGCCAGTTATCCCCTAAATGGTGCATCATTATGGAGACTGAGCTGTGGCCGAATCTCGTGGCGCTGGCGGCTAAGCGCGGCGTGCGCTTGATGCTCGCTAATGCTAGGTTGTCGGCTAAATCGGCGGCGCAATATGCCAAGCGTCCACAGTTGAGTCGCCCCATGTTGCAACGTTTAAATGTCATCGCGGTGCAGACGCAAGCCGAGGCGCAGAGGTTTATCGACCTTGGGGTGCCTGCTGATAGAGTCACTGTCTGCGGCAGTTTGAAGTTTGATTTAACTATCACCCCTGAACGATTAACCCTAGCGCGAGAGCTAAGGCTGACTTGGGGGAAAGAGGCTGCGCCCGTGTGGGTGGCTGGGAGTGTTCATCCCGGTGAGTTTGATGCCGTGCTGAGCGCCCATAAGCAGCTGCTCGCGAAATGGCCAGATGCGTTATTGGTGATTGCGCCGCGTCATCCTGAGCAGTTTGCGGCGATGGCCGATGTCGTCGCCAGCCAAGGTTTTGAATTTGTACGCCGCAGTGATGCTCAAGCTATTACCGCCACGACGCAGGTGCTGGTGGGCGATACCATGGGTGAATTGCTAACCTTCTATGGCGCTGCCGATCAAGCCTTTGTGGGCGGGACGTTAATTGAAAATGGTGGCCATAATCCCTTAGAGCCCGTGGCCATGGGTGTGCCAGTGATGGTGGGGCCAAATCATTGGGATTTTGCCCAAATTACCCAAATGTTGGCTGACGCGGGCGGCCTGCGGATTGTGAGTTCAGGCCAAGAGTTGGGTGAGTATTTAATTCAGTATTTTGAGCTGCCTGCATTACGCCAACAAGCCGCTGAGGCAGGCCTTGCCGTAGTAGAGGCTAATCGTGGCGCCTTGCAGCGCCAGTTTGCTCTCGCCGAATCCTTACTCTCGCGCCAAACAGCCTAACACTATTCAGGTCACTAGGCTTGGGGAATAACTGAGTGATAGCCCGAGAGCAGAGCCGTCCAGTCGGCGGGCGTAAAGGCGAGCGTAGGCTGTTTGCCTTGTTCTTTATTGAAGGAGCGTAGCAACCTATCAAGGTTCGCCTTCTGCCATTGGGCATGGGGCGTTTTGATCTCACCCCGGTCAAAATCAATCAGATAGAAACGTTCTTGTACGCCATCTGCTTGCTGTGGTTGCCACAAAATATTTTTCGCGTTTAAGTCGGCATGGTAAACGCCGCGACGATGAAATTGAGCAATGGTGGCGCCGAGTGCTTGCCACTGCTCTGGAGTCATAGTGCCTTTGGTTAACTTAGCAACCAAGTCTTCGGCGCCATCGACCCGCTCGATGATAATGTCTGCACGGTAGAACAAGCCATCGCGCACAATATTGGCGGCAATAGGTTTAGGCACCGCAAATTGCTCGCGGTAGAGCAGCTCGAGCAGCCTTAATTCGCCCATGGCGCGGGTGTTTTCAAGCCCGGTATAGAAGTAGGCATCCTTACTGAATTTCTCCATCAGGCCACCACGCCAGTAATGTCGCAACACCCAATGACGCTCGCTAAAGGCCACAAACCAAGTGGTGTAACGTCCCTTGGATGATCCCACTACCGCGGCTTGTTCACGCCAGAAATCCACCGAAAACCAAGCTGGAGTAATGTCTTCAGGCGTATCTTGGCAAAGTGCCATATAGCCATCGGCGGTATTTATGATTTTGATTTGTGCGTTCATGGGAGATTTGTTGACTTAAGCGTGGCACCTGCGGCCATTCTACATTAAGATCCTTAGCTTGCGCCAAATAACCTTAAGAGCTATTCGCTTGAGTTTAAATCCTAACACCATGAATTCTCTCTGCCTGCTTAGGCTATCGGCTATCGGTGACGTTTGTCATGCCGTGGCTATGGTGCAGGCGATTCAACGCCAATATCCCCAGCTCAAAATCACTTGGGTGATAGGCAAGCTCGAATACCAACTATTAAAGCACTTGCCCGGTATTGAGTTTGTGATTTTCGATAAATCCCAGGGCTGGCGCAGTTACTTTAATCTGCATAAGGCGCTGAAAGGCCGTCGCTTCGATGTCTTGTTGCACATGCAAGTGGCGCTACGTGCGACCTTAGCCTCCCTCGCGATTTCGGCAAAGGTTAGGGTCGGATTCGACCGTGCCCGCGCCAAAGAAGGTCAATGGCTGGTCACCAATCATAGAGTCGAACCTTTAGCAGAGCCCCATGTGCTGGACGGCTTTATGGGATTCGCCAAGGCGATTGGCGTTAGCGACATCACCCCGAGTTGGAATATTCCAGTCCCTCAGGCGGATACTGAATTTGCCCAGCGCCAGATTGCCGATGGCGAGAAGGTATTGGTTATTTGCGCGGCCGCCAGTAAAGCCGAGCGTAATTGGCTACCCGAGCGTTATGCCGCCGTGGCGCAACATGCGGTGAATAAGGGTTACCGAGTCATTCTCTGCGGTGGCCCAACAGCACTTGAAAAGACATTGGCCGACGATATTGCCAATGCATGCTCTGCGAAACTCGATAACTTAGTCGGCAAAACCAGTTTGACTCAATTGCTGGCTCTGCTGAAACGCGCCAGCCTAGTGCTAGCGCCCGATACTGGCCCTGCACACATGGCGGTCACACAAGGGACGCCTGTCATAGGTTTATATGCCCATTCCAACCCAGGCCGCACTGGGCCTTATTTATCGCAGCAATATGTGGTGAGTGCCTACCAAGAGGCCATCGCCTCACAGCAAAGCGGTGAGGTGAAATGGGGCACCCGTGCTTAAGGGTGAGCACCTTATGGCGCTAATTAGTGTCGAAGCCGTGATAGAGAAATTTGATCAGGTTATTCAGCAGACACACAGTTAACCACTGTTAGCCTGTCACCCCGAGTTTTAGATTATCGTTTAGGAGAAAAATCATGCGGATAGCCATAGCCATCGACAGTTTAGCGGGTGGTGGAGCCGAGAAGGTCATGATTACCTTGGCAAAGCAGTTTATTAGCCTAGGGCATGAGCCGCATTTTTTGGTCATGGAAGATAATCGTTATTACGAAACCCCTGAAAATTTACCTGTACATCAATGCTTTGTCGACAAAGATAAAGATTATGACCACTTCGGGCGCCTAGGGGCGTCGGTCGATAAGTTACGGGCCAAGATTGCCGAGATTGAGTCCCGAGTCGGTAAGTTCGATCTGTTTTTATCCAATCTTGATAAAACCAACTTGATGATGACCAAAACCGGGGTGACACCACTCTATGTGATTGTGCACTCATCGGTTGAAGAAGAGTTGAGTCGTCAGTTTAAGTTAGGCCCCTTCGCCTACTATAAGAAACTGCGGGCGAAAAAAGCCCTCAATGGCCAGCATTTGATCACTGTGTCCAACGGCATCGCCAAAGAGATTCAAGCTAAGGGACGTTTGCAGCCTGCATCAATGCGAACTATCTACAATCCATTTGAATTTAATGAGATTGTTGCTCAGTCACAGCAAGATAATCCGCAAATCCCTCAGGGTGACTATCTGATCCACGTGGGGCGTTTTGCTAAGCAGAAGCGCCACGATGTGTTATTTGAGGCCCTTAAGCAGACCCAAAATCAGTTACCCGTGGTGCTGTTATGCCATAACCACAAGAAGGCGATTAAAGCGGCGAAGAAATACGGCATCGAGAAGCGCTTAATCATTCCTGGATTCCAGAGTAATCCTTTTCCTTGGATCAAACGTGCGAAAGCACTGGTGCTGAGTTCCGATTTCGAAGGATTGCCGACGGTATTAATCGAATCCTTAGCCTGCGGCACACCAGTGGTCAGCACCGATTGCCCACACGGGCCGAATGAGATTTTGACTGGAAATTTGGCTCCCTATCTTGTTCCCCGTCGTAATCCTGCTGCCTTGGCCAAGATGATTGACGCCGTGGTCGCGCAGCCGCCATCCCTCGAAAACGTGGAGATTTTAACTAAGGTGGATGCGACTGCAATTGCCGAACAATATCTCGCGCTAGCGAAATAATTTACCCGAGGAGAAAGCGGTGGAAGCGCGTAAATCAAATAAAAGACGTTATTTGTTCTACATAGCACAGAATTATTCCTATGCGATGCTAAGGCCGCTGCAGCAAGTGATTCTGGCGCGTGGCGATGAGGCGTGTTGGTTCCTCGAAGGCCGTGAGGTCGACCCCCAATTCCTTAAAGCGGATGAAAAACGCTTACCCGATATCGATGCCGTTAAGGCATGGAAACCCGATGCCGTGTTCGTGCCGGGTAACGTAGTGCCAAGCTTTATCCCTGGGGTAAAAGTGGGGGTGTTCCACGGTTTTAATGCGGGCAAAATGAATCATAAGGGGCGAGAAGATCACTTCGAAATCCGCGATTGCTTTGACTTGTATTGCACTCAAGGGCCTGCGACGACACTGCCTTTCCTTGAGCTAGAGAAAAAATCGGCACCTTTACCGTGGCTGAAACGGGCTGGCCAGCGCTCGATCCTTTATTTATTGAAAATAAAGATAATCCTTACATTAAGCCCGACGATCCTCGGCCCGTAGTGCTGTTTTGCTCGACATTCTCCCCCAGCCTGACCTGTGCTCCGGCGGTATTTGAGCAGATTAAAGCCCTGTCGCAAAAGAGCCAGTGGCGCTGGTTGGTACAATTCCACCCTAAGATGAAGCCAAGTATTGTTGAGCAATACAAGACTCTCGAAAATGAGAATCTGCAGTTTGTGGAAACCGACAATGTGATCCCGCTTCTGCAGGCGGGAGATGTGATGCTCTGTGATACATCCTCGATTTTATTGATGTTTTTAATGCAGCGTAAGCCAGTAGTGACCTTTAAAAATCAGTCACCGAAGGCACATTTAATCGATATTAACCGAGTCGAAGAGATTGAACCTGCACTCACTAGAGCGCTTAGCCGCCCCGATGATTTGATGGCGCATATCCATGATTATTGTAATCAAATCCACCCCACGGGAGATGGTCAGTCTAGCCAGCGTGTACTCGCGGCAACCGATGCCTTGATTGATAAGGGAACCGCTTGGCTGAAACCTAAGCCATTGAACTTACTGCGACACTTTAAAATGCGCCGCAAGTTAGGCTATTGGAAATTGTTTTAAGAAAAAGTAAGGCCGACACAGTGTCGGCCTTGTTTTTAGCTTTGCGCTTTAGTCTCTTCGACCAGCTTAAAAATAATCTCTTGCATATTTTTCTGAAAATCTTCAATGCTGTGCGTCGCTTTGATGTAGTTCACCGCTTTTAGCGCCAGCTCTTGGCGGAGTAGCTCGTTTTCCATCAAATGGCGGATACCGTCGACAAAGAGTGGGACTTTATCGAAACCATCCCCTAATACAGTGCCGGTAAATACCCCAAATTGGCTGGTGAGTTCATCGGGATCACGACAGCTTACGAGCAGCGTTCCGTAGGATAAGGCTTCCAAAAACGAAATCGGTAGCGCCTCGTGGATTGAGGTATTCACTAAAATCTTAGCGTCCTTAATCAACTGCGCCTTTTTCTCCCCTTCAACATGCCCCACAAAGTGTAAGTTAGGGATGTCGAGGTAGTTATTCATGATGGATTGGTTTTTCTTCGACTGTCTAAAGGATTGACCAAGCATGAAAAATTCATATTCTGGCATCAGTTTGGCAATCTCACAGAACAACCAACCACGCTTAACCGACTCGATGCGGCCGAGGAAGATAATGTGGTTTTTCTTCGGATGGGTTTCGACATCGAAGCTGTGATCGATTTCGATAGGATTAGGTAAGTATTTGATCTCGGTTTTATCGTCGAGGTTGTAGAGATCCCGCGCTTTTCTATCGAGAAAACGCGCCTGAGAAATAAACGAGACTTTACCTGCAGCCCACAAATCGTGGACAAACTGATAAATGTTGCTATCCCAATAACTTTTCTCAGGAAAGAGTTTTACGGTATTAATTTCGTCCCATTCATAATCGGGGCGTGGATCTTGAACCCAGAACAACAACTTTTTATCGATATTGGGGATTGTTTTAAGAATACGATAGGAATGGGTCGTCATTTCGATGGATAAGAAAAGATCATAGTTTTTCTTTTTTAAGAATCTAATATTAAGAAAATCCATAAACTTAGCGGCAAGACGATACACTTTGATACCATCGATCATATAACGACGGGGAATTAATCGCTGTTTGCTGCAATCTTTTTTTATCAGTACTTCTACTTCAATGTTCTCATTGGGCAAGTGTTTGGCGATCAGATGACGGGCAAGAAAGCCGTATCCACCGTACACTGTACCTGTACCACCAAAATATTCATCGACTAATAAAGCGACCTTTAGCTTACTCATAACCACCCCAAAAATACTCACCAGTTCCGTTTGTGAGATAAATTTATTCCAAGCGGAATATTTTGAGGTTTTTAATTCTGGCGATCAATTAAATAATGATCTAATTAATACGGAACGCAGTTTTATATAATCAAGTGTTCAATAAATGTTTTTAAATTGTATCGCTTTAATCAAAAAGTATGAAGGTATTAATGCCTTATTGATACATTTGTTATATTGATAATTATTTTAACGGGCATCATGTTGTATCAGTTTGTTGCAATTTTAATGAGAACGCCAATATAAGAAATGGCGTTCTAATTAAAAGTGATAGTTTATTGCGCTAAGTTAATATATTGAGCGGCAATATATTGGCTGTCTACGGCCTTTAATATTTCTAGATTGTCTAAAGCTGGTGGTGAGGCCAAACATTCCAGTGCCTTTTGTGCCAACAGCGCGGGTTGGCGAACGGGGACGAGATATTGTGCTAAATGCCCTGTGAGAATTTCATTGGGCCCGTGTGGGCAATCAGTACTGACGACAGGTGTGCCACAGGCTAAAGACTCAATCACCACGGTCGGTAAGCCTTCAAAATCTGAGCTGAGTAGCATCAACTCGGCCTTGGCAATCCAAGCGTAGGGATTGTGTTGAAACCCTGGAGTGATGATTCTGTGTTCGACACCGTATTTCTTAGCGAGTTTGCGTGCCTTCTTGGGGCGGTTGCACAGCAGGACAAGCTTAGGGGCCGTTGGCATATCCCTGAGTGCCTTAAACAAAATATCGTGGCGTTTTTGCCGTGTCACGCGGCCTACATGGATCATATAAGGCTCGCTTGGGATCTCGGCAATTTCTTCCTGAGTCTTCTTGCGGATTTCCTCCAATCTAAAGGGATTATAGATTGTCTGAACGCTTTGTGGTTTGAGCCAGGAAGTGGCTCTGAGCTCATCGGCGATGCCATTGGAAACTGTAATGATCTTTTTGCCTATCAGCGCCTTGGCCTTTTTCCAGCGACGCCAGAAATGCACTGGACCACGCTTTAATTCCATCAAGAGTTCTTGCTTGAGGGCGCAGTGGCAAAAGTAATAGCAGGGATCGAAATCGCAGCCGGAAACAACGACATCGCAATCGGTCGAGTTACTTAAAAATAGCGAGAACTTACCCGATTGTTCCGCTTCGGCCACCTTGGCCTGCAGGCGTTGTCTTTGCTCCTGTAGGCTTGGCTTTTGGCCAGCTTCATAAAGATAATGAATCGTCACATTTTCTGGCGGCATAAAATCCCCCTCTTTATGGAACACAAAGAGGTGAACATCTTGCCCGGCTTCCTGCAGCACTTCGGCCTGGGATAAGGCGATTTTGACTGTGCCGTTCGAGAAAAGTTATGGCAAAAAATGGCGATTTTTTTCATATAAGTGCTCTGATTACGTGGACTTAATCGGTTGTGGTGTGGTTTCAATCCATCTAGGTTGGACGAAAAGCCGCTGCCTACTTAATCCAATATATAGCGAGTCGGCATTATATCAGTTCATGCCTTTACATGGGCTTAATCCGAGGAATTCTTGCCAGTATTTCAATTTTTAACGGGATTTTCAGCGGTTTTTATCGGGATGATTCACTCAAGTGGCTAAAACGAGTAGACTGGCGGCAATGATTTTTGGGTATCTATCTGAGTCGAGTCAGCAAAGTGCATACAAGAGCGATTTATCCTGGGACATTCGATCCCATTACCAATGGTCATGCCGATTTGATTGAGCGTGCGGCTAAGTTGTTTAAGCATGTGATTATAGGCATTGCGGCCAATCCATCTAAGCAGCCAAGGTTTACCCTTGAGGAGCGCGTTGAGTTGGTAAACCGCGTCACAGCCCATTTGGATAATGTGGAAGTGGTTGGTTTTTCGGGCCTGCTGGTGGATTTTGCCAAGGAACAGCGTGCGAGCGTGCTGGTGCGTGGTTTGCGTGCGGTTTCCGACTTTGAGTATGAATTCCAATTGGCCAACATGAATCGCAGATTAAGCCCTGATCTTGAGAGCGTGTTTTTAACGCCGGCCGAAGAAAACTCTTTTATTTCTTCCACTTTAGTGAAGGAAGTCGCGCTGCATGGCGGCGATGTGAGTCAATTTGTACACCCTGAGGTGGCAAGCGCGTTGACCGCCAAGCTTAACCTCGCAAAAGCCTGATAAGGCTGAGTATTTCCATAAAACCTTTGAGGCATCAGGCCTCGCGATGATAATGAAAAGGATGTTATGAAGGCTTTTTTGACCCCCTCTATCCTCGCTGCTAGCGTTGCATCTGGTTTACTGTTTTCTGCTTCCGTTGCTGCCGCCCCTTGGGTGGATGCCTCGGATATTTATTTAAGAGCCGATATTCAAGCACTGGCCGATGCGGGCGTGATCCGTGTGCCAGTGAATACCTTTCCTTGATGTGGTCTGGTATTGGTGGTGACTTAGCGAAAGTCGAACCCGAGCTATTGTCTCCCGATTAGTGCAAGCCTTTGCCCGAGTTAACTTTTACTATCAAAATGCCGTCGATAATCGCGGCAATGCTAGGGTTAAACTCTCGGGTGCGACCGATCCCGCTCGCTTCCAGCATTATGGCTCCGACTACCGTGAAAAGGGTGAGGCTAAAGCCTCCTACGAATATTTAGGCTCACGTGTGGCCTATAAAACCACAGTTGCTGAGACGTACGATCCGCAAGATAACAAAAACTTCCGTCTCGATGAGTCTTATTTTGCTGTAATCATGGGTAACTGGATTGCGACCTTAGGTACGGTTGAGCAATGGTGGGGGCCGGGATTTGATTCGGCATTGCATCGCTCTAACAATGCGCGCCCAATGCAGTCACTGTCGCTCAGCCGTAATAATGCCGCCGCCTTCGAAACGCCATGGTTATCTTGGATTGGTCCTTGGACCTTCAAGACCGGTTTTAGCATGGCTGAAAAAGAGCGTGCTGTGCCTAAAACGGCTGAATGGGATATGCGTTTCACCGCCAAACCCCTTCAGCAGCTAGAAATTGGCTTGTCTTGGTCAACACTCTTTTGTGGTGAAGGGCAGAATTGCGACTTCGATTCTTGGTGGGACTCAGTGGCAAGCAATGCGGTGTGCATAGACGGTTCGGATTCTTGCCTAGCCGATCAACGCCGTGACGCGGGCCATAGAACCCAGAGCATCGATTTACGTTATGCCGACACTTGGCAGGATATCCCCGTTGGTTTGTACCTTGAGCATAGCTGTGAAAACGGCAGCGATTGCGGCTCACTCTGGGGGATAGATACCCATTTCGGCACATCGGGTAAGCAATTCAAGCTATTCATGGAATACTCGGATACCTTTGTCGAGTGTGATGGCAAGCCTAACTGCTTCTATGAAGATCCTGTTTACCTCAGTGGAGCGCGTTACTACGGCAGAGCTTTAGGCTCGACCTATGATAGCGATGCCCAAGTCTTTGTGTTTGGTTTGGTTGGTCAGTTCCATAACAGCCGTGGTTTTACCTCGCTACTGCGTTATGCCAAGTTGAATAAAGACGGCACCAACGTGGCGACCACATGGGCGCCACAGCCACCGAAGGAAGACTTGCTGATGCTGGAACTTTCTTACCGTATGCCGGTGTGGAAGGGCATGTGGAGTCTGGGCGGTACAGTATCGAGATCGGAATTTGATGTACAAGAAAATGATACTAATGCGACTTTCTTCAGCAGTTTTGAATACCGTTTTTAAGCGCTAATCCAATAAAAGGCCTGCTAATCAGCAGGCCTTTTTGTTTTCTCAGAGAGCTTACTTCGCATAAAACGCGCGGTACCACTCGACAAATCTGCCCACTCCGGTATTGATATCCACTTGGGGTTTATAACCCACCGCCTTAAACAGGTCTTCGGTATCGGCCCAAGTGGAATGCACATCACCTGGCTGCATGGGTAAGAATTGTTTGTTAGCCTCAATGCCGAGTGCACTTTCGAGTGCGGTAATAAAATCCAGCAATTGCACTGGGCTGCCATTGCCTATGTTGAATACGCGATAAGGGGCGCTGCTATTAGCCGGTGTACCAGTTTCTACACGCCAGTCCGGTGTTGGACGAGGTGGTTTGTCTTGCACTCTGATGATGCCCTCAACGATATCGTCGATATAGGTGAAATCACGGCTGAGATCGCCATGGTTATACACATCGATAGTGTCGCCCGCGAGAATGGCTTTTGTGAATTTAAACAAGGCCATATCGGGTCGTCCCCAGGGGCCATACACGGTAAAAAAGCGCAAGCCAGTGGTGGGTAACTGATAGAGATGTGAGTAAGTGTGCGACATTAACTCGTTGGCTTTCTTGGTCGCTGCATACAGGGATATCGGATGATCGACACTGTCCTCGGTCGAAAATGGCATCTTTTGATTCAAGCCATACACAGAGGATGAAGAGGCATACACTAGATGCTCAATCTTATGGTGGCGACAGCCCTCTAAAATGGTGAGATGCCCAACTAAATTGCTATCGGCATAGGCGAGGGGATTATCGAGGGAGTAGCGCACCCCAGCCTGCGCGGCGAGATGGATAACCCGTTGAAAACCTTGTTCTGCAAATAATGCTGCTATGCCGTCTCTGTCGGCTAAGTCCAGTTTGATAAAACGGAAATTGCTTAAGGCCTCGAGCGGTGCCAGTCGAGCTAGCTTTAGCCCAACATCATAATAGTCATTGAGGTTATCGATACCGACAACCTCATGGCCCTGTGCGCAGAGGCGCTCACTGACTTTAGCGCCGATAAATCCGGCGGCGCCTGTGACTAAGTATTTCATAGTAAACCTTTATATTTTTGACGCTTAGTCGTGATGGAACAGATCCCGGGTGTACACCTTAGCGGCGACATCTTCGAGTTCATTGGCCATACGGTTAGAAATAATCACATCGCACATGGTTTTAAACTCATGTAAATCACGGATCACCTTAGAGTTAAAAAACTCGTCTTCCTTGAGTACGGGCTCATAGACCACGACTTCGATGCCCTTGGCCTTAATACGTTTCATCACACCTTGTACCGCCGAGGCGCGGAAGTTGTCTGAGTCGGATTTCATGATTAAGCGATAGATCCCCACTCGCTTCGGTTGCTTATTGATAATCGCGTTGGCGATAAAATCTTTGCGGGTCGTGTTGGAGTCGACAATGGCGCTGATGAGATTGTTAGGTACATCGTTATAGTTGGCCAGCAATTGCTTAGTGTCCTTGGGCAGGCAGTAACCGCCATAACCGAAGGAAGGATTGTTATAGTAATCGCCGATGCGCGGATCTAAACATACGCCTTCGATAATCTGGCGGGTGTTGAGCCCTCGGCTCTCCGCATAGGTGTCCAACTCATTAAAGTAGGCGACGCGCATGGCTAAAAAAGTGTTGGCAAATAACTTAATCGCCTCGGCCTCTGTGCTGTCTGTGAGTAAAATCGGAATATCTTGCTTAATGGCGGCGCGAGCAAGCAGATCGGCAAAGGTTTGGGCGCGCTCTGAACGTTCACCTACTATGATCCGGGAGGGGTGAAGGTTATCGTAAAGCGCCTTACCTTCGCGCAAAAACTCTGGCGAAAATAAGATATTGTCACTGTTGAGTTTACTTCTCAGCCCTTCGGTAAAACCCACTGGCACAGTCGATTTGATGACAATGGTTGTGTCGGGATTCAGGGCAAGTACTTCCTTGGCGACCCGTTCGACCGACTGAGTATTAAAGTAGTTGGTTTGTGGGTCGTAATCCGTAGGAGTGGCTATGATGACAAAATCGGCTTCTTTAACGACGTTTTTGTCGCTCGTGGCACTGAGATTTAAGGCTTTATGCTGCAGGTATTCTTCAATCAGACTGTCGGCGACCGTTGGTTTACGCGCATTAACTAACGCGATGCGCTCGGGCATCAAATCAATCGCTACTACATGGTTTTGCTGGGCGAGTAAAACCGCGTTCGATAGGCCAACATAGCCCATTCCAACTACAACTATGTTCATAGGTTTTATACAGTTTGGCATTTTGTTTCCCAAACTAGCATTTTCTGCGGCATTAGAATATGTCATTTCGATGAAATTCACAGTTCCAAATTAAGTGCTCTTTTCTCGATTTTCACCCGTATACAATGCTGGGCTCGCGTTCCGTTTAATTTATAACATCCTATCTATGCAGATTTTTTTGCCACAATCCTATGTTACCGTACTCATGGTTATTAAGCTTGGAGCCTTAACGTGATTTCAGTCGTGATCCCCGCAAAAGATGAAGTGGGCAATATTGGCCCATTAATGAAAGAGATATGCCAAGCCCTGCAAGGGTTGACTGAGTTTGAAATTCTTGTTGTCGACGACGGTAGTCAGGATGACACTTTTGGTGAAGTTATGCACACCGCAGAGGTGATGCAATGCGATGCTAAAGCTATTCGTCACGAGCGCAGTACGGGCCAAAGTACCGCTATTTCCACTGGCGTTTTACACGCCCGCGGTAAATACATTGTCACCTTAGATGCCGATGGACAAAACGACCCTGCGGATATTCCCGCCATGCTGGCTCAATTGCCGCAAATTCATGCCGAACACTTTTGTATTGCTGGTTATCGCAAAAACCGTAAAGACACGGCGTGGAAGCGATTCCAGTCCCGCTTTGCGAATAAAGTGCGTGATGCACTGTTACACGATGGCATACCCGATACCGGATGTGGCTTAAAACTCTTCCCCGCGAAACCTTCCTGCGCATGCCTTACTTCGACCATATGCACAGATATATCCCTGCACTCGTGCGCCGCATGGGGGGCGAAGTGTTTATTTCTGTGGTTAATCATAGGGATCGCCAAGTAGGCGTGTCTAAATATACCGCTTGGAATCGGGTCTGGGTCGGAATTGTCGACATCATGGGCGTCATGTGGCTCGGTCGTAGGGCAAAAATCGCTAAGGTCGCCCGTAGCGAAACCAGCTGGCACGATTAAGATGAAGCGACTCTATAAGGCGATTTTTATCGTCTTTATTTTGCTGGTGTTAATGTTTGCGGCCCAGCAAGGGTTATTCGAGCATGTGACCGATAGCAATTGGGTGGCACACTTTATTGCCGCTCAAGGGGCTTATGCGCTGGCGGTATTGCTGATGGTTGGCGCCTTGTTTACCGCTGTCGGTGGGCCGAGGCAGGTGATCGCCTTTGTATTCGGCTTTGCCCTCGGTGGCATCTATGGTGGTTTATTTTCCACCTTAGCGGCATTGCTGGGTTGCGTGCTGGCGTTTTATACCGCGAGATTAACCATTCGAAGCAGTCTGCAACGACGTTTTGGCAATCGTTTACAAAAGTTTGAGGCGTTGATCATTCATCGGACTTGGTTAAAAGTCTTAATGATCCGTTTGTTGCCCGTGGGGAGTAATCTGCTGACGAATCTGTTTGCGGGGGCGACACATATCCCCGCAGGGGGATTTATGTTTGGCAGCGTGCTGGGTTATTTGCCGCAGATGCTGATATTCAGTTTTGCGGGCGCGGGCATTGGCTTGTCCGATCATAACCAACTGGGGATCAGTATCGGGCTGTTTATTATCTCGAGTCTCATCGGTGCTTACCTTTACCGTTCTAGCCTGCGAAAGCAGGTGGATGAATTGGAAAACTAAATAGGGATTAGGAATGGATGCATTGAATCGTCGTTTCAATAGCGAAGATTATTACCAAGTACTCTGGCCGCTGCTGTTGATGAGTTTGCTGATCTTGTTGGTTGGCATAGGTTTTCGTTCCCCTTGGCCCGCCGACGAGCCGCGGTTTGTTGAGGTCGCGCGGGAGATGGTGGCCTCGGGTCAATGGTTATTCCCTACCCGAGGCGGGGAATATTATCCCGATAAGCCGCCAGTATTTATGTGGGCGATCGCCCTGTTTTATCAACTCACGGGGTCGTTAAAACTCTCTTTCTTACTCCCCAATGCCCTCTGCGGCTTGCTGACGGTATTCCTTGTCTATGATCTGGGTGCCAGATTGTGGAATGTGCGGGTTGGCCGCAACGCTGCACTATTGCTCCTTATCGTGCCGCAGTTTTTGATGCAGGCGAAAAATGCCCAGATAGATGCCATGGTGATGTGTTGGATAACCGTAGGATGTTACGGATTAATCAGACATTTTATGCTTGGGCCTAAGTGGCATTGGTATTTTATTGGCTGGGCATTTATGGGGCTTGGGGTGATCACTAAGGGGGTTGGTTTCTTGCCCCTATTGTTGCTCATTCCGATTGGGGTTTACGCCTTCAAAGATAAGGCCCGTTTTGAGGGCCGCTTAACTTGGCTTTGCCTCGCGGGGCCGTTGGCCATGTTGGCCGTGATTGCCTGTTGGTTAGTGCCAATGGTGATGACGGTTCAAGCCCATGGCACGCCCGAGATGGTGGCCTATCAAAATAATATTTTGTTTAAGCAAACGGGCGAGCGTTACGTCAATGCTTGGCACCATATCAAGCCTTGGTATTTCTTCGTGCTGAGCGTGATCCCTTGGATGTGGTTCCCGATTTCGTTGCTGGTGGTCGCCTATTGGAAACAGTGGCTGCAAAAGGTAAAAGCCGATCCCACCATTGCGATTCTGCTGATTTGGGTCGGGCTCGTGGTGCTGTTTTTCAGTATCAGCCCGGGCAAGCGCAACGTGTATATTCTACCCGCATTACCTATGTTGGCCTTGGCGGCATCGGCGGTATTAACGGGTGTTTCACCCAAAGCTTGGTTTGAAAAACTAGTCACTGGTGTGCTGTGGTTCTTGGGCGCACTCGTGTTAGTGGCCGGCGTGCTGGCATTTATTCATCACCCTGCACTTGTCAAAGCGCTGGCGGACTATACCGATGATCTCACTGGCATTGGTTATTTATTTATTTTGCTCGGGGTGCTTTGGTGTGCCTTGCTGTGGCTGGCGCGTCGTCAGTTTGCCTTGGTTAAGGTGGGGTTAGTTTCCGCCTTGGGCTGGGTGCTGGTGAGCACTTGGGGTTACGCTATGCTCGATGAAATGCGCACCCCGAGAAGCCTGATGCTACACACAGCCGAAGTGATAGGTGAAGATGCCGAACTTGGCTTAGTAAACTTTAAAGAGCAATTTATTCTGTTCTCGCCCATGAGTGTGACGCACTTTAGTTATCTCGCGCCGGTAGAAGAGCAGGAGCGTAACGCGTGGCAATGGATGCAGGAGAACAAACAGCGTTATGTGTTAGTGCCTAGCGGTGCCGAGCTGAGTTGTTTCGATATTAAAGGCGGTAAGAGCATGGGGATTGCCCACCGTGACGAATGGATTTTGTTATCTGCGTCAGAGCTTAAGCCTCAGTGCCAAGCGCCAGAGCGTGAGTACCGTTACTTTACCGATCATCCTGGCCGTTGGTTAAAAGAGTAATCAACAGTCATATCGAAGAAGCTAAAAAAATGCCTGCAATTGCAGGCATTTTTATCGGCGAGGTTAACGCGTCTGGCAGATGCCGCAAAATACTGTGGTGCGTTGACCCAGGCGGATTTCGCTGAGTAGATTGCCGCACTGAGTGCAGGTTTCGCCGCCGCGGCCGTAAACATGCAGCTTTTGCGCGAAATAGCCGGGTTTACCCTCGGCATTGGTGAAGTCTTTAAGCGTAGTGCCGCCCTGCTTGATGGCGTGGGCGAGGATTTGTTTGACCTCGGCAACTAGTACCGTTAAGCGTTCAATATCTATCTTGCCGGCCTCCGCCTCGGGGTGTATCCCTGCGGCAAACAGTGCTTCGTTGGCGTAAATATTCCCCACACCTACCACAATATGGTTATCCATCAGGCAGAGTTTGATAGCCTTCTTCTTGCCCGCCAGTGCGGCAGCTAACTGATTGACGTTAAAGGCGTCGGTTAAAGGTTCTGGCCCGAGTTTTTCCAGTAGCGGATGGGCTTCCTCTGGCAATTGGCACCATAACCAAGCGCCGAAACGTCTCGGATCGTTAAAGCGCAGAATTCGGCCATTGGCAAGGACAAGATCGATATGATCGTGCTTCTCCACTGGCGTGTCATGGGGCAGGATCCGCAAGCTGCCCGACATCCCCAGATGCACTATGCTGGTGCCAGCATCGGTATCGATTAACAGGTATTTAGCGCGGCGGCGCACTTGGCGTATGGTTTGGCCGATGATCTGTTTGGCAAGTTCGGGGACGGGCCAACGCAGTGAGGCGTTACGGATTACGAGGTCAACCACGGTTTGTTCGACAAGATGTGGGGCTATGCCCTGACGGGTGACTTCGACTTCTGGTAATTCCGGCATGATTGAGTTCTTTTCGGTAATAGATTAGCTGGTGGATTTTGCATCGAGGATTGGCTGTAAATCGGCCCTTAGGCTGGGGGTACTAAATACCAGTTGCCAGCGGGTGATTTGAGCACACCGTCCTCGGAGAAATAAATCCAACGTTGCGATTGGCGGATCTCGGCAATTTGGATCACCAGTTCCTGCGGTTTGCCAGTGGGCTGTGGTGCCTCGCTGAGGGGCGAGACTCTTAGGCCTTGCCAAGCCTTGGCCCATTGGGCGCAGTTGAGCACCAGCGGATCGCATTCCCAACCTGAGGCTTGTTTATGCAGCCACACACCATCTAGCTGCAACTGTGCCAGCGGCGCATTATCATCAAACAACAGCTGGGCATCACTCGGCACATTATGGGTTTTCTTGTCCATAAACGTCAGTACCGCAATGATAAAAATGCAGGCAAGAATAATGATGTTATTCCACTGTTTACGAGTAAGCGCCATAGGTAGAGTGACACAAAAAATGGGACTGATGCCATGAGTGTATCACGGCAAAATAGAGATGCTAGCCCTAGGTCGGAGGGGTTAACCGCCAGTGCTATTCATAAAGCGCAGGATTTGCACGCCACTATTATCGAAAACATGTTGCTTAGGCTTGAGCTTGATACCTTGGAGAATCGCGGTTTTAAGGCGCTCAATGTCCCCGGGATATTCTCGCACAATGCTTTTTAAATCAATGGAGTGTTCATTACCTAGGCAGAGTAATAATTGCCCCTCTACGGTTACGCGCACTCTATTACATTCGTGGCAAAAGTTGTGGCTATGGGGTGAGATAAACCCGATATGAATCGGACTATCCGCCATGGTGTAGTAACGCGCTGGGCCGCCTGTGCGCTTATTGGAAAGTTGCAGGGGATAATGCTCGTTAATCATGGCCTTAACTTCATCACTGCTGCAATGACGCGCGTCTTTACGCTCGTCCATTTCACCCAGCGGCATTTCTTCAATAAAGGCGATATCTAGGTTTCGGTCACGGCAAAAATTAACCAGATCAATCACTTCATGTTCATTTTGCTGCTTAAGGATCACCGCATTGATTTTAATGCGCTCAAAACCTGCGGCGATGGCCGCATCAATCCCTTCGATCACACGTGCTAATTTACCGTTACGTGTCAGTTGGGTAAAGAGCTCGGGGTTAAGGGTATCTAGGCTGATGTTTAAGCGCTTAAGACCCGCATCAAACATAGGCTTGGCAAACTTACTGAGCCTAGAACCATTCGTGGTCATCGATAAATCTTTAAGCCCTGGTAGCTTGCCCAGTAAGCGCACCAGTTGATCGCAATCGCTACGCACCAAGGGCTCGCCGCCGGTGAGGCGAATTTTAGTCACCCCCAGTTCCGTAAAGGCTTGGGCAATCCAAGCCAACTCTTCGAGATGCATAACATGGTCTTTGGGCAAGAAGCAGGGATCTTCCGTCATGCAGTAGACACAACGGAAGTCGCAGCGATCCGTCACTGAGAGTCGTAAATATTCGACCTGACGGCCAAAGGCATCCACGAGTTGGCTCATAGGGATTCAGTGGCTCTTATAGAAGATCGGCAAAAGGTTGAATAAACACGGTTTCACCCGCATTCACCGCCTCAGCATCATCTCCAATGATGATAAGGCAATTGCCTTTGACCATAGAGCTGAGCATGCCCGAACCTTGGTTGCCTGTGCTGGTTACGTGCAGTCTGCCATCATTACCGAGGCGATAAATTCCGCGGATAAACTCAGTGCGGCCCGTGCGGCTACGCAGGGTTTCATCGGTAATCGCCGGGAATAACGGCGCCTGCCAGTTTGTTTCACCGCCGAGTTTACGCAGCGCAGGTTGCACAAATTGCAGGAACGACACCATCACAGCCACCGGATTGCCGGGTAAGCCGAAGAATAGGCTATCGCCGACCTTACCAAAGGCGAGTGGGCGACCGGGGCGCATATTGATCCGCCAGAAGTCGATATTGCCAAGGCGCGCTAGCACGGCCTTGATGTAGTCGGCGTCGCCAACGGAAACGCCGCCTGAGCTGATCACCACATCGGCCTGCGCCGCGGCTTTGGTTAAGGTCGCTTCGAGTGCGCTTTCGGAATCTTCAATAATACCTAAGTCAATGACTTCACAACCTAAACGTTTTGCCATCGCCTTGATGGTGTAACGGTTCGAGTCATAGATGCAGTTTGGATTCAGAGCCTCGCCGGGTTGGCTGACTTCATCACCTGTGGAGAACACGGCCACGGTCGGGCGACGATAAACCGTCACTCGGTCAAGGCCGAGGGAGGCTAATAAGCCCTGTTCGGCGGCGCTTAGGCGTGTGGCTTGGGTGAGGGCGACTTGGCCTTGGCCTATGTCTTCACCCGCAAGGCGAACGTGTTGGCCCTGTTGAATGCGGCCATCGAAACTGACCTTGGCATTGGCCTCGTTAGCCAGCTCTCGAGGTTGAACTGTATCTGCGCCAGCGGGCACGGGCGCGCCCGTCATAATGCGCACGGTTTCACCCGCTTTGAGTGTGCCCGAATATTGATGTCCGGCGAGGACTTCGCCGACTAAGGTAAAGCTTGCAGGCAGCGGATCTTGATAGGCGAAGGCATAACCATCCATCGCCGAGTTGGTTTGCTGCGGAACATCCACGGGCGAAATGCTGTCGCGCGCAAGCACGCGGTTATCTAATGCATCTAAACCAACCTCTTCCACCTCAGCGACTGGGGCGACATGGGATAAAATCTGCGCCAAGCCTTGGCTCACGCTCAGGTTTTTATCGCTGCCCAAGGTGCAGGCATCGACAGTCGCTATTGGTAATGCGGGGTTGGGTGCTTGCCAGCTATTGGCATATTCCATCACAAAGTCAGCAATTTGCGCGACATTGTTAAGGTCGAGTCTTCTTAGCTCGCTCGGCAGCGCTGTGTCATCACAGCAAGCGATGGCGAGAATATTGTCGTCTTGGGTATAGATAAACGGCTTACCGTGGGCGGCGCGGTGCAGCTCAATTTTCGGTAGCGTGAGTTTTTTAAAGCCTTCGACTAAGACGATATCGACTTTATCGGCTTCAATTTGCTTGAGCAGGTGGACTAACTCTGGGTCGCCATCGCGGGCATCTTCGGTCATTAGCGCCCAACGCACATGGGAGGCGACTAGCATTTGCCGCGCACCGGCTTTGCGCATCTCGTAACTGTCTTTACCGGGAATATCGACATCGAAATTGTGGTGAGCATGTTTGATCACCGCCAGACGCAGGCCGCGCTGATTTAATTCGGGGATCAATTGCTTGAGTAGTGTGGTTTTCCCCGTGCCGCTATAGGCACAAAATCCGAGAACGGGAATAGATAGCGGATTGACGAAGGGAGTACTCATTTGCACCTCTAATCTAGGAAATTTGAAGCCTTAGCTTTGGTTTATCTCTGCAGCCAGTCGTTGTTTTTGTTCTGGCGTGTTCACATTGACGAAGGCATTGGGTTGATCGGCAAAGGCCGCCACCGCAAAGCGATGTTTGGCATACCAAAAATCAATTTTACGCTCACCCGCTTCGAGAAAGGCGGTCATCGACTCGCGCAGGCTCGGCTTTAATAACATCACCACGGGTTGCTCACGTTCCCCATCACTGGCAACGGCAAGTTCAGCATCGTTTGCCTCAATGGCGGCCAATAAGCGGGCGACTAAATCCCGCGGCAGCAGCGGACAATCGCAGGGCACCACGAGCAGATAGTCTGCTTGGGTGTGACCCATAGCAGTGATCATGCCCGCCAAGGGGCCGAGAAACCCAGTATGCTCATCGCTCAACACCGTAAAACCGAACTCAGCATAACGTGTTTGGTTACGATTTGCGTTGATCAGGATCTCCTTAACCTGAGGTTTTATCCGCTCGATAGTGTGTTCAATCATGGCCTTGCCGTTTAGCTCGACGAGGCCTTTATCGTCCCCGCCCATACGGCGCGCCATACCTCCGGCAAGAATTACGGCATCAATTTGCAACGACATATAAAGATCCCTGTGTGGAGTTTGTGGGCGTTTGCTGACGGGAGGTTATCACCTGTTGGTCTTCAATGTGCCACTGCTGCTCGCAAATGGCGGTGAGCGCACAGTTTTGGTGGCTGCTTAATAGCATTCCCGTTCCTTGCTGTTTGAGCTGTTGGATCATTTGCAGCACTAAGGCTTGGGAGTCCTTATCCATATTGGAGGTCGGCTCATCGAGCATCAGTAACTTTGGCTGCAAAATCCAAGCGCGGGCGATGGCGAGGCGTTGTCTTTCGCCGCCGGATAAATTGCTGGCTCTGGCTTGCAATAGCGAGCCCAGTTGTGCCATCTCAATTGCTTGACCAATTCTACGTTTGGCTTCGGTTTTTGAGGCCGCAAAGGGAAGCCCGTAGGTCAGGTTGTAATTGACTGTACCATCGAATAGATAGGGATGCTGGTGGAGGTAAACGGCTTTGCCCAGCAAAGGGTTGCGTGTCCACCATGGGTCCTTTTTAAAGCTGCTGACTTCAATCTTGCCCTTAGATGGCGGCTGTAGACCCGCGAGGATCTTCATTAGGGTCGACTTGCCCGAGCCGTTGTCACCCTGCAAATAAATGACGTTCCCTTGGCACAACTCTAGGCTATGGGCTTTGAATAATAAGCGCGAGCCAAAGGACATTTCCAAGTCACGGGCGATCAGTTTGGCTTGGGTCATAAGTTAATGGCTCCTTGGCGTTTCTTTGCCGCGTAAACTACCTAAGGCAAAGTTGAGGATCAAGGCCAAGATTAGCAGCACTAATCCGAGGGCGATAGCTTGGGCGAAATCGCCTTTACTGGTTTCCAGTGCGATAGCCGTCGGGATATTACGTGTTACGTTTAAAATGTTGCCGCCGACCATCATAGAACAGCCGACTTCGGTGAGAATACGGCTAAAGGCTGCGACAATTGCCAGCAATAATGGCATACGCAGTTCGCGGCACACTGTCCAGACCGCGCTAAACCAAGAGGCGCCTAAGGTGCGAGAGGTTTCCCATGCCCGGCGATCGACACTGGTGAAGGCCGCTTGACTCATGGCGATCATCACGGGGGCGCAAATCATCATTTGGCCGAGGATCATCCCTTCTTGAGTGAACAACCACTTTAAATCCCCAAGCGGGCCGTTGCGGGTCAAGATGAGATACACCAACAGGCCGATGACGACCGTGGGGATCGATTGCAATGTTTGTACTAAGTTAGTGACAAACCACTTTCCGGGGAAATGGGCAAACGCCAACACAAAACCGAGCACCATAGAGGGGACTAAGGTGATGAGCAGCGCCGCGAAAGAAACCGAAAACGAGACAGAGATGATGGACCAAACGTCGGGGTCCAATGAAAACAGCAGGCTTAACGCCTGCTGTAACAGTGCTAGCCAGCCTTCGCTCATTCGCTATAGGTTGCCTTGAACAGTTGCTCGCCTTCAACTTTGAAGTTGTTGATCATGGCTTGACCTTCTTTGCTGATCAGCCAGTCACTGAAGGCTTTAGCGCCTTTGTGGTTCAGATCTGGGTATTTAGCTGGGTTGATCAGAATCACTTGGTATGGGTTCGCCAGCGTTTTACCGCCATCGAAATCGACACCTAAGTCCAACTTAGTTTTGTACGCCACGAAAGTACCACGGTCAGACAGAGTGTAACCTTGTAATTCGTTTGCCATCAGCAGGGTTTTACCCATGCCTTGACCTACTGAAGTGTAACCTTTGAAGTCAGGAGTTACGCCTGCGGCTTTCCATACTTCTAACTCTTTGATGTGGGTGCCAGAGTTGTCACCACGAGAGACGAAAGGTAAGCCAGATTTGGCGATTTTTGCGAAGGCTTCTTCGGCGGTTTTGCTTTCACGTAGTTTTGCTGGGTCGTTTTTAGGACCTAACACCACGAAATCGTTTTCCATAATGCCACGTGGCTCAACACCAAAACCGTCGGCAACAAATTTTGCTTCAGCACTTGGGGCGTGGGTCATCACTAAATCCACATCGCCTTGCTCGCCCAGTTTCAGGGCTTTACCCGTACCCGTTGCGATAACTTGTACTTTGTAGCCTGATTCACTTTCAAACTTAGGCAGTAATTCTTTTAACAGACCTGAGTTTTCAGTACTGGTGGTGGTGGCTAACTTGATCACTTCAGCCGATTGAGCGGGTAACACTGTGAGCATGCTGGCTGCAACAACCAGGCCCAGTAATGACTTCATATGGGATTTCACGTTTAGCATGGATACTCCTTGGCGAAAAATAGGGTTCCGACTCAATTGCCTACTGAGTGGGAGGTTCCGTAAATTGTAATGCGTTCGATTGAAAGCAAATAGGATGCCAAACCAACAATGACGCATTTACGTTCACAGCTTGATCTAAATTGTGACCCTGATCTCAGGCTCAACAAATAGTTTGCAGACAAATTGTCTCAGCGCATGCTTCTTATGGTTCATAGTGACCTATTTGTCTAGTTTCAATGCTAGAATTGGTCGCAATTGAGTCAAAATGTCCAGAAGTGAGCACTATGAGCCAGATAGATAATAACCTCAAGCCCCTTCCTTCCGCTGTGTCTGTCCTGATCGTCGATGACGAGCCCGGGATGCGTAGCTTTTTGAATAAGGCGCTCTCGAAGAAATTCGCCTTAGTCGAAACGGCGGGCAGTATTGAAGATGCTGAGCAGTTACGTAGTCGCTGCCACTTCGACCTATTGATTGTCGATATCCGTTTACCGGGGCGCTCGGGCATTGAGTGGCACGAAGCCTTAGATGAACAAGGCCGCCGCTCCGATGTGATTTTTATGACCGGCTATGCGGATTTAGAAGTCGCGATTAAGGCGCTGCGGGCTGGTGCCTCAGACTTTATTATGAAGCCCTTCCACCTCGAGCAGATGATGTCGGCGGTTGACCGTTGTATTGAACGCCGTTTGCTGCGCCGCGAAAACTTAATGCTGCGCCGTGAAGTCTCTATTGGCTATTCCTCCACCATTATCGGTAGCAGCGAGGCCATGAAGTCGGTCAAGCAAGTGATTGAGCGCGTGGCACCGACCAATGCCGTGGTGTTAATTCAAGGCGAATCGGGTACGGGTAAAGAGCTTGTCGCGCGCCAATTACACTTACTCAGCGGCCGCCAAGGGCCATTTGTGCCCGTTAACTGCGGCTCTATCGCGCCCGAACTACTGGAGAGTGAACTCTTTGGCCATACCGCGGGGGCATTTACCGGTGCTAAGGGAAATCGCGAAGGCTTATTCAGTTTTGCCTCCGGCGGCACCATTTTCCTCGATGAAATTGGTGAGATGCCCCTCAAGATGCAGACGGCACTGCTCAGGGTATTAGAGCAAAAGGCGATTCGCCCCGTCGGCAGTGAGAAGGAAGTGAATATCGATGTCCGGGTGATTGCGGCCACTAACCGCACACTGGTGGATGAAGTCGAGGCGGGTAACTTCCGTCGTGATCTTTATTATCGATTGAATGTGCTGGATATTTTAATTCCTCCGCTGCGTGAGCGTCCGGAAGATGTGGTCGAATTGACCCACCACTTTACTCGCCAATTAGCGGCCGAATTGGGTGTGCGCGAAGTCGTGTGGAGCCATGAGGATATGGTGAAGCTGCAACAGCACGAGTGGCCAGGCAATATCCGTGAACTGCGCAATATGATTGAACGCTGCATTCTGCTTGGCAAGCCGCCTGCGGAATACTGGAAGCAGCAGGTCAAGACAGAGTCTTCGGCCTCCCAAGGTTATCCCTTAGATTGGCCGTTGAAAGAAGTGGAAAAACACCATGTGACCAGCGTGGTGGATCTGCACTCTGGCAATAAATCGGCGGCGGCGAGGGACTTAGGCGTTTCCCGTAAGACCTTAGATCGCAAATATAAAGAGTGGTTTGACGTTAGCGACGAGCAGGAGTTCTAAGTGTCGTTTTTTACTCACTTTTTTGGTGTCAGTTGGCAGCAAATGCAGGCCAAAGTGCGTTATCGCATTCTGATCCTCACCTTGCTGCCGATTTTGCTCACCTTGGTGAGTTTAGTGTTTATCACGATTTACTGGAATATCAGTTACACAGGCAAGCAACTGTTTATGAAGGTAAAAGCCGATCTGGCTGTGGCGGAAAATACCCTGCAACAGGTGCAAGTTCGTCAGGAGAAACAGCTCGAGAGAGTGATGACCTCATGGACTTTTCAAAATGATTTTCGGCCCATTCTCAGCGGCGAATTGGCCCACAGGGCGAGCATCGATGCCTTTTTAAATGAGCAAAAAAAGCAACTCGATCTGGATTTTCTAAGGCTTGTCAGTGTGGCCGAGGCCGCGTCAGACCCGGATTTGCGACAAATTTTACCGAAAATGGGTGGTCTTTTACCCTATTCGGGGCTGATGGTGTTATCACCTGAACGTTTGGCGCGGGTTGATCCGGATTTAGCCCAAAGGGCGGCGATTCCCTTACTAGCGACACTGCGGGCGCAAAGCCCGAATAAACAAGTGGAAGACCGTGGTCTACTGAGCCGCAGCTTGCTGCCGATCCCCGATTTTGAGGGCAAAGTGGCTTGGTATCTCGATGGCGGCGTGCTGTTTAATCGGGATACGCGCATCGTCGACCATATCCGCGACCTCGTGTACGACAAGGGCACGTTGCCGGAGCGTTCCATCGGTACTGTGACCATTTTCCTTGACAATATTCGTGTCTCAACCAACGTGCCTTTGCATTTTTTCCCACAATCGAATGAACCCCAAGGGCGGGCGCTCGGCAGTTTAGTGTCGGAGGAAGTGCGCGAAAAAGTGCTGAATCACGGCGAGTTATGGGTCGATCGCGCCTTTGTGTTTAACGATTGGTTTATTTCCGCCTATGCGCCCTTAGAAGATATCCGTGGGCAACGTGTTGGCATGATCTATACCGGATTCTCAGAGTCGCCCTTTATCCATAACTACCTGCTTAATATCATCGAGTTAGGCACTATTTTGATGCTGGTGCTGCTGATCTCCGGCTTGTTGGTGTACCGCGGTGCTTACAGCTTGTTGCAACCGATTGAGCGTATTCACCATGTGGTGCAAGCGGTGCAGTCTGGTCGCAATGTACGTATTGGCGCCTTGGGGCTGGACAGGGATAACGAATTGTCGAATCTTGCCGAGCAGTTCGACCGTATGCTCGACTTATTGCAGCGGCGCAACGCGCAAATCCAATCCGCGGCCGAACAACTCGAGATGAAGGTCGAGGAGCGGACTCGTAGCCTGCAGGATAAGACTTTGGAATTGCAGCGCAACGTGGCGTTACTCAATGAGACTCGCCAGCAGTTAGTGACCAATGAAAAGTTAACCGCGCTGGGTGAGCTAACCGCAGGGATTGCCCATGAGATCAATAATCCAACGGCGGTGATCCTCGGCAATATGGAGCTGCTGCGTTATGAGCTTGGAGATAATGCCGAGTCGGTAAAAGAAGAAATCGACCTTGTTATCCAACAGGTTGGCCGCATTAGCACTATTATCCGCAGCCTGCTGCAATACAGCCGTCCTGGTGAGTTTAACGCTCCCTTAGAGATGCATCCTATTACGCCTATCATCGAGGAAATGCTGGTATTAGTGCGGCACTCGATTCAGAAACAAGAAGTGGTGCTGATCACTGAACTGAACGCCAGCTGCCCAGTGCAGGTTAATCGCCCGCAGTTGCTGCAAGTGCTGATTAACCTTGTGGTTAACGCCGCTCATGCGATGGACGGTAAGGGCAGGATTTGGGTGCGAACCTATGATTGGCTGCAGCAAGATATGCCGATTGGGGTGAAAATTGAGGTTGAGGACGAAGGTTCGGGGATTGCGCCTGAGCAGCTAGGGCGGATTTTTGATCCCTTCTACACCACGCGTAAAGACGGCACAGGCCTTGGATTATCCTTAAGTTACGGCATTATCAAGCGCATCGGCGGCACCATAGAAGTGAGTTCTGTACTGGGTAAGGGCTCTATCTTCACCATTGGTTTGTACCATGAGGCGAAGGAAGATCAGCAAAACAACCCCTACGATGGTTTACATTTTTCCGGCCAAAGCACCGAAATGTCATCTTAGAAGCGACTCTGCACACAACGCTATAGGATTGATTCACTGAATAAAAAGCAAAAAAAGCCGGATGATGAATCCGGCCACAAAAGAGTGTGTGTGAGCAATGTCGTGCTTGCAAACTCAGGAGCACTTTAACAACGTCAGATTACCAGTCATCCGTGTTAAAGATGAGTTTTGGAACGCAAGTTAACGATAATCATTCTCAATTAGGTTTGCAAGCTATTTCTCGCAAAAAATGCACATTTTTATGTAAATCGCCTTTAAGCAGTCGCAATCGACTTGCTTAAATGCAGTTTATGGTCGATCAGGCTTTGCGGATCGGCCTTCAGTTCAGTAATCAAGTACTGGTTTCTAATCAACAGATTGAGCATGGCGGGGAAGCGGTTCATGGTCTTAACCTGGATGAAGTTATAACCTTGGCGGCTTGCCCATGTTTCTTGGTATTCCAATAGGCTTTGTGCCAGACCTAAACGTCTAAAGTCGGTCGCAACACCGCCTAACCAACTGTAAAACACGGCATCAGCCTGTTCGTATCCCAGCTTAAAGCCTGCAAATTCACCTTCCACATAGGCTAAGAGAATCAAGCAAGTCTTATCCGAGAGACGTTCTGCCAGTGTTTCGCTGGTCAGCGGGCGGTCGAGTTCAGGGATTTGCTTGCTCAGTTCGATAAGCTGTGTGGTCAACTCAGGTGTCAGAGCTGTCAGAGCTTTGATTTCAATTGAATACATAATTTTCTCTCACAGAAAATCAGCCCCAAATGCGCATAAACACAGTGGGGCTGAACTAAAAACTGCTCAAATTATAACAGGTCTGGCCAGTTGAGTTAATCAGGAAAATGATTTTTGTGGACTGGTTTGCAAGATCTTGTCTTGTAAGACCTTCAGCAGGACGCCGTAGGCGGGCAGGAATAACCCTAAGCTCACGAGTAATTTGAAGCTGTAATCCACGGCCGCGATTTCGGGCCAGTTGGCCGCCATAAAGCTGTCTGTTGAGGCATAAAAAGCGACACTGAAGAACACTAAGGTGTCGACTAAGTTACCGACAATGGTCGATGCCGCAGGCGCGACCCACCAAGAACGGCTTTGGCGTAGGCGAGCGAAGACTGTGATATCCATCAGCTGACCAATCAAATAAGCCGCGAAGCTGGCGAAGGCAATGCGAAACACAAAAGTGTTCCATTGGCTTAAGGAATCAATCCCTTGGAAGCTGCCTTGATGGAATACCACACCCATGACATAGGAAATCATCAACGCGGGCACCATGGCCTTGAGAATGATGCTACGGGCAGGTGTTTGTCCAAAGATGCGCACGGTGAGATCGGTCGCCAGATAGACAAAGGGAAAACTAAACGCGCCCCAAGTGGTGTGAAAACCAAACAATTGAAACGGTAGTTGTACCAAGTAGTTGCTGACGCAAATAATCAGTATGTGAAATCCCACTAATAGCAGGAGTGCGCGGCGAAGCTGCGCTGGGGTTAACATTAACATATGTGGCCTTTTTAGTTGTGTAGGGCGGGGTGAGGGAACCCGCTAAATGATCTGTTGTTATTTTACCCAATATCAGCGTGCGGAAATCGGGGTCGCCATTATAGTGACCAGGTTCGAAGATGCAAGCTTACTGTTTATATTCCAAGCAATTTAGCCTTGAGTTTCGAGGAGGAGTGGTAGATAAGGTCACAGCACTGGCAGGGAAATTATCCTACACTGTTAAGAAATGGGAGGAGAACGCGATGCGATCATTTCTTGCGGCCTTGTGTTTTAGTTTATTGAGTTTGTGTTCCTACGCGACACCGGCTAAGCCCGTAGTGATCCATCTGGTCACTGCTTCGTGGCAGGGTTTCTCCAATCCTGATGAGACGGGTTATTACTTCGATATTCTCCGCAAGGCTTTTCCTGCTCCCGATTGGCAACTCGATGTGCAGTTTATGCCCTTTGCCCGCACGCTTTATATGGTTGAAACCAGCAGAGTGGATATGATCCTCAGTGTTTACAAGGGGGATGTGAAAAACAGCCTACTGAGTGAAAACCCCGTTGAACTCGACTCTATCGATGCCGCCGTTACCCCGCAAATTGCGGCGACTTGGTCGGGGATGGAGAGCCTATCCCACAAGAAAGTGCAGGCCATGTTGGCCTATCGCTATAACATGCTGACGACGACCCCGATGTTTTATGAGGAAGGCAGCGATATCTTAAGCATGCTAAATAGCGTGAATGCGGGGCGAACCGATGCCGTGCTGGATTACAGAAAGAATATGGAGACTCTCGTCCCTCAATTGAAGGCGCCGCAGCAGTTTGTGATTATTCCTGGGGTGCTCACCGCCGAAACTTATTTCGCCTTTGCCAATACGGAAAAAGGGCGGATGCTAAAGCAACATTTTGATATTGAACATAAAAAGCTGATTGATTCCGGTGAGCAAGAACGACTCTACACAGAGACTAAGGCCAATGGCTATTGAGTTTGCCGTTACAGTTCGATCAAAATTGACATAATCGTCGCCAGCTTATTCTCCAGCTCCTGCCATTCCGCCTCGGGATCCGAACCCGCAATAATCCCCGCTCCGGCAAACAGATTGATCTTGCCTGGTTCAATCAAGGCGCTACGAATCGCCACCGAAAATTCACTCTCGTACTTATTGAAATAACCACAGGCACCGGCGTACCAGCCGCGCATGTAGCCTTCGCGTTCGCGAATAAAGCGCATGGCAGACTCGCGGGGAAGGCCACCCACAGCAGGAGTTGGGTGCAGAGCCTGTAGCAATTGGAAGTCATTCACGCCCTGCTTTAACTCGGCGCGAATGGCGCGGTGGAGATGCTGAATATGGTTTAGCTTAAAAATCGTCGCGGTTTCTTCGGCGCCCACATGTTGGCTCAAGGGGAGAGCATACTGACGATATGGCGGCGAACCAGCTGGTTTTCTATGCTGTTTTTGTTGTCTTCGAGCAGCGCGTTGGCCAGTGCCGTGTCTTCTTCTTGGTTTAAGCCACGTACTGTGGTGCCTGCAAGCGCCTCGGTAAACAATTCCTGCTGACGACGGCGAAATAACCGCTCTGGCGAGCAGGAGATATAAGTGCGCTCAGGGCTAAATTGGAAGCCAAATTGGAAACTATTCGGATTACGCCCCTGCCAGCAGGCTAACACCATCCAAGGATCGACCTGTGCATTGACCTCAAGCTCAGTGTGGCGCGACAGCACCACCTTGGGCGTCTCTTGGTTAAACTTGGGCTCAACCACTTGCTCGATTAAGGTCTTCCAGCGCGGAAAATCGGGAATATCGGTGCGGCTCAACAGCGCAAGTTTATTGGGCGGTGCGAGCGGACGAGCCGGTAGCACGGCTTCTATCGCGGCAATGGCGAGGTCGATTTCCTCTTCGGGATGCCGATCGGCAAAGTTCAGATTGACCCGCAAACTGAACTGGTTCGCGCTGCGTCTAAATTCGATACGCGGTAGCACAAAGCGACTATTACCAAACTCTGGCCAGGACTCTATGCTGCGGTCAAACGCCACGCCGCCGTAGTAACGGATCTCGGGATTCGTGGTTAAGGCGCGTTGCTGTTGGTAAATTTCCGCTAAGGTGTCATCATCGACGCCGGTTTCAAACTTAAAGTCTTTACAGGCACCAATCGCCGCCACTTCTTCAACCTTGTCACGTCCATGCCAGTAGATGCGCGGGTATTGGTTTTGGGATGCCAGCCATGAAATCAAAGGGATAGAAACAGTGGTTAAGGATAACTGCACTATCGGCTCCGTCGGTGGAACCTGCTTCAATTGAATGAGTTTGTCGATGAGAGACTTAAGGTCTTCAGACAGGGCGTGAGCGGGCAAATAAAACTCCAAAGGTAACGAGATGAAGGTGGTGGCTGAAGTTCCGGCAGTCAGCGGTAAGTTAATCCATTCTTTTTAAAGCTATTTACACCGAGTGGGTGAGAGCGTGTAAATAAGAATCTTTCGCTCAAATTAAAGGCCGAGGCCGTCAGTGTCAAGATGCAACCCACGAGTGTGTGACTTTTGCCATAGTCTCATTTTGCGGCGCTAAAAAACGTGACCAAGATGGGTCTTTTTGTCGATACCGTTGTCTATGTTGGACATTTTGTCTCTTTGTGATGCGTCGCATTTTCTATTTGTTGTGATTAGTCGATCTGGGTTGGTTTTTGATTTTATTTCAGTTGAGACGGAAATTCCTCAGACCACAATAGGGGGCACATCTTAAATTTCCTGTATGACAACAATAATATGATTACCAGAAATACCGCCTTTAGAGTGTCGTCCTTAGCGCTGGCAATTGGGCTGAGTTTTACCGCCTCAGCCGATGAAATCGCCCGCGATCCCCTGTTGAATGTGAATGAAGTGATTGTCGTCCATGGTGAAGGTGCCGATGCGGAGCAATTGGCAACCACCCATTGGAGCATCGACGAAGCCGAAATTCGTGCTCTGGGTGCACAGACTTTAGATCAAGTGCTGAAGAATGTACCCGGGGTTTATATCCGTGTGGGTGGCGATGGCACCCCTAGGGTCGATATCCGTGGTTTTAAGACCCGTCATGTCACTCTGTTGGTGAACGGCGTGCCTATGAGCAGTGCCGACGATGGCCAGTTCGACCCAAGCGTGATCCCAACCAGCCAAATTGCCTCGGTTGAAGTGTCAGTTGGCCCGACTTCAGTACTGTACGGCCCAAGCGGCGCCGGCGGTGTGATCAATATTATTACTAAGCAAGGCAGCACAGCGCCCGCCTTGTCTGGACGTTTAGAAGCGGGTAAAGACAATACCTTTAATGGCGATATCAGCGCCGCTGGCTCGGGTGATGATTGGCAGGGATTGGTGAGTGTGAGCCGTCAACAGACCGATGGTTTCCCGATGTCGAACGATTTCGAGCCGACCCAATATCAAGACGGTGAGCTGAGAGTTAATTCAGATAAAGAAGTCACCAACGTCTATGCCCAAGGCAGTTATTGGTTATCGGATAAGACACAGCTGATCGCCAATATGGCACTGCGTAATGGTGAGTGGGGTAAACCCTCACGTGATGGTACTGGCAGCGGTAAGCTCAAGTATGAGCGTACCGACGACTATGATTCACATACCTTCCAACTCGGCTTAGCCCATCAGTTTGACGATACCTTTACCCTGCGCGGATTTGGTTATCACAATCAAAGCGATACCTTAGAAGCAGCCTATGCGGATGAAACCTATCAAGCATTGACGCAAACCCAAGATGGCCGTTCCGTGGTGCAAGGGGTCAATTTACAGTTAATCACCGATTTTCATAAAGCAGGGCTGTTAACCACCTCTGTGATTGCTGAAGAGCAGAGCTGGAAGTCTGTCGTGGACACTTACTCCAGTAACGCTGGCAGCGGTACTGGCAATAACTCGGGTACAGGCACTGGTTCAGGTTCTGGCAGCGGCTCAGGTAGCGGCAGTGGAACAGGCTCTGGCGGTGGCACGGGTAGCGGTGGCGGCACAGGCTCTGGCGGAGGCACGGGTAGCGGCGGCGGAACAGGTTCTGGCGGTGGTACTGGTAGTGGCAGTGGAACAGGTTCTGGCAATGGTAGCGGTGGCGGTTCTGGCGGCGCTGAAAACCTAAATGATTCTGCATGGTTGTATACTGCTGCGGCCGAATATCAGTATCAGTCAGAACATAACTATGGCTTCACCTTGGGCGGGGCTTTCCATTCACTCGATACTTCAGACGGTACGGATGATAACTACTCGGCGATGGCCTCTAGTTATTGGCAGATTGTGCCTGACTCTCGTTTGAGCCTGAGTGTGGCACGCAAAGTACGTTTCCCTTCTATGGTGAATTTGTACTCGCAATCATCGGGTAATAGTGAGTTAGAAGCGGAAGAGTCTAAACATGTTGAGCTGGGTCTGGATCAAAACCTACCAGCCAGCACCGACTTCTCGCTCTATGGTTTTTACACCGATGCGAAGAACTATATCGCCAAAGATACCGATGGTTTCTACCAAAATATGGGGCGCTATGAGTTCAAAGGGGTTGATTTCCAGATTAACAACCATGCGATTGAGCATTTAGATCTGAGCTTCTCTTACAGCTTCCTAGACTCGAAAGAAATGGAAGGCGACGATACCTTAGATGCGCTGCAATACCGTCCTCGTCACCAGCTGCGCTGGCAAATGAGCTACGAATTCCCATTCGAGACGCAAGTCCACCTCAATGTGGAGCGAATCCTCGATCAGGTTTATGCGACTCAGGTGAAAGTGAACGGTCAGAACCAGTATCAACAGCAGTCGCTGGATAACTACACCTTAGTGGATATCAACTTAGTGCAGCCGCTGATCGCCGATAAGTTAGAAGTGTATCTGCGCGCCACTAACCTATTGGATGAGAACTACTACCAGAGTGAAGCATTGCCTCAGGCTGGCCGTCAGTTCTTCGTTGGTGTGAACTGGCAGATTTAAGATGAAATTACTCGAGCTCGACGGTGTCAGCTTTAACTATGGCAGCCAATTAGCCCCGGTTTTACAGGAGCTTAAGCTCTCGATTGGCGCAGGCCAATGCCATTGTGTGAGCGGGCCAACGGGCTCGGGGAAATCGAGTTTATTAAATCTACTGGCGGGCGTGCTGTCGCGTCCCCATGAGGGCGATATTTGGCGTCATCCAGAGCTGGTGACTGGCTTAGTGATGCAGGATCCTCAAACCCAGCTACTGAGGCAAACCGTGGGTGCCGAAGTCGCCTTCGCCTTAGAGAATCTCGGCATCCCCGCCGAGAATATGTTGCCTAAGGTGCAGTTAGCGCTGCGACGCGTCGGGCTGTTTTTACGGCTCGATACCCCTGTCAGCACCCTTTCCCTCGGCCAAAAATACCGCTTGATGATTGCCGCCCAGTTGGTGTGCGAGCCGCATTTACTCTTGCTCGATGAGCCATGGGCGCAGCTCGATGATCACGGTGTAAGCGAGCTATTGGCTGTGCTGCGTAATCTGATTGCCGAAGGTATGGCATTGGTGCTGGTGGAACATAATGCGGCGGCCTTTGCCGAGATTATCCAGCACTATTGGCAATTAGAGGCTGGCCGTTTATCCGAGGGAATATACACCGTTAGCGATGCCCCAGTGCAGGATGTGCCAGTGAGAGCTTGGGGAGGCGCCCATCACTTAGGCAAAGTGCTGGTCAGCGCCGAGGCGTTTGATTTTTGCTTCGATGGTTGTCAGCCCCTGTTTAGTTGTCCGCAAGGGTTTCAACTGCATGCGGGCGAGATAGTGACCTTAGTGGGGGATAATGGCGCGGGTAAAACCAGCCTCTTAAAATCCCTCGCGGGCATGCTGCACTTAAAGCTACGTTTGCCACTCAAGGTGCTAGGCCGTAAACCTAAACTCGGTGTGTATGGCGCGGAGTTAGGGCTATTGCTGCAAAGGCCGAGTCGACAACTGTTTGAAACCAATGTGCTGGCCGAAATGCAGTTTAGTTTGAATCGTTTCGAACTTCCGACTGCGCGTGCCGAGCAAATGTTGCTCGATCTCGAGTTGAGCGCTCTGGCCGAACAGTCGCCCCATAAGCTGTCCTATGGTCAGCAACACCTGATTGCCTTGGCATCCCTAGCCTGCTTGCAGCCTAAGGTGCTGCTACTCGATGACCCGCTCGCGGGTATGGATAAAGAGTACTATCGCAAAGTATGGTTCCTGCTCAAGCGTCTCAGTGCCCAAGGCTGTGCGATTCTGATGACCAGCCATAGGCTGGTGGAACACAGTGCGGTGTCGCGGCAGTTAAGCCTGCGCCAAGGGCTGTTGGCAGAAGAAGCCATGGGGATGGAGGAGCGCTATGTGGGTTAGTTGTCGTCGATGGCGACTACGTGCCCGCCGGCGTTGGAGTCGCGAGAAACAAGAAACCACCCTGTGCGCGCTGTCGCTGTTTTTAGTCTGCGTACTTTCCGCCTGCGCTTTTGTATTGCCCGCCGATTTACTGCTACCGCTGGCGGCCGTGAATGGCTTGCTTGTACTCCATGGGTTAGCGCGCCGAGGCAGTATTATGGGCGTGGTGAAACTCGGCGTGATCCAACTGACGATTACCTTAAGTCTTTATCTGCTGCTCTATGGTGTTGATCACCTTGCCCAAGGCGCCGTGGTGGTGGGACGCATTATTTTAGCGACTATCCCCGGATGGTGGTTGTGCATCACGGCGGCGCCTGAGCGTATCGGCGAAGTCTTAAGTGCATTCTTGCCGAGCAAATGGGCCTTTGTGGTGGCTGCATCTTTGAGTTTGCTGCCCTATATGGCGGACGAAGTGCGCGAGATTTACCAGATCCAGTGTCTGCGCGGTGCACGCATTACCCCTAAGGCGTTGCGGAATCCCAAAAACTGGCCAGAACTGGTGTACTGCGTGCTGTTTCCTGTGTTAATCCAATTGCTTAAATTATCTCGCCAGATGGCGGTTGCGGCCCAGAGCCGCCACTTTGGTAAGAGCTCACGTGCCACCCATTGGCATTCACCCAGAGACAAAAAATGAATAAAAAACTCCCCCTGAGCTTACAGGATTCTTTGTTTATCGGCTTTTGTGCCACCCTGCTGGTGGCATTGACGGGCATGTTAAGGCTCAAGCTTGGGCTTTCTGGTCACAGCATGTTTTTAATGAGCTTCTTCTACTTGATTTGCTACGGCGTGCTTGGGCGTTTCGGCAGCATGATTGCCTGCGGCGGCATTGCGGGCTTAGTCGCCATGGCGCTCGGTGTTGGTAAGGGTGGCCCAATGATTTTATTGAAGTTTATCTTACCTGCTATAGCGATGGATCTGGTGGCCTTGTTGTTACCGCTCACATTAAGCCTGCATTGGCGCTGCGTGATTTTAGGCATTGTTGGTTGTATGGCGTGGGCGGTCAAAGTGGCACTGACCAATGCGCTGGCGGGCATGGCGCTCGATGTCGTGCTGATCCAATGGGGCGCAAGCGTGCTTAAGGGCGGATTCTTTGCCACCTTAGGTGCCCTGTTAGTGCCTCCCGTGCTGCATAGGCTTAAGGCCCATGATCTCCTTCACCGTGACAAGTTTTAACTGCTAGGAATACCGATGAAAAATTGGCTTATTTGTATCGACGATACCGACGACATTGGCACTAAGGGCACGGGGGAGATTGCCGAGGAAATTGCACTCTTACTCGCGCAAACCTCGCGGGGCAAGGCCTCCTTTGTGACGCGGCATCAACTGTTTGTGCACCCTGACATTCCCTACACCTCACACAACAGTGCCATGTGTTTTGCGCTGCAGTCGCCACTATCGCAGGCGGAAATCCATCGTCTTGCGGTCGCGCATCTGGTGGCCGAATCGGCGCCTAAGGCGGATCCTGGGATTGCGATTTTGGATGTCGATTCCGACTATGATGTGCATGCGCTGATAGACTTCGGACTCAGCGCCAAGCGTGAGGTGATTACCAAAGAAGCCGCCTATCAGCTTGCAGAGCAGTTACAGATCCAACTCACCGAGCACGGTGGCACCGGACAGGGCGTGATCGGTGCCTTGGCGGGATTAGGGCTGCGCTTAATGGGGAGCGATGGGCGAGTTAAGGGTCAAATCAAACTCGGTCAACTTGAGGAAGTCTCCTCGAATTAACTGTGGCAGAGATTCTCGAGCAGACTGGCCTCGATGCGGTCATTAGCACAGATAAAACCCGTTTAGCGGCGGATGAAAAGGTTCAACTCAAAGGCAAAGTGAAGGCCGTTTACCTTGAGCATCAATTTGTATTGTTAGTCGCGAAGGACGGTGAGTTGTGGCGTAATGCGGGTAAGCAAGCCTTACAGGACTATTGAGGTGAGAATGGAGCAAGAGCTACTTCAACAGTTTGAATACGAGACCGAGCGCTGGATTTTTCGGGCGGGTTTACAGCAATATTCCGAGGCGAGACGGGTGGCACAACTGTGCTCTCGTTTTGCTCCCGATGATGAAGATGAGCAGGTCGATGATGAACTTCGCTCCTGTTATAACTGCCAATATCGTCGTTGGATGATGACAAGCTTCGAGTGTTTGATGCTAAAAAATACCGTATTATTAACTAATTAGCTTATATTTGAATCGAGTCCCATCATTTTGCTTGGTTTTTGCCTTGTTCTTTGAGGCTTGTCATCAAAGCATATGGTGCTTTTAACCTCCCCAGCTTAGAATGCAAGTTATACTGTCCTATACTACCAAGATAAAAATGGCTTCATAATGTGCTAAATTAGCATGGCGTGTTGCGTGGTCAGTAGCAGTAATCTTCTCTATGCCTTGGGGTTGCTAGAAATGAGTGAGTCGGCAGAATCAGTTGAGCTAATCAAATTACCCGTGTCGCAATTAACATTGGGTATGTTTGTCTGTGCGATAGACAAAAGTGATCAAGGTCGACTCGCCATTGCAAACGCTGGCCAAATCAAGCACAAGGATGCGATTGCCAAATTAACCAAGAATGGGATCAAATTTGTTTGGGTCGACACTGAACGTTCGGCCGAACATTGTGGTTTTAAACGTAAAGCCAGCAACAACATTCCGCCAGAACCGAAAAAACCGTTTGCGACCCGCGAGAATCAACAAAAGCAGGCACAGGTCATTTTGACCGAAGCGAAAGACTTGATCCGCAAAGTCTTGTCAGAAACCTTTGAAGGCAAAGCGATAGAAGTCGCCCCATTCGAAGCCTTAGCCGACAGCATGATTGAATCTGTCTTGTTGGATGAAGACGCGCTGAGATGTATGTCTGCACTGCGTTCAAAGGATGCTTATCTGCTTGAACATTCAGTGAATGTGGCCTTCCTGTTGGTGACCTTTGGTAAGTATTTAAAGCTCGACCGTTCGATTCTTCGGGAGATGGCGGTCGGTGGTATCTTGCACGATATCGGCAAGATCAAGGTCGATAACAAGGTGCTGCATAAGCCGGGTAAGCTGACCCCAGAAGAATTCGAACATATGAAGCTGCATCAAGTGTATGCACTTGAAATTATGAACGAAACAAAAGGCTTATCTCAGGTCAGTAAAGACGTTTGCCTGATGCACCATGAAAAGCTCGATGGCCGTGGATACCCAAGGGGATTAAAGGCCGAGGAAATCCCACTCCATGGCCGCATGAGTTGTATCGTTGATATCTTCGACGCCCTCACTGCCACTCGTTGTTACAAAGAGGCCATGAGCCCCGCGGCGGCCTTTAAGATCCTACTGAGTTTGACACCGTTCCATCTCGATCAAGAACTGGTATACGAGTTTATTCGCTGCGTCGGCGTGTATCCTGTCGGTTCTTTGGTCGAATTGTCCGATGGACGAGTGGGTATCGTCTGGACTTCGAAGGACCGGGACGCATTACACCCGATCGTAAAATGCTTTTATTCTTTAAAAGCAAAACGTTACACCGAGGTGGTTATGGTAGATCTGCTCAAGTCGGATCTGCATATTGAACGCGGCGTTTCACCTAGCTCGCTGGATATCGACCCTAAACCCTTCTACTAATGCGCGCCGTTGCGCCTGATATCTGCCAAGTTGTCAGGTGCCATTCATTGCCCCGATAAGGGGAAAGGCCGTACACTGGGCCAAAGTTTTTCTAGGGCCCTGTTATGAATAGTGTACGCAACTCTCTCCTTCCGATTCTCGTTATTCTGCTGTCTTTAGCGCTGTTAATTCCCGGCGTGACTCAACCCATTTTGAGCCTCAATGGCAGCATAGATAAGGCCAAACTCACCGAACAAGGGATTGAGCAGGTCGCACAAAGTTTCGATGAGGACTCGGGGCGCGACAGTGCCCGCGGCATGTTGAATATGGTCAGTGGGCTGTTGGGGCTGAACAACCTCAAGGGCGAGGTCGAAGTATTGCAGCAAACCCGCAGTATCTGGAGCACTGTCACCGAATTATACACCTCTGGCAATGGCTTAGTGGCCGGTCTGGTGATGCTGTTTAGTATCATTATCCCCGCAGTGAAACTCAGTCTGATGTTGGTACAACAAAGCGTGAGTTCGGTTGCGCTGCAGTGGCGCATTCATCATATCGTCTCTGCGCTGGCGAAATGGTCGATGGCCGATGTGTTTGTGGTGGCCCTGATCATTACCTTTTTGGCGGGCAATGCCTCGGGTGGCATGGGCGAAATGCTCAAGACCAAGGCGCAGTTTGAGAACGGATTCTACTTCTTTACCGCCTACTGCATTCTCTCAATCGCCAGTGGTTACTTAGTGCGTCGTCCAACACCGATTCTGTAGTTATACCAATCGTATTAAATATCTGTTCATTCAGCGGGAATTAAACGGGCTTTAGACAAGGCGAAGGCTTGAAGGCATAGTGGCGCTCTGTCGAAAGCCTTAAACGCAGCATAAAGCCCGTTCAACCCCGCCCTTCGGGAGCCTCACAGGCATTTCACTCCCGTGTTACATTGACTTAAAAGGGAATAACCATTTCTTCGTCAATGCGCCTTGGATTGAGATGCCTGTGGTGCTCTGAACTGATTAGATATTTGATGTGATTGGTATTAGCATACAGCAGGTTCCGTATGCCCTTTATCGTTAGGAAAGCGTGCCGTTTTGATAGATGGGCATAATCCAATAACGGCAAGGGTTGTGTTTACAGACCTTTGCTAGTGTTTCAAGCAGGGCGCTTTGCTGGCTTGCAGGGTGCATAATCTCAAACTTACAAAACTCCCGATAACCTTCCACCTGTTCCTTGATATTGAAATGGCTGTGCTCGCGGCTAAATCCGCAAATATTGCCCAAGCTAAAGCCGGATAAAAACTCCAATTCAATCAGGGTGTCGACTATATCGTCCTTAATATCGTTTTGGGCGATCAGGACTAGCAGTTGTTCCGTGCTCATCGGCGTTTCTCCAGCCAAAAATACAACATGGGCAGTAAATACAAGGTCGTAATGGTCGATGTGAGCAATCCGCCGATCACCACAATGGCCAAGGGTTTTTGGATTTCAGCACCTGGGCCCGAGGCGAACACTAAGGGGATCAAACCAAACATGGCGGTAGTGGCCGTCATCAGAATGGGTCTGAGTCGCCGCGCGGCGCCCTGTTCGACTCGCTCCCTGAGGCTACCGAATAAGTATTTGGTTTGTTCGTAATAACTGACCATCACTACGCCGTTAAGCACGGCGACACCGAGCAGGGCAATAAAACCTACTGAGGCGGGCACTGAGAGGTATTCCCCGAGAGATACAAGCTGACGATACCGCCCATCATGGCAAACGGGACGTTGGCGAGGATTAATCCCGATTTTGCTAGAGAGCCGAAGGTGGTGAATAAAATCAAAGTGATCAGTGCGATAGCTATGGGGATCACCAGCAGTAAATTGCTGGTGGCGCGCTGCTGGTTTTCAAACTCGCCACCGAAGCTAACGCTATAGCCGCTGGGCAGTTTGATTTCCTTAGCGATTTTGCTGTTAAGCTCCTCCACAAAGCCCACAATATCCCGCCCTTGGACGTTGGTGGTGATCACCGAAAAGCGATTTCCCTGTTCCCGCTCGATCAGGATCGGGCCCTGTTTATAGCTCAATACCGCCACATCACTTAGGCGTTTTAGGGAATGATCTGGCATCACCAATAGCTGATTTTTCAGTTCGTTAATGTTGCTGATCTGCTCTTGGTTATTGGCTATAAGCACGGGCGTGCGCTTCTTCCCTTGCAGCACTTCGGTGACGACCACGCCTTCGAGCTGGCTCTTGAGGTAGCGGGCAAACTCCATAGTGCTCATCCCAAACCCACGGGCGAGCTCGTTATCTAAGGTGAGATTGATAAAGGGGCTGCCTTCAATCATCGCCATCTTAACGTCGACACTGCCCTGAGTGGCGGTGACCAGTTGTTCTATCTCACCGGTGAGTTTGCCTAAGGTCTCGATATCATTACCAAATACTTTAATCGCGACATCCCCAATACTGCCTGTGAGCATTTCGGAGACGCGCATCTGTATCGGTTGTGTAAAGTTAAAGTTCACGCCGGGATATTTGAGCAGCACAGTGCGGATGGCATCGATAAGCTGCTCTTTGGTCGCAAAACGCCATTCGCTGCGGGGCGCCAGCTCTAAAAACACATCGGTTTCGTTCAGTCCCATGGGATCTAAACCTATCTCATCGGCGCCGGTGCGCGCCACCATCTGCTTAATTTCGGGGATTTGGCTTAGCAGGGTTTGCTGGATCTGTTTATCGATAGCGATGGAAGCGTCGAGGGAAATCGAAGGGGATTTCTCTAATTGGAGAATAATGTCGCCCTCATCTAAGGTCGGCATAAAGGTTTTCCCCACCAGACTAAACAGGCCGAGACTGACGATCAGCAAGCTAAAGGCAATGAGCATAAAAGGCTTTTGCCAACCAAAGCAGGCTTTTAGGCTGCCAAGGTAAAGATGCTTGAGCTTTTCGATGGCCTTAGGTTCTTTCGCGGCCTTTTCGTTGACTAGGTACGAGGCAATCACGGGGATTACGGTCAGTGATAACACCAGCGCCGACAGCATGGCAAACACTATGGTGATGGCGACTGGGGTGAAGAGTTTGCCTTCTAAACCACTGAGGGTGAGCAGTGGTGAGAACACTATGATGACGATAACCGTTCCCGATACTACCGGAATGGCGACGTCTTTGGTGGCGCGAAAGATCAAGTGCAAACGCGGCAAACGCTGTTTAGTGGCGATTAAATTCACCATGTTTTCAACTACGACCACGGAGGAGTCCACCAACATGCCGATGGCGATAACGAGGCCGCCAAGACTCATCAAGTTAGCGGAGAGATTGAAGTGATCCATCATCAAAAGGTGAACAGTGCGGCTAGCGGCAGTGATAGGGACACCACTAGCGCGGCGCGCACATTCCCTAAAAACAGTGCCAGCAATACGATGACCAACACAACGGCCTCGAATAGCGCATTGGAAATAGTCTCAATAGCGGTGTTGATCAGGTTAGCGCGGTCGTAAAAGGTGTTTATCTGGCTGCCTTCGGGGAGAGTCAGACTGATTTGCGCCAGCTTTTCCTTAATGTTGTTAACCACTTGTGCCGTATTGGCGTCCTTGAGGGCAATGATTAAGGCTTCGGCGGTTTCGTTGCCATCCTTAGTGACGGCGCCGTAGCGCGCAAGGTGGCCAATCTGGATATCGGCGAGATCCTGCAAGCGGTAGACCTTGGCATTATCGGCTTTGATCACTAGCTGTTTAAGCTCGTCGATATCATCGATGCGTCCCTCGGAGCGCACTATGATGGTGTCTGTACCTATGGTGAGCTTACCAGCACCTTCGTTGTGATTATTTTCCACAATCGCCTGTTGCAGCGCGGCAAAGCTCACGCCCGCAGCCGCCATCGCCGCAGGATTGGGGCTGATGCTAAAACTCTTGGCATAACCGCCGAGGATATTCACATCGGCAACGCCGGGCACTGTGCGCAGCAGCGGCCGAATTTCCCACTCGAGTAATTGACGCCGCTCCAGCAGGGAAAGATTGGGGTTTTCGAGTGAAAACATAAAGATTTCACTCAGTGGCGTGCTCATGGGCGCCACACCGCCACTCACACCTTCGGGAAAACTATCCCAGACCGCCGAGAGGCGCTCGCTCACCTGTTGGCGCGCCCAATAGATATCCGTGCCTTCTTCAAAATCGAGGGTGATATCGCTAATGGCGTACTTAGTGGTCGAGCGCAGAATCGATTGCCGCGGAATGCCGAGCAGTTCGGTTTCAATCGGGACGGTAATCTGGGCCTCGATTTCCTCCGGCGTCATGCCGGGAGCCTTGAGGATAATCTTCACTTGGGTTGGGGAAATATCCGGAAAGGCATCCAAGGGAATGGCAAACCAAGCGCGTGCGCCAGCCAACATGAGGATCAGCGCCACAATCAGCACAAAGAGTCGCTGAGTGAGCGAAAAACGGATCACAGAGGTGAGCATCTTATTCGCCTCCTAAACCGAGCATGATGCCTTTCACCGCGGCAACCGACTGGGATAGGACTTGCAGCTGACTCAAGTCTTGATCGCTGGCGACAATATATTGCTCCGGGGTTGAGCCTAAGATATCGACCGTTAGCGCATTGAGCTGGTTATCGGACCGAGTGAACACTTGGCTGTCTTGCTCCCAACTAAACACACTGTTTTTGGGGAGTAGATACACGGCCTTTTGATACTCGGGAACCACAGTCATTTGCTGGCCTAACAACAGGTTACATTCCTGCGGCACCGCCGATGACCAAGCCGTGACAAAGGCGCCTTCGGCAATCGCCGACAATGACTCAATCGCGATATGGCATTGATTAATGTTGATGGCCGATAGGGAATGTGACTGCCCCGTCGGTACATTGACTTTGACGCGGATGCTGTTATTGGGCACCAGAGAAAACAGCTGATCCCCGGCCATATAAGGGCCGCTGATGGCATTGAGTTTAACGATACCGTCAACGGGCGCGGCGACAACTAAGGAGTCGGTAACCGCATCCGTGCTGTGGACGCGCTCCATAAAGTGCTGCATATGCTCGTATTCGAGGTGGGTCGTGAAATAGTCCTGACTGATCTCACGCCATTTTTCGGCGCTTATACTGCCATTGGCGAGCAAAGGTTTGTTGCGCTCATAACGACTCTTGGCGAGTTGATACAGGCTCGCCGCGGCCTCGACTTGGGCGAGGTAGTGGAACACTTCTGGCCCTGTGAGTTTGACTATCGCTTGGCCTTTACTGACGCGCTGGCCTTGGCCAACGAGAAAGTGCACCTGCTGGATATTCTCGGGCGTGCTGATCCAGTAATCATTGCCGGGGAGGATTTCAACCTGCGCTGGCAATGGGCTGCCCTCATAACTGGCGACTCTTTGTGGTTGGGTGTAACTGAGGTCGAGATTGCCTAAGGCGCTAATGGCTAAGCTTTCGGCCTGTGCCGAACCTACAACACTCGCGGATAAACAGAGAAGGCATGCGCCGTACTTGGCCATCATAATGAAATTCCTAAGGCTTGGAGTTGTTGAGAATGCAGTTGTTGCAAGCTGACGCGGTTGAGCGCCAAGCGGGATTCGGTGTCGAGCGCCTCCATATAGCGGCGCAGCCAGACTTCATAACTCACCTGATCTTGATCTTTTACCTTGGCGAGTTCCTCGGTAATGGTGCGACTGAGGGCGAGCGCTTGGGTGAGTAGGCGCTGTTGCTCGACGAGGTTAGTTTGCTGGCGGACTAATTGATCCCACTGGTTTTTAAGCTCGAGTGCGCTGCGGTCAAGATTGAGACTTTGCTCGGTATTCGCTTGTTGCCATTGGGATAAATCGCTCTGGGACAGCGCCGAGCCCAAGGTTAAGGGCACTGACACGGCTATGCCTAACTGCTGATCATCCACGCCAGTATCCGCGGTATTTTTTGCAGTGAGTGAGACGGTCCAAGGATCGCGCTCACCCGCTTGCTGAGTTTGGATCAGCAGCAGGTGTTGCTGTTGTTGCAGCTTTAGCAATTGCCATAGGGGATGTTGGGCTAAGGTCTCGGCGCCCTTGCCAAGCGGGCGCTCAGTTTCTTCTATCGCGCTTGGCATCTGATCTTGGCCCGTCAGCTGTTGATATAGGGCTAAAGATTGGGCTTGTTGCTGCAGAATGTCGGCACGGCTTAAGGCGATATCGACACTTTCCCGCTCCAGCAGCAGAGTGTTGGCCAGTGGCAATTCTCCTGCATCGGTCAGTTGTTTTTGCTGGCGATGGAGTTTATCGAGCAACTGTTGTTTGCGCTCAAGCTGCGCCAGTTTGACTTCGCTCTGGCGATATTCCCACAGGCTCTGCCTTAATAATCCCGAGAGGTACAAGGCTTGCAACGCCGTTTGTTGTTGATGAATTTGCTCGGCGAGCTGTTTTATTTGTTTATCGCTGCTGTGTAGCGCGGGCGATTTAAATGGCAAATTGACTGAGAGTTCCTGCTCGTAGCTGTTACTATTATCCAAGCTCCCGAGGTGACTTAAGCTAATGCTCGGCAGGCCGGTGAGCCAGGTCGAGCTGGATAAATTTGCCGCTTGGGTATTCGACGAAGTGAGATGAGTCAACCTCGCTTGGCTGCTCGAAAGCGCTTGGGAAAGTTCGGCTTCCGCCGCAAGACACAGGAAACTACTGCCGACTAAGCTGGTCAACAGACATAACTTGATACAAGACGAACTGACAGACATGAGATGATTCTGTGGTATTAAACAATGCTGTCAGTGTAGGGATTGACGGCTGAAAGTCGTCGGGGACCTGTATCATAAATCCGCCTATGGTACATATGTCCCATAAAATAATTGATTGATTTTGCTTTTATTTAGGAGTTTTAGATGAAGGATATTGTCATTATTGGTCTGCTGGCACTCATCATGTGCTTTAAGCTTTTTGACATTAGTTCCGACATTCAATTAGGCATCCCGCAATGGCATTTAGTGCAGGAAGCCATACTCTTAGTGCTCACCGCCGTTGGGGCCATCTACCTCAGTTACGATTTAATTCGCCGCTCGCGCGAGGTTAAAGCCTTAGCAAAACGCCTCGAGTACGCCGATAAAAAAATCGACAATATGTCGACCCAAATGCGCTCCGCCAGACAGGAATACAGCCAAGCCGTATCGAACCAGTTTGATACTTGGGGTTTTACCAAGAGCGAGCAGCAAGTCGCATTTTTATTGCTTAAAGGGCTGAGTTTTAAAGAAATTGCCGAAGTAAGACAGACAAAAGAGAAAACCGTGCGCCAACAGGCATCGACCATTTATGGCAAGGCCGATGTGGATGGCCGCCACACCTTTTGTGCTTGGTTTATGGAGGATTTTATTCAAGAACATAACCAAGAACTGGCGGCAAACGAGTCCGATAGCGCCCATAAAGCCGCTTAAGCTAAACTCTCAGGCTTAGTTGTTATAGCTATTTGTTATTGAAAATCGATATTGGCTGGCTTTTTGGTTCTAAACAATAATGAGCATCCCCTAAGTTCGTCGGAGGATGCAATTGAAAAACTCGCTGCTGATTGTGTTTTGCCTTATTGCCTTGGTTGCATCCACGCAAACCACAGGATTACTCCGCTCGCTGATCGAATTTTCCGCCTTTTTAGGCGTACTGGGGTTGGCTTGGCGGATTAAACCCAACGCCGAATAATGCATCCCGCGTTAGCACGTCAATTTGAGCCGCTAGGCTCAAATCCAATCTATTGAAAATACAGAATATAACCTAAAGACGTAATTCCTATCGCCGCCCACAGAACCACACCCAGCAGCAAAGGCTTAGGGCCGCTTGCCCGCATTTTTTGCACCGTAATCCCTGCACCAATCAAGAACAGACACAGGACCAAGGTACGTTTCGATACTATAAACAACGTGTCGTAGAGCGGCTGAAACTGTGGCAACCAATGGGCGATTGCGATGGCTAAACAGTAAAATCCAATAAAATACGGTAGGTTAAGCTTACGTTTATCGCCGCCAAAGATCAGCGCACTGACAAGGGCGATAGGGATAATCCACAGTGCGCGCGCCAGTTTAATGGTCGTCGCGGTTTTAAGTGCTTCATCACCATAGGCAGAGGCCGCACCGACGACTGAGGAAGTGTCGTGAATCGCGATGGCACTCCACACGCCAAAATCGTATTGGCTCATATCGAGCAAATGCCCGAGGGCGGGGAATAAAAACAAAGCCACCGAGTTGAGTACAAATACACAGGCTAATGCGGTGGCGGTTTGGTCTGGTTTGGCATTAATGGCGGGCGATACGGCGGCAATGGCGCTGCCGCCACAGATGGCGGTGCCAGAGGCGATTAAGTGCCCTGTAATCGGGTCAAACTTTAAAGCGCGAGTCACCAAAAAGCCCAAGATCAGCGTAAAAATAATCGAGCCGACAATTAATCCGAGGTTATGACTGCTGGCCTCAATCGCGGCATTGAAGTTAATCCCAAAGCCTAAGCCGATAATCGAATAGGACAGTAGTTTTTTGGTGAGGGCGGCGATATTCCAGCCGTTTGGCACCCAACCTAGGCTGGCCAAGGTAAAACCGAGCACAAGCGCCATAGGAGATGAGATAACAGGCGCGAGACACAGTAGCGCGGCGCAGATAAACACAAGGCGATGGGGTTGCTTAAGTTGCGAGACTATCGATGAAAAATTCATAACGCCTTAGGTTTGCGACTGAGTGTTATCGTTCCAATCTTGGATTGTCGTATTCATCCACATAGGCATGGATACTCGAATAAGCCAATCGAATAAGCATTGGGACGCTGACAAAGACGGGCATTATAACGATTGCGTTCAGCTTCAATAAAATCAATTTAATTTATTTTGTAAGTCAATTTTATTGAGTCTCAATGGGCAGGTAGGTTTGAGGCTTAAAAAGGAGAGTCGCTGATGGCAACTCTCCCGTGATAATTCGCGGAATTTAGAGATTCACGATACGTTGCAGGCTGTAGTCGCCGCCATCTTTAGCGGTAAACAGCTTGTCTTGAATATCGTTAGCGCTTGGCATTCCTGCATGTAACAGGCTTAACCAGTGGCGCGAGGTGGTGTTGTGTGTCTCCGTGGGTTCGGTGGCTAACTCAACGGGCGCTTCGATTTGCACATCTTCCAAATTTGCTAAATCCCGCGCGCCTATCATGCCAGTGCGGTCGAAACACAATTCAACATGGCAGCCTTGATCCTGTAACACTATGGCGCTTGGCGCATCTTTAGTACCGTTGAAGGCAACAAACTGCTTGGTTTGGCGTAATCCGCTGTGGCTGCCGTCGGCAAAAAATGCCAGTAGGTGTTGGTAGTAAACCACATAGCTGATCACATCCTGGTGCGAACCCGCATCCAGCGGGAAATGACGGTCGAGGAACTGCTTCGCCTGGGCTAGTTTTTCATGCTCGGCCACGTTCACTTGGGCGACGGCAAGCACTTCTTCTGCGATGAAGCTGTTTAGATTCGGTTGGATCTGGTGGCTATTGATAATTGACATATTCATCGCTGTATCCTCTACACATTCAAATTAAAAATTAGGGCCTTGATTTCACTTCTAATGGTTCAACGTTTGTCTTCAATTTGGTTTGTCCGACAGAGTTAATGGTTAAGCAGTGTCAGGTGGATAACCTGCCTCGATTGCTTAATTTGTAGTCTAGTCTTTTTTGACTACAATTTCACAATAAAAATTTTACAATGTGAATTTTACAAAATGCGCAATGACCAGAGCTTGATGAGAAAGTCACATTTCCTAGGAACAAAAATACGTAACCTACGGAAACGTAACAATTTAACCATGGAAGATTTATCTGCACGTTGCATTCGCGTCGATGCGGGCAGTGCGCCCTCTGTGTCATATTTGTCGATGATCGAGCGTGGAAAACGCGTACCCAGTGCTGAAATGTTGGCCGTGATTGCCACGGTTTTTCAAAAGGATGTTGACTGGTTTTTAGACGATGTGCCCGAGGAAAGTGCCATCACGCCGGAGAAAGGCCGCCGTGGTGGGATCAGCGGCATGGCGCTCGAACCCAGCTTTTTGTTTTCAAATGATATTTTGCAAATAGCCATCCCTGAAATGCTATCCCAGACTGGGATTTCGGGTCGACAATTCGCCCACTTATTAATTCGCGCCCATCAGGAACATCATCAAAACCATTTCCCCGATCTTGAACGTGCCGCGGAAGAGGTTGGGTTAAAACGTATGCCCTTATCCCTCGAGGAAATGCTGGATATTGCTAAGGGCGTAGGCTTAAAAATCAAATGGATAGATAGTACACCCCAGGAAGTGATCGACGAGCGCGGCGTAAGCTCTCATCAGTTAGTGACTTCTTTCTTCGAGCCGCCCAGCACCATTTACATCAATAAAGTCCTTAAAAATCGCCCCAGTCGACTGAAGTACGATCTCGCCGCCCATATCGGTCATTGCGTATTGCACAACAAAGATGGGCTTAAGAGTGTGATGATCTCCGGCCGAAAACTGGAGATGGATGAAGAAGTGACAATGCAGTCTAATACCCTGAACGCACAGGATATTTTACATGCGTGGCGTGACTTTGAGTCCAGCTTTTTTGCCGGAGCCCTGTTATGTCCTAAGGTGCCGTATCGACAATTGCTCGACCGCCACGGTTACGAAATTGAGGTGCATAAACAGCTGCAAGTGTCGGCTTCGGTCGCCATGCGGCGGATGACGGTCGTATCGCCTTATCCCCATTGGCATTATTTTGATGCCTATGCGCCGGGCAAACTCAAGGCCGTTTACCGTGGCAATGGCATTCCCCTGCCTTGGGGCAATATGCGGCTGGTGGAAGACCCTTGTCAGCACTGGGCGGTGTTTAGAATGATCAGCGAGCCCAAGGTCGGCACCTCGGCGCAAATTTCGATTTTAAATGTGGGCAATGAACCACGGATTTACTGCTGCGAGTCGATTAAGGTCGAAGACTCGGCGGGCAACCCCATGTGCTTTGTGCCGGTATCGATTTAAATCCGGCCATTGAAGCCCAAGGTAAGGATGCACTCTCTATCGCCCATGATTTAAAAGCCGCCTGTGTGTCTGGCGGCGGCTCAGTCGCGATTCCTAAACATATTAAAAGTGATCTAGTCAGCGTGGCTAAGATATTGAATATCAACTGGATTGAACGCGGTATTAAAAATGATGCCCGGCTTATCTGTTCCCGCGGCGCCGTCTGCCCACGGCAACCCAGCTGTTATCAAGCGGGGAAATCGCAGTGTGATGGGGCTTAAATAAAAAATTGACTTAAGCATGTAATTAAAAAATGTATTTTAAGGAGGATATTAAATGGGTGAAATAGTTGAGATTCTGGAAGATGGAGAAGGTAAAAAAATAATTACAGCTGAAGATGCTCAGCTTGATTCGTATTTCAAAATACATCAAAGAGTTCATGCGAAAAGTGAAGAGATTTCTAAGTCCTATACTAATAATATTCTTGTTGAATTTTCTGACATAGAAGAGTTACACGAGAAAACTATTCAATCAATAAAGTCACTCTGTCCTATTAGAAATAGTATTGTTATCAGGGTTGCAGTGTTTCATAATGAAGGTGAGGCTGCTAAATTTAACTCATTTGAAGATTTTAAAAGGCATAATATTACAAGCCCTAATCCTACAGCACAAATATCTTTAGACTATAAATTTGTTATTCTAGATAACGAAACTGAGTGAATTTGAAAATTATAGAGTTATAGCTCAGGTTCGCTCTAGGGTTGCAGAGTTAAAGCAAATTGAAAATGAAGCTCCTCCATTTTTATCTAAAGCATTAATAACTAGTTTAGTTACGCAAACAGCTAAAATTACTATTTTATATGGTGATTATGTCAAAGCTAGGCACTTTACGGCTATGTTTGATGAATGGATAAAAGGCTGTGATGAATCGAAAAGTTTGAAGTACATTAGTACGGTAAAGAAGTGGTCTCATCTTTTATCTATATTCGGGAAAATAATAATATATATATTACTGGCATTTTTTATGACATCATCTTTTCGTAATGATTCTATAGAAGTGACAAACTTATTTTTAATGCAATTTTTAATTTTGTACTCAGTTGTTTTTCTGATGGTAGGTATGTTGTCTGGTCTTTTCTTGAGCAGGATTGAGATGTCAATAGATAGTTACTTGTCATTATCTTATCTGAAAATAAATAAAGGTGACAATAAGGCTATTAAAGAATATTCTGATAGAAATAAAAGTTCTGCGGCTTGGGCTATAGCTGGTATAGTAGGTACGGTATTAATTGGTTTATCAACAAATGCTGCGTATGACATCATAAAGAATTATCTATTTAGTTAAGGGGTAGTTGTTATATTAATATAATAGCTTGTAGATAATATAAATATAATTTATCTATCAAAATCCCCAAGGGAGAATGCCTTGGGGCTTTATTATTTAGTAAATCACATCACTAGGTAATCGCTAAGCCCTAATTTGTCCTGTGCCTGAAACCAGATATTTTTCAGTGGTTAAGGCTTCGAGTCCCATGGGGCCGTAGGCATGCAGTTTAGTGGTGGCTATGCCGATTTCGGCGCCGAGGCCGAGTTCACTGCCATCGGAAAAGCGTGATGAGGCATTCACCATAACGACCGAGGCATCCACTGCGCGTTGAAAGCGGGCGGCGGTGAGTTCATTGCCGGTGCAAATCACCTCGGTATGGTGGCTGCCAAACTTAGCGATATGTTGGGTGGCGACTTCAAAACTGTCGACTTGGCGAATGGCGATTTCTAAGTCCAAGTATTCTTGGCCAAAATCTTCTTCTGCCATATAAGTGCAAGCGTCGAAATACGCGGCGGCCGGAGGGCATGCATTGATTTTTACTTGATGCTCGGCCAGTGCGTTAGCGACGCGGGGCAAGAATCGTGGCGCGATATCCTTATGTACTAACAAGCCTTCGAGGGCGTTGCACACTCCTGTGCGTTGGGTTTTGCCATTGAGCAGCAAATCCAAGGCGATATCTTGATTAGCGTCTTTATCCACATATAAATGGCACACACCTTTAAAGTGCTGAATAACTGGAATGCTACTGTTTTCAGTGACGTAGTTAATCAATCCTTCACCACCGCGGGGGATGATCACATCTATAAATTCCCGCTGCTGCATCAGTTCGAGCATTAGGGCGCGGTCAGGATCGGGGATCACGCTGATAAGTGCTTTAGGTAAACCATAGGCGGTCAGTACCGCCTGTAAAATGCTGGCGATCACTTGGCTGGTGTGTAGCGCTTCTTTACCGCCACGCAGGATCACCGCATTGCCGGATTTAAAGCACAATGCGCCAGCATCGGCGGTGACATTAGGGCGCGCCTCATAAATCATACACACCACGCCGAGTGGTACACGCATCTTACTGATAGATAAGCCGTTAGGCCGTTTACCAATAAAACGCTCGCGCCCAACGGGATCGGGCAGGGCGGCGATGGTTTCGATTCCTTGCGCCATCGCCTCGATACGATGCTGGTTCAGCGTGAGGCGATCGACCATTGCAGGGCTTAAGTTGTCCTGAGTCGCTCGGTGCACGTCAATCAGGTTCGCGCTTTGGATTTCATAGCTTTTTTCCCTTAATGAGCGCGCCATATCCAGTAATACGGTGTTTTTTAACGACTCATCGAGTTGGGCGAGTGTGCGGGCCGCATGGGCGGCATCGGCAGATATTTGTTTAATTAGGCTCATAGTTTCTCCACTCAAATGGATTTAAGAATGGCGATATTCTTATCGGAAATGATGGGGCCGGTTTTTTGCTGGAATTCACTGGCAAACGCCTGATCATCCTGCTCGGTAATAAAACTCAGTAGGCAACTGCTGTAGTTAGATTTGGCTTTCGCCAACTTAGTGCCATCGCCTTTTCGCACCAAAATGGTGTCGCCCACTGAGAAATCCCCTTTGACTTCAACCACATCATCGCTGGTTAATTGCTCGCTGTGCTGATCGAGTGCGAGGTCAAAATCATCCTCGACGATCACTTCGCCCTGCGCCTGCGAGGTGTGGGTCATCCAATGCAAATGCTCCTGCATCGGTTTTTCGTAGGGGGTAAAGAGGGTGCCCGGATTTTGCCCCTTTAGCAGTTGGCTAAAGGAGTCGGCATTAAAGCCATTGATAATAAAGGTCTCAATGCCGTGGGAGATGGCTTTCTCGGCGGCTTGGATTTTAGTGCGCATGCCTCCTGTACCCACATCGCTGCTGGCGCCTCCCGCCATCGCATAGATATCGGCATTGATTTCAGTGACTTGCTTTATCAACTTGGCATTGGGATGTTCGTGGGGATTTTGATCATAGAGTCCATCCACATCCGAGCAAATCACTAAGGTGTCGGCATCGGCCGCTGCTGCCACCATGGCCGAGAGATTATCGTTATCGCCAACCTTAAGTTTGTCGGCGGTAACGGCATCATTCTCATTGATGATCGGCATTAAACCGTGCTCGAGCAGGCTAAAAATCGTGTCTCGAATACTGATATAACGCTCGCGATTACGTAAGTCGCCATGGGTCAGCAGCAGTTGGGCAGTGGGAAAATCAAATAGCTTATTCCACGTCGCCATCATATCCGCCTGACCCGCAGCCGCCATGGCCTTTTTCACTGTGACACTCGGTTGAGTTTGGCCCTCAAAATGATGCCAACCAGCGGCAACCGAGCCGGATGAAACCAGTACCACTTGGATACCTTGGACGCGACAGTAAGTAATAAACTGCGCGATACCCAAGAGATAATGGCTACTGCAACCTTGCTTGTGGGGCGCGATTAAGGCGCTCCCCACTTTGACGACGATACGTTTACGGGGAGAGTCTGTCATAACGCCTCCTTAGCTTTCCTCGGCCAGTACACGACCAGCCTGATGGAATTGCTTAGTGGTTTTAGGACAAGGATCGGTATCGAATTTGCTCACCAGATAAATCACAGTGCTGCTGACAACAAAGCCTGGGATCATCTCATACACTAAGCTACTCAATGCCTTACCATCGGCAAGCACGGGGGCATAAATCCAAAAGAGTACCGTGAGCGCGCCTGAAATAATCCCCGCAATCGCCGCTTTATGGGTGAGGTTAGCCTTATACAAACTAAACAGCACCAGTGGGCCAAACGCGGCACCAAAGCCTGCCCACGCATTACTCACGAGGGAGAGGATACTGTTCGAGCGGTCGAGTGCCAGCAGCGTTGCGACAATGGCGACACCTGCGACCCCGTAACGACCCATTTTTACCATCTCTTGCTCGCTCGCTTGTTTCTTCGACAGCGTGCGATAAATATCTTCGGTCAGCGAACTCGACGAGACTAATAACTGCGATGAAATCGTGCTCATAATGGCCGCGAGAATCGCTGCCAGCAGGAAGCCGCTGATTAAGGGATGGAACAGCAACTCTGAAAACACGATAAAGATGGTTTCAGGATCCGAAAGCTTCATGCCAAATTTATTGGCGTAGGCGATACCGACTAAGCCCGTCGCTAAGGCGCCGATAATGGTCACTGTCATCCAACTGATGCCGATTCGGCGTGCGGTTTTAATGTCGGCGACCGAGCGGATCGCCATAAAACGCACAATAATATGCGGCTGGCCGAAATACCCAAGTCCCCATGAGAGGCTAGAAATTAAGCCAAGCAGAGTCACATTTTGCATCGCGTCGGTAAAATGCGGGATCGACTGATAGGCAAAGTTCATCATGCGATCTGCGCTGGTAAATTCTTGATATGCCACGAAAGGCACTAAGACCAAGGCGACAAACATAATGCAGCCCTGCACAAAGTCGGTAAGGCTAACGGCTAAAAATCCCCCAGCAGAGTGTACGACACCACGACGGCTAAGGTGACCACTAGGCCAATATCGTAGTTCAACCCAAAGGCGGATTCGAACAACTTGCCGCCCGCGACTAATCCCGCCGAGGTATAGAGGGTGAAAAAGATCACTATGATGGCGGCGGCAATAATACGAATGCTGTTATCGGCCTGACCAAAGCGTTTAGCGAAGAACTCCGGAATAGTCAGCGCGTTATCGGCGACCTCGGTGTAGACCCGCAATTTAGGGGCGACTACCAGATAATTGATTAGAGCACCAATTAATAATCCGAGGGCAATATACAGGGTTTCAAACCCCACCAGAAACATAGCGCCGGGCAGGCCCATCAGCATCCAGCCACTCATATCCGAGGCGCCAGCCGAGAGTGCCGTGACTTGTGGGCTCACTTGGCGGCCACCCAAAATGTAGCCAGAGACATCATCGGTCGACTTGCGATAGGCGAACAAACCAATAGCGAGCATGGCAATAAAGTAAATTGCCAATGAAACGTAAGAGAGGGAATTCATCGATTATTTTCCTTCCTAACGCTTTGTTATTTTGAATGAAGCTCGGTTTCAAAATGACAAAGAGATAGGTACTTAGAATGGCGAACAGGCAGAAATATTGTAGTGTTCCATGAAGACGTGCTCGGGTGGAGCGGATGATCTGTGAGATGGGGTTTTCATCTGTAGTATGCTTAGCTGACATAATGCCTCCTTGATTTTTCTCAAACAAAAATGAGAGTGTGATTTAGTTAGTACTCTAATTACCGTAACATATATAAATCTAATTTTCCCGCTTAAATCACAATTTAATAGGGCGAATTCGCGCTTTTGACTGATTTTTATAGTTTGAGTTGATAGCAATTTTGCGTTTGCAATTGAGGATTTAGCGTGAGAAAGGTCGTGGCAGAAAGAGGAAGAAACCCTTTCGAAGGGGCTTCTTCATCAAACGACTGGGGATGGCTTACAGAGCAGGATCACTAGAGCTGGTAGTTAAACTCTATCCTATGATCGCCGTCCATAAAGCTAACGTTTTCATTAAAGTTGGCAAAGTAGCGCAGGTTCATTCGTGGGTTGATTTGGTAACTGAGCGCGAGCTCGTGGGTTAAGATATGGCTCTTGCCTAAGCCATAATAGTTGTCGGTGTAATTGTCAGAACCCGAAATAGTCGTCAACCAGAAGGGATTGTAATTCAACCAGATTTTGTCGGTGAGCTTGAGCTTGCTATACATTCCCACTAGGCCGTAAACGCCCATGATGGAGTAACCACTGTCGATGGAACCATCATCTTCGAGGGCGTCGTTACCAATAGACACACCAGCGCCAACCAGTGGATAGAGGCTGAATCGCCCCATCGGCGGTAAGGCTTGGATAAAGCTATAGGACAGATCGGCACTCTCTTGAGCGACTAAGTTAGGATTAAGGTTATAGCTGATATCAATTTGCGCGGCTCGGCCGTTGGTGACATTGGCGGTAAAGTTACGAAAGCGGAATGAGTCGACAGAGTCAGAGGCGGCGCCTTCGCCTCGCCAGCCTAGAGTATCGCCAAAGATCCCCTTCACTTCGATGACATTCATCCCAGCTTTATTTTCTTCGCCCGTATCATAGGCTTGGCCTATTTTCAGGTTGAGGCCTTTATCTGTTACGCCAAAGCCCGCTTGAGTATAAATCGCCAGCGGATCGGACATATCCTGCGGCTGTTTTTCAGTTTTTACGACAGGTGTTATGTTACTGTCGGCCGCGTGCACTGTGTATAGGGGCAGCAGGGCGATACCTGCGATAAATGAATAACATGCTCTCATATTAACCTCTCGATTTTATTTGAGTTAATGGCTAAGGATGGGCAAGAGGTGAGGCATGAGATAAATACTGGGGTTTTGATTCGCGGCCGAGATTGTGTCATTTGCGTCATCCTATGCAATGTGGGGTCCAATAGGTTTTTAAGTCCCGTCACTTAGCAGAGAATGTCTGCCCTTATGAGACAAAAATCACCATTAGCTAAACTACCCTAAGCATGGGGTTGTGGCAAAAGTATTTACTTAGGCGGCTGACTTGCGGTGTGATGGTGTTTGTGAGAGGTTGTCTGGCAGCGACTTCTATTGAAGCTTAAACGACTGAGTAATAAAAAAGGCCAGACTATTCTGGCCTTTAAGTTTCTGAATTTGCGAGATTTATCGCATCGTAACAAATTCCTCAGCCCCAGTGGGGTGGATGGCAACAACGGCATCGAAATCAGCTTTGGTGGCGCCCATTTTCATTGCGACACCAAAACCTTGGAGAATTTCGTCCATACCAAAACCAATGCCATGAATACCAACGACTTTCTCTTCTTTACCGGCGCAGACTAGCTTCATCTTACAGGCCTGGCGATGGCTAGTGACGGCGGTATACATGGAGGTAAAGCCTGAGGTGTAAACCTTCACATTATCATCACCATATTGCGCGCGGGCTTCTGGCTCGGTTAATCCCATAGTGCCAATCGGAGGATGGCTGAAGACCACGGTTGGGATTTGGCTGTAATCCATTTTGGCATCGCTCATGCCGTTAAATAGGCGCTCAGAGAGTAAACGACCCGCTTTAACCGCAACGGGAGTCAGCTCCACGCCGCCCGCCATAATATCGCCCACGCAATAAATGCCTTTGTGGGTGGTGTTTTGCTGCGCGTCGGTAATCACATAGCCTTTGCTATCCAATTGCACGTCGGTGTTTTCTAAACCGATATTGCCCGTCGCGGGTGAGCGGCCAATGGCCCAAATCAGGCAATCTACGGTCACGCTTTCGCCATTTTCGAGGTGCAGAGTCAGGCTGTCGTCGGCATTTTTGACCACAGATTGAGGAACACTGTTGGTGTGCAGGGTTGGGCCTTCGGTCTTCATGGCATCGACTAGGGCGTCGATCAGCATAGGATCGAAGTTACGCAGCGGCGCATGTTTACGCACAAACAGGTGAGTCTCGCTGCCAAGCGCGTGTAACACGCCCGCGACTTCGACGGCGATATAGCCAGCGCCGACGACAGCGACACGTTTAGGTTGTTCGCGCAGGGCGAAGAAACCATCGGAATCAATACCGTATTCCGCACCAGGAATGTTTGGGATAGTTGGTGCGCCGCCGGTAGCGATCAGGATATGGTCAGCCGTATAGTGCTCGCCATTCACTTCAATGGTGTTGCCATTAACGAAGCGGCCATAACCATTGAGCAGGGTGACTTTGTTATTGGTAAAACCGCGACCGTAGGCCTCGTGGATACGACCGATATAGGCTTCGCGGCTGTTCACTAAGGTGTTCCAGTCGAATTTGTTGACTGAAACATCAAATCCATAATCTTTGGCGTAGAGGTTCATGGCTTCGGCGATATGCGCGCCATACCACATGACTTTTTTAGGTACGCAGCCCACGTTTACGCAGGTGCCGCCAACATGTTTCGCTTCGATGAGTAGAACTTTAGCGCCACGCATGGCAGCTCGGTTAGCTGAGGCGATACCGCCGCTGCCTGCGCCTAGGCAGATATAGTCAAAATGTTGAGCCATGAGTTTCTCCGTCTAACTCTAAGAATGAGGTGCTTAATAGCAGAAGGTCATTGTAGGTTGGAATGGGTTTGCAGACCAGCCCATTAGGTTGCTTTGGTATAGACCTTGTTTTGCTGCAAAAAATCTCAGCAAAGCACTCACTTTAACTATGGGCGGTTAGCTCAAGCTTAACGGCGATATTGGCAGCGATAGTGATCGTCTTGGTTTGGTCCTTCGGCGCCGCATTTGAGGCATTGCCACTCCTGCTGACGGGCACTGAGCTCATCGGTGTGATAGCTCGCCGCTCTGTCGGGTCGACTGCCAATCTGGGTTTCGAGTTGCGACATGCGGGCATTGAGCCAGCGGCAACTTGGGTCGTTAGCGACTCTATCTCGACTGGCGAGTTGTTGTTTGCGGCTCGGCTTTTTCTTTTTCGCGGTGGTCGATTTGGTCGCTTGCTTGGTCTTTGCCTCATCCACATTGACTGTAGGCGACGAATACTCCAAGGCGCTTTGTTCTGCTGGGATGGCAAGCGGTTTTCCCTCGCTGTCGAGCAGTGTGCCTAAGGGCAGAGGTTCGCTAGGCGTGTTTTTGGAGAGGTTTTCTAATCCATGTTCGGGCACCAACACGGGCTCGCGGGCGGCGCAGATAGAGGACAAACTGCAAAATACTAATAGGATAAAGGTGTGAGATAACATCTTGGCATGGTGAGTTAACATTCCCTGTTCCTCGGCACGTTAAGGTCGTTCCTTCGACACCTTGAGTGTAGTTAGCGCGGGATAGGTTTGCCAAACGGAAGAATAAAAGTGGCCAGTGGCCGTGTCACCCTTAGAAGCTGATATTGAAATGGATACCCGCATAGGTTTGATCCAGCGAGCTAAAGTCACCATTGGCGGCCGCTTCTTGCTCAATGTCATTTTGAGCTATGCTGTGGCTAATATGGCCACTGAGACTCATATTGTCGGCCAGATCATAATTCGCCTCTACCCCAAATTGCAGATGATTTTGGCCGTTGTGGTCTTCAGTGCGATATTTAAAATCAAGCCCTTGGGTAATATAAGGGGCGAGAGTGAAACGTTCACTCAGTTGCCAATAACTGTGTAGACTCAATTCGACAAAATAGCCTGCAGCCTCGGTGGAATACACATAATTTACCGAGGGGACTAACCAAGGGGCGGCGGTGTAGGCTAATTCTGCGAACAGTTCGTTATCCTGACAGCGACTGCTGCTATAGCCTTCAATCCGTTGATAGCCCACATGTGCTTCAACATCTTCACTGAAGTGTAATGCGTATTCGAGGCCAATGTTCCACTCGGTATAAGCTTGACTATCACCGCGCCCGACAAGGGCGTAGGTTGTCAGGTTGCCGTATTCAACGCTGGCGTTCATCCAATAGATACCGCCATGCTTGAGGTTGTTGCGGCCTTGGGAGATGTATTTGCTGTCCCAACCTAGGTCGAGATTAACGGCCCAGTCTGATGTCGATACGGGCAATATGCCGCTGCTGTTTCCTTCGGCTTGTGCGAGGCTCTCGTTGCCCCAGCCGTTGTTTGCACAGGCTAAGCTAAGGATGCCCAAGGTACTGAGGATGAAGTGTTTTAAAACGGCCATAACGAAATCTAATCTAGATGCGAACTATAACTAGATTTTAATACAGCGGAATATGATCGTTAATGAGAATGGATTTGATTTGCGATCAACTCGTCAAGATTGAAGAAGTAAATTTGGTGTAAATCTTAATTGTGAGCTGGCTCGCTTTTTCTTCGTCTAATGGCGTTAGTGACATAGACGAAGGTTGCAATCGGTTTTCTTGCCTTGATAAATAGTAGATAAGCCCTTATTTATTAGCTACACAGATTGTTGAGGAACCATTATGAGCAACCCTTTGCTTAACGGCGCAAAATTACCGCTTTTTTCCCAGATTAAACCTGAACATATTCAAGTTGCCGTTGAGCAGGCCATTGCTCAGTGTCGTGCCAAGATTGATGAAGTGCTGCAAAACTCAGGGCCGTTTACGTGGGATAACTTAGTCGCCCCGTTGGAGCAAGTGGACGACGAGTTAAGCCAGATTTGGTCGCCCGTGTCCCATATGAACTCAGTGGTGAGCACTGATGAATGGCGCGCCGCCCATGATGCTTGTTTGCCACTGTTATCTGAATACGGCACCTATGTGGGCCAACACCAAGGGCTGTATCAGGCCTATAAATCGCTGCGTGCATCGCCAGAGTTTGACCAATTAAGTCAAGCGCAACAGATGGTGATTGAGCACAGCTTACGGGACTTCGAGCTTTCGGGTATCGGCTTAGATGATGGGCAAAAAGTGCGTTATGGCGAAATCGTTAAACGCCTATCCGAGCTGACGAGCGGCTTTTCGAATCAACTGCTCGATGCGACCCAAGCTTGGACTAAGTTAATTACCGACGAGGCAGAATTAGCCGGTTTACCCGATTCAGCTAAGGCGGCCGCAAAAGCGATGGCCGAGGCTCGCGAACAAGAAGGTTGGTTATTTACCTTAGATTTCCCTTCCTATTTACCCGTGATGACCTACAGCGAAAACCGTAGCCTACGTGAAGAGTGTTATCGCGCCTTCGTGACTCGCGCCTCGGATCAAGGCACGAATGCGGGCGAATTCGATAATGGTCCCTTAATGGATGAAATCCTTGCGCTGCGCCACGAGCTGGCACAGTTGCTAGGCTTTGATAGTTTTGCCGAAAAATCCCTCGCGACGAAAATGGCCGAAACCCCAGCTCAAGTAATGGCCTTCTTAAACGAATTAGCGCTGCGCTCTAAGGATCAAGCCAAGGCCGAATTAGCCGAGCTTAAAGCCTTTGCACTGGAGCAGTATGGCGTGAGCGAAATGGCGTCTTGGGATTTGAGTTTCTATGCCGAGAAGTTACAGCAACATAAATATGAGATTTCTCAAGAGTTACTGCGCCCGTACTTCCCTGAAGATAAAGTGCTATCTGGCTTGTTTTACACCGTCTCGCGCCTATTTGGCTTAAAAATTGTTGAGCAAACTGAGTTCGACCGCTGGCATAAAGACGTGCGTTTCTTCGATATTTTCGACGAAACGGGTGAGCACAGAGGCAGCTTCTATTTAGACTTATACGCCCGCACAGGAAAACGCGGCGGCGCTTGGATGGATGATTGCCGCGTGCGTCGTAATACGCCCCATGGTCTACAAAAGCCCGTGGCTTATCTCACGTGCAACTTCAATGGTCCAGTTGATGGCAAACCAGCACTCTTTACCCACGATGAAGTGACGACGCTGTTCCATGAGTTTGGCCATGGCATTCACCATATGCTGACCAAAATCGATGTGGCAGGCGTATCGGGTATCAACGGTGTGCCTTGGGATGCGGTCGAATTGCCTAGCCAGTTTATGGAAAACTGGTGCTGGCAAGAAGAAGCCTTAGCTGAAATCTCCGGTCACTACGAAACCGGTGAACCTTTGCCAAAAGCCATGCTAGACAAGATGTTAGCGGCGAAAAACTTCCAATCTGGCATGATGATGTTGCGCCAGCTTGAGTTTTCACTGTTCGATTTTAGATTGCACCACGAATATGACCCCGCCAAAGGGGCGCGTATTCAAGAGACCTTGGACGAAGTGCGTCGTCAGGTGGCCGTGTTAATTCCGCCTTCATTTAACCGTTTCCAACATGGTTTTGCGCATATTTTTGCGGGCGGTTATGCCGCAGGTTACTACAGCTACAAGTGGGCCGAAGTGCTTTCAGCGGATGCGTTTTCTCGCTTCGAAGAGGAAGGCATCTTCAATCCTGACACTGGCCGTAGCTTCCTGCACAACATCCTCGAAATGGGTGGTTCTGCTGAGCCGATGGACTTGTTCAAACAGTTTATGGGACGCGAGCCGAGTATCGATGCGCTGCTGCGCCACTCTGGGATTGCGGCTTAAGCCACACTAAATAGGAAAGCTTGAGCATAAAAAGGCGCCATTTGGCGCCTTTTTTGTGAGCTAGATCTCGCTTGCCCTCTGGTATGACCTCTGTTAGCCTGTGGCTCTTCTTTTTAGGGCGACTGCATATGAATCTGTATTTCCGTTTGTTTTGGTTGTTGTTTTGGCGCACGCGTCACTGCCGTAAGATTGATTTTTTAGGCACGAGCCGCATTACTTACCGTGCATTACCTAGCGATTGCGATATCAACTTCCACCTGACCAACTCCCGTTATCCGGCGTTTATGGATCTGGCGCGCACCTATATGCTGGCCGAAATGGGACTGTTGAAGCGTTTCCTCAAATTGAAGTGGATGCCGATTGTTAACGCCGCCGAATTTACCTATATCCGCGATATCAAACCCTTAAAAAAGTTTGAGATTGAAACCAAAGTCGTGGGCTGGGACGAGAAATATTTCTATATTGAACAACGCTTTGTGAGTGAGCGTGGCCTGCACTGCATAGTGCATGTGCGTGGTGTGTTTGTCTGTAAAGGTAAGCAAGTTCCCTTGGATGTGTTAGTCAAAGAGGCGGGTTATACCTATCCTGCTCCTGAGTTGCCGCCAGAAGTCATTAAATGGAAAGCGTTTTTACAATTAAAGAAAGAGCGTAATCTTTAGGACGCGCTGGTACTAGGGAATACTCCTAATCCCAGTGTCTTCCTCCATTTCGGCGAGTAGCACCTCTTCAAGCACCAGCATCCAGGCGCCGCGTAGCTGCGCCTGTTGCCAGTAACGCACGAGTTCATCTAAATCCAGCAGATTTAAGTGGGAAAAACTGTAGCTTAAACAGGGGATAAGCGCGCAGTCGGCCAAGGTAAAACTATCGCCGCACACCCAGTGATTCTGCGTGAGATGGGCATCCAAACGCTGAAACTGGATAAACATCTGTTTTTCTATCTGCTTGATCTCAAATTCGTGCCCTTCGGGGGCATGCTTTAATTTTTCCAATTGAAATAACGGGTTATTAATATCGTTATCTATGATGCGATCGAATAAGCGCACCGCAAGATTGCGTTCGGGGTCGGCGGGCAGTAACTCGGTACTGTTTTGAAAATGCCTGTCTAGGTATTCAATAATAATGCTGGACTCGGGGAGCAGTTGACCTTCGTGGGTTTTAAGTAATGGGAGTTTGCCGGGAGGGTAAAATTGCTGGAATGTTTGACGTGCTAGCGGGTCGCGCAAATCGGTGATCCGCGGGTAAAAGTTAGCTTGTTTTTCATAGAGAGCAATCAACACCTTCTGTGAATAACGTGATAACGGATGATAGAACAGCTCCATAGGTGTCGACCCCACAACCCCTGCATTTTTTGACTCTACGCCTTAACTTTAGTCGTTATCAAGGCGCTTGCTGTGGGATTTTTTCTGCAGATTGGCGTCAGTTGCGTAAAAGTGGGTTGCCATGCGGAATGATCCACTCGCGCAAAAATTCGGTACTATTAGCTTTAAAATCGCAGTGAAATAGAGATAACCAAAGGTAACAGTATGAGCCAGTTAGAAAGTTTCTCATCCATCTATGCCAGAGCGAGTGAGCGCAAGGGCGGTAAAAAGGGGCTCGAAGCATTACTGCCTGGCTGCCTAACGAGTGCCGAAATTCGCCAGTATGATGATGCTACGCTGCTCTCTGCCATGAGCCGACAGGTGTTTCAGAGTGGCTTTGTCTGGCGTGTGGTCGATAATAAGTGGCCTGCTTATGAGCAATCTTTCTTTCATTTTGTACCTGAAAAGGTATTGATGCTGTCACCAGAGCAGATCCAAACGCGCGCCGCGGATGCGACTCTGATCCGCCATTTAAAGAAAACCCAAGCAATTTATGATAATGCCTTGATGATCCATGATATTGCCCGCGAACATGGTAGCTTGGCTAAGCTGATTGCCGACTGGCCGACCGAAGATATAGTCGGGCTTTGGGCACTCTTAAAGAAACGAGGCGCTCGCCTCGGTGGCAATACGGGGCCGTATTTCCTGCGCGGTATTGGTAAGGATACCTTTTTGTTAACCGATGATGTGCAAGGCTATTTTAAAGCGCATAAGCTGGTGGATGCCGGTTTTAGCTCGCAAACGGCGTTAAAACAGGTGCAGGCCGCCTTCAACCAATGGCAACAAGAATCGGGTCGCTGTCTTGCGGATATCAGCCGCGTCTTAGCCTGTAGTGTGGGCGATAATCGTATTTAGATAAAAAAGGACCAGCCAAATTGGCTGGTCAAGGCTCGATATTTCAAGCAATTGGAGTACTGCAGGGAAGCAGCGGGATGAACGTATAAGCAAAAAACAGGATTAGAAACTCTTACTGATCCCAATGACGACTCTGTCATCGAAGATTTCAGTCTGTGTGCCATAGACTTTATGGTCACTGTCGACAGTGCTGCCGTGGTAGCGTAAATCGAAGTTGAGGCCGTAATAAGCTTTGCTCAAGCCGATGTTCCAGTGGCCCCAACCTTCGGCGCCATCACCCGTGAGGTCTTGATAACCCACGGATGCCGAAATTTTTACGCCATTGTCAAAGCTATAGCTTGGGTGCAAGGCATAGTTAACCCCGTGCCAGCCATCGACACCAAACCAATCATCAACCGTTGGGGTGACTTCGAGTTGCAAATTCGCACGGCCGAATTGTTTGCCTACTTTTAACCATAATTCGGTGTAGTTAGAGTAAGAAGCACCCGGATAGAGGTATGAAAACAACATCACATCATAGGTAAAACCGGAATCGCCAAACTCACCCGCTTTACCAATAAAAGGTGCGGTAACGATTTCTAGGTTAGGGTCGGCAAATTTGATGTTGGAGCTAAATACGCCCGCATACCAACCTTGGTTGTGATTCCAACTCAGCGTACCTTGTACCACGGGAATATCACCGTCTAAGGTCTCTGATTCACCGCGGAACACATAATCCGAGGCAAAGTTAACATTGCCGTTAATGGTGCCAACAAAAAGCTGGTTGTCTTCGGCACCATGGGAGCTGGCCGCCAGTGAAAGTAACGCCCCACTTAGCAGAAATTTAGTACGAGTCTTCATAATCATCATCTCAAAGTCATTGGGAATTGTTAGCGCACCTTTATCGTAAAAATAAGTTGTGAATAGCGCTGTAGCTTGGGATGAACCAATGACGAAAAGATATGAATGAATGTGAACAAGCAGCGAAATAGCGCGATTGCGAGCAGCGTTTATTTTTTAAATGCGTTTTTTGGGAAGCAGAGTTTCATTTAATGGGGTGTAAATCGCCATTTCGGGTTTGCCCTCAATTAGACTTGGTCATAAAATGTCGCGTCCAAGGTTTTGGGCGTCTCTCATTTCCAAGATGTAGATTTAAAAAGAATTTACATAAGCCATATATTATTTCACGGTATCAAGAGTATTTTTCGCCTACGATTTTTCAACGCTTTAGTTGGATAACAAGGCGATATGAACCATCCTTGTTTATCAAGCATCTGCCGTTATTTGGGGGATGTTATATGCGTAAAATCTTATTAACGAGAGGCGCTAGCGAATATATCGCATCGTTATCGATTAACTGTGTTCAGCATTTATGGTGACTAAAGCTGTGTTGCCAAACATGTTTGCAACATTTTTGATATAGAGTAGGCTGGATAAGTGCTTTGTATCGTATAACGCTAACAACCTTATCCACTATTAGCATATTCATTAAATAGGGTAACAATTTAATGAATAAGGTATTCGCTAGGGTGTGAATATTTTCATTAGTTTACATTTTAGTTGGTTTATCTTTCTTGTTCATCCTTATAGGGTATGCGATAAGTAGCAGATTTGATTTTAGTTATAATTACGGCCGTGAGTTCACCATTGCAGCGTGGCAAAACGGTAGCGTTAATATTTAAAGGAGTTCTCATGCGGCAGACAATTAAACTTGCCTCAGTAATTAGCGTGGCGTTGTGGATGGCAGCTTGTAGCCCTCAAGAAGAGAAGGCTGGTCCTGCTGGCGCTGGGCCGCAGAGCATGGAGGTGGGGGTCATTAATGTGGCGACCAAGCCTCAGGTTATCCAAGTCGAATTACCGGGCCGTAGCAAGGCGTTCCTCGAAGCCGAAGTGCGTCCTCAAGTGAATGGTATTATTACCAAGCGTAGCTTTGTTGAAGGCGGCCACGTGAAGCAGGGCGAGTCCCTCTATCAAATCGATTCTGCGCCTTATAAAGCGGCATTGGTAAGTGCAAATGCCGATTTAGCTAGAGCGAATGCGAGTCTTGCATCGGCTAAGGCTAAAGCTGCCCGTTATCAGCAGTTAGTGAAGACTAACGCCATCAGTAAGCAGGATTTCGACGAAGCTGAAGCGGCTTACAAAGAAGCGCTGGCGAGTGTGACTGTGGCTGAAGCGGCAATCAACACTGCCAAAATTAACCTCGAATACACCGAAGTGTTAGCGCCTATTTCTGGTCGTATCGGTAAATCGAGTGTAACTGCTGGTGCGCTGGTGACTGCTAACCAAAGCCAAACGTTGGCGACCATTCAACAGCTCGATCCTATCAATGTGGATATCGCGCAGTCGAGTGCTCAGCTGTTACGTCTAAAAGCCAAGCTGCAGCAAGGTAAGCTGCAGGCGGCTGATAACGCTGACGTGCAGTTAGTCTTAGAAGACGGCACGATTTATGGCCACAGCGGTAAGCTGCAATTTGCTGAAGTGAGTGTGGATGAAAACACTGGCTCAGTGATCCTGCGTGCAGAGTTCCCGAACCCCGATGGCATCTTACTGCCTGGCATGTATGTTCGCGCCGTATTGAATACCGGTACCGATCCTCAAGCCATCCTAGTGCCACAAAAAGCCATTAGCCGTAACGCTAAGGGTCAAGCCGTGGCTATGGTGGTGAACGATCAAGGCGTAGTGGAAGCAAAAATTGTTACCACAGCTGAAGTTATCGACAATCAATGGCGTATTACTGCCGGTTTGGAAGCGGGCGATAAGTTGATTGTGGAAGGATTACAAAAGATCCGTCCAGGTGCACCAGTCACTCCCAAAGTTATTTCTGAAACCCAAGCACAATAGGGCATAGCTATGGCACGTTTTTTTATTGATCGCCCCATCTTTGCGTGGGTGATCGCGTTAATCATTATGTTGGCGGGGGTATTGTCTATTCGATCCTGCCAGTCTCGCAGTACCCTAGTATTGCGCCACCGACAGTGGTGATCAGTGCGAACTACCCAGGTGCATCGGCCAAAATCGTAGAAGACTCAGTGACTCAGGTGATTGAGCAACGTATGAAGGGTATCGACCACCTACGTTATATCGCCTCAACCAGTGATAGCTTTGGTAACGCTTCTATTACCCTGACCTTTAACGCGGAAGCCGATCCGGATATCGCGCAGGTTCAGGTACAGAACAAGTTACAGGGCGCAATGACTTTGTTACCACAAGAGGTGCAATCTCAAGGGGTTAACGTTAACAAGTCAAGCTCTGGCTTCCTGATGGTACTGGGCTTCGTTTCGACCGACGGTTCTTTAGATAAGGGTGACATCGCCGACTATGTGGGCGCTAACATCCAAGATCCTATGAGCCGTGTACCGGGCGTGGGCGAAATTCAGATTTTCGGTGCCCAATACGCGATGCGTATATGGTTAGACCCACTGAAACTGACCCAATACAACCTCACCAGCTTAGATGTGGTGAGTGCTATCCGTGCGCAAAACGCGCAGGTATCTGCGGGTCAACTCGGTGGTACACCATCACTGCCTGGACAAGAGCTAAACGCGACTGTATCGGCACAGAGCCGTCTGCAAACGCCTGAACAATTCCGCAAGATCATTCTTAAATCCGATACTTCGGGTGCGAACGTATTCTTGGGTGATGTGGCGCGTGTAGAGCTGGGTTCAGAAAGCTATGCAGTAGAGTCTCTGTATAACGGCAAACCAGCTTCGGGTATCGCGATTAAGCTGGCAACCGGCGCTAACGCCCTTGATACGGCGGAAGCGGTTCGCGCTAAAGTTGAAGAGTTACGCCCCTTCTTCCCTGCTGGGTTAGATGTGGTTTACCCCTACGATACAACACCATTCGTTGAGAAATCGATTGAAGGCGTAGTACACACTCTGCTGGAAGCGATCGTACTGGTGTTCGTCATCATGTACCTCTTCCTGCAGAACTTCCGTGCGACCTTAATTCCAACGATCGCCGTACCTGTCGTATTGCTAGGTACCTTTGCGATTCTGTCGGCAACGGGCTTCTCCATCAACACCCTCACCATGTTCGCTATGGTGCTGGCGATTGGTCTGCTCGTGGACGACGCGATTGTGGTGGTGGAAAACGTTGAGCGGGTAATGGCCGAAGAGGGCTTAAGCCCACTCGAGGCAACCCGTAAGTCGATGGATCAGATTACTGGCGCGTTAGTCGGTATCGGTCTGACCTTGTCGGCGGTATTCGTACCTATGGCGTTTATGTCGGGTTCGACTGGGGTTATTTACCGTCAGTTCTCGATCACTATCGTTTCTGCGATGGCGCTGTCTGTGCTAGTGGCCTTGATATTAACGCCTGCACTCTGTGCGACCATGTTAAAACCATTGAAGAAAGGCCATGGCCATATCGAAACCGGTTTCTTTGGCTGGTTTAACCGTGGCTTCGATCGCTTAACGAACCGTTACGAATCGAGCGTGGCTGGCATTGTGAAGCGTAGTTTCAGAGTCATGATGATTTACGCTGCGCTAGTCGTGGCAGTGGGCTGGATTTTCATGCGCATGCCAACAGCATTCTTACCTGACGAAGACCAAGGTATCTTGTTTACGCAGGCAATTTTGCCAACCAACTCTACCCAAGAAAGCACCATGAAAGTGTTAGAGAAAGTCTCTGATCACTATCTGGCAGAAGAGGGCGTGAGATCGGTATTCAGCGTGGCGGGCTTCAGTTTCGCGGGTCAAGGCCAGAACATGGGTATTGCCTTCGTTGGCTTGAAGGATTGGTCAGAGCGTGAAGCGCCAGGTATGGATGTGCAATCCATTGCGGGTCGCGCGATGGGCGTATTCAGCCAAATGAAAGAAGCCTTCGTATTCGCCTTCGTTCCGCCTGCGGTAATCGAGCTGGGTACGGCTAACGGTTTCGATATGTACCTGCAAGATAAGAATGGCCAAGGGCACGATAAGTTAGTCGCAGCGCGCAACCAATTGTTAGGTATGGCGGCACAGAATCCAAACCTCGTGGGCGTTCGTCCAAACGGTCAGGAAGATGCGCCAATCTATCAGTTGCATATTGACCACGCCAAACTGAGTGCCTTAGGCATTGAGATTGCGAACGTGAACAGCGTACTCGCAACCGCATGGGGTGGCTCTTATGTTAACGACTTTATCGACCGTGGTCGTGTGAAGAAAGTTTACGTACAGGGTGATGCGCAATACCGTATGCAACCTGAAGACTTAGACACTTGGTACGTGCGTAACAACAAGGGCGACATGGTGCCATTCTCGGCCTTCGCAACAGGCGCTTGGGAATATGGTTCACCTCGTCTAGAGCGTTTCAACGGTCTACCTGCCATGAACATTCAAGGCGCAACGGCTGCTGGTTTCAGTACCGGTGCGGCGATGAATATCATGGAAGACATGGTGAAGCAGTTGCCACCAGGCTTTGGTATCGAGTGGAACGGCTTATCCTATGAGGAACGTTTATCGGGTAACCAAGCGCCTGCGCTGTATGCGCTGTCGATTCTGGTGGTATTCCTCGTACTGGCAGCACTTTATGAGAGCTGGTCTGTACCGTTCGCCGTAATCCTAGTGGTTCCGCTGGGGATTATCGGTGCCCTGCTGGCGATGAATGGTCGTGGCTTGCCAAACGACGTGTTCTTCCAGGTGGGTCTGTTGACGACGGTCGGTTTGGCGACGAAGAACGCCATCTTGATTGTGGAATTCGCCAAAGAATTCTATGAGAAAGGTGCGGGACTTATCGAGGCGACCTTACATGCGGTACGTGTGCGTTTGCGTCCAATTCTGATGACGTCACTCGCCTTCGGTCTAGGTGTAGTGCCTCTGGCCGTGAGTACAGGGGTGGGTTCTGGTAGCCAGAACGCCATCGGTACCGGTGTACTCGGCGGTATGATGAGTTCGACCTTCCTCGGTATCTTCTTCGTGCCGTTGTTCTTCGTGATTGTGGAACGTATCTTCAGTAAGCGCGAGAAGAAAGGTAAAGAAGAAAAGCCGACCTCGGCGGAGTAATCTAACCTAACATTATTAAAGCCCTGCACATGCAGGGCTTTTTGTTAGCGTATCGTTATAAGGATGGATAGCCAGCATTAGCCAATTCGGGCATATTGGCGGAATCATAATGGATAGGAGCCTTGGTATGTCGTCACAGGAACTTGCAGCGCTGGATAAAGCAATAGCCAAGGGAAAGTGGTTTTTTATCCTAGTGGTTGGCGTGTTGTTTTGGGGAGGCATGACCTCCCTCTTAGTCGCCACTATCCATTATTTCACCTCAGATACATCCTTTTGGGGCGAGTTAGCTCGGGCACTCTGTATTTATCCTGCGGCAGGTATTTTATTTGGTTGGTTTGACTGGGTGCGGCTACAACGTAAAAGAGATAGACTGCGCGCCGAATATTATCAGCCGCATAATGAGTAACAGTGTGTTGGCTTTAGGAGCAAAGTCGTGTCATCGGTGAGAGGTTTTATGACTAAGCAGCTTATCATGGCAGTCGTTTGCCATTGTATCGCCGTGGGCATGGTCGCCTATGGCGCCTATGAGTTTTATCTTGAGCAACTGGCCGTTCCTGAGCTGACTCGCCTCTTTGCCGTCGCAGTATTTTTTATTGGCATGGGGCTCGACCCTAATATGTTTTTTACTCCCCTCAACCAAGTGATGAGTCAGGCCGAGGATAAATCACCTAAGGCAAAGTTACAGACTGTGGTATTTAATCTGGGGGTTTTCTTGCTGATCTGTAGTTTTTTAATGGAATGGTTATACGACTGAAGTCGTTAATCCACCCAAGAATTCAGACATCAAAAATGGCGTCGAGCTTAGCTTCGACGCCCTTTTTGTTAGAGATGGAGGCAAGCCTCGGCTTAAGGTGTGTAGTAAGTGGCTGCGCCTGGCCCCACTGGCAGACCAAAGCCAAACACCCACAGGAAGAAGAACGCCGTCCAGCCAACGAAAAACACTAAGGTGTACGGCAGCATAGTGGCGATAAGCGTGCCTATGCCAAGGTTTTTCTGGTAACGGCAAGCCACGGCCAAAATCAGCCCGAAATAACTCATCATAGGCGTGACTAAGTTAGTCACTGAGTCGCCAATACGGTAGGCCGCTTGAATGGTTTCGGGCGCATAGCCGACTAACATCAGCATGGGCACAAAAATGGGGGCGGTAATGGCCCACTGAGCCGAGGCGCTACCCAGCATCAAGTTGATAAAGCCACAGATCATAATAAAAAACAGGAACAGGATTGGCCCAGTTAAGCCAATGGATTGCAGGGCATCGGCACCCAGCACGGCTAACACGGCGCCGAGATTACTCCAGTTAAAAAAGGCCACAAATTGCGCCGCAAAGAATACCAGCACGATATACAGCCCCATAGTGCTCATGCTGTGCGACATGGCATTGATAACGTCTTTATCGTTTTTAATGCTGCCAACGACCTTGCCGTAGACAAAACCCGGGATAGCAAAACAGATAAAGATAAAGGCGACGATGCCTTTGAGGAAGGGCGAACCCGAGACCAGGCCGGTTTTAGGATCGCGCAGTGGCGCACCCTCTGGCACGACTGACAGCGCAAGGATTACCGCTAGCACCAGCATAGATAATCCCGCCCACTTGAGGCCACGTTTTTCCAGCTCGGTGACATTGCCCATGGATTGGTGCACGGTTTCATCGGCATCATCGCCTTGATACTTGCCCAGTTTCGGCTCGACAATTTTCTCGGTCACAAAGGCGCCGAGGAAAGTGATCACAAAGGTCGAGACAAACATAAAGTACCAGTTAACCTCGGGGCCGACGTTGTAGTCGGGATCGATCATCCGCGCCGCCGCCTCAGTGATACCCGATAACAACGGATCGACAGTACCAAGCAATAGGTTAGCGCTGTATCCCCCTGATACCCCTGCAAATGCTGCGGCAAGCCCCGCCAGTGGGTGACGACCTAAGGAGTGGAAGATCATCGCCGCCATGGGGATTAATACCACATACCCAAGCTCTGCCGCCGTGTTCGACATAATGCCGGCAAATACGATAGTTAACGTCACCAAACGCTTCGACGCGCCCATAACGAGTGCACGCATCGCCGCGGATAACAGTCCCGAACGCTCGGCGATACCCACACCCAGTAGGGCGACCAACACAGTGCCTAAGGGCGTAAAGCCAGTGAAGTTAGTGACTAAGTTGGACACTATCATCCGCAAGCCTTCGGCATTCATCAGGCTGACCACATGGATAAGTCCATCGGCACCTCGGCCGTGGGCGCCCTCGGGGCGCGGATCGGTGACCGTTAATCCAAAGTAACCCGCAATGCCTGATACCAATATCACGGCGACACAGAACAGGGCGAACAAGGTAATAGGATGGGGAGTAGGTTCCCTAAGCGTTCGACAATATTAAGAAAACGGACAAACCAGCCGCGAGAACTCATGTCGTCGGCCTGTGGTGAATTGACGGGAATATCGTTGGATTTCGAGCTCATTCTCTTGCCTCTGTCGACCTTTGCTAGCGCATTCTTTACCCGGGAGCAGAATCGATGCGGCGTACTTGGCAGAGCTATGTCTGGCCCAAGTGGTTGGATTAACGCTAAGGTGAAAGTTAAAAAATTGGCCGAAAAGTATGATGCTTAAGCTTTAATTGAAACTTAAATGTTGCAACTGTGGTTGTGCGGCGGATTATGGGGGAAATGCGGGGTAAAAAAATGGACTCACTAGGAGTCCAGTATTCACGAGCAAAAAGGTTGCTCTTAACGTTGTGCATATACACTATAGCCTAGTTTTTCTGTATCCAAGCTGAATAATCTCGCTGGTCATTTTGTTGCTTAATGCTCTGACCAGAGTAGCTAAAGCTAATATTTCATTGCGTTAGCTATCGCTTTAGATGAAATTCTTGGCCATTTATGTTTAGCTGTACCCGTTGAGACTAAGAACAAACCCTAAGGATGGAAGATGGACAAACTGTTATTAGGATTAGCGCTGATTTTTATCGTCACCTACCTTTGGTACGTCAGCCTAGTCAAAAAGCGCAATACCGCCCTCGAAGCCCTGTCGGGAATCGATGTGCAGTTAGCCAAGCGTGCCGATCTTGTGCCCAATATCCTCAAAATCGCCAAGCGATTTATGGATCATGAAAAGTCATTACTCACTGAAATCACTGAGCTACGCACGCAATTAACCCGCAATTACAACAAGACAGATCCGAATGCGGTGAAAGAGCATATCGCGCAAGCCGAGAAGCTGAACGATAAAATGGGTGCCTTGATGGTGAGCGTTGAAAGCTATCCCGAGCTGAAGTCGGACAATACTATGCTCGAGGCGATGCAGACCTATAACGAGGTCGAAGCCCATATCTCCGCTGCCCGCCGTTTCTATAACTCGGCGGTGTCTGAGTTAAATACTGCCGTTGAGATTTTCCCTGGGTCGATTATTGCGTCGATGGCAAACATTAAGGTGATGCCATTCTACGAGGTGAATGAAGCCTCTAAAGCGCCGATAGACGCGGCGGATTATCTGTAATCCTTCGATATTTGCGGGGCCAAGATAGGCTCCGCAAACATATTAACTGAATGAATATACTCACCTTTATCTTAGGTAGTCCCATCAAGGCTCAGCGGCAGGCGGCAAGATTGTCGGCCGACGCTTCGGATAGGGCGTCGCTGCAGGAGTACTACGATACCCAACTGGCGCCGCTCGCCGCCCGCTATGAAACTAAGCGCGTCAACAGCCTTAAGGCGACACGTAAACGTTTATATCTTAGTTTGGCGATAGTCGCAGGTCTCGTGTTGTTAGCGCTATTGGGGCATAGCCGTGGACTCATGCTGTTTCCGCTGCCGTTGGTCGCAGTATTGGGATTAGGTTTTTGGAGTTTTACACCGACTCGGCAGTTTAAGCGGCAAGTACAGCAAGAAATTTATCCCATCATGTTTAAGTACTTTGGTGAGGATTTTATCTACAACCGCGAGATGCGCCTCGACATGAATCGCCTCAGTGCGGCTAAGGTGCTACCCAATCACGATAAGGCGAGCTTTGGTGATTATATTCAAGGCCAATACAAGGGCATAGAGTTAGTCGTCAATGAGTTAACCTTGACCAAAGACGTGCGGGTGGAGGAGTGGGACGGCAATAAACGCCGAACCGTGACCCGCACCGAGACCCGTTTTCGCGGCACTGTGGTTGAGCTAAGTAGCCATAAGCAATTTGTTGGCCATACCGTGGTATTAAAGGATCGCGGCGGGCTGGCAAATTTCTTATCCGACAGCCACTCAGGGCTGCAAAGGGTGAAGCTTGAAGATCCCCTGTTCGAAAAAGAGTTTGATGTGTTTTCCACGGATCAAATCGAGTCGCGCTATTTGCTCAATACCGCCTTTATGGAGCGCTTGCAGCAATTGGCAAAATCCTTCGATGGGGATATTCAATGCGCCTTCTTTCGCAATCGTTTGATCTTGTTTTTGCCTAATCGCCGTAGTCGTTTCCAGATGCAATCTATCTTCGACAGTGCTAACTTTTCGGCCGAATTTAGCCAGTTAAACCGTGAGATGAAGCAACTCTTTGCTATTATTGAAGTACTTAAACTAAACGAACACACGGGACTTTGATGCCAGCAACGCATTCTTCGCCACTTTGCCTTAAGTCGATAGCCATCATGAGCCTTGGTTTGTGGTTGGCTTGGGGAAGTGTTGCGGCCGCGTTTGCCGATGAAGCCAAGCCTAAGCCCCGTATTGTGGCCCGTTATTCTGAAAGCGGTATTGTGAGTAACACTGGGCAAGAAAAAGTCAAAGTTTATCAATATCTACAGGCCAATGGTGTGACGGCTTTTACCGATAAAGCGCCGACCACCAATGAGTATCAAATCCTGCTCTATGACTGCTTTGCCTGTCGTCCTGACTCCAAAATTGACTGGAATGGTATTCGGCTGTTTACCCGCAATTACGATAGCTTGATCAGCCGTGCGGCTCATAAACATCAATTAGACCCTGCACTTATCCGCGCCGTGATCCACGCTGAATCGGCCTTTAATGCCAGAGCCTTGTCGCGTACTGGTGCAATGGGCCTGATGCAATTGATGCCCGAAACCGCCAAAGAGATGGGCGTGACCAATGCCTTTTTGCCGGAGGAGAATATTCTCGGCGGCAGTAAGTATTTGGCGCAAATGCTAAAACAGTTCAATGGTGATATTGCATTGGCCTGCGCAGCCTACAATGCGGGGCCAACCACAGTGACCCAATACAACGGTATTCCTCCCTATCCAGAAACCCAAGCCTATGTGGAACGGGTGCAAATTCTGCTAAAACGTTACCGCAGCGCCAAAGTCTAGCTGCTCTGCTGCATGCGGTGATGACGCAATAGGATTGGCTTATTCGCCGACTTCCCATTTAACGATGACATTGCCATCGGCTTGGCCTAAGTTTTTGCCGAGGTAATCGAGCATCTCAGTCGCGATTTCATCCAGTTGCCAAGGTGGGTTAATCACCCATAGTCCTGCGGCTGTCATGCCAAATTCATTGGAGTCCGGCTTGATTGCCTGCTCGATACGTAGCTGGCGCTTAATACCGCTACCTGCTAAGCGGGAAAGCATTTCTTCCGTCTGCGCGCGGTTGACTACGGGATACCAGAGCATAAATACGCCCGTGGCAAAGCGTTTGTGCGCCTTGATTAAGGTCTCGGCGACCGTTTGATAGTCGGTCTTAATCTCATAACTGGGGTCGACAAGTACCAGTGCGCGGCGCTCTAGTGGCGGTACCGCAGCAATCAATCCTTTAAGGCCATCGCCCTTGATGACTTTTACTTGCTTATCCTGCTCGAAATACTCATCCAGCAGCAGATGATCGGTACCGTGCAGCTCGTGCAGCAGCATACGATCCTTTGGCCCCAGCTCCATATCGATAATGGCGGGAGAACCTGGGTAAAAGTTGAGTTCTTCTGGATTGTCTTCGTTAAAGTGACGCACCGCATCTACATAATCCTGCAGGGATTTTGGCAGATCGGTTTTATTCCAAAGCTTAGCTACGCCTTCGAGGTATTCACCCGTCTTCTGAGCAAACTCATCCGTTAACGCATAACCGCCGGCACCCGCATGGGTATCGATATAGACCAAGGGTTTGTCTTTCTTATGCATTAACTGCAAAGTTTGCAGCAAAATAGCGTGTTTCAGCACATCGGCATAATTGCCGGCGTGATAACCGTGGCGGTAACTTAACATGGAGGATCCTAGTTATTTGCAAACAATGCAAAGGGAGGCAAACGCATGTGGGCAATTATACCTAGGATGCCTTAAAGCGTAAAACGAATGCCTCAGTTAGCCGTTTTTTTCTGTGCTAACCAGTGGGTTGGGGTTTGCATTTGATAGGTTTTTAGCCACAACGAGGCTGGTGCAGGTTTGCCAAATAAGTAGCCTTGGAATTGTTCACACCCCAGTGCTGTGAGCTGTATCAATTGGGTTTCAGTTTCAATCCCCTCGGCAATAACATGCAGTTTTAAACTCTTTGCCAACAGAATTGCCGCGTTGACAATTTGCGTGTGGCGCTCGCTAATGCCGAGCTGGCTGACAAAGTAGCGATCAATTTTTATTGTATCGGCGCTTATGTCAATCAGCTGGCTCAAGGAAGCATGGCCTGTGCCGAAATCGTCGATCGCAATGGAAACGCCCATTCTCGCGAGTGTGTTTAAGCGTCTGCCAGTTTCTTTGTGGGTGGAAAACACTGAGGTTTCGGTGATTTCAATTTCTAAAATTGGAATGAGTTCTGGATGGTTAATATATGTCTGGATCAGTACCTTGAAGAATCGATCCGACAAAATATCTTGTCCCGATAGGTTGAAGGCAATCTTAGTCATAGGGACATTTTTGGGCCAAGCACGGATCAATTGAAGTAATTGCCTAAACACTTTAATGGCGAAAATCGCCTGCAACTGCGATGACTCTATGATGGGGATAAAGGTGCTGGGCATGATCATACTGCCGTCTTTGTCGAACATTCTGGCGAGCGCTTCAAAGCTAATAATATGCCCATCTGCCAACACTTTTGGTTGCAGCCACATTTCCAGTCGGTTGTGTTTTAGCGCGTCGCGGATTTTGCTTTCTTGCGAGGATGCTTCAAGTAAATTGTTAATCAAGCCGACGTAATACACCATAACTGGGTTGGCTTGGGTGGTTTGTTTAATGGCAATCAAGCATTGCTCGGCGGCTTGCTGCGGAGCGGATTTATGGCCAGAACTACAGCCAATGCGGCACTCTAAATGGTATTCAATCTGTTGTTCTTGCTTAAGTTTTAAACTTGTCGGAATGCGAAGACGTAATTGTGGTGCAAGCGTCTCTGGCGAGATGAGTGGCAGTTCGGTAAATTCCAGGGCAAAGGATGCACCTCTAAAACGATATATTTTGGCCTGATGGCCGAAGCGCTCTTTAAGCTCTAAGGCAAAAGCTTTGAGGATGGCATCTCCCACGCTGATGCCAAAGGCGGCATTAATTTGGCTTAGATTATCGATCTTAACTAGGGCGACTGTCATTTCCTGGTGGGCGGTACTTGGTGTCGGGTTATACCAGTGGTTCTCGTTGGGTAAGCCCGTAACTAAATCGTAAAAATGGGTACTGATATGGTGCTTTTTGAGCCGATTGAGTTCGAGCTCATGATTGGCTTGTGCCGTGATATCGTGGCAGTGAAACAGCAAGGTATCATGGTGCTCTAATGAGGCTTTTTGCAGTAGATACCGGCTGCCGCTGTTGTGCCTTAAACGGGTATGGAATGAGGCGGCCAACAAATTCGTACTGGTATCTTGGTCCACTTCAAAAATATCACACAGGCGAGTGCGATTAAGTGTGACATCTCCTGCGATTTGTTTTGCCGCATTATTCAAGTTGAGGATCACTCCATCTTCATTACAGAAGAAGGAGGCCGTGCCATTATTATCAAAGATTTCAGCATATTGATCTAAAGAGCGTTGCAGCGCGTGTTGATGCTGGATCATTTGCTGCGCATGGACTTTCTGGGTTTTTAACAACCGCATGGCCGACAACGGGATACAAATATTGAAAAACATAAACAACAGCCCGTTGAGGTAAGCGTGGGTCGCTGGCAGGCTAATATCTACATCGACAATAGGCGGGAGATTCTGGTTACGCAGTAGCAATAAGAAAGGCAGCACATTGAAGCACATCATCCAGAAGGCGACTTTTCTACCAAACAGGAAAAGCGCCATCAGCGGCAGCGTATACAGGAAGGTAATGCCCGCCTGCGACAAGGTAAAATCTGGAATAAACAACAGTATTGCCAAGCAGGCCGCGACCACCATGGCCAGCAAGCTGATTGAGCTCGCCAGCAAATACCGACGGGTAAACCATAATGCGAGAAATAAGACGGTTAAAAAACTGACCGTAATGCCAATAATAAAGCTGAGGTTGAGCTCATATGCGATCAATGAGCTGTGCAGCACTATGCTGGTGGTCAGAATGGCACCACTTAGCAAAATAATCCGCAATAAACTGGTTTTTAATATGGTTCTATCGGGGTTTAAAAAGTCTTGCTCCCTGATAAACAAAAAACCTTTCAGCCAGTTAAGCAAAAAATGTCCTTATTCCGTATGGAAGTCGCAAGGTTGGCTAGGAACAAAACATATAACACAAATCGCTAAACTGTTATATAAATAGATTTTTGCCTTTATCAATCAGTTAATTACACTGTGACTCATGTTTGAGTTTCCCTAAGGTGGCTTAGACAAATTGACTCATAGAATAATGAGCATTAACAAGATGATTGACCGAGTTACATATTCACGAAGCAGATTTTTAGGCATAATAGCCATCATTTTGTTGCTTTGAAGATAGCCTGTGACTCCGATTTTTTTAATCAGCAATTTCCAACTCTTGTGGACATTTGTGCCCGTTGGCAACTGATTTTTGATGCCGATGCGCCGTTTGAATTGCGTTTTGAATCAGACACCTTGACGCTACATAAGCGCGATGAGCCTAAGCTCGATGGCATAGTAGTGGATTTTGTGACTGGCGCGGTTGCCCATAGACGCAAGTTTGGTGGCGGTCGTGGGCAGTCGATTGCTAAGGCTGTTGGGTTAAAGCAGGGCGTTACCCCAAAAGTGGTCGATGGTACTGCGGGCCTCGGTCGCGATGCTTTTGTGCTGGCAAGCTTAGGCTGCACCGTTACTATGGTAGAGCGCCATCCTGTGGTGGCCGCATTATTAGAAGACGGCCTGCGCCGCGCCTATCAAGATGCCGAAATCGGCGACTGGATGCGTGAACGTATGCAGCTTTTCCATGGTTCTAGCCTCGAAGCACTCGCCAAATTGGAGCAAGAGGTTGATGTGGTCTACCTCGACCCTATGTACCCCCACCGCGACAAATCGGCCTTAGTAAAAAAGGAAATGCGAATATTCCAAACCTTAGTCGGCGCGGATCTCGACGCCGATGGTTTGCTCGCCCCAGCCATGGCCCTAGCCAGTAAGCGTGTAGTGGTGAAGCGCCCCGATTATGCCGAAGACCTCGCCGGCGTTAAGCCCAGCATGGTTATCGAAACGAAGAAAAACCGCTTCGATGTCTATGTAAAATCGGCAATGAAGTAACTATTTGGTGAGTCATGGTTTTGGTAATTTATTAAATGAGAGGTGTGAATAGGAGTGAAGTTCTCCTACCTACATTTTTACTTGATAGCTTAATGGGAGTGATGCAATAGACCTGTCGTGACCATGGCTGTGGTAGCAATGGTTTGGCAACGAGCCGATTCAATGCAACTTCCAATATTAGCGCTGTTCTGACCGTCAAGCTTATAGACTGTTTTTCCTTCTTTAATCGTTTCTAGTACCTGAATATCAGCTAAGGCTTCTGGCGTAATTTGTAGTGGGTTGTCAGACAAAATTACGAAGTCAGCAAGTTTACCAATCTCAATTGAGCCTTTATTTTTTTCCTCTTTATACTGAGTTGCGGCCCAAATAGTTTGGGATTTTAGGCCTTCCAATAGTGATGCTTTTTGTGCTGGGCCTAACACTCGACCTGTTCTGCTAGTACGGTTAACCGTTGCTGAGTAAACCCGCATCGAGTTTGGTAATGCTACGGGGGAGTCGTGGTGAGAGGTGTATATCATCCCGATTTCTCGCGCCCAGCCCGTAGGTGAGATGTCTTGTGCTCGCTCTTTGCCTAATACTGAGTCCATATGCCAATCACCCCAATAAAAGGTGTGCATTGGGAAGAAAGAGGGAAATATGCCAAGGCGCTTGAAGCTCTCTACCTGATCTTTGCGAGCGGTTTGCGCATGGATAGCGATAAAGCCTCTATCGGGTTTGCCTTGTTTGCTCTCGCTTGCTTCAACTCCTTTGAGCAGTTGATCGATAGCTGCATCTCCATTGACATGGGTCAGCAATTGCCAACCTTTGCTCTGGGCTAGTGCAATATATTCGGCGGCCTTTTCATCGGTCATACTAGGATAGCCTTTATATCCCTGTGCTTGCCCAATGGGTGGTATCAAGTATGGCTTTGTTAACCATGCGGTTTTTCCTTGAGGAGAACCATCAAGGTTTAATTTGGCTCCGGCGACTCTAAAGCCATTACTGTATTCTGCTGAGTAATAGGGGGAACAATGACATCCTGCGCGGTTTGAATATCGGGATACGCGGCGACATCAATAGGCAGTTTGCGTTGTTGCGCGAGGTTATACATGGTTTTAACTGCGGAGCTAGAGGCGCGTCCTTCTTGAGCTGTGGTATAGCCAAAGCTGGCGTAGAGTTTCATTCCAGCGTTAAAGATGGCTTCATTTTCTTGTTCATTTAGTTTGGCAAACAGTGGTAGCAGTGTGCCAAAGAAAGCGGTTTCCTCTAATACTCCATTGGGTGTTTTCCCGTCTGCTTCGCGGCGAATTTTGCCCCCTTCAGGATCTTTACTGTCAGGATTAAACCCCGCGAGTGCTAATCCCTTGCTGTTTAAGGTGGCTAAATGACCTGATTGATGAATGATGAGTACGGGTATGTCTTTAGAGACTTGATCCAGTTCTTGGCGGGTTGGATGTCTTTGTTCAGCCAATTGTGAATCGTCATAACCAAATCCGAGGATGATACCGTGCTGAGCATTTTCGGGTTTCTTCGCCCAAGAGATTAGCATTTGCTGTAGCGATGCAATGCTATCAACATTTCCATCCGGGGCTGCGAGCAGATTTGCCGATAGCGCTTGGATCCCTGTATTGAAGACATGGCCATGACCGTCGATAAAACCTGGGATCAGCGTTTTACCATTGAGATTGATCACTTGAGTGTTATTGTCTTTGAGTTTTAACAGTTCCGATGCTTTGCCAACGGCAAGGATGCGCCCATTCTTTACCGCTAATGCCTCTGCTGTTGGGGCAGAGTCATTCACTGTTATTATGTTGCCGCCCATATAAATTGTTTCGGCATTGGGTTTTGGTGGACTCGATGCTTGTACGAATGAGCTCAAGCTTAAACAGACTATGGCTGATGATATCAATTTCATCGAATACTCCCTGTAATAGTGCACATAAACGTTTATAGGCGTTTGATATTGTAGTCCAATAAACTTCGATGGCTGAGATTGTCGTCATTAAACGGTACTAAAGTATTGCGAAGCTTGTAAACCTGACGCTAGTCTTACGCCAATAAAAAAGCGCTAACCTAGGTTAGCGCTTTTGTTTTTGAATAAAGGTTATGTTTATCGCACTAAGGTAAACAGTGGGGTTTGACTGACCGCTTGAAAATCCAGCGCCATGGTTACACTGAGTGCTGTGATGGTAATAATTGAAAAACCAAACACTTGTCTGGCCCAACGTGGCATATCCACATCTTGACGATAACCTTTGAGGGCCATTGTTAGCCACCAGAGGCTGGTGGCACAGGTCACGGCCATAAAGGCGGTGCCTGTGTAACCTGCGAGTGGCAGCATGGTGCTGACCAAGGCGAACACTGCGATATAGAGCACTATATGGTGCTTCGCCTTGGCCATCCCTTCGGCGACTGGCAGCACGGGGATCTTCGCGGCTGCATAGTCATTAAAGCGGAAAATCGCGATGGCGTAGGAGTGTGGCATCTGCCAGAGGCTGAACATCAGCAATAAAATCACTGCGCCCATATCCATTTGCCCCGTTACGCTGCAATAGCCCACCACGGGCGGTACAGCGCCCGAAAAGCTGCCGACTAAGGTGCCGTAAACCGAGTTTCGCTTCATATAGAGGCTATAAATCCCGACATAAACGACATAGCCAATAGCGGCAAACAGCAGAGCTAAGGCATTGGTGAACAAGGCTAAGGTGCCAAATCCAAGTACGCCTAAGGCGATGCCAAACAGCAATACATGGCTTAGGGGAATTTCGCCCGTGACGGTGACGCGTTTGCAGGTGCGCTGCATTTTGGCGTCAATGTCACGGTCAATACAGTTATTAATCGCACAGCCTGAGGCGACGACTAAGGATAATCCCACTAAGCTTGCCAGCATCAAGACCAGATCCACATCGCCCTTAGCGGCCAATAGGAAACCGCCAGCAACGGAAATCAGATTCCCGAAAATGATGCCAGGCTTAGTTACCTGTACATACCCTTTGAAGCGTGCTTTCCATTGCGTCGATGTCAATCTAGCTTGTGTGTTCATTTGCTGTGTCTCGTTACATCATCAAAGCGTTAGCTTCGAGAATGATCCATACCGACAAGCCAACCACCATCACGATGATCAGCGCGGTAAATAGGAAGGAGAAGGTGTTGATCTTGCCTTCCTTAGAGAAGTCCAAGTGCAGGAAGTACTTAAGGTGTACCAAAATCTGCACCAGTGCCGTAACAACGACGATGGCAAGCGTCGTCGATTGCTCGAAGTGATGGGTCATTACCGCCCAGAATGGGATGGCAGTTAACACCACTGACAGCACAAAACCGACTAAGTAGGACTTGATGCTGGCGGCCAGATCGTCTGCGCCATGGCTATGATCATGCGAATGAGTATGTGCGCCCATTACAATGCTCCCAATAAGTACACAACGGTGAATACGCAAATCCACACGATGTCGAGGAAATGCCAGAACAAGCTTAAGCAGCTCAGGCGAGTGATGCTGCGGTTGCCTAAGCCCGTTTTGGCGACTTCAATCATCATGATTGCCATCCAAATTAACCCTGCGGTCACGTGCAAGCCGTGCATGCCCACTAAGGTGAAGAAAGATGACAGGAAGGCGCTGCGTTGTGGACCGTTGCCATGTTCGATCAGATGATGGAACTCATAGACTTCCATGCCGATAAACACACAGCCCAGTGCAAAGGTAATGGCTAACCAAGTGAGGGTTGCTGCCTTGTTGTGGCGCTTAGCGAAAATCAAGGCAAAGCCATAGGTAATACTACTGAGCAGCAGGGCTGCGGTTTCGATCAGCACAAAGTCCAGTTCGAAAATGTCTTTACCCGAGACACCGCCGTCGGTGTTCATATAGAGCACGGCGTAGGTGGCGAATACCGAAGCAAACAGGATGCAGTCGGTCATCAGGTAGAGCCAAAAACCAAACAGGGTGTTGCCACCCGTGTCATGGTGCTCGTGGTGCTCCTCGGCGTGAGCAACTTCTAAATCAGCTGGGATTGCAACACTCATATCAGCCCCTTACTACATTGTTTAAGTGAGCATTTTCAATGCGTGCCACTTCATCGGGTTGAACGTAATAGTCGACATCGTTGTTATAAGCACGGAATAAGAACACGATAAACGCGCCCACCATGCCCACAATCGCGAGCCACAGAATGTGCCAAATCGCAGCAAAACCAGCGGCAGTAATGCCCAGCGCCATTAAGATACCGCTCGGGGTATTTTTCGGCATATGGATTGGTTGATAGTGTTTGAGGCGTTGATACGCTGTGCCTTTTTCTTTGGCATCGGTAAAGGCATCAATATCAGACACTTGTGGCAACTTAGCAAAGTTGTAGAACTGTGGTGGTGATGCGGTTGACCATTCCAGCGTGTGGCCATTCCATGGGTCGCCCGTGGTGTCACGGTTTTGGTCGCGGTCACGGATACTCACGTACAGTTGCACGAATTGCAGAATGATACCGACCATGATGATGCAAGCACCCACGGCAGCGATATAGATCCACATGTTCCATGCTGGGTTATCAATGTGGTTTATACGGCGAGTCATACCCATAAAACCGAGTACATACAGCGGCATAAAGGCCACATAGAAACCAATCTGCCAGCACCAGAATGACGCTTTACCTAAACGCTCATTTAAGTGGAAACCCGTCGCTTTCGGGAACCAGTAAGCAAAACCGGCTAAGTAACCGAACACGGCACCACCGATAATGGTGTTATGGAAGTGAGCGATCAGGAACAAGCTGTTGTGCAGTACGTAGTCGGCGCCAGGTACGGCCAATAATACGCCCGTCATACCACCAATGGTGAAAGTCACCATAAAGCCTAAGGTCCACAGCACTGGCACTGTTAAGCGCAGGCGACCGCGGTAAATGGTGAACAACCAGTTAAACAGTTTTACCCCAGTCGGGACCGCAATCACCATGGTCATCACGCCGAAGAAGGCGTTGACGTTGGCGCTAGAGCCCATGGTAAAGAAGTGGTGTAACCACACGATAAAACCGAGGATCGAAATCGCGCCACTGGCCCATACCATTGAGGAATAGCCGAACAGACGCTTAGAGGTAAAGGTTGAAATCACATCCGAGAAGATACCGAACGCAGGTAAAATCAGGATGTACACTTCAGGGTGACCCCAAGCCCAGAACAGGTTGATATACATCATGGCGTTACCACCACCATCATTGGTGAAGAAGTGGAAACCCATGTAGCGATCGAGTGTTAACAGCGCTAAAACCGCGGTCAGGATCGGGAACGACGCCACGATCAGGATGTTGGCCCAAGTACAAGTCCAAGTGAAGATAGGCATTTGCATCAGCTTCATGCCTGGAGCGCGCATCTTAAGCACAGTCGCGATAAAGTTGACCCCAGTTAAGGTTGTCCCTATCCCCGAAATCTGCAGCGCCCAGATATAGTAATCGACCCCGACGCCCGGACTGTAAGCCAGCTCAGACAACGGCGGGTAAGCCACCCAACCGGTACGGGCGAATTCACCTAAACCTAATGAAATATTGATCAGCACGGCACCAGACGCGGTTAACCAGAAGCTGAGGTTGTTCAAGAAGGGGAAGGCAACGTCGCGGGCACCGATTTGCAGTGGCAGCACTAAGTTCATTAGACCGATCATAAATGGCATCGCCATAAAGATAATCATGATCACGCCGTGGGCAGTGAAGATTTGGTCGTAATGTTCAGGCGGCAGATAACCTGCGGCGCCATTGGTGGCCAGTGCCTGTTGAGTACGCATCATGATAGCGTCGGAAAAACCGCGGATCAGCATGATGAAGGCAAGCACTATGTACATGATACCGAGGCGTTTATGGTCAACCGAAGTTAACCAGTCGTGCCAAAGCACGCCCCATTTTTTGTGTTTAGTGATCAAGGCTGCGACGTACAGGCCTATCACGGCAACAACCGCAAGGGTCACCATGATGATAGGCTCATGATACGGGATCGCATCTAAGCTTAATTTACCGAGAAAAGACATGATTACTCCGCCTCCACTTGGTGAGTGGATGAGTGTTCTGTTGATGAAGTGTCAGAATGGGTTGAGCTTTCCATGTCGGCCATCTTCTGTTCGCTCGCCATATGCGCCATATGCGCCATATCGTGGTGCATGCCAGCCATATTGTGGTCGGCACTCATGTGTTCCATACCTTCATGGCCTGCCATGTTCTCATTTGAGTCCATGTGCATGTATTGCATAACGATTTGATCGAACATGCCGTGACTAACTGAGCCAAAGTATTCCACAGGATTGTTTTCACTCTTCTGTGCTAAGGCTTGGTAAGTCGCAGAGTCTAAGGTCTTAGTCGCCTGTTGTTTTGCCTTGGCTACCCAAGCATCGAAGTCGGCCGCCGTTGGCGTGGCAATGGCTTTAAACTTCATGCCCGCAAAACCTGCGCCGCTATAGTTAGCGGAAATACCGTCATAGGTACCGGGTTCGTTGGCAATCAGGTGCAACTTAGTCGTCATCCCAGCCATTGAGTAGATTTGGCTACCTAACTGCGGGATAAAGAAAGAGTTCATTGCGGTATCAGAGGTGATCTTAAAGTTCACTGGTACGTTCGCAGGGAAAGCCAGTTCGTTTACCGATGCAACACCTTGTTCTGGATAGATAAACAACCATTTCCAGTCCATAGAAACCACTTCAACCGTAATTGGCTTGGCCTCGTGTTCGAGTGGTTTATAAGGGTCGAGATCATGGGTTGAACCCCAGGTAATCACGCCCAAAATCACAACGATCACAATAGGCACAATCCAAACCACGGTTTCAATCGCGCTTGAATGGGACCATTTTGGGGCGTAAACCTCATGATCTCGGCCATCGCGGTATTTCCATGCGAAGAACAAAGTCATGAAGATCACGGGAATAACCACAATCAGCATGAGTAGGGTAGCGATGATGATCAGGTGCTTTTCATCGACACCGATCTGGCCCTTGGGATCCAATACGCCGCCATCACAGCCTGCGAGCATCAGGGCTATCGCCGCGAATGCTACTTTACTTAAATTTCGAATTAACAAAGGAAGATTCCTCTAACCCTAAGGTTTACAACTCTGCCCAGAGAGATTGGCAGTAGCATTGAGCGGCGTTATCCGAAGGCAAATCCGAAAGTGGCTCGAGCGCGGCACAAAAAATGCCTGCCACCCCAATGCAAGATTGAGGATCGACTTTCAGCGCTTAATGCTAAATTTGAATTTTAAAACAGAGAGTTACAATGGTGGGGCGCGACAACCGTGCGCAAGGTGCTCGAGGGATTTTAGCCTTGGGGGTGCTAAAAACTGGGCAGCATTAGTTAAATCTAAGCTGTTGAAACACTTGAAGCCATTGTCGAACAGATTCCACAATTGCTTAATAATCTGGGGATTGAGCAGCAAAATGCTCAGCAGCGTGGCGCTGAAAAACTCGATTAAAAATCCATCGCTCAGGGTGATTAACTCACCTATGTCGATGCAGCCGCCGACCATCACCGACACTAAGTCAGCAGCGGGCAGCACAAACAGTAACCCAAAAAGCAGGGCTAAGTTTGTCATACTGAAGTGGGAGAACCTCGCTACGAGATTCAATCCTTCAGCGATAAATTGGCTGAGTGCGAATTTCAATTAACAGGTCCGGCTGAACGAGAGGAAATTGTTGGCTGAATAAAAATTCAAGCTGCAACTTTTTTGTGCGGGCGGGAGGATAACAAGAAGCGGGGATTGATTGAAAGTGGATCCCAGGCTCAAAACGGCTTTTGCATTAAAAAAACCTTAATTAAAACCATAATAAAACAAATAATTAACAAAATTAACTGAATTTATACTCATTACACTCGCAAAAAATAGGGTTAATGTGAGCTGTGTCAGAAAACGCCTTGGGTTAAATGTAAACAATTTGAGCTGGAAAAATCACCTAAACTCGCTGCGCTTTCGCCCCTTTTCACGGAATTATCTTTATCGCATTGATGCGGGATAACCTCCTCACTCGTTAATGCCCATCCTTTGGCTGCGCTTAAGATTTGGCGTGAGTCTAGCAGATTTCGCTATAGCAAACCGACCGTTAATGAAGCGTTTACGCTGGCGACCGATAACAGAATTGATGATTAGCTTTTACTAAGCTTGAGATTGATTTGTAGATTAAGGCATTATGTGACCTATCTGAGTTGCGGCTTAGTAATAAAAAGGGATTGGATATCAAAGCATTTGCTCACTACCTTAAGGTCAATCTACTCGTTGCCTTGGCTTACTTTGTCGTTGGCAAAATCGGTTTGTTGATTGCCTTACCTCCCGGTTATTCGGCTGCCATTTGGCCTGCGGCGGGTATTGCCATTGCCTCCTGCCTGATATGGAGCAAGTATTCGCCCTGGTTTGGTATCTTGGTCGGCTCTTGGCTGATTAACATCAATATCGGTGGTGAGATCCATCTCGGTTGGCTGCCCTTAGTGATTGCTGCGGCATCGAGTTTACAGGCCTATGTTTCTGCCAATGTGATCCGCCGTATCGACCCCTTAGTGACCTTAGATAGACCCAACACTGTCATTAAGTCCTGCCTCAGCCTCTCGTTAACCTGCATGATTGCCACCCTCTTTGGTAATGCCGCCCTGGCCGCCCATGGCACCATTCCCATAAAGGATGTCTTTGGCAGTACGATCAATTGGTGGCTTGGGGACTTACTCGGAGCGGTGATCTTCATTCCGCTGACGATGTTGCTCTTCGATCAGCGCTCCATTTGGCGCTCAAGGCGGATTCAGACAGGGTTGCCACTGTTTGTCGGCTTTTTATTCTGTGTCGGCATTTATTACTACTCGGATATGAACCAGCGGCAGCAGCTGCAGGATAAATTTCAAATTCAGTCCAATGCCATTATTAGCAATGTTGAAAGTTTTCAGGTGTCGAATCTTCAGCAAGTGATTGCGCTCGCGAGTTTATTCGATAATAGCGAGCAGGTGTCTCAGGATGAATTTATCCAGTTTGGTAAGCGCAACCAACTGCAATTAGATGGGTTTCGGGCTTGGGCTTGGTCACCACTGATTGCCGCGACCGATAAAGACAGTTTCGAGGCCGCCACCCGCGTCGAGATTGGCGAATCATACCGCATTCGATACTTAGCCAATGGGCGACCCAATCCCGACGGTTGGTTAGTGCCGATTAAGTTTGTGCAACCGATAAACACTAGCCGTGCCGCCTTGGGTATTGACCTTAATGGCGAACCGACACGTGCGGCGGCGATTGCCAAAGTCCGCGCCACACTGTCACCTGTCATGACCGGAAAAATTCAACTGGCGGAGGATCCAAATGGGCCGGGCGGGACGCTGTTTATTGCCCCCGTCTTCGACCGTTTAGGCAATATCGAGGGCTTTTGCTCGGCGGTGATCGACCTGCAATCGATTATCAATGCGGTGGAGCAGGTCAAAGGCTTGCACTGGCGACTAACGGACATGAGTGCTGGCGGAGCCTTACTCTACGCCAATAGCCAGAAGACCTTCCCCCAGTTTCAGGGGAACATACAAAGCGACAAGATGGGCCAGTATTATCAGGCCAACTTAATGCTGGCCGATAGGCATTGGCATATCGTTATCTACGAGTCTTATTCCGAGCTGATGGGCGAAACCTTTAGCCTGTCGCTGCTGATGCTACTGCTGGCGTTTATCACCTGCGCGGTTGTCGGCGGTATGACCTTAGTGTCTTCTGGGGAGCGGCACCGCATCGCCGAAAAGGTGGCGGAAAAAACCATGGCACTCTCGAAGGAGATCGCCCGTAGCCAAACCTTCCAAGCGACCTTGATCGAGAGTGAGCAAAGGTATCGCACCCTGTTCGATAAGGCGCCTGTGGGCCACGCGTTAAAACGGCTAGAGGACGGGCAGTTTGTCGCCATCAACCAAGCCTTTATGGATATTACCGGTTATACCCTCGAAGAGTTGCAGACACTCGATCCTTGGGAGCTTACGCCCATCCGTTATCGGGTGAGTGAAACCGAGCAGCTCGAGCGCCTCAAGCAGACTCGCCGTTACGGCCCCTACCAGAAGCATTATCGCCATAAGGGGGGCAAATGGTGGCCGTGAGGTTAAATGGCTCCTTGGTTACCGCAGCTAACGGCGAGCAACTTATCCTGTTTATTGTGGAGGACATTACCGAGCAGGAGCGCACCGTGGCTAGGGTTAACCTGCTGGCTCAGGTATTCCAGCAAAGCGGTGAAGGCATCACCATCATGGACGCGAATGACATTATCGTGGATGTGAATAGTGCTTTTACCCAAATTACTGGTTACACCCGAGATGAGATCATCGGCAAAAACTGCCGCTTCCTCGAGGCCGAGCGGACCGACCGTAGCAATGATGCTAGAGTGCGAGCCGCCCTCGAACAGACCGGATTCTGGCAGGGTGAGGTGTGGGACAGACACAAAGAGGGATTTGATTTCCCTAAATGGTTGATGATGTCTGTCGTGCGGGATGAGACGGGGTCTGTCAGCCATTATATCGGTAGTTTTACCGATATCAGCGAACGCAAAGTCAACGAGGAGCGCATTCACTTCCTCGCGCACCACGATTCCTTGACTCTGCTGCCGAATCGCTTGAGTCTGCAATCGCGGTTAGAGACAGTTTTCAAAGAAGCCTTTGTCAGTCAGACCCAGATTGCCGTGATGTTTATCGATATGGATCACTTCAAAAATATCAACGACACCTTGGGACACCATGTCGGCGATATGCTGCTGCTCGAAGTGGCGCGGCGGCTGAAGAGTATTGTGAGCAGCGATGATATTGTCGCGCGCTTGGGCGGCGATGAGTTCGTGGTGGTGTTGTCCGATACGGACCATGACGAGGTGGCTAAGGTGGCAGAAGCCCTACGCAGTGGTTTGAATCAAACCTATACCATAGATAACAAGCCGCTGCATTCATCACCCAGCATAGGCATTAGCCTGTTCCCAACCGATGGTGACAGTGTTGAGGCGCTCATGAAAAATGCTGATATGGCCATGTACCGTGCCAAAGCGGCGGGGCGCAACAACTATCAGTTTTTCACCGCCGCCATGAACACCTTAGTGACCGAGCGCCAACAAATCGAAACCGGACTCAGGCAGGCCATTGCCCGTGATGAGCTGCGGCTGCACTATCAGCCGCAAATCGATATCAATACCGGGCAAATGGTCGGCGTCGAGGCGCTGATCCGTTGGCAACACCCCGAATTGGGCCTGGTGGCTCCCGATCGCTTTATCCCTATCGCCGAAGAGATCGATATGATTATTCCCATCGGCCAATGGGTGTTAGAGCAGGCGTTGGCGCAGCTAGCCGAGTGGCGTGAGAAGGGCGCCAAACGGCTTCGGATGGCGGTCAATCTCTCGGCCCATCAATTGCGTAAGGACACTATCGTTGTCGATATCATCAACGTGCTTGCCAAGCATAAGTTGCCCAAAGGGGCGCTCGAGCTTGAAATCACCGAGAGCGTGGCCATGCAGTATCCCGAGCAAAATGCCAAGTTACTGGCCGAGTTGCGTCAACATGGGATCGAATTGGCGATTGATGACTTTGGCACGGGCTACTCGTCACTCTCTTACTTGAAGTTATTGCCCTTAGACAGACTCAAGTTAGACCGCTCTTTTGTGAAGGATATCGAAAGTGATCCGAACGATGCCGCCATCAGCGCGGCAACGATTTCAATGGCACATGAGTTGGGGCTGACCGTCGTGGCCGAAGGGGTCGAGAATGAGGCGCAACTGGTGCTGCTATCGGGCATGGGCTGCGATTTAGTGCAGGGTTATTACTTCAGTAAACCCTTGGCGGCCGAAGAGTGTTCGCGTTTTATCGAGCGCAATTTTTAAGCCGTTTTTTATCCATTTAGAACTATACTTGGCTAAATCCGGCGATGGAAAGATGGATAAACTAAGGACGGCTTTATGCAAGTTATCTTCACCAAAGGTTCGAAGCGTTATGGTCAATTACGTTGCGTGCGCATGGATGGCAGTGCAACCCAAACACAAATGCCCGAGCAGGGCATAGCTCCCCATGACATGATCCATTATGTCGTTGAAAAACGACTGCATATTCAGGGCGCATTTTTCGCCCAAGTGCGCGCAGGCGCCGATATCAGCTTTTCCCTTGAGCACAACGAAGCCTCCTTAGCCGTCGCGGATAAAACCTTAATTTGGCAAACCGAGTCGATTGTCGAAGCCCTACAATCTTTGCTGTGGTCAGCCGATACGCCGACCTATGCCGGGTTTTTATACCTGCTAGAGCAAAGCTGTAGCAACCGTAAACTGGCGCTGCCAGAGGTATCTCAAGCGGACTTTGAACATATTATCAATGAGATAATGGAGCTGACCCTCGAATGGCAGGGCATGGGTGAAGGCCAGTCCTTGACCCTCAAGTTTTAGCTATTTGAACATAAAGAAAGAGCGCGAATATTCGCGCTCTTTTTATTGGTTGAGATTATTCCCTGTGGCGGCGCTCTTGGCTCTGTGCCGATCTGCCTTGGTTATGCTCAGGGCTGCGGGCCATCTGCATATTTTGGCGTGAATCATTCTGCCTGACTCGATTCTCTTCCCGCTGTCTTGGCGGCGCTTGGCGAGGCTGCTCCATACGTTGCGGTTCGGCGCGTCTCACTTCAGGGCGAGCTTCCGGTCTCTGCGGCTGAGTGCGAGGCTCAAAGCTGCGCGGTTGCTGCTCTCGAGTCTGATACTGGCGCTGTGGACTGTCCTTGGTTTGCTCCCTCGTCGCTTTTGCCTGCGCTTGTCTTACTTGATTATCCTGACGGAAATTGTCGTTGCGCTCTTTCTGGTAACCTTCTCTTTTGGTTTGCGCCGAGTTTGTCGGTGCCACGCGGCGCTCTTTTAACTCGGCCTGAGTATTTTGGAAGCTAGGCGCACGCTCGCGGCTATAGTGATTGTCGCGGCTTAGGTTGTTACCTCTGTCCTTATCTTGGCGCTTGTCATAGCCCTTGTTGTCGCGGTTATTACGTGCGTCTTGGTGTTCCCTCGATTTGGCATACTGGCTGGTAAAGTGCTGACCACTGCCACTGGAGTGGGAATCACGGCCACGGAACTTACTATCGCCGTAGTAGCGCTCTTTCACCACAGGATTGTGGTAAACCACGCCGCGTCTATGCTCGGGTTTATGTTTCCAAGGTTGAGCGCCGTAGCTGACTGAGTATCGCTCCCTTGGGCGATAATGGTGGGAGTGACGGTGATCGACAACGACGACTCTGTGGCTGTGCCAATGGAACGAGCTAAAGAAGTAGTTAAAGGAAATATGGATCCCGGGTGACCAGTAAAAGTAACTATGACTTGGGTGGTAAGGGTAGCCCACATAGCCACCAAACTCCCAATAAACAGGGGGATAGGCCACGCCCCAGCGCCAAGTGCCATAAACCACGCGGGGATCATAGTAGGGCACATACACTACTTCGCGCCTTGCGGGTTCTATGATGATCTGGTTGTTCGCACGGGTCACCGCCATGTTGTCCATATTGGCCAAACTGTTGGCTTTATCCGCTTGTTGTCTAAGCGATTGAATGCCATCCATCACTTGGCCTTCGTCGGCTAAAAAGGCTTCGCCGAGTTTCTGGGTCCAATCTAAGTCTTCGCTCATTTTTTCTAAGACGTTAGGGAAAGCCATAAGGGCTTTAACACTCGGATCCCAGTCCTTGTCTTCGGTGCGAGACATCACCTCGTCGGTCGATAACTTAGGGTTATCCTCTAACCAACGCTGCGCCTGTACCACTTCGAGTGGATAGGTGGAGGCGATCAAAATATGGCTCAATAAACTATCGGGGTAGAGTGCAATGGGCGCAAGCATCTGTTCGAGTTCGGCTTGGCTCAGTGAAGCACTTGAACCTTGGCTGACTGATACGCCTGCGGCTTGAGTTGGCGCAGTGAACGGCAGGGCAACTAATGCCGCCGATAACACCAGCCATTTCCATCGATGTAATCTGTTCATGGTTCGCTCCAATAATCCTATTTGAGGATGTTATTGGCATCATAGGCGCGTGAATATGAACATAAGCTGAAAGTATTTTGTGTGGTAAAAATGCCTAAAGCAGCACAAATTTTAGCTAACTCATTAGGGCGTGTTGACGTTTCAGGGTTATTTTTGCAGCAATTTGGCTGGCTTTAATGCAAGGCAAAGTCCGTGCAGTGTAGTTATTCTACATAAACGGACGATAACGCGGCAGAAAAGCCAGCCAAATGCTGCCCGAAGGGTTCGTCTGGCAAGCCCTTGCTCTTACTTTCTGTCATAAGAGCCGCTCGTCATTTGAGTAGAATAACTACACATCATTCCTCGTTTCGCGAGCACGTGCTTGCCATAACGAACAAAATTTAATCTCGAAACGTCAACACGCCCTAGTTATCTTGATGAAACAAACGCTTAAGCCGAGTGGGTGAAGTTAACCGTAAACTTGGCACCGCCTAAGTTTTCTGAACGGGATACGGAAATGCGGCCATTATAGCTATCCACTAAATCGCGCACTATGGCTAAACCTATGCCGTTGCCTTGGTGATAAGAGTCGGCGCGGATCCCACGCTCAAATATTTGAGTTTGCAGGGCTTCGCTGATCCCAGGGCCGTCGTCTTCAATACAAAGTTGGAGCTGATAGGCATCGCCTGTGACGGTTAATTTGACCTGTGACTTGGCGGCCTTGCAGGCGTTATCGAGCAAGTTACCTAAAATTTCGGTCAGATCGGCCTCATCGCCCTTAAATACGGCATGTGGTGTCAGGTCGCCGCTGAGATCAATCTGCGGCTCTCGATAAATCTTGGCCAAGGTTCGCAGCAATTTGGCGGCGACATCCTCCACCTTAATGCCTAAATGCCAGGAAGCGGCCGCCGCCGTTTGGGCGCGTTTAAGCTGGTGGCTGATGATACGACTGATATTCGACACTTGCTCGCTCGAGGCTTCGCTTAAGTCCGCTTGACTCTTAATCACCGCCAGCGGGGTTTTCAGGCTATGGGCCAAATCCGCAAGGGCATTGCGATAGCGTTTGCGCTGGGTCTGCTCGGTATTGAGCAGGATATTCAATTGCCGCGCGACTTCCTGTAGCTCACTCGGATACTGGCTACTGAGCTGGGTCGATTTACCCTGTTCTACATCGTGCAGTTCTTGGGTAAAGCGCGCCAGCGGCCTAATGGTCCAAATCAACCAACTTAACTGAAACACCAGCATCACTAAGATCAATATCAGCAACCAAGTCCAAAGCTGTTGATTAAATTGGGAGATTTGCTGTTGAAACTCCAATTCATCCTTAATGATATGGATAGTTACTGGCACGTTTTCATTCAGGCTGGCAAAGCTGACGCTAAAGCTGTAGATAAGGTGCGGCGCGCCAGCGAGGTCGATTTGATCGAAGGCACTTTTGCCCGTCGGTGGAATCGTGAACTGCGCCGGCGGCGTGATGCCCATAAAAGACTGCGAATGCCAGACTATGCTCTGCTGATGCTCGGCATTCTCTGTGGTGGCAATGGCATAGAGGCCTGATTGAATGAGGTTAAAGCGGTTTTCGAGCACTAATTCGGGGATAAAAATCCGTTTGTTTTCAACCTCAGTCACCGCTAACACCGAATACACATAGGCACTTAGCTCGTTTTTAGCGGCGCTTTTTACTTGCTCGGCAAAGGCGTCATTGAGGGCGACCCCAATCAGCGGCAGCAGCACCAAAATAAACAGCAGCGCACTGAGGACGAGCCGAGTTTTGAGGGAGTTTAATAACTGCCAGGCAAGCGCACGCTTACTCATCTGGGGAGATGACTCTTAAACGATAGCCTTGGCCGCGCAGGGTTTCGATCAGATTATATTGGTTATCTGGGTCGAGTTTTTGCGTAAACGGCGGATAAAGACTTCGATAACGTTGGAGTCGAGGTCAAAATCCTGATCGTAGATATGTTCGGTGAGCGCAGTTTTCGATTTCACTTCGCCCTGATGCAGCATAAAAATCTCAAATAGTTTGTATTCAGAGCCGCTTAGGGTGACGAGTTCATCCCCTTTGCGCACTTCTAAGCTACTAGTATTTAAGCTAAAGGGGCCGTTAGTAATCACTGGGCTGGCTTTACCGGCCGAGCGGCGGATCAAGGCTTTGAGCCGAGCCACTAATTCTTCGGGATGGAAGGGCTTAGTGAGATAGTCGTCGGCACCAGCATCGAGGCCCTCGACTTTATCCTGCCAGCTATCTCGCGCGGTTAAAATCAGGATAGGGAACGCGCGCTCTTTTTGGCGCACGCGGCGAATAAGGCTTATGCCGTCGAGTTTAGGTAAACCGACATCGATAATCGCGGCATCATAATTATATTCAATGGCTTGATACAGACCTTCTTCACCGTCGCTGGCGACATCTATGCTGTAGTGAGCATCGAGCAAGTGCTGTTTTAAGTTGGCTTGAAGCGCTAAATCGTCTTCAACGAGTAAGAGTCGCATATTAATTCCTCGAAACACGCCCAGTGGCGGCATCCACCGAAACAGAAAAAACTTGGCCATCGTTATTGAGGATTTTGACTCTATAGCCCGAGCCACTCGACTGCACGCTGAGCACTTTTCCTCGATATTGACGTTGCGCCATCGCCACGGCCTGATCTGGACTGTTGACCACAAGGCGGCGCTGCTCATTCTTCACACCTTGGCCGCGCGATTGATTACGATCATCGTGTTTATCATTGCCCGCCATGCTGCCAAAGGAGGTGCATAAGCAAGCGACTAGGGTCAGTGTCAAACCAAGTTTCATATCTGTTACCCGCGCATGTTCGGCGATCTTAAGTGAGTAGCTAGGTGGATAGCTTATCGAGTCGACTAAGAATACCTTATCACCATAACAAACACATAGAGATCAGCCAATTGGTAAACACAATTCCTTTAAAATTCACTGCGATTCGTGGGATTTTATCGAGTTAATCCCCATCGAACCTCTTTACAGAACAGGAGTCATATCCTGTGACATATTAGCAGTGTTAACCAAAACAGATGAATTGAGGCTGAACGGCTTTTTATCCCAAAAAATCACGGTTTTTAATGTTCAGCTTATGTTCACCTTGAGTGCCCTCTAATGTCACCAATTTGAACGGATTATCCAATGGGGTATTCAAGATGAGCACACTCAATCAATCAGGTATCGTAGGCACAACTCACTCTACCTTTATCAAGGCAATCGCATTGGCAGGTGCATTACTGGCGCCGACCATGGTGAGCGCAGAGTCCTTCGACGAGTCAAACTTGGCCCCCTTTAGCGCGGCCAGTATTGGGATGGCAAAAAAAGCCGATGCCGAGCAGGCCGCAGAGCAAGAAAAACAAGCCCTAAGCCTATTGCAGCAGTCGGCGCCCGCTCAAAGCGTGGGTGAAGCCGCTGCAGCCGCTGTTAAATCTTTAGCGCCGTCGTTGTCGCCAAAGAGTCCGAGTGCTCATCGCGTGCAATTGATGGGCGCTACCCCCATGACCCGCGAACAAGTGATTGCTAAGCACACGAGTCAGCCTATTCCAAGCTCGAGTGCGACCAGTGAAGATCCCTATCGCGCACCCGTGTATCACAGCTTTGGGATTTTTGATGCCAGCAGCCGTTTGTTTGAAGACTTTGATTACGATGGCTTTTATCAAACCTTCAGCGTGACCTTCGATGTGGATGTGTTTGGCTCATATCTTAATGAGCGCGCCGACCTGTTTGCCGAGTTGTACCTCAGCCGTAACGGTGGCCCTTGGGTGCATTACTACACCACGGACGTGTTTACCATTTACGGTGACTCAACGCAGGATGATTACGAAGTACTGACCACCCTCTACACTGGTTATCCAACGGATCACTACGATGTATTAATCGATGTTTATGAAGTAGGTTATAGCGATATTGTCGCCACCATTAGCGCCGATGACACCGATGGCTTATATGCCTTGCCGCTGGAAAGTAGCGACCGTGACCGTGTTGACGAAGTGATTGTGGTGGAAGAAAGCGGCGGTGCATTGTCTATCTTTGCCTTGCTTGGCCTTGGGTTGTTCGCTGCACTACGCAAGCGTGAAAAATGGGTTTAATACCCTGAAATAAACTCTTTTGTAAGCCATCAGGGTTTTACCAAGTCAGCGCCTATTTAGAGTAAACAGCGTGGCTAATACTAAAGGCAGCGTATCCATCGATGCGCTGCTTTTTTATTTCGCAATGCGGGTAACAAAAGCAACCTTGCGATTTATCGGCAATTTGCCCTCCTCTGCTACAAATCCCCTTTTTCTCTCTGTGTTTATCATTTCCGATTCGGGCTAGTATGGGCAAGTTACGTTAACTAAAGGAAGAGAGACATGATTGCTCAAGGTCAAACATTACCAGCGGCGACGCTAAGCCAACTGACTAAAGATGGCATGGTAAATCATCAAGTTACCGAGCTGTTCGCGGGTAAAAAAGTGGTGTTATTTGCAGTGCCTGGTGCTTTCACACCAACCTGTTCTGAAGCGCATTTGCCAGGTTATGTGGTGCTGGCCGATCAATTTAAAGCCAAAGGCGTTGATTTAATTGCCTGTGTATCGGTAAATGATGCCTTTGTGATGAAAGCGTGGGGCGAAGCGCAAAATGCGTCTGAGCTACTGATGCTTGCCGATGGCGATGCCAGCTTTACTAAGGCGCTCGGGTTAGAGATGGATACCGCTGGCTTTGGTGGGGTACGTTCACAACGATATGCGATGATCATCGATAACGGCGTGGTGACTTTACTGAATGTAGAAGCACCTAAGTCATTTGAAGTGAGCAAAGCCGAAGTGGTATTAGCGGCACTTTAATGCCTGATTAAAAAACAAAATGGGAGCCTAGGCTCCCATTTTTATTGGCATCAAGCTTAAGCCGCTCGGGCAGATACTGTGTTGGTGTCGGCTATGCCTAGGCTGGTCTCAATATCTTCCACGCTTTGCTGTACTTCTTGGGCAATCACTTCGCTCTGCTGCGAACTGGTTTGCGCTTGGTCTTTTAGGTTATCCATGCTGCGGACAAATTCATCGAGGTAATCGACCTGTTCCTTGGCGTTAAGCGAACCCTGCTTGGCGGTATTGGCCATTTCACTCGCTTGATTTTGTACGGTTTGCGCCACATGCCATAGGCTCTGTGCCCGCTGTTTTTGGCTATCGGTCGCTTGGGCAATGCCATCGACACTCTCGCCGAGTGCGAGGTTAGATTGGGTGAGTTGATGCAGGATCTTCACGATTTCATTTAACGACACCTGAGTGCGTTGACTCAGGCTTCGAACCTCATCGGCGACCACGGCAAAACCGCGACCTTGCTCGCCCGCTCGGGCGGCTTCGATGGCGGCATTAAGCGCCAACAGATTGGTTTGCTCGGCAATATTGCCAATTACATCAATGATTTTAGCGACATCTGCCACCGAGTTATTTAGGCTTTCGAGCGAGGCATGGCAAAGGCCAACCGCCGTCTGGGTTTGTTCTGTGGCACTCAGCACGGCTTCTGCCTCGGTTTGGCTCGACTGCATTTGGCGCATGGTTTCGGCCGCGCTTTGTTCAACAAGGGCCGAAGTGTGGCTGACCTCATTGGCGAGGCTGCGGATATGCTCGGTTTGCGACTGAGTGTCGGCAACTATGGTCTGAGTGTGTTCGGTGTGCTGCGACAGTTGAGTAATGCGCGCGACCAACTGACTCAAGGATTGAGAAACCTTAGTCATTTGTTGGCGCTGGAGTTCGTCTTCTTGCTCGAATCTGTGCAGTAATTGGTTGAAATGGCCTGCAATTTGGCCGGTTTCACAGCGGCGATTGATATCCAAGCGTTCACGACTGTTGGACTCGCTTAATTGCATAAAGGCTTGATTGAGGCGTTTAAGGGGCTTAACCACACGGTTCTGTTGCAGGATTAAGTAGCCGATAGCAAACAGCGCCATAATCGAAACCATCGCATAAAGAATGACTTGTAACTCATATTTGAGCTGTTGGTTTTTGGCGGCCTGTGCCTCGCCGAGGGCGATGAGCTGCTGTTCAACTCTGCTAATGGCTTGAATTAACTGCTCTTGCATCTCCTGATTGGCTTGCAGCAGTTGGTGGGTGTTGGCGACTTCTTTATTGTAGCGGTTGGCAAGGCTTAACAGCTCGCTGCGATCATTTTCGCCCACTTCAATTTGTTCTGGCTCACTCGCGCCTAGGGCAAATTCATCGGCTTCCTGCTGCTCGTACACGCCGATTAACGGCAGGGCGTTCAGTCGGTCACGCCACTGGTTCAGCTCCTTGCTGGTGCTGTCGAGAATATTTTTAAGTTGCTGATTTTTATCGATGAGATAGCCATCGGTAAGCTGCGATAATTGATAAACAATGCTGGGTAAGTCGCGACTTAATTGCAGATATTGTTCGGCCACAGTGGCATTAATCGCTAAACCTTTGTCAGCGTAACTGCCGAGTCTGCGGTTATAGTCGAGCATTTCAGATTCGGCGTGGGCCAGCAGTTGTCTTGGGTTGCCCGCGAGTTTGCCTGCGGCGCGGTATTTAGTGTCTAAGTCTTGAATGAATTGGCTAAGGCCAGTTTGTAATTCCTCATCGGCACTGCCCGCTGCGGCGAGGTTGAGCTCGCTGAGCTTGGTTTTAATCTTGCTTAGTTTGGCTTTGGCTTCTTCGAGTTGGGTCGCGTTGCCACTGGCTAAATAGCCATCGAGATCGCGGCGCACCCCACGAGAAAATCCTGTTGTAGGCCTTGCAGCACTTGGGTTTGTTGCTCAATCTGTTGTCTTTGATCACTGCTCCACAGCACCACGGCTGCTAATAGTCCAGCAAGCAATAACAACAGCGCCGAAGCTGAGAGTGACAGCGTTGAAATCTTCATGATGCAATCTTCATTGGAAACTTTAGGAAGTTAACTGCCTAGAGTTTATGAATTTCGCGTGACATAAATATGACAACACAAGTTGAATGTCAGCGTTGTCATGCTGAATCTTGGATTTACTCCAAGGGGAGCCAGACTTGGGCTTTTAAGCCGCCCTCAGTGCGATTAGATAAGGTCACTTGGCCTTGGTGACGGTCGATAATCCGTTTGATGATGGCGAGCCCAAGGCCCGAGCCAACACTGCCGCGCGCAATATCGCCTTGGGTAAAAGGTTGAAACAGTTTGGGAATTTGCGACTCATCAATCCCAGGGCCATTATCCTCAACGCTAAAGCCGATACGCTTACCATCAAATTGCGAGCTTATCCGCACCCAGCCCGAACCATAACGGAAGGCATTTTCGACCAGATTACTGAGCACTCGCTTAATTGCCAGCCCTTGGAACAAGGCCTCGGGGCAGTCGCTCAGTACGACTTCAATTTCACCGTCGCGGTTGGCTTCGGCCTGCGCAATATCTTGAATGAGTTTATTAATTTGCCCTAGCTCGCGGCTCGCCTCCTGATCTTGGCGAATGTAGGCAATAAACTGGCTGATAATGGCGTCCATATCTTCGATATCGTTGACGATGCCATCTTTAAGATATTGATCTTCCTCGACCATCATCTCGGAGGCGAGACGAATCCTCGTCAGTGGCGTGCGTAAATCATGGGAAATCCCCGCCATCAACAGGGCTCTGTCCTGTTCGAGCTGTTTCATGCTGTGGGACATTTGGTTGAAGGCATTGGTCACTTCCACCAATTCACTGGAGCCTTTTAGCGGCAGAGGATCGGGAAACTCGCCGCGTGAGACCGAGATCGCGGCTTTTTGTAAACGTCTAAGCGGCCTATTCTGCTGGCGGGCAAACCACCATCCACCGGCGACACTGAGCGCGCCGATCACCATTAAGTACAAGGTGAGTGGCGACAAATCGGAAACGTTTTGCCCGATGAGCGGCACTTTAATCCATACTGATGGCGCCTGCGGCGGGCGGATCCAAATTTGTAATACTGTGCCGTGGGTGACGCGAACTTCAGCATCGCCACCTAGGTATTCCGACATCTGCGATGACCAAAAACCGTAGTAGGTGGCCTGCTCGATTCCCGCCTCGCGGGCCTGTTGTTGGTTGTAGACCTTCATGCCATCGTCACGGACTTTGGCATTGAGCGCATCGACTATGGTTAAGTGTTCACGGCCAATATCGACACCATCGACAAATAACAGATTGATTTGACGAGCAATTAACTGGTTGATTTGCTGGTAACTGGGCTTTAATACATACACAGCCACAGTGACATAGGAAACCAGCTGATTGATCAACAGTAGACAACCAATCAGCATAACGGTTTGGCTAAAGGCGCTGCGGGGAAGAAAGCGCCACCAAAACTTAGATTTCATCTTGATGCCAACGCACTGACGACTTCAGGCAAGAGTGGCTCATCGACGGGCGGCGCCATCGGGCACAAACACATAACCTAGGCCCCACACGGTTTGGATATACCTTGGGTTAGCGGGATCCTTCTCAATTAAACGGCGCAGGCGCGAAACCTGTACGTCAATCGAGCGCTCCAGCGCCGAATAATCACGGCCACGGGCGAGGTTCATCAGTTTATCCCGCGACAAGGGTTCGCGTGGATGGGTGACTAACACTTTTAATACGGCGAACTCGCCACTGGTGAGTGCGATAGCCTCATTACCGTGGTACATCTCGCGGGTGGCTAAGTCGAGGGAGAACTCGCCAAAGCTAATTTCAGCCTCTTGCTGCGCGGGCGCGCCGGGGACATCTTGAATTTGGCGACGCATTACCGCTTTGATCCGCGCCAATAACTCCCTCGGGTTAAAGGGTTTTGGCAAATAATCGTCGGCACCGAGTTCTAAACCGATAATCCGGTCGACCTCATCGCCCTTGGCGGTGAGCATCACAATCGGAATCGTACTGCCCTGTTGGCGCAGACGACGGCAGATGGATAAGCCATCTTCACCGGGCAACATCAAATCGAGCACTATTAGGTGGAAGTTTTCACGCTCCAATAAACGGTCCATCTGCTCAGCATTGGCCGCACTGCGCACCTGATAGCCTTGCTCCATCAGGTAACGCTCGAGTAGTGCTCGTAGGCGCATATCATCATCGACGACGAGGATTTTCGAGGTTTCTTGTCCCATGGGATGTCCTTAAATTGCTCGGATTATTGCTTTTATTCTTTATGCCGTCATACAACAAAGATTAACTGGCTGAAATTGAAAACGAATCTGCCAAGAATGTGCTTAATATAGCTGGATTCAATCTGAGCGACTAGCTCATGATGTGAGTCAATGTCGACCGAATACGGCTAATTGCCAACTCATGTTAATACTAAGCAAATGAAATTGCATGGGAATCGTCACATTTATCTAGTATGTAACTGAAATTGTAACTAAATTGGCATTAGCTACTTTTGATGCATTTGTTGAGTTAACTTATCAGCTTTATGGCAAAAGTATTTTGATTAGTCCAGAATCATAACTCTATGATTATCAATTATTAGGTGTATATGACCCTGTCGATGAGTTACAAGCAAGCCTCCAAGTGGGGATTTTTCGTCTTGCTCGTGGGACTTTTTTTAGTGCCGTGCTCGCTTGGCAGGTGAGTCGTATCAATTCGCAAACCATTTCTTTGGCGCTCGAAGCGAGCGCGCAGCAGATCAGTGAGAATGTCACCAATAGGATTGCCCTCTACCAATATGGCTTGAGGGGCGCCCGAGGCATGATTCTCACGGCGGGTGAAGACCATATCAGCCGCCCCATATTTCAAAACTATAGTCTGACGCGGGATGTGGATGGGGAGTTTCCCGGCGCACGCGGATTTGGCTTTATTCGGCGGGTCTCCAAAGAAAACGAAGCGCAGTTTTTAGCGCGGGTAAAGGCGGTCGATTGGCCTGACTACCATATTCGTCAGCTCAACCCCAACGAGGGGGAAAAGTATCTGATTGAATATATTGAACCGCTCGAGCGCAATAAGGCGGCGGTTGGTTTAGATATCGCCTCTGAGACCCACAGAAAAGAAGCTGCCGATCGCGCCATGCTGTCGGGAGAAGTGCAAATTTCCGCGCCGATTACCTTAGTGCAGGCCACGGGTAAGCCGCTGCAATCCTTCTTAATTCTGTTACCCGTTTACCGTACCAATGTGGTTCCCGCGACGCCAGAAGAACGACTGGCTCAAGGGTTTGGTTGGAGTTATGCGCCGCTGGTGACGACCGAGATTTTAACGGGATTATCGCTGAATCAGAAAATGACCAAGCTGATGTTAAGCGACGTGACGGACGATAAGCAGCCGATCAATTTCTTCGAAACCCACGCCAATGATTTAAGCCCGCTATCGGATTACAGCTACAAGTTAAATAAGACGATTTTTGGTAGGCATTGGCAGTTTGAGGTAATGGCCTATCCAGGTTTTATCAAGTCATTACATCTCAATAAGCCCAGCTTAGTGTTGCTCAGTGGCAGTTTGTTTAGTGTGTTGCTGGCGGCGTTGATCGCTATGTGGTCCTTAACCTTGCAACGTAAACAGCAAGTGTTAGCCGAGCAAGCGCGCCGCGCTAGCATGTTGGAGCATTCCCTCGACGGCATTATCAGTTATGACCTCGCTGGCAATATAACCAGTTGGAACCAAGGTGCTGAGCGACTCTTTGGTTACACTGAGCAGCAGGCGCTGGGCTTACCCAGTAGCGAATTGATTATTCCGCCCAGCATAGTGCTGGAAGAACAGGCTCTCATGGCCGATGTGTTGACCGGCAAGACGGTACTCAATCGAGTATCGCGCCATCAACGTGCCGATGGTAGTAACCTGTCGACCTCGACCACTGCCTTGCCGATTTACGACGAGCATGGCGACATAGTGGGTTTGAGTCAAACCATTCGGGATATCACGGCCCAGCAGGATGCCGAGCGACATATTCTCAACCTCAACGCTAGCCTCGAACGACAGGTAACCAAACGTACCCATGCTTTGCAGCAGGCCTTACTCGAGAATCAGGCACTACTCGATACCATCAACCAGCAGCTACATTATTCGGTCACCGATTTAGATGGGGTGATTTTAGAGGTGAATGAGCACCTCTGTTTGATCAGTGGCTACGCGCGGGAGGAGTTAATAGGTCAAACCCACTCAGTGCTGAAATCTGGCGAGCACGATGCCGCATTTTGGCAGCGGATGTGGGAGCAGATTAAGGCTGGTAAATCATGGCATGGGGAAATCTGTAATCAAGGGAAAGATCAGCAGCTGAAATGGTTCGATACTGTGATTGGTCCGGTCTTCGATGAGCATGGCAAAGTGGAGCGTTTTGTCGCGCTGCAAACCGATATTACCGAACGTAAATTAGCCCAGCTCGAAAAAATCGGATTGCGACTCTGCTGACCAATGTGCTGGATGCGGCCTCCGAAATGACCATCATTGCCACCGATCCACAGGGCATTATCACTATCTTCAACCGCGGTGCCGAGCGCATGTTGGGATATTCCGCCGAGGATATGGTTGGCAAAACCACCCCTGCACCTTTGCATCTTGCCGAGGAAGTCGCCGCCCGTGCCGCTGAGCTATCTACGGGGTACGGTGAAAAAATTCAAGGTTTTGAGACGTTTGTCCACAAGGCGCGGGAAGAGGGCTCCGAGACTCGCACTTGGACCTATGTGCGTAAGGATGGCAGTCAATTTCAAGTCTCGCTCTCGGTGACAGCATTGCGTGGTAATGATGGTGAAGTTTTGGGTTACCTTGGGATTGGCGTGGATATTTCGCAAATTGTCGCCCAGCAAGAGGCCTTACTCACGGCGAGTAATCACCTCAGTAAGGCGGCGGAAGTGGCTAAGCTGGGGATTTGGACCTGGAATCTGCTCGATAACTCGTTGCAGTGGAACGACCGCATGTTTGCCATGTATGACCAGCCAGAAAGCCTTAAACAGCAAGGTCTTAGCTATGAGCATTGGCGGATGCGTGTCCATCCCGATGATGTAGAAGAGGCCGAAGAAAAGCTTAACCGTGCGGTTGAGTATGATGAACCCTATGATCCAATTTTCCGCGTGTTAACCACCGATGGTGCGGTGCGCTATGTGCAGGCGGGTGCACAAGTAGAGCGCGACCGTCAAGGGAATGTGATCCGATTGATTGGGATCAACATCGATATTACCGCCCAGCGGCAGATTGAGGCGACTTTAAGGAGTGCTAAGCTGGAGGCGGATAACGCCAATGCCGCTAAGTCGGCGTTCCTTGCCAATATGAGCCACGAAATCCGTACCCCCATGAATGCGGTGTTGGGGATGTTGCAGTTGATGCAATATACCTCGCTCTCGGTGCAGCAGCAGGGCTATGTGAACAAGGCGCAAACGGCGGCTAAGTCATTGTTAGGACTGCTTAACGATATTTTAGACTTCTCAAAAATCGATGCCGGCAAATTAAAACTCGATCCACACCCTTGCTCGATTGAGTTATTGATGCGGGATCTGGCTGTGGTGTTATCGGCGAGCCACAGCAATACCGATGTGGAAGTGATGTTCGATCTCGACTCGGCGCTGCCTCCTTGGCTGCTGGCCGATCAATTAAGGCTGCAGCAAATTCTGATCAACCTCGCGGGCAACGCACTCAAGTTTACCCCCACGGGCAAGTGATTGTCGGCCTAGAATGTATTCGCCATGAGGCCGATACCGTCACTGTGCAGTTTTCGATTGTCGATAGTGGTATCGGCATCAGCGAAGAGCAAATTGAGCGGATTTTCACTGGGTTTGAGCAGGCCGAATCGTCAACCTCCCGCCGTTTTGGGGGCACGGGACTTGGACTGGCTATCAGTAAACGTCTCGTTGAGTTAATGGGCGGACAACTGCAAGTCACCAGTAAAGTCGGGGTTGGCAGTCGCTTCTGGTTCGATTTGACCTTCCAAGTGATGGAGGTCGAAGCCCGCGCCCGCGCCGATTTGAGCCAATATCGCATTCTGGTGGTCGACGATAATCAAATCACGACCGAGATCTTATCGAAAATCCTCAGCGACTACGGCTGTCTGGTTGAAACCGCTTCTGGCGGTTATCAGGCCATTGAAAAGGTAAAACAGGCCAATGCAGCCGGACAGCAGTTTGATGTGGTGCTAATGGATTGGCGTATGCCGGATATCGACGGTCTACAAACCGCGGAAATGTTGAAAAATGCCGGAACCGGCAGTTATACCCCGCTGGTGGTGATGTTGACGGCCTACGGCCATGAAGTGATTGCCGAGAGTCAGCACATTAATAACGTTCCCTTCGTCAACTTCTTAACTAAGCCTGTCACCTCGCAAGTGTTGGTTGAAGCCGTGCTCAATGCTATCGAAGGCAAGACCATGGACGCGAATCCTAAGCCGCGCTCACAGCGTCTGTTAGCGGGGCTGACTCTGTTAGTGGTTGAAGACAATCAATTAAACCGTGAGGTGATTGAGGAGCTGCTGAGTTATGAAGGCGCCACCGTTGTGCTCGCAGGTGGCGGTGTGGAAGGGGTGGCACAGGTACTCGAAAGCGGTGATTTATACGATGCCGTGATTATGGATGTGCAAATGCCCGACATCGATGGGTTAGAGGCGACGCGGCGGATCCGTGCCGATGGTCGATTCGCCCAGTTGCCAATCCTTGCGATGACGGCCAATGCCTCGCAAACCGATAAGCAAGAATGCCTCGAGGCGGGGATGAATGCCCACGTCGGTAAGCCTATCGATATGCAGCTGCTGTTACCGAATATTCTGCGTCTAGTGGGGCGTGATGTGACATCCCTCGAGCAGCATGAGTCTGCGCATCTCGACTCACAACACAATCTCGAGGGCGAAACCCTGCTCGACGATATTCGTTTGATTTTGCGTCGTTTTGGCGGCAACCAAGTGTTTTTCGAAAAAATGGCGAGCAGTTTTGCCCCCGAAATGACCAAGCAGCTAAGCTTGTTCAAGCAATCGACCAAAACCTTTGATTACGCCACTACAGCTGCGATCAGCCATGCGATTAAAGGCATTGCCAGCAACTTTGGCGCGCGGCGTTTAGCCGTTCATGCGGCGTTTTTAGAAAAACAATTTAAACAAGAAGGCCTCGAGCTGCTGGAAATAAAACGCTGGACGGATACACTGGAGTCCTTAATACACCAAAGTATTGAACAGCTTGCAGGCTTTTTACCTAAGGGGCAGCTCAAACAGCCTCAATCGATTGAGCCTGTAAACGGTACCGCCGTGGATATGCAGAGTATGCGCCCCGAGCTGGATACCTTGGCTGCTCTCTTACAGGAAAATAATTTAGAAGCCGTGAATTTAGTCGACAAACTCGCAAAACCGCTATCACAGCACCCGCAATGGGCTGAACTCAATGGACTGGTTCAATCACTCGCATTTACACAGGCTTTGGAGACTTTGCGGGCGATGATGTTGGAGGATGCGTAGTGTATATAAGTGAACTCATGGCGACCCAGCAGGCCGCAAAGGGCAAGATTTTGATCGTGGATGATCAGCCTTTGAATATCAAAATCTTGCACCAACTCTTCCATGAAGAATATGAAATGTTCATGGCGACGAGCGGTGAGCAGGCTCTGCAGGTATGCCAAAAGATGCAGCCCGATCTGGTGTTGTTAGACATCGAAATGCCCGGAATGTCGGGTTACGAGGTTTGCCAACAACTGAAGGCCGAACCCACCACCGCTAATATCGGGGTGATCTTTATTACCGCCCATTTTGATGAGATGGAAGAGGTGAAGGGTTTCCAACTCGGCGCGGTGGATTTTATTCACAAACCGATTAACCCCATCATCACCAGCGCGCGGGTCAAGAACCAATATCAGCTGAAGCGCCAATCCGATGTATTGCACTCCATCGCCTTACTCGACAGTTTGACTGGGGTCGCTAACCGCCGTCAGTTTGAGCAGCGCTTACCCGAAATCTGGCGCTTTTGCTGTCGGAATCAAGCCTACTTATCCGTTATCATGCTGGATGTGGACTTTTTAAGCGTTATAACGACCGCTATGGTCATCAAGAAGGTGACCAATGTTTACGACTGGTTGCCGATGCCGCTAAGGGCATGTTAAAACGCCCCAACGATCTTATCGCGCGCTATGGTGGCGAGGAGTTTATCTGTATCCTGCCTGAGGCCAAGTTGTCTGGGGCCATGCGCCTCGCGCAGGCGATGGTGGATGCGGTGCAGGCCTTACACATAGAGAACTTGGGGTCAGATTTTGGCGAAGTCACTGTGAGTGCTGGTATTGCGACGATTCAACCCTTAGCCGATTTAAGTTGGGAGTCGCTCGTCGAAGTAGCGGATCAACAACTCTATCTGGCGAAGCATCATGGCCGTAATCAAGTGGTTGGTGTCGATATCGAACCGGCGCAATAGTCTAGTTTGTGTGTCGAGTAAGGCTACTCGGCATGGTTAAACCCGTGGATAGTGAGTTATGAAAGCGCATTTGATCACCCGCCAAGGCTGGATGACCTTAGATAAAGAATTAAAATACCTGTGGAAGGAATATCGTCCGCAGATCACGCTCAAAGTGCAAGAGGCCGCCGCCCAGGGCGACCGAAGTGAAAACGCGGATTATACTTACAACAAAAGGCTTTTACGCCAAATCGATAGCCGTGTCAGATACTTAGTCAAACGCCTCGAAGAACTTAAAATCGTCGATTATTCTCCCCTGCAAGAAGGCAAAATTTACTTTGGCGCTTGGTTCGAGCTTGAAAACGAAGCGGGCGAGCGCGTGCGTTATCGTATCGTCGGCAAGGATGAGCTCGATACTAAACTGGGTTATATCACCATAGACTCTCCCATGGCGCGGGCACTGATCGGCAAACAGGTCGATGATGAAGTGGTCGTGCAAACCCCTTCGGGTCCAAAGGAATGGTATATCAACGACATCCGCTATACCCCATTCGAGACGCCGCTCGAGGGCGAGCCAGAATAACCTTTAGTAGATCAAACTCTCGTCGATTTTCATGCTGAAATCGAGAGCATCATATGAAATAACGACTGCGCCTGTGGTATCTTGGGCGCAATTAGGATCAATCAAACCGTTAGGCACGATACTTTATTTATGCAGACTATTGCCCAAATTATTGCTCAGGAACTGAATGTTCAGGAGCATCAAGTCACTGCCACCATAGATTTGCTCGACAATGGTGCTACCGTTCCCTTCGTTGCCCGTTACCGTAAAGAAGCGACTGGGGGCTTAGATGACACCCAGTTACGTACGCTGCACACTCGTTTAGGTTATTTGCGCGAGCTGAATGACAGACGTCAGGTCATTTTATCCAGCATTCAAACACAAGGTAAGTTAACACCTGAATTGCAACGGGAAATTGAAGGCGCGGACAGCAAGACCCGTCTCGAAGATCTGTACCTTCCCTTCAAGCCTAAGCGCCGTACTAAGGGCCAAATTGCGATTGAAGCGGGATTAGAGCCGCTTGTTGAAGCTTTACTGGCGGACCGTAATGCCGATATCGAGGCATTAGCTGCGGGTTATCTGAATCTCGAAGTGGGCTTTGCCGATACCAAAGCCGTACTGGAAGGCGCCCGTTATATTCTGATGGAACGTTACGCCGAAGATGCGGAATTACTGCGTAAAGTTCGTGAACACCTGAGCCAAAACAGTGTGTTAGAGAGCCGCGTTATCGCTGGCAAAGAGAAGGAAGGCGCTAAGTTCCGCGACTATTTTGAGCACAGCGAGCCTCTGGCGAAAGTGCCGTCACACCGCGCCTTGGCGATGTTGCGTGGCCGCAATGAGGGCTTCTTATCTCTATCCATGAATGCCGATCCTGCTGCCGAAGCGGGTCAGGGCAGTTACTGTGAAGTGATCATTAGCGAGCACTTAGGGCTAAAACTCGGCGAGAGCAGTGTCGATCAATGGCTTAAGACCGTTGTGACCGCCACATGGCGGATTAAAATTGCCCTGCAGATGGAAACCGAGTTTATCTCGCAAATGCGTGAGCGCGCCGAAGCAGAAGCCATTAAAGTGTTTGCCCGCAACTTAGGCGACTTACTTATGGCCGCACCAGCGGGCGCTAAGGCGACTATGGGTCTAGACCCGGGACTACGCACGGGCGTTAAAGTGGCCGTGGTAGATAACACGGGTAAGCTGGTCGCACACACAACTATCTTCCCCCATGCGCCACAGAATTTGTGGGATAAGTCGATTCGTACCTTAGCCAACTTAGCGCAAATGCATAAGGTGGAATTAATCGCGATTGGTAACGGCACTGCATCACGCGAAACTGACAAGTTAGCGGGTGAGTTGATTGCCAGCCTTAAGGATAGCCAACCGCAACTGACCAAGGTGATGGTGAGTGAAGCGGGTGCTTCCGTGTATTCCGCCTCAGAACTCGCCGCGCTGGAGTTCCCAGAGCTGGACGTGTCTATTCGTGGCGCCGTTTCGATTGCTCGCCGTCTACAGGATCCCTTAGCGGAACTGGTGAAGATTGAGCCTAAATCCATCGGTGTGGGTCAATACCAGCACGATGTAAGCCAAAGCCAGCTGTCTAGCTCGCTCGAAGCCGTGGTCGAAGACTGCGTAAACGGTGTGGGCGTGGATTTAAACATGGCGTCAGTGCCTTTGCTGTCGCAGGTGGCGGGGTTAAACAAAACCTTAGCGAAAAACCTGGTCGACTACCGCGATGCCAATGGCGCCTTCAAAAACCGTAAAGAACTGTTGAAAGTGCCACGCTTAGGCCCTAAAGCCTTTGAACAAGCCGCGGGTTTTTGCGGATCCGTGATGGCGACAATCCATTGGATATGTCGGCGGTTCACCCCGAAGCCTATGCGCTGGTCGAAACCATTGCTAAGACTAAGCAAGTAGAGTTGGCGAGCCTTATCGGTAATTCTGAGCTGCTACGCAATATCAAGCCGCAGGAGTTTACGACCCCTGAGTTTGGTTTACCGACAGTCACCGACATCCTCAGCGAGCTGGATAAACCGGGTCGTGACCCCCGTGGTGAGTTTAAAACCGCCAAGTTTAAGGATGGGGTTGAGGAGCTTAAGGATCTGAAACCTGAGATGATCCTCGAGGGCGTTGTCACCAACGTAACTAACTTTGGCGCCTTTGTGGATATCGGTGTGCATCAAGATGGTTTAGTGCATATCTCGTCATTAACCGACAAATTTATTACCGATCCCCATACAGTAGTGAAAGCGGGTGATGTAGTGAAAGTGAAGGTGATGGAGGTCGATGTCGAGCGTCGTCGTATCGGTTTGAGTATGCGTCTGGATGAGGTTATCGATCAGAGCAAGGCTCAAACACGCGGCCCATCTCAAGGTAAGCCACAGGCTCATAAGGGCAATGCCCAGCATAAGTCTTCGCGCCCTGCGCCAAAAGCGGCACCTGTCAACGCGGCCATGGGCAATGCCTTTGCCGACGCCTTCGCAAAGCTGAAAAAGTAATCTGACTCAGGTCGGCTCGGATACACACCTGTGTTCGAGTCGACATTTTTTACTTGTTAGCCACAAAATTGTTGCATATATGCTGTCCTAGGTAATATAAAGTCGGCATTTAATGCAACGTTAAGCAAAATCGGTTGTCATACCACAAGTTTTTCACCGATTTTTTCAAATTGACACTCCAAAGCTGAGTGGAAGTTTAATGTTTTGGGGTTATACATGCAGTCAGGTTCATCCGCTCGTGGACGCCAGTCCGCCCATGGGCCATTTCGCGTCATTCTTGTTTTCAGTCTGTTAGTACTCGCTATTGCTACGGCAAGCCGCATCGGCTTAGGTCTGTGGCAGGGCGAACGTGTGGCTGCCGTTGACGGTTGGTCGCATCTGCTACTACAAGGTATTCGTGTTGATATCGCTACCCTGTGTTGGTTATGGGGTGTCGCCGCCTTAGGTACGGCGTTGTTTTCGGGAGAACACCTGCTTGGCCGCATTTGGCAATGGGTGCTGCGCCTATGGCTAACCTTAGGTCTGTGGACCATTGTATTTCTTGAGGTTTCAACGCCAGCCTTTATTGAGGAATACGGCATTCGCCCGAACCGCTTGTATGTGGAGTATTTGATTTACCCTAAAGAAGTGCTGTCGATGCTGTGGGCGGGACGCAAGCTGGAGCTGATTTTCTCTGTGCTGCTCACCCTAGCGACGCTGTGGGGCGGTTGGAAACTCAGTGGTAAGTTAACTAAAAATCTGCGTTTCCCCCGTTGGTATTGGCGTCCTGTGCTAGCTGTCATGGTAATAGTCGTGACCCTATTGGGCGCGCGCTCAACCTTAGGCCATCGTCCAATCAACCCGGCGATGGTGGCATTTGCCGACGATCCATTAGTGAACTCCCTCGTGATTAACTCTGCTTATTCGTTAGTGTTTGCAATCAAGCAAATGGGCAGCGAAGAAGACGCCTCTAAGGTGTATGGCTCATTAGATAGAGATGAGATCATCAAGACCATCAGACAAGAGAGTGGCCGCCCCGAGAGTGCCTTTACCTCGAGTGACATCCCTTCATTGAGCTTTAACCAAGCCAGCTACAGCGGTAAACCGAAAAACTTAGTCATCCTGTTACAGGAAAGCTTAGGTGCCCGTTTTGTGGGGAGCTTAGGCGGTATGCCCTTAACGCCGAATATCGATGCGCTCTCACAGGAAGGCTGGTATTTCGATAATCTTTACGCCACTGGGACACGTTCAGTGCGCGGAATCGAAGCGGTCACCACAGGTTTTACCCCAACACCGGCCCGCGCCGTGGTAAAACTCGGTAAGAGCCAGACGGGCTTTTTCACCCTCGCCGAATTGCTGAAAAACCACGGTTACACCACCCAATTTATCTACGGTGGTGAGAGCCATTTCGACAATATGCGCAGTTTCTTCCTCGGTAATGGATTTAGCGACATTATCGACCAGAAGGATTATAAGTCTCCGGCCTTTGTTGGCTCGTGGGGCGCATCCGACGAAGATTTAATGCGTAAGGCGAATAGTGAGTTCGAGCGTCTTCACAGTGAGGGTAAGCCATTCTTTAGCTTGGTGTTTAGCTCGAGTAACCACGACCCATTCGAATTCCCCGATGGCCGTATTGAGCTGTATGAACAACCTAAGCAAACTCGCAATAACGCGGCGAAATATGCCGATTATGCAATTGGTGAGTTCTTTAAACTGGCAAAAAATGCCGACTACTGGAAGGACACTATTTTTATCGTGGTCGCCGACCACGATAGCCGCGTTGGTGGGGCCGATTTGGTGCCGGTATCGCGCTTCCGTATTCCGGGGTTAATTATTGGGGATAATGTTGCGCCAAAACGCGATCACCGTATTGTGAGTCAAATCGACTTGCCGCCAACCTTGTTATCTTTGATTGGTATTTCAGACTCTTATCCTATGCTTGGTCGTGACTTAACTCAGGTCAGCGATGATTGGCCGGGACGTGCGCTAATGCAATACGATAAAAACTTTGCCCTGATGGAAGGTAAAGATGTGGTTATCCTGCAGCCAGAGAAAGCGGCGCAGGGCTTCCAGTACGATGAAAAGACCGAGCACTTAACGCCTTATGCCCCTGCTGCACAGGCGTTGGAGAAAAAGGCCTTAGGTTGGGCGCTGTGGGGCAGCCTAGCCTACCAGCAAGAGCTGTATCGCTCGGGTAAATAACCGAATGAAAAATGCCGCTGATTAGCGGCATTTTTATTTTGAAACTTATCTTTAAACCAGCAGATTTTAAATCCAAGCAGACATAGCAGGTTCGGCTTCGGGCTGAGTTTGCTGCGCATAATATTGCCCAATACGCTGGCCAACCTGTTGATAAAACTGAGGAGATTCCCCTTGCATCGGCTGACGCGCTGCCGCAGTCGTGGTTTTCGCCGTGGTATTGGCGGGGCGGGGAGTATTTTGGCCGACCTTTAACCGAATATCCTTACGCTGCAGCGCCGCTGGGCCGCGCACTGGCACTTTAAGGGTTTTATGGAGTGCACGATCGGCAGCAACTATGGGCGCTTGTTTCTCTTGCTGTTGCTGGCTCTGCTGCTGTGAAGACTGCTGCTGTTGCTGTTTGTCTTGAACTTGTTGCTGATTTTGCTCGAGCAAACGTGCCTGTTGCTGAGTTTGATCGGCGGTACGCTCATTTTGCGGATTAAAGGCGCGTTCTTCATGGCCCTTAGTCGCGGCCTGTGGCGGAATAACGACGGGCTTGAGCTGATTGTCGACCCGAGCCGAGTCCGTCGCGACATTGGTCGTCGCTATCGGAACTTGGGGGTAGTTACTGACAAGCAGCATGAAAAATTCCTTGTGGCCTTAATGGTCAAATACTAGCCACTTATTGCACAAAGATAAAGCACTAGTCCTTGAATTGCGCCAGCCAAGGTGTGATTGCCTGCAAGAATTCTTCCCTGTGAGACACAAACGGTGCGTGGGATGCCTTGGCAAGCATGAGATCAGTGATATGACTGGCGGTGGGCATTTGAGGTTGAACGCGTTTGGGCACGAGTCCATCGAGTCGGCCCCAGATCCGCAGCCAAGGTTGCTGTATCGCCGAGAGATGTGGCCTAAGATCGATTTGATTCAACATATCCAAACCTTGAGTTAAGGCCGCTGCATCGGGTAGCGGGCGTGCTAAGACTAAATCCCGCAGCTGCTTAATATCGTCTTTGGCGGTTTCGCTGCCCATGGCCTGAATCGCTAAAAAGCGCTCAATCGTTTTTGGTAAATTTTGCCCAAGCTGCTCGCCAAACATGCTGAGCACCTGCGGTGGAATGCCGGGCCATGCTTCTTCCTCTCTTGCCATAAAACAGGGCGAGGAGGCGATAGTTATTAATCCTCTGACATGGGATGGGTAGCTTATGGCAGCTTGAGTTGCCACTAAGCCACCCAGTGACCAGCCGGCCCAAATCGCATTGGCGGGTAAGGTATGAATTAGCGCATCCACCCAAGTCGATAAATCGCCCGCGATTGGCTGACTTAAGCCAAAGCCCGGCAGATCGACATAGTGGACTCTATACTCAGAAAGCTGCTCATGGAGCGGCGTGAAGACGGCGCTATTAACGCCCCAACCGTGAAGCATGACCAGATCTGGCCCTTGGCCTCGGGTGTCGATATGCAGTTGCGGATGATGGGCTGGCGTCGCAGAGTTCACTAAAATACCTCTAATAGGAAGTTGTATGTCGGGCGATAGCAAATGGACTTGGTCGCAACAGGGGGCGAAGCTGTTACGCATAGTTTCGCATTTGGGGCAGCGTTACTTGGCGGGCAGTTTACCTAACCGCTGCTTACTGTGCCACCAATCCCTCAATGTAAGGGAAGCCGGATTTTGCCAGGTATGCCTGCAAACGGGCTTATATCACAGCCCAATTTGTTTAGGTTGTGGAAAGTCCATGCCGCTTGAACTCGAATATTGCGGTGAGTGCCTACGGCATCAACCGCGAAAAGTCATCGCACCTTGCAGTTATCATCAAGGCTTTGGTCCTTGGATAGCGGCCATTAAATATCAGGGGCAACTCGCCGCGTTACCCATATTGTGCCAAGCCTTAGTGGCGCGCATTGGTCAGCTCGAACAGCAAGACTTAATCACTCTACCGCAGGCCATAGTGCCAGTCCCTTTACATCCCAATCGGCTGCGCCAACGTGGATTTAATCAAGCATGGTTAATTGCCCATGAATTATCGAAGCAGCTCTCGCTGCCACTGGTCAGTGACGGATTAATTCGGCGGCAGGATACCCGCCCACAAGCCGGACTCAATGGCGCACAGCGACGGCGAAATCTACAGGATGCTTTTGAGTTAAATGCCGATTTTGCCTATCAACGGATAGCGCTGGTGGACGATGTGGTCACCACGGGGACTACAGTGGCAGAAATTGCCCGCTTGTTCGAGGCGCGATATATACAAGTGCAAATATGGTGCCTCGCCAGAGCCGAAGCACCGGGGTTGTTGGATGATATTGCAAGTGAAAACTCGGGTTTTGATTAGTGGTTTACTGGTTAAGTTGCTGCATTTAAAGCGTGATGGATTTTGCAAAATTCCAGAACTTGCTACCCTAGGGGCTACAAAGCGTGAGTGAGTAGGAGTATCATACGCCTAATTCTTACTAAAACACTCAGGTATCCCCTGACGGAGCTGGTTTCCATGATTACTATTTCCGATGCGGCTCAGGCCCATTTTGTAAAGTTGTTAGCCGATCAACCTGAAGGCACTCATATTCGCGTATTTGTGATCAGTCCAGGTACCGCACAAGCCGAGTGTGGCGTGTCTTACTGCCCGCCTGACGCCGTTGAAAGCGATGATATTGAATTAGAATTCAATGGCTTTAGCGCTATGGTTGACGAGAAGAGTGCGCCTTTCTTAGAAGAAGCCTCAATCGACTTCGTGACCGATCAATTAGGATCGCAATTAACCCTTAAAGCCCCTAACGCAAAAATGCGTAAAGTGGCTTCAGATGCGCCTTTAGCCGAGCGTGTTGAGTATGTGATCCAATCTGAAATCAACCCACAACTGGCAAGCCATGGTGGTAACATCATGTTGGTTGAAATCACCCTAGAAGGCGTAGCAGTACTGCAGTTCGGTGGTGGTTGTAACGGTTGTTCGCAAGTTGATATCACTCTAAAAGATGGTATCGAGAAGCAACTACTCGATATGTTCCCAGGTGAACTCTCTGGTGTGAGCGATGTGACCGATCACCAACACGGCGCGCATTCTTACGCTTAAGCTGGTGTTGAACTGAATAAAAAAAACGCGACCTGTGAGTCGCGTTTTTTTATGGCGTTTTGTGGCTATAGCTGGGTTTTCAGATTGTCGGCTAAAAACTTATCGAGCGCCTTAAAGGTGGTTAGCCTATGGTCATTGTTACTTAAATAATGGTCACCATTTTCGAGCTCAATATATTCGACGTTTTTCTTACGTGATTTCAGTTCGTCGAACATTTCGCGACTATGTTGCACCTTAACCACTCGATCCTTATCGCCATGCAGTAGTAATACCGGGATAGTGATCTTATCGGCTTTACTAACGGGTGAGCGTTCATAGAGGGCGCTAAAATCATCACCAATTTGTTCTTTAACAACTTCATAATTGGTGAAACGGCGACTGGATTTTACTAGGTAAGCCACATCTGTTACACCAGCCACACTGACCGCGCAGCGGTACAGATCAGGTGTCATCGCCGCGCCCATTAAGGCGGCATAACCACCATAACTCGCGCCGACGATACAGATACGCTGTGGATCGCTAATCCCTTGATTGATTAAGTAACGTGTACCATCTTCCACATCGTTTTGCATTTCGAGTCCCCAGCTTTTGAGGCCGGCCTTCATAAACTCATAGCCGTAGCCCGCCGAGCCCCTAAAGTTCATTCGAAATACCGCGTAACCACGGTTGGCGAAAAACTGCGACCAATAATCGAAGTCGTTACTGTCGTAACTAATCGGCCCGCCGTGGGGAAGATAATGGTGGGGAGTTGCTTGGCTTCGAGGCCCTTTGGCACTGTCAGGTAAGCATCGATTTTAAGTTTATCCCGCGCTTCGTAGCTCAGATATTGAGTGTCGGCGAGTTGCTCGCTGCTTAGCTGGCTATATCTATCGGCAATCGGAAACAGTGCCTTTTCATCCCTATCGCCGAAGTAATAGGTGCCAGGTTGAGTCGAACTGGTGGAGTAGACGATATAGCGGCGTTCATCCGCGCTAAATTGGGTGATGTAGTTATGGGCATTGGGCAATACTGCTTTCAACCCATTTTGCAGACCCGCATACTCAGGATCCCAGAAGGTATATTCTTCGCCGTCGCCCTCACTGATCCCAATGACTTTTTTCTTGAGTTCTGAATAGATGAGATTGCCTTCAACATCGGTATCTTCGTTGGCGTACACCAGCTCCTTGGTGAGCTTAGGATCGGTTAAATTCACCTTGAAGATAGCTTCAAAGCCTTGGTGGTAGGCGCGTACGAATAAGATGTTGGGGTCGGCATCGAAGCCCAGTGGCCAGACGCTCTCGTCGGAGAAGGCTTTAAAGGTCCAGAGTAAGCGTGGCTCTGCCTTTTGTTCTGGTTGCTCGTAGATCCTATATTCAGTGTCATCGTTATAGATGGAGATACGGACCTTATGTTGCCTGTCGGTAATCCAGCCGATGATTTTACGTTTAGAGTTTTGAATAAATGCGGATTTTCCCTGCGAGAGATTGACTCTCAGCACGCTGTCTTCGCCCACTTCTTCGCCCATACCATCGAGGGAGAGCAAGATATTATCGGGGTCATCCGGCATCATATCGATAATCTGTCCCTGATGTTGGGGGATCCAACTGAGTCGGTCGATGACGCTACGGGCGAGTACGCTCGTGGTTTTTCGCGTAGTTAAATCGTACTTCACCAAGCGAGTTTCGGTGGTCGGTGTACCGTAGCGGTTTGCCGGAAACTTAGCGCTGATCAGCAAGGTGGTGTCATTTGCCCACTGTAATGACAGCAGGACAAACTTCTGGTTATCGGTGTGAATCGCGTAGTCTTTGTTGCCCGTTTCTAAATCGAGAATACTGACCACAGTGCCCTTAAGTTTGGGCTGATCGACTCGAACGATAGAGGCAATTTTTTTGCCATCGGGCGACAGTTGGACTGAGCTGACATCGGGAATACTGGCAAAGGCCTCGACCGGAAGCTGTGGTACCGTTTGGGCAAGCAGTGGCAGACTTAGCCACAGAAGTAACAAAGGTAAAATCCTTTTCATGGCGCATCACAATTTCATTACAATAATGCCGCGTATCTTAATGGGATAACCTTAAGTAAGCTACTGTCTTTACAGAACTAATTAAGAATAAATGCCTTGCTAAAGCGGTAATGTGCCGCTAGGGTGAGGCTGCGCGTTAGCATAAAGGCCGTCATGGCCGCCCACAGTGCATGGTTAGCCTGTTCGGAAGGCAACAGCGATTGCAGCAAATACCATGTTGGGAAGAAGGCGCCAAAAGTGGCGATAATCATGCTATTACGCATGACTTTGCCCTTAGCGGCGCCAATATAAACCCCATCAAACAGATAGGAACTAAAAGACCAAAGCGGCAGCAATATCAGCCAAGGCAGATAAATTTGCGCTGTGGTTCTCACCTCATCAATATTGGTTAGCAGCCCGATGATATGGTCTCCAAAAAGATAAAATAGCAGGCTAAAACCTAGGGCTGTAATGGCTGACCAACACCAAGCGAGGAGCACTGCTTCACGCAGTGGCTGTGTGCGTTTTTGTCCGTAGGCTTTGCCCACTTCCGCCTCGGCATAATAGGCAATACCATCGAGGGCGTAAGCGATTAATAACAGTAAATTCAACAAGACAGCATTGGCTGCGACCGTATTATCCCCAAGGCCTGCACCGTGAAAAGTCATAAAGGCGAAGGCGGCTTGCAGGCATAGGCTGCGGATAAAAATATCGGTATTGAGCCTTAGCAGCTGGCCGTAACCCGACAAGTTCAGGTGAACTCTAATGTCGGCAAATTGGAATCGAGGTATTAACTTAAGCTGTTGTAATACCATGTAGAGCGCAACGCTAAAGGCGGTGATATCCGCACATACTGAGGCAAGTGCTGCTCCTTTGACTCCCCAGCCTAAACCTAAGACGAACAACACATCGAGGATAATATTGGCTAAGTTGGCGAAGATGAGCTGCCACATGGCCGCCTTGGGTTGTTGTCTGCCAAGGAGCCAGCCGAGCATCACTAAATTGAGCAGGGCGAATGGTGTCGACCAGACTCGGACTTGAAAATATTCTCGGCAATAACGCTCCACTTCCACACTCGCCTCGGAGAGGCCGAGCGCTAAATTCAGTATCGGGATCTGTAATAGGATCACCGCGATACCCAGCCCAGTCGCCAGTATGGCGCCTTGGACCAGCAACTTTAATTGGCGCGCGGTATCGTTTGCGCCATAGGCCTGTGCGACTAATCCCGTGGTCGCCATCCGTAAAAAGCCTAATAACCAAATGATTAATGTGATAATCGTTGACCCGAGTGCGACGCCCCCTAAATAATAGGCGTCACTTAAATGCCCGATGACGGCCGTATCGACCAATCCCAACAGCGGAACCGTGATATTGGAGAGGATCATCGGCAGGGCAAGCGCGAGCAGCTGGCGATTCTTGGTGCCATTCAACAGGAGCGCGAGTGCGGTGGATTTTGCGGTAGTCATTGATTTCAGAGGTATTCACATTATGGTTAAACGTGCGTTATGGGCACTCTTAGGGCTGATGACTTTCTCGGCCCATGCTGTGGTCATTTTACAGTATCACCATGTGTCAGAAACCACGCCGGCGGCGACGAGCGTCACGCCTGCACAATTTCGTGAGCAAATGCAGTTTCTGGCGGACGATGGTTTTAAGGTTATTCCCTTATCCCAAGTGGTTGAGGCGATCAAAAACAAGCAAGATTTACCCGCCAAAACGGTGGCGATCACCTTCGATGATGGTTATCGCAGCATTGCGACCACAGCGCATCCTATCCTAAAGGAATTTGGTTTCCCCTACACCCTATTTGTGGCAATTGAGCCGATTAAACAAAAGTTTACCGAGATGATGACCTGGGAAGATCTGATTAAGCTCTCCAAGGAAGGGGCCGACATTGCGAACCACAGTTGGGCCCATGAGCATTTGATCCGTAAACTTGACAATGAATCCCAAAGCCAATGGCTGGCACGAATTAAAGCCAATATTCAGGACACCGAAAACGCGATTCGTGAGGCGACGGGGCAGAACTTTAAAATGCTGGCCTATCCCTATGGCGAATACAATCAGGCGATTCAAGATATGTTGACCGAAAATGGCTTCGTTGCCTTTGGCCAGCAGTCAGGGGCGGCGGGGCCGTACTCGCCACTCACGGCGCTGCCGCGCTTCCCTGTAGCGGGGCAATATGCGGATCTAAAGAGCCTAAAAGCCAAGTTATACAGCCTCAATATGCCAGTGCTTGAGCAAACGCCTAGCGATCCTGAGCTGAAGGGCGGGCATTGGCGCCCAGAGCTTAAGGTTAAGCTGGATATGAGCGATATTTCGGCCAAGCAAGTCATGTGTTATATCCAAGGGCAAGGCGCTAAAACACCAACTTGGATCAGTGACAATGAATTTAGCATTCAAGCCGATTTAGCCCTGCCAGCGGGTCGCTCGCGCTACAATTGCACGGCGCCAAGCAAGACGCGCAACGGCTATTACTGGTTTTCGCAGGCATGGGTGAGACCCAAAGACGACGGCACTTGGGTTAAAGAGTAACACGTCAGCGGCGGCTATTTAGGTTTGTAGCTTTTAACGATTTTATCGAAGTCGCTAATCAAGGCCTGGTTGAGTACTTGAGGGGCTTTACCTAAGGCTGCCGTGGGTTTAAACACCGCGACCCGCGTGCCTTGGGGAGAAACCAGTACATAGCCAGCACTATGATCGACTTGATAATTATCCCCTTCGCCGACCATGGCATAGGTGAGCCCTAGGCTGCGGGTGAGGGGGAATATTTGGGTTTGCTCACCCGTCACCGCCTTAAACTCAGGATTAAAGAAATTCACATAGGTGAGGAGTTTCTCTGGGGTGTCCCGCTTCGGATCTACGGATAAAAACACGATTTGAATGGGGGCAATTTTTTCAGCTCAGGATAGGCGGCGGCGAGCTTGTTTAAGGTGGTCGGACAGACATCGGGACAATAGGTAAAGCCGATAAAGAATAGGCTCCATTGATCCTTCAAATTGGCATTAGTAAAGGGTTTCTGCTGTTGATCTACAAGCTCAAAGGGCGCTAGCTCGAACGCCTCGGGAAACAAAAAACCACTCTCTAATTCAACGGGCTTAGGTGGATTGAACTTCACTGCAAATAGTCCACCCAATCCTATTAACAGAATCGCTATCACTAAGATCTTGTTGGAGATTCTTGCTTGCATATTTTGTCCTTTGACCATGCTCGCCCTATTGCTCGTTGCACATTAAGCCCAAAGATAGTGGTCGAGCAGTAATGCCATGAATAACAACATTAAATGATAAATCGAAAAACGAAACACCTGCATCGCCAGCCCTTCGCAATCCTGATACTTTAACTGCCACGCTTTATAAATAAATCCCGTGCTGAGCAAACTTGAGCACACAAAGTAGAGCGGTCCACTCATCCCGACTAACACGGGCAATAGACAAGCTATCGCCAGCAAAATCGTGTAGAGCAAGATACAGGTCTTAGTAAATTCTACCCCATGGGTCACGGGCAGCATGGGAATATCCACTTTGGCATATTCTGCGCGTCTGTGAATCGCCAGTGCCCAAAAATGCGGCGGCGTCCACAGGAATATGATGATGACGAGCAATAGCGCATGACCATGGAATTGATTCGTTACCGCCGTCCAGCCCAAGAGCGGCGGCATCGCGCCCGCTAAACCGCCAATGACAATGTTTTGTGGTGTGGCCCGTTTTAAATAGGCGGTATAAATCAAGGCATAACCAATCAAGCTGGCAAAGGTCAGCCAAGCGGTGAGCGGATTAGTAAAAACATAGAGGATCACAAAACCTAGACTGCCTAAGAGTGCCGCGAACAACAATGCCCTCGTTGCTGAGACTCGGCCCTTGGGCAGCGGACGGTTATAAGTGCGTGCCATCATGCCGTCGATTCGCCTATCAATCAGATGGTTTAAGGCGGCGGCCGACCCCGCCATCATGGCGATGCCGAGCAAGCCTGCCACTAAGGGTTTGACTGGCAGTATGGTGGGCATGGCTAAACACATGCCGACTAAGACGGTGAGCAGCATTAAAGCCACAACCTTAGGTTTGGTCATCTCGAAATAGGCACGCCAAGCCAAATGGACACTGGGGTGACTGCTGATAGAGAGTGGTTTTGCCATGATAAATCCCCCGATGATTAAGGTGCCCTGCGCCAAAGGAAATAGTTAATCGCGACTAAGGTGAGTAGTAACAGCGCCGCGCCGCCATTGTGGGAAACGGCAATCCCCAGTGGTAAATGCATCACCACGTTTGAAATCCCTAAACTGACCTGCAGTATCACTAAGGCGACCAGCAATAGGCTTAGTGCCTTGAGCTGGGTGCTGAAAAATAACCGATAGGCGAGCAACAACAATAGACTGGCGGTAATGATGGCGCCAACGCGGTGGGCGATATGAATGGTCATGCGGGCATGGTAATCCAATACGCCAAATTCAAAGCTTGGATGTTGCCCTTGGAAAGGGGAAAACGCATCGGCAATGGCGAGATTATCCATCCAATTACCTTCACAAATCGGCAAAGCCGTGCAAGCGAGTGCTGCATAGTTGGAGGAGGTCCAGGCGCCGAGCATGATCTGACCTATTAGCACCAGCAGACTCAGCAGCGCCAGCTTCGGCAGGTGTTTACTCTGGCCTAGAAATTTAAGGCTCGTGCCAATCCGCGAACCATGGGCGCCATTCGCACCACGCTGACTGTGAATATCAGCGGTTTCGAAAATTCGCCTCGGACGTGTTCGCAGATAAAGTAAGAGTAGGAGCGAGAGCAAGCTAAAGCCGCCAATTAAATGGGACATCACGACAATCGGCATTAGTTTCATCGTCACAGTCCACATCCCCAACGCCGCCTGAAAGATGATGAGTAGCACTATGGCAAAGGGCAGTTTCTTGGGGGCTTGGGATGTTTTTAAGCAAAGGATCAAAATCAGTAACACTAGTATGCCCAAGGCACCCGCGATATACCTGTGGATCATCTCGAGCCAAGCTTTTTCGGGATGGATATCGTGGTCAGGAAATAGGGTTTGGGCATGGGAGATCTCATGGTCGTGGGTGGGCACTTTGATATGGCCGTAGCAACCGGGCCAATCAGGGCAGCCAAGTCCTGCGTCCGAGAGCCGAGTGTAAGCCCCCATTAAAATCACTAACAGGGTAAAGACTATGGTGACGCGTAGGAGCCAAGTCAGTTGCATTAGTCTACCCTCGATAGTTTCAATAACTTACGCAGATCCGCGACCAAGGCCTTACCCTGAGCTAAATGTGCCGCCTTGCCTTGCACTTGGGGGTAACGCAGCACGAGTGCGCCGAGTGGATCGACAATAATCAACTGCTGTTGGTCAAGCCATTGGCTTAGGCTTTGACTGGCGGGCTGAGTGTTGAAGTTAAAGCTGCTTAATGCACTTAAGTCACTGTCTGGATTCACAAGAATAAGCGGTTCGACACGAGCCTGATCTGGCCCTAAGGCGGTATGGCTCTGACGCAGGATATATAAGCGCTCGCGGCAAGCTTCATCGCACTTTGCGGGCAATAAATACAACAGTTGCCATTCCTTAGGCTGAGGATTGTTAAGGCCAAGACTGGTATAACTGGTTTCTGGGCTGATGAGCTCACCGTGGTTGGTGGAGCCGCCTTGATACCAATGCATGCTCAGCACTAACTTAGCGATGACCACAGGCGCGATAAAGGCCAGTAGCAATAACCCCAATGCGCGGTATTTGGCTGTTTGTTGGGAGTCCATATTTGCTCCTCTTATTGTCCCTAATGCTTTGTTTTATTGTGTTCTTTTAATAATTTTTAGGTATCTGTTACTCGGTCTTAGTCACTTCCTTATCGGCTTGATGCCGTTGTCGTGATTTTTTGAGGTATTTCATTGCTTGCCAACCCATCAGCCCCGCAAACACAGTTGCCATGGCAAACCATTGCAATGCATAACCCCAATGCTTTTGGGCCGAGAGCGGGAAAGGCTGCCAAGGGTGAGGCAAGGCCTGCGCGGGTTGTAATTGGGGCAAGGCATCGGGTTGTAACACCGCGGGCAGGGTAGGATGTCCTAACATTTGAGCCATCTCGGGTAGATTAAGATTTTGAAACCGAATCCGTTCACCTTGTTCCGTGGTGAAGGGTTCTGCCAATAAGTGATGGCTTAAGGGATTAATCTGTTTTTGATAGAGGCGGCCTGTAAGAGCCAGTTCACCGACTATGGGGCTGACTTCGGGCAAGGCATCTCGGTGGGGTTTAGCGGCGATAAAGCCGAGTTCGAGTAACAGCCAAGGTTGCTCGCGATGATTTGTATGATTTTCTGACGCTATTTGCAGTAATTGAAAGGCGAGATAACCCACTTGCCCTTGATAGACCTGATTGTCGAGTAACCAGATTTGTGGATTAACGGGGCTGGCTTGAACCTCAAGGCGATAGCCTGTAACGCTACCTTTAGCCAATTCAGCGATGAGCTGCTCAGGATTGAGTGCGGCAGCGGATTGTCTGGCCTCCATTTGTGCGAGTAGTTCGGTTTTTTCCGCAGCCCTATCCATTTGCCACAAACCCAGCTTGACCAAAATCACGAATACCACCACAGTCAATATCAGCAGTAACAACATTGCCCTATGCAGCCAAATATATCTTGGCAACCTCATTAATTTGGTCAGCAAAACATAAGGATAGCGTATGAACATCCCGTTCATTTTTAAGTGTGTTTTAGTACTGCTGTTACTGTTTATCATTTTTAACCTAGGCAGAGCCTTAATCATTATGGTTAAAGGTGACGATCAAACCGCTGATCACCCTGTGCCTATGAGTCGCTATTTGGGCCGGAGGGTGATGTTTTCTGTACTAGTGATCCTGCTCTTGCTGGTGGCTTTAGGGACTGGACTGCTTGGTCTCAATCCCACGCCTTAAGCTTTCAACATATTGTTTCGATGAATATTTAAAGCACATAAACAAAGATAAACAGGCAGAGCCAAACTACGTCGACAAAGTGCCAGTACCAACTGCCCGCTTGGAAGGCAAAATGCTTATCCGCACTAAAGTGGCCTTTTAACACTCTGAAAAACAAGACTAATAGAAAGATAGTGCCCAAGGTGACATGCATGCCGTGGAAACCCGTCAGCAGGAAAAAGGTGTTGCCATACACGCCCGAGGTGAGCGTTAGTCCCATCTCATGGTAGGCATGGCTATATTCCTCCGCCTGCAAAGCAAGGAAGCTAATCCCCAACAAAATCGTGAGCCCAAGCCAGAGGGTGATGGCCGAACGCTTACCTTTTTCTAAGCTGATATGGGCAAAATGCAACGTGACTGAGGAGGTTAGCAGCACTATGGTGTTGACTAGCGGTAGTCCATTCCATGGCATGGCTTCGGTTTTGGTGCCATCAGGCGTGGTGACGAGTGGCCAAACGGCTTCGAAGTGTGGCCACAGGACTTCGTGGGTCATGGCATTGTTGGATGCACCGCCGAGCCAAGGCACTGCGACCATGCGGGCGTAAAATAAGGCGCCGAAGAAGGCGGCAAAGAACATCACCTCGGAGAAGATAAACCAGCTCATGCCTTGGCGAAACGATCTATCCATTTGATGGGAATAGAGGCCTGTCATCGATTCTTTGATCACGGTTCTAAACCAACCAACCAGCATAAACAGGATGACGGCTATGCCTGCCAGAAGGATATAGCCGCCACCCGAAGTGCCAGATTTGAGTTGATGTACAAAATGTCCTGCCCCAAAGGCAATTAAAAACAAGCCGATAGCACCAATAATCGGCCAAGCACTCTGGGCGGGGACGTAGTAAGTCTCATGTTTAGTGGTCATTTTGCAGCTCCTTGCTCTATGGCAGACGCTAACTGCTTGTCGGTAATGTCGTAGAGGGTGTAAGAGAGGGTTAAGGTGTGGATAGACTCGGGTAATTGAGGATCCACGAAGAAGATCAACGGCAGCTCGGCGCGACTCGCGGCGGCTAAGTGTTGTTGGTTAAAACAAAAACATTCGGTTTTATTGAAATAAGCCGCGCCTTGTCCGGGCGAAATAGAGGGAATCGCCTGGCCCACGATCGCTCTGTTAGAGACATTTTGCGCCAGAAATGCCGTGTGAATAAGTTCTCCTGGATGCACTTCGAGCCGTTTCGTTTGTGGCTCAAATTTCCAGGGCATGCCCGTCTGCACCTGCGAGATAAACTCCACCGTTACCACCCGGTTCTTGTCCACAGTGATCGCTTGATAACTGCTGGCAGTATTAGAGGTTTTGCCATTAATCCCCAGTTTTTCGCACAACACATCGTAGAGCGGCACTAAGGCGAACCCAAAGCCAAACATCCCAAGGCAGCCCAGCACCAGCAGGCTGATGAGCTTACGGTTGGACTTGATGTTGGGCTGATGGGGTTGGCCTTGCATGTTATTTCACCTCGGGTGGAGTGGTGAAAGAGTGGTAGGGGGCAGGGCTGGGTAGGGTCCACTCTAAGCCTTCGCTGCCTTCCCAAGGTTTGGCGGGCGCCTTTTCACCGCCCCGAATGCACTTAATCACCAGCACGAGGAAAATCAGCTGAGAAAGACCAAAGGCAAAACCCCCAATCGACACGATTTGGTTTACATCGGCAAATTGAATCGAGTAATCGGGGATACGCCTTGGCATACCCGCAAGACCTAAGAAATGCATCGGGAAAAACAACACGTTGACCGAAATCACCGAGCACCAAAAATGCCACTGGCCGAGCTTTTCGCTGTACATATGGCCGGTCCATTTTGGCAACCAGTAATAGGCCGCCGCCATGATGGAGAAAATCGCACCGGTGACTAACACATAGTGAAAGTGAGCCACCACAAAGTAAGTATCGTGGTATTGGAAGTCGGCTGGCGTGATGGCGAGCATCAGGCCAGAGAAGCCGCCAATAGTGAACAGGATAATAAAGGCCACCGCGAACAACATTGGGGTTTCAAAACTCAATGAGCCGCGCCACATGGTCGCTACCCAGTTAAACACTTTTACCCCAGTAGGCACAGCAATCAGCATAGTGCAGTACATAAAAAACAACTCAGCAAACACAGGCATACCGGTGGTGAACATATGGTGCGCCCACACGAGGAAGGACAAAATCGCAATACTCGCCGTGGCATACACCATGGATGAATAGCCGAATAATGGTTTACGGCTGAAAGCTGGAACTATGGCGGAGATAATGCCGAAGGAAGGCAGAATCATGATGTAGACTTCGGGGTGACCGAAGAACCAGAAGATATGCTGGAACATCACAGGATCACCACCACCTGCAGCCTCGAAGAAGCTAGTACCGAAAAACTTATCGGTTAACACCATAGTAACGGCGCCCGCGAGTACGGGCATCACGGCGATCAGCAAGAAGGCGGTAATCAGCCAAGTCCAGACAAACAACGGTAACTTCATCCAGGTCATGCCGGGAGCGCGTAGGTTGACTATGGTGACGATCACGTTGATGGCGCCCATGATCGAACTTATCCCCATGATATGAATAGAGAAAACAAATAATGCTGTGCTGTCAGGGCTATAAGTGGTCGAGAGTGGTGCGTAGAAGGTCCAACCGAAATTAGGGCCGCCGCCTTCCATAAACAGTGAGCTCAGTAAAATAGTAAAGGCGAAGGGCAGGATCCAAAAACTCCAGTTGTTCATCCGAGGAAGTGCCATATCTGGCGCACCAATCATCATCGGGATCAGCCAGTTAGCCAGCCCTGTAAAGGCCGGCATCACGGCGCCGAATACCATGATTAACCCATGAACTGTGGTCATCTGGTTAAAGAAGTTAGGCTCAACGAGTTGTAATCCGGGCTGAAAGAGTTCGGCGCGGATCACCATGGCCATCGCACCACCGGTTAAAAACATAATGAAACTAAACCATAGGTACAGGGTGCCAATGTCCTTGTGGTTAGTGGTGAGTAACCAGCGCATGATGCCTTTAGGTGCACCGTGATGGTGTTCATCATGGGCGGCAATTTGATCTTGAGTCAGTGTGCTCATCTTAATCCCCTACTGTCCATGGCGAGCAATATCAGCGGGTTGCACTGTATCGCCAGTATTGTTGCCCCATGCATTGCGCTCATAGGTAATGATGGCGGCAAGCTGTTGTGGCGTGAGTTGTGTGCCAAATGCCTGCATCGCCGTGCCCGGTTTACCGTGCATCACAATGTCGATGTGATTGGCGACTGGACCCGTAGCAATAGCGCTGCCAGCAAGGGCGGGGAAGGCAGGTGGCATACCTGCACCCGTTAGCTGGTGGCAGGCGGCGCAAATCGTGGCATAGGTCTTTTCCCCTTCGGCCATCAGTTCATCATGGCTAAGCGTAGGAAGAGTCGCGGGGTCGACACTGGCGGCGGGTTCTGTCGCAGGCTTTGGCGCATCGGTGGTTGCTGGGGGCGGAGTCGTTGCTACTGGTTCGCTATTGGTGCCACCGGATTTATGGGCATCAACGTCTTTGGCTTGCACCGCATCCCCCGTGTTATTGCCCCACGCATTACGCTCATAGGTAATCACTGCAGCAATCTCTTGGGTCGTTAATTGTTTGCCAAAGGCTTGCATGGCCGTACCTGCTTTACCATTGAGCACGATTTCAAGATGGCCACTTAATGGTCCGGTCGCAATGGGGCTGCCTTTGAGGTGCGGGAATACCCCTGTAGCCCTTCACCATTTGGTTGGTGACAGGCCGCGCAGTGACCGAGGTAAACTTGCTCACCCTGAGCCATCAGCTCTTCTTTAGTCAGTGTTTGCGATAACGCGGCTTGTGCGGCTTGCGCTGTGGCATTGGCGGCTTGTTTTTGTTCTACAACCCAAGCATCGAACTCGGCTTCGGGCAATGCCTGTACCACTATCGGCATAAAGCCATGGTCTTTACCGCAAAGCTCGGCACATTGGCCACGGTAAATGCCGGGTTTGTCGATACGGGTCCATGCCTCGTTAATAAAACCTGGATTAGCGTCTTTTTTAACCGCAAAGGCGGGCATCCACCATGAGTGAATGACATCCTCTGAGGTCATCAAGAAGCGGATTTTACGATTGATGGGTAATACTAGGGGTTTATCTACCTCGAGTAAGTAGTGCTCACCCTTGGCTTCACTACCTTCGATTTGAGGTCTTGGTGTTGCTAGAATGCTGTAAAAATCAATATCTTGATCGAAGTAGCTATAATGCCATTTCCATTGAGAACCTGTTACTTTTACCGTGAGATCGGCATTGCTGGGATCTTCCATGGCAATCAGAGTTTTCGTGGCGGGAATCGCCATTAAGATCAGAATGACAAAAGGAATAATCGTCCACGCGATTTCGACTTTTGTGCTCTCATGGAAGTGAGACGCGACCGCGCCCTTGGATTTTCTGTGGTTGATCATGGCATAAATCATAACGCCAAAAACCACTAGGCCTATTGCGCAGCAGATATACAGAATCGTCATGTGTAAGTGATAAACCTTGCCACTGATTTCTGTTACGCCGGGGGTCATGTTGAACCGCATGTCCGCTGCGGCCAACGGTGGGGCGAATAGCACCACGAGTAAACAATACAACCATTGCTTCACAAGACTTCTCCTCTGCCAATTGCGAATAGCAACTACAAAGAAGAGCAACACAGTAAGTCTCAACTCTATGCAAACTCTTCAGTTCCCAAAAAGCTTCTCTGACTTCAACGTGCGTTGGCGGCTTACTTTTGATTAAGTATTGTTACTGCTGGTATTAGCCACACTGGCACATACTGCTGAATAAACCCATTATTCTCGATTTTTGTGGGCAAGAGATATTCGATAAATCGTCGATATTTTTTGCCTAAACGGGCGATATATTATGCTCGCCTGAATCAAACATACTTGCTGTTTAAAAATTGATCAAGATCACTTCTTTTTCTAATTGTCTGAAAAATTGCCAAAAAAAGCCCCACATTCACAGGTGAGGCGGCTTTCAAGGCTAAATACGCAGTGCAAAAATTTTAATGAACAGAGCTAAAAAACTACCTTGGGCAAAGTGAGCTGGTTGCTTGAGTGTCGCGTCTGTAGGTGAGTGATTTACGACACCTTCGAGCACGATTCCCATGGCGCGGGCGCTCTTGGCCACAATTTGCAAACGACGATTGTCGCGGGCATCGAGTGAGTGGATCCAAGTAATTACTGCGCTGGAAGTGCCACTGGTTAACGCTTTTTCCATGGCCCAAAGTGTTTCGACTTCATCTTTCGCATGGACTAAGAGTACACGATCCATACGCACGCCAGCGTTGGCCAGTAACTGCTTGTAGCCGATACTGGGTGGATTGATGAGCACGACCCAGCGGCCTTGTTGGCTCAGTTGTGCCAATTGCTTACTAAGCTGCATTAGCTCTTGGCGCCCTTGGCTCTCGGTGGGCATAGTAATGATAGGCGTATGCTGCCAGTCTGTATCGGTTTCGCGTACCGCATCAAGCCATAAACCGGGGTGACGCGGGGCATTACCTAGTAGTTTGTTCATAGCCAATCTCCATTGCGGATCACCCCTACGGCGAGCCCTTCAATTGTTAGACTTTGGAAACTTAAATCGACTTTAATCGGGGAGTAATCTTCATTTTCAGCATGTAGATAAACAAGATTCCCTTTCTTTTCAAAGCGTTTAACTGTTACATCATCATCAACGCGAGCAACAACTACTTGGCCATTGCGCGCTTGCTGTACTTTATGAACGGCGAGCAGATCTCCTCGAGGATACCGATGTTCTTCATACTGTCGCCTCTGACGCGCAGCAAGAAATCGGCGGCTGGGTGGAACATGCTGGGGTCGACTTGGTAATACTGTTCGACATGCTCTTGGGCGAGGATAGGTTCGCCCGCAGCCACTTGACCAATCAGTGGTAAGCCAGATTCGCTGTTATCTTCTTCCTCAACTGGGAGGCGGATCCCGCGGGAAGTGCCAGGCATGATCTCGATGCAGCCTTTTTTGCCAATGCCTTAAGGTGTTCCTCGGCGGCATTTGCACTTTTAAAACCCAAACGGGTGGCGATTTCGGCCCGGGTGGGTGGCATGCCAGTCTCGGCAATATTACGTTTAATCAGCTCTAAAATTTCGGCTTGGCGTGGCGTCAACGGTCTCATGTTCTTTCCTGTTTTTCTATACAGTTACTGTTAGTATATACAGTATTATTCGTAGTGCAAGTATTAACCACTTTTTAACGCGATTGGAGAGTATTAGCGAATATTCCCTAGAATCTGGTATTCTATGGGGCTAATGAACGTACTTACATTGCATAAGAATAATGCCTAAACAAGACTCTCTTTGGTTGAAATCATTACGCTGGATCCAAAAACACTTAGTGCACACTATTGTTGTGCCGCAGGATCCTTTTGCCGATCTGAATCTGGACGCGTCCAGACCGCTTGCTTATGTAATGAAAACAGAATCCCTGAGTGATATTGCTGCGTTAAGCGAGATCACCACTAAGCTGGGTTTGCCAAGCCCCTACGAGCCGCTTGTGGTAAATGGCGTTGTCGCGCCCCGCGTCGTTTGCCTCGAAGGCCGTAAGCCTTTGTTTGGCGAGCGTGCCAGTAATGAGCCATTCCTAGAATGTTTTATGCGCCTGTTGGCCGTCCATAAGGAAAAGCCAGAGTTAGATATTCAGCTGGTGCCTGTGAGTCTGTATTGGGGCCGTACTCCGGGTAAAGAAGACGACACCATGAAGGCGGCTGTGCTTGAGCGCGAGAATCCAACTTGGTTACGTAAGTGCTTGATGATCCTCTTTTTGGGCCGTCACAACTTTGTGCAGTTTTCGAATGCGGTATCGCTGCGTTACATGGCCGACGAACACGGCACCGATATGGGGATTGCCCATAAACTGGCGCGGGTGGCCAGAGTGCATTTCCGCCGCCAACGTAAAGTGATGACAGGGCCTGTGCTGCCGAATCGTCAGGCAATGTTCCACTCCCTGCTGAAATCCGAATCCTTACGCAAGGCGATTCAGGAAGAGGCGGCGAGTAAGAAGATTTCTGAAACCCAAGCCCGTGAAACTGCAATTGAATATCTTGATGAAATTGCAGCGAATTATTCCGACAGCCTAGTGCGTATTGCCGAGCGTTTCTTAACTTGGTTATGGAACAAGCTCTACAGCGGTATCAATATCAAAGGTGCCGAGCAAATCCGTCAACTGCACCATGATGGTCACGAAATTGTTTATGTACCTTGCCATCGCAGCCATATGGATTACCTGCTGTTATCCTACATTCTGTATTACCAAGGCATGGTGCCACCGCATATTGCGGCGGGGATTAACCTAAACTTCTGGCCTGCGGGGCCGCTATTCCGCCGTGGCGGCGCTTTCTTTATTCGCCGTAGTTTTAACGGCAATAAACTCTATACTGCCGTGTTCCGTGAATACCTCGATCAGCTGTTTGCTAAGGGATATTCGGTTGAGTATTTCTCTGAGGGTGGCCGTTCTCGCACCGGTCGTCTATTGGCGCCGAAAACGGGCATGATCGCCATGACGATCAACAGTGTGCTGCGTGGTATCGAACGCCCTGTCACCTTAGTGCCTGTGTATTTAGGCTACGATCACGTGATGGAAGTGGCGACTTATCATAAAGAGCTGAGCGGTAAGAAAAAACAGAAAGAATCTGTATGGCAAGTCTTTGGTGCTATTCGTAAATTAGGTAATTTTGGCCAAGGTTATGTCAACTTTGGTGAGCCGATTACACTGCAAAACTTCTTGAATGAAACTGCGCCTAACTGGCGAACTGAAGTGGCCGACGATCCCGAGCAAAAACCGACTTGGTTAACCCCAGCGGTCAACGTGTTAGCGAATCGTGTAATGACCCGCATTAACGATGCTGCCGCGGCCAGTTCTATCACCTTGACCAGCTTAGTGCTGTTGGCGTCGGAGCAAAATGCCCTAGAGCGTTGCTTGCTCGAGCGTCAGTTAGATTTGTACCTGACACTGCTTAAGCGTGTGCCTTACACTTCGTTTACGTCGGTGGCCGAAGGTGATGGCAAGCACTTAGTGCAACAAGGATTAGAGCTGAATAAGTTCTCCATCAATGCCGATCCTCTGGGTGAGATAGTATCTATTGACGCGAATCAAGCGATTTCAATGACTTACTATCGTAACAATATCATCCACTTATTTATCATCCCGTCGTTGATTGCCAGCTGCTTAACCAACAATAAGCAGATTTCACGAGCCCATATTCTAGGGATTGTGAGTGACTTCTATCCGCTACTGAAGGCGGAGTTATTCATGGGTATCAAGGACCTCCCAAGTTATGTGAATCAAGTGCTGGATCTGTTTATTGAGCAGGGGCTGGTGCAGGAAAGCGATACGCTGTCGGTGGTGACCGAGCACACCAGTCAAATGTTGTTGCTGGCCGGAAGCGTTAGCGAAACCTTGCAACGCTATGCGATTATCTTCAATCTGCTGGCCCACAGACCTAAGATGGAGCGTTCGGAGCTGGAGTCTGAAAGCCATCTGCTGGCCCAACGTTTAGGGGCGCTGCATGGAATTACCGCGCCAGAATTCTACGACAAGAAACTCTATAACACCTTGAGTGTTAAGCTTAAAGAGTTGGGTTATTTCTCCGAGAAGGAAGATAAATCCGACGTTGAGCGCATTCGCGATCAAGCCAATAGCTTACTCAGAGCCTCAGTGAGACAAACCATAGTTGCGAGCGTGACCGCGGAGCATATCGTTTAATGGCTAACCATATGAATGCGGCGAAGAATAAGCCGGTGGGCAAGTCTTTGCTCGGTGGTGCCATGATTATTGCCGGCACCACAGTCGGGGCGGGGATGTTTTCTTTGCCCGTTGTGGGCGCTGGCATGTGGTTTGGCTACTCGGTACTAATGTTACTCGGTATTTGGTTCTGCATGTTGATGTCGGGATTGTTACTGCTCGAAACCAACTTGCATTTCGAGCCGGGAGCGAGTTTCGATACCCTGACCAAGGAAACCCTAGGCCAGTTTTGGCGGATCGTGAATGGGGTATCGATTGCCTTCGTGCTTTACATCTTAACCTACGCCTACATCAGTGGCGGCGGCTCGATTGTTAACCATAGCCTACAGGGTATGGGTATTGAGTTACCCCAAAGTGTTGCTGGATTAGTATTTGCGGTTGTGCTGGCCTGTATCGTGTTGATCAGCACCAAGGCGGTGGACCGTATTACGACCATAATGCTCGGCGGGATGATCATCACTTTCTTCCTCGCGATTGGTAATTTACTGATCGAGATTGATGTGACTAAGTTGCTCGAACCGGATGGCAATCAAAGCTATATGCCTTATCTGTGGGCTGCTTTGCCTTTTGGCTTGGCAAGTTTTGGCTACCATGGCAACGTGCCGAGTCTGGTGAAGTACTATGGCAAAGATTCATCGACCATCATCAAAGCGATTTTCGTCGGCACTTTCATCGCACTGATCATTTATGCCTGCTGGTTAGTCGCCACTATGGGCAACATTCCCCGCAGCCAATTTAGTGAGATTATTGCCCAGGGTGGTAATATGGGTGTGTTAGTCGGCGCCTTGTCGAAAGTGATGGAAAGTAGCTGGTTAAACAGCATGTTAACCCTGTTTGCTAACTTGGCTGTGGCGTCTTCTTTCCTTGGCGTGACCTTAGGCTTATTCGATTATTTGGCCGATTTATTTGGGTTCGACGATACGCGCTCGGGGCGGATGAAAACGGCAATCGTCACCTTTGTGCCGCCGACCATATTAGGTTTGCTGTTCCCCGATGGCTTTTTGGTTGCCATTGGTTTCGCAGCCTTAGCGGCAACCGTTTGGGCCGTCATAGTGCCAGCACTGATGGCCTATAAATCGAGACAGCAGTTCCCTAACCATCAAGGTTTTAGAGTCTTTGGTGGCACGCCGTTAATTATCCTTGTGGTGCTATATGGCGTGGTGACAGGGGCTTGTCATCTACTCGCGATGGCGAATTTATTGCCGCAGTTCTCCTAAGTATTTCGCCTACGAATCAAGCCCTCAAATTGAGGGCTTTTTCTTTATATTCATCTTTTTATCGCCAAAACTGGACAGTTGCACAAACTCCAGCTTAACTCGAACACATTATCTGTTTGATTGGAGTCTGCAATGAGGATTACTCAGTATGCACAGGGACAGGCCTGTTGGGTCGAACTGGCGAGCCATGACTGGCAGGGCGCACAGGCGTTTTACCATGCACTGTTTGGTTGGAATGCGGTGGAAATGGCGATTCCTAATGGTCATTTCTCGCTGTTCAATCTGGAGGGAGACGATTTAGGGGCCATGTATCAAATCCCTGAGTCGGAACCACAGATCCCTAGCCATTGGCGGATCTATTTTGCGGTTAAGGATATCGAAGCAACGGTTGCCGCCATCCTAGCTGCGGGTGGGCAATTACACATGGGACCGCACGTGGTGGGGGATGCGGGCGTGATGGCGCAGGTGAGCGACCCCGAAGGCGCACGTTTTGCCCTGTGGCAAGCGAAAAATCACTCTGGCTCGCGTCGCCAAGGTGAAGAAAATACTCTATGTTGGGTGGAGCTGGCCTGCCGCGAACCTAGCGCCGAAGCCAGTTTTTACACTCAAGTGTATCCTTGGACCGCACTTCCTAGCCATGTGCCCGGCATCGATTACACCGAGTGGCAAATCGACGGTCAGTCTATGGGGGCATGATGAAAATGATGCCAGAATGGGGCGAGATCCCCGCCCATTGGATGCCTTATTTTGTGGTGGCGGATTGTGATGCTTTTGCCGCTAAGGCGCAGGGGCTGGGCGCACAGCTATGCGTGCCGCCAAGCGATATCCCCGATGTGGGACGTTTTGCGGTGATTGCCGACGCGCAAGGGGCAACTTTTGCGGTCATCAAGTTAAATGCGCTATCTTAAGCTGGCGAGGAGAGATTTCAGCATAAACGACAATAAAACCTAGGTTTATTGAGTCATACCTAGGTTTTATATGGTCTTATGTCGATGCGCTTATTCCTTTATCCGCTACTGGCTACACCTTAAACTCACTCACTAAACCATCCAGCTGTTGACCTATCCCCAGCAAGCCATTGGCAGAGCTGGCAGCCTGTTTAACCCCCGTCAGAGTACGGTTGGCGCTGTCATTCACGCTGTTGATCGACATATTAATTTCTTCCACCACGGTCGACTGCTGCTCGGCAGCGTGGGCCATTTGCGAGACCGAGTGGGTGATCGACATGACCATTTCGGTGATAGTCGAGAGGGCTGATTCCACTTGGGTTACTTGCTCGACCGTGCTGTTGGTGGCTTCTCGGCTTTGTCCCATCATGGTCGCCGCTGAGCCCGATCTATCCTGCAGTGTTTGGATGATTTGCTGGATTTGCTTGGTCGATTCTTGCGTTCTGCTGGCAAGTGAACGTACTTCATCGGCCACCACGGCAAAGCCTCGTCCTTGCTCGCCTGCCCGCGCCGCTTCGATGGCCGCGTTGAGCGCCAACAGATTGGTTTGCTCGGCAATGGCGCGGATCACATCTAACACGGCACCAATCTTATCGCTGTCGTTACGTAACTGCTCTATGGTGGTGGCCGAGGCTTCGACTTTGCTCGCCAGTTCCCTCATCGAATGGGTGGCGCGGGTGACTGTCTCGCGGCCGAGGAGGGCTTGTGCTTTGGCATCTTCTGAGAGCTTATTGGCAGTATCGGCACTGGCTGCGACTTCGACGGCACTGGCGGCCATTTCGGTGATGGCCGAGGCGACGAGTTGGGTTTCATTCTGCTGTGAACTCATGTCTTGAGTTGCACTGTGAGTCACACTGTTTAACTGGGTTGATGCGCTAACCATTTGAACAGTCGTGTCTTTGACTTCGGCCACTAACTGCTGGATCCGCAGCACAAAGCGGTTAAAGTTTTTGGCCAGCTGGGTCAGTTCGTCATGGCCGTTTACGGGGAGGCGCTGGGTGAGATCGGCCTCGCCATCGGCGATTTCATTCAGTAGCGCCACCACTTCACGTATGGTGCGCAGCAGGCTTTGGGTCACTATCACGGTAATAAAGGCGGAAAGCAGAATCGCGATCAGCAGGATAATGTTGATAAAGATGATTTTTTGGCTGACTTCCTTGGCGGCGATATCGCCCGCTTCGGAGAGAGACTTCATGGTATTGTCTTGCAGATCTGAGGTTATCTGCGCCATTTCGATGCCGATATTATCGAGCTGCACTATGGCTTGATTGCGGTTGTTAATCGCCTCAAAGACCCCGTTGGCCGCTTGTTCATATTCACTAAGTAGTCCGGCGGCTTGCTTGACTTGTGATTGATAGCTCAAATTATCGAGCGCGGCGGCAAGCTCATCCATAGTGGTATGAGTGTTGACGATTTCGTCCCGAAAACGCTGCGCCTGATCGGCTTGGTTATCGAGGAGAAACTTGCTGACATAGAGGCAAGCCAACAGCAGTTCACGCAGATTTTTACCGGCGAAGAAGGCGCCCTGAACATCGCCATCGGTAAAAGAAGACTGCATGATCTGGGAGATAATTTTCTCGATTTCGGGCCCTTTGACATCGAGTATGCCGGTGACTAGCTTGGCCCTTTGCTGCTGATTAGTCACGACATGGCGATTAAAAATATCCACATACTCTTTTTCATGGGCAATGATCTGCTCAAGCATTTGAGTTCGTTCAGGATTATCTATATGGGCTTTGGCCTTTGCCAATATGTCACGGGTTTTGCTGTCTTGGGCGCTAAATTCGGCTGCCGTCTCGCTGGAGCCGGTTTTGACATAGGTTTTTACCGTGAGGCGCAGGCGATAAATTTCCTGTAGCAGGCTACTGGTGAGATCGCTTTCTGGGGCAAGATCTTCAGTAACAGCGCGCATCCGATTATCAATGTCGGTCAGGGCAAAGTAGCTTAATACCCCTAAAGTGATAAGCATGGCAACGAGAAAGACAGGAACGATAGCAAGCTTTTTAGTGAGCGTTAACTGATTGATAGAAAACATAGTTACCTCAGAATAAACTTGTCTTCCATGGCTTGGATTAAAGCGCTAGCTCCTGTACTAGGCACGGCTTGTTTGAGTATAGGAGACATATCCTGAGGTAAAGGGACAGCTTAAATGAAGTTTCGTTAATATTGGGCGAGGGCGTTTGGGAGGGATAACCGTTTTTAGCCTCTTGGTTTATAAGCGGTTGCCAGTGGCGATATACCTCGCCACTGGCTGTATGCGGTTAGTTTGGATTGTCGATAAACAGTGTGGCCGGGCAATTGGTTTTTTCGCCTTCGGCGCCTTAGCGAGCAGACTCGGCAAAGAGTCGGAGTTGTTGATGACTTGAGGCAGGTTAATGCGAATTTCACTCAAGAGTCCTTTGGCGCAGTCTAGGGTGACTTTAGTGTGCGCACCTTGGCCAAAGCTGGCATCAAAGCTCTGATTTAGCTCCTGTTGAGTCACTTTTTTACCGATTCTTTCATGGATAAATTGTTGTACCCATGCAGAGGCATTCACTTCCTGTGTCAGCTGAGTCGCCAGTAAGAAGTAGTCATTAGGGTCTTGGTTGCGACAGGTGCCATGTTTCCACCATTCATGACGCTCTAAACAGCTGCCGTAGCGGGCGCTTGGCATCACTTCCTCGAGATTTTTTGGACGGAGGCATTGAGCGTCACCTCGGGATAATCACAAAAATCACTCGGTTGTTGTTTCACGCTGCTGCAAAAGCCGTAACGGGTGCCACATTGCTGGCGATTCGGCCAGAGGCCATGCAGGCTAAAGTGTTGCCACTGAGGCGCATCACTGTTCTGGCTTAAGGCGCGGCACTCAGGTTTACGGCTGCCATAGAGTTCGCAAAAGGTGCTCTGCCAACTCAGGGCGAGCACATTGGAGTCGTAGTTATCTTCGATTTGACACACATTGCCTTGGCGCTTCTCTGGCGTGCCACGTTCTTGCGGGTTTTCACTCTTAACCGCCATGCTCTCGCTAGTGAGGTTTGTTTGCGCGGGCTCGACATTAGCGGCTGGTTGAGCGGTCGCTATGGATTCGGCGGGCGCTGTAGCTGCGGCATTGTATTGTCCGCAATCACCTTTTATCCAACGCAGTGGCGAGCTGTTGGCATTAGTTCGCACCCTAAGCCAATCGGGATTACTGCTATTGCCTAAAATTTCGGCAACGGGATAACGCTCGCCAATATTGCTCTGCCAATCATCGGGATTGGTTTGTTTATTTTTAGACTGAAACAGTTCACAGCGCTTGTTGGCGACAAACTCTCCCGAGGCAGGGGCCGCCTGAAGTGCGATGGGCGTAAAACCTATCAACAACAGCCCCAGCAAGCCAAAGCTATGGCGATAAATACCTGCGCGGTTGTGGATGGGAAGAGAAAATAAAGCTGTCATTCGCTGGCGTCCTTTCTGCTAAGGCGGTGGTACAAACACATGATGTTGCAAGCTGCTATTGTGCAGTGAAATTACCGAATACGCGAATAGGATATGGACTGAAAAGCTACTTCGAATTCAAAAACATAACCCCTAGCGTTAATCTCGCTAGGGGTTATGGTCAGTTAAAGCAAAGGGTTATTCTGCTTTATTGATTTGGCGAGCGTAGATCAACAGATACAGTGCAGGCAGAACAAACAGCGACAATATCGGTGCCGTGACCATACCGCCGACCATAGGAGCGGCGATTTTTTGCATCACATCGTTACCCGAACCTGCGCCCCACATGATGGGCAAGAGGCCGAAGAAGATGGTTGCTACCGTCATTGCTTTAGGTCGAATACGCATGACCGCACCTTCAATCAAGGCTTCTTTTAAGTCCTCGACGGTGTGGTAGGTGTTTTTCTCCTGCCGATGTTTAATGGCGTTATTGAGGTACACCAACATCACCACCCCGAATTCGGCGGCGACCCCGCAAGGGCGATCATCCCCACGGCGACGGCGACCGAGATGTTGTAGTCGAGCAGATACAACAACCAAGTGCTACCCACGAGGGCGAAGGGAAGGCTGAGCATAATAATGCTGGCCTGCATGGTCGAGCCAAAGGTCATCATCAGTAGGATAAAGATTACCCCGAGTGCCATAGGGATCACTTGCTTGAGTTTAGCGTCGACCCGCTGCATGTACTCGTACTGACCCGCAAAGCTGTAGCTGTAACGAGCTGGGACCACGAGTTCCTCATCCAAGGCTGTTTTGGCGGCCGCGATATATTCACCAATCGAAGTGCCTTCGATATCGATAAACACCCACGAAATTAACCGGCCGTTTTCACTCTTAAGCATAGGCGCGCCATCGGTAATTTCGATATCGGCCAAATTACGCAGTGGCAAATAATGACCCGATTTAGTGATCACCGGCAGTTCGCGCAGTTTCTCGATATTGTCACGCAGTTCGCGTGGGTAACGCAGGTTGATGGGGTAGCGCTCTGAGCCCTGCACCGACTCACCAATATCCATACCGCCAATCGCGTAACGTACTACATCTTGGATATCCTGTAGTGTCATGCCATAGCGGGCGGCTACATCGAGTTTGGGGCTGATATCAATATAGCGACCGCCACCACTGCGTTCGGCGTAGGCCGATTTGGTGTGCGGCACTTTACTTAAGATAGCCTCAATCTTAGCGCCTAGGGTTTGTAGCTCATTGACATCGGCGCCAGTGATCTTAATCCCCACGGGGGTTTTAATCCCCGTCGACAGCATATCGATACGGGTTTTAATTGGTTGCACCCAAGCGTTGGTTAGCCCGGGCACTTTCACCGTTTGCTGCAACTGATTAATGATGCCGTCTAAGGTCATGCCCTCACGCCATTCATCATGGGGGTTGAGCATAATCGTGGTTTCGAGCATGGTCAGCGGCGCGGGATCGGTTGCAGTTTCGGCGCGGCCGACTTTACCGAATACGCGGGCCACTTCAGGGACGGTTTTAATCAAACGGTCGGTCTGTTGCAGCACTTCGGCGGCTTTACTGGCGCTGATCCCTGGTAGTGCCGTTGGCATATAGAGTAAATCCCCTCTTCGAGGGCGGGCATAAATTCACTGCCCATACGCGTCATAGGATACCAAGCGCTCGCCAATGCCACTAAGGCAAGCACTATGGTGATTTTAGGGAACTTAAGCACCAGTTTTAATGCCGGTTGATACAGGGCAATCAGCACGCGACTGATGGGGTTACTGCGCTCGCTTGGGATTTTCCCACGGATAAAGTAACCCATGAGAATCGGCACTAAGGTAATAGATAAAAATGCGGCCGCGGCCATAGCAAAGGTTTTGGTGTAGGCGAGCGGTGCGAATAAGCGTCCTTCCTGCGCCTCTAGCGCGAAGACGGGCACAAAGCTTAAGGTGATGATAATCAGCGAGAAAAATAGCGCTGGGCCGACTTCAATCGAAGCCTCGGTCACAATGCGCCAGTGCTCTTTTACCGAAGGTTCACGGTCGTGCTCGGCTTTAAAATGCTCCAAATGTTTGTGCAGGTTTTCGATCATAACGATGGCACCGTCAACGACCGCACCGATAGCAATAGCGATACCGCCAAGACTCATGATGTTGGCATTCACGCCCATTTTGTTCATCACGATAAAGGCGATGAGAATCGACAGCGGCAAGGTGATCACAGCCACTAAGGTTGAGCGCGCATGCAGCAAAAACAGCAGACACACTAAGCCTACGACCAGCATTTCTTCGACTACTTTGCTGAACAGGTTGTCGACGGACTTTTGGATCAGTTGCGAACGGTCATAGGTTGGAATGATTTCCACGCCGTCAGGCAGACCGGTTTTTAACTCTTCAAGTTTAGCTTTGACCGCATCGATAGTTGCGAGGGCGTTTTCACCGTAACGCATGACCACAATGCCGCCTACGACTTCGCCTTCACCATCTAGCTCGGCAATACCACGGCGAGAAGCAGGGCCTTTACGGACGGTCGCAACATCCTTAAGCAACAAGCCTGTGCCGGATGGGCTAGTGATCCCTAAAGGAATTTCACGGAAATCCTCTAAGGTTTGGCGATAACCCTTAGCGCGCACCATGTATTCGGCTTCGGCCATTTCGACCACAGAACCACCTGCCTCGCTGTTGGCTTTATCGATCGCTTGCTTAACGGCGGCGATATCGAGCTTGTAAATCGCCATTTTGTCCGGCTCAAGCACTATCTGATAGGTTTGTTCCATGCCGCCGACGGTCGCAACTTCGGAGACGCCGGCAACACTTTGTAGCTCGAGTTTGAGATACCAATCTTGCAAGCTCTTGAGCTGAGACAGGTCTAAGTTGCCGGAGCGATCGACCAGTGCGTACTCAAATACCCAACCCACGCCTGAGGCATCGGGGCCGAGTGAGGGTTGTACCCCTTGAGGTAAGCGACTGCTGATCTGGCTTAAATACTCCAACACCCGCGAGCGCGCCCAATAGATGTCAGTGCCATCTTCGAAGATCACATACACATAAGAGTCACCAAACATCGAAAAACCCCGCACGGTTTTTGCACCGGGCACGGCTAACATGGCGGTTGAGAGAGGGTAAGTTACTTGTTCTTCAACCAATTTTGGCGCTTGGCCCGGATAAGGAGTCTTAATAATCACCTGCACATCGGATAAGTCCGGCAGGGCATCGAGCGGCGTTTTACGCAGCTCCTGTATCCCCCAGACAGTGATCATCATGGCGATAATCAACACCATGAGCCTTTGTCTGATCGAGGACTCGATAATATATTTCAACATAATCCGCTCCTAGTGCTGATGGCCGCTGCTTAAACGCATTAAGCTGCCCTTGAGGCTGGCCTCGGAGTCGAGTAGGAATTGTCCCGATGTCACCACGCGTTCACCTTCACTGAGACCCGAGACAATCTCGGCCTTACCTTGGCTCATCATGCCGACCGTCACGGCCTTAGCGGTAAAGCTGTCATCGGCCTGTTTCACTATCACGCGGTTTTCTTTACCCGTTTGGATCAGGGCTTCCTGCGGGATCACTAACACATCTTTATTGGGCCCGCCGAAGAGCGAGACCTTGGCAAGCGTCTTAGGTCTGAGGGAGACATCGGTATTATTCAGCACCACACGCACTCTTAAGCTGCGGGTGATGGGGTCAAGTTCTGGGTAGATATAGTCAATGGTGCCTTCGATACCGCTGATATTCATGGCGGGAACAGAGACTTCGGCTTTTTGCCCTAGGGCAATCCAGCTTTGTTCGTTTTCAAACACATCGGCGATCACCCACACTTTGGAAAGGTCGACAACCGACATCACCTCAGTAGACGGTTGGATATACATGCCATCGCGTACATCGAGTGCTTTGACAATGCCATCTTGCAGGGCATAGAAAGGCACGCGGTACTGGGTCTGACGTGAGTCTGCAAGTTGTTGAATTTGCTTTTCATTCATCCCAAGTAGTGACAAGCGTAATCCCGCTTTACGGACCAAATCCTGATAACGGCTACCATTACCCGCAGACTTGGCGGTATCGAGCGCTAACAGATAGTCATCCTGGGCGTTAATCAGATCGGGTGAATAGATCTCGTATAACAGCTGGCCTTTTTTGACTGAGTCGCCAACGGATTTGATCATCAACGTCTCAATCCAGCCAGTAACACGGGCGTGCACATGGTTGATTTGGCTCTCGTCGTAGTCAATTTGGCCCACTGTTTCGACAAATTTCCATAGGGTATCGCGTTTAACCTCGGCCACTTTCAGGGCGAGTGCTTGCTGCATGCTGCCCGAGACATTGAGGTTGATTTCTTGGGTATTACCGCCAGTTTCAACCTTTTCTAAATTCATGCCGCAGATAGGGCAAGTGCCTGGCACATCACTAATAATGTGGGCGTGCATAGGGCAGACGTATTTAATGGTTGCCCCTGAACTTTGATTCTTGACTAAGCTATTGGCTTTAGGCATTGGCGTATCAAAGACTTGCGCCGCATTTTGGCTTGCGCCACTGGCTTGATGATCCGCATGTTGGCCAGCAGTGCTTGCCTCTTCCTCTTCTTCCTTCTCAACGAGGAACATATTGCACTTAGGGCAACGGCCGGGTTCGTGACTTTCGACCTCGGGGTGCATTGGGCAAGTGTAGGTTTTGACTTGATTTACGCTATTAGTATCGTGCGCATGTTCGTGGCCCGCTTCAGCTTGTGTTGCGGCATTAACGAGCTGCGCTTGGGTTAACCAAGGCGTCCCCATCAGTAGGCTGCTGAGTATCAATACAGCCTTAGGGCCCGGCTTTTTTACTTTATTAAATTGCTTCATATGCCTCATCTCCAGCCTAGCTTAGTGGTGCGCGTGGTCTTTGTGCATTGCACCGTCAGCCATTTTCTCTTCAGTCGCTTTTGGCTCTAAATTCATGCCACATTTAGGGCAAGTGTCACCTTTGTTACCTGTCACTTCTGGGTGCATAGGGCAAACATAGGTTTGAGCTTGTTCCTGTGGCGCGGCATTGTCATGGTGGTGCTCATGGGGCGTTGCCGTAGCAAACACACTGGTGCTGGTCATTAAAAATGCAACTAAGGCAAGATTAGTTAAGGTTTTCATATTGTTCACTCCATCGGGTTTGGTAGCCGAATATGAGTGCATAAAACGTGACTGGCATTATTCTGCGCCGATAACCTGCGCGAATAGGGCTGCCATAGCGGTCAGCGGGATCAGTACTACGCTTTTGCTTTACTCTGGGTGCTGAGTTATTAGTGCACCACAATAAACGGCGAAATAAATTGTTAGCGTTGTTCGCCCTGAAAAAAGGGCACAATGAGGCTAGGCTATCGGCGGTTTAAAGGCCGAAGACAGGGAGATAGAGTGGAAATGAGGCATAGGAGTGGCCACTGGGGTATCACTCAGTCCAACACTGGGCCAAAGGTGTGGGCTGAAAAGAGTGCCGGCAACTGAAATCGTTAAACAATGTCCACAGTCATTAAGACAAGATGTGGTGCCATCACAGCAGTGCTGCTTCGCGCCGGGAAGCATTTGATCGTTACAGCAATCTGTACTGGCCATTGCACCTGAATCAGCTCGGTTCTCTGTGTTCATCTGCATCATGGCGGCATGGTCCATTCCTTGGCTGGAAGGGTTATGAACCATAGCGCTCATTTCCATAGAGCGCATCACCATCGCGTGACCATTAGACGCAACACTTTGCCCGACGAGTGCGAGTAAAGTGAATATGACTAATAGTGAACGACCTAGTGTGTGATGCATAAATATTCCAAATAATGAACGGCTCGATTTTAGCATAGAGGCATTATCCTGCAATGAGTTAACTCACATTTCAGTTAATGCCCCTGTTTATAAACTCCTACGGTTTAATTATTTTGAGGGATGGTTTTCCAACATATCCGCCATTAATTGGCTGTGGTTTTGCAATGGCTGTGGCTGTGGTGACGCATCATCCACACTTAATTGAATGCTGGGATTTTTAATAAAACGTCTCGCATCCGCCTCACTGATTAATTTAGGCGTGCTAATTTGGTAATTAGACTGAGATGCAACATCTAAGGTAAAGAATAAAGGTTCCGACTTCACCCAAGTGCCGCTGTCGTCCGCACGGTAGTTGAATACATCTTGATATTTAACTTCAACCAGTACTTTACCTTCGGGCAGTTCAACGGGTTTAAACGCTTTAGTGGCTTGACCATTAATGCTGACAACATTGAGTGTTTCTGTACCTTTTAGGGTTGCTGCGTTAGCCGTCATGCTAATCGCCAGAGAGCTCATGATTAAAGTCGCGCCAACTAAGGTTTTGTTGATTAAAGTGGTTTTCATAATAAACTCCAAAAATTTGCTATATCGCGTGAGTGCGCAATCGTGGCGTCATCATCGCGAAATATTGAATCGATTTAATTGCTAAAACTTAAAACAGATCGGTTACAGCAAATTGGAGTTGGGAGGGGGTGTGGTTAACCCGAGATCGGCCGTTTGAATCGCCCAGCTTTGGACTGCAATACGCTTACTCGCATGATTCATCAGTGCGATTTGGGGTTGTGACGTAGAGAGATAAAGTTGTGCGAGACAATGGGTTTTACAGTGGTTGGTGAGGGAGTCTTGGCAATGCAGCATGCATTCGTCCGAAGGACAATCGGGCATAGTACACTTCATCTTGCCATCGACCATTTGCATGCTGGGCGTATCGTGGGAGTCATTCATCGCTGAAGTTGGCATAGCATTCACCATCGCCGATTGGGCGATAAGTGAAAATAACAGTGCTATGGTGATCCAAAACTTAGCCATAAAAACTCACATAAAATAATGTCTACCTCTAATGACCTTTAAAGTTGGTGAAAAGTTTCGTACTCATTTTGTTTTTTTATGTATCACACTGTGGCTTCGCAGGTTAAATGTCGTCTTGATCACATTTTTGTATTCTAAAAATGATTTCATTGCCTTAGCTTCATAAGGTAGTACTTAATCATTGGTCGCTTAGCATAATGATTAATGTATTAGCGTGAGTTGAAGTACCCTCAAGCTCTGCTAAGCTGGGTTGAGTGAGTTATGTATTAAGAGTTAGACCTAAGTCTCATTTTGCACTTTTAAGTTTAAATTAATGGGCATTTTTAGGCTTAAAATCAAATTTCTAATAAATGAAAAAATATAAAATAGTCTTATAAAAACTAATTTTGACAATATTTTTTGGAGATAGAGTGATGAACTGGCGTGCACTATTTAAACCAAGCGCAAAATATTCCATCCTGGCGCTGATCGTCGTCGGTATTGTTGTCGGTGTTGTGGGCTACTTTGCAACCCAGCAAACCTTACATGCGACAAGCGAAGACGCATTCTGTATGAGCTGCCATAGCAACCACTCATTGAAAGATGAAGTGTTAGCTTCTGCCCACGGCGGTGGTCGTGCGGGTGTGACAGTACAGTGTCAAGACTGCCACTTACCACACGGTCCAGTGGATTACTTAATTAAGAAGATCATCGTATCTAAAGACTTATACGGTTTCTTAACGATCGATGGCTTTAACACTCAAGCTTGGTTAGATGAAAACCGCAAAGAGCAAGCAGACAAAGCATTGGCTTACTTCCGTGGTAATGACTCTGCAAACTGCCAACACTGCCATACTCGTATTTATGAGAACCAGCCTGACACTATGAAGCCAATGGCTGTGAGAATGCACAGCAACAACTTCAAGAAAGATCCTGAAGCAAGAAAGACCTGTGTGGATTGTCACAAAGGTGTCGCTCACCCCTATCCAAAAGGATAAGGTTTAGCGCTTCAATAGCTTGATATGAAAATTAAAAGCCCTCGAAAGAGGGCTTTTTGCTTGCCGAGCATTAATTGGATTGGGATAAAACCTGTTTGCGAAAAGCCAAAAGGCTAAATACGCCGAAGATAAATACTTGCAGATAATCTTGCTTGCGTAGCGTCAGCAGGTTTTTAAACAGCATATGGAAGATGGCAACTTGGAAGCAATGCATCAAGCAAGTAATGCCGAGCAAGATATTGAGAATAATGCCGATATTGCCTGCAAAAGGCATAACAAGGTTATAAGCCATCATCAGCCACGCGATTAAGGTAATGGCTTTGCCCATATTGATCAGAAACGACATGCTATTCCTCGGTGTTAGCCTGAGAGTCTTCGGCTTGGTATTGATATAAGCGATAGCTGACTTGTCCTGCGGTCTTATCCTTGAGCGGTTGCCAAGTTGCAGGGACTGCCATTTGAGTTAATTCCGACTCAATCTCCACATAAATTAGCGCGCCATCATTAAGCCAACCTTGGCTGTCCAATAGTTGAATGGTTTTTTCTGCCAAGCCTTTGCGGAAAGGCGGATCGATAAACACCACGTCAAACCCTTGCTCGCAGCCATTTTGCAGCACGACTAAAGTATCGGCGTTGAGTACCTCGGCATTGTCGCACTTGAGGGTATTGAGATTCGCTTTAAGTTGCATGGCGGCAGGACGTTGCAACTCGATAATCTTGGCGTAACTGGCATAGCGTGAGAGAGACTCAAGCGCCAAGGCGCCGCTGCCACCAAAGCAATCGAGCACCCTTGCGTGGGCAATATCATTGGCAAGCCAGTTAAAGAGGGTTTCGCGGACTCTATCTGTGGTCGGCCGCAGGCCGTCTAAATCATGGATGGGCAGTTTGCGCGAACGCCATTGCCCGGCAATGATCCGCACTTGCCCACTACCGGCTTTCTTGTTGGCCGTTTGACTCTTGGTCACTTGCTTGTTGTTTGCACGATTATTAGCCAAAGTGCCCCCGTGATTTTGCCTGAAGAAAGAAAGTGGTAGACTATGCCACCTTTATAAAGGCCACTATTTTATATCAAACTCCTAGTAAAAGGTGAGAAGGCTGATAGAGCAGAACTAATTGCCGACTTTTTGGGCGTAATTGCCGCGGTAATCTGGTATAACGGCAGGGTCTTATTTTAAATTCAACACTGAAGTAGAGCGCTGGAATTACACATGGCAAAGAAAGGTTTTTTCTCCTGGTTTCGTAAAGATAAATCACAAGATGAGGTTGTCGAGCAAACCCCAGTCTCTACTCCATCGCAAACCGAGCAAGCCGAAGCATTAGCAAAGCAGCAAGCTGAAGAAGCCCGTCTCGCGGCTGAACAGGCAGCCGCCGAACAGGCTCTAGCCGACAAATTAGCAGCCGAAAAAGCAGAAGCGGAAAGAGTTGCAGCAGAACAAGCAGCAAAAGCTCAAGCAGAAGCGGAAGCCCTGCGCATTGCCGAAGAGCAAGCTGCACGTTTAGCCGAACAACAGGCGGCTGAAGCCGCGCGCTTAGCAGCGGAGCAAGCGCAGGCAGAGCAGTTAGCCGCTGAAAATGCCCAAGCGGAAAAAGTTGCAGCAGAACAAGCCGCAAAAGCTCAAGCAGAAGCGGAAGCCCAGCGTGTTGCCGAAGAACAAGCTGCACGTTTAGCCGAACAACAGGCGGCCGAAGCCGCTCGCCTAGCGGCGGAGCAAGCGCAGGCTGAGCAGTTAGCCGCTGAGCAAGCCCAAGCGCAAGCGGAAAGAGTTGCCGCAGAACAAGTTGCAAAAGCTCAAGCAGAAGCGGAAGCCCAGCGCATTGCCGAAGAGCAAGCTGAGCTGTTAGCCGCAGAAAAAGCAGAAGCGGAAAGAGTCGCTGCGCAGCAGGCTGCAGAAGCCCAAGCCCAAGCCCAAGCCCAAGCAGAAGCAGAGCGAGTTGCCGCTGCACAGATCCAAGCTGAACAACCCCTTGAACAACAACCCGAACCTCAAGCAAAACCCGCCAAAGAAAGCTTTTTCGCGCGACTAAAACGCGGCTTGATGCGCACTAGCGAAAATATTGGTAGCGGTTTCATCGGGTTATTCCGTGGTAAAAAAATTGATGATGATCTGTTTGAAGAGCTGGAAGAACAGCTATTAATCGCCGACGTGGGTGTCGAAACCACTTCACGCCTTATCCAGAGCCTGACTGAACATGCGTCTCGCAAGCAACTAAAGGATGCCGAAGCACTCTATGATTTGCTGCGTGATGAAATGCAGAAGACGCTCGATCCTGTCGCTATCCCTTTGGTACCTGAAAATGCTAACGGTCCCTATGTGATTCTAATGGTTGGCGTTAACGGTGTGGGTAAAACCACCACTATCGGTAAACTGGCGAAGCAATATCAGCGTCAGGGCAAGTCTGTGATGTTAGCGGCGGGCGATACCTTCCGCGCTGCAGCGGTTGAGCAATTACAGGTTTGGGGTCAACGTAATAATATTCCCGTGGTGGCTCAGCATACGGGCGCAGACAGTGCCTCGGTACTCTTCGATGCGCTGCAAGCGGCTAAGGCCCGTAAGATTGATATCTTGATTGCCGACACCGCGGGTCGTCTGCAAAACAAGTCGCATCTGATGGAAGAGTTAAAGAAAGTGGTGCGGGTGATGAAGAAGCTCGATCCAGAGGCGCCACACGAAGTGATGCTGACCTTAGATGCGAACACGGGCCAAAATGCCATTAGCCAAGCGCAGCTATTTCAAGAGGCTGTAGGCGTCACCGGCATGACCATCAGCAAGCTCGACGGTACCGCCAAGGGCGGCGTGGTATTTGCGATTGCCGACAAATTTAAAATCCCGCTACGTTATATTGGCGTGGGTGAGCAAATTGATGATTTGCGTACCTTTAATTCTAAAGAATTTATTGATGCCTTGTTCACTCAAGAGAAAGCGGATAGCTAATTTATGATTGATTTTCAGCAGGTCAGTAAGATTTATCCTGGTGGCCAAATGGCACTGGAAGAGGTGAATTTTCATCTACAAAAAGGTGAAATGGCATTCTTAACCGGCCATTCGGGCGCGGGTAAGAGTACCCTGTTGAAATTAATCACAGTGATCGAGCGTGCAACTACCGGCCGGGTGGCGATTAATGGTCACGATATTGCCAAAATCAGCCCTAAACACGTGCCCTATTTGCGCCGCAATATTGGGATGATTTTTCAAAACCACCATCTATTGATGGACAGAAGCGTATTCGACAACGTGGCCTTACCGTTAGTGATTGAAGGTTTCTCCCACGGTGAGATCCGCAAACGTGTCGCTGGCGCGTTGGATATGGTGGGGTTGTATGGCAAAGAGCGCCATAACCCCATCATGTTATCCGGTGGTGAGCAGCAACGTGTCGGTATCGCCCGCGCCATTGTGAATAAACCGCCACTATTGCTGGCCGACGAACCGACGGGCAACTTAGATCCTAAGTTGTCGATGGATATCTTGCGCTTATTCGAAACCTTTAACGATGCAGGCACTAGCGTGCTTATCGCTACCCACGATCTGGGACTGATCGCGCGGATGAAGTACCGCACTTTTACCCTGAAACAAGGGCGTATGCTCGGCGCACAGGAATTACACCATGGACACGCGACTGCTCGAGGTGATGCGCAATGAGTGACAACGCTAAATTAACGCGCAGCAAGTTGCCCATTTCGGGGCGTATCGTGATGTTTTTTATTCGTCATGTGCAGCAAGCCATGGCGAGTATGGGTGAGTTGTGGCGCAGCCCAGTCTCTTCTCTGATGACGATGGCGGTTCTCGGAGTGAGTTTAAGCTTACCTGCGGCGCTGCAAGTGTTAGTGAAAAATGCCGAGACCATTACCAGCTCTTGGAACAGCGCGGCGGAGATTTCACTGTTTATCGATGAAAATCGCAGCGAGCAGACGATTCAAAGTTTACTGACCCGCATCCGAGCCTATGCCGAAGTGGAAAAGGTGCAGTATATTGACCGCAACCAAGCGCTCGAAGAGTTTCAGCGCCTGTCGGGGTTTGGTGAGGCGTTAGCCTATCTCGATAAGAACCCGCTGCCAGCGGTGATTACCGTGACGCCCACTCAGCGTTATTCCACCCCAGTGGGTGCCCGTGAGTTGTTGTCTAAGCTGGAGCGCGAGCCTGAAATCAGTTTTGGCCGCTTAGATATCGAATGGCTAGAGCGTCTGCAAGCCGTGGTGCGCTTACTCGAACGTACCGTGATGGCGATTGCAGCCCTACTGGTACTCGCCGTGGTGTTGGTGATAGGTAACACCATTCGCTTAGCGATTATGAACCGTCGCACCGAAATTGAAGTGATGAAGCTGGTTGGCGCCACTGAGTCCTTTATTCAACGCCCCTTCCTTTATACGGGCATTTGGTACGGCGTCATTGGCGGTGTATTGGCTTGGCTTATCATTAACTTATTGGTTTGGTATCTAGATTCTGCCCTCGCTGAGCTGCTCGGTTTGTACGGCAGTCAGTTAGAGATGAAGTCTTTGACCTTTACCGAACTGCTACAATTAGTGGGCTTAGCCTCCTTCTTAGGTTGGCTGGGTTCTTACCTTTCGGTAAGGCAACATTTAAGAGCGATTGAACCCTCTTAATGATCAATCGCTTATCGTTTAAAAATACGAGTAGATAAGGCAAGCGATGAACTTTTGTTCACTTGCAATGTCTATTCAACGGGGTTAAAAGTAACACCCCAGACGAGCGAAGGTTGACATACTCTGTCAATTAGCCGATAGTTCGTCAGCTCATCCTCAAGGTGTTTTGAGTTAAACCACAGGATGAAATCGACTTATATTTGATAAGTAGTAAGAGAGTAGGAGCGCGAATGACCTTTCAAACGCAATCAATGGCACTAACAGTCCCTCAGGGCAGCAGTAGTTTAGAAGCTTATATCCATTCAGTGACTAGCATGACAATGTTAGACGCTGAGACTGAGTATGAGTTAGCCAAGCGTTTGCAGGAAACGGGTGATCTGCAAGCGGCGAAGCAACTGATTATGTCGCACTTACGTTTTGTGGTGCACGTTGCTAAGGGCTACTCAGGTTACGGTCTGCCACAGGCGGATTTGATCCAAGAAGGCAACATCGGTCTGATGAAAGCGGTTAAGCGCTTCGATCCCGATGTGGGCGTCCGTCTAGTGTCTTTTGCTGTGCATTGGATTAAAGCTGAAATTCATGAATATGTGCTGAAAAACTGGCGCATTGTTAAAGTCGCAACCACTAAAGCGCAACGCAAGTTGTTCTTTAATATCCGTAAAGCGAAAACTCGCCTCGGTTGGTTTAGCGATGATGAAGTCACAATGGTGGCAGAAAACTTAGGTGTATCTAAGGCCGATGTGACTGAGATGGAATCACGTATGGCGGCGCAGGATCCTGCGTTTGACCTCAGCAGTGATAACGATGATGAGCAGGATTTTGCCCCTGTACATTATCTTGAAGATCATTCATCGGATTTAGCCGAAAACATCGAAAACGATAACTGGGAATCCAATGCCCAAGGTCGTTTATTATCGGCCATCAAAACCTTAGACGAGCGTAGCCAGCATATCCTGCGTGCCCGTTGGTTAGACGATGATAAAACCACACTGCAGGAATTGGCAGAAACCTATCAAGTCTCGGCTGAGCGCATTCGCCAGTTAGAGAAAAACGCGATGAACAAGCTTAAGGCTTGTATGGAAGCCTAATTAGGCTCGGCGTGAGAACATAAAAAACCTGCTACGGCAGGTTTTTTTGTGGCTGAATTTATCAAGAGTTATCAAGATTCGGATTGAATAGCGGCAATAAGTTGCTTGCGATTCACTTTTAAACCGGTTTGCTCGGCATGCTCTGGCCAAGGGTAATAGCGGCGCGGTCGTTTAAAGCGAGCGATTTTGTCGGCGAGAAAGACTTCAAGTTCAGCCTCTATTTTACTCATTTCTTGGCTTGTGTTGTTGCCGACAGTTCCGCTGCGGACAATGTCACCACGAATAATGGCGGCAGGGAGTTGGCTGAAGGTGACGTCAGGCTGAGGAAAGACGATCGCCTCATCTATTAGTGGATGCAGTTTAAGCGCCGCTTCAATTTCCTCTGGCTGAATGTTTTCGCCACCACTGATAAACATATTATCGACGCGGCCCAAGATCTTAAGATTGCCGTTAGCATCCCATTCGCCCCTGTCTTTGGTATAAAACCAACCCTCGGCATCGAGTGGTTTTTCTATTCCCTTATCCGTGAGATAGCCCATAAACAAGCAATCTCCCCGCACCCAAATCACCCCATCGACAATTTTGAGCTCACGCCCTGGGAGTAATTTACCACTGGTGCCATCGCTTAGCGCTGGGCCTGTGGTGATTTGCGAGCCCATCTCAGTCATGCCGTAACTGGTAAAGCTGGCAATATGCCGCTGTTCGAGCTGTTTAAGCAAATCGATAGAAATTGCACCGCCGCCGAGCAGCAGGGCTTTAATGCTCTTGAGTGAAGCCTGTTTATCGGCGAGTAGATTGAATAACTGTGTCGGCACGAGGGAAGCATGGGTTAAGCCATCGCGCTCGATTTGCGCCTGCAGCGGGAGAGTCGGATCCGGCAGCACTACCGTCGCCGCCACTAGGGCGCAGCGGTTGAGAATGGCGAGGCCGCCAATATGATACAGGGGTAACGACAACAACCAAGCATCACCTGCGACTAGCGGGATAAGACTGCGAGCGCCCTCGGCATTGGCAATGTGATTTGCAAGATTGTGCACGGCCGCCTTTGGAAAACCGCTGGAGCCAGAGGTTAAAATCACATTACTTGGACGATAAATATCAAAAGCTGTCGCGGCGAGGTCGGCGCTAGGTGCTGCATCGAGACTAAAATCCAGCGTGAGTTGATGACTGCCTGACAAGGCCAGCGCCGCTTCGCTCCAATAAAAAGGAATGTGGTGGCTATCGATAAGCCCTTGAACTTGCGCCAGCGGAAAACGTGGCGAGATAGGAAAGAAGATTGCGCCAATATCCACACAGGCCCAATACAGGCAAATCATCTCTAGATTATTGCGGCTGATACATGCCAGTGGTTGCCCTGGGCCTACGCCGATGCGCGTGAGCTGTTCACCCAAGGCCTGCACCATATGGCTTAAGCGGGTGTAGCTGATGTCTTGCCCATTACACTTAACCGCCGTTTGTGTGGGTGAGGTGAGCGCCGCGCTATGTAATGGCGAGATACCTTGCTGTGCAATGGATTGGGATGGTGCCAATGTTTGAGATTCGGACATTGGCGATTAATCCTGCTGCGTACTGGCGACAAGTTTAAGTTGATGAAGCTTCAAGCATTGAGACTTGCCGCTTGGCGCGATTAAGTCTTGGCTAAAGGCGGCTAACGTATCGAGCCCTGGGATTTCATCGGGCGTCAGTATGGCGGCTAAATGGGCCAAGTCATTGATACCTAAGCTGGCCTCAAGGCTTGAGCTTAAGATACAGCGCACGCCATGGCTGTGGGCCTCGTCGATAAGGCGCTGAAGTTTTTCAATACTGCCAAGTAGCATGGGTTTGATGATGAGTGCCGTGAGTCCCTCGTGCATCACAAATTGATAATCCGGGTCATTGAGGGATTCATCTAAGGCGTAGGGCAGAGGAATAGCGCGATACAGGGTTTGATTATCCTGCGGATGTTGGCAAGGCTCCTCAATATATTCAATGCTCTCTAGCGGTAAACAGGCGGCAAAATCGAGGGCCTGTTCTAAGCTAAAGCCACGGTTGGCATCTAAGCGCAGCTTTAGAGCAGGTCTCTGGCCTAAGATGCCATAAACCAAGCTCAATTCATCTTCCATTGAGGTTTGCGCAACCTTCACTTTGAGTGAGTGCACCCCGCTATCAAGACTCGCAATGTTAGCGAACAATTCGGTTTTGGGCGCATCCACCGGCTGATAAATCAACGGCACAGTGGCGGTAACTGGGCGCAGCGTATTGAGTTTTCCGCTGAGTTTGGCATGCAATAGACTCAAGCCAAAGGCAATGGACGGATAAGAGCTCGCTTCGGCCTGCTCGAGCAAGTAATCGATAGGCTGATTTTGTAGCTCGGGCAATAGCGCCACTAAGGCCTGTTGTACTTCGTCTAGGCTCTCGCGGCTAAAACCGGACAATGGCTGCTGCTCGATATCAAACCCTGAGAGTGGCGCGATTTCAACCAGTTGCTCACTTTCTTCGCCCTCAGTTTGTGCCTTTGCCTGCAACACTAAGCCGGTTCTGTGGTCGATGCGTTGTTTCCCCACGGGTAAAAAGCGGTCTAAGGGCAGGCGATATAAGTACAAGCTGAGCGAAGTTAAGATCATATTTTCCCTAAATTTATCTGTATCAAGTCATCGATTTTTTAAGCTTTAGTGCGCTTAAGCGGGCGATTAATGCCGCGGGATTGGCCTGATGTATGTTATGCCCAGCCTGTTCAATCTGATGCAAGATGATGGGCTGTTGTGCTTGCCAAGCTTTTGCTATTGCGGTGAATTTCGCATCTTGGCTGCCCGCAAAAAAATGGCATTCACAGCCAAGGCTTTCAGGTACATCCCAGAGAGAGGCTTGGCGAGCCAACGATGTGGCCAAAAAGATCTGTTTTAGTGTCTGCTTGGGATGTTGGTCGAGCAGCGCCGCGCGCTTGGCAATCAAGGCATACCGCGCTTTATCCGACATATCGGCAAATACTGCCTGTTGATACCAAAGCTGTAAAAATCCCGACTGCTTAAGCTGAGTAAGCGTTTGGCCCACAGGTTGTCGTTTTTACTGCGTGCGGCTTGCTCTGCGGTATCGGTTAGCCCGGGATGACAGGACTCTAGCCATAAGCTCAAAACGCGCTGCGGATACGCCTTGGCAAGATGCAGGGCGATGCGGCCGCCGAGGGAATAACCGTAGAGATAAAAGGATTCAATATCAAGGCGATCGAGGCGGCTGATAATGTCTTGAACACAATGCTCGAAACCATTGGCGAGCGTCGATGGCCGCTCGTTCTGATTATCGCCGTGTCCGGGTAAATCGAGGCAGATACAATGAAAATGCTGGCTCAGTTCGGGGATAAGCGGCAGCCAATCGGCCTTAGTCCCTAAAAAGCCGTGAAGCAGGACTAAGTTTGGCTGCGAGACTTCCCCGTAACGGGCCACGGTTGGCATTAGCTTTGTTTCACCCATAAATTCAGCGCGGCGATCTGCTCGCTGGCTTGGTGTTGGCTTACACTGACTTCGATCACTGAGGCGCCCTGATAATCCAGCGCTTCGTGATAACAGCTTTGGAAGTCGGCTAAATTATCCACTTGATTATATGGCAGATTAAACATGGCAGCGGCGTAACCAAACTCTAAACCATGGCTTAAGCGGTAGTAATCACTGCGCAGTTCCTCGTTGGGAACGGGCAAGAGATTAAAGATATTGCCGCCGTCGTTGTTGAGAATAATGATCACCAGCGGGCTGGTTAAGCTGCGGGCAATGGCAAAAGAGTTGAGATCATGCAGCTGGGATAAGTCCCCAATAATCAAGCTCGTGGGTTTACCTTGATGCGCGGCAATGCCGCAGGCGGTGGCCAGTAAGCCGTCGATCCCCGATGCGCCGCGGTTGGTATAAGTGCTGGCCGTGCAACAACTCACTGGGGCGTACATATCGTATAACCGCACGGGCAGACTATTGCCGATAAACAATTGCTGCTCTAACGGCCGCGTATTGGCAATGGCGCGGATAACCTGCGCTTCACCAAACTCACCTTGATCGATATTACGTACAAATAAACTATGTAATTCATCGTTGTAGGTGACTAAGGTGTTGGCCCAATTAGCCGAAGAGGAGCGATACCAATTAAGCTGAGCAAATTGCGCGGCGTTGGCGTGCCAAATGTGTTTGGCATTATGGCTTGGGTCGAGCCTGTCTTGCTGTGGCAGCACTTGCCAGTAACTGTGCCAGTTTTGCTCGGCAAGGTAAGCAATCAAACGCTTAGACAATAAGCGCCCACCAAACACCAGCACGCGGTCCGCCTCTTGCAACAGATTGCGCGCCTTTGGATGTTGCAGTAGTTGGTCAATATTGCCGATCGCCGCGGGATGTTGCCGCAGTTGTGACTGCGCATCGGTCAGCAATGGCCAACCAATTTTTTGTGAGAGGGCGATAAGCTGCGCAGGATCTTGCTCCGGCGTGAGTGTACCGGCGATGATGACGCCCTTACCGTGGACGAAACGCATAATGGCATCATCGCTCGGGCTGCTGAGTTGTTCACTCTTACCGTATTGAGTGTAGGGTCTGGCGTGTTGCAACCAAGTTTGCAGTGGCTTCAGATAAGGCGATTCGCTATCGAGAATGGTGCCACTCATCTCACTCGGATATAAGGGTTCGCGGTACATGCAGTTGATGTGCACTGGGCGTGTTTGGTTTGCCACCGCTTCATCGAGGGTTGTGAGTAACATCTGCGGCGCAATGTGCGCATCTGGCGTGGGCAGGTTTACCTGCTGGGCATAATTGGCAAAAATCGCTGGTTGCACTATGGCTTGGTTGGCGCCGCAACCGAGTAATTCTGGCGGCCTGTCACCGCTTAAGACAATCAAGGGCACATGGGTCAACCAAGCTTCGACTATCGCAGGATAAAGGTTGGCGACGGCCGTGCCTGAGGTGGTGATAATCGCCACGGGGGCGCAGCTGGCTTTGGCTAATCCGAGGGCCATAAAACCTAAGCCACGCTCATCGAAATGCAAGTGACGTTTAAGCTTGGTTTGCTGAGCCGCGGCTAAGGTTAGCGGTGTCGAGCGTGAGCCCGGCGCCATGCAGACATGCTGCACACCAAGACGTGCTAATTCTTCCAGAATAAGTGCGCCCCACATCAGGTTCAGTGTGGCTGTGTTTTCGGTTCGCATAGCAAGATCTATCAGGATAAAGATGGGCTTAGTGTAACGTGTTTGGCGGGCAAGATGTATGCCTGGCTTAACAAAACTTGGGTCGACACTGTGGGGGATGAGGTGGAGCCTAAGCTAAGGCAGAGTATGCCTATCACCTCGTATTACAAGATGAAAATACAGGATAAGGAGCCGCTAAATAATATGGTCGACAATTTTCTTTATCTGTCCGCTTAGCCAGAGCAAGTCCTCATTCACCTTATTCGGTTGGTTTTTTTGCACGAGGAAAATCGTTGGCGCTTCGGTATGGGCGTACAAACGTTCGGCCTCCAGTTGCGACAGCTGACAAGTGTGTAACTCGGGAATATCGCTCACCATCTCGTAAACCACTCGATAGGGCAGTAATGAAATTGTCTGGCTCTCGCCGAGATATTCAAACAGGCTAGAAATACTGGTAATGGTAATTTCAGTATTGAGTTTTATGCCATTTTTAATGCAGAACTCCTGATATGGGCTGAGGCGAGTGCTGGGATTGCCAAGATCTGTATTGACATAGGGATACTCGGCGATGCTCTCAAGCGTGATTTCGCGTTTAAAAATCGGATGGTTACGGCTGGCGATGAGGTAAACCTTGTCCATGCGTTGTAGCGTCGTGGTTTGCAACTTATCACCAAAGGCCGCCACATCGGCGGTGCTCTTATTACAGCAAATGCCTAAGGCCACATCGCCATTGATGATGTCCTGTGTCGTGTGCAGCGACCAAGGGGTGATATTAATCTGCATCGGCTTTTGTTCTTCCTTAATGGCCTGCATTAAGGCTTTAGGAAACGCATAGGCAATGAGGCCCGGCGCAGCAATTTCAACATGGGTTTTGACTTGGCTTGCATTTGCCGCGCGCACTTTTTGAAATTTATCCGAGCATTCTATGGTTTGTTTCGCAATAGGATATAAATGAGTTACAAACTCATTTGGAAATAAACCGTATTTTTTACGAATGAAAAGTTCATCGCCAAATGTTTCCCGCAGATTTTTTAGGCTGCGACTTATTTTGGGGGCAGGGATATCTAACGCCTTTGATACATAGGTTGCAGATTTGTTCTCATATAATGAAACCAATATTTTTAAACTCAAAATATCGAGGTTGTCCATGTTATTAATATGCATTTTTTATATTCCTTAATATTGGGCAAGCACTAGATAAGCAAGGAATTATTATGGTGTTGGTAATTAAAATTAATGTGAAACCAGTCTCAAGTCTAGCACCTTTTTTCTATCTATGTGTAACAGGAAATTTAGATTTGAATTTTTTATTTTTCAAAAAACATCTTTAATTTAATTTGAAATTTTAGTTTGTGATATTTGACTATTTGAATTTCAATTTATTAATTAATCATTATCAATATGTGCATTTTAGATTTACGTTAAACGGTAATGTGTTCTGTATCTTAACTTGTTGTTTATGTGTAATTTTGTATTTTTAAATGTGATCTATGTCAAAAAAATAAATGGGATTAACAATAATACTGAAGCTGCTTTAAAGGAGAAAACAAAAATATAATTGTGTTATTGGAGGCGTATATGAACACTTCAGTCATTCTCAGCTATGCGTTTATGTACTTTGTACTATTCGTCGCAGTTCCATTCGTGTTTGTAATGTTTGTCATGACTTGCATTAAGTTTTTTAGAGCAGATCCTGATGACGCTCATCATGAAATGAAACTCAAACCAGTGTTATTTGATGAAGAAAGCTTCAGCTTTTTTAAATCACTCAAAACTGTCGTAGAAGGTAAATATGATGTCTGCTGCAATGTGCCGTTAGACACTGTATTTGATATGGACCAGCATGATGCTGATTTAAATCACGAATGCCGTCTCGACTATGTGTTGATTGACCATGACTCTTCTGAAGTCAAAATGGTGATCAGCGACGCTGGTAAGCAAATTAACTCACCCATGAAAAAGCTGTTCAGTAAATTCAATATTGGCTTTATTGAAATGAACCAGCATAAACAGTGGGATACCCAAAGCCTTAAGCAAGCTTTAGCCGTCTGACCACGACTGTCGGGTTCGGAGCCTTCCGAACCCTGACTTCCTCTGTATTTCCCCATCTATCAATATGAGGACTCGCTATGTCTACACGACAATGGCTGTGGTCATTACGCTTGGGTGTCGTTGCTGTATTGCTCAGTTTTTCTGCGATGAGTGCTGAACCTGCTAGGCAAATTAACAGTGATGCTTGCATGAAGTGTCATAAGCGTAATGGTCAAATGTTAGGGCATCACAGCCAGGATGCCATGAAAATGACCTGTTCCAGTTGTCACGGTGAAAAGGGTGATCACCCTAAAAAACCAAATGATTTAGTGGTTTTTGGATTAAATGAGGCATCCGAAACCACTGTGCAATTACAGGCATGCCAAAAATGCCACAGGCCCGCCAAACTCAGTTCCCAAGAGTGGACGCATAATGTGCATGCGCAAAAAGTGGCGTGCGCCGCTTGCCATAAATTACATAGCCCAACTGAACCTATGGCCGACATGACGCCTAAGGTTCGCAGTGAGCTGTGCCGTAACTGTCATACAGGCCAGCAGGAGTAAGGTTATGGAAAATTCAAAAAGAAGATTTCTCAAAGGGACATGCGCCCTGTTGGCCGGCGCTTCGGGAGCGACCCTACTCGCGACTGTCAGTGCTTCGAATGAGGCGAAGGCCGAACCCAGCGTGAAGTATGCGCTGATCCACGATGAGACTAAGTGCATAGGTTGCAAGGCCTGTGAGGTTGCATGCCGTGAAACCAACCAGGTGCCCGAAGGCGTGGCGCGGCTGAAGATAGAACAAACCGGACCTTACGGAGAATATCCAAACCAGTTTTATCACTTTAGCCGTAAGTCTTGCCAGCACTGTGAAGACGCGCCCTGTGTCAATGTCTGCCCGACTGGTGCCGCTTTTATCGATAAAGAGACGGGAATCGTGTCGGTGGATGCGTGGAAGTGTGTGGGCTGTCAGTATTGTATCGCGGCTTGTCCCTACAAAATTCGCTTTATCAATCCCGTTACCCATGCCGCGGACAAATGTGATTTTTGCCGTGAGACTAATCTGGCCCAAGGTAAACAGCCCGCCTGCGTCGTGGCTTGTCCAACTAAGGCCTTAGTGTTTGGCAACTTAAAGGATCCGAGTTCACAGGTGGTACAAGTGTTGAAGGCTAACCCGACCCAAAGGGCTAAGGTTGACCTAGGAACGCGGCCAAAACTGTTCCGCATTGTGGCCAAATCAGGGGAGGTAGCAATATGAGCGCCCTACATTTTGATACGCTAGTGTGGCATTGGCCGATCGCGATTTACCTGTTTTTAGCGGGCGCATCGGCCGGCGCCATGTTCTTTGCGGTGTTACTCAAACATTTTGTGTTAAAGCATAACGCCTACCAGTCTGGCTTTGTACAAGCGGCCTGTATTGTGGCGCCCGTGGCTGTGATGGCGGGTTTGGGCATCTTAGTCTTGGACTTAACTAAGCCCTTCGATTTTTGGAAGATCTTAGTCTTCTATAATCCCAAGTCCGTGATGTCGATGGGGGTGTTGATTCTGCTGATTTACCAAGTCTTTATGTTTATGTGGATTGGCTTGTTATTCCGTAAACCTATCGATGCTTGGTGTGAGAGTCGCTTCCCCATGGTGCTGAAGTTCACCGCCTGGCTGAGCCGCTTCGAGGCGACAATTACCGGTTTGTTGGTGATCTTCTCCCTCGCGCTTGGGGCTTATACCGGCTTTTTACTGTCGGCCTTACCCGGCTATCCGATGTTGAAAAACCCCGTGTTGCCGCTGCTGTTTTTGGCTTCGGGGCTTTCATCGGGCGCAGCATCTTCTCTCTTGGGTGGCGTGTTGCTTAACGCCAACCCCAATGCCAAGGAAGTACACTTTATCCATAAAGTTGAGATCCCATTGATTTTGGTGGAGATAGTGCTGATTTTCACCTTTTTTATGGGGCTCGTCTTATCGGGAGGCCAGAGTAAGTTTGCCGCCTTCAATGCGATAGGTTATGGCTTCTGGGGATGGGTCTTCTGGATTGGCATAGTTGGGCTGGGATTATCGGGACCATTGGCGATGAACCTGTTTATGACGGCTACTTCCAAACGTAAGTGGGCCTATGTGGCAGGCACCGCATGTTTGAGTCTTATTGGTGTACTACTGCTGCGTAACTTTATTCTCTACACGGGGCAAATGACGGTCGTTTAATGGGGCACGGTTTGCCCAAGTTAAAGATAAGAAGGAATAACGGCGGATGGCGAAGCGGTGCTTAAGGAATGCACTGTGAGTTAACCTCCTTTGATTACACTGGCTGAAGTAGTTAAAGGTGGGTTGCCTTGTCGCGATTTGCTGTCACAGGGAGGTTATTGGGAAGGGAAGCCATATTTTTGATATTGTTTGCCCTGCCTCCACAAGGGCCTCGCCACCTTTATTCCTTAGGGGTGGCGTTTCTTGTTTGGGGGCAAAGCACGCCTATTCACCCGCGTTATTTATCCACTCGCTCATCACCACATGGGTTTTGATTTTGATGATGTCCGTGTGGGTATCGATATATTCACGAATTTCGTGCAAGCGGCGCATCGACGGGGCGTGCACATACACCAACAAATCCATATCGCCAGAGATACCGCGGCAAGTGATCACCTCGGGGATGGCATGGAACACATGCACCACATCGGCGCAGCGCGGGCATTTATGTTGGATTTCGAAATAGGCCGACACTCCTTCCTTTTGCGATTCGCTCAGCAAAACCTGATAGCCGCGGATCACCCCAGTTTGCTCGAGTTTTTTAATCCGCTCGGCAACCGCACTACGGGAAAGGTTAACCTGCTCAGCGATACTGGAGACACTCTGGCGAGCATCTTGGCGTAGGCTGTGGATGATGGCGGTATCAAACTTATCCAACTTGAGCTCCGATAAAAACGGGTTGTAAAAAAGCGCGAGGCAAATCGCCAAGGCAGGCTAATATCAGTTAAGCACCCTGCGCTGGGGCTGCGCCGTCATTTTGCCGGAAATATGCATTTTTGCCGTCATTTTGCCGGTATTTGCCATGAAGAACACTGAGATTGACGGCAGATTGCGGCGTAAAATCTCACTATACTGACGGCTTCAAAACCACTGAATTTTAACAGATGAACTCACATAGCGGAACTATAGGACTGATTTTTTTACTGGTGGTGCCCATGGGCGCGCCAGCTGCGATTTTGATGACCTTCCAATTTGTTAATGCACTCATCCCCCTCGATGGCTGGTCTAAGGTGGGCGCTGAGGTATTAGTGATTTTCGGCTTATTCCTACTTAATCTGCGTGGCATTCAAGTCTCGGCCAAACTGCAATTTGGCTTAACTCTTTGTATTGTGGCGATTGTGGTGCTGTTATTCGGGGCGAGTAGTGTGCAACCTGGGCACTTAACCTCATTAGCGAGCTATGGCACGCCAGAAATCCCCACTATTATGATTGCCGCAGGTATCGCCTTTTGGAGTTTCCTTGGGATTGAGGCCATGACTCACCTCGCCGATGATTTCCGCCGCCCGCAGCAGGATATGATCCCAGCGATGATGATGGGCACTGTGCTGGTGGGCATTATTTATGTGGCCTGTACCTTGATTTTACTGTTAGTGCCGACCGATAAAAGCGTGGCCATGATTGGCGTGTTCGATGCGCTTTTGGGTGGCTATGGCGCACAAGTGATAGGTGTATTGGGGATTGCCAGTGGTCTTGCTACGGTTAACGTGTATGCCGCCAGTGCCGCACGCCTTATCTGGAGCTTTAGTAACGAAGGCATTTTGCCACGCTGCTTTGCGGTAAAAAATCGTCACGGAGTGCCTATCCGCGCCTTGGCGGCGTTACTCAGCGTGATGGCGAGTGTGATAGTGTTGACCCACACCACGGGCCAAGAGCTCGAACATTTGATTGCATGGAGTAATGGGGTGTTCGTGGTGATTTATTTAATGGCGATGTTAGCCGCGGCTAAGCTATTGCCCCGCAGCAACTTACCCTTAGTGGTATTAGGTTGTGGCTTCTGTTTGGCCTTAGGTATCGCGCTTGGTGCAAGCATGGCCTACGTGTTGGTGTTGATTTTGTTCGTGGCACCATTCCTGTGGTGGCAGAAGACGCATATCAGTCGCAAACAGAGCTTAGCGGTAAATAAAGCGTCTTAGTGGCCGAAGTGCTGAGGTACCACTGAATGACGGACCAGAACGCCAACCATCATGCGTTCTGGTCTCTTGGTCTTAAATCTTCTGATCCAGTTTAAAGTCGAGCTGCACCTGTTGATTCAGCTGTGGCACGGCCTTGCCCGCATCAAACTTAGGTTTGTATTTCCAGTTTTGCACCGCTGACAGTGCCGCCTTATCAAACACCCGTTTCGGATTGGCATCGAGCACGCGCACATTGCTGACACTACCGTCCGCCGTGATATCAAATCCCACGACCACATAACCTTCCTTGCCATTTTGCGCCGCATCAATGGGATAGCGAGGTGACACTTGCACCATAGGTAAGGCTTCGGCCGTCATTGCTGATTGGGTAAAGAGTGTGGTTTGGGTTGGCATTTCGGGGGTAAAAGTCTGAGTGTTGAAATCGACGAGTTGATTGCTCTCACCCGGAGTCGTCACCCGCTCCCTCGCTGGAATAGGTTTAGGTGGTTCGGGTTTACGGCTTTCCTTAGGCGGAATGGGTGTTCGCTCGCTCATCAAAATATTAATTTGCGGCGCATCGCTCGCTTGTCCGCTCAAGGGCTGCGGATTATGGATAAGTTGCGCCATAAACACGAACAAACCTAAGGTGATCAGTGCGCTAACAAGGATAATACCTGTGCGATTAACGAGTGCATTTTGGCCCATAGTGTTTCCTTACAATGGATGAACAAGATTTAATCTATATCACTCATCACTAAAATGTAGAAACATTTATTTACAAATAAGCATAATTGTTGAGCGATTTTGACGGGCTGGAATGGCATAAAGCACGAGCCAATCGCGCTTGCCGAGCGGATTTGTGGCAATTACAGCCCGCTTTAAATATCGTTTGAAGCAAGACAAAAGTACCAGACGCCATTGATATACGGCGATATCTTTGCAAGCGAGGCTAAATTCTGTGTTCTATATTTTGATCATTCATGTCGAAGGAGAATAAATATGGATTCTGCTGCGCTACTGAGTCGAGTCGATGACTTACCCCGTTTACCTAAAGCCATTAGTGAGCTGCTTGAAGTAGTTAACGATGATAATGCCACGGTCAAAAATATTGCGACTAAGGTGTCCCACGATCCCTTGATCAGCGCTAAGGTGCTGAGGCTGGCCAATTGCGCCCACTATGGTCACAGCCGCGAGGTGGGCAGTATTGACGAAGCCGTTGTGCGCCTTGGCATGCAGACGCTGCGGACGTTAGTCCTAGCGTCGGCGGTGATGGGATCAGTGCCTAAATGCCAAGGGGTCGATCTCGCGCAGTTTTGGGGGCAGACCTTTGAAATTGCACTCTATTGCCAAGAGATGGCTAAACGTTGTGGGGTGCAGCCCGATGAGGCCTTTACCTGTGGGATCCTCCACCGGATTGGTGACTTACTGATTGCGGCGATTTCCCCGAAGATGCCGAGAAGATTACCGAAGCCGTCGCTCAGGGCAAAGATAAGCATACGTTTGAGCGCGAGCTGCTCGGCTATGATTCGCCCGATATAGGCGCCTTGTTGGCCCAAAACTGGAAATTTACCCCCGCGCTGGTGCAGGGGATTCTGTATCAGGATCACCCCAAGGATTCGAATCCGTTTTCTAAATTGGCCGCCTTGTTGTGCCTCGCCTATAAAGTGCTGGAGGAGTGGGACAGCATAGATGATGACGATAAAACCAGTTGGTTATCGCAATTAGCGACCAAGAAGGGCTTAAAGATGGAAATGGGGGGATTGCGAGTCAAGTTAACAGAACTGAGAGGCGCTGGATTTGAAATAGGTAAGGCCCTTGCTTAAGACTGTTTGACCCGCAAACGGCAATTTAAAACGTTAAACTCAAAGCATGAATGGCAGCACTGCGATTCATGCTTTTTTATTGGGCGCTTTTAGTGTGCCGCTTGGGTCGCTTCGATAGCCTGATTACGCATCTGGATCAGTTCACTGTGTTTGAGGTACAGCAAATCGGCGGTGCGGCGAATGATTTGATCTTCGTATTGGGAGAGTTGTCCATCGGCATAGGCTAATTGCCACATAGCTAACAGCAATTGTTGTTTTTGCTCCAAGCTAAATTCGGCATTGATGGTATTGGTAAACTCAAACAGCGAGGTAGCATTACCTTGGGCTTTCTTCGCTTCTTCAATCAGTTCATAGGCTTCCTGCGCTGGCATCGACAATGTTTCCGTCAGCAAGGTCGGCAGTAATGCCATTTCTTCTGCCGCGAGGGTTTCATCGGCAAATACCACTTCGAGCAACATGCTCGCGGCCGCCAACTTGAGCTGGTGGGCTTTCTCCTCGGGGGAGATGGCCTGGGTGTGGGATTGAAGGAATCGTTTCAGCTTAGCAATCATAAAAGGGCACTGCTCTGGCAAGAAGGGATAACTAAATAGAGTGATTTACGGCGCTAAAGTTCACCCTAAGCCGTGTGCTTAGGGTGAAAGCGAAGATTACAGCAGAGAGTTTAGGCCCTTCATCAGAAGATCTGAGCTGCCTTCGGCGCCATTTGTTTCAAGGTAAGACTTAGCGATATTGATCATCGGCATAGCGAGATCTTTAGAAATACCTAATTTTTCAAAAGCATCTAACACCATTGCGCTACCTTGGAGGGAAGATCCAATATTACCCGCCTTAGACAAAAGGCCTGAAACGCCAGAGTTAGCGTCAAGCTTTGGCGCTGCGGCTAATAGGCTGTCGGCATTAGGAATGCTGGCGGCTAATTTGGTGTAATCATTCGAACCTAGGCTAGACTGGGCTAGGCCTAACAGGCTGCCTAAACCGCCTTCTGCTTGGTTTTGGCTTAAACCGAGTTGCGACATCACACTACCGACTAACTCGTTGGATTGAGTCGCGGTACCTGTGGCTACTTTTTCTGTTTTTGCTTGTGTTCCTGCGAGGTTATCTAACCAGCCTGCACTGGCGGGAGCCGCTAAAAGCGTGGCGCTGATCAGGATTGAGAGAGTGAGAGTGTGTTTCATGAGTGGCATCCTTTGAGGGTTTGCGCGCAATAAAGGCCCACAGTGTAACGGCTTTGCGACTTTTGTTGCAGTCCTTTTCTGTGATTTACGGTTCACTCAAGTGATTTGTGTTGTGCATTGGCGTGGGATTTTGGGTATCCTTAGCGGCAATTCACGGTGTTAATTTACTTCAATTATTTTGGAAAGGCGCATGTCACTATCCGCAATTTTGACCGAAGCTTATAACTTTTTCCGTAATCATCTCACTCAGCTTGCCATGCTGACGGTACCATTGCTGTTAATTCAGTTTGGCCTTCAGTTATGGTTCGGAGCCGAGATTGGTAAGATTGATCTGGAGAATCCACAGTTTGATATGCAGCATATGATCGTTGTTATGCTGATGTTATTGAATGTTTCGGTATTAATCGCTGCTTTAACGCTATACCTCGAACTGCGCTCTCAAGGCCACACCCCTTCAGTTGGTTTAGTGTTGAAGGCGAGCCTAGCTTTCGTGCCACCGTTATTGCTGGCAGGGGTATTTTCGGGACTCGCGATTTTTGCTCCATTTATGATTTTATTCGCTATCTTAGGCCCTTTGGGGGTTGTAGTTGGTTTTGTGATCAGTTTTTACCTGTTTGCCCGCCTAGCCTATGTGAACTTTATGGTGGTGGTTGAGCGTCTCACACCGCTGGAAGCTATTAAGGCAAGCTTTAGCTTTAGCGGTCCAATCGTACTGAAAACCATCGCCTTATTGATGCTTTATTTGCCGCTTTCTGTCGTGGGGGCTCAGCTCTCTGGTGCGGCTTCTCTTGGCGGCCTGCCAGTGCAAATGTTGGCGGATACCTTGATGGCATTTATTGGTCTATTCGTGAACTTAGCGCTGTTCCGCCTGTATATGGTGACGAAAAAGCCTACCGCGGAATAATATCAACTGAGTACATTTGAACTGAGGTAAGGATTTATGGGGACAGGGGCTGAGTTACTGGATAGCGAATTTATCCAAGGGTTTTCGGCCTCTCTCCTCGATGATTACCTCAACGCCAAAAACTATGTGCAGGATGTGCCCACTCAGTCACTGCTGCATATCCGCAGTTTTACCCACAGGCTGACCGAACTACTCGGTCAGGATAAAGCCGTCTCCTTCACCAGTCCCAACCTCTATGATCGTATCGAGCTGTTAAACCAAAAGCGGCTGATCGATGTGAAGACGACCAGAGCCTTGCATCGCCTGCGTGGCTATGGCAACCGTGGCGCCCACCCTGAAAAATACCATTTAACCCAAGAACAATTGCTCGCCTTGGCTCAAAAGGCCATCAAGGATGTGTTGGCCTTAATTGAGCACTTGTATCCTAAGGTGACTGGGCGTGCTGCTCCCGCGTACCATTACCAAGCAAGCGATACAGTTACCATCAAAGATCTTTGTTACCGCGCGGTGATGGAAGACGACCCTAAGGCCCAATATCTAGTAGGGATTTCTTTTAAAACCAAAGCATTAATGCTGAAAGAGCAAGAGCTTGCCTTGGCTGACCAATCCTATGGTAATGAAGATGAAAATGGTCCAGCGGTAAAGGAAGTGGCGCAAAAAGCCAGTGATACCTTTGCCAAAGCTGCCTATTGGTTTGCCCTTGCGGCGCCAAAACATTCCGATGCTCTCTATGAACATGGGGTTGGGCTTATCCATGGCTATCAAGGCCAGGCTGATGCCATTCAGGGCGAAGCGGCAATTGCCAAGGCCGCTCAGGCGGGTGTCGTCAATGCGATGGCGTTACTCGGGTATTTTTATCTGGTGGGCAGCGAGACATTTAAGCCGGATTTAGTGCAGGCGAAGCACTATTTACAATTGGCAGCCGAGGGCGAGCAGACCGAAGCCATGGCGAATTTAGGCGTGCTTTACTATCAGGCGAAAGATCTGACCCAAGCCTATCATTTTATTAATAAAGCGGCGCAAGCGGGTTATCCCCATGCCCAGTACCATTTAGCCTTAATGCTCGCTAATGGCGATGGTTGTCAGCGCGATCCTATTGTGAGTGAATATTGGATGGCCGAAGCGGCGGAACAGGGCCAACTCGATGCCATGCTTACCCGCGCACAACACATGCTAAACGATGAAAGTGGTTTGGGTGGCGATGTGAGTCAGGCGGAGCGTTACCTGCGTGAAGTGATTAAATACGGTCACAGCGTGCCAGCCATGATTGAGTTGAGCATGGCACTCGCAGACGGTATTTTAGGGCGCATCGATGTGGTGGGCTCTGCGGCGCTGCTCAACCTGGCGCGCCGTCATGCTAATGCCAAAGAGGCCGAAATCATCGAGCCTCTCTGGCAATCACTCGTGCTGCAAATTGATACTGTGCTGGAGATGACCCAAGATCCCGGCGAGATTCAAACCCTTAAGCGCGCAAAGACATTACTAAGCGCCTAGGGCGTGTTGACGTTTCGAAATTAGATTTTGTTCGTTCTGACAAGTATGTGCTCGCAAAACGAGGAATGATGTGTAGTTATTCTACTCAAATGACGAGCGGCTCTTATGGCAGAAAGTAAGAGCAAGGGCTTGCTAGACGAACCCTTCGGGCAGCATTTGGCTGGCATTTCTGCTGCGTTATCGTCCGTTTATGTAGAATGACTACACTGCACGGACTTTGCCTTGCATAAAAGCCAGCCAAATTGCTGCAAAATAACCCTGAAACGTCAACACGCCCTAGTATTATTTCTCATCCTGTTGATGCTCGAAGGTGCGGCCACGATAATGTTCTGCATGGGGTTCACGTACCACATTCGCCGAGCGATAAAAGTCCGATGCTTGGCTTGCCGCCTCCTGTGCTTGCGCTTGGGCGCGATTAAACTTACTCATTTGGCGTGCGACATAAAAACGGCTAAATAGCACGACACATCCGAGTGCAATCGCGCCGAATAAAAGCACAAAAGGTAATAAAAACAGAGATAAGCAGATTAGGCTGACGCTGATCGCCATGGCTAACCAAGCCCGAGCTCCTGAAATGCGTGGCTGAAATGGGCTCTGTTGAAATTGTTGATAGATCATAAGAACTCCTAATCAAAATGGGCGAGGCGGAAAACGAGTAAAGCCATATTGTAGAGTGGATGTCGCCAAGCTGGCGCCATCAATGGGCCTCTTTCCCAATGCTATGGAGGGTCAGTGTGCAATAAATAATCGGATTGGGTCACGTTAATTTGGGTTAATTTACGTTGTTTTACGTCTATGAAACCGAAATTGTTGTGCCTTTTGTTTGGCTGTGATCTTTGTGTTTACCTGAGGTTTGTTTTTGGCGTTTTTTGGTTATCTTAATGTTTTTGCTTAATTATTTGTTATTCTGACTGTAACGTATTCTTTGTTTGTTGTGCAATATGTGCGAAAATTTAGCCGATATTTTGATTGGTTTTGGCTAAAACTGTAAATTTACGACGTTAACTGCCTGCCTCTCATCATTACCTTCCTTCAGTGCTGTGTAAAACCGTAGATACCAAAATGAACTCATATTCGCTTAAACAAAAGATCCTGATTTCGGTCGTGATCGCGCTTTCCCTCGTCATCGGCTCACTGTCATGGCAAAGCTATTCCAGTCAAAAGTCATTGTTGCTGCAAAATAGCCTAGAGCAGGTGCAGCGCTTGGGTGAACAACAGGCCGAGCGCATTCAAGAGTGGCTCGCAGGACGCCAAGATATCGTAGGCGCATTAGTCTCTAAGGTGGAAGGTAACAGTTTAAGTGCATTGCAACAGGCGCAGGCCTCTGGGCGATTCCAGCTGACCTATTTTGGTACCGAGACCGGGCAGATGTTGGATTCAGATCCAAGTATCGACCGCACGGGTTACGATCCGAGAACGCGCCCTTGGTATAAACAGGCCATGAATGAGCGCAGTCTTATCCTGACAAAACCCTATGTTGACGTGGCGTATAACGTGTTAGTGGTCACTATGGCGCAGCCGACCTCGCAAGGTGTGGTGGGGGGCGATCTCTCAATTGCGAGCCTAGTCGAGAGCGTGAATCGCATGACACTCCCCGCCAATGGCTATGCGATCATGATGCACAAAGACGGCACTGTGATTGCTTACAAAGATGCTTCAAAGGCGATGAAGCCTGTCGGCCAAATCGACAACGATCTGAGTCATGATTTACCGCAGCAGAGCCGCCAAGCGGGAGCCTTGCTGCCTATGTATTTTGAGAATGAGGGCCGCGACAAGTTAGTCTGGGGCGTCGATATTCCCAATACCGATTGGGAATTGGTGATAGTGCTGGATAAGGAGACCTTAGAGGCGCCGTTAACCAATCTTTTGCTGACGCAATTTGGACTTTCCGCCGTGGTGTTACTCCTGAGCGTGTTGGCGATTTCCTGGTTGGTGAATCTATTGCTAGGTCCACTCGGACGCGTGTCTCAGGCGCTGGCACGCATTGCCGACGGCAATGGCGATTTAACTCAACGCATCGAGGTCGACACACAGGATGAAGTGGGCGTCTTGGCCGATAGCTTTAACCGTTTTGTCGGCAGCCAGCATCAATTGATCAGCCATATTCGTCAGTTAGCGAGCGAGCTGGATGCGGATGCCGAGCGCAGTCTTAAAACCAACCATATTGCCGTGGCAGAGTTGCAACGTCAGCAGCAGGAAGTGGCTATGGTGGCAACGGCGGTGACCGAAATGGCAAGCGCGACCAATGAAATTGCCGCTAATGCGGAAAACACTGCGACAGCGGCGCAGCAGTCGGCCGCGAGCAGTTTCCAAGGCAAAGAGCTGGTCAATAAAACCCGCAGTTCGATCAATTCCCTCGCCGATGAAGTCGCTCAGGCAACAGACGTGATTGAAGATTTAAGTCGCCATGCCCAGTCGATTTCTAGCATTTTAGCGACTATTCAAGGGATTGCGGAGCAGACTAACCTATTAGCGCTCAACGCGGCGATTGAAGCTGCCCGCGCGGGTGAGCAGGGCCGTGGTTTTGCTGTGGTCGCCGATGAGGTGCGGGTATTGTCGCGTCGGACTCAAGATTCGACCCAAGAAGTACATGCGACTATTGAAACCCTGCAACGCACCACAGCAAAAGCCGTGAGTTTGATGGAAAGCAGTCAAATGCTCGCAGGTAACAGCGTGGAAGATGCGAATGCAGCCGCGAAGGCATTGGAGGAGATCACCCAAGCCGTGCATATCATTTCAGATATGGCGGGCCAAATTGCCACTGCCGCCGAAGAGCAAACCCAAGTTACGGGGAAATCACCCAAAATACCGTAGCGATCAAGGACGTGACCGACGAAATCACCGAGGCCGCGAAATCAGATCTGACTCAAGCTCAAGGATTAAAGGCGCGTGCGAACGATCTTAATGCTCAGGTAGCGACTTTTATTCTCTAATCCAATCTTAAAACTATTCCGACAGATAGTCATTTCTCTTCAATATAAGTGTCAGTTAATAAAATTGGCACTTATATTTACATTAAATTGATAATCTATTATTTGAATTTATCTCTAATCCGTTAGCATTAATATGCGATATTTTATGATTCATACTAGTCATATTGCATATTTAACTTTAAATAAGCTAAGCGTTCTGTTAAGTAGGACTTAAACATTAATATCTAGATGTTTAATTATCTTGGCTTTTATTGTGAATTTGTTTATTTTTGCGATCAAGAGTAAATACGTAAGTTGTTAATTCACGTATTTTGGTAAGCTAAATGCTGCTTTGAATAATTTTTATTCGAAGTAGGGCGGTTATCCTGTGTTTATTTGCGAAATATCCTATGAAATCATATTCATTAAAGCAGAAAATTCTTTCGTCCGTTATTCTTGCTCTTTCAGCAGTGATTTTACTACTGTCGTGGCAAAGTTATACCAGTCAGAAAAAAGTGCTGTTAGATGTTAATTTAGAGCAAGCTCAGCGTCTTGGAGAGCAGCAAGCGTTAATCATAAGTGAGTGGCTTTCAAGTCGTCAGCAAATTGTGAAAGCGATGGAAACTCAGCTAAACCATGACATTGTGCAAGCAATGAAGCAGGCGAAACAATCGGGAGGTTTTGAATCAACATTCTTTGGGGAGTCTGACGGTAACATGCGGGACTCTGAGCCTGCGACCGATTATACCAATTTCGATCCTCGTACTCGCCCTTGGTACCAAGAAGCTATGCGAACTGGCGGAAGTGTTTTAACTAAGCCTTATCTTGATACTGCATTTAATATTCTGGTGGTGACTTTGGCTGAGCCTGTTGCAGGTGGTGTTATTGCTGGAGATTTGTCGATTAATAATCTTACTGAAGAAGTTAATCGAATGGAGTTACCTGCAGACGGTTATGCCATCATGATGCATAAAGACGGCACCATTATCGCTTATAAAGATCAAACTAAAACACTAAAGCCTATTAGTGATATAGACAATGAGCTAAATAGTAATTTGTCAGAATTAAGCCGAAAAATTGGCACTTTGCTTCCTATGTACTTTGAAAGTGAAGATCGCGATAAGTTAGTTTGGGGTGTTGATATTCCAAATACAGATTGGAAATTAGTCCTTGTACTGGATAGAGAAACACTCGAGGCACCACTCTCTAGTTTGCTACTCACTCAGTTTGGATTATCGACACTAGTATTAATTTTAAGCGTATTAGCAATTTCTTGGTTAATAAGCGTTCTACTCGGTTCATTGAGCCGAGTATCTCAGGCGCTCGCACGTATTGCCGATGGAAATGGGGATTTGACTCAACGTATTTCCGTCGACACTCAGGATGAGGTGGGCGTGCTGGCTGATAGCTTTAACCGTTTTGTCGGCAGTCAGCATCAACTGATCAGCCATATTCGTCAATTGGCAAATCAATTAGATCAAGATGCTGAACGTAGCCTCGTGACGACACAATCTTCGGTTGCGGAGTTACTGCGTCAGCAGCAGGAAGTCGCTATGGTGGCAACGGCGGTGACTGAAATGGCGAGTGCAACCAATGAAATTGCCGCCAATGCGGAAAATACCGCGACAGCGGCGCAGCAATCAGCTGAAAGTAGTTTCCAAGGGAAAGAGTTAGTTAATAAAACCCGCAGTTCGATCAATTCCTTAGCCGATGAAGTTACTCAGGCAACTGAGGTCATTGAAGATTTAAGTCATCACGCTCAGTCTATCTCCAGTATTCTGGGCACAATTCAAGGGATTGCGGAGCAGACCAACCTATTAGCGCTCAATGCGGCGATTGAAGCTGCCCGCGCGGGTGAGCAGGGCCGTGGTTTTGCCGTGGTCGCCGATGAGGTGCGGGTATTGTCGCGCCGGACTCAAGATTCGACCCAAGAAGTACATGCGACCATTGAAACCCTGCAACGCACCACAGCAAAAGCCGTGAGTTTGATGGAAAGCAGTCAAATGCTCGCAGGCAACAGCGTGGAAGATGCGAATGCCGCTGCGAAGGCATTGGAGGAGATCACCCAAGCCGTGCATATCATTTCAGATATGGCAGGCCAAATTGCCACTGCCGCCGAAGAGCAAACACAGGTCACGGGAGAAATCACCCAAAATACCGTAGCGATTAAAGATATTACCGACGAAATCACCGAGGCCGCGAAATCGGATCTGACTCAAGCCCAAGGATTAAAGGCGCGTGCGAATGATCTCAACGCCCAAGTAGCAACTTTTATTCTCTAAGTGTGTAGAGTTGAATCAGCCCAGGATACGCTTGTATCCTGGGCTTTTTTATGGCTTTAATCCTAAGGTTGCATAAGCTTTTCAACACTTTGGCAGATGGTATCACGCATCCATTTATGGCCTTGGTCTTCATCGTTGCGCTGATGCCAGAGCAGCACATAGGCCATAGGGATAAATTCAAAGGGCAGAGGCAATAGCCTCAGTGGATACAGCTTGCATGCGTGCAGTGCAAAGCTTGAAGGCAAAGTGAAAATTAAATCACTGTGGGCACAGATGCTGGCCGCGCCATAAAAATCTGGCACAGTCGTGCTGATTTTGCGCCTGTGGCCAAGGTCGGCCAGAAAGTAATCCAGCGCCCACCAATCACTCCCTTCACAACGAACCTGCACATGTGCCATATCCAAGTACAGGGATAAATCCCACTGGAGCGAGGTGAGTGCGGTCATCAAGGGATGATCTTGGCGCACCAAACACACTTGCCTGTCGGTAAACAGGGTTTGGCAGCTAATGCCATCTGGGAGTCTGTCCGTTTGCGAGTCCGACAGTGGGTGTAGATCCCGCCCCGAGATCCCAAAGTCAATTTGCCCCTGCTGCAAATCGTGCATCGATTTCTCGGTCCACACATAGGAGTCGAGCTTCAGATTCGGTGCAGTGCTTAATAATGGGCCGATAAAATAGGGAATTAAGGTTTCGTAGGCGCTTTCAACCATGGCGAAGGAAAACTGCCTGTTACTGCTGGCCGGCGTAAACGTCGGTGGCTGAGTGAGTTGATATAAGTCCTGCAAAATATTCGGCAATTTAAGCCCAATATTGAGCGCATGTGCCGTGGGTTTTAGGCCGTGGGCAGTGCGCTGGAACAGGGGATCATCTAGAGTTTCTCGCAGGCGATTCAAGCTCTTGCTCAATGCTGACTGGCTAATATGTAATCGACTCGCTGCGCGGGTGACGCTCTGCTCTTCGAGCAAAACCTTCAATATCACCAGTAGGTTGAGATCGATTCTGGCTAAGTTGTCGAGATTCATAGATATTCCTTAGAGGAAATTCACTTTGGAAATTATACCATTTCTGTTCATACCTTGAGTTATTTAAAATAGCGCCCACTGAAATACTTTTTACTGTTTAACCGAGATAAGTTTTATGCGGCGCAATCTGTTACCTATTTTGATGTCTTTGGTGCTACTTAGCCCTCTGGCAATTGATATTTACCTCCCTTCTATGCCCACTATGGCGGCAGAGTTCGCCGTGTCTGCCAGCGAAGTACAGTCCACCTTAGTACTGTTTTTATTTGCTATGGGTGTGGGACAGGTATTGATTGGCCCCTTGGCCGACCGTTATGGACGTCGCCCCGTGGCACTCTTTGGTGTATTGCTCTATGGCGCGAGCAGTTTGCTCGCCGCTGCTGCGATTGAATTTCACTGGTTGCAACTTGCTCGCGTGCTGCAAGGTTTAGCGGCGTGTTCAACCTCGATTGTGGTCTTTAGTGCTGTGCGTGACTGTTATTCGCCGAAGGAAGGCGCCCGTATTTACAGTTACTTAAATGGTGCTATTTGCGTTATTCCCGCCTTGGCACCTACCCTTGGCGGACTATTAGCCATGCAATTTGGCTGGCGCTCGACCTTTGTGTTTATGACCCTATACGCGATTTTGATGATGTTATTGGTGGGCTATCGTTTACCCGAAACCCGTCCTGCCAATACCGTTAGCACAGGCCCATTGTACCGTTGGAGTCGTTATAAACCTGTGCTGAGCAATACCCATTTCTTGTTCTATGCCTTTGCCTGTATGTCGGCGATGGCGGCAATTTTAAGTTATGTGTCTTACTCTCCCGTGTGGCTTATCGGCCATTTAGGGGTGTCTGAGTTAGCTTTTAGTGGTTTGTTCGGTTTGAACGCTGTAGTCAATATTGTGGCCTGTTTTGCCGCGCCAGTGGTGATCCGCAAGTTAGGCAACCGTCCAACCGCCATCCTTGCCTTAGTGCTACTGGTGCTTTCGGCGGTATTGATTATCGCAACGCAAGCCTTCGGCCCGAGTGTCGGCATGGCCGCCGCCTTTGCCTTTATGCTGCCTATGATGCTGTTGTGTATTGGTTTTGCGCTGTTATTAGGCCCAGCGACCAGTATGGCACTGTCTGCCTTTGGCGAGCGGGCGGGTACCGCTACGGCGATGTTAGGTTTTATTCAGATGAGTGGTGCGTCTGTGGTGGCTGGCCTTGTGCAGCAAACAAACCTGACCGCACCCTATGCTGTGGCCTTAGTGATGGGAGTATTTTCTGTCGGATTACTTTCAATGATGGCGCTCAGCCGCTTCGACCACTGGCACCAAGAGCAATTAGCCGCAGAGCATTAATTCGCCCTAAGCGGCTAACCAAAAACACCCTTTGCCCGTAGCTTATTTGACCATAACTACGGGCATTTTTTATCGGTAATTTAAGCTGTTATACTGCTGGATAAACGTTTTATAGAGAGTTTGCTTTGAGCCGCCACTATTGTCCTATTTGCTGTTATCCGATGAATGCATGCCTCTGCGCCCATGTGCAGCTAATACAACCGCAAACGCAGTTAGTGATATTGCAGCATCCCTCGGAAGTCGAGCATAAAAAGAATAGCGTCAAGGTGTTAAGTCTAGTGATCCCCAATACCCAAGTGTATGTGGGGGAGACTGAAGCGGATTTTGCCTTATTGCGCGAACAATTGATGAATGGCGAACGCCCTGTCTATCTTGTGTATCCCTCTGAGCAGAGTGTGAGTGTCGAACAACAGAAGCTTTGCGCCGATTGTGTGCTGTTGTTGATCGATGGCACTTGGCGCAAAGCCTTTAAAATCTTGCAGCTCAATCCTTGGTTAGCTCAATTGCCGGCTGTGCACTTGGCCGAAGGTTATGCATCAAGATATAAGATCCGTAAATCGAGTCGCAGTGACAGTTTATCAACCTTAGAAGCGAGTGCTTATATGCTAAAAGCACTCGAGCCGGATTTAGATCTGTCGCCTTTATTGAATGCCTTCGATGCTATGGTGGAGATGCGCATTCGGGCGATGCCAGCTCAAGTAAGGCTGCGTTATCAGGGCGGAGAATAAGTGTTTTTAAATTCTTACGTTTTTGAGACCCCGTACGAATTAAAATAGTTAAAATCTTATTCAGATCACGCTAACGTAACGTAAAACAAGGTTTAATAGCGGTGATTCATTTGCAGCGCAAATGATGAGATAGCTTTGCCAGCCAATTGCTTTGCAGGGGAGTGATTCCATTCTTAATGGTGTGCTGGCAGGGCTATCGAGCCAATGAGTCTATTCGTAAAAATCCACCCATAAACCAGTCAATTATCACCGCGTTGCAGCTCAACCTTAAGCGATACACCTTTCGGCTAAAAAGGCTTGAGTAAACTGTTCAACCGAGCTGGGATAACCAAACAAGAAGCCTTGCGCAAAACCTTGTCCCATATGGGTAATGATGTCTTTTTGCTGCTGCGTTTCAATGCCTTCTGCCACAAAGTGAATGTCGAGAGCCTGTGCTAATTGCACTATGGCGTGGCAAAGTTTTTGTCCCGAGACATCATTAAGGCGCATAGCAAATTCAGCATCAATTTTGACACTGTCTATCGGTAAGGTTCCTAAACGACTGAGTGATGAGAGACCCGTACCAAAGTCGTCAATGGCGATGCCGACACCTAAGGCTTTGATGCGCTCAAGGGTTTGGCGCGCTAACTCGGGTTGACGTAACAGCGCTGACTCGGTGATTTCTAAAATCAGCGCTTCGGCGGGCAGAGCGACCATTTCTAGGGCGCTAATCACTTGGCCGACAAAATCCACATGCTCCAACTGTAAGGGCGATACGTTAACCGACACTTTAAAATCAGGCTGATAACTCGCGCGCCATATGGCGGCCTGCTTACAGGCTTGCTCCAGTGCCCATTGCCCAATGGTAATAATCAGCCCTGTTTCCTCGAGTAAAGGGACGAATTCGGCCGCTTCATAATGCTCGTTAGGGGATTTTTGCCAACGCAACAGCGCCTCGGCACCAATGGGCTTATTGGTGTGTAAATCCACAATTGCCTGATAGGCAAGATTGAACTGCTTGAGGCTATGTGCATGCCTTAGATTGTTGATAAGCTTTAATTTAAGCTCAGCTGCTTGGCTCATCGCCTTGTCATAAAAGACTAAGTGCGGCTGATTTTTCTTCGCGCTATACATGGCGGTATCGGCCAAGCTAATCAGCTGTCCCGCTTGATCGCTGTGGGTTGGGAACAGTGCGATACCAATACTGGTACCGAGGAAGAACTTTTGCCCTTCGATTTCAAATGGACTGTCGAACAGGCTCAGTATTTGCTCGGCAAATAATTGAATTTCTTCCTTACAGCTGCATTCCTGCAGCACTAAGGTAAATTCATCGCCCCCCATACGGGCGATATCGGCCTTCTCAATGCAGCCTGCTTCTAAACGCGCGGCCACCAGTTGTAACACCCTGTCCCCCATGGAATGACCAAAGCTGTCATTGATGTTCTTAAAACCATTGAGGTCTAAAAACATCAGTGCGCCGAGGGTGGAAGGATCATCCTTCAGTTTATCGAGGGCACTATTGAGTATTTGCTTGAGATGATAACGGTTCGGCAACCCCGTTAATGTGTCGTACATAGCGCGGGTGGTGAGCTGTGTTTCGAGCAGTTTTTTGGTGCTGATATCGCTGAAAATATTCACATGATACAGGGCATTATCATCGGTCTCGATTCGGCGACTGCTCTGCCATGCGGGAAAGTGACTCCCGTCAGAACGCTGTTTAAGTGTCTCGCCATGCCAAAATCCCCGAAGTTTCATGGCGGCTTGGCAATCGGTTTCTTGCCCTGGTGGCAGGAGTTTGGCCTCTAAAAACTCAGGAGTTTTACCGATCAATTGCTCCGCACTGTAACCGCAGATACGGCACATAGCCTTGTTCACGGCCAATATGCGATTATCAGCATCGGTGATATAAACGGCCTCGGCACTCTCTTCAAGTGTGGTCGCCATAATTTCCCGTGGGATATGGGCAAAGCCATCGGAGATCGACGGCCGAACTTGAGTTCGACGGTTGAGGGCTTGTAGCTCAACGAGCACTACGGCTTGTTGCTGTAAATAACAAGGGTAGAGTCTTACCTTGGTGGGGAGTTCTTTACCCTGTTGGCTCAGGTGGAGCCAACTAAATTCGACATGGTTCCCCGATGCCGCCTCAATAATCATTTCCCGTGCAAATTCAACGCTATTGCGTCCAGAGGATTGGATCCTAGGTGAAAAGTCATAGGGCGTGGTATTCACTAAGGCATCGTATTCGGTGCCAAAGTAATCGAGGGTGGCGCTATTTGCGCTAATAAAACTAAAGCCTTGGATCAGGGCGAGGGGAGTCTGGTGCGGATCGGCTTGCCAGCATGACAGCTTATCTTGCAATACAGGGTCATCTGTACTGAGTTTATTGAGCAAGTGTTGCCATCTGATCATTTAGGATACTCCCTTGTGACGCAAATTAAGGTCACATCCTATAGCTAGGTACTTCGTTTATAACGAAATTAATTCAAATAGTACATCATTCCAGCGAGGTTAAAATAAACATAATCGAGGTTTTGCTCAAATAACAACTAAAAACTGACAGTCTAAGATAGCTGATTTTCAGCGTCTTACACGAAAATCATTCTAACTCATCACTGTAAAATACGGTTTTATGCTATGTTTTGCCCTGAATACCCAGTTTGCCGTGTCAATCAGCCGAGGAAGGACTCTAAGGAATATAGGATGCAAAAACTTATCCCCACCATCGCGTTAAGTGTCGTTGTCGGCCTAGTATTGTCTACCGCGCATGCGGCTGAACAGCCGAAACCACGGCTGACCTTAGAGCAAAGGGCCGATAAGGCGCGCATCGACTCGCAGCGTATTGAGCAGGCGCAGCTTGAAAAGGCCCGCCGAGCCGCCCAAGAAACCTCGGCACGGGAAGAAAAATCCGCCAACAGTCCAATCCGCAGGATTGGGAAGCCCAACAAAAGCTTAAGGCTCAAAAGCAGTTCGATGAAAGGGAAAGCCGCGAGCAAAAATATCTGCAAGAAGCCAAGGAAGCGGCCGCCAAAGAGCGTAAAATCCCCAAACCTTAGTTATTTTTACATTAAGGGCAATATTCACCGTTTGCCCTTTGATTCTGCTAGGAATTGCTGTTGAACACCTGTCCCCTTTGCCACAGTGCCGATTTAGTGGCTTACCACCAAGATAAACGCCGTCGTTACCAACAGTGCCAGCAGTGTGCCTTGGTGAGCGTGCCTGCCGAATTTTATCTGAGTCCTGAAGCCGAAAAGGCTGAATACGATAAGCACGAGAATCACCCGCAGGATCTCGGTTATCAGCAGTTTCTAGACCGAACCCTCGCCCCCTTGTTGAGCCGCTTTGCGCCAACGGCATTGGGGCTCGATTTTGGTTGTGGTGAGGGCAAGGCGTTGAGTCTGCTGGCGCAAACGCGGGGTTATCGGGTCGAAAACTACGATCTCTATTACGCTAACCACCCCGAGTTACTCACGCGGCAATACGATTTTGTTACCCTAACAGAGGTCATTGAGCATGTGAGTGATGCCGATGCGTTACTGACCTTATTAAACACCTTGCTCAAGCCCAAGGGCATTTTGGCCGTAATGACGAAGCGAGTGCTCAATCCCACGGCCTTTAGCACTTGGCATTATAAAAATGATCCCACCCATATTAACTTTTACTCCGAAGCCACCTTTCAATGGCTCGCCGAGCATTACGGCTGGCAACTGGAAATCATCGACAAAGACGTCGTGTTTTTGCATCAAGCTAATTAACCTGAACTCAGGTTAATTAATGCGCTTGAGGCTTTTGCTGCCGCAGATAAGTTGGGATCTGTAAGTTTTCTAAATCGAACTTGGATGGTGCAGGATCGGCGATGGATATCGCCTGACGCTTAATAAAATCATGCACATTGATATAGTTGTCATTGACTGCCTGGATAGGATCTTGAATTTCCGGCGGCGTGAATCCAATCCCTGTTGCTATCACCATGATTTCGAGCTCCGATTCGAGGTTAGGGTCGATAGTTAGCCCAATAATCACAAGGGCATCCCGCGGTAATTGCTCATGTACAGTTGCGCCGATTTGGTTGTATTGACTGAGCTCTATCGTGTCTTTTGCGACAACACTGACAATTGCCGCTTGTGCTTGATTGAGTTCAATATTATCGAGCAAAGGATGTTGCATGGCGCGTTTCACCGCCGAGATAAGCTCCTCGTCGCCCTGAAGGCAGCTCACGCCCATTGCGGCGCGACCTTGGCGGCTGATGACGGAAATAAAGTCATTTAAATCAATATTGATAAGCCCAGCTTGGCTGATGGTATTGGCAAGCCCCAGTAACACATCCTGTAAAATTTTATTGCTCTCTTTGAATGCATTAAGCAGGGTCACTTTGGCGCCAAGCACCTCGGCAAGCTTATCGTTGGGGAGAACGATAACGGCATTGGCGCTCTCCAATAATTCCTGCAGTCCGGCTTCGGCATTGGCCTTTCTGTGCTGGCCCTCAAAGCTAAAAGGCATGGTCACAACGGCGATAACAGGTTTGGTTAACTCTCGAGCGAGCTTTGCCACCTGCGGTAGCGCGCCCGTACCTGTGCCGCCGCCTAATCCCGCGGTGAGAAACACGATATCGCTATGCTGCATTTGTTCAGTTAATGCCTGCGCCGACTCAATCGCTGCTGCGCAGCCGACATCGGGCTTGGCGCCTGCGCCTAAGCCTTTCGTCGTTTGTGGACCAATTTGAATACGGTAATGGCTGCTGGTGGCTGCCATGGCTTGGGCATCGGTATTGACGGAAATTAATTCTACGCTGGATGGCAGATTGACTTGGCTGAGTTGATTAATGGTATTACAACCACAACCTCCGACGCCGAATACCGTTAATTTGGGCATGGCGCCAGTGGCAGTTTCATGAATTAGTTCAAACATAGCGACTCTCACGGTTAGCAATGGTAAAGCAAGACTAACCTTGAGTTGCGACTCAGCTTGTCGCATCAATGCGATAAACGGTTTAACGGTATTTCGCCGCCATTTTTTGGCTGAGGGCGGCAAAGTGCTCCCCAGTTTTATCGGTGCCAGCACCTCCACGGTATCGGCCATTTCCCACAATGCTGCGCGCAGTTTTGGGGTGTCAGTGACTTCTGCTACCACATAAAAGCGGCCATCCTCGCGTAATTGCATGGTCTGGTTATCGCTAAACTTGGCTTCGCGCATGATAAAACTCGCCTTATCGGAGAGCAGCAGTTCGAGACATATCTTCTCGCCACGCGAGCCCTGTGCGGTTTTATTGATATCAAAATCGGCACTCTTAACCGCCGCGCTGGGCAATAGCTGCGCGTTAAGCAGTAAGCCTATCGGTTTATGGTGGCGGCGCTTATCAAAGCTGCCAATGGTAAAAGCGAGTAGCGCCACCCCATCGCGAATTAAAATTCCTTGTGGATTGATAGGGTTGTAATGCAGCCAATGCATTTTACCATTGATCCATTTTTTGATATCGCAGCGAATTTGTTTCTTATCCAAAATCGCTTGCTGTATGACCTCTAAGGACTGAGGTTGGTGCTGCGGCAGGATAAAGGGGTAAGGCTCGGGAAGCTGTGCGACTCGGCACGCCCAATAGAGCCAAGGGTTTTCGGGATCGCTAGCCAGCACCTGATCGGCCCTGTCGAAGTAGGGCTGTAGTTGTTGCAAGCTTTGTGGTGGCATCAACTGACTCGCACTGCGCTTTAAGGTGGTTAAAGCCAGCGCCATATGTTGGTCCATTAGCTCTAGGTTCAACCCGCGCCAGCAGGACTCAATCGACCAACCATAGGGCTTGTTTCTATCATCGAGGCGTAAGCCAAAGGTGCCCATTTCATACATGGCCTTTAAATCCCTTTGCACCGAACGCTTGCTGATATCCTGCGTGCGGTTTGCCAGCCGCTCGACTAATTCATTCACCGAGATTTTACGTGGCGCCCGCGGGATTAAACTCAGTAGTGTCACTTGGCGTTGAAAGTTAGGTTGCATGGTGAATTTTTCGATGTTTAGCGGAATAACAGTATATTAATTAAAGGTTGCGACAAAAGCTGTCGCAGGTTTTGTATGGTGTGTGAAAATCTCTCAAAATCCTGACTGACTCACCTTATGTGAGTAATCGCTTTGCCTCGTCTTTTGATTTCGGGAGGCCATCAACAATAGGTTGTCGGCATATTTTGCAAGCCGCGTGATTTATACTGAGTGGACTGCGTAATGTCTCCTTACTATTAAATCTATTAACAATTTCTCTATGTCCGTGTAGTTTAGATAGCTTATAAAAACAACAATAGGTTATCGCTATGACTGTACCCTCGGTATTGCGCGCGTTATCAACATCCTCTGTAGCAACATCCTTTGCACCTTATTCCCGTTCACTCGGTGTGAGCAAATCAAGATTCACCAAAAGCTTACTCGCTTCCATCGTCACCTTGAGCTTAATGGGTGCTGGGCTAAGTTCTGCCTATGCGGCGCAGCTGACGCGGCCAAGTTAGCGGCGGGTGTGGAGCAAAAGGTGATCGACTGGCGCCGTGACTTGCACCAGCATCCTGAGTTATCTAACCGCGAGTTTCGCACTAGCAAGATTATCGAAAAGCATCTGAAATCCCTCGGATTAGAAGTGCAGACGGGCATTGCCCATACTGGGGTTGTTGCTATCTTGAAAGGCGGAAAGTTAAAGGGCGGTAAACCCGGTCCTTTGATTGCTATTCGCGCGGATATGGATGCTTTGCCCGTGACCGAAGTGGTCGATGTGCCCTTTGCCTCCAAAGCGACGGATACCTATCGTGGTCAAACCGTTGGGGTGATGCATGCCTGCGGTCACGATACCCATGTGGCTATGTTAATGGGCGTGGCCGAGAATTTAGTGAAAGTGAAGGATAGCCTTGCTGGCGATGTGATGTTTATCTTTCAACCCGCCGAAGAAGGTGCGCCTGATGGTGAAGAGGGCGGCGCGGAATTAATGCTAAAACAAGGGCTGTTTGCCAAGCGCAAACCCGACCAAGTGTTTGGCATGCATGTGACCTCGAGTATGCCAAGCGGCATGATTGGTGTGCGTAGCGGCCCAGCCATGGCGAGTGAAGATTCCTTTACAATCAAAGTGAAAGGTCGTCAAACCCATGGTTCTCGCCCCTGGAATGGCGTCGACCCTATCGTCGCCGCGGCGCAAATTATTACCAATGTGCAAACCATTGTCAGTCGTCAGGTGGATATTACCAAAGCGCCCGCCGTGGTGAGTTTTGGCGCAGTCAATGGCGGTATTCGCTCGAATATTATTCCCGATGAAGTGGAACTGATTGGCACCATCCGCACATTCGATCAACCTATGCGCGCCGATATTAAGGTGCGTTTGGCCGAAATCGCCGAGTTATCGGCAAAAACTTTAGGTGCCACCGCGACAACTGAAATCCATCAAGGTTATCCCGTGGTGGTGAATAATCCTGAATTGGTCGCCAGTATGCGCCCAGTGCTTGCCAGTGTGGTTGGCGATAAGATGCTGATTGAGCCTGGATTAATCACAGGTGCCGAGGACTTTTCATTCTATGCCCTAGAGTCTCCTGGGATGTTTTTCTTCCTCGGGGTGACACCAAAAGGCACTGATCCTGAAACGGCTGCCAGTAACCATTCTCCCGCCTTCTATGTGGATGAAAGTGCACTCAAAGTCGGGGTAGAAGCCATGACCAAGGTTGCCCTTACGGCACTTAAGGCGCAATAAACCGCTTAAGCCTTATTCCGTCAGCTTTTCGGTATAACTTGAGCTTACAAAAAATCGGCGTGGGAAGGCCTTCCCACGCTTGATTTGCTAGGCAATTTGCCTTCATATGTGGATTTTTACAGCAAGGAGCGAGACAAGATGAAGCGCACGCTATCGGCGCTGGTGTTGGCGATGGGACTCTTTAATCCCTTAAGCCAAGCACAGGCCACAACGGCAGAAGACATCAAGAGTTTTACGCTAGCCAACGGCATGAAAATCATGGTGCTAGAGGACTCTTCTATTCCCAATGCCAACATGTATCTGTTTTGGAAAGTCGGTTCCCGCAACGAAGTCCCGGGGATTACCGGTATCTCACACTTTTTCGAACACATGATGTTTAACGGCTCGAAAAAATACGGCCCTAAGATGTTCGACCGTACCATGGAAGCCGCGGGTGGGGCTAACAATGCCTACACCACAGAGGATATGACGGTCTACACCGACTGGTTCCCAGCTAATGCGCTAGAAACCATGTTCGACCTCGAGGCTGACCGTATCGCCAACTTAGATATCAATCCCGATATGGTGGAAAGCGAGCGTGGCGTAGTGCAGTCGGAGCGTTCGACTGGGCTTGAAAACTCCAACTGGAATACCCTCGAAGGCGAAGTTAAAGGCGTGGCCTTTTTAGCGCATCCCTATTCTTGGTCTGTCATTGGCCATGAGTCGGATATTGCCGCTTGGACCTTAGAAGATTTAGTGCAATACCATAAAACCTACTATGCGCCGAACAATGCGGTCGTAGTGATTGCCGGTGATGTAAAACTGGCTCAAGTTAAGGCATTGGCAGATAAGTATTTTGCGCCTATTCCTGCGCAAACACCGCCTAAGGCCGTGCGTACCGTCGAGCCTTTGCAAAAGGGCGAGCGCCGTACTTTCGTTCAAAAAGCCTCGGTCAGTACACCTAACGTGATGTTGGCGTACCATGTGCCAGCGGCGACCCATGCCGATTATTATGCCTTGGATCTGCTCAGCTCTATCCTAAGCCAAGGTAATAGCTCGCGTTTATATCAAGCGCTGGTGGATAAGCAAGTCGCGCTCGAAGCCGAGACTTATATGCCGATGTCGGTCGATCCTAACCTGTTCTACGTGATGGGCGTAGCCACGCCTGAAGTGAATGCTAACACCTTAGAGCGCGCGCTGATCGAACAAATCGATGCCATTGCGACCAATGGCGTGACCCAGCAAGAGCTAGATAAAGTCAAAAATATCAAGTTGATGGACTTTTATCGTGCGATGGAAACCATCAATGGCAAGGCCAACACCATAGGCACCTATGAAATGTATTTTGGTAGCTACGATAAATTATTTAATGCGCCAGAGGCCTATAACAAGGTAACGCCTGCGGATATCCAACGTGTTGCCCAAACCTATTTACGCAAATCGAATCGCACTGTTGCGGTATTGGCGGCAAACGAGGAGTCGGATCAATGAAATTCTCCTTTGTTAAATCATCCTTTATAAAATCATCTTTGCAGCCGACTAAGTTAATGGTCGCATTAGCCCTAGGCACTAGCTTAGCCTTATCCGGCTGCGCCTCCACCACGGCACCAAAACGCGTCGATACTGGCAGCTTTGCCATGCCAAGTTACGACAAGTTAGTGTTAGATAACGGCCTAACCGTGTATTTAATGCCACAGCGTGAAGTGCCGTTAATCACCCTAAACGCGGTCGTGCGTGCTGGGGCGGTAAACGACACCACAGCGGGTATCGCCCAAATGACCGCCGAAGGTTTACTCCTTGGTGCGGCGGGTAAATCCAAGGCCGAGATTGAGCAGCAAGTGGATTTTCTCGGCGCTAGCTTAGGGGCCGAAGCCGACAAAGAAGGTAGTTATCTGGCCGCCGATTTTATGGCGAAAGATACCGATGTGATGCTCGGCCTATTCAGCGCCGCGCTATTAAGCCCCGACTTTGATTCGGCCGAGTTCGACAAGCTTAAGCAGCGCGCCATTGCGGGTTTACAGCAGGATAAAGAAAGCCCGCGCGCCGTGATTGGTCGCTACTTCGATAAACTGGTGTTCGGTGCCCATCCTTACGGTAATGCGTCATCGGGTAATCGCGAGTCACTTGAGCAAGTCACAGTGTCGCAGCTGCGCGCCTTCCATAAAAGCTACTATCAACCCGCCAATACCGCATTAACAGTGGTGGGGGATTTTGATGTGGCGGCGATGAAGGCCAAGCTAACCCAGACTTTTGGCCAGTGGAAAGGCAGCGAAAAACTCGTTCAGCCCGACTTAAACCAAGGTTTACCAAAGTTAACTGAGGCCAAAGTGCTGCTGGTGGATAAGCCTGATGCGATGGAAACTACCTTTGTTATCGGTGGTTTAGGCATTAGCCGTGATAACCCCGACTATGTGGGGCTAACGGTAGTGAACACCATTTTAGGTGGCCGCTTTACCTCTTGGCTGAACGATGAGCTGCGGGTGAATGCGGGGCTAACCTATGGCGCGCGCTCCGGTTTTAGTCCTTATACCGACTCGGGCGTGTTTACCATTAGCACCTTCACTAAGACGGAAACCACTCAAGAAGCGATTGATTTAGCGCTGAAAACCTATGCTCGTTTATGGGAAAAAGGCGTTGACCAAGCGACTCTTGATTCGGCTAAGGCCTATGTTAAAGGTCAGTTCCCGCCTAAGTTTGAAACCTCGGGACAATTGGCTGGACTCTTATCTGGCATGTATCTCTACGGCTTCGATGATAAGTTTATCAACGAGTTCCAAGCTAAAGTGGACGGCTTAACCTTAGAAGAGACCCAAAGGTTAGTAAAAACTTACTTCCCACAAAAAGACCTGCAGTTTGTGCTGATTGGCAACGCTAGCAAGATAGCGCCTATCGCTGCCAAATATGGCCAAGTGCAAACCGTTGATATTAATGCGGTGGGTTTTGGTCAATAACCACTGGCGTTAGTCTATTTCGTCCAATAAAAAGGTCTGCATAGTGCAGACCTTTTGTTTTTCTGTTCTAGGTGTTATTGGGCACCAGGCTTAGCGTAATGGGTCATCCAATCTTTCACTTGGTTATACCAATAGATGGAGTTGTTGGGCTTCATAATCCAATGGTTTTCATCGGGGAAATAAATCATCCGCGATTCGACATTACGGGTTTGCAGGGTGCGGAACAGCTCAAAACCTTGGCCGACGGGCACGCGATAATCGAGTTGCCCATGGCTGACTAAGGTTGGAGTGTTAAAGTTGGCGGCAAAGTAATGGGGCGAAATCGCTTTATACAGCTCAGGATTATCCCAGTAGTTACCAAAGCGGGTGCTGTGGACGGCAAAGTCCGCCGACATTTGTGAGTACATGTCGTATACTGCAGCATGGATTAGCAGCGCCTTGAAGGGATGCGGCTGGCCTAAAATAATCGAGGTTAAGTAGCCGCCATAGCTGGCGCCGCCAGCGACCATACGATCGCTATCGATCCAACTTTGTTGCTTAAACCAGTCTGCGGCTTTGAGCACATCTTCGAGGGATTTGTTTTTCCAATCTGGATTAATGGCATCGGCAAACTCTTGTCCAAAGCCGCTAGAGCCGTGGAAGTTTGGCCAGGCGGTGACATAACCCCAAGAGGCGAAGGTTTGCGCGTTCCAGCGGAAGTGGAAACCATCACTAATGGCGTTGTGTGGGCCGCCGTGGATCAACATAAACAGCGGGTACTTCTTGCTGCGATCGAAGCCGGGTGGATAGTGCACCCACATTTGAATATCTTGGCCCTGATAACCCTTGTAGGTGACCGACTCATAGGTGCCTAAATCGACATCCTTTAAAATCTCGTCGTTAAACTGTTCTAAACGCTCGGTTTTACCATTGCGAGGGTTGATGCTGACTAAACGCGCGGGATACAAAAAGCTCTGATTGGTCGCAATCAACTGGCCATCTTTAGCGATAGCAGGTTGGCTAAAGTCGGTCGCTTGAGTGATGGCCTTGGCCTTACCGCTCTTGGCATCGATATGATAAATACGGTTTGTCGCCGCATCATCAATGCTGGCATAGAAGCCCTTGCTGTCGGGTGTCCATTCAAATTGAGACACTGAGCGATCCCAATCCGCGGTGAGCGTGGTGAGTTTGCGACTGCTCACATCCAGCAGCATCAACCTTGCGGTATCGGCATAAAATCCGGGGATTTTTTGTCGAGTAAAGGCGAGGGTTTTGCCGTTAGGGCTAAATGTTGGGTTTAGATCCGGCGCTGGGTTATCTGGAGTGATGTTTTCAGCCTTGCTGTCGCCAATGGTGGCGAGGAACAAGTCTAACTTAGGGTCGACGCGATTATCCGAACCATAGGCGCTGAAGGCGATTAAACGTTCATCGGGGGAAATATCATAGCTTGAACTGCTTTGGCTTGAGCGTGGCAGTTCATGGCCTAAAGGCTGAGTCACGGCTTCAACCGCGCCGCCTGTGGCTGGGATCCTAAATACATGGGCCTGACGGCGCTCGTCTAACCAATGATCGAACTGCGAATAGGGCAGCGCATTCCACTGGCGTGCGGAGACTTTATTATCTTTATCTGTCTTGAGCTGGGTCTTCATTTGCTCCCAGTTCTGCTCAGGGAAGATATTGCTGATAAAATACAAATGCTTGCCAACCCACTTGATTCCATTGACGCCAGTGGGGATGTCCGTGAGTTTGCTGGCTTCACCCGGGCCATCCATAGGTAACAGGTAAATTTGGCCCGCGTCGTCATCGTTACGTTCGCTGATAAAGGCTAAGGTTTTGCCGTCTGGCGAGAACACTGGCTCGCTGACTTTTAAGCCTTTGGCGGTAATCGCACGGTTATTTTTACCTTCACCGTCGAAGCGCCACAGTTGGGTTGAACCTTTGTCTTCCTTAAGGTCGTATTCAGTCACAGGCGCAATAATGTGCTCGCCCGTGGAGGACACCACAGGGCTACCTATGCGTTTGAGTTGCCAAAGTAATTCGACTGAGAGTGGTTTGCTGGCTTCTGCAAATGCCGTACTGAGGGGCATTAGCAGACTCAGCAGTATAATTCCTGCCTTCTTCACTAGATGTCTCCTTATCATTCAGAGTGTTATCGTTATTTTTCCCATTAAACCCCAAAGTATAAAAACCGAGCATGAAATCAAGCTGAGTCTGTGAAGGTTGAGGCGGACTTTTATGTAAGTAACTGTAACCACAGGCCGCATTTTGATGACGAGTTATGACAGGCATGGCGCAAACTGTCGTGACGTGTTTGTGGCTAAGGTGTTTTAACGCTAATGTATTGGAAGATTGAAATAGGACTCGAATATGGCGTTAATCATCCCGCAAAAACTGGTCAAGCTATTGATCAAAAAAGTATTGATACTCGCCTTGGGCAGCTTGGCTGTCTTTCCTGCGCAAGCCGCTAAGATCAGTTTTAAAGCCTTTTGCCCGCAAATGGTGGGGCAGTGGCAGGGCAATGCCGCTAAGGTGGGGAGATCCCTAAGCAAGTTATCGTCAACGGTTTTTGCTCCCATGATCTGCACCAGTTGATCCTTTCCGTGAGTGTCGGTACGCGCGCTCCCTACAGCGAGACTTGGTGGTTTCGGGAGCAAGGCGAGCAAGTGCTGTTAACCTACTACGACGGTGTTTCGCAGGAAAAGCAGCAACTCTTTAGTTTATATCAACAAAATGGCGATTATTCCCTGCTGGGCGAGGGAGTCGTGAATGCGCGCGCTGCCTTAATCCAACTGTTATTCGAGGCTAAATCGCCCCAGGGCGCATGGCAGTGGACGCAAAATATCCAATATTTAGACGATGATATCGACCGCTATCAGCTCTTTCGCGGGATAGAGATGACGCCTATCGCGCCATCTTATTAAGTCTACTCATTGATACTCGACAATATGCAGCTCACTTTGGGACAAATTCGAGTTTAAGTCTTAACTCTAACGTATCTGCTTCGGATAAAAATATCTATGGGTTAACGCCCAACTTTGGGGCTGCTATAGCTTGGCTTAAATGTGTAGCGAAGCGGAACCGAGCCAAGCTTTAGCAGTCCCACATAAGTTGTTTGTTATATTACGGGTTAAAGTTTTAATACCCAAACTAATATAAGTAACGGTATTACCAAGCCAAATACAACAGACACCAAAGAGCTCAAAATAATTAGAAATTTACCAAAAATGCCTGATTTTCGATATTCAAAAAAACAGTTTTCCCGAAATATTTTACTGAATATAAATAGCCAAAAGCCTAATGCCAGTTCAAGTACTTCCATGTTTTACCATTAATACAAAATTACATTGGTTAACGAGTAACATCACGCCGCCAACACGGGCCGACCGAAGGGAGTTTCGGCCCCTGCGCAGGAGGGTAAAGTGCTTGGCTTTGTTAAGCATCAGTCGAAAATATCAAAGATTGATAGAAAATCGAAATCAGGCCAATCCAACCATGAAAGATCAAAATCGAACCATGAGTCTGAAGCCCCATTCGTTATGGCATGTGCCATTTGACCTTTCATTGAGGCGTAATCACACACCTCACCGATTGATTCGTGATACCGATTGAAATCTCTTGGTGATGTATAAAGGCACATAGCCCAACAATGCCAATCGATATCCCATTTAGTTTCCTTCGACGCCAGCTTTACACGATGAGGGCTGTAATACTTCTGCTTCCCATATTTTTTTACGAGAACCTTCCCAACATCTTTCGCATATTGTTTCTTTTCTTTTTCCGTTAAAGTTCTCGCTACCATGTGATCTCCGTATGCTTAACGCTTCAAGAAGGGGCGCCGCTTTGCGGCGTCCCTCTTGCTTGATTTGTTAGAAGGGATGCTGCAATAGACTCAATAGCACCCAATTCTGTTGCTTTAATAACGTAACCAAGATTATTTGGCATAGAAGTTAAGCTCATTGGTACATTACTTGTAGGTACTGGCTTAAGAACGATTTCTCCACTGGCAGTATGCTGGGGGCCAGCATACAAAACGCCAAGTAATTTGATACGGGTTCCCATATTCAAATTACCATTTCTGTCGGCAAAGCTACCGAAGTTTGCTAAATATACTGGGCTTCCGCTAGAGCCGGGAAACAGGCCATATCAACAACAAACTGCTTTTTCCCAAATAGTTGTCTTCAGGTTTAGTTGCAATAATACCGCGTCTAGCAATCGATCCGTTATTGGTCGAGTCCCAAATCCCATTTGGATAGCCAATCATTGTCACCTCCTCAAGGGGAAGCAACTCAGAGAAGGTAGCATCAGTAGCTGCAATATATTTATCCAGGCGGAACAACAGCGGCTGCGTATTCTTACTTTGAAAATATTGGTAGATCGGTGCGGCCAATATTGCGCATAGATCGATGTCAGGATCGGGATGATAGATAACATTGTTTTGCAGAGGATAAGTTATAACTTCGAACTTGCCTGTAGGATTGCCTTGGTTATCCGCTGTGCTAATCGGCAAAGAAACAGATACTGCACCTTCAATAACATGCTTATTCGTAACTATCGCAGGAACATACATTCCATCTTCTTGCTGTGCAAAGCTAAAAGCGAAACCTGATCCGGTTGCTTTAGAACCATTATTTAAATTAGCTTCAATGCGGACAACTGACATCATTAATTGATCAAGTGGGTGCACGATGTTTTCCTTCTAACTTCTTAGTATTTATGCGCATGCGCGTTTACCTCGTTAGACCAGTGAAAGCGCGCACAGTTAACTATCTGTATGCAAAGAACTTATCAGCATTCTATTAGATATACCATCTGGAAAAACGCGCATGCGCGTTTTCCAAACCTATTAACTAAAAATCTGTCACCATAGTTAATTGATTTGATAGAATTTTATTTATTGCGGATGTAATTAGTGCGCACTGATTTTGTCTAAAAATCATACCAAAAAACCTAAATTTAAATACGACTGTATACCCATACATTGTTAGTCGCTTTACGTTAGGTCCAAACATTAGGTAAATGGATGAGATTTTGTATGGCAACAAGAGTAGGAGTTTTCTATTGAGCCAACGAAACGAAACAAGGAATGGGGCATTAGCCTTTTAGTCGGATGAGCAGTTCAATGGTCGTCAAAATTGTCACTATTGCAACAGTGACCGTTGGCGGCATGGATGCCGCCGTCGAGCCTATAGGGATATATTCACGGCGTGTCACTGGGGAAACAGTGGCAATGTATATTACGCAATATCCGATTCAGCCGCCTTGCTTTGGGGAATATCTTTTTAGTTGAACAAACAGCTAGAGGGCAGCGAGGATTGGCATTGTTGTACCGACGATCTTCTAAAGCAGGAATGTTTTAGTAGAGCCTTCATGGATACTTCTTGTGAAATAAGGCAGCTTATCACTGGGAAAGAAATCTTTCAGAGCTGATGGCTGAATGATTTGGCTGAGTGATTGGAAAATTGGCTGGTTCAGCCCAGCCAATTTAAATCAGTATTCTTAGGTATTAAATTGCGCCTTCAAACCCGAGCTGACGCCAGGCTTCGTAGCTGATAATCGCCACGGCATTGGAGAGGTTGAGGCTGCGACTGGTGGCCGCCATCGGAATGCGTAATCGCTGCTCGGTTGGGATCGACTCGATAATTGGCATAGGTAGCCCACGGGTTTCAGGGCCAAATAGCAGCACGTCATCCTTGGCAAAACTGAGTTCAGTGTGAGGGCGACTTCCCTTAGTGGTACAGGCCATAATGCGTTTGCCTGCCATGGCTTCGAGGAAGGCATCGAAGTTTTTATGGCGAGTCACATTGGTTAAATCGGCATAGTCTAGGCCCGCGCGGCGCAGTTTTTTCTCTTCAAAATCAAACCCTAGTGGCTCAATTAGATGCAGTTGGCTGCCGTTGTTTGCGCAAAGGCGAATGATATTACCCGTGTTGGGTGCGATTTCTGGCTCATAGAGTGCGATATGGAACATGCTTGCCCGCCTATAAAAAATGACGCCCGATTATACGGCAAACAAGCCTTAAGCGCAGCTCTGTGTGCGCATATCTAAAGCGGCATAAACGCGAGTCCATTTTCTTTTCTCCCTATTAACCTTATCTCAGCACTTGCCTGTTTTATTCTCTCAAAGTAATATATCTCAACATCAAGATACTTTTTAAGAAGTCATTATGCCGTTTGTGATTGCGTTACTCGCCCCCGTGTTTTGGGGGACTACCTATGCATTGGTGAGTCTTTACTTACAGGATATGTCGCCTTACTGGGTAGCGGTTTGGCGTGCGCTGCCTGCGGGCATATTGCTGCTGATGCTGCGCCCACGTTTGCCGACGCTGGCGTGGTCTAAATTAAGCTTGCTGGCGTTTTGTAATATTGGCGCCTTCTTTGCGCTGCTGTTTATTGGCGCCTATCGGCTACCCGGCGCCGTCGCGGGCACGCTGGGGGCGACATTGCCATTAATCTTTTTGATCCTCGCTTGGCTGATTGATAAAAAACGCCCGGGGATGAAGTGGCTACTGCTCGGTTTAATGGGCCTCGGTGGCGTGATTTTATTGCTGAATCCCTCGGCGGATCTCGACCCGATTGGTGTCCTGTGTATGCTGAGCGCGACAACGTTGATTGCCTTTTCTTCCCGCTGGATGCAGCGCTGGGATGTGGGCGACTTTTTAGTGCTCACCGCTTGGCAATTACTCTTGGGGGGATTGATGTTGATCCCGCTGGCGTGGTTTATGGCGGGGCCGCCACAGATCCCGAGTATGGATGTGGTTCCCTCGTTAATCTGGTTGGTTACCGCCAATACCGCGGTGGCTTATTGGGCTTGGCTCTGGTCAATGCGAAATTTAGGGCCAGAAATCATGGGGATGGTGGCTTTAGTCAATCCCGTGGTTGCCGTATCATTAGGCGTATTGATTGTGGGTGAAGCCTTAGATATGCGCCAGTGGGCAGGGATTTTAGTGATTTTACTGTCGCTACTGCTGATGAAATTGCCGCAAAACTTGAGGTGGAATCCCTTAAAAGCGAGGGGTTAGATGCTAAAACACTTAGACTTAAATTTACTGCCCGTACTGGAAATTCTCCTCGAGGAGCAGAGTGTCACGGCCGCGGCGGCGCGGCTGCATTTGAGTCAGTCGGCGGTGAGCAAGCAATTGACCCGCCTGCGCGAAGTGTTTGATGATCCCTTATTCGAGCGCACCGCTTACGGCCTCAAGCCAACGCCCAAGGCGCTGTCGCTGGCACCCGACTTGCGACAATGCTTACAGCAATTAGCGCAATTTACCCGGCCAGACAGTTTTGAACCCGCCTTAAGTCAGCGCCAGTTTCGGATGCATCTGGTCGAGACGACTTACTCGCTGACCTTTCCACACTTTATGCCTTCGCTATTGGCGCAGGCGCCCGGTGTGAGCATTAATTGCCAAACCTGGCGGCTGGATACCATGGATAGACTCCAACGCTGCGATATCGATCTCGCCATAGGTTGCCGCGAATGGGATGAACGTTCACCCATGCATGTAAACCATATTCCGGACGATATCCATTATGTTGAATTGGTTCAGGATTACACCGTTTGCCTGATGCGCCGTGACCATCCAGCCCTTTCGCAGGAATGGGATCTCGACACCTTTTTAAGCTATCGCCAATTGCAGGTCGCCTTTGGTGGTTTGGAACATTGGTTGTTAGACGATGTGCTGCAAATCCAAGGGCGTAAACGGGATATTGCGGTGAATATGACCGACTTCCAGAGTGCGTTGGCCCTGTGTGAGCAGAGCGATTTGATTCTCTGCGCTCCTTCCCGTTATGCCTTAGCGGTGATGAAGTCGTTTGATCTTAAGTATTTACCCTCGCCGATTAAACTGATCCCCGGTGCGTATCTGCTGATGTGGCATAAGCATTTCGAGCACGATCTCAGCCATAAATGGCTGCGGGAGCTGATTATTAACAAAGTCAGCGCCTCGCTCCCTAACTGATATCTGCCCCAGTGTTTAGCCAAGCCTTCAGCTTGGGCAAAATCGCCTGTCCATCGGCCAGCCCTTGGTGATATACGGCGGTCACTTTATCGATATTGCGGTCAAGTCGCGAGAGAGTAAGCGGCGCAGCAGGGCGGATCACAAAGGTATGACCGCTGGCAACACTCTGGGTGAGTTCCTCGAGGGATTGGTTATAACGTTGATGGCGTATTTTGAGCGCGGCGGCCACTGCCGGATAAGCTTGATAACGCTTGCGCGCTAACCAGTTGAACTTCATCGGCGATTTTCGATAGTTTGCGTCTTGAGTCAGGATCACCACTTGGCGTGAATAGCCCTCTTGCTGCGCCTTCGCTACCGGAATGGGCGCGGCGATACCGCCGTCGAGGTAGGTTTGCTGGTTTATCCGATAGGGATTGGCCATAAAAGGCAGGCTAGAGGAGGCGATAAGCACGTCGAGCAATTTGTCGTGCTCATGAAAATCGGCCATGCCAAAGTAATCGGTTTGGCCTGTCTGGCAGTTAAATGCCCCGACCTTAAACTCGGTTCCGCTGCCTAAAAAGGTTGTAAAATCAAAAGGCAGTAACTCATAGGCCATGCGCTTATAGGTAAAGTCGGTGTTGACGTAATTGCCCGTGGTTAACCAGTGGCGCAGCCCCATGTAGCGCTTATCCCGCAGATATTGCTGCTGAATTTGTAAATTGCGGCCAAATTGGCGTGAGACGTAAGAAGCGGGATAAATCGCCCCCGCCGATACGCCTATCACATAGGGGAAGTGCAATTGTTGCTGTAAAAAGGCATCTAACACGCCGGCGGTATAGATTGCCCTCAGGCCGCCGCCCTCTAACACTAAGGCCACATCTTGCATTGAGTTACTACTGTTTAATCGAATGGATAGAACAGCATACTCTAACTCACCTGATAAATGAAACGCGTGTCTACAAGGGTTAGGCGGGTATGGCTAATCTTGGCGTATGCTCGCAGGCGCTGGGTTGAGTCAGTAATGCTGGGTTCGGACTAAAATCCATCTGGCTAAAATATTGGCTGAGCGCCGCAATGGCTTCTTTCACTTTGGCGGGCTGTTTATCCCGCGCCGAGGTCACGCTGTAAACGCTGTAGGTGCGCAGCGACCAGTCGGGCAAAAGTGTCACCAGTTGGCCAGATGCAAGATATTGATGCACTTCTGGCTCTGGCAATACGGCATAGCCTAATCCATCGAGGGTGAGTTGGATAAGCGTCTGCATATTATTGACGTTGATGCGCTGGGTAGGGAGTTCTATTCGCGCTTGAGTCTGTGAATGGGTTAAGAACTCGGGCTTAGCATAGCTGTGGCTAATACGGTTGAACCCTTGTAACTCGTCAGGATGCTGTAGGTGTTGATGCTGAGGAATATAGTTAGGGGCGACGCACAACAACATGCGCCAATCCGCCAAGGGGCGAGCGATAAGGTTCGAATCCGATAGAGGGCCGATGCAAATTGCCAGATCAATTCCTTCGTTAACTATATCGATTGGGCCGTCCTGCAACTGCAGATTGAGGCTGATCTGCGGATGAGCCGCCAATAAATGTGCTAAAGGCTGGCTGAGTAAACCACCGCCAAAACCGACTGGCGCGGCGATTTTAAGCTCCCCGAAGGAGTGCCCTTTAATGCGTGTAGCTGATGTTCGGCGCTTTCTACTATTTTTATGATTTTAATGCAGTTTTCATAAAATAACGTGCCCGCCTCTGTGAGTGTCAGGTGGCGGGTATTACGGTGAAACAGACTAATTCCCATATCCATTTCAAGCTTTGCGACTTGTTGGCTCACCGCCGATGAACTCAGATTAAGCTGTGTTGCCGCAGCGCTCATCGAGCCTTTTTCCGCGATGGCGGCAAACACGATCATGCCCTTGACCATATTTCTATTCATTCTTAAGCAACTCTTACAAGTGATTACTCAAAGTCTAACTTGAGCCGATTGTAACATAGGGATACATTGCCGTATTGAAAATTATTATCATTTACAAAGGGTCAAGGGAGATTCGTTGGTTATGTTGTTACGTCGTAAAAAGATCCTCGCACAGCTGGTATCTACAACTCTGTTGCTACCGGCTACTCAGGCTTTGGCGGATGCCGCCCCGATCAAGACAAAATGATGGAAAGGATTGTCGTCACCGCATCGGGTTTTGAGCAGCAAGTGCGTGATGCGCCGGCATCGATTAGCGTGATTACCCGTGAGGATCTCGATACTCGTTTTTACCGTGACTTAACCGACGCAATGTTAGAGGTGCCTGGCGTGGTGGTGACTGGTGGTGCCGACCGTCGGGACATTAGTCTGCGGGGCATGGGCAGCCAATACACGCTGATTTTAGTTGATGGTAAGCGTCAGTCTTCCCGCGAAACCCGCACCAACAGCGATGGTCCTGGTGTTGAAGGCGCTTGGACGCCGCCGCTCGCCGCAATCGATAGGATTGAAATTGTCCGCGGCCCCATGTCATCCCTTTATGGCTCCGATGCTATCGGTGGGGTGATCAACATTATCACCCGTAAAGTGCCCAATGAGTGGCAGGGGGAACTGCGACTCGACACCACGCTGCAGGAGAAGTCGGACTCGGGCAATGTGTATCAGGGCAACTTTTTTGTGAACGGTGGCTTGATTAAAGACCTGCTCGGCGTGCAGTTATACGGCCAATATACTCAGCGTGAAGAAGATAATATCTACGGCGGTTACCGAGGTCGCGATGCGGATAATCTCACCGCCAGATTTGCCCTCACGCCTAATCAAGACCATGACATCATGTTGGAAGTTGGCATCGCTAACCAAGAGTTGGATAGCACCTTAGGGAAAACCGTTGCGCCATTAGCGCCGGGAGCCAGTTGTGGCCGCCGCGGTTGCCCTGCATCGTCGACAACCGAATATGAAAACAGCACGATTTCATTGTCGCATACCGGGCGTTGGGACTTTGGCACTTCGGATACTTATATCAAGCACGAAGTGTACGATAACAAGTCCCGCAAGATGAAAATCAAAAATACTGATGCTCAAACCAGCCTGATCGCTACCTTAGGAGAAAGCCATACCGCCACGTTCGGCGCGGCCTTCAATAAGCAAGATCTCACCGATGAAACTGGTAATCAGGTCAGCGAGTTAACCGATATTAGTCGCCGCCAATGGTCGGTGTTCTCAGAGGATGAATGGCGTATCGTCGATAATTTTGCCTTAACCTTAGGCCTGCGTTTAGACGATGATGAAAACTTTGGCGACCACCTCAGCCCACGGATTTACGGGGTATGGGGGCTGACCGAGCACACTACCTTAAAAGGTGGTGTGTCGACTGGCTTTAGGGCACCGAGCCTGAGGCAAACTGTACCCGATTGGGGGCAGGTGAGCCGAGGCGGCAATATGTACGGTAATCCCGATTTGCAACCCGAAACCTCAGTGAACTATGAGCTAGGGATTTATACCGATCTTACCGATTCCATCACCACCAGTGCTGGCGTGTTTTATAATGAGTTTGAGGACAAGATCACCCGTGTCGCTTGCCCTGCGACTCAATGTACCGATGGGCCGAATCAGTTTGGTTCTGACCCAACCACCTATGTGAATATCGATGAGGCGGTCACCCAAGGGGTTGAGTTCAGTATCGACTATAAAATCCTCAGTAACTTGGCATTAACTGGCAACTACACTTATACCGACTCGGAGCAGAAAACGGGTGCCTATAAAGGTAGTCCATTGAATCAGTTACCTAAACATCTGGTGCAATTGTCGGTTAACTATGAGCCGATAGATAAGTTAAGCACTTGGCTGCGAGTCAACTACCGTGGCGAAGAGAGCCAACCAACCACAGGGCCTTCCTCAAGCAGCTTGATTGCGCCTTCCTATACGCTGTTAGATTTAGGGGCGAACTATCGCGTTAATGACAGCATTAAGTTCAGTGCGGGCATCTATAACGCCTTCGATAAGGACATCACGGAAGAGGAATACGGTTATATCGAAGACGGCCGTCGTTACTGGTTAGGTATGACCTATAGCTTTTAACCGCCTTTAAAATTAGTCGCTTAATACAAAAGCCAGCATTTAGCTGGCTTTTTCGATTATTCATAATTCGGTTTACGGATAAATAGGATGCTGAGATCCTGCGTTGGCGTGAATTGTTTTTGCTGGAACTCAAAGGTGAGTGGGTCGATTTTTTTAGCTCGCCATCAAAACACAAGCTAATGAGATCTGTGGGCTGGGATTTTTTCAGCGTCAGTTTGAAGTCCTTAATCGCCCCTTGCCAGTTATTGGCCGTCACCAATATATAGCTAAGGTGGCTCCACTCGACGCCAATCTCCTGATCTTCACCGTCTTGTTTAACGATAAGGTTTCGCTTACGAATGCCTTGCTTGGCGCTTTCATCTAAACAGGCAAGTTCAGTGTAAGTATCGATAATACTGTTGGCGGTATCGGGCACGCCCGTTGAGAGGCTCGGGGTGTAACTGTGGCTGATGGCAACGTTTTTTCCTGCGGGAAAGGTTTGCTGCCACACAAAGTAGTCACTCAGGGTAAAGGCGATTTGTTGGTCCTCATCCAACCATTCCTTGGGGAGTGCTGGTTTGCCCTTGGGGACTTCGCCATATTCGGTAAAGTAAGCGACTTCTTCTACGCCCCAGCCGAGATTTTTAAGCTCTCGTGAAATATCCGTCTTATCGGTAAGTTGGGCGACGAGCCTGTGCTCAGTTGGTTGGGGGCTGCCATTTACTTTGAGGGTGAAGTTATCGATGCTGCTGTGATCGGCTGAGCCAAAAAACATCGGCGGCATAGGGAAGGCGATGGGGACGGTAAGATCCTGCGAACTGGTGTTGGTAAACAGATAATCGACCCTGACTTCGGTCTCGCTGATAAAGAGCGACTCCTTATCCATACTGATATGTGGCTGATATTTAAGGGTGATAGAACCATTAGCATCACCAAAACTGCTGTCATTGGCGATGGCTGCTGTGCTCAGCAGTGCGAGTAAACCGCCCATTAGGGCGCGAATATGGATTGACATAAACATCTCAAAAGATAGCAATAAAGGATTAAGCGCGGCGGGCAAGCTCAATGGCTGCGGCGATGGCATTGCGAGCCTGTGGGCTGTTTTTCCAACAAGTGGTGCGTAGCATGCTGGCGACGAGGTTGGCGATATCTTCGACCTCATGCTCGGCTAACTGGGCGAGTGAGCTAATACCGATTTCTTCAAAGCGTTTAATGACCGTCGGGCCAACGCCCTTAACGGCGAGTAGTGCTTGTCTTTCTTGCTCATTAAAACCCATAACGAATACTCCTTTATTACTGGGCGACAGACTCATGCGTGAGTGGTGGCAAGCGTAGCCTGAAATGGCGCTAACAAAAAGGCCCATCATGGGCCTTTTGTGGTTTAACTGATATTTACATATCGCAGGGCTTGAGCGGCTTACGCAATTGGGCGCGCACGTTATCCATGCCGGCGTAGAACTCTTTCATCATTAACAAGCCCATCATCTTACCGTTATCTGTGATGATCAGATTATCGGGATCGGTTGGGTCGTTCTTGATGGCGCCAATTAGCTTCATCGAGGTCATTTCCTTAAACAGGGCTGTGTCTAAGTTAACGCCAAAGGTTTCGCGGAAGTATTTGCGCGATAGACGGCCAGAGAACATCCCCAGCAGGAAGCGATACTGCATCACATCCTTTTTGCTGTAGTTTTTCTGTTGCTCGACGCCCATCTTGCCGGCGGCGATCCGCTCTTGGTACTTACGCAGCGAGAAAGTGTTAACGTATAAAGTGTCGTTCAGGAAGCTAAATGAGCCTGAACCCACCCCTAAATACTCATCGTAATCGATAACATACTCGTCGAAGCCTTCGTCATTCGCCTTACCAAAGGCCCATGCAGACAACTGATTATATTGGCCATTTAAACGGTTTAAGATCTGGCGATATTGGTTGGCCATATCCGCCTGTGGCGCTGCCAGCTTACCCTTAACACTCTTACGCGTTTGGTGCGTGATCATCAGCGGATAGGTGGTGATCTGTCTTGGGTCGAGGCGTGAGGCCATGTCTAAGTCGTGCTGGATCACTTCATCGGTTTGACCGCGAAAGCCAAAAATCAGGTCGACGTTGATAATAGGGAACAGCTCTTTGGCCGCCATGATCTTGTCGAAGGTTTGCTGACCTGTGCCGAACTTTTCGAGGCGATCGGTCATTTTTAAAATGTCGTCGTTAAAGCTTTGTACGCCGATGGACATACGATCCACTAAGCCCTTGAGTTGCTTAAAGCCTGGGCTGTCTAAATGCTGTGGATCCGACTCGCAAGACACTTCTTTAATGCTTGGGAATAGGGTCTTGGCATGCTCAATGGTACGGGCGAGTTCATCTTCTAATACTGTGGTGGTGCCGCCGCCAATGTACATAGATTCAAAGTCATAGCCTAAGGCTTTGACCATCTCCATCTCTTTACGTAGAGAGATAAAGTAAGCGCGCGCCTTGTCTTCCTTAAACATAAAACGGTGGAAGGTACAGTAAGAACACAAGGTATGGCAGAAGGGCACATGGGCATAAAGCATGTACTTTTTACCTTCGACCGGGGCGGGCATAATGTCGGCGGAGAGCGTATCGAGGCGAAGATTCTTATCGACATAATACTGCATGACTCGTTCCATCGAGCTGAGCATCCAGTTAGGGACGGTAATATTCGCTTGATAAGGCGTTGCGATCGCGCCATTGAGCGTTTGAATAACAGAAGACATAACGATTCCTATCTGAGAGTGCTAACCGTAAACACCGAAATTGCTTTAGGTAATTCACGACCACCTAGCGCAATTAGACTACCTCGTATGGAGTAAGCAAAACGTGAACTGGTTATAAGTTACGGTTTCCTAACAAGGAAATCACTGGCTTTTTGTTAAGCAGATCATGTTTTAGTAAACATAGATGCATATTTACTGAGGTTTTTGGCTGTTTGTTATTGAATTTGAGCGATTAACTTTAGCGCTCAATCGAAAGACTGAAATGATAAAAAGTTGAGCTTCTTACTTGTGGGCATTTTGACTTGTACTGAGGGTATCTGGCTGTCATTATCCCTGCGGACATTGCCTAATCTCCCCAACCTGCCTGAAATCTTGGAGGATCCCCATTGGTTAATATCAACCGCTTTTTTCCGCTATTCGCCTTAGTTGGGGCGGGTACGGCGTATTTGATGCCCGCATGGTTTAGCGGATTGAAAACCAGCATAGTACCGTTGCTGGTGGTGATTATGTTATCTATGGGGCTGACCTTAGATGTGCGGGACTTTGCCAATGCATTCAAACAGAAACGTGCCGTTATCACTGGCTTAATCTTGCAATTTACCCTAATGCCCTTAAGTGCCTTAGCCATTAGCTTGCTGTTAGGGCTCAATCGGGAATTGACCATAGGCATGGTGCTGGTGGGGAGTGTGGCGGGTGGCACGGCATCGAACGTGATTTGCTATTTGGCCAAGGGCGATGTCGCCTTATCTATCACTATGACTGCGCTATCGACCTTAGCGGGTGTAGTGCTCACACCCTTGATTATTGAGCTATTAATCGGCGAGATGGTCGCCATTCCTTTAATGGATATGCTCGTCAGCCTCGTTAAAATCGTGCTTATCCCTGTGACTGTGGGTGTGGTGTTGAATCACTTCTTTAAACCGCAGGTTGCTAAACTTGCCCCCGCATTACCCATCATTTCTATCGTGGCGATTGTACTGGCCATCAGCATTATTGTGGCCCTAAATGCAGGGCAATTTTCGCAGGTGGGGCCTGTGATTTTACTCGCGGTGTTTCTACATAACGGTTTGGGACTCGCCTTGGGTTATACCTGCTGCCGCTTGCTCGGCTTTAACCGTACAGTGTGTAAAACCATTTCGATTGAGGTCGGGCTGCAAAACTCAGGCCTTGCGACCGCGTTATGCATCAAGTTTTTTAGCCCGCTCTCCGCCGTCCCCAGCGCAATTTTCTCGATTTGGCATAACCTTTCAGGCGCCCTGCTGGCAGGCTACTGGGCGAGTTTAGAGCAAGATCCGGATGGTGTGAAAACCACCACCAAATAGTGAGAAACAATAGCAGCTTTTTAATAAGCTGAAGTAACGTATATCTTAATATCGTAAATGAAATATATGAGTGTTTTATGGATAAGTCAGTATGTGGTCACTCGCTCATAAATGCGCATCACTTAATTAGCATCAACTTATGCCAGCCGATTAACTTGTTGTTAAATTATAGATACTTGTTGTTAACTTTAATTAATTCGGTAAAGTAGCTGGCAAATTAAAAATATGATCTGTTTTTGCTAGTTTAGGGAACGAATATGACCGCAAAAGGAATCTGTGTATTACTTGGCAGTTCACTAGTCTTATCTGCTTGTGGCGGGGGAGGTGGCGACTCTACAACGCCAACATCACCGACCAATCCTCCTCCGACAACAACTTTTAAAGTTACTGATTACCCGACGGAAGTTGCTGTCACTTCGCTATCGTTAGCGGAGAGTGTTTTGCAAGTTGGTTTTTTTGCTAATGACATCTTACGCAATTTTGATATCGAGGCTAATGGAGCTGAAAAGTCGTGCTCTAATGGCGGTTTAGCGACGATTGAGTTGATTGATAAGGATGACTCAAAAGGCATTTCTGTCGGCGATAGTCTTAATATGTCCTATCGTGATTGTTACATTCAAGCACTCGACAGCACAGTGAATGGCGAAGGTTCATTAACGCTATCTGAATATCAACAGGGCACTAAGGCAAAAGGGTCGATTGATATTTCTAATCTGCAGGTTAATGGAGATGATAACTTCAACTTGGTTGGTCAAATGTTGTTCGAAAATAACATTTCACCGTTGCAAAGACAGTTGAACATTCAAAGCAAAAGCACTGTTAAATTAGTTGTAAATAGTAATTCGGAGTTAAGTTTTACTAATCTCTCTTTAACGAGAGTGGAAAACTTTTCCGATGCAACTTATGCGATTAGTGGTAAAGGCCAGATTTCGGTCGCACAATTTAATAATGGCTTTGGTTTTGAGTTTACTAAACCATTGAAAGGACATTTTGACGAATTTCCCCATGAAGGCTCTATTGTCGCCAGTACATCAGCTCAGGACTCAGTTCAAATGACGAGTAACTTCGTTACTGACTCTAAAATGCTCAATGTGAATACTGCTAAAGAAGCTTACATGGTTTATTGGAGTCAAATTGTTGAGGGAAGTTTGTGGCATCTTGAAGGTGGAAAATCTAACTCATCATTTGAGTTTCGCTCTGACAACTTTAACTATGTAGGCATGATTGATGACCAGGATTTACAAGCATTTCCTGTGTCTGGCGGGACGATTCGATTACTCATGTCACGCCCTATCAAAGACCAAGTTTACGAAAGTTCTTTTGATGAGGATTCATGGCCATACCGAAAAGTTGCAGCCAAAATTAGCGTGAATGGTGCGATATTAAACATCACGCCAGAGACAGATTTAAAGGCGAATACGGTATATCGCTTTAATGGTGTTTTGCTTGAAAGCAAATTTGGTGCAGTGGCGAATACTATGTGGTCTGAACGTTTTAAAACCAGCGATGCAATCATTATCGATGTGGCTGCAAGTAGCTATTTATATAAAGCCAACGACACGCCAAAGCTCGATGCTTCACAAACCGTTATGAATAAAGGTAGTGCACTGACATTTAAGTGGGTAGATGTGAATAATGTCGGCATTGTTTTTTCAAATCCGACTAGTGCCAAGACAGGTTTTACCGTTCCAAATGAAGTGACATCTGATGTCGCGATAAAGTTAGAAGTGTCCAATGGACAGGGATACCAAGTATTCCGAACTTTAACGATGCACTATTATGCTGGCAGTGACACATTCATGCACTATGTGAGCCCGCAAGGTGACTACATTGGTGGTGGGAAAACAGTGATTATGGATTCGAGCAGTGCAGTGTTCACGCCAACGAATTACGACAACAGCTTAAATGCAATCACCTTATCTATTGACGGAAATACTTGGTGGAGCTTTGATATTGCTGCACCCGCTGGTGAAAACCTGCAAGTGAAGAAATATATCAATGCTACTCGTTATCCGTTCCAAGGCCCCTTGACGGCAGGTTTGTCATTTACGGGTGATGGTCGTGGCTGCAATCAAAGTATCGGGGATTTTGAGGTGCTTGAGTTGAGTTATAATGCTGATAAATCTGTTAAATCTCTAGCGGTTAACTTTAATCAGCGTTGTGAAAATACCATGCCGCCTTTAAATGGTGTGATTCGTTATCACTCTTCGGTGGGAATTAACCACTAATCGATTATGAAGGCACCTTAGGGTGCCTTTATTTTTTTGATGTATTTAATGGCTCATTATGAATGAAATGTATGAGCACTGAGATTGTGATGTTGTCGCCAATAGTTGCTCGCCCTTAATCAAAAATGGCCTAACATCTTGCGATATTAGGCCATTGTAACGACTTAGCTGACTCGAATTAGAGTCTAAAATGCGAGACTACGCCTGTTAGCTGTTCTTTGGTGGCGGCCAAAGAGGTTGCGCTATTGAGGGTTGCTTTACCGCTTTGATTTAACTCTTCAACCATTTCGCGAATGGTATTCAAGTTACGATTAATCTCTTCACTCACGGCGCTTTGTTCTTCGGCGGCGGTGGCGATTTGATTGCTCAATCCATTAATATCAAATACATAGGTCGTTAAGGTTTCAAGGCTTTCAGTCACCAGCGTAGTGGTGTCCGCTGCATCTTGGCAACTCTGTTTGGTCTCATCCATCGCATTAACGGCGCTGTTAGCACCCGTGCGCAGGCGTTCCAGCATTTGATTGATCTCGGCCGTGCTCGCTTGGGTACGAGCGGCTAGGGCGCGTACTTCGTCGGCGACGACAGCAAAGCCTCGGCCCTGTTCACCAGCACGGGCGGCTTCGATGGCGGCGTTAAGTGCGAGTAAGTTGGTTTGGTCGGCAATATCTCCAATCACACCTAAGATAGTGGCGATATGGCGAGTGTTTTCATTCATTTCCGCTATGGTGTGGGCGGCGGTATCGACCTTACCAACTAAGGCGACGACAGTATTTGCCGCTTGTTCGACAGCCTTTTTCGACTTATCAGCCTGTTCATTTGCCTGTTGGGTAAAGCGTGCGGCAGAGGCGGCATCACCGGCAACGTTATGGGCAGTTGCACTCATTTCGGTCATGGCCGTCACGACTTGGTCGGTTTCTACCGCGTGGGTTTGCAATGCATGGGTATTGGCGTTGGACTGCACATTCAACTGACCAATTTGATCTGACATATGTTCAGAGGCCTGAGCAATATCGGAAATCATATGGCGCAAGTGGTCAATCACTCGGTCGAGATCGGCGCCGAGTGAACACAGTTCGTTTTGACCGCTGATTTGGGTCTTCTGAGTCAGATCACCATCGGCAAGGCGCTCTACAACCCGCTTGATTTGATTAACGATATTGACCAAACGTTTGCTCATAAAGAAGGCGCTTAGTAAGGAAGCGACAATGGCAATTAGGATTAGGCCAAGGAGCAGCGCTTCGGTGGCATTGACTTTGTCTTCTGCCTGTTTGCCTAGTTCATGGTTTCGTTGGGTGATTAATTTGACTAATTGATTGATCTCATTGCTAACTTTGGGCCCAAGTGCGCCACGTTCTGGCGTGAGTTCAGGCTCGGTGCCCGTTTGTTTGGCGTAGGCTAACTCCTGCTGATAGAGACGCACATATTGCTCGATTTGTGGCAGTAGTGTGCGGATCGTTCTAGCATCTTGCCCCATAAAATCGGTGTTAAATCCTGCGAGTTGCTCGACAAGCTGCTGCACATTGCGTTGCTGCAAGCTGATGGCGTCGCTGTTATGGACTAATGTGGCTAAGCGCAACTCGAAGAAAGCTTCACGCACATTGGTGAAGGTTTCGGCGAGCTGGGTATTGTTGACCAGCCTGCTGCTGGTGTCATTGAGTTCAGCAAAACCCCGATAGGAGGAAATGCCGATAATGATCAATAAAATACTCGCAAACACTGAAGGCAGCGCCGTCAATGTGCTGGTTTTTGCATTGTTAAACATGGTGGCCTACTGGGGTATTAATCAAGACGGGGTGTAATTAAATTACACATTGAGGCCATTTTAACGCTTGGATTTAGGCAGCTGCAAGGCGACATTTTGAGCGTTTTAGCTATAGTGGTATGTTTTAAAAGGGATTGTTTTTGCCGTGTTAATTGGGAATGGTGCAGTGGTTGCCAGATGTTATGTAAGTAAAAATCAAAGTATTCTCAGTTGATTGATTTTCATGGTGAAAATAAAGTGATGTAGCAGTCACTCTACAGCCTATTAACAGTGCAAAAATCGATTGTGAGGCAGATCGCAAAACTTACAAATGTTTATAAGTGTATCTATAGCGCTTGACCGCGTTATTGGCTGATGGTGTCGAACAGCTATGCACCACAAGCTTAAACTCGAATAAAAGCCCGCCAAATCACTGCAAAAAACTGAGGCCTCAACACGCTCTTGTGTTAGTCGAAGCGAGTGGTAATTGTCCCTCACTCAATCTTTTATCTCTCATTCCTACGAATTTGCGTTCGGTCACAAAGCTATGTATTGAATGTAAATGATATTGGTTATCATTTGGATTTAAGGTTGTTTTAATGTAGATTGTCGGCATTTCAAGCTAACACCGTTTATCAATGAGTGCCGTCGAGGTTTTTATGGAATGCAGGGCGTTTAAGAAAAGTGCAATTGCAGTAATAGTTTCGAGTTTAGTGATGTCCTCAGCTTACGCTGCTGTGGACGCAGAATCTGCTGAACCGATTGAAAAAATTACTGTTTATGGTGAGAAAATCGAGCGTAGCCTTAAGGATACGACTTCCTCTATTTCGGTTATCGATAAAGAAGCGCTCGACAGCGGTCAATATCAATCCACCTCGAGTGCCTTATCTGAAGTGCCTAACGTGGTGGTGCTTACGGGATCTGTGCCCGATATCCGTGGGGTTTCTGGTAATGGTTCTGCCTCGGGATTTAACTCTTTTACCGGCGGTGCTCGGGCGCGGGTATCCACCTTAGTCGATGGCGTTGCCGAACCTTTTGTGGCCGATCTTACTGGTGATACTGGTCTGTGGGATATCCAACAAATTGAGGTGTACCGCGGTCCGCAATCGACGATTAACGGGCGTAACAGCATTGGCGGCACAGTGTTTATTAAAACGGAAGACCCCACCTTCGATTGGCAAGGTGCGGCTCGTGTTGGTTATCGCAATCAAGATAACTTTATCGATAGCGCCGTTATGCTCTCAGGCCCCATCCTCGATGATGAGCTGGCATTTAGGGTGAGCGGACAAAATGTGACAGGGAATACCTTCAATAAAGGCTTGGAATATGAGACAAATCCTGCCCCATTTGACCTCAATGAACTGATCACCAATCGCTGGCGCGGTAAATTCCTGTGGCAGCCGAGTGCGATTGAAGATCTCAAAGTGCTCTATAGCTTTTCATACAATGATGAGAAAGGTGACTCTGGGCGTAACTATTTTACCGGCGATGATCCTTGGGCGTTTAAGCCTATTTTCCAACGTTATATCGAGACTAAATCTACGACTCATTCAGTGAAAGTCGATTATGACCTCGGTGAAGGCCGCGCCTTCGATCTCATCGTCGCTTATATGGATTATGACTGGGGCTTTGAATCCTATGAGGCCCTCGCCACGGCGCAGCAATATGTGGATATGAATGACCAGAGTTACACCGTCGATGGTAAGTACAGCTTTGGTCTAAAAGATAAAGATTTCAATGGTTTTGTGGGTTTAGCCTATTTTAAACGCGATCAAGATTTTGGTAGTACTGGCAGCTCTGTTTACAGTGGGGATGACAGCACTGAATCCACCTCTATATACGGTGAAATGACCTATGGCCTTGCCGAATCACTCTGGGTCACATTCGGCGGCCGCGTGATGCGTGAGGAGCAATTGCGTAACTTCAATATGCTCTATCAAGGCAGTCAATTGCAGGAGAAACTCGATAATGCCAATACCGTTACCCTGCCGAAGTTAGTGCTGCAATATGCGCTGAATGACAGCACAACTTTGGCGGCCAGTGTGCGTCGCGGTTATAACTCGGGTGGCGGTGCGCTGTCGTTAGCCGAAAGTGAGTATTACTACTACGACGAAGAGTACGTAAATACCTATGAAATCAGCAGTCGCAGCGCGTTTATGGATGGCGATGTTAACTTTAATGCCAACCTCTTCTACAACGATTTCGACGGTTACCAAGCCTCTAACAGCGCCCGCAAAATTACCAATATCGATAAAGCGGTCAGTTACGGTATTGAGGCTGAATTCAGCGCCATGCTCACCGAAAACCTGCAGTTTATTTCGGGCGTAGGTTTACTCGATAGTGAGATCAAACAAGCGGATCCTAGCTATGGTGACATTATCGGCAATCAGCTGAACTCGGCGCCGCATGTGACCGCCAATGCTGGATTAAAATATTGGTTAGGCGATGCATTTTCTTTTGGTTTTTCAGGCAACTATGTGGGTGAGTATTATGCGGATATCAATAATACCGAATCACGGGTGGCTGGCGATTATGTTGTTGCCCGCTTAAGCCTCGATTATCAAACTGATAGCTGGAGAATCAGCGGCTTTGTAAACAACCTGTTTGATGAGCAAGCCTTGACGGTAAATGAACCCGCTAGCCGCAGTTATCCCGATGGTTATGCGGCGATTATCGACCCAAGAAATCTCGGTGTATCTGTGATGTACCGCTTCTAAGTGCTCAATTTAACGCACTTATTTTACCCATAAAAAAACCTCCACAGCATGCTGTGGAGGTTTTTTGTTTTCAGCGACTTTTACTCTTTATATTTCAAAGTGCCGTTAGCTTTGATTTCGTCGTACCACAGGTTGTGGTGTTGGGTTGCCCAGTTTTCATCACAATAACCAGACACCATACACTCCATACCACCTTCAGACATTACCGTTGCCATGAAGATATGCACGATAGAGAAGGCGCAGATCACGATAGCGCTCACTGAGTGTAATACCAGCGCGATTAAGCTTAAGGTGCGGCTAGGTTCGAAAAGATTGGGGAACAGTAACAACATGCCCGAGGCTGAAATCACTAACCCAAACAGGGCAAAGGCCCAGAACCACATTTTTTCACCGGCGTTAGCAAAACCTGCGTCAGGGTGCTTACCTTTGAAGGGACCAAAGTTGATGTAACCACCCACAACGAGGAACCACTTCACGTCGTACATTTTTGGCAGCTGGTTCTTCGCCCATAACACTGTCATCAATGCCCAGCCGATCATAAACGGAATCGCCATCACATCGTGGATTTGCTTAGCGCCATAAACGATGGCTTCCCAGATGCCTTCGCCCAACCAAGGTTGGAAGAAGAAACGACCCGCTAATAAGGTTAAGCCCGTTAAAATCAGCATTAAGCACGGGATCGCGCCTAACCAGTGGATTGAAACGTCAAACTTTGACCAGCGATACACTAGCTTGCCCGAAAAACCATGGTGTAGCTTGGAGATGCCGTTCACCTTGATAAATAAGACAAAGATAATGATCATGCCGAATAACGCCGCCATTAAGGCCGGCGCTAACCAGTCGCTACGCAGCTCCAGTACACGCAGATCATAGGTATTGATCGGTTGTGCGTGGAACTCGCTTTGGGAGGTAGTGTATCCCGTGGCGCCGTCCTTCAGCTGTGCCCAAATTTGGGCATCAGAGGCTTGAGGTTGGAGCGCCTGTTCATCACCACCATTGGCTAGACACACGGCACTAAATAGCAGTGCTATGGCTAAACCTATGTGTTTGAACCATTTGTTCATCATACATCCTCTCTCGCTTAGTGGCGCCTGCTAGCAGGCGCCAAGCTAAGTCTGTGGACAGATCCTGTGACCTGAATTAATTCCAAGCCGCGTTTTTAGCGCCACGGTAAGCCACACGCTCACGGAAGATGCTAGAAACCACTTCTGCATCACCCGCTAACAGGGCCTTAGTCGCACATAGTTCTGCGCACATTGGCAGTTTGCCTTCGGCAATACGGTTAGAACCATACTTCTGACGCTCTGCATCTGAATGGTTCTCTTCAGGACCACCGGCACAGAAAGTACACTTATCCATCTTACCGCGGCTGCCAAAGGCACCCTTTTTAGGGAACTGAGGCGCACCAAACGGACAAGCGTATAGGCAGTAACCACAACCGATACAGGTATCTTTGTTGTGCAGCACAATGCCATCTTCCGTCTTGTAGAAGCAGTTTGCAGGACAAACCGCCATACAAGGGGCGTCTGAGCAGTGCATACAAGCCACAGAGATAGAGGCTTCGCCTGGCTGACCGTCATTGATGGTCACCACGCGGCGACGTTGAATACCCCACTCCAGCGCAGAGTCATTTTCGTTTTTACATGCCGTGACACAGCCGTTACATTCGATGCAGCGCTTGGTATCACATAAAAATTTCATTGTAGCCATATTGGCAAATCTCCCTGCACTTAAGCTTTAGTGATCTGACAAAGCGACGCTTTGGTCTCTTGCATCTGCGTGACAGGGTCATAACCATAGGTCAATGCCGTGTTTGCAGACTCACCAATCACATAAGGCACAGTACCTTCTGGATAGTTATTCTCTAAGCTCTCACCGTGCATAACACCGGCGAAGTGGTATGGCATAAAGGTCACACCTGGTTTAACGCGTGGCGTTACCATGGCTTGTACTTTTATGCGGCCACCTTCGGCGCCCTCTAACCACACAAACTCGCCGTTGCGGATACCGCGGTCAGCTGCGTCACCTGGGTTGATCTCAACAAACATCTCTTGTTGTAGTTCAGCCAGCCATGGGTTAGAACGCGACTCTTCACCACCACCCTCGTACTCAACCAAACGACCAGAAGTCAGTACCAGTGGGTACTTAGCTGCTGAGTCTTTCTCTTGGATTGACTTGTACAGCGTTGGTAGACGGTGAACTTGCATGTCATCATATGTTGGGTACTTAGACACTAAGTCACGACGTGGTGTGTACAGCGGCTCACGGTGTACAGGCACTTGATCAGGGAAGGTCCAAACAATACAACGCGCTTTGGCGTTACCAAATGGAATACAACCGTGCTTCATTGCCACGCGCACGATACCACCTGATAAGTCGGTCTTCCAGTTGCGTCCTTCCGCTTCAGCTTTCTCTTCAGCAGTCAGGTCATCCCACCAGCCAAGTTGCTTAAGCAGCTTGTCGCTAAACTCTGGGTAACCGTCTTGGATCTCGGCACCTTTAGAGAAAGAACCTTCAGCCAGCAGGTTTTTACCATTGTATTCAACGCCATAACGAGCACGGAAGTTACCGCCGCCGTCTTTAACGTGTTTGGATTGGTTATACAGAATTTGGGTGCCAGGGTGTTTAGCTTCTGGTGTACCCCAACATGGCCATGGTAGACCATAGGTTTCACCCTTAGCTGGGCCACCGGCGGCTTCTAGTGTCTTGTTGTTGAAAGTGCCCCAGTTTTGGGTGTGCAGCTTGATACGCTCTGGGCTCTGGCCAGACATACCGATAGTCCACATACCGCGGTTAATCTCGCGGGTAATGTCTTCGATAACCGGTAAGCCGTTTTCTTTGGCGATGCGTTTAGTGTATTGCTCGGCGATACCGAGTTTTTGCGCTAAACGGTACATGATTTCGATGTCGGTTTTTGACTCGAATAAAGGTTGGATAACCTGCTCACGCCATTGGATAGAACGGCCAGAGTTAGACACTGAACCTTGAGTCTCGAACTGAGTCGCAGCTGGTAGCAGATAAACACCATTCTTACGACGGTGCATAACACCCGCCATGGTTGGGAATGGATCCACAACCACGACTGTGTCCATCTTATCTAAGGCATCACGCACTTCGCGCTGGCGGGTTTCTGTGTTGACAGACTGTCCCCAGAAGAACGCCATACGGATATTGTCTTTTTGTGCCAGCTTGCTCTTGTCTTCTAACACGCCATCGTGCCAGCGAGAACAAGGAATACCTGGGGTGGTCATTGGATCTTTGCCTAAATAGGCGTTTTGATCGAAGCGGCTCTTCACCCACTCCATATCCAGATCCCACACATGGGTCCAGTGAGTCCAAGCGGCTGAGGTTAAACCGTAGTAACCAGGAAGGTTATCGAACAGTAGACCTAAGTCAGTTGCACCCTGTACGTTATCGTGACCACGGAAGATGTTAGTACCACCACCAGATACACCCATGTTACCCAGGGCTAACTGAAGGATACAGTAGGCACGAGTGTTAGCGTTACCTACGTGGTGCTGGGTACCACCCATACACCAAATCACAGTACCTGGACGGTTTTCAGCCATCAGCTTAGCGGCTTGGTAAACTTCTTCTTCACTCACGCCAGTGATGTCCGCAACCTCTTTAGGTGGGAACTTCTTCACTTCTTCGCGAATTGATTCCATCTCGAACACGCGCTGCTCGATAAAGGCCTTATCTTCCCAACCATTTTCGAAGATATGCCACAACATACCGTAGATAAAGGGAATATCGGTACCTGGACGAATCGCACAGTGCAGATCAGAGTGTGCCGCAGTACGAGAGTAACGTGGGTCAACAACGATGATCTTAGCGTTGTTCTTCTCTTTGGCGATCAGAATATGCTGCATGGCAACAGGGTGTGCCTCGGCAGGGTTTGAACCGATAAAGAAGATCGCGTTCGCATTCTGAATGTCGTTAAAAGAGTTAGTTTGCGCACCGTAACCCCAAGTGTTAGCAACACCGGCTACAGTGGTAGAGTGACAGATACGTGCCGAGTGGTCGACGTTGTTAGTACCCCACATGGCCGCAAATTTACGGTACATGTAGCAGCCTTCGTTAGAAAACTTAGCACTACCCATGAAGTACACAGAGTCAGGGCCGGATTCTTTACGAATGTTGAGCATTTGGTCGCCCACTTCGTTAATCGCATCTTCCCAAGAGATTTTTTTCCACTTACCGTCAACCAGCTTCATTGGGTACTTGAGGCGCTTCTCACCGTGACCGTGTTCACGCAGTGCAGCGCCCTTGGCACAGTGACCACCGGCGTTGAATGGGTGATCGAATGCAGGCTCTTGACCAGTCCAAACACCATTTTGTACTTCAGCATACAGACCACAACCCACAGCACAAGCACTACAAATCGTACGTTTAACTTCGATCGGCGCGTCGTGTGGCACATCTTTGGCTTCTGCGCGGCGCATCATGCCAGTACCCATCAGAGAAGCGGCTGCGATACCACCAGTAGTAATACCTGCTTGCTTCATAAATTGACGACGGCTAATGCCTAACGTCGGTTTGTCGGCCACTTGGGCGACATCGGACTTGCGAGTTAACTTCATCGCTGACTTCTCCTAGATTAGCTACGCAGGCTATCGTAATAGCTGATAATGTGCGCAGTTTCGTGGTAACCCTTAGGCTCTTTAGTTGTTACCTTGCTGCTCTCGCTGGCTTGGGCTGCGCTCATGCCGGTAGCGGCAATTGCGGCGCCGGCAACGCTGCCAACGGTGAGTGCTTTAAGCAAAGAACGGCGAGATAAATCGCTAGGTTGTTGCTTCATGCTGACTCCTGAATGAGGGGTTATGGTTCTTGGATGGCGCGACTTTTCGAGGGATTAAACTCGTTATCAAAAAGTGAAGATTAGAGGTGGAAAAGATAATGAAATCATCTTGCTTGCCGTTAATCATCGCGCGTGAGGGCAATATAGTAGGAAAAGATTGAGTAGGATTTGATCTAGAACAGTTTGCAGCCGGACAGGCAGGCGCGCTGATGCAAAAGCGTTAACTCGCTCATGGTTTCGGCACTTGTGTGAGCACGCAAAAATGGGTCAATTTTCGGATGAAAATGAAACGCTTGTTAATGAGTTGTTGTTTGGGTTCTAGGTAAAAAACACCCTCGCAGTGCGAGGTGTTTTTATTGGGGTAAAGCTTCAGGCTTTAGTTAGTCTTTATAACGCAGACTGCCGTTAGCTTTGATTTCGTCATACCACAAATTGTGGTGCTGGATTGCCCAGTTCTCATCACAATAGCCTGACTTCATGCACTCCATACCGCCTTCACTGAGTACGGTCGCCATCCAGATATGCACTATGGTAAAGGCAATCAGGATAACGGCACTGATCGAGTGGATCAGCAGCGCGCCCATCGAGGCTTCACGGGGTAGGTCTAAGCCGGGTAATACCAACATGATGCCAGACACACTGATAAACAGCCCGAATAGGGTCAGTGTCCAGAACCACATTTTTTCACCGGCGTTAGCAAAACCACTGTCAGGGTGTTTGCCTTTGAATGGGCCAAAGTTGATATAGCCACCGACCACAAGGAACCATTTAAGATCGTACATCTTAAAGGTTTGTAGCGGCATCCATTTCACCACGCAGACAATCCACGCCATGATAAAGATGGGGCCAGCCCAGTCGTGCACGGTTTTACTGCCGTAGATCAGCGGTGCCCAGATGTCGGGCCCTAGCAGCTCTTGCACGACATGCTTACCGAGCATAATGGTTAAGCCGGTAAACATCAGCGTGAGACAGCTAATTGCCATGATCCAGTGGATCCACAGATCCGCTTTAGACCAACGAGCCACCATCTTGCCTGAAAAGCCGTGGCTAAGTCTTGAAGGACCATTCACCAAGTAAAACAGTAAGAAAGCACCAAACACACCCGTTACAGCTAAGGCCATAATCGGGGTGATGTATTGGTTTCTCAGTTCTTTACCTTGGTTACCGGCAACGTTAATCAACACCCCAGTTTCGACCCCTTTGGCTGTGGTATAGCCAGTTTCACCCGACTTTACCGCGCGCCACAGATCGGCTTCGCTGGTTTGCGCTTTCGCCTGTTGTTGACTCGATTGCTGATCACTTGCCTGTACTGGGCTTGCGCTCATTACTGAACCTAGGCCCAATCCCATCACGAGTACCATCAGAGCAAACAGACTGCGCAGTGATTTGTTTAACTGTTTGTTTAACATTTTCACTCCTTGCCAGAGGTTAGGGATGACTCCCTAACCATCACTCTGCTTAGTTAATCTCACCGGTCTTTGGGTTGTAGCCCCAAATCACGTTAGGATTGCCTCGAGAGGCCATACGCTCACGGTAGATATTGGAAACCACTTCAGCATCACCGGCAAGCAGCGCTTTGGTTGCACAAAGCTCGGCACACATAGGTAACTTACCCTCGGCCAGACGGTTAGCACCATATTTCTTGTGCTCCGCCTCAGAGAAGGTCTCTTCTGGGCCACCGGCACAGAAAGTACACTTATCCATCTTGCCGCGGCTACCGAAGGCGGTTTTCTTCGGAAATTGTGGTGCACCAAACGGACAAGCATAGAAGCAGTAACCACAACCGATACAGGTATCTTTGTTGTGTAGCACAATGCCATCGTCGGTACGGTAGAAACAATCTGCCGGACATACGGCCATGCAAGGGGCGTCGGTACAGTGCATACAAGCCACAGAAATCGAGGCTTCACCTGGTTGACCATCGTTGATGGTCACGACGCGACGGCGTTGAATACCCCACTCGAGAGCGGAATCGTTTTCGTTCTTACATGCTGTGACGCAACCGTTACACTCGATGCAGCGTTTGGTGTCACATAGAAATTTCATGACTGCCATAATGGCTTATCTCCTCATCAAGTAGGTTAGGCTTTGCTAACTTGGCAAAGGCTAGACTTAGTCTCTTGCATCTGAGTCACAACGTCATAGCCGTAAGTTAAAATGGTGTTTGCCGATTCACCTTGTACATAAGGTACTGTACCTTCTGGGTAATTCTTCGCGAGGTTTTCACCTTCGAAGATACCGGCGAAGTGGTATGGCATAAAACATTCACCCGGAACAACCCGTGGTGTCACCATTGCCTTCACTGTGATCTTGGCGCCTTCAGGACCATGAACAAAGACATTGTCACCGTCACGGATACCACGGTCAGCAGCGTCTGCTGGGTTCATTTCGATGAACATCTCTTGCTGCAGCTCGGCTAACCATGGGTTAGAACGAGATTCTTCACCACCGCCTTCGTACTCAACCAAACGACCAGAGGTCAGTGTCAGTGGGAAGTCTTGGGTGAAGTCCTGATCCTGAATTGACTTGTACAGGGTAGGAAGACGCGCAACCATACGGTCATCGTAAGTTGGGTACTTAGCGACTAAGTCACGACGAGGAGTGTAGAGTGGTTCGCGGTGTAGCGGGATATCATCTGGGAAAGTCCAAACGATACAACGTGCCTTAGCATTACCGAAAGGAATACAACCGTGCTTGATAGCAACACGCTGGATACCACCAGAGATGTCAGTCTTCCAGTTCTTGCCTTCGGCGTATTTTTTCTCTTCTTCAGTTAAATCATCCCACCAACCCAATTGCTTGAGCATGTCGGCGGTAAACTCAGGATAACCATCTTGAATTTCACTGCCTTTGGAGAATGAACCGTCGGCGAGAATATTCACACCATTGTGTTCAACACCATAACGGGCGCGGAAGTTACCACCACCGTCTTTCACTTCTTTAGATTGATCGTAAAGAATTTGGGTACCAGGGTGTTTCATTTCTGGCGTACCCCAACATGGCCAAGGTAAGCCGTAGACTTCGCCTTTAGCTGGGCCGCCCGGTGCGGTAAGGCTGTTCACATCGAATGTGCCCCAGTTTTCTTGGTGCATTTTCAAACGTTCTGGGCTTTGACCTGTGTAACCGACGGTCCACATACCTTTGTTGAACTCGCGAGTCACATCTTCAATCAATGGCTCTTCGCCATTGACTTGGATGTGCTTACAGAATTCTTTTTCGATACCCAGCTTTTTCGCCAGTTTATACATGATCACGTGGTCAGGCAGAGACTCAAACAGTGGCTCGATGACTTTAGAGCGCCATTGAATCGAACGGTTAGTGGCAGACACTGAGCCGTAGGTTTCAAATTGGGTCGCCGCAGGGAGTAGATATACCCCATCTTTACGCTGGTGCATCACACCGGCCATAGTTGGGATTGGGTCAACAACGACCACTGTATCTAACTTGTTCAGCGCTTCACGCACTTCACGGCCACGGGTTTCGGTGTTAACTGATTGACCCCAGAAGAACGCCAGACGGATATTGTCCTTTTGCGCGATCTTGGTTTTATCTTCTAGCACACCATCGTGCCAGCGAGAGCAGGGAATACCCGTTGAGGTTTGTGGGGTTTGACCTAAGTACTCGCCTTGGTCGAAACGGCCTGCAACCCATTTTGGATCTAAGTCCCAAACGTTAGACCAGTGAGCCCAAGCGCCAGAGGTTAAGCCGTAGTAACCGGGTAAGTTGTCGAATAACAGACCAAAGTCAGTCGCGCCTTGTACGTTATCATGACCACGGAAAATGTTAGTACCACCGCCTGATACGCCCATGTTGCCCAGCGCTAACTGTAAAATACAGTATGAACGGGTGTTGGCGTTACCGACGTGGTGCTGAGTACCGCCCATACACCATACGATAGTGCCTGGTTTGGTTTCGGCTAACATTTTAGCGATACGATACATCTGCGCCTTAGGCACGCCAGCAACGTTTTCGACTTCTTCAGGCGTATATTTTTTCACTTCCTCGCGGATACGTTCCATACCGTATACACGTTGCTTGATGAACTCTTTGTCTTCCCAGCCGTTTTCAAAAATGTGCCATAACAGGCCATAGATGAATGGAATATCGGTACCTGGGCGAATATGCACGTACTCATCAGACTTAGCCGCAGTACGGGTGAAACGAGGATCGACAACGATAATTTTCGCGCCGCGCTCTTTTGCCACCAGAATGTGTTGCATGGCGACAGGGTGAGCTTCACTTGGGTTAGAACCGATAAACATCACGCACTTGGCGTTGCGGATATCGTTGAAAGAGTTGGTTTGCGCACCATAGCCCCAAGTGTTAGCAACACCGGCTACAGTGGTAGAGTGACAAATACGTGCCGAGTGGTCGACGTTGTTGGTGCCCCACAGTGCCGCGAGTTTGCGATATAAATAAGCCTGCTCGTTGGAGAACTTGGCGCTACCCATGAAGTACACAGAGTCAGGGCCGGATTCTTCGCGGATCGCAGTCATTTTGTCGCCGACTTCATTGATAGCCTGCTCCCAAGAGATCTTCTTCCACTTACCGCCTTCTAACTTCATTGGGTACTTGAGGCGCTTCTCACCATGGCCGTGCTCACGCAGTGCAGCCCCTTTAGCACAGTGACCGCCTTGGTTAAATGGATGGTCGAAAGCAGGTTCTTGACCTGTCCACACACCATTTTGAACTTCGGCATAGATACCACAGCCCACAGCGCAGTGAGAACAGATGGTACGCTTCACTTCAGTTGGCGCATCATGTGGCATATGTTCCTGCGCCTGTGCTTTGCGCATCATACCAGCGCCAAGCATAGAGGCCGCGGCAATACCACCAGTTGCAAGACCTGCAGATTTTAAGAATTGGCGACGATTAAGACCGAGGGCGGGCACTTTAGGCTCGACGACTTGGTCTGTTTTGCGGGTTAATCGCATCACACACACTCCTCTGGTTAGTTGTTCAACGACGCATAGTAGTTACGGATATGGTCGGTTTCGCGATAGTTGTCACTCTTAGTTTCGCTTGGGGCAACTGTTGGGGTCGCAGCCAGAGCTTGGCTACTGACAGTCGCAACCGCGCCAGCCGCACTGCCGAGTGCCAATGCTTTGAGCAATTGACGACGGCCCATGTCGGAAGCTTGCTTCTTCATAGTGTCTCCTTGTGTTACTGGGTGAGGTGATGCATACCACGACCACCTCGGTTACTGTGGAAGCCTAAGCTTCCTTTTTGTGGCAAAGGTGAACCTTAAGTCCACCTTTGCCTATCAAACTAAAACGCGACAGGCACTGAATCTGCGTATCGCTAACCGTTTTAAGTTTAGTTCATTAATTCCACTTGTTTTTCTAAATCGCTGGCGGCGGGTTGTAACTCCGCACTGCCGGGGCAATTGACGGGAATGTCTAAACTCAGTTGTTCAAATTCGGTGGCTTCCATCTCGAAAAACGCCTTAGCAAGATGGGCAACCGTGGCATAAAACGCTGCGCTCGGGGCTTTGCTGACGGCATCGCAGAAGCGCTGAATCCAACTGCCCATGTGGCGCTGATAGAATGCCAACTGGCGGTAGCCTGGGGCTTCAAGGATTAGCGTACCCATGACTTCGCACAGAGCGGCTACATGATCCTCAGGTTCTTTGACGTTTTCTTCACGTTCAAAACCGAGTTGCATTAAGTCTTGGCGTAGCAGAGCCAAGGGCTTATCCATCAGTGAGCCTGTCATAAACCAGCTGCCATAGGGCAGGATTTCGCCACAACCTACACCGAGGAACAGGGCAAAATACTCATCTTCTAATTGTTCACTGCTGAACTGCTGCGCCGCTAATTGCAGGGATAACCAAGCCTTGGTCATCTCATTGTCTTCATTGGCATCGATTTCAAGATTGGCCAAAAATTGCAGTAGTTCAGGGCTTGGATGGCGACGCAACAGGGCGGCCAACAGTTGATAGATATCGGCTCTCAACTGATCGTTTTCTGATACTTGTCTTACTGATTCGGTCATAGCGGATCTCTTATCGCAGTTGCTTTTCAGGATCTTGAAGAATGTCTTCAAACATGTCTTTTACCCGGCAATCGCCACACATTTTCAGTCGTTCAATATTGGCTGAGAATGCGCTGTGCGCGCCGACCATATCCAGCATCCGATGCACCATAGATTGGGTCGCAAAAGGAGAGCCACAGCGAATACATTCGAACGGGGCTTCTTCTTTCAGGGTTTGTAATTGCTGACGAGCAGCTTTATCAAAGTTAATTTGTGGCGTCAGGCTAATGACCTTTTCAGGGCAAGCCGCCTCACACAAGCCACATTGCACACAGTTTTGCTCAATAAAGTGTAGTGCAGGTTTGTCGCCACCATCTTGCAATGCCATGGTGGGGCAAATTGCCACACAGGACATACACAGGGTACATTTCTCGACATTGACGCTGACGTTGCCGTAGGGAACGTTGTTGATACTCAAACAACTATTGATTTCACCCGCTTGGCTGTTTAGATGATCAATCGCATCAAACAGAGTGTTACGTTTGCTGGTGGACGCAAAAGCGCCGGGCACAATCACCGGCCAATCGAGGCTGATGTCGAGCAGAGGCTCCAAATTCGCCAGCATGCTTGGGTCGATAAGACTCAAGCGCTGCGGTTGGCCCATTTCATCTAAAATGCTGTTGGCTAAAGCCAGTTCGCCTTTCAACATTTGTGTGAGTGTAGGGGCGGTTGCCTCGGTATTGAGGATTAACACTTGGCGAGCGCCCCAAGCCAGTGAAGCTAACCAATGGTCAATGCTGGCAACGGTAATTTCTTCGAGGGCGACAGGGAGCACATCCCCGGCTAAGTCGTCCCCTATCAAGCTCGCGCCAACCGCGTTGTCGTGGAACAGGATCACTGGTGCGGTTTGGGCTTGCTCACGGTAACGGTTGATAATTTTGTTCAGGTAAGAATGCAATGCCTGTGGCGTCGGTAAGTCATAACCAATTGCACCCGTTGGGCAGGCGCTTGAACAGCTGCCAGCGCCGTGGCAGAGGTAAGGATCGACCTCAATTTTCTTAGCGACACTGCTAATCGCATCGGCTGGGCAGAAGTTGAGGCAACGGTTACAGCCGTTGATGCCATTACGGTCATGGGCGCACAGGTCGGCATTGATTTTGACGTAACGGGGTTTATCAAATTGCCCCACTAGTTCAGGGAGTTGCTCCAGCGCATCGGCCAGTTTGGCTTCGTCTTGACCGACATAGAAATAACCCGGTGGCAGCATCTCTAAATTCAAGCAAGGTGTGCTGCTTAAATCGAGAATCAAGTCGAAATGAGGTTTACGAATGGCGACAACACTCAATTCCGCCGCGCCATTTTGATGCTCAACGCTGACCTGGAATTGACCTAAAAATCCTTTAATGCCAATGAGTTTGTTGTAGTAGCTTTCAACATCCGTCGCCGCAGCCATCACCTTTTCAAGGTGGGTTTCATCTTGGCTGGTAATCGCTTCGTTAGCCAAAATGACACGGCTCGCCATAGTGGACAATTTGTCCGCCGCGAGGCGTGCCAGATCCTCTGGGCCAATAATTAGCACAGTGCCTTCAGTGGTGTAGCTCACTGTTGGCGGGATCAGATTCTGTAAAATCTGCGTTTGGGCTAACACATTTTGCCGCGCTTGTTTTAGCGCAAGCTGGGTTTGATTGGTCATCAAATGAGTGCTCACATTGCGTTCCTGAACAGTACTTTGGCTGCTCTTTTATAGCTGTTTTGCTGCAGATTTAGGCGGTGATTTGAGACTAAGTCATTGCCTTTTCTGCTTTTATCTAAGTTTTTATCCCTTAGTACAGCAATTCACATACCAAAGTTATGGACATAAAAATTAGCTAAACTGACATTAAACAACTGGCTTTTGCATCTGAGCGGCAGGCTCTGGTGCATTTTGGGGTAGGTCATCAGTCTCCCCATCCAAATTGTCCGTGATCTGAGTGTTTGCTAACTCGGTTTCGACATCACTGTTTTTTGATTCCATTGTATTTTCTGCGTCCACCACCGCATCGTTAGGGATTGAGGCCAGATCTTCGTCTGACTCTTCATTCTCTTTGGTGATAAAACGGAATACTTTTTGGGCTAACTCAGCGGATACTTCAGGCGTCAGCTTTGGCTGATTACTGTAGTCGAGCGCATATTCCAACAGACCATCTATCTCATTGAAATGAGGCTGTTTCCACAAGGCTCGTAGCGCTGCTGTTTTGGCCGCGGGGTCAACATTGGCTCCCATAAACTTAGCAAAGCTTCCGCCAATCTCAATTTCTTCGGGATTGGGCAATTCCTCCGCGGTGAGGAGACGGTTGGGATCCTCCTCGGTTTTTGGGAGGGCATCTTGAGGTTCAGAAGTCGTCGCGGCAGGCTCTGCCGTGGTGTCAGGCTTTACTTCTGCAAGATTTTCGGCCGTAGTTTGGGCTGCAAGTGCGGCTTCTTCGGCTGCGACTTGCTCACGGCGCTGGCTCCAACGGCTAAAAAAGCCGTTAGCCTTAGGGGTTGAGTCAGTCATTAGTCCCTCCGCAATGGGTCGCGGCTAGGGCCTTGGTTTTTACGGTGGTCGACATGCTTGCGACGATAAGCGGCGATTTCAACTTCGCCGTATTGGGTGATAAAGGCTTCAATCCAGCAGGCGATGGCTTCGGGCATCAGCATGTTGATAACGGGAGTATTGCCTTCAAGGCAGCCTGCCGCCACGTTTTGATCCGCCGAGAGTAGCGCGGGGACCCAAGTGCCATCTGCCATTTCATCGCAGACCAAATACAGCATGGCATTGTCCATGTCGAGGTTGATGCGATAACTGGCGCGCTCATCTTTGTGCAGTTCAAGCAGCACTAAGGTCGCGCCTTCGGGGGCGTCGTGGGTGGCGGGCAGCAGATGATCGATTTCCCATTGTACCGAGGTCCAACGGCCCATTTGTTTCTCTACTTTTTTGAGCGAAACGTACATTGGCCAAACACTAGTAGTATGTTGCATTGTCTCTCCGTTTCAGCCGAGAGGGGACGAACCTGAGCTAACGGTTCTCTTTCCCCTACTGATTGCGATAAAAGGTCACTGCAATATTAATGCCATTAAACAGGGGTTATTTGTTTGAGGTGGATCATCAAAATAAGGGTGAATTTAGGACATTTTGTCTAATTGGACATTTTGTCTGGGACATTTACGCCCAGTGAAATATTCAGAATTGCGACGGATCACGCATTTAGTCCAGAGTTTCATACCTAGGTATAAATATTGCTATGCTGATGCCATCACACGTAACGCGGTAACATTATGATTTCTGATAATAGTTCTAATATTGCTCAGCAAGCACAGCCGAATGACCCTCCATCGTCAGCGAAGCCAGCCTTCACATTTGTGAAAACACAGGCTGAAGTGCCGTTAACGATCGCAGTCAAAGCCGTTGATGAGTCGGGCGAGGTGATTGATAAGCATGTTGCCTGTGAGAGGCCCTTAACGGTTTACCTGAACTGGCGCCCGATTGTGACTTTGATGACCTTAGGGGCAAAACCCGAGTCGCTGGCGTTAGGCTATCTTAAAAATCAGGGCTTTATTTCAGATGTCAGCCAGTTAGACTCCGTAATTGTCGACTGGGATGTGAACTCTGCCGCCGTATTAACTCGTGAACAAACTGCCGATATCGAGCAAAAATTATCGGAAAAAACCGTGACCTCAGGCTGTGGGCAAGGAACTGTATATGGCAGTTTTATGCAGGATTTAGATGATATCCAGCTACCCACACCTAGCCTTAAGCAAAGTACGCTCTACAGTTTGCTTAAAAATATCAACGAATATAATGATACTTATAAGAATGCCGGTGCCGTTCATGGCTGTGGTGTTTGCGAGAACGACCAGATCCTTGCCTTTGTGGAAGATGTGGGACGTCACAATGCCGTGGATACCTTAGCGGGTGATATGTGGTTGGCACAGGATCGGGGCGATAACAAAATTTTCTACACCACGGGACGACTCACCTCGGAGATGGTGATTAAGGTCGCCAAAATGGGGATCCCCGTATTGCTGTCGCGCAGTGGCGTGACACAAATGGGTTTAGAGCTAGCTCAACAGCTGGGCATCACTATTATTGCCCGAGCGAAAGGGCGCCACTTTTTGATCTATCACGGTAGTGAAAATCTCGAATTTGATGTGAATACCCCATCAGGCAACTAATGCCGAGATAAATGGTATTGATTGAACTCAGAGAGACAGGACGACAAGGACATAAGATGACATCCGCCAGTGAATTGATTTACATGAGTGCGAAGCAGGTTGCTGAGTATTTAGATCTGAACGAGAAGAAAGTCTACGCCATGGCGAATGACCGAATTCTGCCAGCAACGAAAATCACCGGTAAATGGCTATTCCCTAAGGTGCTAATTGACCGCTGGGTGATGGACTCCTGCCACAGCGGCATGTTAACCGACCGACTCTTGATCACTGGCAGTGATGATCCTCTGCTTTCTATGTTAGTCGCACGCTTAATGGCGCAGGTTGGTAGTCGTGAGCTGATCAGCTACAGCGCAACAGGCTCGCGCCTTGGGTTAGAGCTATTAGCAAAGGGATATGCTGATGTTTGTACTCTGCACTGGGGCAGCATGGAGGATAGAAATATCCGCCATCCAGCCTTACTCAAAGGTTATCAGAACCATCAGCAATGGATCATGGTCCATGGCTATTCCCGCCAGCAAGGTTTGATCATGCGAACCGATATGCACCACAGATGCCAAGAAGAGGACAAGGTACTCACCTTGCCCTGGCGCTGGGTCAGTCGCCAAGGTGGCGCAGGAAGTCAACAACATTTAGAACAATGGCTATTAAAGCAAGGGGCACGTTTAGATCAACTCAATGTGGTGCTAACAGCCTACAGCGAGCGTGAACTTGCAGGATATATAGCACGGGGTGATGCCGACATTGGTTTTGGGTGCCAATCCGTAGCCTTGGAAAGTGGTTTAAGCTTCGTGCCACTCGTCAAAGAGTCCTTCGACTTTGTTATGCCACAAAGCATCTACTTCCGCAGACAACTGCAACAACTCTTTACTATGTTAAGCAGCGGGCATACACGCCAAATGGCGGCGTTGTTAGGCGGATACGATCTTACTGATTGCGGCCAGTTATTGTGGAGTGCTAACTAACGCCACAAGTGAGCCGCGTTGCACGGCCTTATACTTTTATGTAGCTATATAAGTATAAGGTCGCTACTTCCTCTCTTTGTTCTCCAATTCTAATTGCCGACTTTCATCTTTATTCCTTTTTGGCTTCAGCGGTACGTTTCAATCGAGCGATGAACTGCTGTAATTAATGATTTTGCTGGCATGCAGTGGTGATAAATGCAGCGACTGTGGATAACTTTGGGAATAAGTGGTGGGTAGCTTGTGCCTAGTTTGGGTGTAAAAAGCGATTTGAAAAATAATGCAAAAAACCTGAAAAAGCCCTTGCACAAAAAGTTCTGCTGCCTATAATGCGCATCCACTGACACGGCAGACAGCGAAAGCAACCGCGGTATCAGTTAGAATCGAATGCAAAATGTGCAGTTGATTCGAAAGCCTCAAGAAGTTTGCAAAAACGCCTTGACGCGACAAGGGAAATGCGTAAAATACGCAGCCCTGACCCGCTGAGCGGTAACGCGAAAGCCGAGGTCAAATGCTCTTTAACAATCTAAACAAGAAATCTGTGTGGACACTCACAGGTGTTGAGTTAATCGAAATTACTCTGCCGTTTGGCGAGTAATCAAAAAATTAAATCAATGAATGAGTGTTCATAGCAATATGTACAACGACTTATTAAGTTAAGTCGATTCAGAATTCATTGAGTCGAATCTTAGGATTCACAAAACTTTTAATTGAAGAGTTTGATCATGGCTCAGATTGAACGCTGGCGGCAGGCCTAACACATGCAAGTCGAGCGGCAGCACAAGGGAGTTTACTCCTGAGGTGGCGAGCGGCGGACGGGTGAGTAATGCCTAGGGATCTGCCCAGTCGAGGGGGATAACAGTTGGAAACGACTGCTAATACCGCATACGCCCTACGGGGGAAAGAGGGGGACTTTCGGGCCTCTCGCGATTGGATGAACCTAGGTGGGATTAGCTAGTTGGTGAGGTAATGGCTCACCAAGGCGACGATCCCTAGCTGTTCTGAGAGGATGATCAGCCACACTGGGACTGAGACACGGCCCAGACTCCTACGGGAGGCAGCAGTGGGGAATATTGCACAATGGGGGAAACCCTGATGCAGCCATGCCGCGTGTGTGAAGAAGGCCTTCGGGTTGTAAAGCACTTTCAGTAGGGAGGAAAGGTTGTAAGTTAATACCTTGCAGCTGTGACGTTACCTACAGAAGAAGGACCGGCTAACTCCGTGCCAGCAGCCGCGGTAATACGGAGGGTCCAAGCGTTAATCGGAATTACTGGGCGTAAAGCGTGCGCAGGCGGTTTGTTAAGCGAGATGTGAAAGCCCCGGGCTCAACCTGGGAATTGCATTTCGAACTGGCAAACTAGAGTCTTGTAGAGGGGGTAGAATTCCAGGTGTAGCGGTGAAATGCGTAGAGATCTGGAGGAATACCGGTGGCGAAGGCGGCCCCCTGGACAAAGACTGACGCTCAGGCACGAAAGCGTGGGGAGCAAACAGGATTAGATACCCTGGTAGTCCACGCCGTAAACGATGTCTACTCGGAGTTTGGTGTCTTGAACACTGGGCTCTCAAGCTAACGCATTAAGTAGACCGCCTGGGGAGTACGGCCGCAAGGTTAAAACTCAAATGAATTGACGGGGGCCCGCACAAGCGGTGGAGCATGTGGTTTAATTCGATGCAACGCGAAGAACCTTACCTACTCTTGACATCCAGAGAATTCGCTAGAGATAGCTTAGTGCCTTCGGGAACTCTGAGACAGGTGCTGCATGGCTGTCGTCAGCTCGTGTTGTGAAATGTTGGGTTAAGTCCCGCAACGAGCGCAACCCCTATCCTTATTTGCCAGCGCGTAATGGCGGGAACTCTAGGGAGACTGCCGGTGATAAACCGGAGGAAGGTGGGGACGACGTCAAGTCATCATGGCCCTTACGAGTAGGGCTACACACGTGCTACAATGGCGAGTACAGAGGGTTGCAAAGCCGCGAGGTGGAGCTAATCTCACAAAGCTCGTCGTAGTCCGGATTGAGTCTGCAACTCGACTCCATGAAGTCGGAATCGCTAGTAATCGTGGATCAGAATGCCACGGTGAATACGTTCCCGGGCCTTGTACACACCGCCCGTCACACCATGGGAGTGGGCTGCAAAAGAAGTGGGTAGCTTAACCTTCGGGAGGGCGCTCACCACTTTGTGGTTCATGACTGGGGTGAAGTCGTAACAAGGTAGCCCTAGGGGAACCTGGGGCTGGATCACCTCCTTACCTATACGACTAACTCGATGTTTGTTGAGTGTTCACACAGATGGCTTGTTGAACTTCTCGAAAGAGGAGGGAGAGCGAAATGCGCCGCGAGCCGGTAAGCATTGTTCTTTAACAATTTGGAAAGCTGATAGTAATTAATACAATGATGTCTGTCGTTGTGTTAATACGAAAAAATTGAGTTCTTAAAACACTTTTTAAGTGTCTTGAATATTCAAGTCTAAGGCGAGTCCATCTTCTTGGTCGAAGATGAGACAAGTAAAACCAGCTGGTCGCAACAGCGCAAGTGATGTGAAACTCATTTGGGTTGTATGGTTAAGCGACTAAGCGTATACGGTGGATGCCTTGGCAGTCAGAGGCGATGAAGGACGTAGTAACTTGCGAAAAGCGTTGGCGAGCTAGTAACAAGCATTTGAGCTAACGATGTCCGAATGGGGGAACCCAGCAGCATAAGCTGTTATCACTACATGAATACATAGTGTAGTGAGGCAAACGAGGGGAACTGAAACATCTAAGTACCCTTAGGAAAAGAAATCAACCGAGATTCCCCTAGTAGCGGCGAGCGAACGGGGATTAGCCCTTAAGTCAGAGGGGTGTTAGTGGAATGGTCTGGAAAGTCCAGCGGCACAGGGTGATAGCCCCGTACACGAAAACTAACCTTTGATGAAAACGAGTAAGGCGGGACACGTGATATCCTGTTTGAATATGGGGGGACCATCCTCCAAGGCTAAATACTCCTGACTGACCGATAGTGAACCAGTACCGTGAGGGAAAGGCGAAAAGAACCCCTGTGAGGGGAGTGAAATAGAACCTGAAACCGTATACGTACAAGCAGTGGGAGCGGTTCTTGAGACCGTGACTGCGTACCTTTTGTATAATGGGTCAGCGACTTACGTTTTGTAGCGAGGTTAAGCGAATAGCGGAGCCGTAGGGAAACCGAGTGTTAACTGCGCGTTTAGTTGCAAGGCGTAGACCCGAAACCCGGTGATCTAGCCATGGGCAGGTTGAAGGTTGAGTAACATCAACTGGAGGACCGAACCGACTAATGTTGAAAAATTAGCGGATGACTTGTGGCTGGGGGTGAAAGGCCAATCAAACCGGGAGATATCTGGTTCTCCTCGAAAGCTATTTAGGTAGCGCCTCGGACGAACACCTTTGGGGGTAGAGCACTGTTAAGGCTAGGGGGTCATCCCGACTTACCAACCCTTTGCAAACTCCGAATACCAAAGAGTGCTATCCGGGAGACAGACGGCGGGTGCTAACGTCCGTCGTCAAAAGGGAAACAACCCAGACCGTCAGCTAAGGTCCCAAAGTGTATGTTAAGTGGGAAACGATGTGGGAAGGCTTAGACAGCTAGGATGTTGGCTTAGAAGCAGCCATCATTTAAAGAAAGCGTAATAGCTCACTAGTCGAGTCGGCCTGCGCGGAAGATGTAACGGGGCTAAACATACCACCGAAGCTACGGGTGCAATCCATTAGGGTTGCGCGGTAGAGGAGCGTTCTGTAAGCCGTTGAAGGTGAAGGGGTAACCCACGCTGGAGGTATCAGAAGTGCGAATGCTGACATGAGTAACGATAAAGGGGTGAAAAACCCCCTCGCCGAAAGACCAAGGGTTCCTGTCCAACGTTAATCGGGGCAGGGTGAGTCGACCCCTAAGGCGAGGCCGAAAGGCGTAGTCGATGGGAAACAGATTAATATTTCTGTACTTCCGCTAACTGCGATGGAGAGACGGAGAAGGCTAGGCTAGCGCGGCGTTGGTAGTCCGCGTTTAAGGTGGTAGGTGGGTGACTTAGGCAAATCCGGGTCACTATACACTGAGAGCTGATGACGAGTCCCCAAGGGGATGAAGTAGTTGATGCCATGCTTCCAGGAAAATCTTCTAAGCTTCAGGTTAGCGGGAATCGTACCCCAAACCGACACAGGTGGTCGGGTAGAGAATACCAAGGCGCTTGAGAGAACTCGGCTGAAGGAACTAGGCAAAATGGTACCGTAACTTCGGGAGAAGGTACGCTGCTGTTGGTGATGGGACTTGCTCCCTAAGCTGACGGCAGTCGCAGATACCAGGTGGCTGCAACTGTTTATCAAAAACACAGCACTGTGCAAAATCGCAAGATGACGTATACGGTGTGACGCCTGCCCGGTGCCGGAAGGTTAATTGATTGGGTTATCGCAAGAGAAGCTCATGATCGAAGCCCCGGTAAACGGCGGCCGTAACTATAACGGTCCTAAGGTAGCGAAATTCCTTGTCGGGTAAGTTCCGACCTGCACGAATGGCGTAATGATGGCCACGCTGTCTCCAGCCGAGACTCAGTGAAGTTGAAATTGCGGTGAAGATGCCGTATACCCGCGGCTAGACGGAAAGACCCCGTGAACCTTTACTATAGCTTGGCACTGAACATTGACCCTACATGTGTAGGATAGGTGGGAGACTTTGAAGCGGGAACGCTAGTTCACGTGGAGTCGTCCTTGAAATACCACCCTTGTAGTGTTGATGTTCTAACTTGGACCCCTAATCGGGGTTAAGGACAGTGCCTGGTGGGTAGTTTGACTGGGGCGGTCTCCTCCCAAAGAGTAACGGAGGAGCACGAAGGTTGGCTAAGTACGGTCGGACATCGTACGGTTAGTGCAATGGCATAAGCCAGCTTAACTGCGAGACAGACACGTCGAGCAGGTACGAAAGTAGGTCATAGTGATCCGGTGGTTCTGAATGGAAGGGCCATCGCTCAACGGATAAAAGGTACTCCGGGGATAACAGGCTGATACCGCCCAAGAGTTCATATCGACGGCGGTGTTTGGCACCTCGATGTCGGCTCATCACATCCTGGGGCTGAAGTCGGTCCCAAGGGTATGGCTGTTCGCCATTTAAAGTGGTACGCGAGCTGGGTTCAGAACGTCGTGAGACAGTTCGGTCCCTATCTCGCCGTGGGCGTTGGATGATTGAGGGGAGTTGCTCCTAGTACGAGAGGACCGGAGTGAACGAACCGCTGGTGTTCGGGTTGTCATGCCAATGGCATTGCCCGGTAGCTATGTTCGGAATCGATAACCGCTGAAAGCATCTAAGCGGGAAGCGAGCCCCAAGATGAGTCATCCCTTGGACTTTAAGTCCACTAAAGAGCCGTTCGAGACTAGGACGTTGATAGGTCAGGTGTGTAAGCGTTGTGAGGCGTTGAGCTAACTGATACTAATGACTCGAGAGGCTTAACCATACAACCCAGATGGGTTTTACTAAGTGATACTTAGACGAATACAAACACTTAAGAAGTGCACTCAATCCAGCTTTCCGAATTCATTTACTGCCTGCATGAGATAAGACGGGTAAGTAAATACCAAATTTGCTTGGTGACAATAGCATTGTGGTCCCACCTGATCCCATCCCGAACTCAGAAGTGAAACGCAATCGCGCCGATGGTAGTGTGGGGTCTCCCCATGTGAGAGTAGGTCATCGCCAAGCGCCTAATTAAACAATGAAGCCAGCTGAATAAGCTGGCTTTTTTGTTTTTCGTGTTTACCATTTTTAAATTGTGATTTTGAAATCATTTATTCCAATTTTCAGCCTCTTTCACTCACAGACCCCTGATGTGCGCTAAATAGCGACTTGTAGCCTTATTTTCTTCACGTTACTGAGCCATACCTGTCGATGGCAACTCTTGCTATTACTTCAGAGGTTACTTACCTTATGCAGTAATTTATTGGGGTAGCTAAGGATCTATGATGAAGTTAGAGATGATTTGCACTGGGGAAGAGGTGCTGTCGGGTCAGATTGTTGATACTAACGCGGCCTGGTTTGCTAGCACTATGATGGAGCATGGCATTGAGATCCAACGACGAGTGACTGTGGGGGATCGCCTCGAGGATTTAATTGCGGTTTTCCAAGAGCGTAGCTTGCATGCCGATGTCATCTTAGTGAATGGCGGCTTGGGGCCGACCAGTGATGATATGTCTGCCGAAGCAATGGCTAAGGCCAAGGGAGAGTCTCTGGTTGAGAATCGCGAGTGGCGTCAGCATCTAGAAGATTGGTTTACGCGTAATAACCGTGAGATGCCAGTCAGTAATTTGAAGCAGGCGATGCTGCCCGAGTCTGCGGTGATGGTGGATAACCCCGTCGGTACGGCTTGTGGATTTAGAGTGAAGTTGAATCGAGCCTGGTTATTCTTCACCCCAGGTGTGCCATTTGAACTCAAGCATATGGTGAAGGAGCAATTTATTCCTTTTATCCGTGAAGAGTTTGACCTCGATGCTAAGGTGTCGCTGAAGAAGTTGCTGACCATAGGTCATGGCGAGTCTTCCCTTGCCGACAAAATTGAGCCATTGGAGTTGCCTGAGGGGATTACCATTGGTTATCGCTCCTCAATGCCACATATTGAGATTAAGATCTTTGCCCGCGGTGAGAAGGCGATTGCTTTGCTGCCAAGGGTGACTGGGCACATCAAAATGGTGCTGGGAACTGCGGTTGTCGCCGAAGATAAAGCGACGCTTGCCGAGGAAATCCATGCTAAGTTACTGAATTCTGGCTTGACCTTGAGTGTTGCCGAGTCATGCACGGGCGGGATGATTACTAGTCAGTTAGTGGATTTCCCGGGTAGTTCTTCCTATTTACAACACGGTCTGGTGACTTACAGTAACGAGTCTAAGGTGCGAGTGTTAGGGGTTAATCCGGCGACGTTAGACGATCACGGCGCAGTGTCTATTCCCACGGTCGAAGAAATGGCTAAGGGCGCGCGTGCTATTTTAGACAGTGATTTTGCCTTAGCGACCAGTGGAATAGCGGGACCGGATGGCGGAACCGAAGAGAAGCCCGTCGGAACAGTTGCAATTGCCTTGGCAACTCGCAGTGGCGTCTACAGCCAAATGATAAAACTGCCGCGACGCTCACGGGATTTAGTGCGCAGCTTAAGTGCGGCAGTGGCCTACGATATGTTAAGACGTGAATTACTCACAGAAGCTGTGATTGTGGATTATCAATCGATAGGGCGTTTCAGCAAGTAGCTCTTTGGATGCTGAAGGGTTTTAGTCAGTCTAGCTGGATTAACAAAAATGCTCCCGAGGGAGCATTTTTTATGGCGAATGGTTTGCAACACGAGCCGCTATTTTGTGAATTTAAGGACTAATTTGCCAGGGACGACTTGAATGCTCTCGGTCATCTTGGCCATCAGCGCTTGATTACTGTCCTTCGTATCGAGCACATAAACGGGCTGATTCTCGAGGAAATGCCTTAAGTAGCCCATAACCTGTGGCGTCGCGCTACTGATGGCTTTCTCGATATCCTTGGGCGTTGATTCTACTTTCACCAATTCAAGCTGGCGTAGGTAGACGCTGTGGGTGGCACTGTCATACCAAGGCTTGGCCTCAAAGGTGGTTGAAAGCTGCGCCTTCAACGGAAAAATAGGATTAGTGATGGACACTTGAGTGGCCGCACTGACGCTCATAGTGTCAGGCTTTTCGCCGAGTCTGACACTGATGTCGTTAATGCGCACTTGCGCGCCCACGAGTTGATTACCTTGTTTCACCTCAAAATGGATCTCTTTGCTGAGATACTGCTCCATTTCATGCTCGCTGATACTGTACTGCGTGACGCAGCCGCCAAGCAGTACAGATAATCCTAAGCAAAGGCTAAGCGTGAGTTTTTTCATTAACCTGTGTTTCTCATGCCCGCAGCGACACCGGCAATCGTCAGCATTAAGGCGAGTTGCACGTGTTCGGAAGCGGGAGCTTCGGTTGTTTCCTTGCGAGTACGAGCCAATAACTCGGTCTGCAGGAAGTTTAATGGATCGATATAGGGATTGCGCAGTTTGACTGATTCGCGATTCCAGGGTGTATGCGCCATTAAGGTATCCGATTTAGTCAGCTCCAGCACCACTTTAATACCGAGATCTAAACGCTGGCGTAAAGTTTCGCCTAAGTGGTGAAGATTGGGCGGAACTAAGCAGGTTTCATAGTAGCGCGCCAAGTTAGGTTCCGCCTTGGCGTACACCATTTCCAGCATGGAAATCCGCGTGCTAAAGAAGGGCCATTCGCGCTCCATATCCTGTAGCAAGCCCATTTCGCCACGTTGGCAGGCAGCCTGCAATGCTTCACCGGCGCCGAGCCATGCTGGCAACATTAAGCGGTTTTGAGACCAAGCGAAAATCCAAGGAATGGCACGTAAGCTCTCGATACCGCCATCGACACGGCGTTTTGCCGGGCGACTACCTAATGGTAGTTTGCCTAGTTCAACCTCAGGAGTGGCTGCACGGAAATAAGGCACAAAATCAGGCTCTTCACGGACAATACCGCGGTAAGCACTCACTGACTCCTCAGCAATTCGCTCCATGCAATTGCGCCATTCCTGCTTAGGCTCGGGCGGCGGAAGTAAGGTCGCTTCTAACACCGCTGAGGTGTACAGGGCTAAGCTTTGCACAGCCAATTTAGGCAGGCCGAACTTAAAGCGGATCATCTCACCTTGTTCGGTGACGCGAATACGGCCATCAACTGAGCCGGGCGGTTGCGACAGAATCGCTTTGTGAGCTGGGCCGCCGCCGCGACCAATACTACCACCACGACCATGGAACAGCGTCAGCTTAACGCCAGCCTGTTTACAGACGGCGACTAATTGCTCCTGTGCGCGATATTGCGCCCAAGCGGCCGCCATTACACCCGCGTCTTTGGCCGAGTCTGAATAACCGATCATCACCTCTTGCATGCCTTTGGTGTAACCACGGTACCAGTCGATATCGAGCAGTGCGGTAATACACTCGGCGGCGTTATTTAAGTCGCTTAAGGTTTCAAAAAGCGGCACAACGCGCATTGGATGAGTACAGCCGGTTTCTTTGAGCAGTAATAATACGGTTAATACATCTGAAGGCTTGCTTGCCATCGAGATCACGTAGGAACCCAATGCCTTAGCAGGGTGTTTGGCAATTAAGCGGCAAGTGTTAAGCACTTCGGCCACATCGGCAGAAGGTTGCCAGTTGCTTGGGATCAGCGGACGACGGTTACTGAGTTCACGCAGCAAGAAGGCTTGTTTTTCGGTTTCATCCCAATGATTAAAGTCACCCATACCTAGATAGCGGGTTAACTCTGCAAGTACATCGCAGTGGCGGCCTGCGTCTTGGCGGATGTCGAGCCGTAACATATGGATGCCAAAACAAGCGAGACGGCGCAGAATGTCGAGGAGTAAACCGTTAGCAATCAAACGCATGCCGCAGTCACATAAACTCTTATACAGCATCTCTAGCGGCGCTTTCAGATCGCTTTCTTGCCAAATCAGCGTCGATTTATCGACTTCTGGGTTATGGCCCTCGATGCGGGCGTTTAAGTAGTCGATGGTGTCGCGCAGTTTTTGTCTTAATGAACGCAGTACAAAACGATAGGGTTCGCAGCTATTGTTGGTATACGCCATCAACTCGCTGTTGGCTTCTTCCATCGATAACTCGCCAACTAGCAACACTATATCCTTGAGGAATAAACGGGCGGCGGCATGGCGATTACGATCTAACACTTCTTGGGTGACTTTAGCTGTCACAAAAGGGTTGCCGTCGCGATCGCCACCCATCCAGCTTGAGAAGCGCACCGGTGCTATATCGATAGGCAATTGCTGGCCGGTGCGATCTTGTACTTGATCGTTGAGCTGCCTTAAAAAGTCGGGTACCGCATGCCATAGGGATTCTTCAATGGTCGACAATCCCCAGCGGGCTTCATCCACTGGCGTTGGGCGTTCACGGCGAATTTCATTAGTGTGCCAGATTTGGGCGATTAACTGGCGCAGACGCAGATTAATTTGGCGGCGCTCTCTGTCCGACAGTTGATTGTTTTCTTGCTCGGCGAGGCAATCCACAATCGCTGCATATTTTTGGATCAGTGTGCGGCGAGAGATTTCCGTTGGATGCGCGGTGAGGACTAAGTCGATATCCAGCGTTTTTAAGCAATCCAACATCTTGGTTTGATCGATACGGCCATTAAGCATGCGGCCAAGCAACTGTTCGACCGGATCCGGTACGCAAACCAGCTCATCGCAGTTACGGCTAATAGTATGAAATTGTTCGGATAAGTTTGCTAAGTTGAGGAATTGGTTGAAAGCTTTAGCAAAAGGCACTAATTCTTCATCGGGGAGCGCCGTGAGCAGTTCTAGCATTTGCTCCCGTGCCGCTTCGTCGCCACGGCGGGAATCTTTTGCGAGTTTACGAATTTGCTCAACCTTCTCGAGGAAAGAATCGCCGAGGTGGGTGCGCATCGTATCGCCCAAGATCTGCCCTAACATACTCACGTTCGATCTTAACGACGCATACATGTCGGTCACATTGTCTGCCACATTACCTGCCATAGTTACTCCGAATTGAAAAATATAAAAATCCGCAATATACCCAAACAACCTGTAGGTGATGAGAGTCTTCAGGTCGCTTGGGTATATAGCCCGCTAGCACAATACCCACCACTGAGGGCAATGGTCAACAGCAGAACTTATAACTTATACGACTGGCTTATCTTATATGCAACTAATCGCGATAATTGTTGAAGAATATTCAATATAAATGCGAGCTAACGCAATATTTTATTATGTTTAGTGGAAGTGAATATGAACTGCATTATTTGCGGCTTTGCGGGTATGTGTATTCGGTGTTAATAAAAAGGACTGATTTTTCAGTCTTTCATCCATAGATAACTGAGTTATTAAGCAGTTAGTGAAGTATTGTGTTATTTGCTAAGCGTGCTTGAACGCAGATAAAATGCAAAATTCAATAAAAATATATATTCACATATATTGCATAAATAGATCTTTGTGGTAGTCTAGCCAGCAGTTGAGATGAGTCACCCCTTGTGAACTGTAGAGTAAATATCATGATGTATAGCGTTAAGCCGTCAGTGAATAAAATAACGACCCATTACGATTTCCTACGACGATAGTCTTGTCATCATAGATATACGCTGGTGCGTGTACGCTATTCATCTATTCTTTAAGTCTCTTTGATTCGGTTTATAAAATACATATGAAAAACATCGCCATTATCGGTGCCAGTGGTTACACAGGTGCACAACTAACAGCTTTAGTCCATGCGGAGTCTGAATTATCGATTCAAGGTCTGTATGTCTCTGAAAATAGTTTAGATAAAGGTAGAGCTTTAGCAGATTTGTACCCTGTCTATAGCCACATTGACTTAGCTCTGTCACCACTGACTGAAGAAGCGAAGGCTAAGATCGTCGCCGAGGCGGATGCCGTGGTGTTAGCGACCGAACATTCGGTGAGTTTGCATTTAGCGGCGTGGTTCTATAACCAAGGTTTAGCCGTGTTTGACTTGAGCGGTGCCTATCGTTTCAGCGATGTGGCGCAGTACCCTAAGTGGTACGGTTTTGAGCATGAATATCCCGAGGTGTTGGCCAAGGCAGTCTATGGTCTGGCCGAGTGGAATGCCAAAGAAGTCGCCGCCACTAAGATGATTGCTGTGCCAGGTTGTTATCCAACAGCTTCATTAACAGCATTGAAACCATTAAAGAATTTACTGACCTCAGCCTATCCAGTGATCAATGCGGTCAGCGGTGTGACGGGGGCGGGTCGTAAGGCGCAACTGCATACTAGTTTTTGCGAAGTGAGCCTCACACCCTACGGCGTATTAGGCCACAGACATCAACCCGAGATTGCCACTCAACTGGGGCAAGAGGTGATCTTCACGCCGCACCTAGGCAACTTCAAGCGCGGCATTTTAGCTACCATCACGGTACAGCTAAAACCAGGCACTACCACTGCCGATGTGGCTGCGGCATACAGTGTATATGACCAAGCTCCGCTGGTGACAGTGAAACAGAACCAGTTCCCGAAAGTGGATGATGTGGTGCTGACTCCGAATTGCCACTTAGGTTGGAAGTTTGATGAGAACAGTGGCTACTTAGTGGTTGCCAGTGCGATCGACAATTTGATGAAAGGCGCGGCGAGCCAAGCCCTGCAATGCATAAAGATTCACTTTAACCTTTAACCGTTCATCATTATTTAAGAGAGTCGTCAAGATGTCTACCAACAACTCAGTATTAGTTCTTAAAGTCGGCGGCGCCCTGCTGCAGTGCGAAATGGGGATGGCGCGTTTAATGGATACCGCCGCAGCAATGATCGCTAATGGTCAGCAAGTGCTGATGGTGCATGGCGGCGGCTGTTTGGTCGATGAGCAATTAGCCGCAAACGGCATGGAAACCGTCAAGTTAGAAGGCCTGCGGGTGACCCCGCCGGAGCAAATGCCGATTATTGCCGGTGCACTGGCCGGAACATCAAACAAGATCCTCCAAGGTGCAGCGACAAAGGCTGGGATTGTGAGTGTGGGTATGAGCTTAGCCGATGGCAACACAGTATCGGCCAAGATCAAAGATGAGCGTTTAGGCTTAGTGGGCGAGGTTTCTCCTAAAGACGCCACTTACCTCAAGTTTATTCTGTCCCAAGGTTGGATGCCGATTTGTAGCTCGATTGCCATGATGGACGATGGCCAAATGCTGAACGTGAACGCTGACCAAGCGGCGACGGTATTAGCTAAGTTGGTCGGTGGCAAGTTGGTGCTGTTATCGGATGTGTCTGGCGTGCTCGATGGTAAAGGTCAATTAATCCCTTCGCTGACAGGCCAACAGATTGCTGAGTTGGTGAAGCAAGGCGTGATCGAAAAGGGAATGAAAGTAAAAGTAGAAGCTGCGCTCGAAGTGGCGCAGTGGATGGGGCAGGCGGTTCAAGTTGCCTCATGGCGTGATGCAAGCCAATTAGTCGCATTAGCAAAAGGTGAGGCCGTGGGCACACAAATCCAACCATAAGCGGAGTAGGTTATGAAGCATTTACTATCGATAAAAGAGTTAACCCAGCAACAGTTGCTGGATCTGATTACCTTAGCCAAGACGATTAAAGCGAATCCCGCTGAGTATCGTCATGCGCTGGACGGTAAGAGTGTGGTGATGTTATTTGAAAAGCCATCCCTGCGTACTCGTGTTAGCTTCGATATCGGTATTAACAAGCTCGGCGGCCACTGTTTATACCTAGACCAACAAAATGGTGCTTTAGGTAAGCGGGAATCGGTCGCTGACTTTGCTTCTAACCTATCCTGTTGGGCCGATGCTATTGTGGCGAGAACTTTCTCCCACAAGACCATCGAACAATTAGCCGAGTTTGGCACTGTGCCTGTGATAAATGCGCTTTCGGATTTATATCATCCCTGCCAAGCGCTGGCCGATTTCTTAACCTTGGCCGAGCATTTTGAAAATATCAGTGATGTTAAGCTAGCGTACGTAGGTGACGGTAATAACGTGACGAATTCATTGATGTATTGCGCGGCCATTCTCGGTGCCACCATGACAGTGATCTGCCCTGCGGGTCACTTTCCTGATGGCTACGTCGTGGCCGAAGTACAAGAACTTGCCAGCCGATATGGCGGCAAGGTTGTACTGACTTCAGATATTGGTGCTATCGAAGGTCACGATGCTATCTATACTGATACCTGGATTTCCATGGGTGATCCAACACCGTTAGCGGAAATTAAGGATAAGTTTGCACCTTATCAGGTCAATAAGGGCTTGATGGCGAAAGCGGGTGCTCACTTCTTTATGCACTGCTTACCCGCTCACCGCGGTGTTGAAGTGACCGATGAAGTGATGGATGGCGAAGGCTCCTTGATCCTGCAACAAGCAGAGAATCGGATGCACGCCCAAAACGCAGTACTGGTAACCCTATTTAGTTAATTTAACCCTGTTTAGCAGCCTACTTTCTCCAAGGTGAGAAACGAGTTATAGGAATTTAAGATGTCTATCGAGAACAAAAACACTGGCGTGAAAAAAGTCGTTTTAGCCTATTCGGGTGGTCTAGATACTTCGGCCATTATTCCTTGGTTAAAAGAAACCTACGACAACTGTGAAATCATCGCCTTTTGCGCTGATGTAGGTCAGGGTGAAGAAGAATTAGTGGGTCTGACTGAAAAGGCATTAGCTTCTGGCGCATCGGAATGTCATATCGTCGATCTGAAAGAAGAATTCGTTAAAGACTACATCTACCCAACCATGGCAACGGGTGCTATCTACGAAGGTACATACTTGTTAGGTACTTCAATGGCGCGTCCAATCATCGCTAAGGCGCAGGTTGAAGTGGCTCGTAAAGTGGGGGCCGATGCCCTGTGCCACGGTTGTACCGGTAAGGGTAACGACCAAGTGCGTTTCGAAGGTTGCTTTGCGGCATTAGCGCCTGATTTAAAAGTGATTGCACCATGGCGTGAATGGACCATGCAGAGCCGTGAAGATCTGCTGGCTTACTTAGCTGAGCGTAATATCAAAACGTCGGCTTCTGCGACTAAGATCTACAGCCGTGATGCTAACGCATTCCACATTTCCCACGAAGGTGGCGAGTTGGAAGATCCATGGAACGAGCCAAGCAAAGGTGTGTGGACGCTGACTGCCGATCCAGAAGATGCACCAAATCAAGCAGAATATGTGTCACTCGAAGTTGAACATGGCCGTGTGACCAAAGTAAACGGTGAGGAATTAACACCTTACGCTGCACTGATGAAGTTGAATGCCATCGCTGCACCACATGGCGTGGGTCGTATCGATATCACCGAAAACCGTTTAGTGGGCATGAAGTCTCGTGGTTGCTACGAAACTCCAGGCGGCACTGTGATGTTTGCTGCGCTGCGCGCAATTGAAGAGTTAGTGCTGGATAAAACCAGCCGTACTTGGCGCGAGCAAGTGGGCGCCCAAATGGCGCACTTAGTGTACGACGGTCGTTGGTTTACACCTCTGTGTAAGTCGCTGCTGGCGGCATCTGAGTCATTAGCCGAGTCTGTTAACGGTGAAGTTGTGGTTAAACTCTACAAAGGTCACGCGATTGCCGTTAAGAAACGTTCGCCAAACAGCTTGTATTCTGAAGCGTTTGCGACCTTCGGTGAAGATCAAGTGTATGACCAAAAACACGCTGAAGGCTTTATCCGTCTGTACTCGTTAGCAAGCCGCATTCGCGCGCTCAACGCTAAGTAATAGGCAGACTCAAAGGGCGCCTAGCGCCCTTTTTTATATCTTAAGTTTTAACGTATTCAAAGCAGTGACCGAGGGGATTGAGCATGGCTTTATGGGGTGGAAGATTTCAGGGCGAAACCAGCGCGCTATTTAAATTATTCAACGATTCACTGCCTGTGGATTACCGTTTGTTTGAGCAGGATGTTGTCGGCTCTATCGCTTGGGCCGATGCAATTGCCAGTGTCGGCATTATCACTGCTACTGAATGCAGCGACTTGAAGAAAGCACTGAACGAGTTGCTGGTGGAAGTGAAGGGCGATCCTGCGATTATTCTCGCATCGGGCGCGGAAGATATTCACAGCTTCGTGGAGTCGGCGTTGATTGCTAAAGTCGGTGATCTGGGTAAAAAACTCCATACGGGCCGTAGCCGTAACGACCAAGTCGCTACCGATTTAAAGCTCTGGTGCCAATCCGAAGGTGCGGCATTAGTGGCTCGCCTGCAAACCTTACGCAGCGAACTTATCGCGCTTGCTGAGCGTGAATTCGATGCTGTCATGCCGGGGTATACTCACCTGCAACGTGCTCAACCAGTCACGTTTGGCCACTGGTGCTTAGCCTATGTGGAGATGATTGAGCGCGATCTTAGCCGCTTAACCGATGCCTTAAAGCGCGCCAATACCTGTCCGCTCGGTTCGGGCGCCTTGGCGGGCACAGCCTATCAAATGGATAGACATGTGCTGGCAGCGGCACTGAACTTTGCATCGCCAACCTTAAACAGTTTGGACAGCGTGTCGGACCGCGACCATGTAGTTGAGCTATGTTCTACGGCTTCAATCAGCATGATGCACTTAAGCCGTATGGCCGAAGATTTGATTTTCTTCAACTCGGGTGAAGCGGGTTTTATCTCATTAAGTGATGAAGTGACCTCGGGTTCATCGTTAATGCCACAAAAGAAAAACCCTGATGCGCTGGAGCTTATTCGCGGTAAAACGGGCCGTGTGTACGGCAGTTTAGTGGGTATTCTCACCACGATGAAGGCATTACCTCTGGCCTACAATAAAGACATGCAGGAAGACAAAGAAGGCTTGTTCGATGTGGTCGACAGCTGGGCAATCTGCTTGGATATGGCGGCATTAGTGTTATCTGGCTTAGTCGTTAACCGCCCGAATGCGCTGTTAGCCGCGCAGCAAGGTTATGCCAACGCGACCGAATTGGCGGATTATCTGGTGTCTAAAGGCATGCCATTCCGCGAAGCGCACCATGTGGTCGGTGTGGCTGTCGTTGCCGCGATCGCTAAGAAGATCCCGTTAGAAGCCTTCTCTCTCGCTGAGTTTAAAACCTTTGCCGATATCATCGAGGCGGATGTGTATCCCAACCTCACTATCGAAGCCTGTTTGGCAAAACGTGATGTCCTCGGTGGTACGGCGCTAACTCAGGTGAAGCAAGCCATCGCTGCAAAGAAAGTTGTTTAATGCTTTAATCGAGTAATAAAAAAACGCGACTCTAGGGTCGCGTTTTTTATGGTGATTTATTTTATTGGAATAAATCGTCTGTCGGCGCATCGATGAATAGGTTGTTTTCATCTTGGCTTTCACTGATGTATTCCTTAGGTTCAGTGCCCGAGATAAAGTATTCAAATGCGCTAGTATAGTCAGTCTTGCGAGTCAGCTTGCCGGTCGCCAGATCGATTCGCACAGAGACAATCCCTTCTGGTGGAATCGCTGTGGTTTCGGGTACGCCCTTCAGCACGTTATTCATGAACTCGTTCCAGCCTGGGCCTGCGGTCTTAGCGCCCGCCTCTGTACCCGTGATCTGATCCTTCTCACCATTAGAGTTCCATGCGGTTCTGCCTAACTGACGACCATGGTCATCAAACCCTACCCAGAAGGTGCTGGTCAGTGTCGGACCAAAACCACTGAACCAAGTATCCCGTGATTCGTTGGTTGTACCCGTTTTACCAGCAATATCATGACGTTTGATTAATTGCGCTGCACGCCAAGCTGTACCTTGCCAGCCTGTGCCTTTACTCCAATCGCCACCACCCCAGATCACGCTCTTCAGCGCTTCGGTGATCAGGAATGCCGTTTGTTCAGAGATAATTTGCGGAGCATAACGGCCTGTTTGCTCGAAGCAATGGGCGACAGGCTCATCGGTTTGAGTGGTTGGCTCACCAAAACCCATTGGATCGCTGCTAGGCTGCACAGAGCTGTTGTTAGGCTTACAGGCCAAGGTCGGATTTGCCTTCTCAATCACATTACCGAAGGAGTCTTCTACTCGTTCGATATAGTAAGGTTCAACCAAGAAGCCACCGTTTGCGAACACGTTGAAAGCGGTTGCCACTTGCAACGGGGTGACCGAAGGAGAACCTAAGGCTAACGACTCGTTACGAGGTAAGTCGTTAGGATCAAAGCCAAACTTAGTCAACTCGGCGATGGCTGCATCTAAACCAATATGGCGCATGGCACGAACTGACATCACGTTGATTGATTGCGCTAAGCCCACACGCAGACGGGTTGGACCGCCATAAATATCGGGCGAGTTTTTAGGGCGCCACGCAGTACCTTGGCTAATATCGGGTTTGTTAATCGGTGCGTTGTTAATCAGAGTCGCGAGCGTAAAGCCTTTCTCTAATGCCGCAGCATAGATGAAAGGTTTAATATTCGAACCTAATTGACGTTTCGCTTGGGTCACGCGGTTGTACTGGCTTTGGCTGAAGCTGTAGCCACCCACTAAGGTACGGATTGCACCATTTATTGGGTCGAGTGCAACAGTGGCACTTGCCACTTCTGGCACTTGCGATAATTGTAAGTATTGACCGTTATCGCGGATCCAAATGCGCTCACCGACTTTTAGCATATCTGAAGCCGATTTTGGCACCGAGCCTTGGCGTTTATCGGTGATAAATTTACGCGCCCATTTTAGGCCATCCCACTTAATGACTTTGGTTTCGCCCTTGGCGGTTAACACGCTGGCTTGCTGACCATCGATGTTTAATACCGCAGCAGGTTGCAACTCTTGTACAGGCGTAATTTTTGCGAGCTCGGCTTTGATTTGTGCATCATCCGGCTTAGCATCGGTCCAAAGAACCGCCGCGGGACCACGGTAACCGTGGCGCTCATCATAGGCATAGACGTTATTGCGTAATGCTTGCTGTGCTAGCAGTTGCTGCTCTGATGAAATTGTGGTGTAGACGTTATAGCCATTCGTGTAGGCCTCTTCTTCACCGTATTTTTGCACCATGTAATCTCGAGCCATTTCAGAGATATAAGGGGCGTAAAGGTCGATTTCAGCGCCATGGTATTTGGCGACGAGCGGCTCTTGCACTGCTGCTTGGTATTCAGCTTTGCTGATGTAACCCACTTCGTTCATTCGCATCAATACCACGTTGCGGCGTGCAAGTGCGCGTGAAGGGGAGGTAATAGGGTTTAGGGTGGACGGTGCTTTAGGGAGTCCCGCAATCATACTCATTTCGGAAAGCGTCAGATCTTGAACGTTTTTACCAAAATACACTTGAGCAGCCGCGCCGACACCATAGGCTCTCTGACCTAAATAAATACGGTTAACGTAGAGTTCTAAAATCTCATCTTTAGTTAACAATTGCTCGATGTGGTAGGAAATAAAAATTTCCTTCACTTTACGAATAATGGTCTTGTCGCGGGTCAGGAAGAAGTTACGCGCCACCTGCATGGTGATAGTACTCGCGCCTTGTTTCTTTTCACCCGTGGTGAGCATGACTATTGCGGCACGCATCACCCCAACAGGATCGATACCGCCGTGCTCATAAAAGCGAGCATCCTCGGTGGCGAGGAAGGCTTGGAGCAGCGGTTTAGGCACTTCTTCGAGTTTCAGCGGAATGCGACGCTTCTCACCAAACTGAGAGATGAGCTTGCCATCGCTACTGTAAATGCGCAAAGGTGTTTGTAATTGCACATTTTTTAGTGTCGATACATCCGGCAGATCCGGCAAAACATAAAAGTATGCTGCAACAATGGCGCCTACGCCCAAAAGGGCTAGACTGAATAGAGCTATAACAATACGTTTTAACCACTTCACCTAAATTGATCCTAATGTTCAGTTAAGTGCGACAGTATATAAGGCGCGCACGTTTGGGTGAAGCAAAAACGTGACGTCTCTAAAATAGCGTTTGTAAAATCTTGAAACATTCTATACAAATACGTATAACGGGTTGATTTTGTGCTAATCTCTTTTACTACTGAATACAAATAATAAAGTGACAACGGACTATGCTTTCAAATTTATGGAAGCGTCAGGCTCCGCAGATGGTCGGGATCGATATCGGTTCCCACGAAGTAAAAGCTATTCTGCTGAGTAAGACTGCTGATGGATATAAAATACTAAGTCATGCAGCGGTTCCCGTAAAAAAGGGGGCTATTAACGATCATGATATTCGTGATGCCGATGCCGTTGTTGAATGTCTCAAACAGATTAAGCGTATTTTGCCAAAGTCGGTTAAATATGCAGCGGTTGCGGTCTCAGGTTCTGCGGTGATGACCAAGGTGATCTACATGGATGCTTCGCTAAGCGAAGAGGAGATGGAAACTCAAATCGAGATTGAGGCCGACAACCTTATCCCATACTCACTCGATGAAGTCAGCATAGATTTTGAAACCTTAAATGTCAATAGCACCGATCCTTCTAAGGTTGATGTGCTGCTTAGCGCGTGCCGCACTGACAATATTGATGCCAGAGTCGATGCGCTCGATGAAGTTGAGCTCGAAACCAAAGTTGTTGATGTGGAAGGTTATGCTTTGGGCAGAGCCGTTGAGTTGGTGCTAGGACAGTTACCCGAAGGCGCTCGGCAGAAGGCGGTGGCCATGGTCGATATTGGCGCCAACATGACGACCTTCAGTGTGGTGGAGTCGGGCGAAACAACCTTTATTCGTGAGCAAGCCTTTGGCGGTGAGTTATTTACGCAGTCGATTCTGTCTTTTTATGGCATGTCCTACGAACAAGCTGAGAAAGCTAAAATTGAAGGCGATTTGCCACGTAATTATATGTTCGAAGTGCTATCTCCCTTCCAAACGCAATTGCTGCAACAAATTAAACGAACGCTACAAATTTATTGTACGTCGAGTGGTAAAGATAAAGTCGATTATCTCGTATTATGCGGTGGAACATCTAAACTGGAAGGCATGGCTAACTTATTAACGAATGAGTTAGGCGTCCACACGATTATTGCCGATCCTTTCCAAGGGTGTCTGCACGCGGATGAATCCGTTAAAAATATACTGCAACCTAGCATTAGCAAATATATGGTTGCTTGTGGCTTAGCGCTGAGGAGCTACGGTCAATGGCGAACATAAACCTGCTTCCTTGGCGTGAAGAAGCAAGAGAAAAGCAGAAGCGCGATTATATTGGAATATTAGCGGCGGTATTTTTAGGCTCAGCAGTTTTAGTCTATGTAGCCTTGTCTTTACTCGACATGATGACCGATGAACAGCGCGGACGTAATGCTTATTTACAGTCTGAAATTCAACAACTCGATGCTCAAATCGCCGAGATTAAAAAGATCACCGAGCGTAAGAAAGATATTGAGCGTCGGACCGAGATCATTTTGAACCTTCAGCAATCCCGTAATTTGCCGACACACGTATTAGATGAGCTGGTGCGTATCGTGCCGCCTGGAATATATCTATCTAGTCTAGAGAAAAAGGCAGTTTATTACTGATTGAAGGTCGCAGTGAATCGAACAACAACGTGGCCAACATGATGCGTAAGGTGAAGGCATCCGAATGGTTAACCGATCCCAATATGCAATCTATCGTGTCTCAAGATGATGAGCTAAGACAATTACAACGCTTTAGCTTAAGAGTGAGCATTAAAGGTGCCATGGCTGATGAGCCTATTAAAACGGCAAAAGGAGCGAGTAAATGAAGCTCGATCTAAGTCAGTTTAATGATATCGATTTTGAGAACATCGGCGGTTGGCCAAATCAAGTCAAAGTATTTTTCGCTGTGCTATTGGCGCTTTGCGTTTTCGCTGCGGGTTATTTTCTCGTGGTTTCGGATGCTATCGATGTGTATAACGCGGAGCAAAGAAAGGAAGAGCAGCTGAGAGAGGATTTTAAGACTAAATATCAGCTTGCCGCCAACCTTAAATTATACCGTGAACAGTTAGCTGTGATGGAGGAGCAATTTGCCGAGCTACTCAAAATGCTGCCCTCTGAGAATGAGATGCCAGGGCTGCTAGATGACTTAACCTTTGTGGCCACTGACGCAGGATTACGGATTAATAGCTTAAATTGGGAACCTGAAATTCAACGGGATTTCTATATTGAGTTCCCGATAAAAATGTCGGTCACAGGTGATTATCACCAAATCGGCAATATGGTCAGCGGCGTGGCTAAACTGCCTCGTATCGTCAGCTTGCACGACTTTACGATTAAGCGCGACGAGAGCGGTAATCTGGCCATGGATATATTGGCCAAAACCTATCGCTTTAAAGAGGGAGCAGAATTACCACCCGAAAAGCCTGCCAATAACAAGGGGAAGAAATAATGAAACTCTTACCTCTGTTAGCATTAAGTCTTTTTTTAATGGGTTGTGTTGGCGATCGTAGTGATTTAGAGCTATTTGTTACTACTACCAAGGCACAGCATGTGGCGCATATTCCACCCTTAAAAGAGCCACCTAAATTTGAGCATTTTGCGTATCAAGCCGAATTAATGCGTAGTCCTTTTGTCCCACCTTCTCGAGAGTTAACGGAAGAAGTGGTTGATACCAGCAAAAACTGCTTACAGCCGGATTTAAAACGTCGCAAAGGCCGTTTAGAAACCTATGCTTTAGACAATCTAAAAATGCGCGGCACCTTAAGCGAAGGTAATTCGATTTGGGCGCTTATTGAGACCAATGATGGCAGTGTATATCGGATGGGCGTAGGTGAGTATCTTGGATTGTTTAATGGACATATAGCGAAAGTGACTTCTCAAAATGTGGAAGTTGTAGAATTAATTCCTGATGGTTCTGGTTGTTGGTCTGAACGCACAAACAACATCGAACTTTCTGGAAAATAACAAGCGAAGGATGAGGGAATAATGAAATCTTCTGCCGCGATAAAAATCCCGTTATCGTTTTTATCTTCAGGCTTAGCTAAGTCTGTTATTGGGATCGCATTAGTATTTGGATTTTTGCCATCGAGTTTTGCGGCAAATAGGTTGATGGATGTCAAATACCATGCTCTTGTCGATCATCAATTAGAAGTCGAGTTAGTATTTGAGGAGGCAATTAGCGCGCCCACAATTGACTCTAATGCTTCTCCTGCTCAGTTGGTATTAACCTTCGATGACAGTATTTCTGGCTTGTCTAAGGATCGTCTGCCGATTAACCAAGTCGGTGTGAAGGACATAGTGACGGCGCAGCAAGATACCCATTTAATGGTGACATTGGGCTTATCTAAGGTTAAACCGTATCAAGGTAGTGTCGTTGGTAATTCTTATCGTTTAACGATTAACGATGAGGTTGCGGGCTCACAAGCTGCTAATAATCCGTTCGTTAATAGCGTTAAAAATATCGATTTTCGTCGCAATGCAAATGGTGGTGGTGAGTTATTAGTCTATTTGAATAATCGTTCGGTTGCGGCGAACGTTGAACAAATTGGTGCCAAGCTTGAGGTTCAGCTTTACAACACAGATATTAACAGCGACTTGTTATATGTGATGGACGTGCAGGATTTCTCCACACCGGTAAAGCATTTTGAAACCTTTAAGGACGATTTAACGACCCGGATTTTAGTCGATGTCTCGGGTAACTATGAGTTCAATTACAAACAGGAAGATAATCTCTTTAGGCTCTCAATTAACAAAGTAGAGCGCGCTGCGGCGACCAAAGAGGTAAAGAAATATAACGGAAAAACCCTTTCGTTAAATTTCCAGAATATTTCAGTCCGTACTGTGTTGCAGATTATTGCCGACTACAACAACTTCAACTTAGTTACTAGTGACACGGTTGAGGGGGATATCACCTTAAGACTCGATGACGTGCCTTGGGATCAAGCATTGGATTTGATCCTGCAAACCAAAGGACTCGACAAGCGTATCGAAGGTAATATTCTGATGGTGGCGCCAAGTGAAGAACTGGCGATTCGCGAAAGCCAAAACCTAAAGAATAAGCAGGAAGTAAAAGAGCTTGCGCCACTCTACTCTGAGTATCTGCAAATCAACTATGCTAAGGCGACTGATATTGCCGAATTACTCAAAGGGGCGGACTCAAGTCTATTGTCACCACGTGGCTCAGTGGCCGTCGATGAGCGTACCAACACAGTGTTAGTGAAAGATACCGCTGAAATCATCGAGAATATCCATCGTTTGGTTGAAGTGCTCGATATTCCTATCCGCCAAGTGTTGATTGAATCTCGCATGGTAACGGTAAAAGACGACGTGTCTGAAGATTTAGGTATCCGTTGGGGCGTGACTGATCAGCAGGGTAGCAAAGGGACGTCAGGAACCCTTGAGGGTGCTGGAAGCATTGCCAATGGTACTGTGCCAACGCTGGATAACCGTTTGAACGTGAATTTACCTGCGGCGGTGACAAACCCAACCAGCATCGCTTTCCATGTGGCAAAGCTTGCCGATGGCACCATCTTAGATTTAGAGCTGAGTGCGCTTGAGCAGGAAAACAAAGGTGAGATTATCGCGAGCCCTCGCATTACCACCTCTAACCAAAAAGCGGCGTATATCGAGCAGGGTGTGGAAATCCCTTATGTGCAATCCACTTCCAGTGGCGCGACGTCGGTGACCTTTAAGAAGGCGGTATTGTCATTAAGAGTGACACCACAAATTACCCCTGATAACCGCGTGATTCTGGATCTTGAAATCACTCAAGACTCTCAGGGTAAAACGGTGGATACACCCACAGGTCCGGCAGTTGCTATCGATACTCAACGCATTGGTACGCAAGTGTTAGTGGATAATGGCGAGACCATTGTGCTCGGTGGTATCTATCAGCAGAATTTAATCAGCCGCGTGAGCAAGGTGCCTATCCTGGGTGACATTCCTTTAGTTGGCTTCTTATTCCGTAACACTACCGACAAGAATGAGCGCCAAGAGCTGTTGATTTTCGTGACACCTAAAATTGTGAACGAGAAACTCTAATCGTTTGTTACGAGTCGAATAAAGCCAGCATACCTTGCTGGCTTTATTGTGTCTGAAATACAATTCTTATCATAAATAGCGTGCATCACTTGCCAGACTAGACATGAAACTGAGATAATCCCCGGTCAAGTCTCATAAGAGCAAGGTAACATACAGTAGGTCGGCTTGATCGTGAGTCGATATAGGCATACTTTTCATTAAGATTCAGACGTACAAGAAATGGCTGAAAAACGTAATATTTTTCTGGTAGGCCCAATGGGCGCAGGTAAAAGCACAATTGGTCGCCATCTGGCGCAAATGCTGCATTTAGAATTCCACGATTCAGATCAAGAGATTGAGCAACGCACAGGCGCAGATATTGCTTGGGTGTTTGACGTCGAAGGCGAAGAGGGTTTCCGCCGTCGTGAGGCTCAGGTTATTGCTGATCTGTCTGAAAAACAGGGTATTGTCCTTGCCACTGGTGGTGGTTCAGTTCAGAGCAAAGATATCCGTAATCATTTATCTGCTCGCGGTATCGTGGTGTATCTCGAAACCACTATCGACAAACAGGTTGCGCGTACTCAAAGAGACAAGCGTCGCCCATTACTGCAAGTAGATGATCCGCGAGAAGTATTAGAGAACCTCGCAGAAATCCGTAACCCTCTGTATGAAGAAATTGCTGATGTGATCGTTAAAACTGACGATCAAAGTGCAAAGGTTGTTGCGAATCAAATCATAGAGAAATTAGGTTTCTAGGCAGAATGACACAACAAATTCAGGTTGATTTAGGTGAACGCAGTTACCCCATTTATATTGGCCAGAGTTTGATGAGTGATAGCGAGACCTTGTCTCGCTACCTGCTGAAAAAACGTATCCTTATCGTCACCAATGAAACTGTCGCGCCTTTGTATCTTAAGCAGATCCAAGACACGATGGCTTCGTTTGGTGAGGTATCTAGCGTCATCCTTCCCGATGGCGAGCAATTTAAAGATTTAACGCATTTAGATTCTATTTTTACGGCTTTGCTGCAACGCAATTATGGCCGTGATTCAGTGCTGGTGGCTCTCGGTGGTGGAGTTATTGGTGACATGACGGGTTTTGCCGCAGCCTGTTACCAACGTGGTGTCGATTTTATTCAAATTCCGACCACGCTATTATCACAAGTAGATTCCTCCGTTGGCGGAAAAACTGCCGTTAATCATCCGCTTGGCAAAAATATGATCGGGGCTTTTTATCAGCCACAGATCGTCATTATCGATACTGAATGCTTACAGACCTTACCCGCACGTGAATTCGCTGCGGGGATGGCAGAAGTCATTAAGTATGGCATCATGTGGGATACTGAGTTTTTTCAATGGCTTGAGAACAATGTTCAAGCATTGAAAAGCCTAGATACTCAAGCTTTGGTCTATGCGATTTCTCGCTGCTGTGAGATTAAAGCTGATGTCGTGAGCCAGGATGAGACCGAGCAGGGCGTCCGCGCATTATTAAACCTTGGGCATACCTTTGGCCATGCGATTGAAGCCGAGATGGGCTATGGTAATTGGCTGCATGGTGAAGCGGTTGCGGCTGGCACAGTCCTTGCTGCACAAACGGCTAAGTCCATGGGATTGATTGATGAGTCAATTGTTCGTCGTATTGTGCAATTGTTCCACGCTTTCGATCTGCCTGTAACAGCGCCGGAATCGATGGATTTCGACAGTTTTATTAAACATATGCGTCGCGATAAGAAAGTCTTAGGTGGTCAGATCCGGCTGGTACTCCCGACGGCCATTGGTCGAGCTGATGTCTTTAGCCAAGTTCCTGAATCTACCCTAGAACAGGTTATCTGCTGCGCATAAACCTTGTGTGGTGGATGAGTGACGTTTCAGGGGCAAGTCTTGCTTCCTTCACAGGAAGCCCTCGTAGAAAGATTGCATCATGTGGCCAGTTATAGCGACCAGCTGCTGGTGCTTGTGGGCGCGCACGGTTCGGGGAAGACGACTCTGCTCACGGCGTTAGCCACAGATTTTGATGAGTCGAATGCTGCGTTAGTCATTTGTCCTATGCACGCCGACAATGCTGAAATTCGTCGCAAGATTTTAGTGCAATTGGTGTCATCTCCGATTTTTGATGACGAAATCTCCCTCGCTGAAACCATACTGCGCGTCGCGCCGAAACAAAGTAAGCCGCTGCACATCATTATCGATGATGCTCATTTACTCTCTAAAGAATTGTGGGCCGAGTGCATCATACTCAATCAAGTGCAATGTGCGGGTCAGCGTATCGCCGTGACATTGGCAGTCCCGCCTGCATTTTTAGCCGACTTACTTCCCCAGCTGCCAGAGTCGTTAAGACGACAAATCCTGCCGGTCAGTATTGATCTCTTAAGCCTGCCGGAGCGCGAAGCACTGTATCAAACCTTGCTACGATATAGTGACCAAAACCCGTTTACGCCAAGGGACATAGTGCGCGCTCAGCTTGAGAAGCAAACGGGCACTCCTCAGGAGGTGGTTGCCTTACTGGAGCTGGCTCTTCACGGCCAAGGTGAGAAAAAATCAGTATGGACACAATATATAGTCGCGCTTATTGGGCTCGCCAGTGTGCTGATTACCATAGTAATTTGGCTTGGTCTGGCTAAACCCTTTTCCAGTGAGCCAATTCCTGAGGTCGTGACTTATCCTGCTGTGGATTCCGCAGAGTTTCTTGCCCATGGCAAACAGATACTAGCGCCGTATTTTAAGCAGCAAGCCGAGTCGTTAACGCAGGCATTATTAGCGGAAGCGGTGGAACAAGCGGACCCATTGGCTAAGTTCCATGGGGAAGAGCCTCAAGCGGAAGGTGAGAGTGGCATAGCGCCACCAGTCGATGAAGCGACAAGTAAGGGCGACAGCACCGTCACCGAGGTTGATAACGCAGAGCCTGCGCCAGCTCCTACAGAGCACGCGAAAGAAGACTCAGCGACTCAGGTGGTGAATGCAACTCCTGAGCCTGCATCACCCGTATCGGTACGGCCAAAAACGGGCTATGCCATCCAAATCGCTACAGTCTCCCAGCGTGAAACTGTGCAGTCACTCCTTAAGAAACTGCATAATGTGCCAGAGGTGCGAGTCGCCAAGTACAAACATTTTTGGGTGGTGTTGGTAGGGCAGTTTAACGACAGTCAATCGGCGCAGCAGGCGGCCGCAGAATTGGTCAAAGAGTATCATCTTAGCCAACCCCTGATAAAAAAATGGGCAGAACTCGGCGGTTATCAACTACAAGAAACGCGCTCAAGCGGTGAAATTTCAGAATAAACAGAGTACAATCATGGCCTTTATTTTTGTCGGCATTCATCAAGTTAAATGATCAAAAAACATAGAGCCTTCCTGAAATGGGCCGGCGGAAAATTTAAATTGGTGGATGAGCTAGCGAACTACTTACCGACAGGTGAGCGTTTAGTTGAGCCCTTTGTCGGCGCAGGTTCAGTCTTTTTAAATACTGACTACCCCAGCTATTTACTCTGCGACATCAATCAAGATCTGATTAATCTCTACAACATAGTGAAAGAAAGGCCCGCCGAATACATTGAGGCGGCCAAGAAGCTATTCGTCGATGAGATGAATCAAAAGGATGCCTACTACCGCGTGCGTACAGACTTTAATAAATCCCGCGATCCTTTTTTGCGCTCGGTTTATTTTTTGTACTTGAATCGCCATGGTTTTAATGGTCTGTGCCGTTATAACCGCAAAGGGGGCTTTAATGTGCCCTTTGGCTCCTACAAGAAACCGTATTTCCCTGAGAAGGAAATCCTAGCCTTTTCAAAGAAAGCTCAGCGCGCCGAGTTTAAGTGCATCGGCTATGAAAAAGCCTTCGAGCAAATCCGCACTGGCGATGTAATCTATTGCGATCCGCCCTATGCGCCGCTATCGACCACTGCAAGTTTTACCACCTATGTTGGTGCCGGTTTTAGTCTGGATGATCAGGCGCTGCTGGCGCGTTATTCGCGGCATATGGCGTTAGAGCAACGCATTCCTGTCGTGATTAGTAACCATGATATTCCACTGACACGTGAGTTGTATCGCGGTGCACACCTTGCCAAGATCCAAGTGCAGCGCAACATTAGCCAAAATGGCAGTGGTCGTAACAAAGTTGATGAGCTGATTGCGTTGTACGATGAGAATTATGATCCGCAGGATGATTGATACTAAGTGGTCGTATCGAGTGGTTTAACCAACGACTTGGCTAACCAGCAAAATAAGGCTGGCAACTAAGGCTATCGCTAACACGATTCCCATCAAAATATACGGTAATGGTGAATTGGTCTGGAAGTCTTTTTGACGATTTCTATCTGACTGCACCCCAAAGAAGGCGGCTATTGTACTGTGAAAGACTTGCCAGATCCGGCTTAGCATCAATAGGACTGTTGTGAATTAGCAGGCTTCAAGTCATCGATAGGTTTGTCTTGATGACCATGGAGTAATTCAAGCAAGTCGACAAAATGGAACTGGCTAGAGCGATTTTTGCCAGTGAGCCAAGTCTTCCAGCTTAAGGTTTGCGCCTGTTCGGCACAGCGGTTATTTGGATGGCTGCTAGGTAAGCTGTTGTTGTAACGGGTATCGCTGCTGCAAGCGCAGGCGGAGGTATCGTTACTTGCGGTGAGCTTTTCCACGCCAAAGGCTAAGGAGGCGACTACCACTGCGGTAAATGCCAACATCATCGATGACTTAAAGGTCACCGAGCCTAAAATGTGTGAAAACTGTGTTAACCGCCCCTTCATGATACTTCCTTTGCAACCACTAAATGATCCACGATAGCGACCCGAGTATAACAAACTCGCTTAGTTTATGAACAATAATTTATCAATCTTCACTAAAATCTTTCTAACGATTCAGCATCTCCTTGAGTTTACCGTACGTTATGAGTGCGCCAATTGCGCCTCTATTGGGTTTCAATCGCGATAAATGTGGCATTTGCTATAGAGGCATGACCTAGCTAAGGGTAAAATAAGGCACTTTTTGTTCAATAGCAGCGAGTGTCCTATGCGCCCATTTTTAATTGCTCCATCGATTTTATCCGCCGATTTCGCCCGTTTAGGGGATGACGTTAAAGCCGTGTTAGATGCAGGGGCTGACGTAGTGCATTTTGATGTGATGGATAACCACTATGTGCCCAACTTAACCATTGGCCCTATGGTGTGCAAAGCGTTACGTGACTATGGCATCACGGCCGATATCGATGTGCATTTAATGGTTAAGCCTGTTGATCGTATCGTGCCTGATTTTGCCAAGGCGGGTGCGTCTATTATTACTTTCCATCCCGAGGCCTCTGAGCATATCGACCGCACCCTGCAACTGATTAAAGAATCGGGCTGTAAAGCGGGTTTAGTGTTTAACCCGGCAACACCACTGCACTATCTTGACCATGTAATGGATAAGCTAGATGTGATTCTGCTGATGTCGGTCAACCCAGGTTTTGGTGGGCAATCCTTTATTCCTTCGACTTTAGATAAACTACGCCAAGTGCGTGAGCGTATCGATGCCAGTGGTTTCGATATTCGCTTAGAGGTCGATGGTGGCGTTAAAGTGGATAACATTGCTGAAATCGCGCCGCAGGCGCCGATATGTTTGTCGCAGGTTCTGCCATTTTCGGTAAGCCAGACTATAAAGCCGTCGTCGACGAGATGCGCGCCGAGTTGGCGAAAGTTGAGGTCAAATAATGCGGGAACAGATTAAAGCGATTGCCTTTGATCTCGACGGCACACTGATTGACAGTGTGCCTGATCTTGCGGTCGCGACCCAGGCGGCACTCGCCGAATTAGGTTTAGCAACGTGTACCGAGGCACAGGTGAGAACTTGGGTGGGCAATGGGGCAGAAATGCTGATGCGCCGCGCCATGAGTCACGCTTTAGGTACAGACGTTGAGCAAACGGCATTGGATGCGGCTATGCCCATCTTTATGCATCACTATCAAGAAAACCTTGAGAAGCACAGTGCACTCTATGCCGATGTGCATCAAGTGCTGCAAATCCTGTTTGATGCGGGATTTAAGCTGGCTGTGGTGACCAATAAACCTTATCGCTTTACCTTGCCTTTGCTTGAAGCCTTTAAGATTAATGACTTCTTTAGCTTAGTGCTTGGTGGCGATTCGCTGGCGAAGATGAAGCCCGATCCATTACCGCTCGAGCATCTATTAGCCGAATGGCAACTGGATAAAAGTGAGTTGTTGATGGTGGGCGATTCTAAAAATGACATTTTAGCGGCGAAAGCGGCGGGTGTTGCATCAATCGGCTTGACCTATGGCTACAACTACGGTGAAGATATTGGGCTCACTGGCCCTGACGCTGTATGTGAGCAGTTTGTCGAGATCCTGCGCTGGCTAAATCTCGCTCAGCCAGTTTAATCGAATTTTTTATCTTTATTTGGAGCAATGACGTAATGACCAAACCCATAGTACTCAGCGGTGCACAGCCGTCCGGCGAATTAACCATAGGTAACTACATGGGTGCATTGCGTCAATGGGTTGCCATGCAAGATAGCCACGACTGCCTATATTGCGTGGTGGACTTGCATGCCATTACCGTGCGCCAAGACCCTCAAGCATTGCGTGAAGCCTGTTTAGATACGCTTGCACTGTATTTAGCCTGTGGTGTCGATCCAAAGAAGAGTACGGTGTTTATCCAATCCCAAGTGCCACAGCATACCCAACTGGGTTGGGCGTTAAATTGCTATACCCAAATGGGTGAATTGAGCCGTATGACGCAGTTTAAGGATAAGTCACAAAAGCACGCCAACAACATTAACGTCGGTCTGTTTGGTTATCCTGTACTGATGGCGGCGGATATTCTGCTGTATCAAGCAAATGAAATCCCCGTTGGCCAAGATCAGAAACAACATCTTGAGTTAACACGTGATATCGCGACTCGCTTTAACAACGCTTACGGCGAGACGTTTACCATTCCTGAGCCTTTTATCCCTGAGCATGGCGCTAAGGTGATGTCGCTGCAGGATCCGCTGAAGAAGATGTCTAAGTCGGACGACAACCGTAACAACGTGATTGGCCTGCTTGAAGATCCAAAAGCGGTCATGAAAAAGCTGAAAAAGCCATGACCGACAGTGATGAGCCGCCAGTCGTGCGTTTCGATATGGAAAACAAGCCAGGCGTGTCTAACCTGCTGAGTTTAATGTCGGGTATCACGGGTCAAAGCATTGCCAGCCTCGAAGCCGAGTTTGAAGGCAAGATGTATGGTCACTTAAAAGGTGCCGCGGGTGAGGCGGTAGTGGGCATGTTAGAGCCGCTGCAAGAGCGTTACCGTGCGCTGCGTGCCGACCGTGCTTACCTCGACCAAGTGATGAAAGCTGGCGCTGAAAATGCCCAGGCTCGCGCCGAAGTGACGCTTAAAAAGGTGTACGAGAAGATTGGTTTGTTAGTGTAATTTGCCCTAAAAAGTCCATTACACAACACGTTATTAAGCCGACCTATTCTTAGGTCGGCTTTTTTATGTCTGTTACTCATTGGGCTGGTTAAGTGTTTAGGCCTGCGATTTTAGCCAGGAGGAAAAGGCGGCTATGGCAGGCTCTGTGAGACGACGCTGCTTACAGATAAAACTAAACTCAAAGCCCGTATGAACATCGGGCAGATTAACCGCCACCAGTCTGCCGGTGCTGATATCACCTGCCACCATAAAATCGGGGGCGAGGGCGAGGCCTTGGCCCGCAATGGCGGCCTCAATCGCCATTACGATATGACTAAAAATATGTTGCTGCTCGTTATTCAGCGGGATCTGGTGAGCTGATGACCATTTGTGCCAATCGAGTCCCAGCGGCCCCTCATCCACAATCAGCAGTGCCTGTTGCTGGAAATTGCTTAAGTTAATATCACGCCACTTGGGGTAAAAACTCGGGCTACATACTGGGATGAGCCGCTCCTTATGCAGTAGCTGCTGCCAATAGCCCCGTTGATTGAGTTTGCCCGCGATAAAGATATCGGCCGTGCTAGTGCTGAGATCGGGGTCTTGAGTGATCATCTCGAGGCGAATTTTAACGCTGGGATACTGGCGCCTAAAATCCGCTAATCTTGGGATCAACCATTTCACCGCAAAAGAGCTGTACACCGCCAAACAGAGTTGTTGGTTTGGGGTGTCGCGGATCTTGAGATTAAGATCGCTTAACTCATTAAAAATCCTTTCTAACTCAATAAATAAGCTTTGGCCTTTAGGCGTGAGTTGCAATTTTCGCCCCTGACGGTCGAAAAGCTGCTCGCCAAAATATTCCTCTAATACACGCACTTGGTGTGAAACTGCGCTTTGGGTAATGCAAAGTTCGGCGGCAGCCTTGGAAAATGCTGTTGCCTTGCGGCGGTCTCAAAGACTTGTAGTGCGCGTAATGGAGGAAGCTTTCTCATGATTTTCAACGCCTAAAAGATTTAGTATGAATTTAATTCATCTAGCATGAGAAAGCATCATTTCAGCTTAAGTTTTGCGAGGATTATCATGCCAGCATTGATATTTGCGGATGGTAAAAAATGCAGCGCCCTGTAGTTATCGGTTTGATTTTATTGATAGTGGGTAATCTATTTAGTGCTTTTTACGATGTATCGATCAAATGGCTGCCAGAAGATGCAAATGCGGCCACTTTTCTACTCGTGAGACAAATCACTTCAGTATTGATGTTAATCCCCATTTGGTTGTACTCGCAGCGACCCAAGACGGAACATATTTCGGTCCACCTTTGGCGTGCCAACATAGGCTCGGTTGGCGCGCTTTTTTAATTATTGGCCTAATGGCTTTGCCGCTGGCGACGGTCAGCTCCCTGTTTTACTCGGCGCCGCTGATGATTATTCTGATGGGCTATTGGTTTTTAAAGGAGCGGATCACCACAGGGCAAGTGGTATGCACATTACTCGGGTTTGTTGGGATCTTAATTATCCTCAGACCGAGTGAGATGAACTGGTTTGGATTGGCAGTGTTATTCTCGGCGTTTACCTTTGCCATCAACCAGTTGACCCTGAAAAAAGTCCCGAATACTGAGCATCCAGTATTAACCTTAATGTTGTATAACCTGCTAGGTATTCCTGCGACTTTAATCATCGCGGCCTTTCAAGGAGTTGCGGGGCTGAGCTGGGGATTGTTAGCCGTAGCACTACTCAGTAATGCTTTTTTGCTGATTTATCACTGGTTCTGCGTGCTGGCCTATCGTCGCGCGCAGGCGAGCGATATTGCGATTGCCGAATATACTGGCCTGTTATTTATCGTCTTTTTGGGCTGGCTGTTATTCGATGAATGGTTAGATAGCCTAAGTTGGCTGGGCGCGGCGCTGATTGTGTTGCCATCACTGTTTTTACCTTGGATTGGCATGTGGATGGCCAAGTCACCCAAGGTTATGGATAACATCCAAGTAAAAGCGTTAGGACTAGAAGCGGTAGAAGGCGAGCCTAAACCCTAAGGGCTTAGGCTCAATGGGTTATTCGATGTATTCGAATACTTTAACGACTTTACGCACGCCCGCAGTGTTGCGCGCGATATCGACGGCCATGTCGGCCTGAGAGCGGTGAATGAGTCCGAGTAGGAAGACTTCACCGTTTTCAGTGATGACCTTAATGCGGGTGACATCCAACTCTTTCTCGTTGAGCATGCGTCCCTTCACTTTCGTTGTCACCCAAGTGTCATTGCTACGGGTGGTGAAAGAGGTCGGGTTACCGATGCGGATCTGATTGTGGATTTTACCGCCAAGCTTAAGATCTTGTACGACCTTAATAGCTTTATCCCTCAACATAGAATTGGGGGCTTGGCCAATCATCAGCACATTACCGTTAACCGAAACACCCGTGATATTCGTTTGTTTCTTCAGATCTTCATGCTCCAGTAGGGCGCTGGTGATCTTAAAATCGGTATTGGTATCGTCGAGCTGAGTCTTCACCGAACGCTCATCGTTGGCCATCATGGCACCACTGACTGCACCCACCATAACGGCACCGGCGCAACCTTGCAGCAGCATGCAAACCATTAACAGTGGGGCAGCATATCTCATTGCTGTTCGTCCTGCGGGAAGAGCGTGCGGTCGATATTGTCACACAGGCAATGGATAACCAATAAGTGCACTTCTTGAATACGTGCTGTCACGTTAGAAGGTACACGGATTTCCACGTCGCCAACGCTCAGTAATCCCGCCATCGCGCCACCGTCTTTACCGGTTAAGGCAACGATAGTCATATCGCGGCTCAGGGCTGCTTCCATAGCTTTAATCACGTTGCCTGAGTTACCGCTGGTGGAAATCGCTAACAGAATGTCACCGGGTTGACCTAAAGCTAAGATTTGTTTTGAGAAAATCTCATCATAGCTGTAGTCGTTGGCAATCGCAGTGATGGTTGAAGTGTCGGTTGACAGCGCAATCGCGGGCAATGGTGGACGTTCAATTTCGTAGCGGTTTAATAGCTCGGCCGAGAAGTGCTGAGCATCACCGGCACTGCCACCGTTACCGCAGGCAAGAATTTTATTGCCGCCCAAAAGACATTGCACCATCATCTCGGCCGCTTTGGCGATGGATTCTGGCAGTGCTTCGGCTGCATCGATTTTGGTCTGGATAGATTCAGTAAAGCTGTCTTTAATGCGTTCTAACATGGATACATCCTTTCAGGATAAAGTGTGGCTATGATGCCATATTTCCACGGTGGAGTTGAGGCATAAGCGTTAAAAATTATTCGATTAGCTGAGTCGAAGGCCTCGTTTAAAAGGCATCGACTAGCCAGTGGATTTGCGCGTCTTCGATGGCGACAACGTCGAATCGGCACGGCACATCCAGTTTATGCGTCTGTAAATAATGGCTGGCCGCCATGCGGATCCTGCCGATTTGTGCTTTGCTAAGTGCTTGTATTGCGCCGCCAAATTGATTTGCTGAGCGATATTTTACTTCAACAAATACCCAGTGGTGTTTATGGCGCATGACGAGGTCTATTTCACCAAAGGGATAGCGGACATTGCGCTCGACAAAGGTTAACCCTTGATGTTCGAGGTAACCTTGAGCGAGCGACTCTGCCTGCTGTCCGAGTGTCATAGTTGACGGAAACTGCCTCTCTGATAGCGTCCCCAGCTTAATTGGCGGTTAATCACGCCGTCAGGATTGACGGATAACACGCCGCTACGACCATTGAACTGGTAACCCGTGAATGAGCGCATCTGCGCCAGTTTGCTGATCAAATCCATGGCATCATAGCCCATCACGAATAGGCGTTTCTGGCCGTTATTCCAGCCGGACCACAGAGTGTTAACCATCAGGTTTTCTTCACTGTTTTGCATTAGCCAAGGTGCATCGCTCATGGTCAGGTTATTTAAATCCTGCGCCGTTTGGCTAGACTCGTTGTCGATGCGGCTGCGGCTTGAGGTGTATAGCGGCACTGGCTGAGTAAAGACGCTGAAGTTCACATCGATAAAGGCTTTGAGCAAGGTTAAATCCTGCGGCGTCGAGATCATATAAATCGCATCGATATCTTGGCGCGAACGAAAATCGGCTTGTACCGAATTGCCGAGCAGCTCCTTTATCCGCGCGATACGCGCTTGGCTATCGCGAACACCGAGTGCATCCTGTACTGTGGTTTTCATCTTATCGCCACCATCGTAGTAATAGACTTCGATAGGGGTATCGCTTTTCTTTTTCCAAGCTTGGATAAAGCTTTCTGCCATGCGTTTGCCTGTGGCATCGTTGCTGGCGAGCAGCAATGGCATAGTCACACCATCTTGATACATGCGCGTTGCGGCATCGGCAGCTTCTTGGGCTGGTGACAGCGCAAAGTAGAACTTATTGATATCGGGCACAAACTTATCAGTTTGATTCAAAAATAGCTGCGGGATCGGTGCAGTCGGTGCTGCGGGCGTGGCAGGTGCAGAGCTCGATGGCGTGCTGGTCGCAGGGCTGGTGTTGCTGTTCAGTGCCAGCAATTGATCGATTTCATTTGGCAGTAATGGGCCAATAATAAACTCGGCGCCCGCGTTCACCGCTTGCTGATAGGCCGCTACGGCATCATTGGCGGTATCGTAAAAATTAACCGCAACCTGATCGTTCGGTTTGGCTAAATAGCTGGCCAAAATCCCTTGGCGAATCGCGTTGGCGGCACCCGCACGCTGGCCTGTAAGCGGAAGCAGAACGGCGATATTCTTCGGCATAAATGGCTTGGCATTGAGCGCCCGATCCAAATCGGTCGGTAATTTGGCCGCCGCTGGATGATAAGGATTTTGCTTTTGCCAGTCGCCTAAGTAACGAACCAGTTGGTTGGGGTCGACCGCATAATGTTTGGCGATATAGGCGAGTTGCAACCAACCGGCAAATACTGGGTTGTTGGCATCGCGGATAAAGGTTTGCAGGGTTTGCTCATGCATTGGCTGCAACACTTGCCAGATTTGGTTATTGACTTCACTCGCCTCGGCGGGCGGTAAATAGGTGGTCAATAAACTCAGCTCGCGCACTTGCTCGATAGGTTGCTTATTCAACTGGAACAAATGCGCTCTAAATTGATGATACGCGGCCATTTGCCAGCCGGGTAAAACCCAAGTGCTTGGATAGCTCAGAGTCTTGAGCGCCTCGACATAGGTCGATGTATGCTCTAATACCCGCGCCGTCAGGTATTTATGCTCGGCCACCAGAGTGGGTGTCTGAGTCAGGCTTGGTTGCATCGACTTCAGCAGTTTCTGCGCCGCCGCATAGTCATTGGCATTGATATAGGCATGCGCCGCCAGCAGCAGGTTAGTATCGCGCTGCTGCGGATCTTTGCTATTCGCGGCCTGTGCTAAATACACATTGGGCGCCAATGGTGCAGAGGCTAAAGAGGTGGCCACTGTGGGGGCGGTACCGGTTGAGCTGGGCGCTTGGCTGCCGCAACCCGCCAACACTGCGGATAAAATGGCCACGGAAACGAACTTAGTTGTATTCAGGCTTTTTAACACTGGGCTTCACTCTGGTAAGATGCTACCTCTAGTTTAACCTTCTCTTGCGCTTGACGAAAGTCTTGGCACTGTCATTACCGAGGTATATATGGACCAAAGCGTCGCACTCTACATTGTTCCCACTCCCATTGGTAACTTGGGGGACATGAGCCCACGTGCTATCGAAGTGCTCACTCAGGTCGCATTGATTGCCTGTGAAGATACGCGCCACAGTGGCAAGTTATTGAGTCATTTTGGTATTTCTACCAAAACTATCGCATTGCATGACCATAACGAGCGCGCTCGCGCCCAATGGATTGTTGAGCAGTTAGCCGCAGGGCAATCGATTGCGCTGATTTCCGATGCGGGCACGCCACTGATTTCAGACCCCGGCTATCACTTAGTTTCCCATGTGCGCCAGTCGGGTTTTAGAGTGATCCCATTGCCCGGCCCTTGTGCGGCGATTACCGCATTAAGCGCGTCGGGTTTACCGTCGGATCGTTTCTCCTTCGAAGGCTTTTTACCTTCTAAAGAGAAGGCGCGCGCCGATAAGTTACTCGAACTTAAGGAAGACCCCCGCACGCTGATTTTTTATGAATCACCGCACCGCATCGAGCATAGCCTGACGACCATGGTCGAAGTGTTAGGCGGCGAGAGGCAAGTGGTGATGGCTCGGGAAGTCACTAAAACCTTCGAGACCTTCCTCTCTGGCCCTGTGGCCGAGGTGTTGGCCACGGTCAGCAGCGATCCTAACCAGCAAAAAGGCGAGATAGTGCTGATGGTGCATGGTCACCGCGCCGCGGAGGATGATGACGCCATTCCGACTGTCGCCATCAACACTTTGAAATTACTCTGTGAAGAATTGCCCCTCAAAAAGGCTGCTGCCATTGCCGCGCAAATTCACGGCCTTAAAAAGAATGCCCTGTATAAGTTTGGTTTAGAGTCTGATTTATAAGCACTGGTGCACACGGGCGGGATTAACAGTGGTACACGCAGGTTGCTTAGGCTATAATCCGCGCCGAGTTGGCCAGACAGTTGCTGCGTTCGCAAGAACGGGGAGGAAAGTCCGGGCTTCAAAGAGCAGGGTACCAGGTAACGCCTGGGCGGTGTGAACCGACGACAAGTGCAGCAGAGAGAAGACCGCCATCATAGCTTAGGATAAGGTGGTAAGGGTGAAAGGGTGCGGTAAGAGCGCACCGTGCGGCTGGTAACAGTCCGTAGCAAGGTAAACTCTACCCGAAGCAAGACCAAATAGGGTTCCGTATGGCGTGGCTCGCGTTGGAACCGGGTAGGTCGCTTGAGCCTGTGAGCGATTGCAGGCCTAGATGAATAACTGTCCACGACAGGACCCGGCTTATCGGCCAACTCACCAAATTCAGTAAAAAGCCCGTTTATCTAATTAGGTAAACGGGCTTTTTATTTGCAGAGTGGTTTTATTTGCTGAGTTGTTAGCGGATTAGATAGCAATAAAAGAGGGCTCTTCCCTGTCTATCTGTCGCTATGGGCTTAATTATTCGGTGTTTGTTCTACAGCTGCCGATAAGTGTTTTTGTTCACTCGCAAGCACTTGCGCAATATTGATAAGATTCTGAGCGAGTTCTTTCGCTTTATCCTCGGGGAATTTGGTCGCCAGTGAGGCTTGCAGTTTTTCCTGCAGGTTTGCTAATACGGCTTGCTTATCGATATCTGTGACTGTCTGTTTGAGGTTGGTGACTCCACTGGCGAGGGCCTGTAGCTCTGGGAGCAATTGCGCGTTTTTTAACGGGGCTAAAAGTGCTACGTCCTTTAAATTTGCGTCGTCGACTTTATTGTCTAAGGTGAGGAGCAGATTATCGACTCTATCGAAGGTCTGTTCACTGCGACTAATTAAAGGCGCTATGGCGGCGTCTTCTATGAGTCCGGTGAATTTATCGACGGTGGCGTATAACAATCCCGCGACGATAATCAGTGGCAGCATGATCCCCGTGAATAATCCCACCCAAAAGTTGTTAAGCCCAGCGGCGAAGTTTTTCATTTTAGTCCCTTATTCCCGTTAAACGCTTAAGTTACGCTATGCGCTTTGTCGATGGCTGACAAGCGTTTACTGTTAAAACTGCGTGCTCAGCGATAAAACGAGGCGCATATCCGATGCGTGATAAACCATGGATTAGAAGCTGCGCTTCACCAGAAAACGCCATTCCCAACTGTTGACCGAATCGCCCCCTGTGTAGGGCACTGAGAGGTCAATATGGGCGACGTTGCCATAACTGGAGCGAGAGGAATAAATCCGTGCGCCAATACCGACACTGGCAAGCGGGCCGCTGACCTCGTTATTGGCTGCTAACGGACCACCCGAAGCTTGGCCGACATCGGCAAATACCGCCCAGCCGAGTTCGGCCAATTGGTATAGGTTGATATTGGGATAATTACGGATTTCGGCGGTGAGTAACCATTGGTTGTCGCCCTGTTGATATTCGTTGGGATAACCGCGTACCCCAGTTTCATCGCCGAGGCCTTCGGTGAGATCGAGGTACGTGTTATTCGACACACTCGCCCACGCCTTGCCATAGGCTATCCATTTAGGATTGATTTGATAGAAGTATTCGGCCTGAACATTGGCTTGATAAGTATCTTTTGGGGTAGTGCCTAAGGTGCTGGTGGCGCCCATTTCGAGTAACCATAAATGCTCATCAAACTTATACCCGCGGGTGGTTTGCCATTTGAAGTGGTAGCCCACTGGGTTATTGTCGCCGATATCATTGGTTTCGATACCCAATTGAATATAGTGGTGCCAACCTAAGTTAAAGTCTTCGTTATTACGAATAAGGTGCACATTATTGAGTACCTGAAAGTCGTCCTGAATAAACTCATAGGCGACCCAAGGATACATAAAGTCCCTGTCCTGCGGTAACTCGGAAGTCGGGTACACCTCTGAATTGGCAAACTCGTGCTTATCTTGGGTAAAACCGGTGATAAAACGCGATAAGTGTTCGTTATTCTTATTAATTAACCAGCCATATTGCAGATTGAGATAGTCGACAGTGTGTTCAAACTCGTTCACCTCATGGCCGTTCTGGCGCAAGATATCGGTGCGGCTATCATCCAAAAACTCCGCCGAGTACATGGTCTCAGTATTCAATGAATAGAAAGGCTTGCTGACATACACATGCTTCGCTTGGCCGTCGCTATTATCGTAAAACTCGGCAGCGACAATACCGTGGTCGATAATGCTAATGGGCGCTTCGAAGGCAAACTTATAGCCAGTACGGGATTCATCGGATTGATATTTTAAGCGGGTGCGTATGCCTGTGCCGAAGAGGTTGTCTTCTTTCACGCCAAAGGAGTAACGGGTGTCACCGCCCGAGCTACTAAAGCTGGTGGTGGGGAGCAGTGACCAGTTATCCCAGGTCTCGATAACAATCGATTCATCATCTGGGTGGACGTCGGACTCAGGATCCTTCTCGCTGACATAGACTTTAGCATCGCGGATATAGGGTTCGGCGCGCAGTAAACGTTGTGACTCATCGAGGTCTTTTTGGGTAACAGTATCGTTTTCACCAAAGGTTAGCTTGTCGCGAACGACATATTCCTTGGTGTTGATATGCAGATAGTTTGCCCAGCGGTGGATAAAAAATGCGTCGGGATCGGACTCATCGAAAATCGGGTTGCTCACCACGACAATCTTGCTGACCTTTTTAGGGGCTTCCTTGGGGGCGTTTTAGGCAAAGCCTCATCCGCTCTGGCTAGGTTGACTAGACCACAGAGGCAACAAGGTAGAATCGATGCATACAGGGTAAACTTCTGCATAAAACCACTCCCGTAAACTGGATGGCGACAGCTTAAGGTTCTGCTGTGCTTCACAATTTAATAACACACGGGAAGTGGCAATTAGTCAAGGAAACATTTTAATAAGATTATGATTTTACTTAAGGTTGCTTTAAGAATCGGGCTGGAGTTGGCGCCAGCCCTGAGAGGAGATGTTACAGCGTACGTCTTGGTGGTACCACGACGTTGGCAAAAATCAGTCCAGCGATAAGCGACATAAAGATCAAAAAGATCTGCGACCCAATATGGGATTGGTTGAGCATGGTTTCGCCGGAGATCAGCGCGTTCAGCCCTATGTAGGTTTTACTGCCGGGCACTAAGATCACAATACCTTGCAGCAGTGCAATCGAGGCGGGCGCCTTCATCCAACGGGCATAGAGATTGGAATAAACCCCTACCGCCAAGGCTCCGAAGAAGATCCCCACTGAATCCCCAAAAAAGTGCCCGCCTAACATGGCGGAGAAGAATGCCACTATCCCCGCCAGTACGCCCCAAGGTGAATCTTGCATCCGTGCCTTAAAGATAAACACCAACGCCATCGACAAGATGGGCACCGCCGACCAAATCGCCCAGCGTGGTAAGCCCTCAGGTTCGATATGAATGGCTTCACCGAAGAAGGCTTTACCAATCGCCATCCCCAGCACTGCGCCAAAGTACAGCTTAAACAACAACATACTAGCGTCCATAATCCGCGCTGTGCCCGAGATCAGGTCGCGTGCCGCCAGTTCTGCCAATCCTAAGGTTAAGGCTAAGCCAGGAATAAAGATGATGATGGAGGAGAGGATCACCACGGGAATATTAATATTGGGATCGATGCGGGCAATGGCGCAGGCGGCAATGGCGCAAACAATCGTCGCGAAGGGCTCTAACACCTCTGCCATGCGCGTCGAGCGCTCTGCGCGGTACACAAAGCCATAAACTAGCAAGCCTAACAAGCCTGACCAAAAGACATCGTTCCAACCCGTGCCCATCAACATGGCAAAGGCGGCCGCCGAGGTGCCAAAGGAGAAACAGGTTAATGCTGGGCCGTAGGGGTTGGGTTTGTTGGCAATTTCCTCTAGCCTGTCTAAGGCTTCGGTGAGTGTGCGTTTACCCGAGGTGAGCTCATCTACCAGTTCATCGGTGCGGGCGAGGGAGCCTAAATCCAATTCGCCGGGTTTAACCCGCGCAACATGGTTATATTCTTGATCGGTATCGTGTTGTAATACGAAGGTCATCGAGGTCGGCGAGATTAAAAAATAACCTTCGATTCCGAGCGTCCGTGAGACAGTTTGCAAATGGGTTTCAAGACGGTAAGCGGGTGTGCCAAACTTATGTAAAGCCTTGCCTAGCTTAATGATAAATTTACGCTTTTCGAGAAACTGTTCGTTATCCAATCGGGCTATTCACTGTATAAAAAGTTGTAAGAGATCACGCGCGCATATTAACCTATCTTGTCGCTAAAAGGTTAATGGCTTTTAAGCTTAATACAAATAAATTGCTGAATTTTTGCGGTCTATACCGCGGTGATGTTAATCAAAAGGGAATCGCTATGCCGTTGATGGTAACAGGGTTTTACGCCAGCTTGACTGGGTTGTTGATAATCGCGCTGGCTTATCGAGTGGTGAAATTAAGACGAAGCCAAAAAATCGGTATCGGCGATGGTGGTAACAATGCCTTGGCGCTGGCGGGCAGGGTGCATGCGAATTTGATTGAGAATGCGCCCATCGTATTGATTTTAATGCTGGTGGCCGAGGCGGGTGGCTTAGCGCATTTCTATTTGCATTGTTTTGGTACCGTGTGGATTGTGGCGCGCTTGCTCCATGCGATAGGGTTAACACAGGGGAAAGGCGGTTATCATTTCGGCCGTTTTTGGGGCGTGTTGCTCACTTGGTTGGTGACTATCAGCCTAGCCTTAGTCAACTTAGTGCATTTTGCCCAAAGTCTGTAATGGCTGAGATAGGTTTATGGCCGTCTAAGCCATATCCCTAGCCACTTTAGGGGTATTGAACACATTGGTGCAAATACCCCGAAAAACACCTCGGCTGCTGTTTTTTTAATCGCACTTATCCCTGTTTGCCTGCTATACTCCGCGTCCCTAAATCGGTGCGGCCTGTTTTTGCCTGCACCTTTGTTTGACATTACGCTTTTGGGTCAAAATCGATGCAAGTTGAATCCACACTGTTTAGCCATCCCAAGTATTGGGCCGAGTCCTTCGGCACCGCGCCTTTCTTACCTATGTCTCGCAAGGAGATGGAGAAATTAGGCTGGGACAGCTGTGACATTATTATTGTCACTGGTGATGCCTATGTGGACCACCCAAGCTTTGGCATGGCGGTCATTGGCCGGATGTTAGAAGCCCAAGGCTACCGTGTCGGGATTATTTCTCAGCCCGATTGGTCAAGCAAAGATGCCTTTATGCAGCTTGGTCGCCCGAATCTGTTTTTTGGTGTCACCGCCGGCAATATGGATTCGATGATCAACCGTTACACCGCCGACCGTCGTATCCGCAGCGATGATGCTTATACTCCTGGCGATGTGGGCGGTAAGCGCCCCGATCGTGCAGTGACCGTTTATACCCAACGTTGTAAAGAAGCCTTTAAAGATGTGCCAGTGATCATTGGCGGAATCGAGGCGAGTCTGCGCCGTATCGCGCACTACGATTATTGGTCGGACAAAGTCCGTCGCAGCGTGATTTTCGATGCCAAGGCCGACATCTTGATGTACGGCAACGCCGAGCGTCCGCTGGCTGAAGTGGCGCGTCGTTTAGCCGCGGGTGAAGCCATTGGGGATATTCAGGATGTGCGCGGTACTGCCGTTATCCGTAAAGAGCCTATGCCCGAGTGGCGTGGGATGGATTCTCGCAAGATAGATCAACTGCATAAGATCGATCCTATCCCGAACCCCTATGGTGCCGACGATGTGGGCTGTGCCAATTTATCTGGCCCATCGGATGTTAAAATTTTCGATAACGATGCGCCAAAACCTATCAGTGTGCAGCCACCACGCCCTAAGCCTTGGGATAAAACCTATGTGCTGCTGCCAGCCTTTGAAAAGGTCTCTGAGGACAAATACTTATACGCCCATGCCTCGCGGATTTTGCACCAAGAGCAAAATCCGGGTTGTGCGCGAGCGCTGTTCCAGCCCCACGGTGACCGTGGTGTGTGGGTGAACCCACCGGCTTGGCCGCTCAATACCGACGAGATGGATGCCGTGTTCGATTTACCCTATAAAAGGGTGCCGCATCCTGCCTACGGTAAGGACAAAATCCCCGCCTATGACATGATCAAAACCTCGATCAACATCATGCGCGGTTGCTTTGGTGGCTGTTCATTCTGCTCGATTACCGAGCATGAAGGCCGAATTATCCAGAGCCGTTCGCAAGAATCGATTATTAAAGAAATCAAAGATATTCAGGATAAGGTTCCCGGTTTTACTGGGGTGATTTCCGACTTAGGCGGCCCCACCGCCAACATGTATCGCCTCGGCTGTACCAGCGAAAAAGCGGAGAAAACCTGTCGCCGTTTATCCTGCGTGTATCCATCGATTTGCGGCCATTTAGGCACAGATCATAAACACACTATCGACTTGTACCGCGCCGCTCGTGCCGTGCCCGGCATTAAGAAAATCTTGATTGCTTCGGGCGTGCGTTACGACTTAGCGATTGAAGATCCGGCCTATGTCAAAGAGTTGGTCCAGCACCATGTGGGCGGCTATTTGAAAATTGCCCCTGAGCATACCGAAGAAGGGCCGCTCAGCAAGATGATGAAACCCGGCATGGGCGCCTACGATAAGTTTAAAGAGCTGTTTGACAAGTATTCTAAGGAAGCGGGTAAAGAACAGTTCCTGATCCCTTATTTTATTTCGGCGCACCCGGGCACGACCGACGAGGATATGCTCAACCTCGCGCTCTGGTTGAAGGAGCGTAAGTTTAAGCTCGACCAAGTGCAAAACTTTTATCCATCGCCAATGGCGAATGCGACGACCATTTATCACACTGAGTTGAACTCGCTGAAAAACGTGAAGCACACCAGTGAAGTGGTGCCAGTGCCGAAGAAGGGCCGCCAACGCCGCCTGCATAAGGCGCTGCTGCGTTACCATGATCCAGCGGGTTGGCCAATTATTCGCGAAGGTTTGATTGCCATGGGACGTGAAGATTTGATTGGTAACAGTCCGAATCACCTCGTTCCACCTGAAGGGCGCAACGAACGTGGCCCAAAATGGATGAAGGATGCTAACCAAGGGCAAAAAGCCCTGACGCGTTTCTCGGGCAATCAGTTCGATGAGCGTAAGGGTAAAGGCGATGCCAAGGGCAAACCGAGCGCAAACAAGCCTAAGGGACCTAAGTCTGGGGCGAATGCAACGCAAAGTCAGCAGCCTAAGAGCAGCCGTCCGGGAGCTAAGGCGCCTTTTGGTCAGTCGGGCTTTAAGGGAAAATCTGAGCAGGGTAAGGCTGGCCACCAAGGTCGCGGAAACAAAGCCGCTTCAGGCCGTCAGCACGCCAAGTAACGGCGAAAAAAAGCCACTCCAGTAAACCTATTTGGAGTGGCGCAGAGATGATGGTAAACCAGCGGTACCATCCAATGAGTGTGTGGCGAGCGTTTGTAGACGGAACGTGCGCCGCACCTCAGTCTCAAATGGGCTCACGGATATGAGGAACGTGAGCCACTATCCCTCAATGTACGGGAGAGCCTGATGAAGACTTTCCATTCCTAAAAGAAGTAGTTAATCCCTACCGCAAAGCCATTATCTTCCTGCGCTTCGAGTGCAGGGGCATCCATGTTGCTGAAATCTAACTTCATTTCGGCAAACATCACAGTGTCGTTACTGTAACGGTAGTGCAGGCCAAGCATGGCGAATTGGCGGGTCCATTTGCCTTGGATGGGCGTGCTGGCATCTGTATCTAGGTCCAAATAGCTGAGGACAATCATAGGCACAAAACCGTTATCGAATTGATAGGCCGTCATCAGCTCAGCGCCAGTAGCATCGTAGAGTTCGCCGCCAACCAGTTCATTGTTCTTACTCTGATGGGCGTTAAAGCCGACGTAGAGACCGCTGGCTTCGCGGTTATCGGCGTAGTGATAGTAATCCCCATACATGGCGCCGATACCGACGATTTCGTTGGTTTCATCGACTTGAGTGTTACCTAGATGGCCTTCAAAGTCGCCACGGTTAAAGCCGGCGAGCAGTTTAAATTTATCGGTGAGTGAGTAGGTCAGACTGGCACCGTAACTGCTGTCGAAATTGAGCTCTGAGTTGGTCATTTCGCTGCCGTCATCGTTTTTTAAGGTGACATCACCATTAGTTTTGGCGGCGTATTGCAGGGCAATTTGCACTGGGCCAAAGCTATTACGGTAGATAAACGCGGAGTCGGCACGGCCAGTTCCTGTTAGCCCGCCATCGCTAAAGGCGTAAGCACCGACGCTATATCCGGCGAAGACGTTCGGTAAGTCCGTTGTGCCTGCGACATCGTAGTAAGCGCCCCATTGCTTACCAAAACTGAGGCTACCCCATTCATCGTGCGACATACCGACATAACCTAAACGGTTATAGAGGAAGTCTTCGGTTTTTTCGGCGGCCAGTTTGCCACCTTGCATCACTAAACTGTCATCGCTGGACACCATGTTGATGCCCCATTCCGTGGTGGCAAAGGCGGTCCAGCCATTTCTCTCGCTGCGTTCAAAGCTAAATCGTACTCGGGAGGAGTCATCAATTACTGAGGTATCGTGGCTGTCGTTGAGTGCCGCGAAGCCTAACCAACCACTTAAATCTAATGAATTTTTTGATCGTTATAGAGTTCAACCGCTTGGCTGCTGGTGGCGGCCAACAGCATTGGTAGCATTAGAGCGATGCATGTTTTTTTCATAGTTCCACCGAAATTAGGCAAGTTTTGTCTGGGGACCTTAAGCACTGTGGCTTAAGGTCCCTGAAGACGGATTGGTTTTATGTTTCTTATCTAGTAATGGGTGAGAATCGCAGGGGAGACGTGCTCACGCTGCTTTGATCTCAGCTGTTGGTGTTTTATTGGAAATCACCCCGTAGATGGTCCAACCGAAGAAGGTCGCGATAGCGCCTAACATCACTGCGGTTTCACCAGAGCTATAGAGGGCGTAGAAGCTATACAGGGCGCCGATAACCGCAATCACGTTGGCAACACGGGCCTTGTTCGCTGGTACTTTGAGTTGTTTTTGCATCACACCTAAAGCTGCCATCGACAGGATGTAAGGCACAATGTTAGTCACCACGGCGAGGTTAACTAGGGCTTCAAACTGTTTGCTCAGTGATGGGCTAATAGTCATCAAAGACAGCAGGGTTTGAATCGAAACGATGATGGTCATACCCCAAATTGGTGCTTCGGCTTTACTGACCTTAGAGAACACTTTAGGGAAGAAACCTTCATCGGCAGAGGCTTTAAACACTTGCGCGATAGTGAACTGCCAACCCAGCAGTGAGCCAGTACAGGAGATAATGGCGCAGGCCATCACGATTTTACCGACCACAGGGTTAAACATTTGCGCAAAGGCTAGACCGAAAGGTGCGTTTGAGTTGGCAAGGTCGGCGTTAGGCACAATACCGGCAATCACGTTGGTTGAAACGATATAGATAAGCGCTGCACCTAAGGTACCACCCATTACGGCGATAGGAACGTTTTTCTCAGGGTTATCAACTGTCTCCGAGTTAGCACAAGCTGATTCTAAGCCAAGGAATGCCCATAAAGTCATCGCGATTGAACCGCCTAAGGCTTTAAAGAAAGGCAGTTCATGTGGGTTCCAAGCACCTTTGTAGAGGTCGATGTCGAACCAGAACCAACCGATTAACGACACGCCAATCACGGGCAGAATAATCCCCCACACGGTAACGCTACTCACGCGACCTGTAATGCGGGCGCCACCAAAGTTAGCCACGGTTGCTAACCAAAGCACGCCAATGGTGGCAAGACAGATAGCCATTGGGCTTAAGTTCACTTCGAGTAGCACCGCGGCATAACCCACGGCAGAGATAGCGATGGCGACGTTAGCGATTAAAAGCGATACCGCATAGGTGTAGTTCGCCATAAAGTTACCGCTACGACCGAAGGCATATTCGGCGTAACCGCCCATACCACCCGATTTTTTACTGAACATACCGCATTTGGCAAAGGCATAGGCAAGCGCCGTAGAACCCGCCGCCGTGACTAACCAAGAAAGGATAGAAATAGTACCGACTTGGGCTAATTGGGTAGGCAACATGATAATACCTGAACCCATCATGTTGACTATGGTGATAATAGTTAATTGGACGACACCAATTTTATTTGCTGATTTACTCATAATAATGACCTAATAATGTTATTCATTATAGAAGTTTGAAATTGACTGCAGAGCGGGGTTAATTAACTCTGCAGTCGGGTTTCAATTATTTATTTAATACATAACCTAGGGCTTGGATTTTTCCTTCTGGGGTGTTTTCGAGGTAAACACCTTGTAATTCAGGGGAAAATCCGGGTAATAAGTTGATACCTTCTTCAAGGGCTAAGAAATAACGTTGTACCGCGCCGCCCCATATTTCACCTGGAACCACACATAACACCCCTGGTGGGTAAGGCAATGCACCTTCTGCGGCAATGCGTCCCTCAATTTGTGACAGTGGCACTAACTCCACTTTGCCACGGATAAATTCGAGGTTGGCTTCCTGTGGGTCCATCACTTTTGTTGGGAAATGCGCTTGACGGAACATTTCTTTTTGCAGTTGTTTTACGTCATGGCTGACATAAAGATTGTGCATTTCTTGGCAGAGTTGACGAATGGTATAGTCTTTATAACGGGCTTTATTGGCGTTATAGACGTTAGGTAATACTTCAGATAATGGCGCATCTTCGTCGACTAATTTCTCGAAGCGAGATATTTGCGACACTAAGTGTTGCATCTTCGCCATATCTTCCGCAGGCGTCATCAGGAATAAAATCGAATTTAAGTCGCACTTCTCGGGAATAATATTATTTTCACGTAAGAAGTTAGCCAGAATAGTTGCTGGAATACCAAATTCAGTATATTTACCCGTTTCGGCATCGATACCCGGTGTGGTTAATAGGAACTTACAAGGGTCAACGAAATATTGGCCTTTTTCGTAACCGTCGAAGGAGTGCCATTTTTGTCCGGGTTCAAACTCGAAGAAACGTAAATCATCGGCCATTTGTTCGGTTGGATAATCCTGCCATGGACGTCCCTCGATCATGCTTGGGATAAATGGCTTGATATATTTACATTTTTTGAGCAGTAGCTTGCGAGCTTCAATACCGGCTTTTACCGCCTCACGCCATAGATAACGGCCGCTGGCGCCTTCGTGCATTTTAGCGTTCACATCCAATGCGGCAAACAGCGGATAGAAGGGGCTGGTAGAGGCGTGCATCATAAAGGCGTTGTTGAAGCGTTTATGGTTACAGTATCTCGCTTGGCCTTTGATATGTTTATCTTTTTTGTGAATTTGCGAGGTTTGTGAGAAGCCAGCCTGCTGTTTGTGCACTGACTGAGTCACGATAATACCGGGATCTTCAGGTGTCAGTTCGAGCAGCAGAGGCGAGCAGTCATTCATCATAGGAATAAATTGCTCATAGCCAACCCAAGCTGAGTCAAACAGGATGTAATCACATAGATGTCCAATACGATCAACTACTTGGCGAGCATTGTAGATAGTGCCATCGTAGGTGCCCAGCTGGATAATAGCTAAACGGAATGGACGTTGTTCATCGGCACGCTCAGGTGCAACGGCGCGGATTTGTTCCCTTAAATAAGACTCTTGGAAGCAGTGGGCGTCGATACCGCCAATAAAGCCGAAGGGGTTACGGGCAGTTTCTAAATAAATCGGTGTCGCACCGGCTTGAATTAACGCGCCATGGTGGTTGGATTTATGGTTGTTACGGTCGAATAATACCAGGTCACCCTTCGCCAGCAGTGCGTTGGTCGCCACTTTATTTGAAGAAGAAGTTCCGTTGAGCACAAAGTAGGTTTTATCGGCGTTAAAGACTTTGGCCGCGTATTTTTGTGCATCCAGCGGTGCACCTTCATGGATTAACAGATCGCCGAGTTTAACGTCGGCATTACACATATCGGAGCGGAAAATGGTTTCGCCAAAGAAATCGAAAAATTGGCGACCCACAGGATGTTTACGGAAGAATTGACCACCCTGATGGCCTGGGCAGGCGAAGGTGGAGTTGCCCATTTCCACGTATTTTTTCAGTGTGCCAAAGAACGGCGGTAATAGGGCTTGCTCATATTTTTGGACGGCGGTTTCGACCTGTTTGCCATAGAAATCGGTATTGCTACCGCAGAGCTCAAATACCCCGGTAATAGAAGAGCAAATATCATCTGGGAAGGTTTCTTCACAACAAACTGATACGAAAATAGGCAGTTTCAATCCGGTATTTTTAATTTTTTCAACAATACCATTTCTAACATCATCAACAGAGACTACAGCCGCACCCACATCGCAAAAATCTGTGGTTAATACATTGACGACTTCTCTGTCTATTTCAAAACATGATCTAACAGATAAACTGGCGGCAACTTTTAATGATTTCATCGTTAATTTCCCTTTTACTTTAAAAAGTTTTGGATACAACTTGGCCTATACCTAATTAAAAAATATTAATGGCATTAAATTAGATATGGCTATTCCGTGTGCAGATATGATGAGGCTAAAAATAGTCCAAGAATAAAATAGATAGATTTATTCTGAGAGAATCATTTGGCCGCAGCTTGGCTGCACTGACTAAAGAATGCTTTGATTTAGGTGCGAGATAATAAACCTGTAAAAACAGTACGATAAGTGTATTCGCTTACAAGGGCAATACCACTTTAGACCTGTTAATTGGCCTACTACCTACGCGAGGATTAGCGAAGGAAGATGTATGAATGGTCGAAATAGTCACGTTGGCTTGGCATCATGATATGTCTGGTGCGCCGGATGTGAGCCATGATTTTTGATTTCCTCTTCATATACAACTCCATTATGAGATTAGAGAAAATGATTGATACGTTTTATTACGGTATAGAGTTTATCTGTGTGTTATCAATAAAAATATGATCAGTGTCGTATTTTTAATTAGCTGTAATTATTTATTTCAATATTTTTACCAAATTAAATACAGTCAATCATCCTTAAGTATCATTATCTAAATAACGAAAGTAAATATTGTAAAATAAATAATGAAAATTAAAAAATGCATAATTTAATAAATGATAAATATCTAATTGCTCGCAAACCACAGTATTAATTTGCTTGGTGATTTATAAGGTACGCTATATTTGAATAAAAATGCAGATAAAGTCTTTACAAAATCACTTGGGTGCTTAAAGATGACAAAAATCCGCCACTTTTTCTCAATTTTGAGCATTTAGGGAAGAAACTTGGCGTTTTGAGGCAGGTTTGCCACTTAAGACTGACGTAAATTAGCTCTGTTACTAGGACGTGTTGACGTTTCGAGATTAGATTTTGTCCGTTCTGGTAAGTACGTGCTCGCGAAACGAGGAATGATGTGTAGTTATTCTACTCAAATGACGAGTGACAAAGAGCAAGGGCTTGCCAGACGAACCCTTCGGGCAGCATTTGGCTGGCATTTCTGCTGCGTTATCGTCCGTTTATGTAGAATAACTACACATCACGGACTTTGCCTTGCATAAAAGCCAGCCAAATTGCTGCAAAAATAACCCTGAAACGTCAACACGCCCTAATCTAAAGGAGATAATGATGATGCATTTACATAAGTGGATAGTCGGACTTGGGTTATTAACGGCGGCATTCAGCTCGGCGCAGGCCATGACCTTATCGAGTAAAGATATTGGCGAAGGTCAGCAATTATCGAATCAATTTGTTTTTAATGGTTTTGGCTGTAATGGCGAGAATCTTTCTCCCGAACTCACTTGGCGTGATGCGCCAAAAGGCACAAAAGCCTATGCGGTGACGGCTTATGATCCCGATGCGCCAACAGGCAGTGGTTGGTGGCATTGGGCCGTCTACAATATTGGCGGCGAGCTACAACAGTTAGCCCAAGGTGCGGGCTCTAAAGCCAACGCCTTACCTAAAGGGGCGATTGCGCTGAAGAATGATTTTGGCACCACCGAATTTGGTGGCGCTTGTCCGCCGCAGGGGCATGGCATGCACAGATATGTCTTTACTGTGTGGGCGTTACCTTCGCCATTAGAGTTACCTAAAGAGGCATCTCCCGCGTTGTTAGGCTTTATGCTCAATGCGCAGGCCTTAGGTAGCGCTAAGCTGACCGCTGTGTATCAGCGTTAATCGTGCAGGGCTGATGCATGATCCGCATGTTTGAATACGACTCTAAACTGGCGCAGTCACTTTCGCGGGTGCCAGTGCATCAGCCCTCGATTATCCGCGTTATTCAAGGCGAGAAGTCGCTGCTCTGGCAAGATGATGCCCTGGCCGTGAATGCTGAGCAGCTATTATTGTTACCCGCCGGAAGCCATATCAGCTTCGTTAATCGACCGATGAGCGGGCGCTATCGAGCGGTGCAACTCCTCTTACCCTATGAGTTACCCTCGGGCGTTATGCTAGCGGCGACAGATAGAGTAATACCAAAACCCACGCAAACGATTTCACGCTCGGTCGATTTTGCCTGGAATGCGTTACTGCACAGCCTGACCTTAGCCCTACCCACATCGGTGCAGATGCATTATTTAGCCGCTTTGCTGCTGAGTCTGCCGCAGCAAGCGAGTGTCAATTGGCTTTACAGTCATAAACCTGCAAACGTGAGCCAAGCGGTGCTGGGCTTGCTGGGGCAACATCCTTCAGCCCCATGGCAGCAAGAGGACATCGCCGACAAGTTGCATATGAGCACTGCCAGTTTAAGACGTAAACTGGCGCAGGAAGACACCAGCTTTAGGCAATTGCTCGCCGAAGTGCGTTTGTGTCAGGGCTTAACCCTGCTACAAAACTCTACGGATTCCGTGCTACAAATTGCCTTGGCCTGCGGTTATTTGTCGGCAGAAAAATTCTCGGCGCGCTTTAAGCAGGCCTTTGGCCTGACACCCGCCGCGTATCGCCGTACACTGTGAGCAGCGTTAATCGTCATTACAAGGAGTCGACATGGCAGAGGAACAATTCACTGAGACTGGTTTTTGGAACAAAATCAAAATTTTCGGTCGCCAAGCAGGGCGTGAAGTGGTTGAGCGTGCCCTGTGGCTTTACTATGTGGCGCAAAAGCCCAATACGCCTAAGTGGGCCAAGTCGGTGATTTTTGGGGCCTTGGCTTACTTTATCTCGCCCTTGGATGCGATCCCGGATTTGACCCCTTTAGTGGGTTTTACCGATGACTTGGGCGCCTTAGCGGCGGCGCTCACTATGGTTATGCTCTATATTGATGATGAGGTGAAATCCCAAGCGGCGGATAAGTTGGCGCTGTGGTTTGGCGATGAGCCTGCTGAGCCTAAGTCTTAGTCGCGAAAATAGCGGCATCTTTTAGGCTAAAAATATGATTTCATTAGTGGTTAATGAATAGGCTTTCCCCTAGTTTTTTAAGGGTAAAAATATTTTTTGTGAAACGTTTCACTATTGGTTAATTGCGCTATATGCTAGCGCTGTTTTGTGAACCCATTGTGTGTGTTTAGGCAAATAAATGAAAAATATTATGGCGGTGATCCTGTGGTTTTTAGGAGTCTCTGCCGCCACTCCCGTGTTCGCCGATAAGGCCTCGCCAGAACAACTCGCCCGCCTGTACCTCGATTTTATGGCTCAGACCAGTCGCCAGAGTGAAGCCCTGTGGCCAGGATTTCGTCTCGACGATAAAGTGCACCTCTTTAGCTACGCAGGCAATGTTTGGTTGCGCCAACCCGGCGGTGAAATTATCCAAGACAACAGCGTGTTAGAGTCGGTTAACTTGCACTCTGGGTTATCGATTAACTTTGGTTTTCCCCAATATCAAGGGCAAGCGGGCGTGCTTATCCAGCTCGAGTCGCCGACGATTCAATTCGAAAGCACGACTAAAACCGCCGATTTACCTTTTGTGATTTGGGCTGGCAACAGTGTGCACGAGGCGTTTCATTTTTATGCCCAATCCGAATGGCGGGTGTTAGAAGATGCGCGTCGTTATGAAGGCGAGGTTTATCCACTCAACCTCGATGCCCGTTATTACCGCTTACAACTGTTTAATGCCTTAATGGCGGCCTTAAAACAACCCGAGCAGCAGGCGCAGTATTTAGGCTATGCCGCTTACTGGCTACAAGTGTGGCGGCAAACGGCGCCTAACGAAGATAAAGTCAGTTATGTAAATGACTTAGTCGAAGGCAGCGCCAGATATGTCGAGTTAATCGCGGGTGCGCGCTTCTTAAGTCAAAACCAGTCCTACCTCGGCTATCAGCAAATCCTGTTGCAGTACGTGCAGGATTATTATCAACAGCAGCAAATGCTCGGCGGCTGGACGGCCGAGGCCGAGAATATCGGCGCGCTGGCTGGCATATTGCTCGATAGCACTCAAGATGCCTATGTGTGGAAAGAGTCAGTGATGTCGGGCATGTTGCCCGTGGATTTACTGCTGAGTCGCATCAAGCCGATTGCTCCGCCCGTTGCCCAGAATATGGCGCAGAAGAAACCGTTGCAGGACATGCTGGCCTACTATCCGGCGACTGAGCAAAAACTGACCCAGTTACTTAAAGATGTGCAAGACCCGAAAGTGCCGTTATTGGTGATGCCGAGTGTGAGCGATAGCAGCAGTTTTATCGACGTGGGTGAGGTGCGCTCTGGGTTTTATGTGGTGCCCTATCAAGAAGAAATGACCCAAGCCTATTTAGGTATGAGTTCACAATTCAGTAACTTAAATGTGAGTGGCAGTCCGTTGTTGGATGTGCCCTTACAGAATTATTGTGAGGGCATTGAAGCCGCAACTCTGTTACCTTTGGGGTTCACCTTTCAGCGCGAAGGTCAGTATTTGGTGTTCAATGAGCCGGAAATCCATGGCACCATCCGGGTTTCTGCAAGTGTTGTTGAGGGAAGAACCCTCTACTGTGCGATGAATTAATATGAGAAAAAATCAGCTCGAATTTACCTACATGCGCGGCATCGCGATTATTTTTATCGTGCTTGGCCACAGTATTTATAACTCTGGGGAAGGGTTTCCGTTACTGCTAGAAAATTTACTCAGGGGTGGCACGGCGTTGTTCGTGTTTATCTCTGGTTATTTTTTCCATCGGATTTTTTATAAGGATTTCGATTACGGCAAGTTTATGAAGAATAAGGTACAAAACGTACTTTATCCCTTTTTATTCGTTTCTGCGATTGGCTTGTTCTGCTTAAGTTTACGTTGGGTTTTCCTAGAGCATCAACCGCTTGAACAGGTGTTGCTCAGTATTTTTTATACCGTGCGTAATGGCTACATCCTGTATCCGCACTGGTATATCCCGTTTATCATGGCGGTGTTTTTATTCTCGCCAGTGTTTTTGTGGTTTATCCGCTGCTCGCAGCAGATGCGTTGGACCCTATTCGTGCTGAGTTGTGTGGTAGCGATTCTGCTCCACAGACCCATAGGTAACGTCAACTTTATCCACTCAGTGGTGTATTTTATGCCTTTCTATTTGATTGGTATTTTATATTCCCAAGATGAACATATTGTGACGCGCTATGGCTCAATTTTCAGTGCATTAGCGGTGATCTTCCTGATCGTGAGTCTGGTCGAGCAAAGCTACATAGTGCAGCACATTGGTAACTATCATAAGGCGCCGTTTGAATATAACGGCATCGATTGGCAGTTTATCCAAAAGCTGAGTCTGTGTGTGCTAGTGCTTAACTTCTGTGATTGGTTGTCGAAACGCAGTCGCATCCCTTGGTTAGTCGAAACCGCCGAGATGAGCTTTGCGATTTTCTTCATCCATCCGTTATTCGACATGTTGTTTAATACGGTCGCCACAGTGTTCCGTTATCGCTTACCACCGGGGTCTTGGGTCACCAGTATTCTGTTCTCGGCAGGGATTTTTATCTTCCTGATGGTGGGCAGTATTATCACGGCACGTTTTATCAAAAAACGCTTAGGCAACCGTTCACGTCTGTATATCGGTTGGTAACGCCAAGCGAGCTTACGCAGGGGAATTAAGTTTAAATTTATTCCCCTGTGTTAGCGTGGTTTTCATCGAATTTTCCATGGAAAACATAATGAAAACTATCACCCTACCACGCCTTGGAATCGTCGGCCTTATGATGGCGACGCCGGTATTTGCCAATGCGGCTACCGAACCTGCACTTGCCATAGAGCAAGAGACTTTCTTCAATCAATTAGCATCCCATTGTGGTAAAGAATTTGCGGGCAAAGTGGTGTCAACGGACAGCGCCGATGCGGCTTTTCGTGATAAAGCGCTGGTGATGCATGTGCGCGAATGCAGTGATACTGAGCTGAAAATTCCGTTCCATGTAGGTGATGACCACTCCCGTACTTGGGTGATCACGAAAACGGCTCAAGGCTTAAGGTTAAAGCATGATCACCGCCATCAAGACGGGACGGAAGATAAAGTGACTATGTATGGCGGCGATACGGCGAGTGTCGGCAGTAGCCAAAAGCAGTCATTCCCTATCGATCAGGCATCGATTGATAACTTTATGCAAAATGGCCTGACTCAGTCTGTCACCAATGTGTGGCATATGGAGGTTACGCCTAGAACCTTCAGCTACCTGCTGACCCGCGAGAATCGTCATTTCCAAGTAAATTTTGACTTGAGCCAGCCGCAACCGTTGCCGCCGACCCCTTGGGGACATAAGTAAGCGTCATCGGGGATAAAGAAAACCTCCTAACCCTGTGGGATAGGAGGTTTTTTAATGGGGACGACATGGACTAAAACTTAGTTGCCTCTGGGCTCGAAGGAGAAGGATTGTCCCGCCAGCGCCGCTTCAAACATTAATCCACCTTTGGCAACGGTAAATACCGCCATACCATTGATATAGGCGGCAGTTGCCGATTGATTACCACCCGCTTGGCCAGCGCCTGCCGAGTTACCTGTGGTGCCCGCTTTCGCATTTGCGCCCATGTTAATCGCAACGGCCGAGGCCTGTGCATCGAACTCAAAACTGCCACTGGTGAACTCGTTGTAGGATTTGGCATCTTTAAAGAAGATGATTTCGCTATAGGCTTGTCCGCCTAACTGAAAACCAATGGAGAGCTGGGTCAGGCTAGAGTCTCCCATATATTGACCCGCTTGAAAGACGCGACCTTTGCCGTAGGCGGCGCCAATACCTATTCCGCCTTTACCGACAGTGGGGAAAAGGGCATAACCATAGGCGGTATCAAAAAATTTGCGCGTTTCCTTTGCTTGGTGAAAATTATTTAAAGCCTCGGTGTAGCTATCGTCGGCCTGAGCTGCGGGTGCCATAAAGCTGGCAATCAGACAGGTTGATGCGACGATAAGGGATAAAAATGATTTCATGGCGTTCCTCCTTAATGCTTCGGTTCCATCAGACTACCCTTTGTTTTAACAAATGACAGCCTAAAGCTGAGTTCATGTCAGCTGGGGTTCAGTTTTTACTGGGCGACAGTGTGCCAGTTTTGAGTGCTTTAGGGCGAATTAGTTCTTCGAGCGAGAGGGCGTATTGTTGATTTTTTCTGAGCCTTCGTTCGATTCCTGCTGTAGTTGTTGAATAAATTCAAATTCTTCAGGGGTGAGTATCTCTCCCGCCTGAGACTCCGCCTTTGGTTGAGGGGCAGACATATGCCCCTTGAGATAGGCGGTACGGGTGATCTGCTTCAGGCCGTATGCCGCCAGTAGGTAAAAGCTTAACAGCAGGCTTAAGCGTGGCAGCGCATGGGATAGGGTCGAGAGCGAATCTCCAAGATAAAAGGGAAGCACCACCACAAATACCCTTAACAGCCAGTTAAATAGCATGGCCAAGGTCAGGCCGAACAACCAGCGAAAACGGATTAACTTTAAGGTTTGCTGCGGCGCCTCGTTACGCTGTTGTTGGCGCAGCTTATGCCGTTGGAATAGTCGCCAGAGTGCAAAAAAATAGATCGCCGTTTGGATAAACAGCAACAGAGGCAAGGCCAGACTCCAGTGGCTGAGGTCGATATCTTGGCGATGTTTAAAAAATTCTGCCTGAAACCAAAGGGCATTTTTGTGCAAGTTTAGCCGTACAACCATATCCAGCATGGCGAGAAACAGTGTGATCAATGCTGGCCAATAATGCCGTGAGAATCCCACAGGCTCAGTGCTTTGCTCTAGGCTGCGTTTGCAGTAGAGGTAGAGCAGCGGCATGAGTAAAAAATAAATCGGGGTGATCAGGTTAAATAACACATGGATAGGGATCGGGGTGTTATCGCGGTTGAGCATGCCCGTGAGGAAATACAGGCCAACAAGGCTTAAGAAACCCGCGAGCAGTCTTTGATTATTGTTGGAGTGGTAGAAGTAGCGAATATAAATAGCTAACGCGAGGCAATGTAAGCCACCAAATAGGGATAACCACCAATAGGCTTGAGCAAAAAACGTATTAAACTCGTTCATTTTTAACACCTCGACGCCCTGTTATAACAGGGAATTTCGAGGCGCAAAAGTGTTACTAAGGGTTTTTCTGTGAAATTGCGATGCGTTGATGGCGATTAGACGCCGCCTCTGGCACAGATGCAGGAACCGGCTGACGCTCTGCCAGTAAGTGTTTGATTGCGCGAATGGGATGCGGTAACAGCATTCGTGGGCCGGCGAAAATCATGATCTCTTTGACCTGCGCCTTTTGTGCTGGTTTATAGCAGTGCACTGGGCATTTATTGCAGGTGGGTTTATCTTGTCCGTAGGGGCAGCGATCGAGGCGAACGGCGGCATATTCTAGCAGCGCTAAACATTCTTCACACAGGCCGGATGCCGTTTGGCCTTGGTGCTTAGCTTTACAATAGATTTTCGCCATCGCGCTAATGGTTTCATGCTCGTAGCGCAGTTTACCTGTAAGTAGTGCCGCTGAGTCCATGGGAATACCTTAGTCTGTCACTCGGATAATCCCATCATAAGCAGCGGCGCGGGCTTGTTCAAAACTGAAGTGTCAATTTATGAAGATGCGCACAAAATGAGACTTTAAATATGCATCACCTTATCGGCGGCCAGCGTCCAGCGGGTGAGATCCTGCAGAGTGCCTATTTGTGCGCCTTCGAGCAGCATTTCGGGGTTAACGCCCCGCGCTTGGGCGCAGGTTTTACAGAGTAAAATAGGGACTTGCTGAGCGCTTAGGATTTCAAACATCTGTTGTAGGTTGTAACTGAGGTCTGGAGTCGTTTGATGCTTAAGGGCGCCAAACACCGCATCTGACATTAAAAAGATTTTTAAATCAACTTGTTGCTCTGTTTGATCCTTCAGCGCCAAAGCGATACGTAGGCTATTGAAGAGTTTTTCTGTGCCATAGGGGCTGGCGTGGGCAACGATCAGAATGTTTTGCATTAGGCTTTCCTTAATTTTGCAAATGGTCATAAACCCTAACAGTCTAGCCGAATTGCGCCTATCGATTTGCGTGCAAGATCGGATAAAACGGCATAAATACTTGATTTACACAGACACTATGGACTTTAATAGCGGTTAATCTCTGCTCAACTTTTGGACAGAATCCCTTGCCAGCTTCAGACCCTTGAGTCGCCTGGCAAGCCAACTGCAATTGCTTCTGATGGGAAGCAGCCATTAAAGGTGAAGAAGAATGAAGGTCGTTGTCGTTTTTATACTGATCGCTATCGGAGTGTTTTTATTTCGTCGTGCCCAGCGTTTGGCGAAGGAAGAACAAGAGGCAATGATGGCGAAGAAATCAACCGAAAAGACAAGGGATACAAGCGCTTCGCCCGATGAGGCTGAACCTACGCCTGACCTTGCTCCTTCTGCGACGAACGAGTCAGAAGCCGCTGCGGCCAAAGCGCCCGAGGTTGAATTAATGCCAAGGGACGTTGAGCCGGCGAGCCGCGTTGAGCTGAGCGAAGATATTATCGACGTTGAAATCCCCGCTGCAACCCATGACGAGAATGTGATTATCCTTGCCGATACTCATTCTGCGGATGCCGATAAAGACTCTGCCATCCCTGAGAATGACACTTTGACCACTAAGGCGAGTGAGACTAAAGAAGAGTCGGAAGCCGTCGATGTGCCCGTTAAGGCTAAAGAAAGCGCCGAGAGTTCACCTGAGGTGGCAAGCACTCCTCTGGCGAAGGACGAGTCGCTTGCAGCACTTGGTTCATGGGCGAATGTGACTCTAGCGCGCGCGGCAGAAGAATACCAAAGTGCAGAGACTGCCTTGGCTCGTTATAACGCCTTACAAAACGTGATTGCAGAGTGCTACAAGCAGCGTAAATCGACCGAATATTTAGCCTATGGCGCAGCGCTACATGGGCTGTATCTTGCGTTATTCCACAGTGCTAATGCCGAAAAGCCCAAAGAGCTTGAGCTTAAAACCCCAGGTTTTATGCAGCTCGCGACCTTGCTAAACGATACCCAAGACTTTGATAAAGCGATTGCACTCTGCCAAGAGGCACTCAAACTCGGTTTAACCGATGGCACAGTGACGGGATTCGAAGGACGAATTAGCCGTATCGAGAAGGCGCAGGCGAAAGCGACGACGGCCTAAGGTTGCTGTCTGACCGCGAGAATAGAACTCAAGCTTTAGTGCTCAAACGCGATTAACAATGCACTTGAGATACCCTTAGCCGAAAAGCGGTTATTTAACCGGGTAAAGCCGTGTAGAATCCTGATACTTACCGCGCAAAAGGCGAACTAAGGTTCGCTTTTTTATGGGCTATTTTTATGAAGTATATTGCGAGCTGTTTTAACCGAATCGGCAAAATGAAATTATCCTTGGCCATCTTATTTGCCAGCCTCAGCCTTGGGTTGAGTGGCTGCACTAAAACCCCCGAATGGACGCTATTTTATTATCCTGCGGCGACCTCACTGCCAACGACGCCATTACAAACCGATGATATCAATGGTTATTACGACACTCTCGAGCAGTGCCAGCGCAAAGCCCAAGGATTACAACGCTTAACCGGATCGGGTGTGAGTGGCTTCGAGGCTAGCGGCGCTGGCGTCTATCAATGCGGCCAACAGTGTGAGCTTAACGACAAGTCCGTGCTCGTGTGTAAGCAGCTCGTTCAATAGGGAAAGCATTGATGAAGTTTAAACAGGATTTTTTTACCCAGTTACCTGAGTTTTACGCTCCAGTCTATCCACAGGGGATAAGCAATCCCCATTGGCTGGCGTGGAGTGAGGATGCCGCCAAATTAATCGACTTACAGCAGCCTACGGATGCCTTATTGCAGGGATTATCGGGTAACGCGGCTGTTGAGGGCGCAAGTTATTATGCGCAGGTGTACAGTGGTCATCAGTTTGGTGGTTACACGCCCAGATTAGGCGATGGTCGCTCGATTATTTTGGGTGAGGCATTAGGCCCCCAAGGTGCATGGGATGTGGCACTCAAAGGCGGCGGGCCGACACCCTATTCTCGCCATGGCGATGGCAGAGCCGTGATGCGCTCAGCGGTGCGGGAGTTTCTTGTCTCCGAAGCGCTGCATCATTTAGGCGTGCCGACGACCCGAGCCTTAGCGGTGATCGGCTCTGATATGCCCGTCTGGCGTGAGAGCCAAGAAACCGCAGCCATTACAGTACGTTTGGCCCGCAGCCATATCCGTTTCGGTCATTTCGAATTTTTCTGCCATAGCGAGCGTGGTCAAGCCGATAAGCTCACGCAGTTACTCAACTTTACCTTGAAGCAGCATTATCCGCATTTGAGCTGCGATCTGGCGGGCTATAAAGCCTGGTTTTTGCAGGTAGTACAAGATACCGCTAAGCTCATCGCCCATTGGCAGGCTATCGGCTTTGCCCACGGGGTGATGAATACCGACAATATGTCGATTCTGGGGGATAGTTTCGATTTTGGTCCGTTTGCCTTCCTCGATACCTTCCAAGAAGACTTTATTTGCAATCATTCCGACCCAGAAGGGCGTTACGCCTTTGGTCAGCAGCCCGGCATTGGCCTGTGGAACCTGCAACGTTTAGCGCAGGCGTTGACACCCGTGATCCCGTCCGATGATTTAATTGCCGCCTTGAATCAATATCAGCATGCGCTAGTGCAGCATTATTTGATGCTGATGCGCGCTAAGTTAGGGCTGGCTGAGCGAGCGGATTCGACAGCCGAGCAGGATCAGCAGGACTTAGAACTGATTGGCCGTTTTACCGTGTTGATGGAGAAAAATCAGCTGGATTACAGCAACACCTGGCGCCGCTTCGGTCAGCTTGACCCGAGTAGTGTGCATTCTTCGCTACGGGATGATTTTATCGACCTTAATGAGTTTGATGCTTGGTATCAGGCATATCAGGCGCGGTTGGGTAAAGTTACCGATGTTGAGGACTGGCAGCAGGCGCGTAATAGCGTTAATCCCAAATACATCCTACGCAATTATTTGGCTCAGGAGGCCATTATTGCCGTGGAGGAGGGGAATCTGGCGCCGCTAGAGCGTCTGCACCAAGTATTGCACCAGCCGTTTGCCGAACAAGTTGAGCATGAAGATCTGGCCAAGCGTCCACCCGATTGGGGACAAGGGCTGATTATGTCGTGCAGCAGTTGATGGAAGTAAAAATGAAATTAGAAGCCATTCAGTTAGATAGAGCCGCGTTAAGCTTAAGTGTGGGCGGCGATATCGATTTTGATCATTTCGAGGCCTTTGCCGAACCATTAGCCCATGCCTTAGATTGCCAAGTGCGCGAGCGCCAATGGGGCGCGGATCGCCATCAATGGCTATTGGAGTTTGAGGGCACCTCGCTTTGGCTCAATTATGAGTTTTACGGCAATATCTGTTGGCTGAGTGTGGAGCGTGAGGCCGATTTTGAGGTATTGGAATACCTTGCCACACTGTTAAAGTCCTATGTATGAGAGAGTCGCAATGAGCCAAGATAAGTTAGTTCCATCTCAGGGGGCCGTCGATGATACGCATTCGGGCGCAGCCTTTGACTTTCAGGCCTTAACGCCGGATTTGATTTTAGATGCGATCGAGAGCCTTGGGATATACCCAGAGACTGGCCTGCTCGCGCTGAATAGTTACGAAAACCGTGTGTATCAATTTCGCAGCGATGAAGGGCAACGCTATGTGGTGAAGTTTTATCGCCCCGATCGTTGGACCGATGCGCAGATCCAAGAAGAACACGACTATGCCATCGCGCTTGCCGAGCAGGAAATCCCGATGGCGGTGCCCACATCCGAGCAAGGGCAGACCTTGCATCATTTCCACGGCTTTCGGTTTGCACTGTTTCCCTCCATCGGCGGTCGCCCCTTCGAAGTGGATAACTTAGAGCAGTTGGAATTTGTTGGGCGTTTTATCGGTCGTATACATCAGTACGGTGCCCAGTCGACATTTAAAGCCCGTGAGCCGCTGAATCCGCAGATTTTAGGCGATGAACCTTTAGCCTGGTTAAAGCAGTCAGACTTAGTACCCAACACACTGCGCCCCGCGTTTTTTACCGTGGTGGAGCAAGTGCTGGCGAAGGTGAATCAGCGTTGGGCGCAGCAAGCTTTTACGCCCATTCGTCTGCACGGGGACTTACATCCGGGGAATATTCTTTGGACGCCCGATGGGCCGGGATTTGTGGATTTAGACGATGCCCGTATGGGACCGGCTATTCAAGATTTATGGATGATGCTGACGGGCGATAGAGCGCAGCAGCAACTGCAACTCGAGGTATTACTCGAGGCTTATGAAGAGTTTTGTGAGTTCGATACTCGGCAGTTGGCGCTGATTGAACCCCTACGCGCATTACGGATGGTGCACTATAACGCTTGGATTGGCAGGCGTTGGCAAGATCCTGCTTTCCCTATGCATTTCCCTTGGTTTGGGGATGAAAAGTATTGGGAGCAGCAGATCTTAGCCTTTAAGGAGCAACTCGCGGCACTCGATGAACCGCCGCTGAGCCTGATCCCCTACTAAATGTGTGAACAGGTTGGAATTACGCACCTCTTAGCCCAAACCGATTGAACTCTCGGCTTGAGTTACACTCAAAAAATGAAATATGTTAGGCTCCAGCTAGTTTTGAAAATTGATTTAAGGAAAATTCATGAAAAAAGCATTACTTATGGTGGCAGCGCTGTTATTGGCTCCATTAACTGTATCGGCAGTTGAATACAAAGAAGGCGTACACTACACAGTGATTAACGACGGCCCAGCGACAGCTAAGCCTGAAATCACCGAGTTTTTCTCTTTCTATTGCCCACATTGCTACAACTTCTCTAAAACAGTGGTGCCTAAAATTTTGGCTGAGAAGCCAGAAGGTGTGGCATTCAATCAAGCCCACGTAGACTTTATCGGCAAGGAAATGGGCGTAGAAATGTCTCGCGCCTTTGCGGTAGCGCACCAACTGAATGTGGACGATAAAATGGATGCGGCTCTTTTTTCTGCTATCCATGAGAAGAAACAACACTTCACTAACCGTGATGACGTGCGCGCCCTGTTCGTGGCTAACGGCGTTGACGGTAAGGCCTTCGATTCGGCCGCTGACTCCTTTATGGTGAAAGCGCAAATGGCGAAGATGAAGCGTGATACTGAAAACGCGAAGATTTCAGGTGTGCCTGCATTAGTGGTGAATGGCAAGTACCGCGTCGAAACAGGTGCGATCAAGTCTTACGATGAACTGTTAGATATCGCTTACTATTTAGCTAAGAAACAGTAATGATCACCAGATTGCCGCTGTTTTATCATCATTTTGTAATCTAACTGATTGATACTGCGAGCATAAAATTAAAGGAGCCTAGCGCTCCTTTTTTATTCGGTGTGATTGCCTAGTCTGCAGAGCGCAATTGGGTCGTGTTGTGCTTGGCCGAAATTTGGCAAAAAAAAACCGTACTTCCGATGATGGAGAGTACGGACTTGAGTCATATGACTCATTTTTACCCTGAGTAACGCAGATGATTCTAAGGGGTGTCAAAATAATGTCAATAGTCAAAATTTTGACTATTGAGTTAACTTGTCGTGGAGTTTTCCATTATCTAGGAAAATCAAATGACTAACGGTTTTGAAATGTAAATCTTGAAAATATTACTTAAAGGATGAAACTCAATTGGTAATCTTTCTGTCAAATAGCAGTAGTCAATAACAACAAGAAAGCATGTAGGGGGTTGTATGAGAGTTTTCCCTGTATACGCACCGAAGCTGATTGCAAAGCATGCGCGTATTTTTCTCACTGGCGTGATATGGGTTAAAGACTTAGGTCGATTAGAATTTGAAAAGGGGCGTTTTTTATTGCCAAGAAAAAGCCTGCCAAAAGTGAAGCAGGCTATCTTAGAGCTGAACGAACTGATTGAATCGCAGAATCATCAAACTAAAACAGCTTAGATTTCACTGTTGAGCAGGCCAACAAGTCCGGTGACTTTGTCGTTCCAAGAAGCGAGTTCTTGTTGCAGTTGTTGGTTTTGCTCAGATAATTGTTGATTTTGCTCACTCAAGGTCGACGTCTTTTGCTTCTCTTCCTCTAGCTCCATTTTTAGAAGCTCGATAGTTTCGAGTGTAGCCTGGATCTTGGTTTCCAGTTTGGACAGTAATTCAAGGCTCATCTGGAGAGTCCTATAGTTTCTGGATGGGACTGTGATTCTAGCAGTGCCAATAGCATAAGGAATAGCAGTCTTTGTCGTTTGGTTAAAAAATGCCCGATAACCGCGTACGAATTTAAGTTTTTTTGCATTTGTTACTAACTCGTTAGTATTCTTGGGTTTATTTATTATCGGAAAGGCCCATGTCGCCGAATCTGCTTGCGATACTTCCCCTGTTATTAACCCTAGTGTTAGCCCTTTGGCTGCGGCGTACCTTAGTGGCGCTGGGTGTCGGTATCCTCTCGGGCGCCTTAATCATTGCCCACTTCGATATAGTGCAAAGCTTGGGCTATCTCTTGGAGATAGGTGCTAAGCAGTTTTACAGCCAAGGCGCTTGGCAGTGGTGGCATTTAAACGTGCTGATGGCCATGTTGCTGCTGGGCAGCATGACGCAGCTCCTCGCCAGAAGCGGTGCGGTAGAGCAATTTGGTGATTGGCTATATCGACGTATTCGTACGGGTCGACAGGCGCGTATTGGTGTGGTGCTGTTGGGCTGGCTAGTCTTTATCGACGGTATTTTTAGTTGCCTCGCCGTAGGGCATGTGTGCCAACCTCTGAGCCAGCGTTATGGCATCCGTCAGACGCAGTTGGCCTATTTAGTCGACTCTAATGCATCACCGCTCTGTTCGCTCTTACCTTTTTCTAGCTGGGGTCCCTATGTGATGGCGCTCTTGGCGGGATTAAGCTTTTTACCCGTCTCCGCCCTTGAGGCCTTTATCGAGGTCGCCTTATCCAATTTTTATGCGATAACCACCTTAGGCTTGTCGCTGATTGTGGCTTGGTTTGGGATGGGGTTTCGCCCCATCGAGAATGCAGTATTGGCGGCAGAGCCTGTTGAGCCAAGTTTAACTCCCTCCCGAGGCAATCCTTGGCTGCTTGCGATTCCCATGCTGACCTTACTGTGCGCCTCTGTCGGTTTAACTCTCTGGTCTGGTGCGCAGCAGGTGCCGTCATGGGATATTTCGGCCTGGTTAGCTAAAGCCGATATTGGCGCTGCGATGCGCGATGCTTGTCTGTTATCGACCTTAGTCACGCTAGTGTTGTTGATGTTGTCGGGCCGAAGTATAGGGAAACTGCTGGCGGACTTGGCGCATGGCGTGCGGATGATTGCCTTTGCCATCGCGATTTTACTCTGTACTTGGATGATAGGCGCGGTGATCCAAGATCTGGGCGTGGCGAGCTTGTTGGCAGCTTGGGCTAAATTGTACTTATCCCCGAGTCTGCTGGTGGCGGGGATGTTTCTACTCTGCGCTATCATGGCCTTTGCCACAGGCTCAAGCTGGGGCACCTTTGCGATTATGATCCCCATCGGTGGGGAAATTGCCCATAACATGGATGTCAGCTTGCTGTTACCTGTATTGAGTGCGGTCATGGCGGGCTCGGTGTTTGGCGATCATTGCTCGCCGATTTCCGATACTAGCGTGCTGAGCGCGACGAGTTCAGGTTGTTTACCCCATGACCATGTGGTGACTCAACTGCCGTTTGCATTAATCGGGGCTGGTGCGGCATTAGTGGGATTTCAGTTAGTTAACTTATCGGTTGCAACCTTATTCGTGTGGTTTGGGGTCATAGGCACTGCGCTAGGGTTATTGGCCTTAATGACACGCTTTTATCCACCTTGGCTGAGCGCACGTTCGCAGACAAACTGAGCCTTTCGGGGTAGAATGCCTGCAGAATTAACCATTTGATTTAAGAGATTATCCCTATGAGCATTACCCGTTTAGATGTTGGTACACGTATGAGCAGCATAGTGATCCACCAAGGCACAGTGTACTTATGTGGCCAAGTGGCTAAGGATAAGTATCAAAACATCACCGAACAAACGACGACTATGCTAGAGGAAGTCGACACTCTGTTAGCGCAGGCGGGCAGCTCTCGGGAACACTTGTTGTCAGCCACTATCTATCTAAAGGATATGAATGACTACGATGCCATGAATGCCGTTTGGGATGCTTGGGTGCCACAGGGCCATGCGCCTGCCCGTGCTTGTGTGCAGGCGGCCATTGCCGAGCCAGAATATCTGGTTGAAGTTTCAGTGATTGCCGCAGTCGCTAAGGCGTAACTCGCTATCTAATCTCAGTAAGCAGTAAAGCTAAGTCGAACTTGGCTTTACTCGCCCCCTCAACCATTGCAGCCTTAAATGCTACGGCACATCTACCGTGACAAGGCTACGCCACGCGATCTTCAGTTAGAAATAGCGGGCCAAGTTCGCCGGAATACTGGGGCGGTGCGAGGGATACTGCGCCAGCAAGCCTTGAGCGATGGCCTCTATATTCAGCGTTGGTAAACCTTGCTCTATGATGGTCGCGGCCCAAGGTGCGTGGTGCTTGAGTTGAGTATAATGTTCAGTTTCAACAAACCGTGCCAACGAATAACTGCTACCGCCTAATCCATGTCCCCAACCTTCGCTAACGTCAAAGGGGGAATCGAGTCGCTCGCTATCAAACTCAACCAAGTAGGGGGACTGACCGTGATGGCCGCCAACCCAATCGCCTAATTCCAGCAACAGTATCATCCTTGTCATTTATTTATGCTCCATTACTACTGGCTCGCAATCATAACACGGCCAAAACTGGCATGGGGATCTGTGGGTGTGATGGCGATAATGTTATCTAGTCTCAGTGTTTGCTGGCCAGCTTGATGTTCGACGACCAGCCATTCAGTCTTATCGGCGTGGGTCTGGGTCGTGATTGCCCGTGCTTGGCACAGGCTGCCGTCCTGCAACTCAATGTCGAGGCGATAGCCGTGCATACAGGCCAGCTCAAGGTAGTCGTAGTGGGCACAGGGGATCATTTTGTAGTCAGACATCATCTTTCCTCTAGTGTGAATGATTTGGATGCGATTCAAGGTCTTCTTCTCAATTAAGGGAGGAAAAATAATGAAACGCATCCTATTAGTGAGCATCTTGTTCTGGCCGCTGTTGCAACCCGTGCTTGCTCAGTCGTTGACGCCTTTTCAAGCGCAGAGTGCCGTGACCCGCCCTTATATTATCGAACTTTATACGTCACAGGGCTGCAGTAGTTGTCCACCCGCCGAGGCTTGGTTATCTGAGCACTTTAATAAGACCGATCTATGGCAGAAATATTTTCCGTTAGCCTTTCATGTGACCTATTGGGATTACCTAGGATGGAAGGATATTTTTGGCCAAAGGGCTTTCAGTGAGCGCCAATATCAACATTTAAACCAAAAGCATACGCGGCAAGTGTATACACCACAGTTTGTGATTAATGCTAAGGAGTGGCGTGGTTGGTTCTCGGGTGAGTTAAATGGGATCTTTGCTATGCCTCAACCTGAGGTGGGTGTGTTTAAGGTGCGTATCGCCAACCAGCAGCTTGAGGCGAGTTTTGAGCCGCTGTCCACTTGGGCGCAGGATAAAGACTTGCATCGAGCACGTTTGCATTTGGCGTTGGTCGGCTCGGGTTTTACGACTGAGATAAAACGCGGCGAGAATCGCCATAAACAATTACCCCATGATTTTGTGGTGCTGAGTTTGCAATCTTTGCCCGCAAGTAGTGTGCATGAGGGCGCCACAGACCCAGCACTGCAGTTTACCCAATCCCTAGATGCCATTCCCACATCAGCGTTTATCGCGCCCCGTTTGGCGTGGGTGGCCTGGTTAACGCTAAATGAAGAGCCCATACAAGCCGTGGGCGGCTGGCTTGAGGCGCAGCAGGACGAAATCCAAAGTCAATAAGGAGGCAAATGAAGCGATTTGCCCTAACGGCAAGTTGTTAAGACATCTTTTTAACCGCTTATTTTATCGGCTAAGACTTTTAGATGAATCTCACCTATTGACTTTATTCCTGCCGCTACCTAGTCTGCTTGTTCAGTAATCAAGGTGGTATGCGATGGAAATAAAATACGATTTAAAACCTGCGTCCGAACGCCGTACTGAGCAATTCAAGCCCGAAGGAAATGTGGGCTTCGGTAGCCTCAGAACCGATCATATGTTTTTAATGGATTATCGCGATGGTGAATGGCGCGATCCACGTATTGTGCCCTACGGTCCGTTTGAAATGGCGCCGGGTGCGATGGCCCTGCATTATGGTCAGTCAATCTTCGAAGGCGCCAAGGCCTTTATGCATGAAGATGGCGAAATTTACACTTTCCGTATCAACAAAAACGCCGAGCGTATGAATCGTTCTGCGGATATTGTCTGTATTCCTAATATCGATGAGCAGATGCAAATCGATGCGATCAACGCCTTGATCGACGTAGACCGTCTCTGGTTCCCGATGCAAGAAGGTGCCTGTTTATACATTCGCCCCTTTATTTTTGCGACCGAAGACCGTCTGTCTGTGAGTCCAAGTACGCGCTACACATTCTGCGTGGTGTTAAGCCCTAGTGGTGCTTACTACGCGGCGGGGGTGAATAAAGGTATTCGTCTGCTGATCAGCAAGACTTACCATCGCGCCGTATCGGGTGGTACTGGCGCCTCTAAAGCGGCGGGTAACTATGCTGCCTCATTGCGTGCCGGTAAGGCTGCCGCGCAGTTTGGTGCATCACAGGTGCTGTATTTAGATGCGAACAACCAACAGATTGAAGAAGCGGGCGCCATGAACCACTTCCACATTCTGAAAGACGGCACAGTGATCATCCCAACCTTCACTGATACCATCTTAAAATCCATTACCTCGCAATCCATTATGGAGCTGGGTGAGTTACTCGGCTGCGAAGTGCGCCAAGAGACTGTCATGCTGGATAAGTTTATCGCCGATATCGAATCTGGTGAGATTATCGAAGCGGGTGGTTTTGGTACGGCTGCCGTGGTATCAGCTGTCGGTTCCTATATTTTTGAAGATGGCCGAGTGGTGACCGTGGGCAACGGTGAAGTGGGTGAGCATATTCAACGCATCTACAAGCTGTATACCGATATCCAGAAAGGCCATATCCAAGGCCCGGATGGCTGGGTGAAACGTGTTGAGCGTGTCGCACCTTAATCATTAAATGATTCAATGAAATAAGGCTCCTTTAGGGAGCCTTATTTTTTTATCTGGTTTTATTTTATCCGTTGTTGCAACAGCGCTAAGCAATCCTGGGCGCTGAGTGGTTTACTCAACAGGAATCCCTGTACTTGATCGCAGCCTTGCAGCGCTAAGAAGTTCAGCTGCTCTTGGGTTTCAACCCCTTCCGCCACCACATTTAACTCTAGGCTGTGGGCGAGGGCGATAATCGCGCTGGTAATGGCCGCATCGTCGGGGTCGTTGGTAATGTCGCGCACAAACTCACGGTCAATTTTTAAGGTGTCGATAGGGAAACGTTTAAGATAACTCAAGCTAGAGTAACCAGTACCAAAATCATCCACCGCGATGGTTAAGCCTAGTGCCTTGAGTTTAGATAGGATATTAACCGACTCCTGCGGATTACCCATGATCATCGACTCGGTTAATTCCAGCTCGAGCGCCTTGGCGGGTAGGCCGGATACCGCGAGAGCCACTTCGATGGTCGAGATAATATCGGCCTTCAACTGCCTGGCCGAAAGGTTCACCGCCATGCTGATATCGCCAAGACCTAGCTCATTCCACTCAGCGAGTTGCTGGCAAGCGTGGTTGATCACCCAATGGCCAATCTGGTTAATGATGCCGGTTTCCTCCGCCAACGGAATAAACTCGGCGGGCGAGATTGGGCCTAGTTCGGAATGATGCCAGCGCAGTAACGCCTCAAGCCCTGTGAGTGAGCCATTGCGTAAACAAAACTTGGGCTGATACACCAAGCTTAACTCATTGCGTGAGATGGCCTGTTTAAGCCCTGCCTCAAGTTGCACATGGCGAGTTGCCATCTCATTGAGTTTATTGGTGTAAAACTGAAAGTTATTCCGACCTAGCGCCTTGGCGTGGTACATGGCGGTGTCGGCAAACTTGATCAGCGAATCCACATCTTCCGCATCATTGGGATAGAGGCTGATACCAATCGAGGTTGAGATAGTCAGGGACTTATCATCGAGTAAAAGGGCGCTTGAAAGGCTTTGAGCACTTTCTCTGAGATCAGCGTCGCCGCCTTGGTTTTCGCCACACCTTCCAAAATAATGGTAAATTCATCGCCGCCTAAACGGGCCACCGTATCCCCTTCGCGAACAGCACTTTGCAGCCTGTGGGCCACGGCTTTGAGCAGCAGATCGCCAATATGGTGCCCCATTGAGTCATTGATATGCTTAAAGCGGTCGAGGTCTAAAAACAGCAGGGCGACGATATTATTCGATCTATGGGCCTGAGATATGGCGTGGTTGAGCCTGTCCTGGAACAAGGTGCGATTCGGCAGCCCTGTCAAGGTGTCGAAGCTGGCGAGGAAGCGAAGATCCTCTTCGGCCTTTTTACGTTCTGTAATATCGGTAAACACCGCCACAAAGTGGCTGGTTTCCCCTTTCACATCGATAACTTGGTTGATCTCAAGCCATACTAGAATCGCCTTGCGTGCCTTGTTGCGGATCCAAATTTCACCCGCCCAATGTTTATGGCGCAGTAGTTGCTGCTCAATGCTATTGAAAAGATCTCGCTGTTGTCGGCTGTAGGCTAAGTGAATTAAATACTTATCGCTGATTTGCCGCTCCGAATATCCGGTAATGGCGCTAAAGGCGGGGTTTACTGAGCGGATACGATAGTCTAAACCTGCCACCACAACGGCTTCGTTCATGCTGTTAAGCACTTGAGAAGAGAGCACTAGCTCGTTTTCGATCAACTTACGCGAAGTGATATTACGGGTGGTGCCTGTCATACGCACGGGTCTGGCCAGCTCATTGGTTTCGACCACTTTGCCGCGCTCGAGGATCCACAGCCAGTTACCCGGTGAATGCTCGATACGATATTCCATTTCAAAAAATGGTGTGCGCCCCTGTAAATGGTCGGTCAAGACTTGTTTAAACCGCTCCCTATCCTCAGGGTGGGCATTGTCGTGCAGCAGATTATGTCGATTCCACTGGGGCACCGGAATATCTGTATGGGTACGATAGACCTGCTGTTCTTGGATATTCCAATCCCACATGCCATCGCCCGAAGCCCAGAGTGCCAATTTTAGTCGCTCTTCTGATGCGCGGATGCTGGTTTCAAACTCTTGTTGCTGTTGGCGTTTTTGCTTACGCCACCGATAGAGAATGACCAACAAGGCTAACGTCAGCAACCCATAAAGCACATAGGCAAATTGAGTGCGGTAGAAGGGGGCGTTTACACTTAAATCGACCAGCAACGCATAGTTGCCTTCGTTGTTGTACTCCAAGGAATGTCGCACATGCAGTACATAATGGCCTGGTTCGATATTGGTAAAAGTGATTTCATTCCCCGTGGGTAAATCGTGCCATTGGTTATCGAAACCCTCGAGGTAGTAGCTAAAACGGTTTTTGCCCGTGTAGCTAAAATCCAGCGAGGTGACCTCAAAGCTGACCAATTGATCGGTGTAGTTCATCACGATTTGCGGCGGGTGGCTAAGATCGAGGATGGTGTGTTTTTCACCGGCAATCTTATAGGCGGTGAGTGCGACTCGAGCTTCGCCCCGTTTGTCGGGCAATGCTTTAGGATTAAAGCGATTGATCCCGTTAATGCCGCCAAACCAGAGGTCGCCATCTTGATCTTTTAGTTTCACGCCACCGTTAAATTCGAGCGCCTGCAGGCCTTCTTGCTCGTTAAAATTGATGACTTTGCCACTAACGGGATTTAACTTGCCGATGCCCGCATTACTGCTAAACCAAATATGATGCTCGGCATCCTCCAGCAGGGCGTAAATGGTGTCGCTGGGCAGACCTTGCTCACGGGTATAATCCTTAAATATCGGAGTGTCGGCTTGTGCCGATAAGCGGCTCATTCCGCCATGGGTCGCAAACCAGATGTCGCCATTACTGGCGACTAAAATGTCTCTTATACGGTTGTTGATAATACTATTTTTGTCATGGGGGTCGTGGTAAAACGCTTCCCCTTTCCCCGTTTGCATATCCAGTTTAACTAAACCATTGAGTGAGCCAATCCACAGTGTGGTGTTATCCACTCTTAGGGTGAGCAGAATATTTTGCTCGGGGTGAAAGTTATCAATATTGGTGATAGAGACGGGTGTAAACTCATCATTCTCTGAGGCTTTTCGATACAGGGCATGGGTAGTCGCAACCCACAGCCTGTTGTGGTCATCTAGCGCTAAACTACGGATATGATTAGCTTCTGTGGAGGTATCTTGATTATCGGAAACCTTTAACAGACTAAAGTCACCGCTAGAACTTAGGCGGCCCAGCCCATAGTTACTGGCAAACCAGAGCGTGCCTTGCTGGTCTTGAACAATGGAACGCACGGTCAGGTTTAAGTTTTGCACCTTTAGGCCTAAGGCGTTGGCAAAAAAGGAAGTGTAATGCTCGTACTGAGTGTGATTGAAGGCGAGCCGCTTGAGTCCTGCGCCTTCGGTCCCTATCCATAAAGCGTTATCTTGGCTGCGGTAAATGGAGCGAATATTATTACTTTGCAGGGGAAATTCTGTCGAGTATTCAGATAAATGCTGAAAATACTGCCGACGGGTATTGATCTTATTCAGCCCCGAATAACTCGCGCCAATCCATAGGTTGCCAAACGGGTCCTCTAACAGACAAAGCATATTGTTTTCGCTGATGCTCGTGGGGCGCTTGGTATCGTACTTATGGTAGGCCGCGACAAAATGTTCACCTTCACGATCTAGCTGGATCAAACCCGCCTCAGGCCCCACGACCCAAAACTGCCCTTGGGGTGTTTGGATAAAGTCTTTGATGTAAGGTACATTATGCTCTGTTTGCCAGAGTACTTGTCCCTGCTGTGATACCAGATCATAGTGCCAGAGCTGATTGCCAAGGGCCAAGGTAATGGCACGGGTAGAATTCGCCTTGATCTGATAGGCCACCACATCCTGAGGTACATTGAGTCGGGTGATGGTATTGGCCGTCACGGCAAAGGTGCCACTGGCCTTCGTGCCCGCCAGCAAATAGGTGTTATCCACATTGGCTAAGCTGGTGATTTGGGGTTCGATGCTCGTCCCCAATGACACTTGGGTAATTCTGTTGGTACGGGTGGAGAGCGAAAATAATCCGCCCTGTGTACCAATCCACAGAGTATTGCCCACAATGTTGAGTTTAGTGACTCTAGGGTCGGTTAGGCCTTGCTCGACACCGAAGCGTTCAAAGGTGCCGGTTTTTAAATCTAAGCGATTGATCCCTTGGCTAAAAGTGCCTACCCAGATATAGCCATGTGCATCTTGAATAATGTCTGATACATAGCTTTCGGAAATGCTCTTAGGATCGTTTGGCGAGTGGATAAAGAGGTTGAAGTTGTAACCGTTGTAGCTGTGTAATCCATCCTGAGTACCAATCCAGAGCATGCCTGCGCTGTCCATAAACAGGCTGGTAATGGTATTTTGATTTAAGCCTTCTTCGCTGCGGATATGTTCAAATTTCAGCTGTGTGTTAGCCGCATTTAAGGGTAATGCCAAGCCTGTAAGCGGCGCTCCAGATAAGCCAAGAAGACAGAGCGCGGCGAAGAAAAGTTTAAGGATTGGATGGCTCAAAGTTACCCCTATCAAAACCCATTAACCCAAAACTGGGCGGTATAGTGCATTTACCTTGGGGATGCCGCGTATAGTGCAACAAAGACGCGAGCTCAGCTAAATATCAAATTAATAATCAGTATATTCACGGATTTACAGGACGCAAAATGCGGCTTGTGATTATCTTGCTATCGAGGGGAGTTTAGCAGTTTTTACCGAATGCCAACATATTGGGATTTGCCTAATAACGAAATAAAAAAAGACCTTGCCGGAAGGGGGAGAGGCAAGGTCTTTGGTTGAACGCTTTTCTTGGCTTAAGCCGCCGGTACGCGTACAAAGCCTTCCATCAGCACGCGGGCACTGCGGCTCATAATGGCTTTGACGACAGTCCATTCGCCGTTTGTTTGCATGGCCTGTGCGCCGACGCGAAGGGTGCCTGAAGGGTGGCCAAAACGTACCGCTTCCTTCTCACCACCGCCTGCCGCGAGATTGACTAAAGTGCCGGGAATCGCCGCTGCTGTGCCAATCGCCACGGCGGCTGTGCCCATCATCGCATGGTGCAATTTGCCCATGGATAGGGCGCGTACCAGAAGATCGATCTCCTCCGCCGCGACGGCTTTTCCACTGGATGACACATAGTTTTTCGGCTTAGCAACAAAGGCCACCTTAGGGGTATGTTGGCGCGAAGCAGCTTCATCAATATGCTTGATAAGCCCCATACGCACCGCGCCATGGGCACGAATAGTTTCAAACTTGGCTAGAGCGGCATTATCGCTGTTGATATCGTCCTGCAGCTCAGCGCCCGTGTAACCTAAGTCTTCGGCATTGATGAATATGGTCGGGATGCCTGCATTAATCATGGTCGCATTAAAGCTGCCAACACCAGGCACTTCGAGCACATCCACCAAGTTACCCGTAGGGAACATGCTGCCACCATCGCCGTCTTCGTCAGCGGCGGGGTTCATAAATTCGATTTGTACTTCGGCGGCGGGGAAGGTCACACCATCTAGCTCAAAATCCCCCGTCTCTTGTACTTCACCATTTGTGATAGGGACATGGGCAATAATGGTTTTGCCAATATTGGCCTGCCAAATACGCACTGTGCAGACGCCGTTTTGCGGAATGCGCGCAGCGTCAATCAGACCATTGCTGATGGCAAAGGCACCGACGGCGGCGGTTAAGTTACCGCAGTTACCGCTCCAATCGACAAAGGGTTTGTCGATTGAGACTTGGCCAAACAGATAGTCGACATCGTGGTCGGCTTGGCTGCTTTTCGACAGAATAACGGTTTTGCTGGTGCTTGAGGTGGCGCCGCCCATGCCATCAATTTGCTTGCCATAGGGGTCAGGACTGCCAATCACGCGAAGGAGCAGGGCATCTCGAGCTGGGCCGGGTACTTGGGCTGCTTCGGGTAAGTCCTGTAAACGGAAAAACACCCCTTTGCTGGTACCGCCGCGCATATAGGTGGCGGCAACTTTAATTTGGGGCGGAAACGGATTCTTGCTCATGCTATTAACTCCAAGGGGAATAGCGAAAAGGTTAGCGTTGATATAGGCGGCAAGCTTGTCGGCATTGCCGCCTTTTAGCGCGAGTCTTACTTCAGATTCGACTCTAAAAAGTCCTGCGCAAAACGCTGTAACACGCCGCCTGCCGAGTAGATAGACACTTCTTCTGCGGTATCTAAACGGCAAGTTACTGGCACTTCGACACGCTCGCCGTTTTTACGGCTAATCACGACCGTGAGATCCGCTCTTGGCGCGATTTCACCATAAACGTCAAACAGTTCGGTACCATCTATGCCATAGGTAGCGCGATTCTCGCCTGCCTTAAACTCCAGCGGTAACACGCCCATGCCGACTAAGTTAGTGCGGTGAATACGCTCGAAGCCTTCGGCGACAATGGCCTCAACGCCCGCTAAGCGCACGCCTTTTGCCGCCCAGTCACGGGATGAACCCTGACCGTAGTCGGCGCCGGCGATAATGATCAGCGGCTGTTTGCGATCCATATAGGTTTCAATGGCTTCCCACATGCGGGTCACTTGGCCTTCTGGCTCGATACGCGCCAGTGAGCCTTGCTTCACCTTGCCATCGACAACCGCCATCTCGTTTTTGAGTTTAGGGTTGGCGAAGGTCGCGCGCTGGGCCGTTAAGTGGTCGCCCCTGTGGGTCGCGTAGGAGTTAAAGTCTTCCTCTGGTAGGCCCATCTTGTGCAGGTATTCGCCCGCCGCGCTGTCCATCATAATCGCGTTCGATGGTGATAAATGGTCGGTGGTGATGTTGTCGCCTAATACGGCTAGAGGACGCATGCCCTTGAGTGTACGCTCGCCCGCTAAAGCGCCTTCCCAGTAAGGTGGACGGCGGATATAGGTCGATTGTGGACGCCAGTCGTACAGTGGGCTGACTTTATCGCCATAGTCGACGCTCAGGTCGAACATCGGCTCGTAGACCTTACGGAATTGCTCTGGCTTCACGCTTGCTGCAATCACGGCATCGATTTCGGCATCCGTTGGCCAAATATCTATAAGGCGAACTGGATTACCGTCTTTATCTTGGCCGAGTACATCCTTCTCGATATCGAAGCGGATGGTACCTGCGATTGCATAGGCGACGACTAATGGCGGTGATGCAAGGAAAGCCTGCTTAGCGTAAGGGTGAATACGGCCGTCGAAGTTACGGTTACCGGATAATACGGCGGTGGCGTAAAGATCGCGGTCGATCACTTCCTGCTGAATTACTGGGTCGAGTGCGCCGCTCATACCGTTACAGGTGGTGCAGGCAAAACCGACAATACCAAAGCCTAATGACTCCAGCTCTGGCAGCAAGTTGGCTTCTTCTAAATACAGTTGTACCGCCTTAGAGCCGGGGGCGAGTGAGGTTTTCACCCAAGGTTTACGGCTTAAGCCTTTGGCATTGGCGTTACGTGCCAGTAGGCCCGCCGCAATCACGTTGCGTGGGTTACTGGTGTTGGTACAGCTTGTAATCGCCGCAATAATCACGGCGCCATCTGGCATTAGGCCAGGCTCGTTTTCAACCACGCCACTGATGCCGCGCGCGGCCAGTTCTGAAGTCGGAACGCGAGCATGGGGATTCGATGGGCCAGCAATGGTACGCACTACCGATGACAGGTCAAAATGCAGGGTACGTGGGTACTCGGCCTGCTTGAGATCATCGCTCCACAAACCTGTGGTCTTGGCATAGGTTTCAACCAGCTTAACTTGCTCGTCGCTACGACCCGTGAGGGTTAAGTAGTCCAGCGTTTGTTGGTCGATATAGAACATGGCGGCGGTGGCGCCAAATTCTGGCGTCATGTTAGAGATAGTCGCGCGATCGCCAAGTGTTAAAGCCTCTGCACCTTCGCCGAAGAACTCGAGGTAAGAAGAAACCACTTTTTCCTTACGCAGGAATTCGGTCAAGGCTAATACGATATCGGTGGCGGTAATGCCCGGCTGAAGCTTGCCTGTGAGCTCAACGCCGATAATGTCGGGCAGACGCATATAAGAGGCGCGACCTAACATCACGCTTTCGGCCTCAAGCCCGCCCACGCCGATGGCAATAACGCCCAGCGCATCTACGTGTGGCGTATGGCTGTCGGTACCCACTAGGGTATCTGGGAAGGCCACGCCATCACGGGCATGGACCACTGGTGACATACGCTCCAGGTTAATCTGGTGCATGATGCCGTTACCTTGTGGGATCACATCGATGTTTTTAAACGCTTTTTGAGTCCAGTTGATAAAGTGGAATCTGTCTTCGTTTCGTCTATCTTCGATGGCGCGGTTTTTCGCAAAGGCATCCTTATCGAAACCACCATATTCCACCGCTAGGGAATGGTCGACAATCAGCTGGGTCGGAACCACTGGGTTAACCTGCGCCGGATCGCCACCCTTAGCGGCAATCGCATCACGCAGCCCCGCTAAGTCTACCAGCGCGGTTTGCCCTAAAATATCGTGGCACACGACGCGCGCAGGGAACCATGGAAAATCCAGTTCCTGTTTAGATTCAATAATTTGTTTTAGCGAGTCTGTGAGTGCTTCTGGCTCGCAGCGACGCACTAAGTTTTCCGCTAACACGCGCGAGGTGTAAGGCAATTTCGCATAGGCGCCGGGGGCAATGGCTTCAATGGCTTCGCGGGTATCGAAATAGTCGAGTGCTGTGCCGGGTAAGGGCTTGCGATAGAGGCGATTCATAGCTGTGGTCATAGTGGTAATGTCCGTACCTATTTGTACTTCGGTGGCCGCTATCGCAGCCACATAGGGTAAATTCGGCTCTTTTATTAAGGCATTAGACCTAAAGAGCTCATGCGGAACTGACGCTTAGCGCCAGTTCCTGTTGTGTTATTAACGCTCTGCAATCGGCACGACTTTACGTAGCGCTACACCCACATAGTCGGCACTTGGACGAATAATGCGGTTGTTTGAACGCTGCTCCATCACGTGCGCGGTCCAGCCAGTTACCCGTGAACAAACGAAGATCGGGGTAAACAGCTTGGTTGGAATGCCCATGAAGTGGTAAGCACTGGCGTGGAAGAAGTCGGCGTTACAGAAGAGTTTCTTCTGTTCCCACATCAGGGCTTCACAGGCGACCGACACACGGTAGAGGCGATCATCGCCGTAATCGGCGGCCAGCTTTTCAGACCATTCTTTGATGATGGCGTTTCGTGGGTCTGACTCACGATAAATGGCGTGACCAAAGCCCATGATCTTCTCTTTACGCTCGAGTTTACCCATGAGCACATCGCGGGCATCGGCTTCGTCTTTCATGTCTTGGATCAGTTCCATCGCCGCTTCGTTAGCGCCGCCGTGTAGCGGACCACGCAGTGAGCCGATAGCACCAGTGACGCAGGAATGCATGTCCGACAGGGTCGATGCACACACACGGGCGGTAAAGGTTGAAGCGTTAAACTCATGCTCTGCATACAGAATTAACGATACGTCCATTACCTTAGCGTGCAGCGCCGATGGGGCTTTGCCGTGCAGCAGGTGCAGGAAGTGAGCGCCGATTTGCTCATCCTTGGTTTCGGTTTCGATGCGTACACCATCGTGGCTAAAGCGATACCAGTAGCAGATGATCGATGGGAAGGCCGCCAGTAAACGATCGGCAATTTGGCTTTGCTCGCTAAAGCTGTGCTCGGCTTCGAGGTTACCAAGCATAGAACAACCGGTACGCATGACATCCATTGGATGGGCGTCGGCAGGAATACGCTCTAACACTTCTTTTAATGCCTGTGGCAGGCCGCGCATGCCCTTAAGTTTGGTCTTGTAAGCTTCGAGTTGTGCAGTGGTTGGCAGCTCACCGTAGAGGATGAGGTGGGCGACTTCTTCGAAGGTGGCGTTTTCGGCCAAGTCCTTCACATCGTAACCACGGTAGGTCAGGCCGCTGCCCGATACACCTACGGTACTTAATGCGGTCTCACCCGCGCTCTGGCCACGTAATCCTGCACCACTTAATTTTTTTGCGTCTGACATAATCCTTCCCTTCCGTTAACGCTATGGTTATTGCAGACAGGCCCAATATTGGCCGTCTACCTTTTTGGTTAAAGCTGCATATTGTTGGCGAAATACTCGTTTCGACCTTATGTAGGGTTGCAGCGTGTCGGTGATGCGTGAGCCGTTATTTGAGGTCACAGCTCGCGCATCTGGGTATCAGTAACAACGCGAAGCCTAAGCTTCTACTGACGTCCATGGTCTGTACTTATCCTTTACTTATCTTGGCTAAATAATTGATCTAACTTGTCTTCAAAGGCGTGGTAGCCCAAGTACTTATACAGATCCGCACGGGTCTGCATAGTGTCTAAGACATTGCGTTGATGACCATCATTCATCAGCGCTTGCATCACTTTCAGTGCGGCTTGGTTAGCGGCGCGGAAAGTGCCGAGTGGGTAAAGCACCATGTCGGCGCCCGCTTCGGCGAGTTCTTCTTTGTTGAACAATTGGGTTTGGCCAAATTCGGTCATGTTCGCCAGAATCGGTGCGTTAACTTGAGCCTTGAAGTGACGGTATTGGTCCAGCTCAGTTAAGGCTTCGGCGAAAATCATATCGGCACCCGCGGCGATATAGGCTTTTGCACGTTCGATACCTGCTTCTAAACCTTCTACGGCAACCGCATCGGTACGCGCCATGATCACAAAGTTAGGATCGGTGCGGGCATCGACGGCGGCCTTGATACGGTCAACCATTTCCTCTGTGCTGACGACCGCTTTGTTGGGTCTGTGGCCACAACGCTTTTGCGACACTTGGTCTTCCATGTGCACCGCGGCAACACCTGCTTTTTCAAACTCTTTAATGGTGCGGGCGATGTTGAAAGCGCCGCCCCAACCTGTGTCGATATCGACCAGCAGTGGCAGTTGAGTTGCTGAGGTGATACGGCCGGCATCGATCAGCACGTCATTCATCGAGGTCATACCTAAATCCGGTAAACCGTAGGAGGCGTTCGCTACACCCGCGCCCGACAAATACAGGGCTTGGAAACCCGTTTGCTCCGCCATCAGGGCGAAATAAGCATTAGTGGTGCCGACGATTTGCAGCGGTTTTGAGTTAGCAAGAGCTTGGCGAAAACGTAATCCTGCGCTTTGGGTCATGGTCTTGTCCTTATCCTATTTAGGGTACTGAGTGTTCAGCATTGGATGCTTATGGGCCGCAACGCCTTAGTTAATATTGGCTAAGGTTTCTTTCGCGGCGGCGTTAGCTTGTAATTCAATCAAGCGTAATTCGGTATTTTTACGGCCTTGCTCAATATGGCGACGCATCAACAGACTGGCGAGTTCACCATCACGCTGGGCGATGGCCTCGACGATACGCCTATGTTCGGCAATGGCTTTTACAGGGCGGTTCTTATTGGTGCATTGATAGCGATACATCCGCAGCAGGTGGTAAAGCCCACCAATTAAGGTTTCTTGCAGATGCTTATTGCCGCTGGCTTGGATGATTTGGTAGTGGAAGTCGACATCGCCTTCCTCTTGGAAATAGGTATCGCCATTGGCCAGTGCGGTTTCTTGCACGGCGAGCAGGTCTTGCAACTTCGCCAGCTGTTCTGGGGTAATACGGCTGGCGGCGAGTTCGCAGGCCATGCCTTCGAGCACGCTACGTAATTGATATAAATCGTTTAACTCGCTCACTGTGAGCTGCGCGACTCGGGCTCCGACATGGGGCGCGCGGACAACGAGACGTTGTCTTTCTAAGGTTTGCAGCGCTTCACGGGTCGGGCCGCGGCTGATGCCATATTTTTCGGCGAGGGCTTGCTCGTTGATCTTACTGCCCGCAGGCAGCTCGCCCTTGATGATGCTGGTTTGTATTTGCACCAAAATTTGATCGGCTAAGGTGGTCGACGATTTTTCGCTGGCGAGGGATTTCACCTTATTCGTTGGGCTCGTCGCGGCATGAGCCACTGAGCTTGGGGTGTCATCTGTTGGGAATATGGTCTCTTGCTTCAACATACTGCGCATCACTCGTTGATTGCTGGATTGTCGACAATGGGTAAAAAATAGTCCTGTTAATGGTTATTGTCAACAATGTGTTTACTTAGACGTAAGTCTATATTTCTGGCGGATTCTTATTTTGTTGTTGTATTTATTGATTATTTTTATATTAATTTGATTTTGATAATTTTATCTTCTCTATTTTGTAATTGATAATTGTCGACAATTTTGGTGTTGAGTGATGTCTGATGGTCCGATCAATCACAGCTTTTACCCCATAGCGATTTATTGAGTACAATGCTGAAGAAGTATGGGTCGGCACTACAGGGTGAAGGTATCGAGGGGCAAGATGGAGAAAATCCTCATTAGCAGTTGTTTGCTCGGGCAGGCGGTACGTTATGACGGCGGTCATAATCTGCTGCAAGACGAGTGGATGCAGCGATGGCAGCGAGAAGGTCGTATCGTGGCATTTTGTCCTGAATGCGCGGGCGGATTACCCACACCAAGGCCTGCGGCCGAACGTGTCGGCGAGGCAGTGCTAACGGCGCAGGGAGAGGATGTGACTGCGGCCTTTCAGTTGGGAGCGCAAAAGGCGCTTGCTCTGGCTCAGGAGCAAGGTATTAAGATTGCGATTTTAAAGGCGCGTAGTCCTTCCTGTGGCAATCAACATATTTATGATGGCACTTTCAGTAAACGTTTAATCGCAGGGCAAGGAATGACGGCGGAATTACTGCAGGCGGCGGGTGTGAGTGTGTTTAATGAAACGGAATTAGCGCAAGTGGCAACAAGGCTGGGGCAGCTTGAGGCGGAATCAGCGGGCTAGGTAAGCCTAACCCGCTATCGACTCACTTTACGTTAGTGAAGCTGAGTGTGGGTGCTGGTGGCGCTGTCCGTCAGCTGTCGATGTTGCAGTAATAGCGCATCGATTTGCTCATCTTTCTCGGCCCAAACTTGGTTTAACCAACGCTGAAACTCGACCCGATATTCAGATTCTGAAAAGTAGCGAGTGGCATCGACTTGGGGCACTGGTAAGGCGCGTACCCGCACCACAATCTTCCGTACTTTGCCATTCATCACGCCGAATAACACATCATCCGGCGCATCGGGATACACTAAGGTCACATCCAACAGATTGGTAAATTGCTCACCCATGGCCGACAGGGTAAAGGCAATGCCGCCCGCCTTAGGACGCAGTAAATGGCGGTAAGGTGAATCCTGACGCTGGCGTTTGTCTTCGGTAAAACGGCTGCCCTCAACATAGTTGATGATCGAGGTAGGCATATTTTTAAACTTCTCACAGGCGCGGCGAGTGGTGGCTAAATCCTTACCCTTAAGCTTTGGATTTTTCTTAAGTTTTGCCGGGCTAGTTCTGTCCATAAAGGGCATGTCGAGCGCCCAGCAACCTAGGCCCATAATAGGCACATAGATCAGCTCTTTCTTAAGGAAGAACTTCAGCATAGGAATATGGTTACGCAGCAGGTAGGTCTGCGCGGCAATATCAAAGCCACTGAGGTGGTTACTGATTAACAAGTACCAGCCGTTTTTATCCAATCCTTCGAGGCCTTGGATGTCCCACTCAATTTTGGCAATCAAATATAAAATGCCACCATTGCAGCTCGCCCATGCCCACATAAAACGGTTCATCAGTGCGGTCACTGCGTTGCGTGCACTTTGAGCTGGCATCAGCATTTTCACTAAACCACCGAGGCAAACCAAGGTTCCCCAAAGGGCGGTGTTAATGATCAGCAGGCTCAGACTGAGAATAAACAGCACTGGGCCGGGAAGGAAATTCAACATAGAGGTTTTACCTTACTTCTTGGTCCGCTTGGCCAGCCAGTTGGCTGATCACTTGATCTTTTGCGAGCCAAATGTCGTTCAATTGTTCTTGGAAGCCAATTTTGAAATCACGGTCATTCATGTAGTCGCCACGCATGTCCGGCGCGATATCACTCACTTTGATGTGTACTTTAACCTTTGGCAGCTTGCCTGTCAGGTAGTCCCAAAAGCTAGGGACTGGGCCCGGGTAGTAAATCGCAACATCCACTAACTTGTGGATCTGTTCTCCCATCGCCGATAGCGCAAAGGCCATGCCACCCGCTTTAGGTTTTAACAGATGTTGGAACTGTGAGTTTTGCTTTTTATGTTTCGCCTTAGTAAAGCGTGTGCCCTCGACAAAGTTCATCACACTGACGGGCTTTGTCTTAAATTTCGCGCAGGCTTTACGTGTAATTTCAATATCTTTGCCCTTGAGCTTCGGATTTTTCTTCAGCTGTGCCGTGCTATAGCGGCGCATAAAGGGGAAGTCCAATGCCCACCACGCCAGTCCTAATACTGGTACATAAAGCAGTTCCTGTTTGAGGAAGAACTTCAGGAAGGGAATGCGGCGGTTAAACACCCGTTGCAGGATTAAAATATCTACCCAAGACTGATGGTTAGCAATAACCATATACCATTCTTTGGTCGAGAATTGGGTGTCACCCGTGAGTTCGACGTCGACTGGGTGCAGCACTCGTTCTATCACGCCATTGACGCTGATCCAAGCACTCGCGCAAAAGTCGAGAAAGTAGCTGATGGCCGTTCTCAATGGTGGCAGAGGGATAAGCTTTATCAGGCTACCGAGCACTATAGGTATAACCCAAAACAAGGTATTCACGACATAGCCTAAGAAGGCAATGCAGCCTTTTAATTGCGAAAACAGCGTCCCCATTAGTGCCTCCTGATAAAAATTGGAGGCCTATGTTACTCGGTGTCGGCGTTTGGCTCAATCTTACGGCAGCTGGTCGGGGCATTTGTTAATACCAATCACATTAAATATCTAATCAGTTCAGAGCCTCACAGGCATCTCAATCCAAGGCGCATTGACGCAGAAATGGTTATTCCCTTTTAAGTCAATGTAACACGGGAGTGAGATGCTTGTGAGGCTCCCGAAGGGCGGGTTGAACGGGCTTTATACTGCGTTTAAGGCTTTCGACAGAGCGCCACTATGCCTTCAAGCCTTCGCCTTGTCTAAAGCCCGTTTAACTCCCGCTGAATGAACAGATATTTAATACGATTGGTATAACATTTCGAGCCTCAATACTGCTGGGATAAGCGAGCTAATAACTTGTCCATGGCACGATAACCTAAGGCTTGGGCGAGGTGGCGCCGTTCGGTATTGGGCGCTTGCTCCAGATCGGCAATGGTGCGGGCAACACGTTGAATGCGATGAAAACTGCGAACGGATAACCCAAGCTTGACGACACTCTGTTCTAAAAGCCTAAGTCGGCGTCGCTAAGGCCGCCGAATTGCTTTAGCTGTTTTCCCGAGAGTTCACTGTTGAGCACGCCAGCTCGCGCGAGTTGGCTATCGCGGGCGCGTTTGACTCGTTTAGCGATTTCATCACTGGTTTCGCTGGTACTTGTTGGTTGTGTGAGTGTACCTGCGGGGAGTTTGGGGACTTCGATGGTGAGGTCGAACCTATCTAAAAAAGGCCCCGAGAGTCTGGCGAGATAGCGCTGAACCTGATCGGGTGTGGCGCGGTTCGCCCCTTCAATATCGCCGCTGGGACTGGGATTCATGGCGGCGATCAACTGAAAGCGGCTCAAAAAGGTTAACTTAGCGGCGGCGCGGGAGATCACTACTTCGCCCGTTTCCATGGGTTCACGCAGGCAATCGAGTACCTTGCGGGGAAACTCGGCGACTTCATCTAAAAATAACACGCCGCGATGGGCGAGGGAGATTTCCCTGGTTTAGGAATACTGCCGCCGCCGACCAAGGAGATGGATGAACTGGTATGGTGCGGCGCCCGAAATGGCCGCTTTAGAAAATCCTGCGGTTTGATATTAATGCCCGCCACCGAATGGATGGCGGCGACCTCTAATGCCTCTTCATAATTGAGTATGGGCAGTAGCGCCATAATGCGGCTGGCTAACATGGTTTTACCCGTGCCCGGCGGGCCGAGCATCAACAGGTTATGGTTTCCGGCCGCGGCGATTTCGAGGGCCTGTTTAGCTTGATATTGGCCTATGACATCGCTGAGGCAAGGCTGGGTGGTTGGCGCCTCATCGTTAATCCATTCAAGTTGTTGTTCGAGCATAGGCAGTGGCGCTTGTCCGTGGAGAAACGCGGCTAGGCTTTGCAAATGGGAAGCAAAATAGACCCCGTGATAGCCCACAAGCTCGGCATCGTGGCGATTCTCTAAGGGAAGAATTAACTGATTATTATGACGTTTAGCCGCAATGATGGCGGGCAGTAATCCTTGGCAATGGCGTATCTGCCCCGAGAGTGCGAGCTCGCCGACAAATTCGGTATTTTTAAGGCTGCTGGCGGGGATTTGCTCCGAAGCCGCCAGAATGCCTATGGCGATGGGCAGATCGTAACGGCCCCCTTGTTTAGGCAAGTCCGCCGGCGCGAGATTAACCGTTATCCGTCGCATGGGGAATTCAAATCCCGCATTGATCAAGGCGCTGCGTACACGCTCGCGCGCTTCTTTGACCGAGGCTTCGGGTAAGCCCACCAGATTAAAGGCGGGTAGACCATTACTGAGATGCACTTCCACTATGACTTCTGGAGCCTCAACACCGCTACTGGCTCGGGTATGCACGCAGGCTATCGCCATAAACAAATCCTTTTGTTGATCTTTTTGCGCAGAATTTGAGTGTAGCAGTAATTAACGCAAGGAGTTTTCTATCGCCTAGGTTGTTGCTTGCCCCATTAGCAAACCCTTTACTCTGAGTTTGTGATTCCTGTAATAGCTTTGGCAATTTGCCATATTGGAAGATAGCAAATATTTGATAGAAATGATAAAAAGCCAATATTGGAGCAGTGAGGTAAATATGGATATGTTGTTAGCAGAAAATTCCCCCATGCGTCAGCAGCTACTCGAGCAAAAGCTGGCACAGTTTAAAGACCCCAAGCTTGCCAACGTTCTTTCGGCGTTTATTCGCAGTAGTGTCGACCTCTATCCCTGTGCAGACGAAGACTATGCCCAGTTAGGTAACAGCCGACTAGGTGGATTGCCAGATTTGCCTGTCGGCATGGATTATCCGGTGACTCTGGTTGGGCGATTGGAGATGCTGGATGCTTACGCTGAGGAATTCGACCACACTCGCGAGTATATCGAGGAGCATTATTGTTGGTCGCAGGATTGGGACTGGGACGAGGCGGCGCAGGCCTTCCGTGTGCCCATGCAATTTATTGCACAGCTCAACTGTCGCGACCTGAAGACGTTTCAATCTTATTTGCCCCGAGAAGGGCGATTGTTGTTCTTTTTGGAGCGCTGGCGATTCTCGGAAATGCTTCGCGGCCATGTCTATTATGTCGCTGAGGATCAACAACTGAACTCTGGGAAAGCGATTGCCAAACCTAAGTTCGACGATGCTGTATGTGCAAACTATGAGTATGAAGAGGCTTATCAACTTCAGGGAGTTGCCAGCATAAAGATGATAGCCCCTGACATGATTAATAGTGACAACCCGCATTTAGTAAGGTTAGCCAAGGCCCGTTTACAAGCGCTACCTGAACCGCAACAAGCTATGGTGCTAGAGGCCCTAGCGGTTGTGGATGATGAATTGGTACCAGAGTGGCAAGATCAGCTCTATTTCTTTGATCTAATGCAAATGAATAAACACGGGTTAATCCCCGGTCAGATTCTCACTCAAGCACAATGGGCAGCATTGCCCGACTGGCAGTCATCCAACTTGCAGGCATTGCTCGTCCCCGAGCAGCCGCTGCCGTATTACAATGGTATCGCCAGCATTAATGGCCATGGTGATAGCCGCTATAAAGCCCCCGAACTCCACGCTGCGGCTGAATTAGGCGGCAATGCCGAAGATTATCTGGTGCTGTTCAAAGCCGTCTATAGTGAGCACTCTATGCAGTTGAATTTTATTATCCTCCGGGATGATTTAGCCTTAGGAAAATTCGACCGCATTTACTGCATTTATGACTACAACTGAGCTATAACCAACCTTTTTGCTTGGCGATGCGGGCGGCATCGATTCGGTTGCTCGCATTGAGTTTGGCAATGGCTTCGGATAAATAGTTGCGTACTGTGCCTTCGGCAATAAACAGCATCTCGGCTATCTCGGCGGTGGATTTGCCTTCACTGGCAAAACGTAGGGCGAGGCGCTCTTTATCATTGAGGGGGTCGACATCGCCAATCGCCATGATTGCCAGCTCAGGATCGATAATCCGCTTACCCGCAATCACTTGTTGAATGGCATGGACTAAGGTTTCCGAGGGCGCATCTTTCAGTAAAAAGCCACCCACGCCTGCTTCAATGGCGCGTTTTATATAACCTGCGCGGCCAAAGGTGGTAATAACGACAACTTTGGTATGGCTATGCTGTTCTTTAAGCCAAGTAGCCAACTCCAAACCTGTTCTTCCCGGCATTTCGATATCTGTTAGCAGTAGATCGAAATCTTGTTGTTTCAACAGGTTTAAGGCTTCATCGCCATTGCTGGCTTGGGTAATGGTGAAACCGCCCGCTAGGGTTAACAGTGCTGCGAGCGCGCCGCGCACCATGGCCTGATCTTCCGCGAGAAGAATGTGCATTAATCTGTTGCTCCCTGCAAAGGTAAACTGACGCTAAAGGCGTATCCCTGTTCAAGATCATAGCTTAAATGTCCCCCAAGGCTAGCGAGCCGCTCGCGGATCCCTGTTAGGCCGTTACCCTCGATAATAGGGCTTGTTGGGGCGTTATCTTGCACGTCGACGATAAGGCTATCGGCCTGCTCGCGAAACTGAATGCGGCATTGGCTGGCGCTGCTGTGGCGCAGAATATTATTCACCAGCTCAGTTAACACTAAACTGAGTTGACTCTCTGCTCTGGCGGACAATTTGGGTAACTCGCCTAGCAGCTCCACCGCGATGCCCTTGTCCCTCAGGGAGTGACATAATTGAGTGACGCAGCTGGCCAGCCCTTTATGTTTATAATCTGAGACTGTATGCCTAATTTGGCTCAAGCTCTCCCGAGCGATTTGTCCTAGCTCCTGCAGCTGAGTGGTCGCTAATTGATATTCTTGTTTGGCGAGCAGTTTTTCCGCCAGTTCAGCTTTTAGGGCAATCGATGACAGACTGTGTCCCATGATATCGTGCAAGTCTCTGGCGATGCGCTCCCGTTCAACCATGGTCGCTAAGGTGCTGATCTCCTGCGCGCTTTGTCGCTCCTTTAATCTATGTTGATAACGTTTTTGCTCGGCAATCCCCAACATGCCAACGCCGAAAACTAACGCCGAGCCATACAGCGGAAAATACAGATTGTTGAACTGACTGAAGTGGTTGAGTAAGAACAATAAAGCCAAAATTCCAAACCAGCTTAACAGGCTGACTCTGAGTGGATAGAAGAAGCCAATAAAGAAGCTGGCAAAGGTAAAGAGAGAAATAGAACCAGGATTGATGGGCGTTATGGCAATCGCCAGTAATAGCATGACGCTGATGGGTCTATAAGCCACACGAGTATGGCAGCGATAGGCCCAAAAGTAGCTGTAAATAAAGGGAATAAGTACGGCTAAAATGAGTCCTATCTGCCAGCTCGGATAGGGCGTGACAAACAGCGGGATCAAATAAAACGCTAGGTTTATCAGGTAAATCCATGCGATTTTTTGTTCTATTTGCACTGAGTGTTGAGTCATAACGCTTCGCCTAAGGCCAATAGCTGGCTACCGATGGCAGGATTGGCCGCAAACGTCAGCCAATCCTTTTGCCTGTTCTGGGGTTATTTAGCACTTATTTACTGATTTTGCTGAAGTAAAAACTTAGCCCAACCGTAATCTTTTTCCACTTGCAGCGCCTGTTGCCAATCTTCAATCGCCCCTTGGGCATCGCCTAATTCCTGTTTTGCGAGTCCGCGCCAAGTGTAAGCTTCGGCCTCACCCCAGCAAATGTCCTCGCAAGGTTGATTAAATCGTTCAATCGCATTGCTGGCGAGCGTCTTTGCATGTTGCATGCTGCCACCAAACATCGCGGGCGTATTATAGGCGGCAATCGCTTTTACTAATGCCACCCGCGGATTAAGCGGTGCCAGCTGTTCGGCTTGAGCGATGGCATGGGTGGATTTGCTCCCAAGCTCGGCGCCTTTGCTGTTATCCAAGGCGATTTGCATGCCGTAAACGGACGATAATAGCGCGAGGGACTCGGCATCAGCTTGGGTATTGTTGAGGGCTTCTAAGCTGGTTTGCGCCGAAGTTAAGGCCTGTTCCGCCAAGGTTTTTTGCCCCATCACATTGGCGCTGATGGCTAAACGATAGTTGGCATAGGCTGCTTCGTAATCCTGTGTTGTCGTGCTGAGCTGTTGTAATTTATCGATATTCAAGGTGCTTGCGGCTTTGTCGATTTCTGCGATATTGATACTCGAGTTGGAAGCCGCGAATACGGGCGCGCAGGCGAGGGCAAGACTTGATAACAGTAAGAATGTTTTCATGGTATTTCCTTATTGAAGTGATAACCCATTGCTTGGGGACGGCTTCATTATCAAAAATACCTTGGCCTGAGTGCAGGCACAAAGGTCATCAATTGAGCATGACAAATGTCATGTCTTAAGCTTAAAAGCAAAACACCGGAGAGGCTCCGGTGTTTTGTAAGGCAAGGCGCAGCGCGTTAAACGACGGCTTGAGTGCTGGCTTGGTTGACGAGGTAAACCATGTAGCCTAAGTAAGCGACAAGCAGTGTGGCACCTTCACGGCGACCGATGCGTAGTCCTGACCAAGCGAAGGGTAAAATCACTACGGCTAGGGCGAGCATCACGATAAAGTCGAAGGATTGGAAACCTAAGGCAGATACTGGGTGCACAATCGCCGTCACACCTAAAATACCCAGAATGTTGAATAGGTTAGAGCCAACCACGTTACCGATAGCGATATCGCTCTCACCTTTTAGGGCCGCTAAAACAGAGGTCACTAGCTCAGGCATGCTGGTGCCAATAGCGACAATAGTTAAGCCGATAATGATTTCGCTCACGCCAAACACTTTGGCTAACTCGACCGCACCGTTTACAAATAAAATCCCGCCACCGACTAACATGCCGATACCCACGACAATAAAGGCCACAGAGAGTAATGGGTTTTTAGGACCTTCTTCGATGATTTCGCCATCGGCATCTGTGGTATTTTTCGAGCTGAAATAGCTGAATACGAGGTAGCCAACAAGCAGTGATAATAAAATCACGCCGTCAATCAGGCTGAGTTCGCCGTCCAATAACAATCCCCAAAACAGCATAGAGGCGAGGATCATCAAGGGGATATCCCGTCTTACCATCTGTGACTGTACTTGAATCGGGCGAATAAGAGCGGTAATCGCCAAAATCAAACCAATGTTGGCAATGTTAGAGCCAATCACGTTACCCAGCGCAATGCCGCTATTGCCTGCTAGTGCTGACTTGACACTCACCGCAAGTTCGGGCGCGCTGGTACCAAAGGCCACAATGGTTAAGCCGATGATGAGTGGCGTAATGCCAAGACGTAGAGCGATGGAGCTCGCGCCACGGACTAAGGCTTCTGCGCCTAAGGTTAAAATGATAAAGCCGCCGATAATTGAAAGTGCAATGAGCATTTTAGACTCTGTTAAACCTAATTAAGTGAATTGATTTAAGGTGTATCACCTTACGCTGACAGGCGCACATGATACGTGTTTTTCAACCGCTTTGACAGAATATGTCATAAAAAAGCACACCGAAAGGTGTGCTTTAGAGGTGAATGTCATTATGTCAGGATTCGATGGGTTATTTTGCAGATAACTCATCTTCCCAGCGTACTTGCGCACCGCGAATACCGTCGACACGCTCGCTAAATGCCTTCTCGAGCACATGACGTTTGATCTTCAGTGTCGGAGTTAACACATCGTTTTCGATGGTCCAAGGCTCGTTCACAACCACAATTGCATCCACATGCTCATGGGACTCTAAATGTGGGTTCACGCTATCGAGGGTCGCTTTTAAAGATGCACGAACTTCCTCGCGGGCTTGTAAGGTCGCGCCCTCGGAAAGTTGTACTAATGCGACGGGATGCGGCAGACCAGAACCAATGACGCAAATCAGCTCCACATGGGGATCCTGCGCGAGCTTACGTTCAATTGGCACTGGGGCGACGTATTTACCCTTAGCGGTTTTAAAGTTGTCCTTCACGCGGCCAGTGATAGTCACACAGCCATCGGCATCGATAGCGCAGAGGTCGCCAGTATGGAAGAAACCATCGGGATCGAAGGCCGCCGCTGTCGCTTCGGGTTGCAGATAATAGGCCGTCATCAGGCCGGGACTCTTCAGCAGCAGTTCGCCGTCTTCACCTTGGCGGATTTGGCAATCCTGCACGGGTTTACCCACAGTGCCGATTTTGCGCACATCGAAGGGATAGTTGATGATGGAGTAAGCACAGTTTTCCGTCATCCCCCAGGCTTCACAAATATCCAAGCCAATGCTGTGGTACCAGTGAATCAGTGAGGGCGGAATAGGCGCAGAACCAGAGCCGAGTAAACGGCAATGGTTGAGTCCTAACCCTTTGTGGATCTTGTGTTTTACTAGGCTGCTAATCAGTGGGATTTTTAGCAATAGATTGAGTTTGCCAACACCAATCTTGTCGATAATGTTCTTCTGGAACAGACTCCACAGCCGCGGAACCGAGAAAAACACCGTCGGTTTAGCGCGCTGCACATCGGCAACGAAGGAGTCTAAGCTTTCGACGAAGGCAACTGTGCTGCCAGAATAAAAAGACGAGCCTTCGATCGCCACACGCTCGGTAATATGCGCTAACGGTAAGTAGGACAATAATCTGTCGTTGCCGTTGGTACGCAGATCGCGCACCACCGCTTGGCAAGTCCAGCCATAGCTGGCAAACGTCTGAATCGCGCCCTTAGGTTGGCCCGTTGAGCCCGAGGTGTAAATCAGGGTCATGGTCTGATCAAGCTCAGGTAACGGCGCTTCAATCAGAGGGTTGCCCATCTTGAGCAGTTGCTCCCACTGATATTGGGCCGGCATGGTCTCATAGGGCATGGCAAGGCGGAGTAATTCGCCGCCAACGCTGGCTTCTTGATCGGCCCAGTGGTCGAGCTTGCCGAGGAAAATCGCTTTGGCACCACTATGTTGCAACACATAGCGGATAGTATCTGTATTGGCGGTGGGGTAGATGGGAACGCTGATATAGCCGCCGTGCATCAAGGCGAGGTCGGTAATAAACCATTCGGCGCAGTTTTTAGAGAGCACGGCAATCTTATCGCCCGGCTCTAAGCCTAAATGGCGCAGTGCACCCGCGAGTTGCTGCACTTTTTCTTGCACTTCATTCCACGTGAAATCAAGGTATTGACCCTTGATGGGCTGGCGCAAATAGATCTCATCCCCACGTGTATTCGCCCAGTGCGCCAACATTTCAACTGGCGTCTTAATCGCATTATCCATAGGCAATTCCCTGTTCTTTATTGTTATTTTAACCCCAACATAGGTGCCCAGTATGGCGAGTTTTGTGAGGCCACGCAAATAGTTTGCAAGATTGTAAAATCTTAAAATTGGCGGACTAGCCTATCGTTTGAGTATGAAATGAAAATGAACTTAATCACAGGTCAGAGCAGGAGCAGTGGGCGTATTAGGCAATAAAAAAGGCGCCTAAGCGCCTCGTAAAATCGGTGGAAGCTTACAGCTCCATCACGCCGTCCATTTCGACTTGTGCATCCTTAGGCAGCTGCTTCACACCGATAGCGGCGCGAGCAGGATAAGGTTGGCTGAAGTAACGGCTCATGATTTCATTCACTTTTGCGAAGTGGCTTAAGTCCGTTAGGAAGATATTGAGCTTAACGATATCGTTGATCGTGCCGCCAGCTGCGGTACAAACGGCCGTTAAGTTTTCAAACACTTGCACAACTTGCGCCTCAAAATCATCGCTCACGATTTGCATTGTGCTTGGCACCAGTGGGATTTGGCCGGATAAATACACTGTGCTGCCGACTTTAACCGCTTGAGAATAAGTGCCAATTGCCGCTGGGGCGTTTTCGGTCGCGATAATGATTTTTTCTGCCATGACGCTCTCTCTAAAGTAATGATCAACGATTACGGGATGTACGCAACACCTCGGGCAGTACCCGGATACGGCGCATCACGTTAGCTAAATGGATCCTGTCCTTCACCGAAATTCGCAGGTTAATCAAGTAAACGCGGCCATCGCGCTCTTCGGTGCTAAGGTTGTGAATGTTCGAACCTTCGGCGGCGATAATCGAGGTGATCTTCGCCAGCGCGCCTTGGTGGTTAACAATTTCCACCCGCAGATTGGCTTGATATTCGACGCCTTCGACATTGTCCCACTGTACGGGAATGTATTTATCTGGCTCGCCTTGGTAACCGCGAATGTTAGCGCAGTTTTCCATGTGGACGACTAGGCCTTTACCTTGGCTCACGTGGGCTATCACCGCATCACCTGGGATGGGGCGGCAGCAGTTAGCGAAGGTTACTAACATGCCTTCGGCGCCACGGATTGGCATCAGGTGAGAATCGCGGCTCTCTTGATTCTCTAAATTATCGCCAATCAAACGTTGGGCGATGACTATGCTCATGGCATTGCCAAGGCCGATGTCGGCGAGTAAGGAATTTAAATTGGCGTGCTTGGTATCGCGCACGACTTTATCAATCTGCTCGGCAGGAATGCTATCGAGTTTGGTTTTACCCAGCGCATGGTTAAGCAAACGGCGGCCAAGGGCGATAGCATCGTCTGCTTTTAGGCTCTTAAGCACTTGGCGGATTTTGGCGCGGGCTTTACCCGTCACCACAAAGTTAAGCCAAGCGGCATTCGGACGCGCGCCTTTGGCGGTAATGATCTCAACGGTTTGGCCGGAGATTAAGGGCTGGCTTAACGGATAAGCTTGGCGGTTAACGCGGGCGCCGACACAGGTGTTACCCACATCGGTATGGACTTCATAGGCAAAATCCACCGCGGTGGCGTTAACCGGTAATTCTAAAATGCGACCTTCGGGGGTAAAGACGTAAATCTCTTCGGGGAAGAGTTCGGTTTTAACGTTTTCAACGAATTCGAACGAGGTGCTGGCGCTCTGTTGCAGTTCCAGCAAGCTTTGCATCCACTTACGGGCACGCACTTGCGTGGTAGTGCCTTGACCATCGGCGCCGCCTTTATAAGCCCAGTGCGCCGCCACCCCTTTGTCGGCCATCTGATCCATATCCTCGGTACGTATCTGAATCTCTACGGGCACGCCGTGTGGGCCGAATAATGAGGTATGTAGCGACTGATAGCCGTTGGCTTTAGGGATGGCGATATAATCTTTAAAGCGACCTGGTCGTGGTTTATAGAGCCCATGCATGGCGCCGAGCACGCGATAGCAGGTGTCGATAGAGTCGACGATCACCCTAAAGGCGTAGATATCCATCACCTCTTGGAACTGCAGTTCCTTGCTCTGCATCTTGTTGTAGATGGAATAGAGGTTCTTCTCGCGGCCTTTCACTTTGCCTTTAATGCCCGCATCGTTTAGGCGAGTTAATACCGCAGCTTCAATGCCTTGAATGAGTTCTTTGCGGTTACCCCGGGCAGCTTTGACCACTTCCTTTAACACCCGATAGCGCATCGGATAATATGCTTGGAAGCCTAAGTCTTCCAGCTCTGTCTTGATATTATGAATACCCAGACGATTGGCGATAGGGGCGTAAATTTCCAGGGTTTCCCGGGCGATGCGGCGACGTTTGTCGGGGCGCAGGGCGCCTAAGGTGCGCATGTTATGGGTGCGGTCGGCCAGTTTGATGAGAATAACCCGAATATCTTGGGTCATGGCCATCATCATCTTGCGGAAGTTTTCCGCCTGGGCTTCTTTTTTATCGCGAAATTTCAGCTTGTCGAGCTTAGACACCCCTTCAACCAACTCTGCCACGGCTTCGCCAAATTGTTCGGCTAAGTCCTCTTTGGTGACATAGGTATCTTCTATGGTGTCATGCAGCAAAGCAGCCATCAGCGTCTCATGGTCGAGACGCATATCGGCCAGGATGCGGGCAACCGCAACCGGATGGGTAATGTAAGGTTCGCCACTCGTGCGCATCTGCCCTTCATGAGCATCTCGCGCTACCTGATAGGCCTGCTTGAGTAATTCAACCTGTTCGGGTTCTAAGTAGCTGGACGCAGACTCCCTGAGACCTTCAAACAGATACAAGTGGCAGCTCTCCTTTACCCAAACAGGTGTGACTCAATTAGACTTATAGTGAACGGCCTTCAGCGATGGCGGCAACCGCTGCGATTTCAGCAGCTTCGCGCTCACGCACGGTTTGACGCTCATCGGCATCTAAAGTGTGAGCATTCACTAAACCTAGTTCGATTTCGCGCAGAGCGATAACCGTTGGCTTGTCGTTCTCTTCTTCAACCATAGGGTCTTTGCCCTGCACAGCGATTTGGCGAGCACGACGCGCTGCAACCAGGATCATATCAAAACGGTTGCCGATTTGTTCTACGGCGTCTTCTACAGTTACGCGAGCCATGTATTGAAACTCCAGTGTTTATAGGTGAAAAAATGACGCAAAATTGTACACTATGGCAGCTAGTCTGCCAACAGATCATTAAGCATATCATTTTGCGCGTGGATCTGACTAGCACCCGTTAAGCGTTGGCTGCGAATGATCGCCCGCAGATCGGCCAGTGCTGTGTCAAAATCGTCATTGACGATAATAAAATCATATTCTTTATAGTGCGACATTTCAGAAACCGCCTGTGCCATACGGCTGGCGATAACTTCCTGACTGTCTTGGCCACGGCCAGTGAGGCGACGTTCTAGCTCATCCCGTGAGGGCGGTAGAATAAATACACCAATGGCCTCTGGCATCACGGCTTTGACTTGCTGGGCGCCTTGCCAGTCGATATCGAGGAAAACATCGATACCTTGAGTCAAAGTGTGCTCAATGACGTGGCGCGAAGTGCCATAGTAGTTACCGAACACTTCGGCCCACTCGAAAAAGGCATTTTGCTCGATCAGCTCTTTAAATTCTTCAACATTAACAAAATGGTAGTGCTGACCATTCACTTCGCCAGGGCGAGGCGCACGGGTAGTGTGCGACACTGAAACCTGCATGTCGGCGGGTTTGTCTTTCAGCAGCGCCGAAATCAGCGAGGATTTACCAGCACCACTCGGGGCTGAAACAATAAATAAATTTCCGCGTGCGGTCATGAGCAAAATATCCAGTTGGTTAACGCAAGAAGGGCCCAGAAAGCCGAGCATTATACAGATTTTGACCTTAAAAACGCTAGGGCTTGTTAGCCCGCAATTGTTGTCTATTTATGTTTTGCGACAGTTAGCGCTGCCGCTGGTGCATTTTTACGGTTTACTGTGACTCCAAGATCGGATACTGAAAATCTCTGCGTCCCTAAGCCTTGCTGAGCCTGACAATTAAGCCTGATTTAGCTTTAGATGGATATAATCAGCATTTTTGCTTATCTAGCGTCTTATTGCACTGACAATTGCGGCTAAATTCGTTACGCTCGTGCCTATGCGACATTGAGAGTCGTGTGCGCTAGGATTATTTCACTATAAAGGAAGGGTCGTGCTGTTAAAATCTCTTTTCTGCCTTCATGGGCGTGATTCCCGTCCCCGCTTTGTGGCCATCAGTGTTGGTGTGTATTTGGGCATTTCACTGGCTGTCGCCGCGTTTGGGGCGAACTTTTTAATGTATCTTTTAGCGTTGGTGGGCTTACCTTTGCTCGCCCTTACTGCGCTGCGCCGTTTAAATGATGCGGCTAAGCCTAAGGCCTTGGTTGCAGTCTTTATTCTGCCGCTACTGATTTTACTGGCGCTGTATATAGTGGCTGCGCCGCCCGTAGTCGCCATTCTTGGGCTGGTCTTGGGCGCTGGTGCGACCTTTTGGGGCACGCGTTTAACTTCTCCCACCTTAGTGGAGTATCGTTTGGGCTATTATGGTCCAGCTCTAGATATCCCAACCTCGCAGGCCGTTCCCCGTCGCCGAGTCGAGCCCGTATTAACGCCAAGGGCCGCAGCGGCACAAAATGCCAGTGTCTCCCATGCTGCGCCGGATATTCCGGTATCGACAGAGGCTGAAACCTATTCTCATACTGAACCAACGAGTGCTTCCCCCGTTGTGGACGCCGAGTTGGATGCCTTGCGCCAAGATGAACTACGTTTCGATGCGTTAACTAAAATGACGCAAAATCCTGCAGACTTTGTCGTGCAAGATGCGTTACTCGAGGGCCACGCCGATTTTCGTCCTGCCAATCAGAGTCGAGTCGAACAAACCCGCATCGATATCGCCGATGTGGATTTAGCCCAAGTCGATTTACAGGGCGCGGAGTTTAAGCGGGCACCGCTCGACCCTGCCGAGCACAGTGATGAGCCGGTATGGCGTTTCGACCCCGATGAAGATACCTCGGCCTTTAACGATACTGAGCATGCTGAAGAAGTGCGTCGTCGCCGCGCCGAGGCGAAAGAGTCGGGCTCAATGACTGAGTTGTTTAGAGGCGTTGCCGAGTTTTTTGCTCCCTATCGACGTTTTGTTAAGTTGCCCTCTTTACCTAAGCTTGAGCGCCGTTATTGGTTGCCCGTCGGCGGTGGGGTGGGCGCTGTGTTGTTAGTCTTACTGGTATGGGGATTATGGCCTAATAGCGATGAGTCGCAGGCTGAAGAAGCTGCTCCTGTCGTGCCCTCTGCGCCTATTGCTGCAAGCGATCGTGTGACCTTGGATATGCCCGATGGTTTTTCGGTGGCGTTAGAGCAAGATGTGTTAATTATTCGCTGGTTAGGTGAACGTGGTAAGCCGCAACAGCTGTGGTCGATTGCCACGGCCAAGGGCGATAAGAGTTGTAGCGCGCTGGTGTTTAATAATGGCACTGAGTATCGCACTATCAGCGTCGATTTGCTTGCCGATTCGGCAACGGAGGCGCGTTTCACACCGTTGGATACGGCCAATATCATCACAGATCTGGCTCGCCGTGGCAGCATCGGTTTATGTGGTTACAAGTTCAGCCTCAAGGGCAGCCAAGCGGTTTTAGAGCCTAATCGCAATTTTGGTAATTATTTAGCCCGTTAAATCGATAAAATTCTAGTCAGGACTAGAGGGGTAGATTACACTTTTGCTCCTCTTTTTCTCCAATCTTGTTTTAAATGCGCTCGTATAGCCGATTGCGGCGAGGTTCGGGAAAATATCTTTAATACGAACTGAACACTAATCCCACATGAATACAGATTTGACCTTAGTCATTATGGCGGCAGGGCTAGGTAGTCGTTTTGGCGGCGATAAGCAATTGGCCTCCCTCGGTCCTGCGGGCGAACCCATGTTGGTGTTATCGATACAGTCGGCGATCCGCAGCGGATTTAAGCGTGCCGTGCTGGTTATCCGCCCCGAATTGGAAGCGGAACTCCGCGAGCTGTTGATACGCTTTTTGCCGGCGGACTTCGAGTATCACTTCTGTTATCAGTCGCTCACCGATTTGCCCGCCGAAGCGCAGCTTGCGGATGTGAGCCATCGTTTAAAGCCTTGGGGAACGGCTCATGCCCTGTGGTGTGCCCGCGATTGTGTTAATGGGCCAATGGCGGTGATCAATGCCGATGATTTTTACGGCGACAGCGCCTTTGCTTCTTTAGCGAAGGGATTAACCGCAAGGCCCCATGATTGGATGATGGTGGCTTATCCGATTGAGCTGACTTTGTCCGAGCACGGTGGCGTGAATCGTGGCTTATGCCAAGTGGAGCAGGGGCAACTGCTCTCAGTCGCCGAATGGTTGAATATTCAAGCCCAAGATCATGGTTTTATCGGTGAAGGTCCTGAGGGATTGGCACCTCTTCCTTCGCAGTCGCTGGTCTCTATGACCTGTTGGGGCTTCTCGCCAAGCATATTTGATGTTATTAAACGTGAATTAATCGAATTTATCGAACAGCAAGGCCAATTGCCTAAATCTGAATGCTATTTGCCCGCAGTGGTTCAGGCGGGAATTGAGCAAGGTGTGCCCGTGTTTGTCGATGTGGCCAGCGAACCTTGGCTCGGTGTGACCTATCCGCAGGATACTGTCTGGGTAAAGCAAAAATTAATGGAGTTATTGAGTGATAAAACTCATTAGGCAGTCAGTGTTGCCTCATTTTGGAATTGAAGCTGACGAGGCAAAAATCTCAGCGTTAGGGAATGGTCATATTAACGATACCTTGTTAGTGCGTTGGCCCTCGGGTGAATTAGTGCTGCAACGTATTAACACCCAAGTGTTTAAGACGCCGCAGGCATTGGTAAGTAATGCCGATAAGATAAGCCATCATTTATGCGCTAAGGCATTACAACAGCAATATGGTCTTCAAGTGGTGAGTCCGTGCCTTACCCAAGAGGGGGAGCTGGCGATCGACTTAGGTGAGCAGGGATTTTGGCGTGCCATCAGTTACTTGCCCCACAGTTTAAGTATCGAAGTGGTGAAGTCTGAAGCCGAAGCCGAAATGGCGGCTAAGGCCTTTGGTCATTTTGCCTGTGCCTTGAGTGATTTCGATGCAACTCAGCTTGAGGATGTGATCCCGCAGTTCCACCATTTGCCGGGACGGATGGAAATGCTGCGCCAAGCGGTGCAACAGGATAAAGCCAAGCGGTTGGATTTATGCCGTAACTGGGTCGATTACGCCCTGTCACAGCAGAGTTTATTAGATGCGCTGGCCGAGATTTCGCCACAGCTCCCACTGCGTATTTGCCATAACGACACTAAAATCAACAATATGCTGTTTGATAAGCGCGACATGTCGAGCATGGCAATTATCGACCTCGATACGTGCATGAAAGGGCATTTGATGTATGACTTTGGCGATATGGTGCGTACCTTCTGTTCGCCCGAAGCCGAAGATTCGACCGCCCTTGATAATGTTAAAGTGCGCCAATCAATCTTTGCCGCCATTTGTCGTGGTTATTTGAGTGAGTTGGGCGAGGTGTTAACTGAGGTTGAAAAACGTAGCCTCTGGCTCGGGGCGCGAGTGATTTGCCTGATGATCGGCGTGCGTTTTTTAACGGATTATCTCAATGGCGACGTGTATTTCCATGTGCACCGTGAAGGCCACAATTTGGATAGGGCTGCGAATCAATTTACCTTGTATCAAAGTCTGTTAGATCAAGAAGCCGAGTTAAAGGCTTGCTTTTAGCTTTAATCAAACGCCCCATTTGGGGCGTTTTGTTTTTGGCTTATATACGACATAATTGCAACATCAAAACCCTTTAGTCTCATATGGATTTGGCTTGGAATGGGCACCCTCGAAGCTCCCTCTGCATTAACGTGTTCGCGCCGTAGCGCTAGAAATCTCTGGTTAAGATGCACCCTGCGTCGCTCGCAGCAGGAAGCCGTGGCTTCGTCAATGATGACGGCGACGAGCGATAACTTTTTCAATGCCTACGCAATTTTTCTCGGTGCCAGTCTTGCACAAATGGGCTTTGTTACCGGTTTGCCACAGCTTTTTGGGGCGATGTCGCAGCTGGTTTCGGTCTGGTTAGCGAGTCACTTTTCCCGCCGTAGTTTTATCGTCTACTGCGCAGCTTTGCAGGCGTTGGTGGTATTGGGAATGGGCGCGTTAGCGGCCTTCCGTCCCGAACATGCGGTATGGATATTTATCGCGCTCGCCGTGGGATACCATGGGTTTATTAATCTTATCCAACCCCATTGGCGCGCTTGGATGGGGTCTATCGTGCCCGAACGTCGCCGTGGCGCCTTCTTTGCGGCGCGTACCCGCTTAACCATGGGCGCATCCTTAAGTGTATTTTTTGTGGGCGGTGGCATTCTTACCCTTACTGATTCGCTGCAAATGGCCTGGCTAGGCTTTACCTTGTTGTTTTCGATAGCGGCTATGGGACGTTTTGTCTCGGCTTGGTTGTTATTGCAAATGCACGACCCGGATCCGCGCGAAGCCAAGCAGCGGGGCGTATTTATCCAAACTATCCGCAATTTTCGCGGAGCATGGAAGGATAAAACCTTCCGCCAATACAGCCTATTTGTGGCCAGTATGCAGGCGATGGTAGCCATCTCGGCGCCGTTTTTCGCCGTATATATGCTGGAAGACTTGAAGTTTAGCTACATTGAATTTGTGCTAGCCAGTGTGGCATCGATAGCCACCCAGTTTGTGACGCTGAAGTTTTGGGGACGATTTAGCGATCAATTCGGCAATCGTTTGGTGATGATTATTACCAGTTGCATGATCCCAAGCTTGCCGTTGTTATGGCTGTTTTCCGATAACTATCTGTATATTCTCCTCATTCAGGCGTTCTCGGGCCTAGCGTGGAGCGGCTTTACCTTAAGTACCGCCAATTACCTTTATGATATTCGTCCCTTTCGCAGTGATTTTGCCACCTACGCGGCGCTGCAAGCGTCACTCAGCGCTGGGTTGGTGTTTGTGGGGGCCATGGTCGGTGGAACGATAGCCTCCCATGCGGCGGACTTTTTAGTCTGGTCGGGTTGGAATACCTGGCTCAGTAGCCCGATTTTTGTGGTGTTTTTGGTGTCGACCATACTGCGCGCATTCGTGACGCTGTGGTTTATTCCGCGCTCGGTCGAACCTAAAGTCAGGCCTAGGCCGCAGTTGCTGCAACTTATCTTCCGTATCCGCGGTTTTAACGCGATTTCGGGCGTGAGTCTCGACTGGTTAACTGTGGTAAAACGCCGAAATACCCCTGACTAGCTTTCCCAACCGTTGAGTTTTAAAGCTTATAATCGAAGAACTTACGTTTTTCCGGCCCCGAGGCATTAGCGCTGATCTTATTCGGATGTTTATATTCATCCCAACTGGCGACATTGCGGCCGACATTGAGCTTAGGAAAGTTCTGTTGGTTTTCGGCGTTGGCTAATCCGATAAATGCTAATAGCTGGCCGAGGACGCCTTGCTGACTCACATCGACTGATAAGAAGTCATCTCGGCCGGCAAAATAGTCGAACACGCTTTGTTTATGGCGCAGATAACAATCGATAAGATGTTGTGCATCTTGCGGGTTTTCAACTACACCTACGCCAAAGCTATGTCGAAAACTGCGTTTCATAATCGGGTGGAATCGGCCGGTTTGTGCATCTAAATGTGGCAGCATTCGACTGAGTAACATCTGCATCGACGGCACCCAAGACTCTAGCTCTCGGTCAAGATAGACAAACTTGGCTTTGGGGAATAATCCATCCAACTGTTTGAAATCGCTAAAACAAGGCGCATCGGAAATCGCATCCGCCTGCATAAAGGCTTCTTTGGTAAACGCCATATGCGCCACTTTTAAGCCTTGCTCCAATAAGGCCACGCTCACGCTCGTCGTCCCAGTGCGGGGCAAACCAATAAAAATAACCTTATGTTTTTGCTCGGCAATCACCGACTCATGCTTAACTGCACTCGGCTCGATTGTACTTGGCCTAGTGTCATTTGATTTAGTCGAATCGCACTGTGGCTGATTGAGCTGCACATCTTCACTATGGTTATGCCCTTGAGAATCGGGAAGGGTGGCAATAGTTGCGTTATCAGGCATGGATTTGGCTCGGCATTCTTGTCAGCGTGGTCGCGATGGGTAGGTAAATTGGGGTTTAACATTAGCGTTTTATCAACGTTGGCAGTATATCGCAGTGCACAGGTTTTGGCAGCGCAAAGCTGGCGTTGCGTCGGTATTGCGTTGTAGAGGCAATCAACAGCATAAATTCCTTTATGCTAGAAGCAGTTGGGCAAGGTGAGGCGATTACTTGTATTATTTGGCTCATTTAGTGAGGCGAATAGGTTTGTTAATCGCCTCATTGTGTGAGTAGAATAGGCTTGTTATTTGACTCGTGGGGTAAGATATGTGGATTTGGCAGCAAGCCGATTGGCCTAAGTTTCATTGGAATACCAGCAGCATTGATGCCTTGCTGCGTCAGGTTTATTTCAATCAGGGCCAGCTGCTTGGCAAGCAAATGCTAAGTCACGACGACAGCCTGTTAACGTCAGCGGCTGCACTCGACACCTTACTCGCTAACATTATCCACTCCAGTGCCATTGAAGGTGAAAAGCTCAATGCGGCTTCGGTGCGCTCATCCTTGGCTAAGAAACTCGGTGTGTCCGAAGACAAACCGTATCCGACCACGGCACAAACCGATGGCTTGGCCGACATTATGCTCGATGCCTTAATAAATTTAGATACAGAGTTAACCCTTGAGCGGATATTAGGTTGGCATAAACAGTTATTTCCCCAGGGTGATACGCTGTTTAACCCCGTTATTGGTGGAGCGCTACGTGGCGATACGCCTATGCAAGTTGTCTCAGGCCGGATTGATAAACCAAGGGTGCATTTTGAGGCCCCCTCTCGAGCCACTTTGGACGCTGAACTCTCACAGTTTATCGAATGGTTTAATGCATCAAGGCAAGATCTGGGTATAGATCCGCTTATCCGTGCGGCGATAACTCACCTTTGGTTTGTAACTCTGCATCCGCTTGATGATGGTAATGGGCGCATTACGCGTTTATTGACTGATTTAGCTTTGGCGCAAGCGGAAAAACGCTCGATTTGTTTTTACGCTATGTCGGTCAGTATTCTGGCCCGTCGCCAAGCCTACTATGACATTTTAGAGTCCACTCAAAGGGGCGATGTCGATATTACTCCTTGGTTAGTATGGTTTTTTGAAACCCTCAATAATTGCTTACTCAATGCGATGGCAGAGGTGAACAAGACTCTGCGGAAAACGCAGTATTGGCAAAATTTCGATCAATCCTTATTGAGCCAAGAGCAAGCCAAAGTGCTCAATCGGATGTTAGATGGCGATTTTGAATTAGGGATGAATAGTAGCCAGTATCAAAAGGTCGCTAAGGTGAGCCGCGCCACCGCCACCCGTCACCTTGCGCAAATGGTCGAGCAAGGCTTTTTAGTGAAAGCCGACGCCGGCGGCCGAAGTACAAGGTACTTATTGCCGAATAGAGCAGTAGATGGATTCAGCGCCAATAATCATTTTGCATTTTGTGAGTGATTACTCTGTGTGATGTTATGTCCAAATCATTATGTGCTAGATATTGAATGTGACTCATAGTCCGTAGACGTATTGTCTACAAGTAAAGATCATCATGAAAACTCTTAGCAGGATTATTCATGGAAGATCATTTGCTTACCTCATTTGGTACTCATCTAAAAAGTTTGCGACTTGAGAGATCGTTTTCGCAGGAGCAGCTCGCATTAAAAGCTGACATGGACAGAACCTATGTCAGCGGTATTGAACGTGGTCAGCGTAATGTGAGTTTGATTAATATATTCAAGCTCGCTAAAGCCTTAGATATTCCCGCGAAACAACTTCTAGATTTTACCGTTGAGGGATCATTATGACTCAGCGAGCATTTTATTCGGCGAGTTTTAAAGATTTTCTATCAGCAGAGCCCGATGCGATTACCGGACAGATATCACGTTTCCATACTCAGCATTTATTGCATTCACAAACCCGCGCTTGGTTGACTGAAATTGAAGTTCTCAAACGCTCCTTGACCGAGAGTGTTGAGCAAGAAGGGCATATTTTCATCGAGTTTATGATCCCACGAATGGGACGACGTGCCGATGTCGTGATGATATTTAAAGGGATTGTTTTTGTAGTAGAGTTTAAAGTGGGCGCAACAGCATTTACCGCTGCGGATATAAGGCAAACTCATGGATATGCCTTAGATTTAAAGAACTTTCATCGTGGTAGCCATGATAAATATCTAATTCCTCTGCTGGTCGCCACCAAAGCGACCAGCCAATCGGAAAATCCAGTATTCGCAGGCGATAATGTTGCTTCGACCTTGTGTATTTCGCCCTGTGAATTGTTTTCAAGAATGCGCCTAATCGCTGAGCGGTTGAATCAAGCTCCTTTTGATCCAAACTTGTGGGCTGATTCAGGTTATTTGCCGACGCCAACCATTATCGAAGCGGCACAAGCGCTATATGCGTCGCACGATGTCGAAGATATTGCTCGTAGTGAAGCGGATACACAAAATCTTGGGCAAACGAGCCAGCAATTACTTCATTTAATTCACGATGCTCGGATCAATAAGCGAAAAATAATTTGTTTCGTTACCGGCGTTCCGGGAGCGGGTAAAACCCTTGTAGGGCTTAATATTGCGAGTATTCACGCAAACAGGGAAGAGAATGAGTATTCTGTTTTCCTCAGTGGTAATGGCCCCTTGGTGGCGGTATTACAGGAAGCCTTGGCTAGGGATAGATCTTCTAGAACTGGTGATTCTATCAGCGCAACTAGAAAGGAGACTGAATCATTTATTCAAAATATCCATCGCTTTAGAGATGAATACCTGCATGGTGGCGTGCCGCCTGAAAAAGTGGCCATATTTGATGAGGCTCAACGGGCGTGGGATAAAGAGCAGGCAAGCGATTTTATGCGTCGTAAGCGAGGTATTGTCGACTTTGATAAATCAGAGCCTGAATTTTTCATCGAAGTAATGGACCGTCGTCAAGACTGGGCGTTTATTATTGCGCTAGTTGGTGGTGGACAGGAGATTAATAAAGGTGAGGCAGGGCTAGCTGGTTGGTTGGATGCGCTTAAGGCCAAGTTCTTAGATTGGGATGTCTATTTTTCCACTGCTTTATTGTCCGGTGAGTATGTTTCGCTAGGGGTAGATCTGAATGCGGTTTCAAGGGCGAATGTCTTACCTAACTTACATCTTGCCACATCCATGCGGTCTTTCCGTGCTGAAAATTTGTCCAGTTTTATTCATTACTTGGTTGCTGGGCAATGCGGGCTTGCTCTTAGCATTTATAAAGATCTAGAGCATGTCTACCCTATCAAAGTCACTCGGGATATAGCTAAAGCTAAAGCTTGGGTTAATCTTCACAAACGAGCCAATGAGTCTATGGGGCTGCTTGCTTCTTCTAACGGCATTAGGCTTAAAGCTGAGGGTATTTTCGTTAAGAACGAGATAGACCCTGCTAAGTGGTTTTTAAGTGGTGCTGAAGATATTCGTTCTGCCGAATTTTTAGAGGATGTTGCTACTGAATTTGATGTACAAGGACTAGAGCTAGACTGGTGTGTTGTGGCTTGGGATGCAGATTACCGTTTCAATGCTCAAGCATTTGAGCATTGGCAGTTTGTAGGAACAAAATGGCAAAAACGAAGCCAATTAGTTCGGCAAAAATACCTTGAAAATGCTTATCGCGTATTGTTGACGCGGGCTCGTCAGGGCATGGTGATATTCGTTCCTAAAGGCGATAAATCAGATGAGACTCGAAATCCCAATTTTTATGATAATACTTATAAGTATTTGATAGATTGCGGGATTGGTGTGGTTTAGTAAAAGAAAGGGTCGGAATTGTTCGACCCTTTGGGTTATTTTGAAACGAAAAAACTAATAAATTCATCAAGGTCGCTAAAGACCTTGATTTGTTTGTCTTGAATATTTCTTGCAGCAGTTTTTATCCAGTCAAAAGCTTTTTGTTTATAGCCTTTCCCACCTAGTAAAATGACTAAATTGTACTCTGGCGCGAGGCGAAGAGACTCTAGGAAAAAAGGAAATTTTTGATCGACAGAACCGCTTTGCTCTTGCTTGTGAGCTTCAATTCGGACAGCTCCTAGTGTTTGATGTTGTACTAAGAAGGCTGCCTTTCGAATTCCACCATACATATCTGTATAAGGCGCACTTTTAAGGAACTCGTTTTGAGATGGAACACCTTGTGCTTCACGGAAGCCTAGCGCTACAAGGGATTGTTCTACTTGATCACAAAATTTCTGATTGGATAACATGCTTGCTTCATATTTACCTGAGTCTACTTCAGGTAAATCTTCAAAAAGTGATTCTTGGTTCATTCTCCATCCTTGGTTATTAAATCGCCCTTTAATCTAGCATTGAGAGTGGCTGATTTTCAATCAGTTAGATCAACTACTCAAAATTGTTCTATCACTTTGAAATTTATCCAAACTTGCCACTCGCCAACTTCTCCATTAAAAACTCAATCAAAACCGTCACTTTGGTTGGGAGGTATTTTCGCTGCGGATATACGGCATAAATACCGTGTTCGGGGAGTGGAAAGTCAGTCAGTATCGTTTGTAAGCGCCCTGCCTGTAGATCGGGCTCAACAATAAAGCGTGGTAGGTTGGCGATGCCAAGACCATCGAGACAGGCTCGATGAATGGCATCGCTATTATTCACTTGATAGTTGCCTTTGGGTTGGATGCGTTGCATGCCATTGGGACTGTGGAAGCTCCATTCCACACCGTCTTGAAAGTAACTGTAAAACAAGCAGTTGTGTTGAGTTAGCTCGTTAGGAACTATGGGTAAACCGTGCTGAGCTAGATATGCGGGTGACGCGCAAATCACGCTCAAACAAGGGGCAATTTTGCGGGCGATAAGGTTGGAGTCGGGAAGCTCGCCAATTCGAATGGCCAGATCGAAGCCGCCTGCGATTAAATCAGTGGTCTTATCATCCATTTGCATTTGCAGCTGAATATCGGGGTAACGTTTTAAAAACTCAGCGATTAAAGGTGCAATATACAAGCGGCCAAACACCATAGGCACGGAAATTCGCAGATTGCCTTTAGGCGTTTGCTGCAGCTCGGAGATTGCATCCAATCCTTCTTGGGTAAGCAGCACTGCGGGGCGAATATATTCGAAATAGCGCGCGCCAGCATCCGTCAGGCTCAAACTGCGAGTGGTACGTTGTAATAGTTGAATTCCTAAGTGTTGCTCCAGTTGCGTAATACGCTTGCTGATGGCCGATTTGCTCAGCCCAAGTTTTTGTCCTGCGGCGGAAAAGCTACCGCATTCCACTACAGTGACAAAAATGGGCAGGGCAGAAAAATGATCCATTAAAGGGCTCCAATGTTGTGGCTGTGAGTTTTTATGCTCAGGCCGATCAGCGGCGATGATAACCCGTTTTGGAGCTCCTCTCTGGAAACAGGTGCCTAATCTAATTACTGTTGAGATATGCTCAACAATGGGTTTCATGTATGCGGTATTATCAATCTTAAACCAAGATAGTAGACTATTTTGCAACTAAAAACCTATTCCCTTGGAGTTGAAGGCGCTAAAGCATTATTGGCAGATAGACTTGCTAACTATGCTCTGTTTTTCGTGTGCCTTCGCGTTAGATTTTGGGTGTTGTATAGTACTGTGCTGCTTGTCTTGACGGATTAAGCCGTGCCTTTAGTGTGTTGTTAGGAGTCGTATGTCATCTTTAATCCCGAATCATGCTGCCGCTTTACCCTATACTTGGGTGCTTTTCGATGCAGATGAAACTCTCTTTTATTTCGATGCTTTCGAAGGGCTTAAGCGAATGTTTTCAGGCTTTGGCGTCGATTTTACTCGGGCCGATTTCGAAGAATATCAAAGTGTAAACAAGCCGTTATGGGTTGCGTATCAGGATGGCAAGATCAGCGCCGCCGAACTGCAAACCATACGTTTCGAGCCATGGGCGGCAAAGCTTGCGCTGACACCGCAAACCTTAAACAGTGCATTTTTAACGGCGATGGCCGAGATTTGTGCGCCTTTGCCCGGCGCCCGAGAATTACTGGCCGCGCTGCAGGGAAAAGCCAAAATGGGGATCATCACCAATGGTTTTACCGAGTTGCAAACAGTGCGTTTAGAGCGTACTGGTTTACAGCATCATTTTGATATTTTAGTGATTTCAGAAAAAGTGGGCATGGCTAAACCCGATGTCGGTATCTTTGAATATGCCCTCGAGTTGATGGGCCAGCCAGCGCGCGAACAAGTGTTGATGGTGGGCGATAACCCACATTCAGATATTCAAGGCGGCATCAACGCGGGATTCCACACCTGTTGGTATAACGTCCATGGACACGCTGTCCCCGCAGGTATTCGCCCGCACTTTCAAGTCGCCTCCCACCATGAGTTACAGCAGAAACTCATGCCATTACTCGGTTAGCCTCCAAAAACCAAAAGCCCTTAAAAGGGCTTTTGGTTTTAGATAACACAAGCAACATTATTCAACGTTTTGGATCTGCTCGCGCATTTGTTCGATGAGTACTTTAAGTTCGACGGCGGCGGCGGTGATTTCGGTGCTGATGGATTTTGAGGCGAGGGTGTTAGATTCGCGGTTAAATTCCTGCATCATAAAATCTAAGCGACGGCCTTCGCTGCCACCTTTTTTGAGGATGCGGCGCGCTTCGGTGACATGGGCTTCGAGTCTGTCCATCTCTTCGGCCACATCTTGTTTTTGTGCTAACAGGATCATCTCCTGCTCGATGCGGGCCGGGTCGAGTTCGCCTTTGATTTCAGCAAGGCGGTTAGTGAGTTTATCGCGCTGATATTCCATCACTTTAGGCATGTGCTCGCGCACGATAGCGATTTGTTCTTCGACGCCTTCTAAACGGCTTGACAGCATGTCTTTAATCGCAGCACCTTCGCGGCCACGGGCTTCGATAAACTGGTCTATCGCTAAATCGAAAGCCGTTAATAGCTCGGCGCCAATGGCATCCATATCTTGCTCTGAACTTGAGAGCACGCCTGGCCAGCGTAAAATGTCAGTTAGGCTGACTTCGCCTTGGCCGGCTTCTTGTTTTAACCAGCTGGCAGCATCGAGCAACTGCTTAGCTAACCCTTGGTTTAATTTGAGTTCATTATTGCTGTTGTCGGCTAGCTCGTAGCGTAAATTGACCTCGACTTTACCGCGGCTTAGGCGTTTACGCAGACGGTCGCGCAGTACGGGTTCGAAGCTGCGGAATTGTTCTGGCAGACGTAGGTAAGTTTCGAGATAACGCTGGTTGACTGAGCGAATTTCCCAAGAGGCAGTGCCCCATTGTGCTTTGTGCTCGATGCGAGCGTAGGCTGTCATGCTTTGGATCATGGGATTGTCCTAATGGTTGAATCGTCATATTGATAGGCGATTATAGAGTCAATGGCTTTAGGATTAAAGGCATACAGTATACTGCGAAGGGGAAGCTTGCATTGTAAATGGCGGAGTTTGCCAGAGAATTGCCCTAGGCATGGCATCCTCAGGCACAAATCCCTATAATATGCAGCCAAAATCGGTCAATGACTCAGAATACAGGAATCTCGCATGCGTCCAAGTAACAGAACGCCAGCACAAACACGTCCCATCACTATCACTCGCCAGTTTACGGCCCATGCCGAAGGTTCTGTGTTAGTTGAGTTTGGCGAAACCAAAGTGCTTTGTACCGCCAGTTTTACTGAGGGTGTGCCACGTTTCCTTAAAGGTCAGGGGCAAGGCTGGGTGACGGCGGAATACGGTATGTTGCCACGTTCAACCCACAGCCGTATGGACCGTGAAGCGGCTCGCGGCAAGCAATCTGGCCGTACTCAAGAGATCCAGCGTCTGATTGGCCGTGCGCTGCGTGCTTGCGTCGATATGAAAGCCCTTGGTGAAAACACTATCGTTATCGATTGTGATGTGATCCAAGCCGATGGCGGTACTCGCACCGCATCTATCACAGGTGCCTGTGTGGCTCTTGTGGATGCACTGAACTGGGCCCGTGGTAAGGGCATTATCAAGTCTAACCCGCTGAAGTTTTTGATTGCAGCGGTCAGCGTAGGTATCTACAACGGTGAAGCCATCAGCGATCTCGAATATGTGGAAGACAGCGCCGCCGAGACCGATATGAACGTGGTGATGACAGAAACCGGTAAGATCATTGAGATCCAGGGCACCGCAGAAGGCGAACCATTTAGCCATGAAGAATTGATTGAGCTACTCGGATTGGCGAAGAACAGTATTCGTGAAATCGTCGATGTGCAGAAAGCCGCATTAAATTAATTGTTGTTGATAAGAAGCCCCGTTATGGGGCTTTTTATTAAATCAATATTGCTATAACCCAATAAAAATAGAACGTTAAAGTCGTAAGGAGAGATTGTGAAAGCCTATCAACGTGAGTTTATTGAGTTTGCCCTAGAGCGTCAGGTACTGCGATTCGGTGAGTTTACCCTTAAATCGGGCCGTATCAGTCCTTATTTCTTTAATGCGGGTTTATTCAATACTGGACGAGACCTTGCGCGTTTGGGACGCTTTTATGCGGCGGCGTTAGTGGATTCGGGCATCGAGTATGACCTGCTGTTTGGTCCAGCCTACAAGGGAATCCCGATCGCGACCACGACTGCCGTGGCCCTGTGCGATCACCATGATATCGATATGCCTTACTGTTTTAACCGTAAAGAGAAAAAGACCACGGTGAAGGTGGCAGCTTAGTTGGCAGCGAGCTTAAGGGTCGTGTGATGTTGGTGGATGATGTGATCACCGCTGGTACCGCGATTCGTGAATCGATGGAGATCATCGAAGCCCATAAGGCACAGCTAGCGGGCGTGTTGATTGCGCTGGATCGTCAGGAGAAAGGCAAGGGCGAGCTGTCGGCGATTCAAGAGGTCGAGCGTGATTTTGGCTGCGGTATTGTGGCGATCATCAAACTTGCGGATCTGATCAGCTATCTGTCAGAAAAACCGGGTATGGAAGCGCAATTGGCAGCGGTAAGCCAGTACCGCGAGCAGTATGGCATCGAGGCCTAATAAGGCTTAAGTGGGTTATAAACCGCTAAAACAAAAACGCTGCGATTCATCAAGAATGGCAGCGTTTTTTTATGCATTGATTAAATCTAACAGCTTATTTGGATTGATTTAAAAACTCGGCACGGGTGGCGGGGTTAGATTTAAAAATCCCCCTAGGGCGGTGGTCGTGGTGGAGCTGGTGGAGTCCATCACGCCGCGGGATTTGACGCAGTAATGCACCGCATCCATTTTTACGGCCACGTCTTTGGTTTCGAGCAGCGTTTGCAAGGCAACTAACACTTGCTGAGTTAAACGCTCTTGCACCTGTGGACGCTGGGAGAAGAAACGTACTATGCGGTTAATCTTTGATAAACCGATAATTTTTTTACGTGGGATATAAGCGATTGTTGCTGTGCCATCGATAGTGACTAAGTGGTGCTCACAGGTACTGGTCAGGCTGATGTCCTGCACGCGCACCATCTCATCGAAGCCCATTTTGTTATCAATGACAGTGATCTTCGGGAAGTTCTCATAGTCTAAGCCGGAGAAAATTTCGTCGACATACATTTTGGCAATGCGGCGTGGAGTATCGGCAAGACTGTCGTCGGAAAGATCCAGTGACATTAGCGTCAGGATTTCCCTCATATGGAATTCAATCTTGTCCTTACGCTCTTCAGGCGTAAACACATTGGGGAGCATGGGGGTTTCAAGTCCGCGTTCTTGTAGGGCGGCTTGTACTTTTACTGCTGCTTCACTTAATGCCATCTTATCCTCCACTACTACAGTAGCGGCTATCACTGAAAACCTAGCACCCTAAACTGAGTTTATACAATGGGTGAACTCAGGTACAAATCGACTGGTTCTTATCTGGGTAAGAACAAGGTGGGGGAGAATAGCGCGAATTGCGGATAATTCATACCAAAAAACGCTCACGCTGAAGATGAAAAAGCCGATAGTCCTTATCGATTATCGGCTCCTTGAGGCGCTAAAACATCATTATCTTGATGAAGAGAATAGGGCGTGTCGACGTTTCAGGGTTATTTTTGCAGCAATGTGGCTGGCTTGTATGCAAGGCAAAGTCCGTGCAGTGTAGTTATTCTACATAAACGGACGATAACGCGGCAGAAAAGCCAGCCAAATGCTGCCCGAAGGGTTCGTCTGGCAAGCCCTTGCTCTTTGTCACTCGTCATTTGAGTAGAATAACTACACATCATTCCTCGTTTCGCGAGCACGTGATTGCCTGAACGAACAAAATTTAATCTCGAAACGTCAACACGCCCTAGTTATTTTAGTGAGTACTAAAGTTTCAGGTTGGTTTTTAAGAAGCTAAGCATCTGATCGTAATACTTGGCTCTATGGCTATCATCATAAAAACCATGGCCTTCGTTATCCATCACCAGTTTTTGATAGGGATAATTATGGGCCTTGAGGGCTTTTTCGAGTGATTCAAGCTGCTCAATCGGCGCTCGCTCATCGTCACCGCCGTGCACCAGTAAGAGGTTCGCTTTTAATTTAGCTACGTTCTCAGAGGGAGACATGGCTTTTAGGATGGCTTTATCTTGGCCAAGTACGTCCTTAAGATAGCTTGTGCCTGAACGTGTTCTGGCGACGTCACCTTCATCAAACATCAACTCCAGATCATACACACCAGCAAACCCAACCGCGCATTTAAACATATCGGGCGCCAATACGGCGCTTTGTAGTGCGCTATAGCCGCCAAAGCTACCCCCTGCGATACACACCCGTTCCTTATCGGCAAAGCCTTGGTCAATCACATATTGAGTAGCATCGATAATATCGTGCTGAATATCCGAGCCCCATTTTTGATAGCCAGCTTGCTCGAAACGCTCGCCATAACCCCCTGAGCCACGGAAATTTACCTGCAACACCGCCATACCATTTTGAGCAAGTAGTTGGTTTTGTGAGTCAAACCCCCACCAGTCACGAACACCATGGGGGCCACCATGGGGATTGACGACCAGAGGTAAATTTTTGGCTTCTTTTCCATTGGGTAAGGTTAAGTAGCCATGGATTTTCTGGCCATCGCGGTTGGTGAAGCTAATAGGTTTAACCTCTGCCATTTTTTCTGGGTCGAGCCATTTACGGGCGGCTGCTAGATACTCTAGCTTGAGCTTTTTCGTATCGAACAAATAGTAATCACCTGGATTGCGATCGTTAAATGCAATCACCACCAATTGTTCGCCATTACGGGTTTCGCTGACGATTTGCACTTGATGCCCCGGCAGGGCCGCGAGTAAATCCTTAAGCAGTTTGGCATGGTTATCGTTGCTATCGACAAAGGCATAACTGGGGTAGCCATTTTCAAACTCAACGGCATAGAGCTGTTTGTTTGTGCCATTGATCCAGAAGTTGCTCGGATCGACTACTTCATCTTGAATGATTTCCGCTTTATCGCCTGTTTCGAGATTGATGCGATAGACACCTAAGGTTTCATTACCCACGCGGCCTGCGGCATAAATGCTATTTTTATTATCGGCGAAGGAGATAGGCGTAAAATCACTTAAGCCAAGGTTGAGTTTGTCGGTGTTTACCCATTCGCCATCTTTGCGGTAAAAGACTTTAGTAATGTTTTTGCCATCTTCCCCAGCCACAAAGCGGACTTCACCCTCATGGTCAGTCATAAAGCGTGCTCGGCCAATGGGAGAGCCTGTAATCCGCTTACGCGTGCCGTTAAATAGATCTACGCGGTAGACATCCTGTAGCAGTTCAAAGTTTAAGTTCGATTCATTATTCCAAGGAATCGCATTGACCAGCATATAACGCTCGTCATCAGGCAGAGGATCGAGAATAAAGGCGGTGGCGCGCATTGGGGTGTTTTTCTTGATATTCGAGCCGGTTTGTTGCTCGCCGCTGTTATAGCCGAATAGGTACGCCTTGCGAGAACCATCGGCGTTGACCGCCATTAATTCGCCGTAGTATTGGGGTACATCGGTCCAGCCCTTAAGATATTCTTTTGCCAGTACAATGCGCTCGCTATTAGCCCATTCATAGGTGCCTACCTGCGCGTTGCTCGGGAAGCGAATTGCGTTAAGCAATTTTTTGGTTTGGGCATCGAGTACTAAGAGGACATTCTTGCCTTCCACGCTGGTGATTGCACTTAAGTATTTGCCGGTAGGCGAGATTTTTACGTTAGAGTACTCGTTACCGCGACTGAATAATTGGGATTGTGACAGGGCATTTGTCGCCGAGGTTTCGGCCGCTAATGTGCTGAAAGGTATAATAGGCAAGCAAATTACGGCCAATGCAGCAAATGGCAAAGATTTCATCTGACATCCTTGTAATATTATTGTGGTTTTTGTTTTGTAAATGTTTACTCGAGATTAAAACAAAAGAAATACCGATACAAGGAGTAGGGGATAAAAGAAAGGACGGTGATTACCGTCCTTTGTATTGAAAAATCATTAGCTTTGTAACAGCTGATGCTGAATAAAGCGCCACTGTTCATCGAAGTGTTGTGTCGGTTTTAGTTTAAACTCACTACGCACAAATTGAGCAATTCGCCCTTCGGCGAAGGCTAACAGCAAATTAGCTAAAATAGCCTCATCTAAATTAAAGCCTTTGCCTTCACGCAGGGTTTTTTCCCGCAGGATTTGCTTGAGTTGGGTTTCAATTTTAGCAAATAGGGTGCTGATACGACTGCGTAGACGCTCGTTTTCACCTAAGAGTGCATCGCCATTGAGTACCCGAGAGATCCCAGGGTTGCGCTCGGCGAAAATCAACAGCAGTTGTAGCACTAATTGGCAACGTTTCATGGTGTCTTTTTCATCGTCCATGATGATGTTGATGCGGGAGAGTAATGACTCTTCAATAAACTCAATTAACCCTTCAAACATTCGCGCCTTACTCGGAAAGTGGCGATAGAGTGCCGCTTCCGATACACCGACCTCAGAGGCGAGTTTCGCGGTGGTAATACGTTGTCCTGGGCTGGTTTCTAGCATTTGCGCTAGGCATTGCAGTATGTGTTCACGACGATTAATTTTTGGGCTTACAGCCATTGCAGTATCCTTGCTCAATATCGATGCTGGTTATTTAGTGCCAGAATGGCCAAATCCACCTTCACCACGATCTGAGCTGTCGAACTCATCAACGAGTTTGAATTGTGCTTGTACCACAGGAACAAACACCAGTTGTGCGAGACGATCACCAATTTCTAAAGTGAATGGGGTATCGCTGCGGTTCCAGCAAGAGACCATCAAGGGACCTTGATAATCTGAATCGATAAGCCCAACCAGATTTCCGAGTACGATACCGTGTTTATGGCCAAGGCCTGAACGGGGCAGGATCACGGCGGCAAGGCCTGGGTCTGCCACGTGGATGGCGATGCCAGTAGGGATTAACTGAGTCTCACCCGGGGCTATCGTCATTGTGGTATCTATCATGGCACGAAGATCCATTCCCGCGCTGCCTGGTGTGGCGTAGGCGGGCAGGGGAAATTCAGAGCCAATACGGGAATCGAGGATCTTTAATTCAATCGGTGTTTTCATTTATTTTGTTTTTTCTTTCACTATCAACGAAAGTAATTGCCGAGCCAACGTGAGCTTATCGGTAGCAGGCAAATCTTGACTACCCTGCGGCCAGAATACACGCAGGGCATTGGCATCGGCATTAAAGCCAAGACCAGCAACGGATACATCGTTTGCGGCGATCATATTCAAATTTTTACGTTTGAGTTTATCGCGGGCGTAGGCTTCTACATCATGGGTTTCGGCGGCAAATCCCACCACAAAAGGACGGTTTGCCAAGCTTGCGACCGTCGCTAAGATATCAGGATTCCTCACCAGCGCAAGTTGCATTTCTTCGGCGGACTTTTTGATCTTACAGTCCGCAATATCGCTGACGCGATAGTCGGCAACCGCCGCGCAGCCGATAAAAATATCTTTTTTATCAACATTATCCATCACAACATCGAGCATGTTTTGCGCCGATTCAACATTGATTCGCGTCACCCCTTCTGGCGTGGCTAAATTTACTGGTCCTGCGACCAAGGTCACAGCGGCGCCCATCTCGGCGGCGGCTTTCGCTAAGGCGAATCCCATCTTGCCTGAGCTGTGATTAGAGATATAACGCACTGGATCAATTGCTTCGCGGGTTGGCCCTGCGGTAATGAGCACCGACTGGCCTGCTAGGGGCTGTGAGGAGACATCTTTTGTTGCAAAAAGTCTGTTGCCAGCTCGGCAATCTCAAGCGGTTCGAGCATACGGCCGGGGCCGACTTCGCCGCAGGCTTGGCTGCCACTGGCGGGGCCCCACAGGGTATAACCACGGCCTTGTAAACTGGTTAAATTGGCTTGAGTGGCCGCATTGCGATACATCTGCTGATTCATCGCGGGGCACAGGGCTATCGGCGCTTCGGTCGCAAGGCAAGTGGTGGTGATAAGCTCATCCGCCATGCCCGCATTAATACGTGCCAGCAAATTCGCGGTGGCAGGGGCGATAATTACTAAATCCGCCCAGCGCGCCAGCTCGATATGACCCATTGCCGCTTCGGCAGCGGGATCGAGTAAACTTGATGCCACGGGATGGCCTGATAAGGCTTGCAGAGTGAGTGGGGTAATAAATTCCATGGCGCTCTGGCTCATCACCACACGCACATCAAAGCCGCGTTCTTTTAAGCGGCGCACTAAATCCGCACTTTTGTAGGCCGCAATGCCGCCACCAATACCCAGTAGGACGTTTTTCGTTATCAGGCTCACAGACATCATCCGAGATTGAAATAATGTTGCCAACCATACCACAAAGCGACTAATTGGCGTGACTGTCCCAGTTCAAAAAATCTCGTCCATACTTGTCTAAAGTAAAAATTCGCGCTGACAGGGAGGTCGTATGGCGATTAAGGATTGGCCCGAGGGTGAAGGCCCACGGGATAAATTATTAGTAAAAGGCGCCGCCCATCTCTCGGATGCAGAATTACTGGCCGTTTTACTGCGAAATGGGTTGAGTGGATTGAATGCGGTCGACCTTGCACGCTCACTGATCCATGAATTTGGTGGATTAAGAAGCTTACTTTGCGCACCAAAGCATCAGGTGTGTCGACTTCCGGGCGTGGGACCTGTAAAATACGCCCAGCTTCAAGCCGCGGCTGAATTAGCGAGGCGTGTGGCACAAGAAAACCTGCAGAGAGGTCAGGTTTTGACAGATCCTGATTTAACTCGGGACTATTTAATGAGACAATTAGCGGATCGCTCCTACGAAGTGTTTGCCATTTTGCTGCTGGATAGTCAGCATAGGGTCATTCAATTCGTTGAACTGTTCCGTGGAACAATAGATTCAGCCTCGGTTTATCCACGTGAAGTGGTAAGCCTAGTGCTTGAGAAAAAGGCCGCAGCTGTGATTGTGTGTCACAATCATCCGTCTGGTATTGCCGAGCCCAGTCAGGCTGACAGACGAATAACTGAGCGATTAAAAAATGCGTTAGCAACCATAGACGTATCCTTACTGGACCATATGGTTGTTGGTGATCGAGAGATAGTTTCCTTCGCGGAACGAGGCTGGATTAATTAATCTAACGCTTGATCTTACCTCTATGATCGTGTATAAAATGCGCCCTCTTTGTGTGCCTCGGGCGACGGCCATATTCGAGGTACATTAATGCTCGAGCGTTAAATTGTTTTTGGAGAAGATTGACATGTCAAGAGTATGCCAAGTTACTGGCAAGAAGCCGATGGTTGGTAACAACCGTTCGCACGCTAAGAACGCGACTCGTCGTCGTTTTTTACCTAACCTACAGAACCACCGTTTCTGGTTAGAAGACGAAAAGCGTTTCGTACAGCTACGTGTATCTACTAAAGGTATGCGTATTATCGATAAGAAAGGTATCGAAGTTGTTGTTGCTGAACTTCGTGCCCGCGGCGAGAAGGTGTAATAAACCATGGCTAAAGCTAAAGGTAACCGTGAGAAGATCAAGCTAGTTTCTACAGCTAAAACAGGTCACTTCTACACGACTGAGAAGAACAAGCGTAACATGCCTGAAAAAATGGAGATCAAGAAATTTGATCCTGTTATCCGTCAGCACGTTATGTACAAAGAAGCGAAAATCAAGTAATCCTTGTTTAGTGTTTCGAGAAAAGCCCCTTATCTAAGGGGCTTTTTTTGGTCTTTTTCCGGCTTCTCGTCATCAAGTTGAGATAAATCTGTCCCATACTCGGCCAGTGCTGCGAAATCGCATTTGGTTAAAAAAATGTGATCATTTATCAAAAATGCAATTTTTTGAAAATATAAGCACTTTATTGTATTAAAACTGCATTTTAATGAGAATAAATTCTTTATTGGTGAATTAAAATGCAATACTATACGCGTGATTTAGTCATTCATTCCTGGTGTGCCATATCGGCTTTGCCAGCTCAAATATGAGGTGTAAACAACGCGTGCGTACCACTGAACTGGTTGATGGATTTCGTCATTCTGCCCCTTACGTCAATGCCCATAGAGGGAAAACCTTTGTGGTGATGTTGGGTGGCGAGGCTTTAGCACAAAATCAATTTCGCGGCATATTAAATGACGTGGCCCTGTTACACAGTTTAGGCATTAAAGTGGTGTTAGTGTATGGCGCGAGGCCGCAAATCGATGCGGCATTAGCGGCCAATGGGATTGAACCCGCCTACCACGAAGGTGTACGTATCACCGATGAAGACTCACTCAAAGTGATTAAGCAGGTTGCGGGTGCATTGCAGTTTGATATCACCGCACGTTTATCGATGAGTCTAAGTAATACGCCGATGCAAGGCGCGCAAATTAACTTAGTCAGCGGTAACTTTGTGATCGCCCAGCCTCTTGGTGTCGACAACGGGGTGGATTTTTGTTTAAGCGGTAAAGTACGCCGTATCGATACACAAGGGCTTAAGCGTCAGCTCGATAATCACTGTATCGTGTTGATGGGGCCGATTGCCGCATCCGTTACTGGCGAAAGCTTTAACCTCACGGCCGAAGAGATTGCCACTCAGGTTGCGATTAAGCTTAAGGCCGACAAGATGATCGGCTTTAGTTCGCAAAACGGCATCCTCGATCGCAATGGCGATGTGATTGCCGAATTAATGCCAAATGATGCGCAAAACATTCTGACGAAGCTCGCTGAGCAAGGTTCGGCCTGTATTGGTACTATGGCCTTCCTCAAGGCGAGTATTGATGCATGCCGCAATGGTGTGCCCCGTTGTCATTTGGTCAGTTACCTCGATGACGGTGCCTTGCTGCAGGAGTTGTTCTCCCGTGAAGGCATAGGCACGCAAATCGTGACTGAAAGCGCTGAGCGTCTGCGCCGGGCATCGATTAGCGATATTGGCGGTGTACTGAACTTAATTCGTCCTCTGGAAGAACAGGGCATTTTAGTGCGTCGAAGCCGTGAGCAGCTTGAGATTGAAATCGAGCAGTTTATGTTGATTGAGCGTGATGGCTTAGTCATTGGCTGCGCGGCCCTGTACCCCTTTGAAGAGGATAACGCCGGCGAGTTTGCCTGTTTGGTGGTGCATCCAGATTATCGCGATGCGGATAGGGGCAGTCTGCTGCTGAAAAATATCATCGGTCAGGCGCGTAGCCGTGGTTATTCGCGTTTGTTTGCCCTTACTACCCGCAGCATTCACTGGTTCTTAGAACATGGCTTTGTGATCGAAGATGTGGAAGCCTTACCGCAGAAGAAAAAGCAGCTGTATAACTATCAGCGCCGCTCTAAAATTCTCGCCCTCGATCTTTAAGCTTTTAACGCTTGATAAGATGCCAGCCTAGCGCTGGCATTTTTGTTGACATAATATGTCTTTGTTGGCAGATTAAGCTTTTCTTCCTTAAGGACTGCCCACCATGGTGACTCAGCTTTTCTCCCTCGCACCTCTGACTCAAACTTCAATTTTAAGCTTTATTATCTTGTTGTTAGGGTTAGCTGGCGTACTGTGGATGTTGTGGGTCAAACCTATGCCGAAAGTGGCTAAATCGGCGAGCTTAGGCATCTTGTTAGTGATGATTGGTGGATTTTCTTGGGTGTTTTATCAATCCCATAATGCTGAAATCGCGCTAACCGACACCGAGCTAAAACTCGATATTCCCTTTTATAAAGTGCAATTAGCGCGTTCCGAACTGTTAGTCGAGCAGGCGCGTCTTATCGACTTGAAGCAGGAGGCGGATTTAGCGCCAAGCTTTAAAACCAATGGCATAGGTATGCCAGGGTTTCAACTCGGCTGGTTTAATCTGAAGGGTAAGGGCAAGGCATTTGTGGCCGTGACGGATAAATCCGAGCTAGTGTTAGTGCCAACCACGCGAGGCTACAATCTGTTATTGTCAGTGCCCGAGGGCGAGAAGTTTATCAGCCAGCTACAAAAATAGCTGGTTAAGTAGATGCTCACTTAACCACTATTTTTGCAACTGTCGGTAGCGGCGTGATCTCATCACGCCGTTTTGCGCTTATATGCCATATCGAAGGTGAACACCAACAGGGCGCTCCAGATAAAGCCGAAGGTGATGCTCTTCTCGGCATCGAAGGGTTCATTGAATAAGGTTACCGCGAGGATAAACATAATACTCGGGCCGATATATTGGAAAAAGCCGAGCATAGACAATGGAATACGTACCGCTGCACCGGCAAAACACAATAGTGGAATCGTGGTAACAATCCCGGCTGCCATCAACAATAAATTAAGGTGCCAATCGTTGGTCAGCATATTCGCCGTGGCGCTATCTAAGGTCGAGACCAGATAAACCAATGCGACCGGTAGCAGGATGGCGGTTTCGACTAGCAGACCCGATTTGGCATCCACATTGACCTTTTTACGCAGCAGAGCATACACCCCGAAGGTACCCGCTAAGGCGAGGGAGACTATGGGGATTGAGCCGAATGAGACTAATTGGATCAGCACGCCAGCACTCGCCAGCGCGACGGCAAACCATTGCAACTTACGTAATCTTTCACCTAAAAACAGCATGCCGAGCAGCACATTCAGTAGGGGGTTAATAAAGTAACCCAAGCTGGCATCGAGCATATGATCGTTATTCACAGCCCAGATAAAAATCAACCAGTTGGCCGCAATTAATAGGGAGGTGATGGTGAGTACGAGTAGCTGTTTGGGCTGTTTAAACAGCTGGCGAAGTTTTCCAAAGCCACCGATAAACAGCATGATGATCACCATAAACACAAATGACCAGATCACTCGATGCAATAAAATTTCGGTCGCCGAAACATGGTGGAGTAGTTTGAAATATAAGGGCGCAAATCCCCACATACAGTAAGCACTGACGGCAAGTAGGATCCCTTTGCGGTATTCGTTATCAGGCATGAGACATCTTCGAAGGACAACAGGACGGCGATTGTAGGAGGCTATGGGAATTGACTCAAGGTGTGTGCGGTCGCCTTTTTCGTTACAGGATGTCTCTAATGGCGAGTGCTTAACAAAAAGAAGAGGGGAAACACCTGAATAATCAAGGCGTTTCCCTTTAGCTTATCGATGGTGAATGCGGTAAAAATTTTCTAAAAAACGAGGTGTGACAACGGACTAGCCAACCATATAAGTGCCTGTGCCGAAGGCGATATGAGTTCCTTGCTCGTTGTGAAGCTCCATACGACACACTGAGACGCGATTGCCGGCACGGATCACGCTGCCCGTGCCAGTGAAAACCTGTCCACGCCCGGGGCGCAGGTAATCGACGCGCATATCGATTGTGCCTAAGGTTTGCAGCCGTTGCTGTAACTCTTCAACCGTCCAATCATCACGGCTAGCGACCAGTCCGGCAAAGGCGGTGAGCCCGCCTACCACGTCGAGCACTGTGGCGGTGACACCACCGTGGAGAATTTGTTGATGAATATTGCCAATGAGCTCTGGCTTCATATTGATCACCACTTCGACGCCATCTATGTCGTAGCGCTTGATATCCAGACCCAATAAATTATGAAATGGCACGTGCTGGTCAAACACTTCGGCAACACGTTTGAGTACTTCGGCTTGAATTGGGTTTGTCATGCTGTTCGTCCTTGTAGGCTGTAGGGCTTCTTAGAATAGGGTCGAAGTGTGCGTAATGGCATTCGACTTAGAGCAATTAATCTACAGCCAAGCCTATGGCTAATGCAACTTAAGCCTTTGTGTGAGCAAATCGTCTTAGGCGTTGTGATGAGTCGTGGTAGCACTCTAAGCCTATCCTCTGGTTGTTAGCGTGGGTCAGTTTGGACAAGATGGCGCAAGACAGGAGCGATTCTGTCCTTTAGAATAGGCGCCCTTACTTTTTAGCTAGAAGATCCATGGAAACTCAGTTACTCGACATACATGATGATCCGCTGTCACACCGCCTAGCGCAGGTGTTTGGTTACCGTGACTTTAGGGACGGTCAGCGCGAGGTTATCGAACGTGTATGCAGTGGTGAGGACTGCCTTGTGATCATGCCCACCGGCGGCGGTAAGAGTCTGTGTTACCAGTTGCCCGCACTGCTGATGCCTGGCATCACTATCGTGGTATCACCGCTGATTTCATTGATGAAAGATCAGGTCGACAGCCTGTTGCAGACGGGGGTCAATGCCGCCTATTTAAACTCATCGCAGCCGCGGGAACAAAGTTTAGAGGTGCTTAGGCAGTTGCATCGAGGCGAGCTAAAACTGTTGTATGTGTCTCCTGAGCGGTTACTGACAGCCGATTTTATCGAGCGCATGCGCTCCCTGCCACTAGCCATGTTTGCCATTGACGAGGCGCACTGCATCAGTCAATGGGGACACGATTTTCGTCCCGAATATGCGGCCCTTGGCCAGTTAAAGCAGTTATTTCCCCATGTGCCTATGATGGCGCTCACCGCCACAGCGGATCAGGCAACACGGCAAAATATTTGCGAGCGCCTAGGGATTAATCCTTTTAAATTATTATCGAGTTTCGATCGACCCAATATTCGCTATACGGTTGCCGAAAAACTCAATGCCGCCAATCAATTACGACAGTTTTTACTGCAGCAAAATGGCAGTAGTGGCATTGTCTACTGCAGCAGTCGACGCCGTGTGGATGAGGTGGCAGAAAGACTCACCCTGCAAGGGTTTCATGCTAAGGCATACCATGCGGGCATGACGCCACAAGAGCGCGGTGAAGTGCAGGATAGCTTCCTTAAAGATCAAATTGATATTGTCGTTGCTACTGTTGCCTTTGGCATGGGGATTAACAAATCCAACGTGCGCTTTGTGGTGCATTACGATATCCCTAAGAGCATCGAAGCCTATTACCAAGAAACCGGCCGAGCGGGCCGCGATGGACTCGAGGCCGAAGCCTTTATGCTGTTCGACCCCGCCGATATTGGTCGGGTGCGCCATCTTATCGAACAGTCTGAGCCTGGGCCGCAGCAGCAGGTGGATTTCCATAAACTCAATACCATGGCTGCATTTGCTGAGGCGCAAACCTGTCGCCGTCAAGTGTTGCTGCATTACTTCGATGAAAGCGCGTTAGAGCCCTGCGGCAACTGCGATATTTGTCTCGACCCACCTAAACGTTATAACGGCACCGAGGATGCGCAGAAGGTGCTTTCTTGCATTTATCGGCTCGGGCAACGCTTTGGTATCAATCACTTGATTGAAGTATTGCGTGGCTCCAAGGGCGCCGCAATTGTCGACCGAGGGCACGATAAACTCAGCACTTGGGGGATAGGCAAAGACAAAAGCCATGAATATTGGTTGAGTGTTATTCGTCAGCTCATCCATTTGGGGCTGGCGAGCCAAGATATTACTCGGGGCTCATCCATCACCTTAAATCCTTCGGCAAGACCGATCCTTAAGGGCGAGGTGGCGCTAATGTTGGCAGAGCCGCGCATTCAACTGACGAACATTAAGCGCAAAGTCACTCAGTCGCGGGCGCCGCTGAATTACGACCGCAAACTGTTTGCGAGGCTAAAAGCCCTACGTCGCACGATTGCCGAGGAGCAGGACGTACCGCCTTATTTGGTGTTTAACGATGCGACCTTAGCGGAAATGGCGGCCATGATGCCTACCAGTCCCGGTGAGATGCTGGCCGTTAACGGGGTCGGTGAGCGCAAACTCAGCCGATTTGGCGACGATTTCCTCGATGAGATAGCCGCTTATTTAGCGGGGGAATAATCGCTTTGCGGATCACTCACCTTGAGTTTGCCTAACTGGTTAATGCTGGCGCGTTTCACCAGAGAATCCAAAGTATCAAACTGCTGCATCACCGCAATTCCAATGTTCACCTTGTGCGTACCCTGCCACATTTGGATGGTCGGCGTTATCTGGCTAACGACCTTCTGTGCGCCGACTGCAGAGGTATAGGGCAGCACAATAACGATGTCATCTATCGAATAACGCAGCAGTGTGTCCTGCTCACGTAGCTTGTCTTGCAGCTTATCTAGTAAGGGGGCAGGTCGACTTGGCGTATTTGACTGGCATTAAACAGCAATAATGACAGCGGATAAGCCCCTTGTTTGGCACTGTGCAGTGTCAGCTCAAGTTGCTCCAGTGGAGGAAGATCAGGGGAGGTCGTATCGGACGCTGGCGCGCGGTTATTTTGTTTATCGATGAAATACCAGATCGCGCCCCCGAGAAGCCCCATAGCGACTAAAAATAGTGTGCTGTAGGCCCAGTCGACATTGAGTTCACTCAACAATGAGACATTATGGTGTTGTTGTTCATCGTCGTTGAGTTGCTGTAAACCTTGCTGATTTAACCTGGCTTTGAACTGCAAAATCCGAGTGTTATTCATCGACTCGTTGGCCTGCTCCGCGGCATCGAAACGCTTTTGGACAAACTCATAGGCGAGTTTGTAGTTGCCGTGAGTTTGGTAATAATCGCTTAAAATGCCATAAAACCATTTGAGATCAGAGTATTGTCTTAGTGCTTCTGCTTGTTCGATAGCGGAATCCATCAGTGTCAGTGCGGCGTCATCTCTATGCTGAGCAAAGCGAACCTGAGCTAACAAACGGGTCGAGCGCATCATAGCGACCCGCTGGTTTTGTTGCTTAAAGGTATTCATCGCAATCGAGATATATTCTTCGGCCGTGTCGATTTTCCCTTTATCGAGGGCGATCGATGCCAAAATGGCATAGCTATACGCGAGTTCGAGTGGCGAACCTATTTCTGGCAGCAGAGTTTTGGCTTGTTTTTCTAATTGGTCGCTGTAATCGCGTTCGCCATTATCCAACGCGATACGAGCGGCGTTGCGCAGCAGTACATGCCGTACTTTTCCTTTAGCATCTTCGCTTTTTAATGCCAGCCTAGTGTAATACATGGCTTGTGGAAAATCGTTGGTAGCATGGAGCAAGTTCCCCATAGCAGCATAGATATAGGCCTGTGGCGGCCACACCCAATTTTGTGTTTGCGAATTGATATCGGGATAGATGTCAATAGCGATACGTAGATCTTCGATGGCGGAGGAAAAGTTATCCGTATTGGTATCGAGTTGGCCCCTGAGCCTGAGTGCATCGATGAGTGCTTGGGGTTGCTGATAACGTCTGGCCAGGGTAATAGCTGAGTCGAGTAGGGGTAAGGCTTCTTGAATGTTGTCGTAGTTCAGATTGGCATCTGCCTGACAATTCAGAAAATAGGGGCGTGCCTGATCGAGTTTTAGCTGTTTAGCACTGGCCTCGCCGAGCTGGGCAAGGTTGATTGCGGCTTCATTTTCCCCTAGTTGCAACAAACTTTGGCATTTGAGCATGCTAAGGCGGAGTCTATTAATATCATTATATTTATCAGTTTCTTGCAGTTTTTCTAAAGCGGTGATTTGCGCAAATGCCTTAGTGGGATACTGGTAAACTTGCTCAGTGAGCGCATCCAAATCTAACTGGTCGTTAGCACTGACCCATAAAGGGCAAAGCCATAACAACAGGCTTAGCGCTAAGACACGAAAATCCATTTTTTGCTCCATACCCTAAATTGATTCAACTATCCGTAACCGCGGGCGAGGATTATAACGTGTATCAAGGTTTTTTTGCATAAAAAATGATTTTTTTGTTTAAATTTTGAGTTGTCGCATTTTGTAGATTTTTCTCTACCAACAAGGGATTAATCGGGTTAAGTGTGACGGTTAATCCCCCTGTTTTGCTATTTTGCAGCAAATAACTCGTAGAACATGAAAAAAATTGGGGTTGACACACTTAGGCAAGCGAGTTAAATATTAACCGTCCTCATTTTGAGCCAATAGAATAAATATTTAATTTAAATGAATAGAATTAGCAGCAAACTCGACCTCCTCCTTCTCTCTCTCGCGCCACAAACGCGGAGGTCTTAGTGTTGCTCGCTCGATAGATAGGCAAAGCATTCACAAACCCCGCACCAATGTTGCGGGGTTTTTTTGTATCTGAATACGGCAAAAGTTAAATAATGAACGGTGACGTTCCATGGAGAAACGAGATGTCTAACAGAGTAATTATATTTGATACCACCTTACGTGATGGCGAGCAGGCGTTAGCGGCAAGCCTGTCGGTCAAAGAAAAGTTACAGATTGCCATGGCGTTAGAACGTCTCGGTGTGGATGTGATGGAAGTGGGGTTCCCTGTGTCGTCACCCGGTGATTTTGAGTCGGTACAGACCATTGCCCGTACCATCAAAAATAGCCGTGTGTGCGCCTTATCCCGCGCCTTGGAAAAGGATATCGATGCCGCCGCGCAGGCATTGTCCGTTGCCGAACAGTTCCGTATTCATACCTTTATCTCCACATCCACCATCCATGTGGAGAGCAAGTTAAAGCGCTCATTCGAGCAAGTGTTGGAGATGGCGGTGGGCGCGGTGAAATATGCCCGTAGGTTTACTGATGATGTGGAGTTTTCCTGCGAAGATGCGGGACGCACGCCAATCGATAACCTATGCCGTATGGTGGAAGCGGCGATTCATGCGGGGGCTCGCACCATCAATATCCCAGATACTGTGGGTTACACAGTGCCAAGCGAGTTTGGGGGCATTATTCAAACCCTGTTTAATCGCGTACCGAATATCGACCAAGCCATTATTTCGGTTCACTGCCACGATGACTTAGGCATGTCGGTAGCCAATTCGATTACTGCCGTGCAGCATGGCGCTCGCCAAATCGAATGTACCATGAACGGTATTGGTGAGCGTGCGGGTAACTGCTCCCTCGAAGAAATCGCGATGATCTTAGCGACGCGTAAGAATCTGCTGGGAGTTGAAACTGGGATCAATGCTAAGGAGATCCACCGCACGTCGAATCTAGTCAGCCAGTTGTGCAATATGCCGATTCAGTCGAATAAGGCGATTGTGGGCGCCAATGCCTTTACTCACTCTTCGGGTATTCACCAAGATGGCATGTTAAAGGCGCAAAATACCTATGAAATCATGACGCCAGAGAGTATCGGCCTAAACCGTAACAACCTGAATATGACCTCGCGCTCCGGCCGCCATGTGATTAAGCATCGCATGGAGGAAATGGGCTACAGTGAGCAGGATTACAATCTGGACGCCCTGTACGAACAGTTTTTACATTTGGCCGATAAAAAGGGCCAAGTCTTCGATTACGACTTAGAAGCCTTAGCCTTTATGGAAGCACAAGCGGCGGAAGATAACTTCTATCAATTACAGCAGTTAGTGGTGCAGTCCGACTCCACCGAAGGCGTTGCCACGGCAACAGTGCGCATCGATGTCGGCGGTGAAATTAAAACCGAAGCCGCGACTGGTAATGGTCCCGTCGATGCCGCCTATAACGCCATTGCCCGTGCGACGGACCGTCGTATCGATATCATCAGCTATAAATTGGGCGCCAAGGGCGAGGGACAAAATGCCTTGGGTCAAGTCGACATTACCGCGGTTTACCATGAGCAAAATTTCCACGGTGTCGGGTTAGCGACCGACGTGGTTGAGGCATCAGCCCGTGCGTTAGTGCACGTGATGAACCTCACATGCCGCGCCGATAAGGTCGCAGATTACAAACAGAATATGCATAAAAACAGAGAGCTGGGCGGCGTATAGCCCAAGCGATATCGAGCATAAAGTTTTCACATTGAAGGAGTGAGCGGGCGTATGAGTTATCAAATTGCAGTATTAGCCGGGGATGGTATTGGGCCAGAAGTGATGGCCGAGGCGCGTAAGGTGTTAAAGGCGGTTGAGGCACGTTTTGGTCTTAATATTGAATACACTGAATATGATGTCGGCGGTATCGCCATCGACAATCATGGTTGTCCATTGCCTGAGGCAACACTGAAGGGCTGCGAGGCGGCCGATGCCATTCTGTTCGGCTCTGTCGGTGGCCCTAAATGGGAGAAACTGCCGCCCAATGAACAGCCCGAGCGTGGTGCTCTGTTGCCGCTACGGGGTCACTTCGAACTGTTTTGTAACCTGCGCCCAGCTAAATTGCATAATGGTTTAGAACATATGTCACCGCTGCGCAGCGATATTTCCGCTAGAGGCTTCGATGTTCTCTGCGTGCGTGAGTTAACGGGTGGGATCTACTTTGGTAAACCTAAGGGGCGCCAAGGTGAAGGTGAGAGCGAAGAAGCCTTCGATACCATGCGTTATAGCCGCCGTGAGATTGCCCGTATCGCCCGCATAGCCTTTGAAGCCGCCCGCGGCCGCCGTAAAAAAGTCACTTCGGTCGACAAGGCAAACGTCTTAGCTTGCTCAGTACTGTGGCGCCAAGTGGTAGAAGAAGTGGCGGTGGACTTCCCCGATGTTGAACTGGAACACATCTATATCGACAACGCGACTATGCAGTTGCTGCGCCGCCCCGATGAGTTTGACGTCATGCTGTGCTCTAACTTGTTTGGCGACATTCTATCGGACGAAATCGCCATGTTGACCGGCTCCATGGGCTTGTTGTCTTCGGCGAGCATGAATAGCACTGGCTTTGGTTTGTTTGAACCCGCTGGTGGCAGCGCGCCGGATATCGCGGGTAAGGGCATCGCTAACCCGATTGCACAAATTCTGTCGGCGGCACTGATGCTGCGCCACAGCTTAAAGCAAGAAGAGGCGGCAAGCGCGATCGAACGTGCAGTAAGTAAAGCGCTGAATTCTGGCTATTTAACCGGTGAGCTATTAAGTAGCGACCAACGCCATAAGGCCAAATCGACAGTCGAAATGGGCGACTTTATCGCCGATGCAGTTAAGGCAGGTGTGTAATGACGACTCCTTCAACATCAATCGCTCCGAAAACCCTGTATCAAAAAGTGTGGGATGCCCACGTTGTGGCCACCCCAGAGGGCGAAGCGCCGATCATTTATGTCGACAGACATTTGGTTCATGAAGTGACATCGCCTCAAGCCTTTAGTGGCTTAAAAGTGGCGGGACGTAAGTTACGCGCCCCAGAAAAACCTTCGCGACCATGGATCACAACACGTCAACACGCAGTGCCAGTCTCGATGCCTTAAGCCCGATGGCACGCACTCAGGTCGAGACCTTGGCACAAAACTGTAAAGACTTCGGCGTGCGCTTATATGACATTCACCATCCTAATCAAGGGATTGTGCATGTGATGGGGCCTGAGCTTGGCATTACCTTACCCGGCACTGTCATTGTGTGCGGTGATTCCCATACGGCGACTCACGGTGCCTTTGGCGCCTTGGCTTTCGGTATCGGCACTTCCGAGGTGGAACATGTACTGGCGACGCAAACCCTGCGCCAATTAAAAGCCAAGACCATGAAAATCGAAGTTCGTGGTCAGGTCACCGATGGCGTCACCGCGAAAGATATCGTACTGGCGATTATCGGTAAGATTGGTATGGATGGCGGTACTGGCTATGTAGTTGAGTTTTGTGGTGAGGCCATTGAAGCGCTGTCGATGGAAGGGCGCATGACTGTCTGCAATATGGCGATTGAAATGGGCGCTAAGGCGGGCATGGTTGCGCCGGATCAAACCACTTTCGATTACCTAGAAGGTCGTGAGTTTGCACCAAAGGGCGAAGATTGGGCAGAGGCCGTCGCCGCCTGGAAGGCGCTGAAAACCGATGTTGGCGCTGAGTTTGATGCCACCGTCGTGTTGGATGCGGCCGATATCGCGCCACAATTGACTTGGGGCACCAACCCCGGACAAGTGGTTGCCATCGATGCGCCTGTGCCTAATCCTGCCGATGAGGCAAATCCAACGATTCGCGCCAGCATGGAAAAAGCGCTGGATTATATCGGCTTGACCGCAGGCACGCCGATGACAGACGTCGCGATTAATAAAGTCTTTATTGGTTCTTGCACTAACTCGCGGATTGAAGATTTACGCAGCGCGGCGAAACAGGCCAAAGGGCGTAAAGTGGCGTCGGGTGTTACGGCAATCGTAGTACCTGGCTCTGGCCAAGTGAAGGCGCAGGCCGAGGCAGAAGGTTTAGATAAAATTTTTATCGAGGCCGGATTTGAATGGCGTTTACCGGGCTGTTCTATGTGTTTGGCGATGAACGATGACAGGTTAGAAGCGGGCGATCGCTGCGCCTCGACCAGTAACCGTAACTTCGAAGGGCGCCAAGGTCGTGGTAGTCGCACCCATTTGGTGAGTCCAGCGATGGCGGCTGCGGCGGCAATTGCAGGGCATTTTGTCGATATCCGTAAACCTTACTAACCGTAATCCCAAGAGGAGAAGTTAATGCAACCTTTTACTAGCCATACCGGGCTTGCGGTCATGATCGACAGCGCCAATATCGATACCGATCAAATTATCCCAAAGCAATTTTTATCTAAGGTGACGCGGGATGGATTCGGTGTGCACTTATTCCACGACTGGCGTTATCTCGATGATGCCGGGGATGTGCCTAATCCTGATTTCACTCTAAACAAACCTCGCTACAGCGGTGCGTCGATTCTGCTGGCACAGGAAAACTTCGGCTGTGGCTCTAGCCGTGAGCATGCACCATGGGCACTGGCGGATTTTGGCCTGCGCGCCATTATTGCCCCGAGCTTTGCCGATATTTTTTATGGAAACTCCATCAACAACGGTTTGTTGCCGGTGAAGTTAAGTGCGAACGAAGTGCGTCAGTTAATGGATGAGGTGGCGAGCGAAGAAGGCGCACAAATCACTGTGGACTTAACGACTTGCAAGGTGACATCGCCTTCGGGAGCTGAGTTTAATTTTACACTGGCCGAGTCGGCGCGACATAAATTGCTGAATGGCTTAGATGCCATTGGATTGACCTTGTCCCACGGGACGCAGATAGGTGAGTACGAAGCAAACATTCCTAGCTGGCGCCGCTAAGCATTCGGCGAACACTTGTACCTTAACGTAAGTTAATCTTAAACGCCTAGTTCGAAAACTAGGCGTTTTTGTTATCCACGTTTAATTGCCTAACAATAATGTATTGTATTTATTGGATTAAAGTAAGGCTGGCATTCCTTGTGTCGCAATCAAAATAAATCATAGTGATTTATGCTGAATTTTAATGATTAAAATGGCTTACAAGTGTTTATAGTGTATTTTGACATTAATTATTTGTTTTTAAATTTATTTTTCAGTTTTTATTATCTGCATTAAAATATGCTCAGCAAATAGTTTGCTAGATTTTTGCTGGATTTTCTTGTTTTAAAAGTGATTTGTCTCACTAAAAATATTGAATGTCTTTTAATAACTAGTTTTTTTATCTGTTTTATTCCCGCTTGTTGCAAACATCTTCTGCATCGGTAAACTCCCCTGCATTCAATCTGGAGTGTTTGCTCTATTTTGTGTGAACGCCATTGTGACCAAGTTACTGGCACAGATAACAATAATATTTTCTGAGAATAACAATGCAAAAACGTCTTCTGACTTTGGCTGTGACTACAGCCTTATTAAGCACAACGACTCAAGTCCATGCAGCGGGTTTCCAACTGGCCGAATACTCAGCGACTGGCTTAGGCCGCGCCTTCGCCGGTGAAGCCGCAATTGCCGATAACGCTTCAGTTCAGGGGCGCAACCCAGCGATGCTGACCTATTTAGAAGGTCGTCAGCTGTCTGCTGGTGGTATCTATGTTATGCCTAACGTGGATGTTAAAGGTGATGTGAGCCTAAGCTCGCCATTACTTGGCCCAAATCCAATCGTGATGAACGGCGATGCCATCGATGTGGCTGATGATGCATTAGTGCCTAACTTCTACTATTCCAATCAGTTAAATGACCAATGGACTTGGGGTCTGGCCGTTAACTCTAACTATGGTCTGTCAACCGAGTTACCTAAAACTCACGCCGCGGCGATTTTTGGTAATAAAACTGCCGTTACTACAGTTGAGTTCAACCCTAACATCGCTTACCGCGTGAATGATGCTGTCAGCGTTGGTGGTGGTGTACGTATCGTTTATGGTGAAGGTGAAATCGGTGCTTCTTTACCTGGCTGGGTAGATAGCATCAAACCCAGTTTACCTGCACAAGTATCTGCAATGTTACCGCCGGGTGGCACTGAGCTGAAAAGCATGAAGGGCGACGACATTGGCTACGGTTGGCAACTCGGGACTAGCTGGCAAATCAACCCAGCCAACCGCGTGGGTTTAGCCTATCACAGCGGCGTTAAGTTTGAGTTAGATGGTCACGCTTCTGGTGTGATTTACGATGGTGGCCAAAATCTGTCGATTGAAGGTTATATTCCACTTGAACTGCCTGCGTTTGCCGAGCTGTCGTCTTATCACCAATTAACGGATAATTGGGCAATGCATGCCAGCGTTAACTGGACCGATTGGAGCGTATTCGATCAGTTAGTGGCTTACTTCCCTGGTGAAGTTAAACCAAAGGGCGGCTTAGAATCTGACTTAGTGAAAGAAGAAAACTTTGAAGATAACTGGCGCTTTGCCTTAGGTACGACCTACCAAGTGAACAATGAATGGTTAGTGCGTGCGGGTGTGGCCTTAGACAAAACGGCTGCAGCCGATGAGTGGCGTACCACGACTATCCCTGACTCAGACCGTCTGTGGTTCTCTGTCGGTGCTGGTTATCAGGCGACTAAAAACCTGAATGTTGATTTCGCACTGACCTATATCCGTGCTACTGGTGATGCGCCAATCAACGAGCAGCAAAATCTGCTAAACCTCGCCACAGTAAGCTTCAACGGTGAAGCGAGCGGTGATGTTTGGTTAGCCGGTATCCAAATGAGCTACAAGATGTAAGCATCCAGCTCGATGAAAAAGCCCTGAATCTTCAGGGCTTTTTTGTGCCTAACAGCACGTGGCCTGATACGCATTTGCCCGATGTTGGCTGGTCATGGCGGCCAATTGGGAATATATTCAGAGCATAATCAATGGAGCATTATGTTCTGCGCCATATCAATTGGGTGCAGGGTAAATAGGATAGGCGTGTGCAGAAAAAATATGTAGTGGCTTTAGACCAAGGCACAACCAGCTCACGGGCGATTGTGTTTGACCACGATGCCAATATTGTCAGTGTGTCACAGCGGGAGTTTACCCAGCTTTATCCAAACCCCGGCTGGGTGGAGCATGATCCAATGGAGATCTGGGCGAGCCAAAGTTCGGTGTTAATCGAATCCCTCGCCAGAGCGGGTATTCACAGCGATGAAGTGGCGGCCATTGGTATCACCAATCAGCGCGAAACCACCATTATCTGGGAAAAGGCCACAGGCAAGCCCGTCTACAATGCCATTGTGTGGCAGTGTCGCCGTAGCTCAGAAATCTGTGAGCAACTCAAGGCGCAAGGCTTAGAAGATTATGTGCGGGAGAATACGGGACTCCTGCTCGACCCTTATTTTTCAGGCACTAAGATCAAATGGATCCTCGATAATGTGCCGGATGCGCGCGCGAAGGCCAAACGAGGCGAACTCTTATTCGGCACGGTCGATACTTGGTTGCTGTGGAAACTCACCGAAGGCAAAGTGCATGTGACCGATCCCACCAATGCCGCCCGCACGCTGCTGTTTAATATTCACAGCCTAAGTTGGGACACAACACTGCTCGAGGCGCTCGATATTCCTGCGGCCATGTTGCCCGAGGTGAAACCTTCCTGCAGTGTCTATGGTACAACCCGTATTGCTGGTGAGGGCAGTGAAATTCCACTCGCGGGGATCGCGGGCGATCAACAGGCGGCGCTCTTTGGTCAGCTTTGTGTTGAGCCGGGAATGGCCAAAAACACTTATGGCACTGGCTGCTTTTTATTAATGAATACAGGCAATAAAGCCGTACGTTCATCCCATGGATTATTAACCACAGTAGCGGTAGGCGCCCAAGGTGAAGTGAACTACGCCCTCGAAGGATCTGTATTTATGGGCGGCGCGACGATTCAATGGTTGCGGGATGAGCTGGGATTGATTCGCGATGCCAGCGATACCGAATATTTTGCCTCTAAAGTTGCGGATACCAATGGCGTGTATTTAGTGCCAGCCTTTGTCGGACTTGGCGCTCCCTATTGGGATCCTAATGCCCGTGGCGCACTGTTTGGGTTAACGCGTGGCGCCAACCGTAATCATATTATCCGCGCGGCGTTGGAGTCGATTGCCTACCAGAGTAAGGATTTGCTCGATGCCATGATTAAGGACAGTGGTGAGCGGCTTAAATCCCTTAAGGTCGATGGCGGCGCGGTTGCTAATGACTTCCTCATGCAATTTCAAGCGGATATCACCGACGTTGAAGTCCTAAGGCCGAGCGTGTGTGAGACCACTGCGCTTGGCGCAGCCTTTTTAGCAGGTCTTGCGGTTGGTTTTTGGACCTCAGTGACCGAACTTGAGCATAAGGCCTGTATCGATAAACACTTCAAACCGAATATTGATGCGAGTCAAAGGGAGTTGTTATATGCGGGCTGGCAAGATGCGGTGGCTAGAACCCGTTCTTAGTTTCTTTTAGGTTTGAAACACATAAGGCGCACCCTGAGGTTGCGCCTTATTCATTTAATCGCAGTAAGTTAAACTTCGATGTCGATGATGTGCTTGCTGGACGATTGTGCTGTGTCAGCGGTATCGTCAGTGACTTCGAGCACCACACCTTCTTTTAAATCTTGCTGTTTGTCCGATGCGCGGCGCTTTTTATTACGACTGGCGTTGTCGTTTTTGCGCCTTTCCCTGACTTTAACATCTAGCGTTGGGGGCAATTGTGACTGCGGGGTTTCATGGCTATCGGGCGCATTAGCAGTCGCACCGCTCACCTGATCGACGACCCGTTTGGGGTTAATACGGGTTTTACTGGCTGTGCCAGCATAGCGTAAAGACTGTCCAATCCACTCATAGCGCCTCCTTGGTTTATGACCACTTAACCTTTTATCGGCGGGAACTGCTTAATATTTAGACTATACGCCGATTTAAGCCTGTGCGCGACACTCTCTAGTGCTTGGACTGTGGCCAATATCTGTGCTGGGCTTTGGTGACTAACTCCAGTTTGCTAGGATGCGCCTCGTGTTGGCAGCTTAGGCGAATACCTTGTGCTAGCTCAGCGGCGGTGAGTTTATCCAGATCATAATCATTGGGGCTGGGCGCCTGCTCGACAAACCTGAGTTTACACAGGCCGCAGCGTCCGCCACCACCGCATTGGGTTCTTAATCTTTCGCTCTCTCGATTAATGCTTTCTAAATAGCTGCCACTAAGGTCAGACAATTCGGTAAGAAGCTGAGCGTCTTGAGTAAAAAGCGTCAGTTTTCCTATGGCGGTTTTGCGCCTCAAGAACGGCAGCGATAACTGACCTTGATGGAATTTATGCCCAAGGATGTAAATCCCCGAAAGACCTAACAACAGCGCGGCAATGCTGACAACTTGTACCAATAAGTGATTAAAACCAATGCCATTATGGGGAGCGTAATCCATAAAATGCAGCATAAAGAGCAGATCCTTGAGATCCGATTGGCGATTTTGGTGGGCCAGAACCGCCCCCGAAGCGGTATCGATATAAATCCGCGTTCCAACTTCGTCCGCGGCTGTCAGCATAGCAATTGGGCCACTGGCGTCGAATGGCGTTTCGTGGGTGAGGATTTGCGGTGCGCTGAGTTCACCTGAGCCTGAGTAACTCTGTTTGGCAATAGCGAGTATCTCGGCATCACTCAAGGATAGCGGTTGGAGTGAGTCCGCCCAAAACCAGCGAGTTTGTTGAGTTGTGGTGAGCGCATATACGCCGCGTTCGAGCACTGAGGTTAGCTTAAGTTCGATAATGCCTTCTGCTTGATATTGTTGCTGCAGACTAGCAGTGGGGGCGAGTGCAGTGGTGGGACTCGCGGTTTTATGCGTGGTGCGATATGGGTTTGCATCCAGAAATTGCTCGTCAATCAGGTTAAAGGCGAGTCCTGTCACGACCCAAATTAATAATTGCAGGCCAACGATAAGTCCCAGCCACTTATGTACGGTTTGCAATACTAGGCTAATGGGATGTTTGGTGACATTGGTGCAGGTATGGCGAAGTGTCGGGAGGCTCATACTCGCTCCTCACGATGTTTGGCTCTAAAACTGATATAAGTCAATGTGATACCAAAGAGTGCCGTCAACAAGGTGAGACAGCTCATCAGTGTGAGTAAAGGATTATTTACATTCTCTCGGGTCTCGTAGTCCATGATGTGCAGCATCCACATCACATCGAAGAGTCGCCAATAATCATGGCGGACTGTGACGAGCTGTCCGGTTATTGCTGAAACATAAAGCGTCGAATGCATGGCATCGTCTAACGCCAGTTGCCAAACGGGGAGTGCGCGAGCAGGGATTTCACTCGGAGCGTTCTGCTCAATGAATGTCGAGCCGATAAATTTAGCCTGACCCGTATAGACTCGCTGTGCGGCGTCGAGCGCCTGTTGTTTATCGAGCAGCGGTAATACTTTACCCGTCTCACTGCTAAAGCGCTGCAATTTTCCCGCGACATTAGCGCGATAGTAGAGTCTGCCTTGATTCGCGTACAAACTGATATCCGTTGCGTCGGGATGTGCTTTGATAAAGTCAGTAAAGCTGAAGGCGGGAGCATCTACTTGATACATAGCCGTGTTTGCTTTGTTTACCAGTGGCTTACCGCGAATAAATTCGATATCCATCCACACCATATAAGCGCCGGTGGCTAACCAAAGCAGCAATTGAATCGCGGTAAGCAGCGCAAACCACTTGTGCCAGGTTCGGATTTGAGTAGCTTTCATAGCGTTATTCTTTGAGTTAGTCCCGCGGGAGTTTTGATCTTCCTCGCAATCGTGAAATAAAGGCATCCCTAAATTGCAGAATAAATCCGCAACTGAAAATAAAATTTCAGCGATTTATGCTGGAAATTGACGCTCTATAAGCCAATGCGAATGTAAAAAATGAGTCTATTTTGTTGCCCCTTGTGAGTCCAGTGTGATTTTTCACTCGGGAAAATCCCATATTTACAGAAACCCTATGGCAAATATTTCATTGCAACTCCCTGAAAGCAAAAGGCTGCTGCTTTTTTGTTCGCTTTATATTCCCGTGGTTTTCGCCGTTTAGCCGATTTTCAGCTGATCTTTTTGTCAAAACTTTGTCGCTAAGTGATGGGCTCAACATGCTGCTAACCCGCTTGCCGACTGGCTTTATAAAAGGATCCCATCCCTTGACAATGCTTGTCTACTATCCCTAAACTTAGCATTTGTGGGAAATAGTGGATATTTGTGGATCAAAAATCAAAGGATAGGATGAATTAGCGTGTTTCGTGGAGCCAGTGCTATCAACTTAGATACAAAGGGACGGATCGCTATTCCAGTGCGATACCGCGAACCTTTGCAGCTAGAGCACCAAGGCCGCATCGTCATCACAGTCGATATTCAATCTGCGTGTTTACTCCTTTATCCCCTCCACGAGTGGGAATTGATCGAAGCTAAGTTACTCAAGCTTTCAGATACCGACAAAACCCAACGGTCCCTTAAGCGCATGTTGCTGGGTTATGCCCATGAGGTAGAACTCGATGGCAACGGGCGCATATTACTGCCACCGCCGCTAAGGCAATACGCCAATTTAGATAAGCGCATCATGCTGGTGGGACAGTTAAACAAGTTTGAGCTGTGGGACGAGCAAGCTTGGCTGCAGCAAATTGATGAGTGTCAGGAAACGATTCGAAGCGAGGAGCTCGCGAATAACGAGCGTCTGGCGGATTTTTCACTCTAACGAGTCGCATAACTAAATAAGAAGAGAGTAATGAGTCAAGAATTTGCCCATTTATCCGTTCTGCTCGAAGAAACGGTAGGCGGTTTGAACATCAAAGACGATGGCATCTATATCGATGGCACGTTCGGCCGCGGTGGTCATTCAAGACAAGTACTGCAAAAATTGGGTGAAAATGGACGTCTGATTGCGATCGATCGTGACCCTCAAGCCATTGAAGCGGCTAAACAATTCGCCGATGATCCCCGTTTTCAAATTGTACATGGCGGTTTTGGCCAGTTAGCAGATTACGTCGAAGAGCTTGGTCTGGTTGGCAAGATTGATGGTGTGTTACTCGACTTAGGCGTGTCTTCTCCGCAGCTCGATGATGCCGAACGTGGCTTTAGTTTCCTGCGCGATGGTCCGCTCGATATGCGCATGGACAATAGCCAAGGCGAAACGGCGGCTCAGTGGTTAGCGCGCGCCGAAATTGAAGACATGGCGTGGGTATTCAAAACCTATGGTGAAGAGAAAAACGCGCGCCATATTGCCCGTTGTATTGCGGCTGACCGTGATAAAACCCCGTTTTTACGCACCAAAGATTTAGCCGATTTAATTGCGCGGATCACTAAAAATAAAGAGCGCAACAAACACCCTGCTACTCGGGTGTTTCAGGCGATCCGTATCTATATCAACAGTGAATTAGATCAAATTGATCAAGCGCTTGAAGGTGCATTAACCGTACTGGCGCCACAGGGACGTTTATCGATTATCAGCTTCCATTCACTGGAAGATCGCATCGTAAAACGTTTTATTCGTCGCCATAGCCAAGGTGAGAGCGTGCCCCACGGTCTGCCAATCACCGAAGATCAAATTAACAAGTCGCGTAAATTGCGCGCCATTGGTAAGGCGATTATGCCTTCCGATGAGGAAATTGAACGCAATGCCAGAGCGCGTAGCTCAGTGTTACGCATTGCCGAGCGATTAGATTACTAGAGGGCAAACAAAGTGAGTAAGCCCTCATTAAATCTGCCACGGATAGTATTAAACGACCTGTGGCAACACAAATGGATCTTGTTACTCGCACTGCTCGTGCTCAGTAATGCTGTGGCTGTGGTCTATACCAGCCATGTGAGCCGTAAGCTCACCACCCAATGGGATCAGCTGCTGCAGGAGCGTGACAGATTAGATATCGAGTGGCGCAATTTATTATTGGAAGAGCAATCCCAGACCGAGCACAGCCGGATCACGCGGATTGCATCAAAGGATCTCAACATGAGTCGACCCTTACCCAGCGAAGAAGTTGTGGTAAAGGTGCCGTGAACATAGGGAAGATATGACTAGGCAAGCAAAAACCAAACAGGCCAGCAAAAAGCAAAAGCCACAATTGATCCACTGGCGTTTATACGTCGTGGTTGGCTTTGTATTTGCGATGTTTTCGAGCCTTGTGGGTCGTGCTGCTTATATCCAAATTATCGAGCCCGATAAGCTGCGCCATGAGAGCGACATGCGTACATTACGTACCACAAGTCGTGAGGTGCAGCGTGGCTTAATCACCGACCGTAACGGCGATATGCTGGCGGTGAGTGTGCCGGTGCGTGCGGTGTGGGCCGATCCTAAACAAGTCAATGATAATAATGGTTTTACTGATATGCGCCGCTGGCAAGCATTGGCGGACGTATTGCACGAACCCGTGGAAGATGTGCTCGACAAGGTGCGCAGTAATCCAACCAAACGTTTTACCTACCTTAAACGTCAAGTCACGCCTGCGGTGGCAGACTATATCACTCAGCTTAAATTGCCTGGGGTGTTTTTAAAGTCCGAGTCACGCCGTTACTATCCTGGTGGTGAGATCACCGCCCAGCTTATCGGCATTACCAATATCGACGATGTCGGTATTGAAGGGGTCGAAAACGCTTACAACAGTTGGCTTACTGGTACACCGTCTAAACAAAAAGTGCGTAAATCCCGCGATGGGCATGTGGTTGAGCGCCTCGATATCGTTCAGGAGGGCGAGAGTCCAAACGATCTAGTCTTGAGTATCGACCAACGTATTCAACAACTTGCCTACCGCGAATTAAAGCGCACGACTGAGATGAACCAAGCGACCTCTGGCTCGATCGTGGTGCTCGATATTCATACTGGCGAAGTCTTAGCCATGGTGAATACGCCATCCTATAACCCCAACTCGCGCGACAACCTGCAAACCTTCAGAATGCGTAACCGCGCGATGACGGACACTTTTGAACCCGGCTCGACCATTAAACCTTTTGTGGTTGCTGCGGCGTTAGAAGCGGGCACGGTCAAGTCTACCGATGTGATCCCAACGTCTCCGGGCTGGATGCGTTTAGGCGGCCGCCAAGTACGTGACGCAACTAACTACGGCGACATGACGCTGGCACGTATTCTGGCGAAATCCAGTAACGTGGGGATCAGTAAACTCGCCTTGTCTATTCCAGTGCAGCAGTTATTAGGCACTTATCAATCTATGGGTTTAGGCAGCTTCTCGGGGATTAACCTCACGGGTGAAAGCGCCGGTTTGATCCAAGATCGCCACCGTTGGTCTGATTTTGAGCGCGCCACTTTATCTTTCGGCTACGGCCTAACGGCGACCACGCTACAACTGGCGCGGATGTACGCCACTTTAGGCAATGGCGGCACTTTATATCCGGTATCGATTTTAAAACTGAAAAAGCCGCCCGAAGGTGAGCGCGTGATCTCACAAGAGGTTGCTCACGATGTGCTGCAAATGATGGTGGGTGTGACCGAAAAAGGTGGTACAGGTACGCTTGCGCATATCGATGGCTACCCCGTTGCGGGTAAGTCTGGCACCAGCCGTAAGGCGGTAGCTGGCGGTTATGGTGATGATTATGTTGCGTTATTTGCTGGTGTCGCGCCGGTGAATAATCCCAAACTCGCGATTGTTGTCGTGGTGAACGAGCCGAAAGGCGATCTCTATTATGGTGGTTCAGTGGCAGGGCCGGCATTCGCTAAGGTGATGTCAGGCGCACTGCAAATGTTAAATGTCGAACCCATTTCCGATAAAGAACAGGTGCAATTGGCGGGACTCGCCGGGAGAACTGAATGATGTTGTTAAGGGATCTATTAGCGCCTTGGTTCCCCTACGCGGGCGAACAAACCTTCTTAGATTTGACTTTAGATAGCCGCGCAATACGTCGCGGCGATGTGTTTTTAGCACTGCCCGGCCATAAGGTCGATGGTCGTCAATTTATCGATAAGGCCTTAGCCCAAGGTGCGACTGCGGTGTTAGTGCATACGGATAGCATTGAAGAGCAGGGCAAGGTTATTGCGACTGAGCAAGGCGTACAGATTTATTTCTATCAGTTAGCGAAGCTAGTGTCTGCGGTCGCCGCAGTGCGTTATCCCGTTGTCCAAGGTCAGTCCATGGGCATTGTCGGGATCACCGGCACCAACGGTAAAACCTCGACTAGCCAACTGTGCGCGCAATTAGTGACCTTGCTTGAGGGTAAAGCGGCTGTGATGGGCACGCTCGGTAATGGCCTGTGGGGCGAGTTAGTCGATAGCGGCAATACGACCGCCGATGCCATTACCCTGATGCGCCAGCTACATGAGTTTGCAGACAAAGGCGTTAATACCTGCGCGATGGAAGTCTCAAGTCATGGTTTAGTCCAAGGCCGAGTTGATGCTGTGCCCTTCGATGTGGCGGTATTCACTAACCTGACCCGTGATCACTTGGACTACCACGGCGATATGGAAAACTATGCTGCGGCCAAGCAAATGCTGTTTCGTTTCGACGCCCTGCGTCACGGCTTAGTGAATCTTGATGATCCCGTGGGTGCCGCTTGGTTATCCGAGCTGGCAAATGTCCCCGCGAAGATGTGGGGCTTTAGCATTGAAGCGCATCCCGAGGCGGCGTTTTACACTAAGAATGCCCAATTTAACGATCAAGGCGTGCAGGCAACATTAGTCTGGCCCGAGGGCGAAATCGACATTCGTTCTCCTTTATTAGGCGCCTTTAACCTCTCGAATTTACTCGCTGCTTTATCTGCCTTGTATTTACAGGGCATGGATATGCGTGCCCTGGCCGCCAAAGTGCCTTATTTAGTGCCCGTGGCTGGCCGCATGGAACGTTTTACTACCGCGGACAACATCACCTTAGTCGTCGATTATGCTCACACCCCGGATGCGATTGAGCAGGCGCTGAATGCCCTGCGCCGTCACTGCGCGGGCGAGTTGTGGTGCGTGTTTGGCTGCGGCGGCGACCGTGATAAGGGTAAACGCCCGCTGATGGGACAAGCGGCGGAGCAATGCGCCGATCGCATTATGGTGACTAGCGACAATGCCCGCAGCGAAGATCCTAACCAAATTATTACCGATATTATCCAAGGGCTGACTCACCCAGAGCGTGCGCTGACCGAGGTTGACCGTGTGGCTGCGATTAAACGCGTCGTGGCACAGGCTAAACCTGGGGATGTGATTCTGCTTGCGGGCAAAGGCCATGAAACTTACCAAGAGGCGGCAGGTGTGCGTCATGACTATGATGAGCGCGCCCTGGCACGTCAGTTATCGGAGCAAAGCCAATGATCCCAATTTCCCTCGAGGCGCTGAGCCAACACTTAAGTGCGCATCGAGTCGGTGACGATGTCACCATCAAAGCATTAAGCAGCGATAGCCGTAAAATCGGCCCAGCGACCCTGTTTGTCGCCTTAAAGGGCGAGCGTTTCGACGGCCACGATTTTGCGGCCACGGCAATTGAAAATGGTGCGGTTGCACTGCTGGTTGAACGTCAATTGGCCTTCGATGTGCCGCAGCTGATTGTTGCCGATTGCCAAAAAGCCATGGGCGCGATTGGCGCTTATGTACGTGACCAAGTGGATCCCATTTGTGTGGCCTTAACTGGCTCCAATGGCAAAACCAGCGTGAAAGAAATGATCGCCACAATTTTATCGGCGAAGCATCAAGTGCTTTACACCGCTGGTAATTTTAATAATGAAATCGGTGTGCCACTCACCTTGCTGCGCTTAACGCCCGAGGATAAATACGGGGTGTTTGAGCTTGGCGCTAACCATAAAGGTGAGATTGATTACACCTCGAGTTTGGTGCGTCCTCACGTAGCGTTAGTCAATAACGTTGGCAGCGCCCACTTAGAAGGCTTTGGTTCACAGGCGGGTGTCGCCCAGGCCAAATCGGAAATCTACAACCATCTGCAACAAGGCGGCACGGCAATTATCAATGCCGATGATGCCTTTGCCGATGTGATGCGGGTGAAAGCGAAACAATATAAGCAATTAAGCTTCTCCCAGCAGGAAGGTGCAGCTAAACGTCAAATCGATGTGATTGCGACTGGCCACAAAGCCAATAGCGAAGGTTGCTATCGTTTTATCCTCAATTACGCGGGAGAGTCCTGCGAAGTGACTCTGCCCCTCGCGGGTCGTCACCAAGTCAGCAACGCGCTGGCTGCGGCAAGTGTTTGTATAGCATTGGGATTAAGCCTGAAGGAAATCGCCGATGGCTTGAGCCAGTTGACCCCTGTTAAGGGGCGTATGCAACCCACTCAATTAGGACGCGTTCGCTTAATCGATGATAGCTATAACGCCAATCCCGTGTCAGTGGGTGCGGCTATCGCTTGGTTAAAGGAAATTTCTGAAAATCGCTGTTTGGTACTGGGAGATTTGGGCGAATTAGGCGACAATGCGCCCCTTTTACACGCTGAACTGGGACAACTGGCAAAGCAACAGGGCATTGACGCTCTGTTCTGTACCGGCACCTTAACTCAGCACACTAGCCAAGCTTTCGGGGCGGAGCACCATGACAGCGTGGCGACGTTAGTAGAAAAACTCATAAAACACATCAACCAGTTGCCGGGACAGGTGACGGTTTTAGTTAAAGGTTCACGTAGTGCCGCAATGGAGCGGGTCGTGGATGGCCTAACAGTAGCCTTCGGGCGTGGGGAGTTAGTGTAGATGCTGGTGTATCTGGCCGAGTATTTAACCCGTTTTCATACTGGGTTTAACGTATTTTCCTATGTGACATTTCGAGCCATTTTAGGCTTGTTAACCGCATTAATGTTTAGTTTATGGTGGGGTCCTAAACTGATTGAGCGTTTGCAGTTAATGCAGATTGGTCAAGTCGTGCGTAACGACGGGCCAGAGTCGCATTTCAGTAAACGCGGTACGCCGACTATGGGCGGCCTGATGATTTTAGGCGCCATCTTTATCAGTGTGCTGTTGTGGGGCGATCTCGGTAGCCGTTATGTGTGGGTGATGCTGTTTGTATTGGGCAGCTTCGGCATGATTGGTTTTATTGATGATTACCGCAAAGTCGTGCGTAAAGATACTAAGGGACTGATCGCGCGTTGGAAGTATATTCTGCAATCCTTAGCGGCGTTGATCATTGCTTTCTTCCTCTACACCACAGCGTCTAACCCGGGTGAAACCCAGTTAGTCGTGCCTTTCTTTAAGGACGTGATGCCACAGCTTGGTGCTGTGTTTATCGTGTTGGCTTACTTTACTATCGTGGGGTCGAGCAACGCGGTGAACCTAACCGATGGTCTCGACGGTTTGGCGATTATGCCAACTGTGATGGTGGCCGCGGCATTCGCCTTGATTGCGTATCTGTCTGGCCATGCTCAGTTTGCTAATTACCTGCACATTCCGCATTTACCTGGTTCGGGTGAGCTAGTGATCGTTTGTACTGCGATTGTGGGCGCAGGCCTAGGCTTTTTATGGTTTAACACTTATCCAGCACAGGTCTTCATGGGCGATGTGGGCTCGCTGTCTTTAGGTGCGGCCTTAGGCGCGATTGCGGTTCTGGTTCGCCAAGAAATCCTATTAGTGATTATGGGCGGTGTGTTTGTTATGGAAACTGTGTCTGTGATCCTGCAGGTCGGTTCTTACAAATTACGTGGCCAGCGCATTTTCCGCATGGCGCCTATCCATCACCACTATGAGTTAAAGGGTTGGCCTGAACCACGCGTGATTGTCCGCTTTTGGATTATCTCGATTTTCTTAGTGTTACTCGGCTTAGCCACGTTGAAGTTAAGGTAATCGCTCATGCAAAGTCAGTATTCACACATAGTGTTAGGTTTGGGTGCCACCGGGCTCTCGGTAGTGCGCTATTTGTGTGGAAAAGGGATCACCCCTTGGTGATGGATAGTCGTCGCCAACCTCCCGGTGCGGACACCCTTGCCAGCGCATTCCCTGAGGTGCAGCTGATTGCCGGCGGATTTGATTGCCGTTACTTAGTGCAAGCAAAGCAAATCATTATCAGCCCAGGTATTGCGATTGATACGCCTGAGGTGCGCGCTGCACTGGATATGGGGATTGAAGTCATTGGCGATGTAGAGCTATTTGCCCGTGAGATTGCCGACCGTAAACCTTGTGTGATTGGGATTACTGGCTCAAATGGTAAGTCAACCGTTACCACCTTAGTGGGTGAAATGCTGCGTGAAGCCGGCATGGCGGTGGCCGTGGGCGGCAACATTGGCATTCCGGCGCTCGATCTGCTGACGGAAAATGCCGATATTTTTGTGCTTGAGCTGTCGAGCTTCCAGCTCGAAACCACCCATAGCTTGAACTGCGTGGCGTCGACCTGCTTGAACGTGACCGAAGATCATATGGACAGATACAGCGATATGGATGCCTATCGCAAGGCTAAGCTGCGTCTGTACCATCAAAGCCGCTCCATCATCTTTAACCGTGATGATGCGCTGACTATCCCGACTGAGCCGATGAACCAAAACAGCTTTGGTTTAGCGCCGCCAGAGGGCGACGAGTGGGGCATTTGTGATAGCAAGATTTACCACGGTCACAGTGAAATTATGCCGATCACCGAAGTATCGCTGATTGGTAGTCATAACCATGCCAACTTACTCGCTGCAATGGCTTTGGTCTACGCGGTGGGTGTGGATAAGCAAGTCATGGCTAAAGTGGCTCGTACCTTTACTGGTCTTTCTCATCGCTGTGAAGTGGTCGGCGTGAAAGCGGGCGTGACCTATGTGAACGATTCGAAGGCGACCAATGTTGGCGCCACTGTCGCGGCGCTCGATGGGTTAAGCGACCACTTAGGTGACATTATTTTGATTGCCGGTGGTGATGGTAAGGGCGCGGATTTCAGTCCATTGGTCGAGCCGTTAACTAAAGTGACACACCTCATCACCTTAGGTCGCGATGGCAATAAGATAGCCGCCTTAAAGGAAGGGGCCATCAAGGTGGACTCTATGGCTGCTGCAGTGGCTAAGGCCGCCGAGTTAGCCACCTCGGGCGATATCGTACTCCTATCGCCAGCCTGTGCGAGCCTAGATATGTACAGCAACTTTATGGCTCGTGGGGATGATTTTAGAAGCCAAGTGGAGCAACTCGATGGCGAGTGATGCAAGACAGCTCAGCCTGTTTGGGCGAGTGCTGAACGCACTGCCTAACTGGCAACGTGATAACGAGGTGCCGGGCGTGCAATTGTACGACCGGGCTTTGCTCACGGCCGTGCTGTCTTTGATTGGCTTTGGTTTTGTCATGGTAATGTCGGCTTCTATGCCAGAGGCGCAAACCTTGACGGGCAATCCCTTCCATTTTATGACCCGCCATGTGGGTTATCTGTTGGGATGCTTAGTGATTGCCGCTTTTGTGCTGAGGGTCGAGATGCAAACTTGGCAGCGGATGAGCCCCATCATGTTGCTAGGCGTGTTTTTGATGTTACTGGCGGTGCTTGTTGTCGGAACCACTGTAAACGGTGCGACCCGTTGGTTATCCATAGGCCCCATCCGTATTCAGGTGGCCGAGGTCGCTAAGTTTGCGTTCTCTGTGTATATGGCGGGCTATCTAGTGCGTCGGCATCAGGAAGTGCGTGAAAATGCTAAGGGCTTCTATAAGCCGATTGCAGTATTTGCGATCTACGCGATTTTGATTCTGATGCAGCCCGACTTAGGTACCGTGGTGGTGTTATTCGTCGGCACCGTGGGGCTGTTGTTCCTCGCGGGCGCGCGTCTGTTGGACTTCTTTGCGCTGATTTTTGCCGGGGTGCTGGCGTTCGTGGCATTGGTTCTACTCGAGCCTTACCGTATGCGCCGGGTGACCTCGTTTTTAGATCCTTGGCAGGATCCGTTCGGCAGTGGTTATCAGTTAACGCAATCGCTGATGGCCTATGGTCGGGGTGATTGGTTTGGTCAGGGCCTAGGTAACAGTATTCAAAAGTTGGAATACCTCCCCGAGGCACATACCGACTTTATCTTTGCCGTGATCGGTGAAGAGTTAGGTTTTATCGGCATTATCGCTGTGTTATCCGTGCTGCTGTTTGTGGCATTGAGGGCCATTCGCCTCGGCAATTTATGTCTGGCGATGGACAAAGCCTTCGAAGGTTATCTGGCCTATGCCATCGGGATTTGGATCTGTTTCCAGACCGTCGTTAATGTGGGCGCAAGCATTGGTATGTTACCAACTAAAGGGTTAACACTGCCCTTTGTAAGTTACGGCGGTAGTAGTCTATGGGTCATGACGGCGGCGGCAATGACATTGCTGCGCATCGATTATGAGCGGCGCATGAGTTTAGTTCAGGCCGTGCAAGGGAGATTGAAGTAATGACCGACGCGGGTAAACGTATTTTAGTCATGGCAGGCGGCACGGGTGGACATGTGTTCCCGGCGCTCGCGGTGGCAAAATATCTAGCGCAGCAAGGTTGGCAAGTACGTTGGTTAGGCACCGCCGACCGCATGGAGGCGCGCTTAGTGCCTCAGTATGGCTTCGATATCGATTTTATCGACATCAAGGGCGTGCGTGGCAATGGTTTAGTACGTAAATTGGCGGCGCCTTTTAAAGTGGTGCGCTCGATTCTGCAAGCCAAGGCCGTTATTGCCGAGTTCAAACCTGATGTGGTGCTGGGCATGGGCGGATTCGCCAGTGGTCCGGGTGGTGTGGCGGCGAAATTAGCGGGCGTGCCCTTAGTGCTGCACGAGCAAAATGCCATTCCGGGAATGACCAACAAGTTACTCTCGCGAATTGCGAATCAAGTACTGTGCGCCTTTAAAAATACCTTCACTCAGGTGAAGGCCAAGGTGGTGGGTAATCCCATCCGTCGCGAGCTTATTGCTTTAGGTGCCGAACCTAAGCAAGCCGCAGATGATGCCTTAAAAGTTTTAGTGGTGGGTGGCAGTTTAGGCGCCAAAGTTTTTAACGACTTAATGCCAGAAGTGGTCGCCGCGCTGAGTAAGCAGCAGTCGATTACGGTTTGGCATCAAGTGGGTAAGGATAATCTGACGGGCGTTAAGTCGGCTTATCAACAGCAAGGACAAGAGGGCGGCGTTAACGTTGCCGAATTTATTGATGACATGGAAGCCGCCTATCGCTGGGCGGATGTGGTATTGTGCCGTGCCGGCGCGCTGACGGTATCCGAGTTAGCGGCGGTGGGACTACCGAGTATTCTGGTGCCTTATCCCCATGCTGTGGATGATCATCAGACCCGTAACGCCCAAGTATTGGTTGAGGCTGGCGCCGCTTTCCTATTGCCGCAGGCCATCTTGGACGTGAATAAGCTGGTGAGTAAATTACAGTTACTCGCCAATGACAGAGCAGAATTAGCCCAAATGGGCCAAAGAGCGAGAGATGTTGCCGTGTTGGATGCGACCGAGCAGGTGGCCCAAGTGTGTATTGCTCTCGCCGAGAAAGGATAGGTATGACTAAGACAGAAAGATACTTACAGCTAAGAAGTATGATCCCAGAAATGCGCCGGATTAAGCGTATTCATTTCGTCGGCATTGGCGGCGCGGGCATGGGCGGGATCGCTGAAGTATTAGTAAACGAAGGTTATGTCGTCAGCGGTTCAGACATCGCGCAAAACGCCGTGACTGACAGACTCTGCCTGCTGGGCGCGAAAATCCATATCGGCCATGGTGCCGATAACGTGCAGCAAGCCGATGTGGTTGTGGTCTCGACTGCGATTAATCCTGAGAACCCAGAGATTATTGCGGCGAAGGAATTGCGTATTCCTATCGTGCGCCGCGCCGAGATGTTGGCCGAGTTGATGCGTTATCGCCATGGTGTGGCGATTGCGGGGACTCACGGTAAAACCACAACTACCAGTTTGATTGCTAGTTTGTATGGTCAAGCGGGGCGCGATCCTACTTTCGTGATCGGTGGCTTGCTCAACAGCGCAGGCACCAATGCCCGCTTAGGCACGAGTCGTTATCTGATTGCCGAAGCCGACGAGAGTGATGCCAGCTTCCTGCACCTGCAACCTATGGTCAGCGTGGTGACGAATATTGAAGCCGACCACATGGACACCTACGGTGGGGATTTTGAAAAGCTCAAATCGACCTTCGTGGACTTTTTACATAACCTGCCATTCTATGGCGTGGCTGTGGTGTGTATCGACGATGCGGTGGTGCGCGAGATTATGCCGCGTATTGGTCGCCACATGATCACCTATGGCTTCAGTGACGATGCCGATGTGCAGGCGCTCAATTTCCATCAGCAGGGCCACCAATGCCGCTTTACCGTCAGACGTAAAGGCAAAGAAGATTTAGATCTGCTGCTTAACCTGCCGGGTCAGCACAATGTATTAAATGCGCTCGCGGCGATTGCCGTGGCGACAGAAGATGACATTGATGATAGCGCCATCATTCAAGCCTTGGCTGAATTCCAGGGGATTGGTCGTCGTTTCCAACACTTAGGCAAGTTCGCGACGCCAAAGGGCGAAGTGATGTTAGTGGACGACTATGGTCATCACCCCAGCGAAGTGGCGGCGACCATTAAAGCGGCGCGTGCTGGCTGGCCTGACAAACGCTTAGTCATGGCCTATCAGCCACACAGATATACTCGTACCCGTGACTTGTACGAAGACTTTATTGAAGTGTTATCTCAAGTGGATTGCTTGTTGTTGCTCGAGGTGTATAGCGCGGGTGAAGCGCCGATCCCCGGTGCCGATGGCCGTGCACTGTGCCGCTCGATTCGTTTGCGCGGGCAGTTAGATCCCATCTTTATCGCCAGCCCAGATCAGTTAGCCGAGGTGCTACCCGATGTGTTGCAGGAGGGGGATTTATTGTTGACCCAAGGTGCGGGTAATATAGGCGCCCTGTCGCGCCAGCTAGCCGCCTCTGAATTGGGCTTTAGCACTGCCGCGACAACCGAGGTAAAACCTTGATGTATTGCGGGACAACTCGGGTTTAAAGGAAATTTTGACCCGAGGCTTTAGCTCTATATAATGGCCGATTTTCTGTGGTTTTTAGTAGTGTCGTTGAAAGGTGGAAACAAACGTGTCTTGGAGTGATAAGAGGCGACACTGGTGGGCGAGGATGTCACAGGTTAATTGGTACCTGTGGAGCGGAATTGGGTTTTTATGGTTAGTCATTGGGAGTTTTGTCTTTGGTGGCTACCAACTGCATAAGTTTTTAAATGATGCCAGCACGCTGCCCATTGAGGCGGTGGCCATCAAAGGTGAACGGACTTACACCACAGATAGAGATATACAAATTGCACTACAGGATTTAATGCAGCGGAGTTTTTTCAGCGCAGACATCACCTTAGTGCAACAGGCGTTAGAAGCCTTACCTTGGGTGTATCGCGCGTCGGTGAGGCGTGAATGGCCAGCGAAACTCAGGGTGTATTTACAGGAGCAACAACCGGTCGCCCATTGGAATGGTACCGCTTGGCTCAATGTGCATGGTGAGGTGTTTGAAGCGCCATCGCATCCTGAGCTAGAGCATCTGCCTTATTTATCTGGGCCAGATGATATGGGGACCGAAGTGTTAACCGCCTACGCGCAGGTTAACTCGCTACTGAAGATTAATGGCTTTACCTTGGCCAATTTGAGTTTGACACCACGTCATGCGTGGCACGCGACACTGGGTAACGGTATTGTTTTAGACCTAGGTCGAGAAGATAAAATGGCAAGGATACAAAGGTTTATCACTGTTTATCCGTTACTGGCGAAACAAGATAAACCGATTGCCAGAGTGGATTTGCGCTACGACACAGGGTTGGCCGTAGGCTGGGGCGATGCACAAACAAGAGAGCCGATAATTAATGACCAAAAACCAAGATAGAAATCTGATCGTCGGATTGGACATAGGAACCTCTAAAGTCGCAGTGATCATAGGCGAAGTTCTGCCCGATGGCGAAATCAGCATAGTCGGCCTTGGTAACCACCCTTCAAGGGGCATGGATAAGGGTGGCGTTAACGATTTAGACTCCATCGTGCGCAGTGTGCAACGCGCGCTCGATCAAGCGGAATTAATGGCAGACTGCCAAGTATCATCGGTTTACCTGAGCATTTCCGGTAAACATATCGCCTGCCAAAACGAAAATGGCATGGTGTCGATTAACGATGAGGAAGTGACGCAGGAAGACGTCGACAACGTGATCCACACCGCTCGCTCGGTGAAGATCCCGACCGAACGTCGCATTCTGCATGTGTTACCACAGGAATATGCGATTGACGTACAAGACGGCATTCGCAGCCCTATCGGCATGTCAGGCATGCGGATGGAAGCCAAGGTACACATAGTGACCTGCGCCAACGATATGGCGAAGAATATCACTAAGAGTGTTGAACGCTGTGGCTTGAAGGTTGATGACTTAGTGTTCTCTGGCATTGCGTCGGCGGATGCGGTATTAACCTTCGATGAAAAAGACTTAGGTGTGTGTATCGTCGATATCGGCGGTGGCACGACGGATATCGCCGTGTACACCAATGGTGCACTGCGTCATTGCGCGGTTGTGCCAGTTGCGGGTAACCAAGTGACCAACGATATCGCGAAGATTTTCCGCACACCCTCGTCACATGCTGAACAAATTAAAGTGCAGTTCGCCTGTGCGCGCAGCTCCATGGTGAGCCGCGAAGACAGTATCGAAGTGCCGTCGGTTGGCGGACGTCCGTCGCGCACCATGTCTCGCCACACCTTGGCAGAAGTGGTTGAGCCTAGGTATCAGGAGCTATTTGAGCTAGTGCTCAAGGAGCTGAAAGACAGTGGTTTAGAAGATCAAATCGCCGCAGGTATCGTGTTAACAGGCGGTACTGCGTCGATTCAAGGCGTGGTGGACATTGCGGAGGCAACCTTTGGGATGCCAGTTCGCGTCGCCTCACCATTGCCAGTTAAAGGGTTATACGAATACGTGGATCAGTCTATTTACTCCACTGGAGTTGGATTGCTCCATTATGGTGCAAGACGAGTGCTTGAGCGTCAGTTCGAGCGCCCTGAGCGTCAAGGGGTGACCAGTGCTTGGAATCGGGTCCAAAGTTGGTTTAAAGGTGAGTTTTAAGGTTAATAACGCAGGCAACATGGAGATCAGACCATGTTTGAGATCATGGATAGTCATTCCGATGAGGCGGTGATTAAGGTCATCGGTGTCGGTGGCGGTGGTGGTAACGCCGTCGAGCATATGGTGAAACACAATATCGAAGGTGTTGAGTTTGTCGTTACCAACACTGACGCCCAGGCGCTGCGTAAATCAGGCGCTGGCTCAACGATTCAATTAGGTCGTGATGTCACTAAGGGACTTGGCGCAGGCGCCAACCCAGAAGTTGGTCGTGCCGCAGCGGAAGAAGACCGCGAAAACATTCGTGCAGCGATCAAAGGCTCGGACATGATCTTTATCGCCGCCGGTATGGGTGGTGGTACGGGTACTGGTGCTGCGCCAGTCGTTGCTCAAATCGCTCGCGAAGAAGGCATCTTAACGGTTGCTGTCGTGACTAAGCCTTTCCCTTTCGAAGGCAAGAAGCGTATGGCTTATGCCGAGCAAGGTATTAGCGAGCTGGCCAAGCACGTGGATTCGTTAATCACTATCCCTAACGAAAAATTATTAAAAGTATTGGGCCGCGGTACGTCATTACTCGATGCATTTGCCGCAGCGAATAACGTGTTACTCGGTGCAGTACAAGGTATTGCCGAGCTTATCACTCGCCCAGGTCTGATTAACGTCGACTTTGCGGACGTGAAAACCGTTATGTCTGAAATGGGTAATGCCATGATGGGTACCGGTGTTGCGCGTGGTGAAGACCGTGCGGAAGAAGCGGCCGAAGCGGCTGTTGCCAGCCCATTATTAGAAGACATCGACTTAGCCGGTGCCCGTGGTGTGTTAGTTAACATTACCGCAGGTATGGACATGAGCATCGAAGAATTCGAAACCGTGGGTAACCATGTTAAAGCTTACGCTTCTGACAACGCGACAGTCGTTGTAGGTGCGGTGATCGACCCAGAAATGAGCGACGAGCTGCGTGTTACAGTGGTTGCAACTGGTATTGGTGCTGAAAAGCGTCCTGATATTCAACTGGTTTCTAAGCCAGCACCACGTCCAGAGCCAGTAGTTGTGGAACCAAAAGTAGAAGCTTATGTCGAAGAAGCAACTCATGTGAGCTATGCGGCGCCAAAGGGTAACGTGTTACCTGCATCGCCAGCACCGGCTCCAGCACCAGCACCTTCAACAAAGCATGAATTGGATTACTTAGATATCCCAGCGTTTTTGCGTAAGCAAGCTGACTAAAACAGGTATTTGAGTCCAGCGTGTTGGGTGGTGCCTTGCTCTGCGAGGCTGTACCACCCAATGACTACATTTGTATGACATGGTCAACTTATGTTACCATGTAGTACCTATGTGGTCGTTTTGCCGCCGCTGTGTGTGCAAATATTAGGCTTAATTATAGAAATCTAAACGGGTAACTGAATGATATTTCAAAGAACTGTTCAAAAAATGGTGAAGGCTACTGGAGTCGGTTTGCACTCTGGGAATAAGGTCACCTTGAGCATTATGCCCGCACCAGTCAATACAGGGATCGTACTCGTGCGTACCGACATGAATCCTGCCGTTGCTATTCCAGCAAAGGCGGAACAAGTTCGCGAAACCACTATGTGCACGGCACTTGTCAATGACGAAGGTATTCGTATTTCGACTATTGAGCATTTATTTGCAGCCTTAGCGGGTTTAGGCATTGATAACGCCGTAATCGAAGTGGACGCGCCTGAAATCCCAATCATGGATGGCAGTGCGAGCCCATTTGTCTTCTTACTTCAGTCTGCAGGTATTAAAGAGCAGGCTGCGCCTAAGAAGTACTTAAAGATTAAACGCCCTGTGCGTGTTGAAGACGGTGATAAGTGGGCCGAGCTGAAGCCGTTCAAAGGCTTTAGAGTCAACTTCAAAATTGACTTTGCTCACCCTGAAATTGCTCGTAGTCAGCAGCACGTGGTGATGGACTTCTCTACTTCTGCTTTTGTTAAAGACATTAGCCGTGCCCGTACTTTTGGTTTTATGCGTGATATTGAGTATCTGCGTGCGAACAACCTAGCATTAGGTGGCAGCATGGAAAACGCGGTTGTACTTGATGAATATCGCGTCCTCAACCCCGACGGCCTGCGTTATGAGGATGAGTTCGTTAAGCACAAAATTTTAGATGCGTTTGGTGATCTCTACGTGGCAGGACACGCCATTCTTGGTGAGTTTACTGCCTATAAAACGGGTCATGCACTGAATAACCAATTAGTGCGAGCCTTATTGGCACAGCAGGATGCATGGGAGCTGGTGAGCTTTGAGAAAGAAGCCGATGTTCCCGTCAGCTTTACTGTGCCTGGTGGCGCGGTTTACGCTTAATAGCGCTTGATCTTTACTTATTACGGCTGGCCAATGTGGCCAGCCGTTTTAGTTTTTCGCCTAGTGTTCCGCTCACATTTTCTGCAAGCGCAGCAATATGTTCTGCCGCAGCTGGACTGAGTTGCTTGTGCGCCTGTTTCGGCTTTGCGTCATACAATGCTAATCTCGGGTTGACTTTAACTTCAATTGCGGTAAGGATTGGGAGCGTTTCTGCTTGAAGCTGCGCTAGTAGTTTCGGCTTTTGGAAATTAATTCGTGCGGCCCATGCTGCCGAAGTGGTTTCAACCACAAGAACACCCTGGCGGAAATTAGCGACTTTCAGCTGCTCCGCAACAGGACCTGCGACAATCTGCTTCACATGCTGATCCAGATATAAAAGTAGTTCCGCTTTCTCAGCTATATCGGGCAATGTGCCTGACAGATGTAGTAATTGGCTGAGATCCTGAGGGGGCTTTTTCATATGATAATAAGATGGCTGAATTAGGCTATGAGTGTAACAGTATTTATTCAAGGTCGGAATGGCGTCACGCGCTGGCAACCCAGTAAACGCTGGTTGCTCCTTCCCATGCTATTGTTGGCTACTGGTGCCGGTATTTATCAACACAACTCTGCTAAATTTGAAAATCAGCAAGCCAGTGTCGATAACGATCGGATCCAACGCGAACAACAAAAGAAGCAAGTCTTAGAACTAAAGAGTGCCACAGAGTCACAGCTAGCCATGCTTGCGACCCATGTCGCGCGCATGCAAGCCAAAATCACCCGTCTCGAGGCCTTAGGTCAACAAGTCGCTAAACAAAATAAATTGGATGAAGACTTTGATTTCTCCTCTGAAGTGGGTGTGGGTGGCTTGAGCGAATTAGGCTCGAATATCGAACTTGGTCAGCTTATCGATGATATGGATAAACTGGCGTCACGAATAGATAACAATAATGTTCAATTATCACTACTTGAAACGGTGACATCTAATCTCCATATAGATGAAGAACGTTATGTATCAGGGCTCCCACTCGATAAAGGTTGGTTATCTTCGCCCTACGGATTACGTAATGACCCTTTTAACGGTCGTCGAACCATGCATAAAGGGATCGATTTTACCGGTCGAGAAGGGGCTAAAGTTGTCGCGACTGCTGCAGGCGTGGTGACTTGGGCTGGGAATATGTTTGGTTATGGCGAGTTAGTCGAGATAGATCATGGTAATGGTCTGCGTACTCGCTATGGACACAATAAAGCTTTGTCAGTAGCTGTAGGTGATGTGGTCGCAAAAGGCGAAAGTATTGCCAGTATGGGGAGCACTGGGCGCTCGACAGGGGCTCATGTGCATTATGAAGTGTTGCGTGGTGGACAGCAGATAGATCCAAAGAAGTATGTCTACCGCAAGGCAGGTTAATTGAAACATAGGCTTCTAGTTTCGATCAGGGACTTAGCCAACAGAAAATAAGTGGTTCAGATGTTTGGTAAATTACTGACAAAAATATTTGGTAGTCGTAACGATCGCACCCTTAAAAGGGTTACAAAAAGTAGTTAATAAGATTAATGCGCTTGAAGCCGATTATGAAAAATTAACCGATGAACAGCTTAAGGCGAAAACCGCCGAGTTCCGCGAGCTTTTAGCGGCCGGAGCTTCGTTAGAGAGCATTATGGCGGAAGCCTTCGCGACCGTGCGTGAAGCATCGAAGCGTGTGTTCGATATGCGCCATTTCGATGTGCAGCTACTAGGTGGTATGGTGCTTGATAGCAACCGTATTGCTGAAATGCGTACCGGTGAAGGTAAAACCTTAACCGCAACTCTGCCAGCCTATTTAAATGCCTTAACCGGTAAAGGCGTTCACGTTATTACCGTCAACGACTACTTAGCCCGTCGTGACGCGGAAAATAACCGCCCACTGTTCGAATTCTTAGGCTTAACTGTCGGCATTAACGTCGCAGGTTTGGGGCAGCAGGCGAAAAAGACGCCTACAACGCCGATATTACCTATGGTACCAACAACGAATTTGGCTTCGATTATCTGCGCGATAACATGGCCTTCTCGCCACAAGAGCGTGTTCAACGCCCACTGCATTATGCACTGATCGATGAGGTCGACTCTATCCTTATCGATGAGGCGCGTACGCCGCTGATCATCTCTGGTGCTGCGGAAGATAGCTCTGAGCTATATATTAAGATCAACACACTGATCCCGAATCTTATCCGTCAAGATAAAGAAGACTCAGAAGAGTATGTGGGTGAGGGTGACTACAGCATCGATGAAAAAGCCAAACAAGTGCACTTCACCGAGCGTGGCCAAGAGAAGGTTGAGAACCTGTTGATTGAACGCGGCATGTTAGCCGAAGGCGACTCACTCTACTCAGCGGCAAACATTTCTCTGCTGCACCATGTGAACGCGGCGCTGCGTGCTCATACCCTGTTTGAACGTGATGTCGACTATATTGTTCAAGATAACGAAGTGATTATCGTTGATGAACACACGGGTCGTACTATGCCTGGCCGTCGTTGGTCAGAAGGCCTACATCAAGCCGTTGAAGCCAAAGAAGGCGTTCGTATCCAAAACGAAAACCAAACCCTGGCATCGATTACCTTCCAAAACTACTTCCGTTTATATGAGAAGTTAGCGGGTATGACAGGTACGGCCGATACCGAGGCGTTCGAGTTCCAACACATCTATGGTTTAGATACTGTGGTTGTGCCTACGAACCGTCCAATGGTTCGTAAGGATATGGCCGATCTGGTTTACCTCACGGCTAATGAAAAATACCAAGCGATCATTAAAGACATTAAAGATTGCCAGTGAACGTGGTCAGCCAGTATTGGTGGGTACGGTTTCCATCGAACAGTCTGAACTGTTAGCGCGTTTGATGGTGAAGGAGAAGATCCCGCACCAAGTGCTTAACGCTAAGTTCCACGAAAAAGAAGCCGAAATTGTTGCTCAAGCGGGTCGTACTGGCGCTGTAACTATTGCGACTAACATGGCGGGTCGTGGTACCGACATCGTGTTAGGCGGCAACTGGAATATGGAAATCGAAGCCCTCGAGAATCCAACTGCTGAGCAAAAAGCTAAAATCAAGGCTGACTGGCAAGAGCGCCACGATACCGTGGTCGCCGCTGGTGGTTTACACATTTTAGGTACTGAGCGCCACGAATCTCGCCGTATCGATAACCAGCTACGTGGTCGTGCGGGTCGTCAAGGTGATGCAGGTTCTTCACGTTTCTACCTTTCTATGGAAGATAGCTTAATGCGCATCTTCGCCTCGGATCGTGTCTCTGGCATGATGAAGAAACTGGGGATGGAAGAAGGCGAAGCAATCGAGCATCCATGGGTTTCCCGTGCGATTGAAAACGCTCAGCGTAAAGTGGAAGCGCGTAACTTTGATATTCGTAAGCAACTGCTCGAATTTGACGACGTCGCAAACGACCAACGTCAAGTGGTTTACGCACAGCGCAACGAGTTGATGGATGCCGAAAGTATCGAAGACACCATCAAAAACATCCAAGACGATGTGATCAGTGCGGTGATCGATCAATACATTCCACCACAATCAGTGGAAGAGTTATGGGATGTGCCAGGATTAGAGCAACGTTTACAGCAAGAATTTATGCTGAAACTGCCAATCCAAGAATGGCTAGATAAAGAAGACGACTTACACGAAGAAACATTGCGTGAGCGTATCATCACTTCTTGGTCTGATGCGTATAAAGCAAAAGAAGAAATGGTCGGTGCGCCAGTACTGCGCCAGTTTGAAAAAGCCGTGATGCTACAAACCCTCGATGGTCTGTGGAAAGAACACTTAGCGGCAATGGATCACTTACGCCAAGGTATCCACTTACGTGGTTACGCGCAGAAGAATCCAAAGCAAGAATATAAGCGCGAGTCGTTTGAGTTATTCCAACAACTGCTGAACACCTTGAAACACGACGTCATCAGTGTGCTGTCGAAAGTACAAGTTCAAGCTCAGTCAGACGTAGAAGAGATGGAAGCTCGTCGTCGTGAAGAAGATGCCAAGATCCAACGCGACTATCAGCACGCAGCAGCCGAAGCCTTAGTGGGTGGTGATGATGATAGCGACGAGATGATGGCTCACACGCCAATGATCCGCGATGGCGATAAAGTGGGTCGTAACGATCCATGTCCTTGTGGCTCAGGCCGTAAGTATAAGCAGTGTCACGGCAAGCTAAGCTAATTCAATACGTGAACTCATTTTAAAAGGCGACTGTAATAGTCGCCTTTTTCATACCTGCTGCTTTATAAGTGCTTTAACTCTTCACCGACCATAAAACCCTTCGGCTATAAATCCTAATCAGTATCGCTGCACTAAAATTAACCGCTTTTATCTGTTTTGTGGATAAGTTTGAGGATAAATAGTGGGTATTTTGTGACTAACTGAAACTATTGAAAAAAGATCAAAAAAACCGAAAAAAGCCCTTGCACAAAAAGTTCTGCTGCCTATAATGCGCATCCACTGACACGGCAGACAGCGATACGCAGTTGCAAGTGCCAGTTCATCGAGTAATTCACTCCTCGATGAGCGAAAAGAAAGTTGCAAAAACTACTTGACGCAAAAACGGGAATGCGTAGAATACGCAGCCCTGACCCGCTGAAATCACTTACGATAAGGCGATGGTCGACGCTCTTTAACAATTTATCAAGCAAATCTGTGTGGACACTCACAGGTGTTGAGTTAATCGAAATTACTCTGCCGTTTGGCGAGTAATCAAAAAATTAAATCAATGAATGAGTGTTCATAGCAATATGTACAACGACTTATTAAGTTAAGTCGATTCAGAATTCATTGAGTCGAATCTTAGGATTCACAAAACTTTTAATTGAAGAGTTTGATCATGGCTCAGATTGAACGCTGGCGGCAGGCCTAACACATGCAAGTCGAGCGGCAGCACAAGGGAGTTTACTCCTGAGGTGGCGAGCGGCGGACGGGTGAGTAATGCCTAGGGATCTGCCCAGTCGAGGGGGATAACAGTTGGAAACGACTGCTAATACCGCATACGCCCTACGGGGGAAAGAGGGGGACTTTCGGGCCTCTCGCGATTGGATGAACCTAGGTGGGATTAGCTAGTTGGTGAGGTAATGGCTCACCAAGGCGACGATCCCTAGCTGTTCTGAGAGGATGATCAGCCACACTGGGACTGAGACACGGCCCAGACTCCTACGGGAGGCAGCAGTGGGGAATATTGCACAATGGGGGAAACCCTGATGCAGCCATGCCGCGTGTGTGAAGAAGGCCTTCGGGTTGTAAAGCACTTTCAGTAGGGAGGAAAGGTTGTAAGTTAATACCTTGCAGCTGTGACGTTACCTACAGAAGAAGGACCGGCTAACTCCGTGCCAGCAGCCGCGGTAATACGGAGGGTCCAAGCGTTAATCGGAATTACTGGGCGTAAAGCGTGCGCAGGCGGTTTGTTAAGCGAGATGTGAAAGCCCCGGGCTCAACCTGGGAATTGCATTTCGAACTGGCAAACTAGAGTCTTGTAGAGGGGGTAGAATTCCAGGTGTAGCGGTGAAATGCGTAGAGATCTGGAGGAATACCGGTGGCGAAGGCGGCCCCCTGGACAAAGACTGACGCTCAGGCACGAAAGCGTGGGGAGCAAACAGGATTAGATACCCTGGTAGTCCACGCCGTAAACGATGTCTACTCGGAGTTTGGTGTCTTGAACACTGGGCTCTCAAGCTAACGCATTAAGTAGACCGCCTGGGGAGTACGGCCGCAAGGTTAAAACTCAAATGAATTGACGGGGGCCCGCACAAGCGGTGGAGCATGTGGTTTAATTCGATGCAACGCGAAGAACCTTACCTACTCTTGACATCCAGAGAATTCGCTAGAGATAGCTTAGTGCCTTCGGGAACTCTGAGACAGGTGCTGCATGGCTGTCGTCAGCTCGTGTTGTGAAATGTTGGGTTAAGTCCCGCAACGAGCGCAACCCCTATCCTTATTTGCCAGCGCGTAATGGCGGGAACTCTAGGGAGACTGCCGGTGATAAACCGGAGGAAGGTGGGGACGACGTCAAGTCATCATGGCCCTTACGAGTAGGGCTACACACGTGCTACAATGGCGAGTACAGAGGGTTGCAAAGCCGCGAGGTGGAGCTAATCTCACAAAGCTCGTCGTAGTCCGGATTGGAGTCTGCAACTCGACTCCATGAAGTCGGAATCGCTAGTAATCGTGGATCAGAATGCCACGGTGAATACGTTCCCGGGCCTTGTACACACCGCCCGTCACACCATGGGAGTGGGCTGCAAAAGAAGTGGGTAGCTTAACCTTCGGGAGGGCGCTCACCACTTTGTGGTTCATGACTGGGGTGAAGTCGTAACAAGGTAGCCCTAGGGGAACCTGGGGCTGGATCACCTCCTTACCTATACGACTAACTCGATGTTTGTTGAGTGTTCACACAGATTTGCTTGATAGAAGATAGAGTAAAAGATGGGTCTGTAGCTCAGCTGGTTAGAGCGCACCCCTGATAAGGGTGAGGTCGGTGGTTCAAGTCCACTCTGACCCACCAATCCTTCCTTCTCAGCGTTGGAAAGTGACTCGTTTAGTGAACTAAACGTCGCCACTGTCCGCCTTGATAAGAAATGATTGGCAAACCAATCCTTTAAGAGGTTTGGAACATCTTATTTACTCGCACTGCATGTAAATGGGGCTATAGCTCAGCTGGGAGAGCGCCTGCCTTGCACGCAGGAGGTCTGCGGTTCGATCCCGCATAGCTCCACCATTTACTGCATTATGGTTAGAGATGCCAAAGATAAACTAAAACATTATCTTTGGCTTTTTTAAGCCCGCTCTTTAACAATTTGGAAAGCTGATAGTAATTAATACAATGATGTCTGTCGTTGTGTTAATACGAAAAAATTGAGTTCTTAAAACACTTTTTAAGTGTCTTGAATATTCAAGTCTAAGGCGAGTCCATCTTCTTGGTCGAAGATGAGACAAGTAAAACCAGCTGGTCGCAACAATTCAAGTGAAACTCATTTGGGTTGTATGGTTAAGCGACTAAGCGTATACGGTGGATGCCTTGGCAGTCAGAGGCGATGAAGGACGTAGTAACTTGCGAAAAGCGTTGGCGAGCTAGTAACAAGCATTTGAGCTAACGATGTCCGAATGGGGGAACCCAGCAGCATAAGCTGTTATCACTACATGAATACATAGTGTAGTGAGGCAAACGAGGGGAACTGAAACATCTAAGTACCCTTAGGAAAAGAAATCAACCGAGATTCCCCTAGTAGCGGCGAGCGAACGGGGATTAGCCCTTAAGTCAGAGGGGTGTTAGTGGAATGGTCTGGAAAGTCCAGCGGCACAGGGTGATAGCCCCGTACACGAAAACTAACCTTTGATGAAAACGAGTAAGGCGGGACACGTGATATCCTGTTTGAATATGGGGGGACCATCCTCCAAGGCTAAATACTCCTGACTGACCGATAGTGAACCAGTACCGTGAGGGAAAGGCGAAAAGAACCCCTGTGAGGGGAGTGAAATAGAACCTGAAACCGTATACGTACAAGCAGTGGGAGCGGTTCTTGAGACCGTGACTGCGTACCTTTTGTATAATGGGTCAGCGACTTACGTTTTGTAGCGAGGTTAAGCGAATAGCGGAGCCGTAGGGAAACCGAGTGTTAACTGCGCGTTTAGTTGCAAGGCGTAGACCCGAAACCCGGTGATCTAGCCATGGGCAGGTTGAAGGTTGAGTAACATCAACTGGAGGACCGAACCGACTAATGTTGAAAAATTAGCGGATGACTTGTGGCTGGGGGTGAAAGGCCAATCAAACCGGGAGATATCTGGTTCTCCTCGAAAGCTATTTAGGTAGCGCCTCGGACGAACACCTTTGGGGGTAGAGCACTGTTAAGGCTAGGGGGTCATCCCGACTTACCAACCCTTTGCAAACTCCGAATACCAAAGAGTGCTATCCGGGAGACAGACGGCGGGTGCTAACGTCCGTCGTCAAAAGGGAAACAACCCAGACCGTCAGCTAAGGTCCCAAAGTGTATGTTAAGTGGGAAACGATGTGGGAAGGCTTAGACAGCTAGGATGTTGGCTTAGAAGCAGCCATCATTTAAAGAAAGCGTAATAGCTCACTAGTCGAGTCGGCCTGCGCGGAAGATGTAACGGGGCTAAACATACCACCGAAGCTACGGGTGCAATCCATTAGGGTTGCGCGGTAGAGGAGCGTTCTGTAAGCCGTTGAAGGTGAAGGGGTAACCCACGCTGGAGGTATCAGAAGTGCGAATGCTGACATGAGTAACGATAAAGGGGGTGAAAAACCCCCTCGCCGAAAGACCAAGGGTTCCTGTCCAACGTTAATCGGGGCAGGGTGAGTCGACCCCTAAGGTGAGGCCGAAAGGCGTAATCGATGGGAAACAGATTAATATTTCTGTACTTCCGCTAACTGCGATGGAGAGACGGAGAAGGCTAGGCTAGCGCGGCGTTGGTAGTCCGCGTTTAAGGTGGTAGGTGGGTGACTTAGGCAAATCCGGGTCACTATACACTGAGAGCTGATGACGAGTCCCCAAGGGGATGAAGTAGTTGATGCCATGCTTCCAGGAAAATCTTCTAAGCTTCAGGTTAGCGGGAATCGTACCCCAAACCGACACAGGTGGTCGGGTAGAGAATACCAAGGCGCTTGAGAGAACTCGGCTGAAGGAACTAGGCAAAATGGTACCGTAACTTCGGGAGAAGGTACGCTGCTGTTGGTGATGGGACTTGCTCCCTAAGCTGACGGCAGTCGCAGATACCAGGTGGCTGCAACTGTTTATCAAAAACACAGCACTGTGCAAAATCGCAAGATGACGTATACGGTGTGACGCCTGCCCGGTGCCGGAAGGTTAATTGATTGGGTTATCGCAAGAGAAGCTCATGATCGAAGCCCCGGTAAACGGCGGCCGTAACTATAACGGTCCTAAGGTAGCGAAATTCCTTGTCGGGTAAGTTCCGACCTGCACGAATGGCGTAATGATGGCCACGCTGTCTCCAGCCGAGACTCAGTGAAGTTGAAATTGCGGTGAAGATGCCGTATACCCGCGGCTAGACGGAAAGACCCCGTGAACCTTTACTATAGCTTGGCACTGAACATTGACCCTACATGTGTAGGATAGGTGGGAGACTTTGAAGCGGGAACGCTAGTTCACGTGGAGTCGTCCTTGAAATACCACCCTTGTAGTGTTGATGTTCTAACTTGGACCCCTAATCGGGGTTAAGGACAGTGCCTGGTGGGTAGTTTGACTGGGGCGGTCTCCTCCCAAAGAGTAACGGAGGAGCACGAAGGTTGGCTAAGTACGGTCGGACATCGTACGGTTAGTGCAATGGCATAAGCCAGCTTAACTGCGAGACAGACACGTCGAGCAGGTACGAAAGTAGGTCATAGTGATCCGGTGGTTCTGAATGGAAGGGCCATCGCTCAACGGATAAAAGGTACTCCGGGGATAACAGGCTGATACCGCCCAAGAGTTCATATCGACGGCGGTGTTTGGCACCTCGATGTCGGCTCATCACATCCTGGGGCTGAAGTCGGTCCCAAGGGTATGGCTGTTCGCCATTTAAAGTGGTACGCGAGCTGGGTTCAGAACGTCGTGAGACAGTTCGGTCCCTATCTCGCCGTGGGCGTTGGATGATTGAGGGGAGTTGCTCCTAGTACGAGAGGACCGGAGTGAACGAACCGCTGGTGTTCGGGTTGTCATGCCAATGGCATTGCCCGGTAGCTATGTTCGGAATCGATAACCGCTGAAAGCATCTAAGCGGGAAGCGAGCCCCAAGATGAGTCATCCCTTGGACTTTAAGTCCACTAAAGAGCCGTTCGAGACTAGGACGTTGATAGGTCAGGTGTGTAAGCGTTGTGAGGCGTTGAGCTAACTGATACTAATGACTCGAGAGGCTTAACCATACAACCCAGATGGGTTTTACTAAGTGATACTTAGACGAATACAAACACTTAAGAAGTGCACTCAATCCAGCTTTCCGAATTCATTTACTGCCTGCATGAGATAAGACGGGTAAGTAAATACCAAATTTGCTTGGTGACAATAGCATTGTGGTCCCACCTGATCCCATCCCGAACTCAGAAGTGAAACGCAATCGCGCCGATGGTAGTGTGGGGTCTCCCCATGTGAGAGTAGGTCATCGCCAAGCGCCTAATTAAATCATCATTGATGATAAAGAATTGCTGATATGGCTCAGTCGGTAGAGCGCATCCTTGGTAAGGATGAGGTCCCCAGTTCGATTCTGGGTATCAGCACCACTAAATTTGTCTGGTGATAATAGCATTGTGGTCCCACCTGATCCCATCCCGAACTCAGAAGTGAAACGCAAGCGCGCCGATGGTAGTGTGGGGTCTCCCCATGTGAGAGTAGGTCATCGCCAAACGCTAAATTAAGAAAGGCCACCTTGTTAGGTGGCCTTTTTGCTTTTTAAAGTTCCTTTTTACTACGCCCCTTGTACAACGTATTTAGTTCGTGGACCTCTGTGTGCACGAGTACACTTTCATTTCGCGATTCATAATGATTTGAGCTCTTAATCAGGCCTAACATTGCTCTTTCTCTTTGCCCAATGTCGCTATGTACTCTTTTCCTGTCAAGTTGCTCCATCTTATAGGAGCAAGCGCTAGCTTTAGGCTGCTTCTCCTCGATAGAGCTTGCTATAAAGACTAGATGTGTATCGTTCTATTTTATGCAATGCGAAGGGGTTGAGGTTTAACAAGAGCATGTGTAACTCCATTGACAGGGTTTTGTTGTAAACGACATAATTAGGCAGCCTTATTTATAGAAGTCCTATGTCGAAATTACAGTATTATTTAAAGCATCGATGCTTTAATTCACTTTAAATAACCTTTATTACAAGCGACCAACCACCCTAATAGCGGCCTACCACGATAGTTAAAAATTTCGGAATGTGGATAACTTTGGGAATAAGTAGTGGGTAGCTTGTGCCTAGTTTGGGTGTAAAAAGTGATTTGAAAAATAATGCAAAAAACCTGAAAAAAGCCCTTGCGTAAAAAGTTCTGCTGCCTATAATGCGCATCCACTGACACGGCAGACAGCGAAAGCTAACGCGGTTACAGTGCGAATCGAATGCAAAATGTGCAGTTGATTCGAAAGCGCCAAGAAGTTTGCAAAAACGCCTTGACGCGACAAGGGAAATGCGTAAAATACGCAGCCCTGACCCGCTGAGCGGTAACGCGAAAGCCGAGGTCAAATGCTCTTTAACAATCTAAACAAGAAATCTGTGTGGACACTCACAGGTGTTGAGTTAATCGAAATTACTCTGCCGTTTGGCGAGTAATCAAAAAATTAAATCAATGAATGAGTGTTCATAGCAATATGTACAACGACTTATTAAGTTAAGTCGATTCAGAATTCATTGAGTCGAATCTTAGGATTCACAAAACTTTTAATTGAAGAGTTTGATCATGGCTCAGATTGAACGCTGGCGGCAGGCCTAACACATGCAAGTCGAGCGGCAGCACAAGGGAGTTTACTCCTGAGGTGGCGAGCGGCGGACGGGTGAGTAATGCCTAGGGATCTGCCCAGTCGAGGGGGATAACAGTTGGAAACGACTGCTAATACCGCATACGCCCTACGGGGGAAAGAGGGGGACTTTCGGGCCTCTCGCGATTGGATGAACCTAGGTGGGATTAGCTAGTTGGTGAGGTAATGGCTCACCAAGGCGACGATCCCTAGCTGTTCTGAGAGGATGATCAGCCACACTGGGACTGAGACACGGCCCAGACTCCTACGGGAGGCAGCAGTGGGGAATATTGCACAATGGGGGAAACCCTGATGCAGCCATGCCGCGTGTGTGAAGAAGGCCTTCGGGTTGTAAAGCACTTTCAGTAGGGAGGAAAGGTTGTAAGTTAATACCTTGCAGCTGTGACGTTACCTACAGAAGAAGGACCGGCTAACTCCGTGCCAGCAGCCGCGGTAATACGGAGGGTCCAAGCGTTAATCGGAATTACTGGGCGTAAAGCGTGCGCAGGCGGTTTGTTAAGCGAGATGTGAAAGCCCCGGGCTCAACCTGGGAATTGCATTTCGAACTGGCAAACTAGAGTCTTGTAGAGGGGGGTAGAATTCCAGGTGTAGCGGTGAAATGCGTAGAGATCTGGAGGAATACCGGTGGCGAAGGCGGCCCCCTGGACAAAGACTGACGCTCAGGCACGAAAGCGTGGGGAGCAAACAGGATTAGATACCCTGGTAGTCCACGCCGTAAACGATGTCTACTCGGAGTTTGGTGTCTTGAACACTGGGCTCTCAAGCTAACGCATTAAGTAGACCGCCTGGGGAGTACGGCCGCAAGGTTAAAACTCAAATGAATTGACGGGGGCCCGCACAAGCGGTGGAGCATGTGGTTTAATTCGATGCAACGCGAAGAACCTTACCTACTCTTGACATCCAGAGAATTCGCTAGAGATAGCTTAGTGCCTTCGGGAACTCTGAGACAGGTGCTGCATGGCTGTCGTCAGCTCGTGTTGTGAAATGTTGGGTTAAGTCCCGCAACGAGCGCAACCCCTATCCTTATTTGCCAGCGCGTAATGGCGGGAACTCTAGGGAGACTGCCGGTGATAAACCGGAGGAAGGTGGGGACGACGTCAAGTCATCATGGCCCTTACGAGTAGGGCTACACACGTGCTACAATGGCGAGTACAGAGGGTTGCAAAGCCGCGAGGTGGAGCTAATCTCACAAAGCTCGTCGTAGTCCGGATTGGAGTCTGCAACTCGACTCCATGAAGTCGGAATCGCTAGTAATCGTGGATCAGAATGCCACGGTGAATACGTTCCCGGGCCTTGTACACACCGCCCGTCACACCATGGGAGTGGGCTGCAAAAGAAGTGGGTAGCTTAACCTCCGGGAGGGCGCTCACCACTTTGTGGTTCATGACTGGGGTGAAGTCGTAACAAGGTAGCCCTAGGGGAACCTGGGGCTGGATCACCTCCTTACCTATACGACTAACTCGATGTTTGTTGAGTGTTCACACAGATGGCTTGTTGAACTTCTCGAAAGAGGAGGGAGAGCGAAATGCGCCGCATGCCGGTAAGCATTGTTCTTTAACAATTTGGAAAGCTGATAGTAATTAATACAATGATGTCTGTCGTTGTGTTAATACGAAAAAAATTGAGTTCTTAAAACACTTTTTAAGTGTCTTGAATATTCAAGTCTAAGGCGAGTCCATCTTCTTGGTCGAAGATGAGACAAGTAAAACCAGCTGGTCGCAACAATTCAAGTGAAACTCATTTGGGTTGTATGGTTAAGCGACTAAGCGTATACGGTGGATGCCTTGGCAGTCAGAGGCGATGAAGGACGTAGTAACTTGCGAAAAGCGTTGGCGAGCTAGTAACAAGCATTTGAGCTAACGATGTCCGAATGGGGGAACCCAGCAGCATAAGCTGTTATCACTGCATGAATACATAGTGTAGTGAGGCAAACGAGGGGAACTGAAACATCTAAGTACCCTTAGGAAAAGAAATCAACCGAGATTCCCCTAGTAGCGGCGAGCGAACGGGGATTAGCCCTTAAGTCAGAGGGGTGTTAGTGGAATGGTCTGGAAAGTCCAGCGGCACAGGGTGATAGCCCCGTACACGAAAACTAACCTTTGATGAAAACGAGTAAGGCGGGACACGTGATATCCTGTTTGAATATGGGGGGACCATCCTCCAAGGCTAAATACTCCTGACTGACCGATAGTGAACCAGTACCGTGAGGGAAAGGCGAAAAGAACCCCTGTGAGGGGAGTGAAATAGAACCTGAAACCGTATACGTACAAGCAGTGGGAGCGGTTCTTGAGACCGTGACTGCGTACCTTTTGTATAATGGGTCAGCGACTTACGTTTTGTAGCGAGGTTAAGCGAATAGCGGAGCCGTAGGGAAACCGAGTGTTAACTGCGCGTTTAGTTGCAAGGCGTAGACCCGAAACCCGGTGATCTAGCCATGGGCAGGTTGAAGGTTGAGTAACATCAACTGGAGGACCGAACCGACTAATGTTGAAAAATTAGCGGATGACTTGTGGCTGGGGGTGAAAGGCCAATCAAACCGGGAGATATCTGGTTCTCCTCGAAAGCTATTTAGGTAGCGCCTCGGACGAACACCTTTGGGGGTAGAGCACTGTTAAGGCTAGGGGGTCATCCCGACTTACCAACCCTTTGCAAACTCCGAATACCAAAGAGTGCTATCCGGGAGACAGACGGCGGGTGCTAACGTCCGTCGTCAAAAGGGAAACAACCCAGACCGTCAGCTAAGGTCCCAAAGTGTATGTTAAGTGGGAAACGATGTGGGAAGGCTTAGACAGCTAGGATGTTGGCTTAGAAGCAGCCATCATTTAAAGAAAGCGTAATAGCTCACTAGTCGAGTCGGCCTGCGCGGAAGATGTAACGGGGCTAAACATACCACCGAAGCTACGGGTGCAATCCATTAGGGTTGCGCGGTAGAGGAGCGTTCTGTAAGCCGTTGAAGGTGAAGGGGTAACCCACGCTGGAGGTATCAGAAGTGCGAATGCTGACATGAGTAACGATAAAGGGGTGAAAAACCCCCTCGCCGAAAGACCAAGGGTTCCTGTCCAACGTTAATCGGGGCAGGGTGAGTCGACCCCTAAGGCGAGGCCGAAAGGCGTAGTCGATGGGAAACAGATTAATATTTCTGTACTTCCGCTAACTGCGATGGAGAGACGGAGAAGGCTAGGCTAGCGCGGCGTTGGTAGTCCGCGTTTAAGGTGGTAGGTGGGTGACTTAGGCAAATCCGGGTCACTATACACTGAGAGCTGATGACGAGTCCCCAAGGGGATGAAGTAGTTGATGCCATGCTTCCAGGAAAATCTTCTAAGCTTCAGGTTAGCGGGAATCGTACCCCAAACCGACACAGGTGGTCGGGTAGAGAATACCAAGGCGCTTGAGAGAACTCGGCTGAAGGAACTAGGCAAAATGGTACCGTAACTTCGGGAGAAGGTACGCTGCTGTTGGTGATGGGACTTGCTCCCTAAGCTGACGGCAGTCGCAGATACCAGGTGGCTGCAACTGTTTATCAAAAACACAGCACTGTGCAAAATCGCAAGATGACGTATACGGTGTGACGCCTGCCCGGTGCCGGAAGGTTAATTGATTGGGTTATCGCAAGAGAAGCTCATGATCGAAGCCCCGGTAAACGGCGGCCGTAACTATAACGGTCCTAAGGTAGCGAAATTCCTTGTCGGGTAAGTTCCGACCTGCACGAATGGCGTAATGATGGCCACGCTGTCTCCAGCCGAGACTCAGTGAAGTTGAAATTGCGGTGAAGATGCCGTATACCCGCGGCTAGACGGAAAGACCCCGTGAACCTTTACTATAGCTTGGCACTGAACATTGACCCTACATGTGTAGGATAGGTGGGAGACTTTGAAGCGGGAACGCTAGTTCACGTGGAGTCGTCCTTGAAATACCACCCTTGTAGTGTTGATGTTCTAACTTGGACCCCTAATCGGGGTTAAGGACAGTGCCTGGTGGGTAGTTTGACTGGGGCGGTCTCCTCCCAAAGAGTAACGGAGGAGCACGAAGGTTGGCTAAGTACGGTCGGACATCGTACGGTTAGTGCAATGGCATAAGCCAGCTTAACTGCGAGACAGACACGTCGAGCAGGTACGAAAGTAGGTCATAGTGATCCGGTGGTTCTGAATGGAAGGGCCATCGCTCAACGGATAAAAGGTACTCCGGGGATAACAGGCTGATACCGCCCAAGAGTTCATATCGACGGCGGTGTTTGGCACCTCGATGTCGGCTCATCACATCCTGGGGCTGAAGTCGGTCCCAAGGGTATGGCTGTTCGCCATTTAAAGTGGTACGCGAGCTGGGTTCAGAACGTCGTGAGACAGTTCGGTCCCTATCTGCCGTGGGCGTTGGATGATTGAGGGGAGTTGCTCCTAGTACGAGAGGACCGGAGTGAACGAACCGCTGGTGTTCGGGTTGTCATGCCAATGGCATTGCCCGGTAGCTATGTTCGGAATCGATAACCGCTGAAAGCATCTAAGCGGGAAGCGAGCCCCAAGATGAGTCATCCCTTGGACTTTAAGTCCACTAAAGAGCCGTTCGAGACTAGGACGTTGATAGGTCAGGTGTGTAAGCGTTGTGAGGCGTTGAGCTAACTGATACTAATGACTCGAGAGGCTTAACCATACAACCCAGATGGGTTTTACTAAGTGATACTTAGACGAATACAAACACTTAAGAAGTGCACTCAATCCAGCTTTCCGAATTCATTTACTGCCTGCATGAGATAAGACGGGTAAGTAAATACCAAATTTGCTTGGTGACAATAGCATTGTGGTCCCACCTGATCCCATCCCGAACTCAGAAGTGAAACGCAATCGCGCCGATGGTAGTGTGGGGTCTCCCCATGTGAGAGTAGGTCATCGCCAAGCGCCTAATTAAACAATGAAGCCAGCTGAATAAGCTGGCTTTTTTGTTTTTCGTGTTTGCCATTTATTATCTCTATTCCTTCCTTTTATTCGCTTCTGCGAAGACGATATTCATTGCCTGCTTATCGATTTGAACGATAAAGCCGTAGATCCAAGAGCTTTGTTCGGGCCAATAAAAAGGGCAGCGTATGGCTGCCCTTTATGCTTAGAATTGGTTTCTAAGCCCGATTATTTAGCTTCTTTTAGCCACTGTGCTGCACGTTTGGCGAAGTAGGTAAGGATGCCATCGGCACCAGCGCGTTTGAAGCAGAGCAGCGATTCCATGACGATGGCCTTTTCCGCTAACCAACCATTTTGAATGGCCGCCATATGCATGGCATATTCGCCACTAACTTGGTAAGCGAAGGTAGGTACGGCTAATTCGGTTTTTACGCGATGAACGATATCTAGGTAAGGCATACCAGGCTTCACCATTACCATATCTGCGCCTTCTTGGATGTCTAGTGCCACTTCATGCAAGGCTTCATCGCTGTTGGCTGGGTCCATTTGATAGCTGTGTTTATTGCCACCTTTTAAGTTGCCTGCTGAGCCGACGGCGTCACGGAAGGGACCATAGTAGCTTGAGGAGTATTTGGCTGAATAGGCCATGATTTGGGTGTTGACATGGCCCGCGGCTTCGAGCGCTTGGCGAATCGCACCGATGCGACCATCCATCATGTCCGATGGGGCAACAATGTCTGCACCCGCTTCAGCATGGGAGAGTGCTTGTTTCACTAAGATCTCTGTTGTGATGTCATTCAGGATATAGCCTGTTTCATCGATAATGCCGTCTTGACCGTGGGTGGTGAAAGGATCTAAGGCCACGTCAGTCATGATACCCAGTTGTGGGAAGGCCTTTTTCAATTCACGCACGGCACGTTGCACTAAACCATCGGCATTATAGGCTTCTTCTGCCATCAGCGATTTCTTCTCGGCTGGGGTAACAGGGAACAGGGCAATTAACGGAATACCGAGTTCAACTAGCTCTTCGGCTTCTTTTAACAGTAAGTCGATAGAGTAGCGTTCAACCCCTGGCATAGAGGCGACTTTTTCGCTGCGATTAGTGCCTTCAAGCACAAACATGGGGTAGATCAAATCATTGACTGTTAGGTGATTCTCAGCCATCAGGCGACGGCTAAAGTCATGTTTGCGCATGCGGCGCATTCTGCGCTGAGGGAAGGCACTGGTAATGATGTTCACATTAGACTCCTAAGTAGGTTCTGTTTGTGCTGGCGCATACAATTTAACTTGATTGCGTCCGCTATTTTTTGCCTGATAGAGCGCCTTGTCGGCTTGCTCTAATAATTCGGTACTGTGTTGGTCGTTACTGATGACGTCGGCACTGACACCGATGCTCACGGTTAAGGGAATGGGCTTGCCTTCCCATGCTAGGCCGATACTGGTCACTGCATCTCTTATATTTTCAGCGACTTGAAGAGCGCCATCCGCAGTCGTATTGGGGAGAATAATAGCAAACTCTTCACCACCAAAACGTGATACTAGATCGGTTGGTCGTTTTAAATGTTGCTGCAAGGTTGTCGCTATCACTTTTAATGCCTGATCCCCTGCTAGGTGGCCGAATTGATCGTTGATTGATTTAAATCGGTCGATATCCAGCATTAGTAAGGCGATAGGGGTTTCTTGGCGACGACTAATCCGGCTCTCTGCGAGCAGTCGTTTATCGAAGGCGCTGCGGTTTTTCACACCGGTTAAGCTATCGATAGTGCTCTGCTCGGTAAGTTTTTGATTTACCTCATTTAATTCGCGCAGGGTTATCTCAAGCTCTAGCGTGCGCTCCTGCACCATCTGTTCGAGTCTTTCATTAGTTTCCGCTTCCACTTTTAAGGCTTCCTCGCGCGCACTACGGATCTTTTGCGCTTGCTTGAGAGCCTCCTGTTGAATACGGAGCTTAGATTTACGTTCATCGTTATAGCGGATGGCGAGGACCAGCGACATAAAGATGATTTCGAAGGTGAGTCCTAGCATCACCGGCGTCTGCGGCTTGATATTGAGCTCGATAACACTCAAATAGAGTAGGCTGCTGATGCATGCGCCAGTAAGCATACTCACCCAGCCAATGGTATAGAGCTTTGCCAGCTTTTGGCCGTTAATGGCTTGTATGATGGCGAGTATCATCATGATGATGCTGAGTATCGCTACCGAGATAATCTCGATATACAGCACGGTTCCGTAGCGCAAAAAGGGGACTAAAAGTCCAACAAGAATAATGTAGACCGCGCTGTAGCGGCACATTAATAACATCCGGCGGTTATAGTATTTCAGTTGCAGGATTTTCTCGGTGAACATTAAGGCAAAGGCCATCACCAGAGGTAACAGCACGGGAACCATAAGTTGCTGTAACGCGGGCCAATTAGGCCAGAGAAAACGGAATGCATAACCATTGATCGTGGCCACCAATAACGTCATACACAGGACATAACCTGAGTAATAACTGTAGCTAAATGAACCTGAGGCTAACGCGATAAACAGGCTGAAGATCCCTATCGCGGCGAGTACGCCGAGCTGAAAGCCATGATCAACGGCTGTCGATTCGGCAATTTGAGCTAAATCATTGGCTGACCAAAGGCTTAGAGGGACTGCAGCGCTGCCTTCAGTGACGATATGCAGATAGAAGGTGTGTTGCTCATTGGTGCTCAGTTTAAAGGGATACAGAAAGATATTGCTCGGCAGTGGGCGGTTCTTATAGAGCAGTGTATCCCCCATCTCAGTGGTGTTGATGAGCTGATTATTCACTAGATGAAAAACGGTCACTCTATCCAATAACGGATTATCGAGGGCGAGAATGCGTGCAAGACTCTCATCACCACTTGTAAGGTTTACTCTTAGCCAAAAATCATGTTGGCTAAGGCGTTGAATATCATCACTGGTAAACTTGTGCCATTGCGATTTGGGCAACGCCTGAATATCATTTAGCTGACTGTTAGCATTGACGTGCGTCACCATCAACCAAGGAGTTAGGTTTAGTGGTGTAGGCGTGTGTTCATCTATGCTCATCGTATTGGCATAGCTGCCTAATGATATGAGCATACCGAGTAACAAAACCCATAAGCTGCCGAACTTAGCCATTCGCTTGACTCAAATTAAAAAAGGCTAGGCTATTTTGATAGCACTGTTTGGCAAATTCAGCCGCATTTTCACCCCGTAGATTGGCAATATATTGCGCGATATAGGGCAAGTACTCGGGTTTATTTTTACTGGACTTAGGCTTGGGCCGCATACTGCGTGGCAGCAGGTAAGGACTGTCTGTTTCAATCAATAAACGCTCTTTGGGAATAAACGGAACGAGCTCGGCAAGTTCTAGGCCGCGTCTCTCGTCACATACCCATCCCGTAATGCCTAAATGTAGATCGAGGTCGATATAGGCTTCCATTTGAGCCCGGGTGCCAGTAAAGCAGTGTAGTAATGCTCCGCTGAGATGGGGGCGGTATTCTTTAACAATACTCAAAAAATCATCGTGGGCATCTCGTTCATGCATGAGTACCGGTTTTTTGAGTTCAACCGCGAGTTCGAGTTGGTCGATAAACGCTTGGCGCTGGGCTGGGCGAGGGGAGAAGTCTCGGTTGTAGTCGAGTCCACATTCACCGACAGCAACAACTTGTGGCTCTTGGCAGAGTGTGGTTTGTAACTGCTTGGAGTCTGCTTGCCATTCGCTAGCATGATGGGGATGTACGCCTGCGGTGCAGTAAAGCTGTTTGGGATACTGTTGGCATAATTGAATGGCGGCGGCGCTTTCAGTTAAATCGCTGCCAATAACAATTAACGGCGAAACCCCTTGGTCCGCCGCTGCTTGTACGATTTGTGCTATGTCTGGTTCGAGTGCGCTGCCAAGCAAGTTGACAGCGATATCTATATAAGATGGCATTATTTTAGGCGTTTTACCCTCACCTTAGCATTACGACTTTCTGTGCCCATTAAGAAAGAGCCAAGCGCGGCTTTTTCGATAAATACTTTTTCACCGACTTTTAGATTGAATTTACGGTTTTCGGTTTGTTTCCAAACTTGGCCATTGGTAAAGGTAATCTTTAAGGCGCCGTAGGCATCTTCCGCTATTGACTCCACATCGAGATAAATTTTGTCAACAATATCTTCTTGTACAGGTTTTGGTGCAATTCCAAATTCATTTTCGACTTTAGCCGTTGAGGCTGCTGTGGTGGATACTGCAGCAGTTGGCACTGCGACAGCCACTGGTGCTATTGCTTTAACAGAGATCTGTGCGCTGGCTCCTTGAATGCTGGCGGCTAAATTATCGTAACAGATCAAGCGGTCTAATTTATCTGGTATCACTGAACACTCTGTTAATTGTTGTTCAGTAGTTGCATATGTTTGAGCTGATACCAGTATCAGAGCCATAGCGAGAAAACTTAAACGCATAAACTTGTCCTTCCCTTATTATTATTTTCCTCTAATGCCGATTGAGGCATTAGTCGTTCGTTGATTCTTCTTCGTCGGTCTCGTCATCAGGTTTACTGTAAAAACGAGCCGCAAATAATCCGCCTTCGAACAATAACAGCATTGGTACGGCAAGCATAGTCTGGGAGATAACATCCGGTGGCGTTAACAGCATGCCCACAACGAATGCGCCGACAATGATATAAGGGCGTTTTTGTTTGAGATCTTCAGGAGTGGTTACGCCCGCCCAGCAAAGCAGGACTACGGCAACCGGGATTTCAAAGGATAAGCCAAAGGCAAAAAACAATTTCAGCACAAAATCGAGATAGCTGCTGATATCGGTCGCAACTTGTACTCCCTCGGGGGCTGTGTTGGCGAAGAAGCCAAATACCACTGGGAATACAACGAAATATGCAAAGGCGATCCCTAAGTAAAACAGTACAGTGCTACTGAAGAGTAGCGGCATGACTAAGCGTTTTTCATGCTTATACAAACCGGGCGCCACGAAGGACCAAATTTGATAGAGCACGTAGGGAACTGCCACAAAAAATGACAGGACTAACGTCAGCTTGAAAGGGGCGAAGAAAGGTGCGGCGACATCGGTCGCAATCATGCTGCCACCTAAGGGCAAAGACTGCATTAAAGGGATTGCCATGTAGTGGTAAATATCATTTGCCCAATACACGCTACAAATGAACACGATTAACACACTGGCAATGGATTTAAGCAGCTTGGACCTGAGTTCAAGCAAATGGCTGATAAGTGGCTGCTGTTGCGACATGAATTATCCGTTAGCTTTCGGGTTGGAACGGGTATCCTCGCCCTGATTGGATTCGCTTGTGGGGGCGGAGGAAGCCGAAGGACTCGCCTCTGTAGAAACACTCTGGCTCGCAGGGTTGTGGATCTGGTGTTCCGGTGCGGGAACATCTTGCACTTGGTAAGGACGATTCACAGACTGCGCTGCTTGCTTTAACTGGTCGATCGATTCTTGCAGTTCGGGTGAGAGGTTAGATAGACCTTTACTCTCTGCTTTTTTGAGGTCGGCGTGCAACTGCTCGATCTTTAGCTCTTGCTCAAGTTCTTCTTTGACTGAGTTGGCCATGCGTTTCATCGCGCGGATCCAACCTGTTACTGAACGTACTGCAACCGGTAGACGTTCGGGGCCAAGTACCACAAGCCCCAGAACACCGATCAGCAGCAGCTCCATAAAGCCGATACCGTCAAACATAAAGAGTTACGCCTGTTCTTTGTTAGACTCAGGTTTCTTTTCAGTCGCCTGTTGGGTTGGTTGTGCAGTTTGTGCTGTTTGCACTGGTTTTGCCGCTTCAGCATCTTCTAACGCTTTCTTATCTTCTTCTGAAGACATGGCGTTTTTAAAGCCCTTAACAGCACCACCTAAATCACCACCCAAAGAGCGTAATTTCTTTGTTCCAAACAATAAGACAACGATTAACGCGATGATAAGAAGTTGCCAAATACTAATGCCACCCATGAAGGTATCCTCTTAATTGATATCGGTTCTATTATGAACCTCTGATTAATTAGTGCTAGCTAAAATTTACGATTCTTTGGCCTAGATCGCCATCCGATAATCCATAACGCTGCGCCTGAAATTAGACACACGTAAGGGCTCAACAGTGTAGCGTCTTGGTTAAACAATAACGTGCCGCAGATCAATAAAATTGCAGAAGTGATGAGCAAGTAATTACTCTTGTGTGCTTGCTGCTGATATTTCAGATACTTATCTAGCATTTGTTGCTGAGAACTCAGCAATTTCCTGCCTAATTTAAGGTTATCGTAAATTAGCTCAGGGAATTCCGGAAGCTTATCAGACCAATATGGCAGTTTTGTGGATACCTTTTTAAACATTGCCTTAGGGCCCACTTGCTCGGCCATCCACTGTTCTAAAAAGGGTTTCGCCGTTTGCCAGAGATCCAGCTGCGGATAGAGCTGACGTCCTAAGCCTTCGATGTAGAGTAATGTCTTCTCAAGCAGCACGAGCTGAGGCTGAACGACGATATCGAAGTGGCGTGCGGTGCGGAACAGTTCTAATAACACGTGGCCGAAGGAGATTTCATCTAAGGGCTTGTTAAACATAGGCTCGCAAACGACCTTGATGGCTTGCTCGAAGGCCTGTAGATCGGTTTTTTCCGATACCCAACCCGACTCGATATACAGCTGCGCGATACGGTGGTAATCACGGTTGAAAAACGCGAGGAAGTTTTCCGCTAAATAGCGCTTATCGACTTCGCTGAGAGTGCCCATAATGCCGCAATCTAGGCCGATATAATAAGGATTCTCAGGATGATCGCGGGAGATAAAAATATTCCCAGGATGCATATCGGCATGGAAAAAGTTATCGCGGAATACTTGGGTGAAAAACAGTTCTACGCCACGCTCGGCCAAGAGTTTAAAGTTAGTTCCCTGTGCCTTCAGCGCGGCAATATCCGATACCGGAATACCGTAAATGCGCTCCATCACCATTAAACGTGGATAACAAAACTCTTCATAGACATAAGGAATATAGAGCGCGTCTGAGTCGAGGAAGTTATTGCGCAGCTTAATGGCATTGAGGGCCTCAAGCTTAAGATTGAGTTCGCCTAAAATAGTCACGCGGTAATCTTCAATCACCTCAGAGGGGCGCAGGCGATTCCCCTCACCGAGGAGATAATCGATGACCTTAGCCGTTTGTGACATCAACAACAGATCAGCTTGGATTTTAGCTTCCACATTCGGTCGCAGCACTTTTAATACCACGGCTTTGCCGTTGGATTTGAGCGTGGCGGTATGCACCTGAGAAATCGAAGCCGAGGCTAATGGCGTCTCGTTAAAGTTGTCGAAGTAGCTCTCGATGGGGGCTTTAAGTTCGGCTTCAATCGCTTGACGCGCCAAGGCACCATCGAAGGGCGGGACTTTATCCTGCAACATGGCCAGCTCAGTCGCCCACTCATCGCTCAGTAAGTCACGGCGGGTTGACAGCATTTGCCCGAGCTTAATATACACGGGGCCAAGTTCTTGCATCGCCAGCTTTAAACGCTCGCCACCGGATTTACCTTTGTGCTTATTGCGGATCCAAAACAGGCTGTTACGGGCGAGTTTAAAATACCAAGGGGTCATCTTTGGCGGTAATACGTCATCTAACCCATATTGCAGTAGGGTTTTAATGACATGATAACCGCGGCGGATACTGGCAAGGGTCATGGCTTAATTTGGTCTCTTAATTTGGCAATCCGTTGTTCGAGCGCACGAGTATCGTCAACTAAGTCATCCATTTGATCGCGAAAATGAATGAGTTCGATCCGGTGTGGCGCAAGGCGATATTCTTCGATAGCGAGTTGCCCCAAATGCGAGCGGGTCTTACGCAGCACTTCAAGTGCTAAGGTTTTAGCCTGTAGTCCCGTACTCAGCAGTTTATGGGTTGGCCCATCGCCTAAGTAACGTGACAGAGGCTCGGCAAAATCAAACTCTATGCTACGCAGATAATGGCTGAAGCTCTGTAACAGATTGAGGTCACCTTCGAGGCTGAGCTTATCCTGTTTGATGAGTTCGGTGAGGTTAGCACCTTCTGTCACGCGGTAGAGCGTCGTGGCATCGGCATGCAGGCTGACATCCACATCGCCTTCATAGCGACTCAGTACTTGGATTTCTTTGGCGAAGACCAAGTAAATTGGCCAGCTGAGTTGTGATAATTGAATGCGAAAGACTTTGCCATGTAACTGACGCTGGCGAGCATAGGCGTCGCCGGCTTGGGTCTGAAGTTGCTTCAGACCCGTCTCAATGGCGGCGCAGGCAAGTAACACCACTTCTTGCGGCATCATTAGAATTTATAACCGCGGTGCAGGGCAACAATGCCGTCGGTCATGTTGGTGTAATCGACCTGTTCAAAGCCCGCATCGACCATCATTTGCTTGAGGGTCTCTTGGTCTGGATGCATGCGAATCGACTCGGCTAGATACTCATAGCTGTCGGCGTCTTTCGTAATGATTTCACCCATTTTCGGCAGCACTTTAAAGCTGTATAAGTCGTAGACTTTACGCATCAGCTCATGTTGCGGCTTAGAAAACTCTAACACCAACAATTTACCGCCCGGCTTAAGCACGCGGTTCATTGAACGCAGCGCCGCGTCTTTATCGGTCACGTTACGCAGACCAAAGGCGATAGTGATGATATCGAAGTGATTATCGGGGAAAGGCAGTGCTTCTGCGTTGGCTTGCACATAGTTCACATTGCCAACGATGCCGCGGTCACGCAGTTTAGTGCGGCCCACTTTCAGCATAGAATCGTTGATATCCGCTAATACCACTTCGCCTTTATCGCCCACCAAATGGGAGAACTTAGCGGTTAAATCGCCAGTACCACCCGCAAGGTCGAGTACTTTCATGCCAGGGCGCGCACCAGAAACTTCAATGGTGTAACGCTTCCAAAAACGGTGAATACCGAAGGACATAACGTCATTCATGATATCGTACTTGGCGGCAACCGAATGAAACACGCCGGCAACGAGATCGGCCTTTTTATCCGCCTCTACGGTTTTATAACCAAAGTGGGTATTTTTAGATTCGCCCTCAGACATCAATGTATTCCTATTGTTTTGCAAAGTATTAGTGGCGAGTGTAAGCCATCGCCTGCATTTGCTGAATCTTTGATCTATCACTCTGTGATCGAGTTAGTAAACTCTCCTCAAGGCGTTGGCTTGAGGCGTTTGGCATTGGCCAATGTTGAGTGCGCCGACCCGATAAAATGGATTGGCATTAGACCACAATATCAGGATTTGGTGAATAGCTTAGCGCCCACAAGGGCGCAAGCTTAACATGCTATTGGGCTAAAAAATGACGCCTTGCCTGCACATAGGCATAGATTAACTCGCTGATACTCTGGCCAACATCCCTAAATCCGGCTTCAATACCCGCCTCATGGCAGCTCGGCGCGGCTTCGGCCAAGTGCAAATAAGCACAGGGGCAGTGGCTGGCGATGTAACTGATATAGTGCGCAGCATCGAGCAGGGGAATGCCAGCCGCCGTTGAGGCGCTGCTGGGCATTTTTGCAATAGCATCGACATCAAGCTCTAAGCCAACGGGTAGTGCGGTATGATTGAGTTTGCCAGCAATCTCCTGCAGCGCCTCAGTGAGGCTCACTTCGCGGCGAATCCAGATCTGTTGCAGGCTATGCCAAGTGCCACCAAAATCAGACAGTTGTTGTAAATTTGCCTCGCTGTTTTTTAGCTCGTGTAAGCCGAGCACATGGTAATAACCCAGTGCGCCGCGATCGGCGGCATAACTAAAACCATTACCGCTGTGGCGCCCTTCGAGTAGACGAAAATCACTGTGCGGATCTAAATTCACCGCAGCAACTTGGCGTTGATAATGGGCCGAAGTCGCCATTAACAGACCGTAGGCATTGTTGTGGCCGCCGCCAATCACTATGGGTTCAAGCCCTGCGGCTTGTATAGCGCTAACGATACTAATCACCCGTTTATCGAGTTGCTCAACCGCTTGGCGTAAATGGGGTAGGCTCGCGCCTTCGCCGTCCTGTGCCTGTAATTGCAGATCCGCCGTATGAACTTGTCCTAAAATCAGGCATTCGGCGCCCGAAAGAAAACGATTCGACTGTAAATTCAGCCATTGGCGCATGCTGGTGGTAAAGGCATCGGTGGCGCCGCCTCTGCCTAAGTTTGCCCGAGGGCCGATATCTTCCCCTACGCCTAAAATGGCAAATTGAGCGCCATGGGCTTTGGCTGTGGCGAGTATCGCCTCGAGCGGATATTCGTGATTGGCCAAATGTACACATTGACCAATTTTGGTTTCACCCGCCCTCGGGCTCACTAGACTGGCCATATCGGCTTGGGTAAATGGAATAAATTCAGACATGGATTCGTATTCTTATCGGTAGGGACAGGGATATTGTGGCGTACCCAAGGACGAATATTCAATGGGACTTAGCGAAAAACAGCCAATAAAAAAGCCAGCTTAGCTGGCTTTCTCGATAGGTAATTTGTCATTACTCAATGTCGAGTGGTTCTGGCGATAGGATAATGCCGGTGTTATCGGCATAGATATGATCGCCTGGGAGGAAGGTTACGCCGCCAAAGTTGACCGGAATTTCCACTTCGCCCACTGAATTGCCATCGGCACCTACTGGAATCGAGGCAAGGGCTTGAATGCCGATGTCTAATTCTTCCAGCGCATCCACATCGCGTACTGAACCGTAAACGATAATGCCTTCCCAGTTGTTGTTGACTGCGATTTCAGCGATAGAAGCATCGATCAGGGCGCGGCGTAATGAGCCACCACCGTCAACCAGCAAGACTTTACCTTGGCCATCTTCTTGTAAGACCTCGGTGATTAGGCCGTTGTCTTCAAAGCACTTAATCGTGCTGATAGAACCGCCAAAAGAGCTACAACCACCGTAGTTACTGAACATGGGCTCGACTACATCTACGACATCTAAGTACATGTCACATAGTTCTGAGGTGTTGTATTCCATATTTACACTCCTATTGATCCGCGTTGCGTACAGTTTAGCGAGTTTACGCCAGTATAAAAGGGATTACTGAAAAGAAAAGTGTTATCAATCACGGTATTGTTGCACTTTGGGGTTAACACTTCTGTTGTAAACTTTCGTCACTTAACAGGGGTTTGTCCTCAAAACTTGATATCGGTCATTAAATAACGGTTTTTTATTACAACTCTGTTGCGTGTTTTGGTATTATATCCCAAGTTTAAATTAACTTACTTAACTAAATTTGCTTTAGGGGCAAGGACCCCCGTTACGCTTATGGACGGTAGAGGGCCTTCGAGAGGTGCCTATGGAAGCTGTAAACACAATTGAAATTATTGGTTATTTTGCCTCAGTAATGGTGGCAATTTCACTTATGATGAAGAACATCATCTGGTTAAGATGGTTAAACTTTGTCGGCTGTACCCTGTTTGTTATCTACGGCGTATTTATTTCAGCCTGGCCAGTTGCAGGTATGAACGCTTTCGTAGCCTGTATCAATATCTATCATCTGACGAAAATTTACCGCGCCAAAGCGTTGGAACAAGCCGTCGCTTGAAGGTTTTCTGACAGTGTTGCCCGCTCTTAGCATCAGGGCAGCACTGTATCTCCCCGCACGTTTTCCTCTCTTTGCAGTCATTACTTCATTCATCGCGATTTATTTCATCTTTGCGAATGTCATAAAACTTTAGGCCTGATGTCACTTTGCCGTCATCGGGAGTTCTTAGTCTCACCTTAACACTAAGTACTTAAGCAATATCTGTTTAAGTCGCCATAGGGTTTAGCGTGGGGTTCTATCGTGAAATAGTCGTCTGACAGGGCGTTAAAATATGCAGACGCTAACGGTTGTCGAGAGAATGCACTCATTAACATCGCCATGATACTCGCTGGCATGCCAGCAAGGAGCCTGTTTTATGTTGAGTTACATTACAGACTTAGATAAGCGCATGTTTTATCGCATTGTGGGTTTGAGCCAACGTCACGGTGTTTATGATTGGGCGAAGCGGATATCGGCAACTGGAGATGGGCATGTATATCTGTATCTTGCCGTCGGGTTGATGCTGACACACGCCCAAGGACAGAGCCTATTCAATCTGCTGTTAGCGAGCTTTTTGGTTGAATTACCGCTGTACTTATTACTCAAAAATAGCATTCGCCGCACTCGGCCCTGCCACGCCTTGGTTGGGTTTGAGAAGGGATTCGAACCTTCAGACAGATTCAGTCAACCTTCGGGACACACGGCGGCCGCTTTTGTGATGGCCACGAGTGTGGCGCAGGTGTATCCCATGGCGGCACCCCTTGCCTATGCCTGGGCGCTCTGTATTGGTGCCTCACGCATTGTGCTAGGGGTGCATTACCCTTCAGATATTGCTGCTGGCGCCCTGTTAGGTACTGGGGCTGTGCTGCTGGTACATCCCGTGATTTAACCCAAATCAGGCGCTTATTCGTTAGGTACCTCCTTGATTCACCACTCTTTCATTCACAGTTAAAGGATAAGCAATGCGAATACTCTACGGAGTTCAAGGCACAGGGAATGGCCACCTCAGTCGTGCTCGAGTGATGGCAAAAGCCTTAATTGAGCACAATATTCAAGTCGACTTTTTGTTTTCGGGGCGCAAGCCTGAACATTTTTTCGATATGGAGTGTTTTGGGGAGTATCGCGTACAAGCGGGAATGACCTTTGCGACTCACTCAGGGCGAGTGAATGTATCGCAAACGGTGAGACAGAATTGCTCCTTGTCATTGCTTAAGGATATCCAAGCATTAGATTTGAGTTGCTATGACCTAGTACTGAATGATTTTGAACCCGTATCCGCATGGGCAGCGAGGCGCCAAGGCGTCCCCTCCATCGGCATAAGTCATCAAGCGGCCCTGACTCACCCTGTGCCTAAGTTGGGAAGCACTTGGTTTAATGAGTTGCTACTCAACTATTTTGCGCCAGTGGACGTGGCACTGGGGTGCCATTGGCATCATTTTGGTTTTCCGATCCTACCTCCCTTTGTCGAGGTCGATGCCAGTCCTATTGAACATACCCATCAAATTTTGGTGTATTTACCCTTCGAAGAGGCGGATGCGATCGCCGAATTTTTTAAGCCTTTTACGGATTATCAGTTTTTGGTGTATCACGCTAAGCAGCCGACTGCACCGCTTGCCGACCATATTCAATGGCATGGTTTTAATCGTGACGGATTTAAACAGCACTTAGCGAGCTGCGGTGGAGTGATTGGTAATGCCGGATTTGAGTTGGCGAGCGAGGCGCTGACCTTAGGTAAGAAGTTGTTGGTCAAACCGCTGATTGGTCAATTCGAGCAGCTATCGAATGTGGCAGCGCTGCAATTATTGGGCGCGGGTGACAGTATGATGAGTCTAGACATGGGCGTGGTCAAACGTTGGCTCAAGGCGGCATCGCCAAGTCCCATCGTCTATCCACAGGTGGGTGATGCCTTAGTGAAATGGATTTGCAGCGGTCAGTGGCAACATACAGCGCCATTGTGCGATGACCTTTGGAGCCAAGTGAAGCTGCCAGACACCTGGCGCTAACTCGAGCTAAGCTTGATGATAAAAGGCATCGTCGGCTCTAGCTGGAAATTTGGGGTTAGCGTATAATTTGGCCAATTTTGCTGTTAGCCCCAGCAGCGTGTCTATATTGGCCTAGTCTGGCCACAATTTAGTTGTCATAAATGAGCCTTAAGAAGTTTACTCAGTACAAGTTACTGTTTTTAATGTTGTTGTTCCTCGGTATTTTACTTCCTTTTATTCCTGACCAAGCCTATCACATCCCCGGCCCTGATGTTGCTACGCAAAATCTGCATGTGATTGAATTTAATGATCAAGGTCAGCCACATAACGATGGACAATGGCAAGGGCTCAAGGCGCGGATTTTACAACCCAATAATGGCACTGCTCCCGAGTTGCTGATTTTTGTCCACGGTTGGCACCATAGCGCTAATCCGGCGGACGAAAACTTTGTCGCGTTCGAACAGTTTTATCAGCAGATGGCGGCATCCGACTCCCAGCGTAACCTATTAGGTTTATACATAGGTTGGCGTGGTGACAAGCTGGATCCCTTCTGGCTCGATGGCTCAGAAGATGCTACCAGTTGGATTGAGCCGCTGGATTTCCCGACCATTTTACAGCGTAAAGCCGTGGCCAAACGCATTGGGCAAACCGGGCTATCGCAGCTGCTGGATAAGCTGGATGGGTTAGTGGCTGAACATCAATTACTGCGTTATACCGTGATTGGCCACAGTCTTGGCGGCTTAGTGGTGCTGCACGCCAGTAAAGATAGAATCAAGGCGGCCATCGATAATGAGCAGGATAATCCGAATCTTTTCTTACTGTTAAACCCCGCCGCGCCGGCGCAGGATTTTAAACCACTCGATACGCTGATGAGCTTAGATAGGCAAAAACCGAGTATGGTGGTGCTGCAATCTAAGGGCGATTTTGCGGTAAAAGAGGCCTTTAATTACATCAAGGACGGCGAGCGGGCGCTGGGTAACTCTTGGGCTATTACCCATGATATTGATAAATGTTCTGGCGGTAATTGTTCGACGCCGATGAAGATGCCTTCGGCATTAATGGCTCACGATCAAATCCCGGGTTGTATGATGACCTTGCCGCATTCGGGTTGGAAAATCCGTGCTCGCCTGCAGGCGCGGCGCAGCGTGCAAACCTGTCCAGACGCCAATATGCAGGCTGTATGGGTGCTGGCCGTGTCCGATGAAATTGTCTCTGGGCATAATGGGATCTTAACGCCGGACCACGCCAAGGCGCTGTCCGAGGTGATGGGGATGATTGATTTGTATCGAAATCAATTGCCTAAACATGCGGTCGAAAGCCCAGCGAATGAAGATTTAGCCACGTTGGCGCCCGACTCGGAAGCGGCAAGCTCGTCGGATACGCAAACAAATACCCCAGCAGAGCCCGTGGTGTTAGTCGAGCCATTACCTGAAGGCGAACAACCTAAGCTACAAGATTCACAAGAGACGCTAGAGAAGCAAGCACCGATTGAGGAAGGTTTGCCGATAGTGCCGCCATCAGATGATCGTACCCCGCCGCAAGCGATGGATGGCAAGTCGAATGAAGTGAGTGGGGACACTAAACAAGAGGAAGTCGAGACCACGGTAAAGCCGCCAGCCATTAATGCTGAGTCTCAAACTAATGCGCAACCTCAAATTAATACTGAGCCCCAAACCGAGATAAATACCACTAAGGATACTCAACCTAATGAACCAACTCAGCCTCAACCTAAGGTTGAGACTGAGTAAATCGACGGGAGGATTCTCTCTGGGGGCTTGTTTAACCTTTGAGAAAATTAAATGTGTTCAATGGTTAGCTACAGGCGAGTTGTGCCTGTTGCTTACATTGTTTCTCTGATTCAGCGGAAGAAGTTTCCCCAAGGCAATAGTCGAGTCTGACAGTGCGTTTCTCGGCGGTTTTAACTGTAGAGGTGGGTGTCCACTTCCATGTTTTAAGTATTTGTTTTGAATATTTGCCAATCGCATTATTGGGGACAGAATTGATGACTTCGATATTTTCAGTGTCACCTGTCTCGGAAATGTCGAAGGACAGCACAGTACAACCCGCTATGCGTGAACGCGCGAGTTCTATTGGGTATTGAGGTTGCTGTGTATTGTCGCGTTCCCAAACAAAATCGCTACTCGGGCTAATATTGGTAACTTGTACATCGCCATAAATATGCTTAGTTAATGCTAAGCATGGGGTGGTAAGCACTAAAAGGGCGAGAGCACCCCAAGCAGAATACTTCATCTACACTCCTTGTTTATTCAATATCCGTTTAGTTAGAAGGGGAACCTAGCTGCCCACTTTATCTGATCAAAACAGCGTTTGTAATATACTTTTTACTGATTTTTAACCTGGAATTTACGCCAACTAAAATGAAGTAAAAGGACTAAAAGCAGGCTAACGATTGCCCATGTCGGGTATTTATGTTGATGATAAAACGTGAGAATAGGGGCGATTTCATCGCGGATTAACACCGGGCCTAGACCAAAAAGCGTTACCCAAATGCTGGTGGCAAGTAGGTTTCCCATTACGAATTGCTTAAAGGGCATTTTGGCTAGCCCACAGCCAATAAACATAAACTGCTTAAGCCCTTCGACAAAGCGGCTGAGCACTAGGGCGGCAATGCCATACTGGCCAATCACACTGTGGATCTTGTCCTCAAGCTGCGGCTTAATCCAGCCTTTTCGCAGCAATACCTCACCGAAGCGGCGACCGATAAAGTAGCCTAAACTGTTGCCACTCAGGGCGGCGACGCAGGCAACGATTAAGACTAATGACAGCGACATTTGCCCCGTAGCAGCCAGTAAACTGGCGACAATCAGTAAGGATTGTCCCGGTGCAGGAATACCAAATCCCTCGACGGCGATGGCTACAAAGAGCAGCAGATAACCGTATTGCTGCAACCAAGGTGTCATTTCGGTGATAAGGTGTTGCAAGGCTTCTGGCATGATTAAAACAGAGTGCGAGAATGAATCATCCCATCTTACTCGGCACAGCCAAATTTAGGATAGCTTTATGAGCAAAGTTTCATGCCGATTTTATGGAATGGCGCATATTCAAGGCACAAAAAAGCCGAACTGAGTTCGGCTTTTTATGCATAACAACTTAATGGTCGCTTATTAAGCGAAAGCGGCCTGCAGTTGTGGCACAACTTGCTTCTTACGGCTTAATACGCCGTCTAACCACACTTTGCCATCGACTGGGGTTTTACCGTAGGCACGGTTAACCAGATCGGCATCGTCAGAAACCACTAACAGCTCTGAGCCTTCCTTCATAATGTCAGTCAGCAGTAACAGTACGCTGTGACGGTTGCCTTCAACCTTCAGGGCTTTGATATCGGCTTCCAGCTCGGCTTTGATTGAATCAAATACAGACAGATCAATTACTTCTAACTGGCCGATACCCACTAAGTTACCGTTCATGTTGAAGTCTTTAAAGTCGCGCATCACGAGATCGCGTGCTGGCGTGCCTTCAACTGCCGATTTTACCTTGAACATTTCCATGCCCAGCGCTTTAAAGTCTTCAACGCCAGCGATTTCGGCTAAGGCTTCAACGCAGCGAATGTCCGCGGTGGTGCAGGTAGGTGATTTGAAGATCACTGTATCGCTCAGAATGGCACACATCATGATGCCAGCGATATTTTTAGGGATGGCAACTTGATGGAAGTCGTACATCATCTTGATGACTGTGTTGCTGCAACCAACAGGGCGGATCCAGCACTCTAAAGGCGTATCAGTGGTCAGATCGCCTAATTTGTGGTGATCCACAATACCTACGATAGTCGCTTGAGCGATATCGTCCGGTGCTTGAGTCAGTTCTGAGTGGTCAACAATGTAGACCTGCTCGCCAGCATAGCTGGTTTTGTATTCTGGCGCTTCAAAGCCAAAACGCTCCAGAATAAAAGCGGTTTCGGGTGATAACTCACCTAAACGTGCGGCAACGGCTTCTTCACCGATTTGGTTTTTTAAATAAGCTAACGCGATAGCACCGCAGATTGAATCAGAATCGGGGATTTTGTGACCGACAACGTACATAGGCATTTCAGGGACTCTCCTTTAAATTTGTGGCAATTTTAACAATATTTCGCCCGATTCGGAAATAGCCAAAGCGCATATCGCTGCGCCCTTAAGTCGCTATTCCACTAAAAACCGACCGCTGGCAGTGGCCATTATTCACACAGGTGTTAGATCTTCACTTTTATCACGACTTTACGCACCGCTGTCGGTGTATCACTCGTGCCGGGCATATGCATGTCGCCAGGGAAAAAGAGCGCAAACATCCCTGCCTTTAGTTGAATGTAGGAGGCGTTGGCTTTATTTGACTCGTAATCGAACTCGGCGTAATCGTGCTTTTCGAAATAAGGTTTTGAGGGTGTTTGGTCGGCCAATGGTAGATAGCCAAACTCTTCTTCGCCGCTGACCACATACTGCACATCGATGTATTTTTGATGTACTTCAAAGGGTTCGGTCGATTGTGGCTTAGTGTGGTAGTCGTTGACTATCACGAAAATATCCTCGCCATCGAGGGGATAATTGCCAACGGGCAGTTGGCTAAAGTCAGTGCTGGCAAGATGTGCTAATGCCGTGGCAATGCGTGGACTGAGTGATTGATAAATATGGCGATTAGCTAAGGTATCGACAATCATGGGGTACTCGATATGGCGTAAGTAAATGAGTGAATTGTAAAGATTATAATCAGTTCACCGTCGTTAGAACATAAGCGATAGACATAAAAAAACAGGCCATAAATGGCCTGTTTTGATGGTTTGCGGCTTAGTAAGTGTACTTAGCCTCGAGGAAGTAGTATCCCCCATTAAATCCAAACGGTGTGTTGGTTAATGGATAGACGAAAATACCATTGAAGTTATTGTCATCTGGGCGTTTTTCAGGATACACATCAAATAAGTTTTGTACGCCAGCGGTGAAGCTTAAGGCATCGGTTGCGGCGTAGCGCACGGATAAATCCATCACCCATTGGTCGCTGTAATTCACGTCACCCGTTGAGTAACCCACAGTATAATCGCCAAAATAGCTGAGGCGAATATTAGTCTTAAAGTCACCTAATTCATGGGTCAGTCCTAGGTTACCCGTATTGTGCGGCGTGGCCGAGGTCATGCGGGTTTGTTCGATATTATCGAAGAGTTTAGGGCCGAGTCCGTCCAAAATTTCTGGGAAATGAATATCTTGGATTTCTGTTTTGTTATAGGCGTACGCCAAGTTAGCCCGTAAATCGCCCCAGTTGCCGAGATCAAAATCTTGGCTCACCACTAAATCGACGCCGCGAGTACGGGTATCGACGGCATTAATAAAGAAGCGCGCCGATTCTGCATTGGTATTGGCTAGCGCCGCCGCAACAGCCGGTGAGTCGTTTGGCGTCACTGAGCTTGAGAGGATAATCCTGTCATCGATTGAAATCTGATAGGCATCCAAGGTCAGGGCGAGACCCGTATCATTGGTGTAGACCAAGCCTAAGCTGAAGGATTGCGATAGCTCTGGGTCGAGCTCGTTAATGCCTAGGGCCTTAGTCACTGGCGATAAAGTGTTGAAGGTACCTGATTCTGTTGGCACTAATTGGCCCGTAGTCGGATCAGGGTTAAACAGGGTAGAGATATTGCTGAAATACAGCTGCTGCACGCTAGGCGCTCTAAATCCTGTGTTCACTGTGCCGCGCAGGGCTAAATGGTCGGTAAAGTCATAACGACCCGCTAGCTTCCAGCTGGTGTTGTCGCCGAAGTCTGAATAGTTTTCGTAACGCAGCGCCGCCGCCCAGTAAAAGTCAGTTGTTAATTGGTTTTCTAGCTCGACATAAACGCCGGTGTTATCTCGAGTCTCGTCGACTTCTGATTCGGGCGTAAAGCCAGTAAAGCCTTGGCTCCCCGCTGCACGGTTATCATAACCGCCATTGATATAAGAGTTGGGTTCGCCCGCCTCAATCTGATAACCGTTTTGGCGCCAAGAGACACCCGTTGCCACTAAGATCTCTGAATCATTGGCAAAGTTATAGTAACGTGAGGCATCGATGTTCAGGTTTGCTTCGCTGGTGGACAGGGTGCCCGCATCGAATTCTGTTGGGCTATCTGGGCCGAGTGATGCGTTTAGGGTATTCACAATATTGTATTCGAACGAGTTACCGCCATAGCCCGCTGAGGTATCGATATTCCATTCACCGAGGGTGAACTCATAACCTAGGACTAATGATGAATCGATGATCTTAGGATTGATCTGCGGTAAAAAGCCGTCGGGATACAGCTCGGTCAAGTTACGGGCATCGAGTGCGCGGCGATAAAATGCGCCGGATTTGGTTTCACGCTGGCTAATGCCACCGAAGGCATAGAGTTTACTGTCGTTTGAGAAAGGCTGCGCTGCGTTGATAAATAAGCCTAAGTTATCGTATTCGGCGTCGCCCACTTGGTGGCTCTTGCGGTTGAAAGTCGCTTCACGCGGTTCATCTGTACCGTCTGGCAGCTTAGGATATTGTTGGCGTGGATCTAAGCCTGCGCGGTTGGTGCTGTCTTTATGGTGAGCTTCAACGCCAATATTCACAAAACCGTCGTTGTTTAGGCTGATCCCGTGGTTCACACCAACGCGCCATTGTTCACCGTCACCCAGATAGGTTTGTCCGGCTTGAGCCGAGACGCTACCGCCTTGATCGTTGTCTTTTAAGACTACGTTGATAACACCTGCAATTGCATCTGAGCCGTATTGTGCCGAGGCGCCATCACGCAGGATTTCGATGCGCTTAATTGATGTCATCGGGATTGCGTTCAAATCGACGTTAGATGAGCCCTTGCCGACAGTGCCGCTTAAATGCACCAGCGCCGAACCATGGCGGCGTTTACCGTTTACCAGTACGAGCGTGTGATCCGGCGACAGGCCGCGTAAGCTGGCAGGACGCACCGCGTCTGAGCCATCGGTGACCGATGAAAAGGGGAAACTGTAACTTGGCGCGGCAAATTGCAGCGCCTTAGCCGTTTCGGTCATACCGGTGGATTCGAGTTGCTCCGCGGTAATGATATCGACGGGGGCAACGCTGTCAGTTGCGGTGCGCAGGGCGATCCGCGAGCCGACCACTTCAATTTTCTCAAAGCTGCTGGCCTGTTCTTCTGCGTGTACGACAGGAAAAACCAAAGTTGAAGATACTGCTAATGCGATAACGGCTGGACGCATAAAACCTCTCAATGTGGAGTAACCTTTAGGCTGGAACGAAAACATTGAACCAACGAAAGTAACAATTCGATAGGGTGAAGGTTATCACTGTAACAATTGTTACATCTAGACAGAAAAGTACTAACTCAGAGCTTACTGTTCTAGATAATCCCTTAAAGCCAGTCGAATATGTCGCCACTTCGAATGTGATGGGCTAAGTGAATAAAATCATCTAGATCCATCAGGTATGTTGAAGGTTTATCGCGCTTAGCGGCTGTGTTTTAATGGCGCTAAACCTCGGGTTTGAGGCACTTTAAGGAGTTAAGTTTTGCCCGCATTACGCTTTCTTGCAGGTCCTACGGCCTTTAACATTATTAGGGAACAAGGTCTGCATCCCGATGCTTTTACACAACTATTGGCTGCATCCGGTGGGCCCAAATGGTTAGGGATTGCGGGTCTTGATAAGTATCTCTTCACGGAATTTTTTAAGCAGCGTAACACACCGCTTTATACCTTAGGGGCCTCGTCGGGAGCGTGGCGTTTAGCCTGTTTGGCGCAGCAGGATCCACTACAAGCCTACGGACGTTTAGAGGATTACTATATTGGCCAGCGGTATGAAACCATACCGACACCGCAGGAAGTGAGCGAGCAGGTAAAAGGTATAGTCCAAGGCATTCTCGGCGAGTCGGGCGGGCGCGAGATAGTGAATCATCCTTTTATTCACAGTCACTTAATTGCATGCCGTGCTAAACATATCAATCGCCTTAGCCATAAATTGCCCTTGGCAGCAGGGTTAGCGATGACGGCCGCGACTAACCTCATTAGCCGCAAAACCTTGGGTTGGCATTTTGAGCGGGTGGTCTTTAGCCAGCAACTGGCATCATCTCCTTTAAACAACTTGAGGATTTACCCAGCCAGCAGGCGCAGCTCACCGAAACCAATATGAACTCAGTGATGTTAGCGACGGGGTCGATTCCACTCGTGCTCGCACCCGTATCTCAGATTGAGGGCGTTGCCACAGGGCAATACTATGATGGCGGCATCACTGACTACCACTTCGATTTGCCTCTATCCCATGCCTCGGGCTTAACCTTGTACCCGCATTTTTATCCCCATATGAGCCCTGGATGGTTCGATAAATCCTTAACCTGGCGCCGAGCGCGCACCAATTACCATAACGCCTTGGTTCTCGCGCCTTCGGCGGAATTTGTGGCTTCGCTACCCTTTGGTAAGGTGCCCGACCGTGAAGACTTTAAGCAATTGGATACGGCGCAGCGGATACAGTATTGGCGCCGTTCTGTTGCCTTGAGCGAGCGCCTTGCCGATGAATTTGCCGAGGTGTGTGCAAAGGGAAATATCACTGCACACCTAGCGCCGTTGTAAGGCGAGAGCGGCAAGTCAGCCTAAATTCTTTTTTGCTGTCAGCGACTTTAGGAAGGAAATTATTTCTCCTGCTACACTCTAAACTAATAAGGGGGCGGCTAGTTTTTGAGCGTTTCCTTCTATGAGTGGGCAGGAGGTTGCTATGCAAACACGAGAAATGGCGTTAATTATGCGCGATGCCTTGTTGCTGCCACAGGGAAGGATTGAGGTCCGCGTGGTCGAGCCGGGTCAGTTACGCATGGTCGCTGAAGTCTTAAAAGGTAAGTACGATTTAGCCTTTGCGGCGATGAAACCCAGTGGTACTCCACCCTGTTATCCCACTGCTACTCAGTGCGACATCATCGATTTTAATCAGCTGGAAGATGACTCCCTCAGCATAGTGTTAGAAGGACGTCAGAGAGTCAGTATTCTCTCGGCGGCACAGACGAAAGATAAGTTGTGGATGTCCCGCACTTTGCCCTGCCAAAATTGGCAGGAAGAGCCGATAGAAGGGGAGTTCGAACTGATCAGTGCCGCCCTAGAGCAATTCTATGAGGTGAACCCAGACCTGCTGGAGCTGTATTCTCAAGTGCATTTAGAGGATGCGGCTTGGGTGAGCCAACGTTGGTTAGAAGTGTTGCCCATGTATAACCGCGATAAGCTAGTACTGGTGAATCAACCTGACTGCCATAAAACCATGGATTTTGTCCTGCAACTCATTAAGTCCCATGTGGACTGAAAAACCACACAGAGGCTAAAATAGCGGCTCATTATCGCCGCTAGTTGTTTCTATGACTCAAACCGCCCGTGCCGCCCAACCATCCTTTGTGGTTCTTCCTTAGAAGTGGTTGATAAACCAACCGTATTTTCTTTTTTGATCGAGCATTATGCCCATATTGGCGAAGCGGTTTGGCGCCAGCGGATCCTTGATGGCAAAGTACATTGGCAAGACGGTAGCTTGATTGGATTAGATACAGCCTATCGCCCAACGGCGAGAGCTTACTACTACCGTGAAGTCCCCGTCGAAACACAAATCCCGTTCGCGTCGCCGATTTTGTTTCAAGATGACAACCTCATCTTGGCCTACAAACCGCATTTTTTACCCGTCACCCCCAGCGGCGATTACGTGAATGAGTGCCTAGTACACCGTTTACGTTTAAGCACTGGGATAGACACTATTGCCCCAGCCCATAGGTTAGACCGGGAAACCGCAGGCGTTATTCTGATGACGACTCGCCCCGAGACGCGGCATATTTATCACCAGTTATTTATTGATGATGCGATCCGTAAAGATTATCAAGCGATAGCCAAACTCACCCCAGAGATTATGGCGCAATATGCCCGTGGCGAATTAACCTTGCCATTGTATTGGACGGTGAAAAATCGCATGCAACGCAGCGAGCCGAGTTTCACTATGAAGATAGTCGAAGGTGAGGCAAATACGCACTCTGAGATTCGTTTAGTGGCGATTCATGGGGAGTTTGGTTTATTCGAGTTAAGCCCTATTACGGGCAAGACGCACCAGCTGCGCGTCCATATGTTAAGCCTTGGTATGCCATTATTAAATGACCGCTTTTATCCAACGTTATACCCTAAAGGGCCGGATGATTTTACCAAGCCGTTGCAACTTTTAGCGCAGCGATTACGTTTTGTCGATCCTATCAGTGGTCGCCCGCACGATATTGAATGTGACGGATTAACGCTTTAGTTAGCGGAAAGCATTATTGCCACAGTGTAGGAAGTGGGGGACTGCAAGATGATTGTGTGAGTTTCTCGGCAATGGTAAGAATACAGACTCTGTTATGCTCATGAGTTGTAAGAAGTCTGACGCTGATTGTTTGAGGAACTCAATAGAATGACCAAATCTGCAATCGTTTCAATTTTACTCTGTGCCGCGGTGTTGCTGGGCGCCATGTATTTTGGCGGCTGGACTAAGTATCCCTATGTGCATGAGCTGACGACGGAAATCCGTAAGGCCAGCGCGGTGATCGAGCCGAAGAAACCGAGTGCCGAGGTCACGCAGGACGCTGATAATAAAACCGATGTGTCGTTAAAACAGGGCGTTTGGGATCAGATGCACGACGATACTGCGCCGCAAAAACGCCCCGAGTCCCAGTTATTTAAACAGAGTTTGCCTAACCAAGAAGCGGCCGCAAAGCCTGCGGATGCTGGCGCAGGGGCAACCAGTTCAGAAGCGGCAAAACACAACCCAGTTTAAGCTATTCCTGTCTCGGTGGTTCGAACCGAGTCTCAGTCATATCCCCATGTAAAACAGCGATTTTTGTCGGTTCACCATCCTCCGCTAACGCCAATATTCCTATCCCACTGCGGTTGACTAAACGTTTGCTTCGCTCGCCATTAGGGCGTCTACCGCGCAATGACATTCGCTTACGTTTAGTGAATAGGTTTAACGGCGAGAAGTGGCCGTAAAGCCAACCATTGAGCTTGTCGAAAAGCGGCAGTAGTTTCTCTGGGAACTGGTTTTTAATCCCGCTACAGGTAATTTGATAAATATTCGGGCTGCTTCGGCGAAAGCGAATGCTGATGTCATAGGCGAAGGAGTAGTGCACATCCCCGAGAGGATCACAAATTGCTCTGGGGTTTTGCGATGCATAAAGATACTCAGCAGGGTATTGGCGGCGCCCGGATGTGCCATCCAGTTTTCTGCATCGACCAGCAGCGAGGCGCCCATGAGTGTCGCCATGCGTTGCACGGCTTCAATCACCTTGACCCCAAACATGGGCGCAGGGGAGACGATAATCACCTTAGATTGGCCGAGTAGCGCCTGTTGTAAATCCATCAAGGCTTCCCAATCCATTAACCCCGAGGGTTTGGCGAGATTGGATTCACTTCGCCAGCGGCGAGTGCGGGTATCTAACACGACCAGCTTAGGCGAAGTGTCTAAGGTGTAATGCCATTGCTCGAATTTGAGTAACTGATCGATTAAGTCATCTTGAGTTTCTGGCGCTGGGTGGGCGAAAAAACCATCTAACAACGGCCGCACCTCGGTATCAAACTGGTTCGGTGCGTTACCAAAACCTTGGAATAAGGTATAAGCAATCAAGGCATTACCAATAATGCGCTTCGAAAAGGCATGGCCGTAGGCCGCCTGCTCCCACTTGGCGGTGAGGTTCCAATCGTCGGTGATATCATGGTCATCGAACATCATATACACGGGAATATGCGCCATTAGGCGCCTAACCTGTTTTAGCCCTGCCTTAAAGGCCAATAGATTTTGCCATTCGCGCTGCCAACGTAGTTGATTCGCCGCCGAGAGTCCCTCAACCTCCTTGGGTAAGTCGATAAGCTCCCATAACTCGGGCGACCAAGTCAGCAGATACAGGGCAATCATCTCGTTGAGACTGACTAAATGGTTTTCGGCAATCGATGAGGTAAAAATCGGATGATTGATGTACCAGCGCCAGAGTGCAGTTTTGGCAGGATATTCGGTGCGTGGCAGCAGATTTTTATGGCGTAAATATAAATACTCGGGTCGGTAACTTAATGCTTCGCTTCCCGCAATATTGGCGCCGTGGAAGGCTTCATGGTGCAAACCTAGTTTTTCAATCACTTGACCTATGGCGCATAGCATAGGGCCCGCCACATCATCCACATAGACCTGATCGCCGCTGAGCATCAATAGCGCTGGGCGTTCGTTAGCGCCTTTATCGATAAGCTGGGCGAGCTTAGTATCGGCGGCGACTAAGGCATCTTCACTGTGGTGATGGGGATTGCGGCATGAGCCATGCCATACCTGTGTCAATGTTTGGCTAAAGTAAAGATGGGGCGAGTTAGCATCGCCATAACTCAACGCTTCGACATGATTAAATAGGTCATCAATCCCCTTGGCCGATACGCGATATTGGGTAACCGTTTGGGGCGTAAGCAGTTCGGGGCGCGACAGGCGAAGTAAATACTGAAAGGCATGCTGACCGAGCGGCACGTTGTGCACTTCTTCCTCTGTTAACGGGTAACTTTGCTCCCCTAAGGTTAGCTGTAATTCGCTTAACGGCTCGCGGCTCACAAACCAGAGGGTAAAGTGTGAGGCGTCGCAGTGGCGCAGCATGGGGCCTGCAAGAATGAGGGGAAGTGCTTGAGTCAAATTCAGCCTTTTGGTCGTTAATCGGGTTAAGTGGTACAAACTCGATGCGGTTGAGCACAGGCAAATAAGAGTAAACAAGTGCGTTGAATATGAAAAGCTTTTAGAATTATGAGCCAAATGAATGGCTAAGGATCGCGGGGCAATATGGCAAACATCATGGTAACGGGCGCAACCGGATTACTCGGCAGGGCGGTCGTCAAACAGTTAACCGCCGCGGGCCATAGGGTGATTGCCACAGGTTTTAGCCGCGCCGAGGCGGGGATTCATCGGCTCGATTTAACTCAAGCCGCCGAGGTCGAAGCTTTTATTGCCCGTGAACAGCCTGAGGTGATAGTGCACTGCGCCGCCGAGCGTCGCCCCGATGTGTCTGAGCGCTCGCCAGAACATGCCTTAGCGCTGAATTTGAGCGCCAGCCAAACCTTAGCCGAGGCCGCCAAAACCCATCACGCTTGGCTGCTGTATATTTCCACCGACTATGTGTTCGATGGCACAGCGCCGCCCTATGCCGAAGATGCCGTACCCAATCCAGTCAACTTTTATGGTGAGTCTAAATTGCAGGGCGAAACCTGTGTGCTGAGCACCGACAGCGGTTTTGCGGTGTTACGCTTACCTATCCTCTACGGCGAAGTGACTCAACTGAGCGAGTCTGCGGTATTGGTGTTAATCAATCAATTGTTGGATAGCAGACCACAGCGGGTCGACCATTGGGCCATTCGCTCGCCAACATCGACGGCGGATATTGCCAATGCTATCGCTAAGCTCATCCAGCGGCAGGCTGACGGTACGAATGTATCGGGGATTTACCATTTTAGTGCCACGCAAACCATGACTAAGTATCAGATGCTGCTCGGCTTAGGTGAACTGCTGGGGATAGATAGCGCGCATTTACTTCCTGAGCAAACCCCTATGGATAGCGCCAAAAGGCCGCAAGATTGCACCTTAAGTTGTGGGCGTTTAGCCGCTTTGGGGATTTGCTCTGAACTTGATTTTAAGGCCGGGCTAACTCAGGCGCTTAGCCAATCTAGTGCGGCGCTTACGGCGGTAGGCCTGAGTTTAAGGAATCACCATGGTTAAGATTTTAGGCACAAATTTACAAGCCGCCGACCAAGTGGCGCTGCTTAGAACCTTAGGCTTATTGCTGCAAATCGGTTTGACGTTGTTTGCCGCCGATACTTTTGGCCTGAGTTTACAAATGGAGCCGCTCGTGCATGTGTTTGTGCTGGAGGTGCTGTATTTGTCGCTCACCTTGGCATTGCGTAAGCCCTTGTTTGCGAAAGAGCGCGGCCTGTTTATCGCCCTGAGTCTCGATACCTTGTTTTGGATTTCTTGGCTGTATTTTTCGGGAGGGGCGACCAATGCGTTTATCTCCTTACTGTTATTACCCATAGCACTCGCCGCCGTGACTCTGCCGATTTGGGCGCCTTGGAGCCTGACGGCTATCTCTACGCTTGCCTACAGCCTGATGATTTTTACCGTGCCAGAGTCGCAAATGCATCACCACGGTATGGATATGAGCTCCCACTACCTCGGCATGTGGTTTAACTTTGTGATTTCGGCGCTTGTATTGACCACCAGTGTGGCGTTAATTGCCAAGCGCATGCGCCGTCAGGATGCGCAGCTTGCCTATATGCGTGAAGGGCAACTGCGGCAGGAGCAGTTATTGGCGCTAGGTACCGTTTCTGCGCAAATGGCCCATCAACTGGCGACGCCGCTATCGACACTGCGGTTATTGCTCGACGAATTAAGGGAAGAACAACCCGAACCTTCGATTACTGTAGTTGAAATGGAGACTGCATTAGGTCGCTGCGAACATACCTTAACCGAGCTGCGGTTGGCGACTGAGTCGATTCGCGACCGTCGTCAGCGGCCACAAAAGGTCACCGAGCTGGTGGCGGGATTAAAGCAGAAAACCCAGTTATTGATGCCGCAAACTGAACTCAATTGGTTGATCACCTGCGCGCCTAAGCAGTTGGAAGAACAACAGATCTTAACCGATATGAGCTTAACCCCCGCGATTATGGCCTTGATTGAAAATGCCGCCCGCGCCAGCGCCGAAACCTTAGGTGTCGCCCAAGTGGATATCAGCCTAGATAGCGCGCCGAGCGAAGGGCAGATCTATTTGCAGATCCGTGATTATGGCGCGGGTATCGCTCCCTCATTATTGCCACAATTGGGTACCTTATTAATCGAGAGCCCCAAAGGCTTAGGCGTGGCCTTGTTGCTCAGCCATGCCAGCCTAGAACGTTTAGGGGCGGAGTTAATCCTCGCCAATCATCCTCAAGGGGGCACAGTGGCGCAAATTCGTTTTACCCTCTTGCAGCCTAATGCATCGGCCACGACTGCGGAGGCGCTATGAAACGGCTATTGATTATTGAAGACGATCAGGCACTTGCGGGCGTGCTTGCGCGGCGGTTGACTCGCCATGGTTTCGAATGTCGCTTAAGTCACGATGCCAGTAATGCGCTGCTGGTGGCGCGGGAATTTTGCCCTAGCCATATCCTGTTGGATATGAAACTGGCCGAGGCCAATGGTCTGGGCTTGATTGTGCCCCTGCGTAACCTATTGCCTAAGGTCACCATGGTGCTGCTAACGGGGTACGCCAGTATTGCTACCGCAGTAGAGGCGATTCGCCTCGGCGCTGACAACTATCTTGCCAAACCCGTCGATACCCAAACCTTGTTGGCGGCCTTTGAGGTCAATAGTCAGGCGAGCGCACTGCCAGAAGATGAAATCGACGACTCGCCGCTCAGCCCTAAACGGCTGGAATGGGAGCATATTCAGCAAGTACTCAATGCTAATCAAGGCAATGTGTCGGCTACCGCCCGCCAACTGGGTATGCACCGCCGTACTTTGCAGCGTAAGTTATTAAAAAAGCCCGTGAGTGAAACCGGGCCGCTCAAGTAAACGAGAATTTGCTCAAGGAAGGAGTTGTAGTATGCGTGAGTATGATGGGATTGAGGTGCGTTATCGCAGGCCCGATGCCGATTTAGCCAACAGTTTGCAAGTGATTGAAAACCTGTTGGGCTTTGCCCCAGTACCTCTGCAGTTAGACTTTGATTTATCTTTTTGGGCAGGTGGTGCTGGGGTGCTTGATAAGCTGGCTATCTCCTGCGATGTCACGCCCGAGCAGTGGCGAACACTCAAGCAAAAGCTGGACTTATATTCCCCCGAAGAGATGGTTGCTAGGGAAGATTGTCGCGAAGACTTTATCTGGTTAGTCGCCGACGATGAGGAATGCCGTGATATTTTGGCGGCTTCGGCGCAATTTATTAATGACAATAAGGCGCCGTTTCAAGAAGCATGCGATACATCGCAGTCGATCCACTTTGGCTATATGAGCGATGTGAATACTTGGACGGCAGTATGGGGACAAGGCAACCGGATAAACTATGCCTACTTTTGTCAAGGTTAAGAGGTGCCAAGGCTAAGAGTTGTCAGGGTTAAGATCTGCCAAGGTTAAGACTTGTCTGGGATAAAAATTGTCAGGGCTAAGCGCTGTCATTACTGAAAGCTGCCAAGGCTAATCCGTATCAGTGCTAAACGTAAGTATCGCTACCAAGGCAGCTCTGCACCATCGTAGGCCAAAAATTGCCCTGTTTGTACTGGTGTGGCATTGGCGATAATACTCACTAAACATTGGGCGACATACTCTGGTGTGAACAGTTTTTGTTTGGGTACGTTTTGCTGAAAAGGTTTGGATAAGCGCGTATCCGTAGTGCCGGGATGCAGTGCTAGCACCACGCAGTGTTTCATGCTTCTTTGCCATTCAATCGATAAGGTTTTAAGGAACATATTCAGCGCCGCTTTCGAGGCGCGATAGCTGTACCAACCTCCTAATCTGTTATCGCTAATGCTGCCGACTTTGGCCGATACCACGGCAAACCTTGCCGACGCACTGCGTTTTAACGTGGGTTCAAAGTGTTTTGCCAACATCATACTCGGCAGCGTATTGAGCTGGATATTGTGCTGGAAAAATCCCCATCGAGTGCCTGCAGGCTTTTTCTGGCCCCTTATCCTCTGTGTGCAGCATGCCAATACAGTTGATTAGCCAATCTAATTGGGGAATATTCTGACTCAGTTGCTTAATCTCCTCCTCAAGGGTGATATCCAGCTGATGCCAAATCACTCCATCGTCTCGCCCTGTATCGGGCCTATGATGTTTATAGGTCGTATGGATAGTGGCCTCGGGATAGATTTCGCGAAGCTTATTCACCATGGCGTGACCTATGCCACCGCTACCGCCTAACACTAAAATATTCATAGCGTTTCTCCCATGCGAAGAGCCTCTATAGCAGTTCAAGTTGCGCGAGATGTTGTTCGGCAGTAGCCAGAATGGCCTGCCTTGCTGCTTCCTCGGTTTTATCCCAAGTGCGGTACAGCATGGCGATGCGTGGATTGTGGGAGAGTTGTGCGCGGTGTTTATCCATAAAGCGCCAATACAGGCTATTTAACGGGCAGGCGAATGCGCCGCTACGTTCTTTTATCTTGTAATGACAACTGCCGCAGTAATCACTCATTTTATTGATATAACTGCCGCTCGCGGCATAGGGTTTAGTGCCGACGATACCGCCATCGGCGAATAGCGCCATGCCGCGAGTATTGGGCATTTCGACCCATTCAATCGCATCCACATACACGCCTAAGTACCACTTATCCACCTCAGCGGGGGCGATTTCGGTCAATAAACAAAAGTTACCAATCACCATTAAGCGTTGAATATGATGGGCATAGGCAAAATCGAGTGACTGAGATAAGGCATGGCGCAGGCAATTCATTCGAGTCTTGCCATGCCAAAAATAGTCGGGTAGCTTGCGCGTGGCCTCGAGGGCATTAATGCTGGCGTACTGCGGCATATTTGCCCAATAGATACCGCGCACATATTCACGCCAGCCAAGAATTTGCCGAACAAAGCCTTCGACCTGGGCTATCTCAATAAAAGGATTGGCATGATAGTGCTCAATCACCGCATTGATTACTTCTAATGGGCTGATTAATTTGGCGTTTAGGCTAAAGGATAACCTACTGTGATACAGGCTCCACTGCGCTGGATGTTGCTGGGTCATTGCATCTTGAAAGCGGCCAAAGGCGGGCAGGCAGTATTCACAAAAATACTGAAGTAATTCGAGGCTTTGCGCTCGGTTTATCGGCCAGAGTAAACGCGTATCCGCCTTGCCCATAGTATTAATCCCATGGCGTTGAAGGCGAGCGAGAATGTCTTCCACATTGTGGCTAAACATCAAGGGGGTTGGGAGTGATTTGATATCTTGGGATTTAAGCTTTTGCCTGTTGTTGGCATCAAAATTCCACTGTCCGCCAACGGGCTTGCCATCTGTCATTAAGATATTGAATCTTTTGCGCATTCGCCGATAAAAATGCTCCATCAGCCTATGTTGCCCTTGGGGAAACTCCCTATCAATTTCGTCAAAGGGCAATAAAAAGTGCTCGGTATCGACGCAATTCACCACGGCATTGGCCAACTTCAACTGGCTTAATTGCGCGAGGAGTCGATATTCGTCAGGTCGTTGATATTCAAACTTAATCGCCCCCGTTTCGGCGACAAAATACTCTAGTAATGCGTTGAGATCGGCAAAATCTTGGGTATCGTCGAGGGTGAGGTAACGCACTTGATGCCCCGCCGCGCCAAGCTCGCTTGCAAACTGCGCCATGGCACTAAAGAACGCGCAGACCTTTTGCACATGATGCGTCACATAGGTATTTTCTTGATGCAATTCTGCAATTAAATACAGCACTTTAGGATCAACTTGCTGATACCAAGTATGTTGGGCGTTAAGCTGATCGCCCAAAATCAGCCTAACCGTATGGAAGTGCTGTGATTGCTGCTGTAATTGCTGCCGTAATTGCATTAGGTGGACTCTGGTGGATGGTATTTGCAATTGAGGATTACGATGATATGAGTGGTTGGGATCAGCTAAAAAGGTATTTTAGCTGTTATTGCTGCAATGCGTTGAGTGCAAACCATGCTTAGGTTATCTACAGTTTGGCAATTTAGTGCCACTCATAATTTGGAGGGATAAAACTCCGACCCTTATCTTTAATCGGGAGATTTATCAAAGAAAAGTCGTGGGGCTTCACCCCACACCCGACCAAGAGGGGATCAACAGCAATTCCCTCTTGGATCTCCCTTGCCGCCCCTAGCGAAGTTACATGCATTGGTTAGTGGCTTCGTGCTTATTCGAAAATCGCTAACGCTTCCGATGGCTCCGCTTTACATCCATGTAAAGCACCCCAGTTCGGCAGTCCCTGCCTCTCGCTCATAAGCGCGAAAATCACTGATTTTCATTCGCCCCTTCCCCGAAAGCTACGCAGACGTCCTGTCTGCATCACGCGCTATCCTTTTAATAAAGAGCCTTCAACGCCCTTCAGTAACTTCGCAGGGAAGGTGAACTTCTGAGGCTTAGCTTTTAATCTCAAAAAATCAGCTTGTATTGCTTTAGTTCTAAATTTTATTTGTCTATATGTGTCAACTTTTCCAAGTAAAAAGGAAATGGCTAAAATTTTAAGTGAGATTTTAGATGAAAATATGTATTATTTCATAAGTAATAAGTATTTTAATGGGAAAGATTGTGGATATAAAATATTTTTTTAATAAAAAGTCTTTGTCTAGTGTTGAAGTTAATAAAGAGTTGGCTTTTTTAAAGCGGAATATTTCTATTGCAATAGTTGATGATGAGCCTTTTCCTGAGTTAGAAACTTACCGTAATGCTGGGTATAATGTGACCCAGTTTACGGATCTAGATTCATTTGATCAGCTTATACCATTTGCTGTAATAATTTGCGATATACAAGGCGTGGGTAAAAAATTTGGAGATACTTCTGAAGGTGCTTACATTGTAAAAGAAATAAAAGACTTATATCCTGACAAATATGTAATAGTTGCATCGTCACACGCATCAAGCTTAAAGGTGGCAGATATGATATCTCGAGCTGATAGGAAAATTAGCAGAGGAGATGGTGATGCTTTAAAATCAGCAATAAGTCATGCAATAAAAACTGTAGGTAGTGATGTTGAAAGATGGCGCAGAATAAGATTGTTTCTAATTGAAGAAAAGGGGATCGATTTATTTGAAGTGTGGAAGATAGAGCAAGAGTTTATTAAAGCACTTTCAATTGGTAATGCTTCAGGCTTTAAATTATTTATAGAAAAGCACTCGTCAGATGTGATAAAAGGATTATTGATAAATTTTGTATCAGGGATGATTTTTTAATGGAAAAAGAACATATAGAACTTATACATGATTCATTGCATGAATTAAGATATTTTAATCAGTCAATGATCACTGCGTCATCAAGACTTGCCCAGTCGGTTCGGACTTCAGTTATTGGGGAAAAAGAACCTCTTAATTGTAGCTCAGAACATGCAGAGGAAATTAGAAAGCATGTTGAGAATTTGGCTTTTTTAACAAAACTTTCAACAACTAGATTAGACTTTATTGAATATGAGCTAAATCCTGAGTTTTTTCGCAATCTGTACCATATGAAGTTGACTTATATAGTAAATTTTTTGGTGCTAAAAGTGTTTTAAATGGCACGTGCAAAAAACATAAGGTTAAAGTTAAGTTAGATAGCGATATTCGGGAGCATCCTTGTATTATGGCTGTAAGTCTAATTGATATTTTGCCTTTTTTACTTTTAGATAATGCCGTTAAATATTCTCCAAATGAAATGGATGTGGTGGTTAAGTTTATTGTCTATAATGATAGTTTAGAGGTCGAAATTACCTCATTTGGCCCTTATGTTCCTTCTGATGAAATAAAAAAACTATTTCTTAAGGGGTATAGAGGGAAAAATGCAAAGTTACTAGGTGTTAGCGGGAAAGGAATCGGTTTTTATTTTGCTGATAGAATTGTTAAATTACATGATGGTCGTCTAACATTAGAATCCGATGCTCCAACGTTTTCTTTTAATAATGTAAAGTATTCTAGATTTAAAATGGTTCTTAAAATTCCACTAGCTAAAGAATATATGAAGACATAAGGGATTAATTGGCAACGTCGAGGTAACAGCATATATTTCCCCTCGGAGTTGCCGCAGGGCGAATAGACAAATTGCGTGAGTCTTGCCATGGATGGCAAGCTAGCTTTCGCAGGTGCAGGGACGCATCCTTCGGAAGCGATAGCAAATTTGGCAATGAGCCCAAGGGGCTTTCAACTCAGTTAGGGGCGTCTTGGCTGATGTTAAACCAATAGGCAAGGAGGATAGGACGAGCAGTCCTCCTTGGTCGACTCTTTATTAAAAATCAGGGGTGAAGCCCCACGACTTTAATTCGATTAGTTGTACTTTATATTCATCGCGATCAGGGGTTCGCGTGAAGCCTTTTCGGCTCGCAGGCGTGCTAAGTACTTTTCCCATAATTCCACTTGGTGAGTGGCGAGATCGTAAAGTACTTGCCAGGAAAACAGCCCGGTATCGTGGCCATCGTCGAAGACGATTTTTACCGCGTAGTTACCTACGGGTTCGATGCTGGTGATATTCACATTTTTCTTGTGGGTGACCAGCTTAGGGTTACCGTGACCATGCACTTCGGCGGAGGGAGAATAGACGCGTAACATCTCACAGCTGAGTTGATACTGCTCGCCGTTATCGAAGCTGATTTCTAAAATGCGTGATTTACGCTTGAGCTTAAGATCGGTGACATTGGGTGTGCTAGTGGTCATAGGTAGTGCCAAGAAAATACGGGGAATGGACAAGCTGTAACATAACAATTTGTGGCTAAGGTTACAAAGTGTAAGCCTTAGCCACAGTCACAATTTTGCACTCAATGTTCGGAACGAACATTGTAGGCTTGGATAACAGCCCCAGTTACAGGATAAAGCGGCTTAGGTCTTCGTCTTGAACCAGATTATCTAAGTGAGCACTCACATAATCGGCATCAATCACAAATGAGCTGCCAGACTTGTCGGATGCCTCATAGGAGATATCTTCCATCAGCTTTTCCATCACGGTATGCAGACGACGGGCACCAATGTTTTCGGTGCGCTCGTTCACTTGCCATGCCGCCTTGGCAATGCTCTCGATACCTGACTCGGCAAACTCAATGGTCACGCCTTCGGTGGCCATCAGCGCGATATATTGCTCGGTCAGTGAGGCGTGTGGCTCAGTTAAAATACGTTTAAAATCATCGGCTGATAACGCATCTAGCTCAACGCGGATCGGTAAACGGCCTTGTAGCTCGGGGATTAAATCCGAGGGTTTTGCCATTTGGAACGCGCCCGAAGCGATAAACAGAATATGGTCGGTTTTCACCATGCCGTGTTTAGTAGTGACAGTGCAGCCTTCGACTAAAGGTAACAGGTCGCGCTGTACCCCTTCGCGGGATACGTCTGGGCCTGAGGTTTCGCCACGTTTACAGATCTTGTCGATTTCGTCGAGGAACACTATACCGTGCTGCTCAACCAATTCAATGGCTTGCTCTTTTAAATCTTCTTGATTAACCAGTTTGGCCGCTTCTTCTTCGATCAACAGCTTAAACGCTTCTTTGATCTTCATCTTGCGACGTTTGGCCGGTGCTTGGCCCATGTTTTTAAACAGGCTTTGCAGTTGGTTAGTCATCTCTTCCATGCCTGGAGGCGACATGATTTCGATACCCACCTGTGGCTGGGCCACATCGATATCGATTTCTTTGTCATCTAACTGGCCTTCGCGCAGCTTTTTGCGGAAGATTTGACGAGTATTAGAGCTGGTATCGCTGTCCGTGTTGTCCCACTCGTTTTTCGGCTTGGGCAGCAGGGCATCGAGAATACGCTCTTCGGCGTGTTCTTCGGCGCGTTGACGGCATTTGCCCATTTGTTGCTCGCGGGTCAGCTTGATGGCGATGTCGGTTAAATCGCGGATGATCTGTTCGACTTCTTTACCCACATAACCCACTTCGGTAAACTTGGTGGCTTCGACCTTGATGAAAGGTGCCTTGGCCAGCTTTGCCAATCGGCGGGCGATCTCTGTCTTACCTACACCCGTTGGGCCTATCATTAGAATATTTTTTGGGGTGACTTCTTGGCGGAAATCGGCGTCCAATTGCATGCGGCGCCAGCGGTTACGCAGGGCGATGGCGACCGAACGCTTGGCCTTTTTCTGGCCGATAATATGGGCATCCAGCTCGTGGACAATCTCACGGGGGTCATTTCAGACATAATATTCCTCACGGGCTGTTAGTAGTTAAGTTCTTCAATTGTCTTGAATTGATTGGTGAATACGCAGATATCGCCTGCAATAGTCAGCGACTTTTCTGCAATTTCCAGCGCCGATAATTCGGTATTTTGTAGCAGGGCTAGCGCCGCCGCTTGGGCATAGTTACCGCCCGAGCCAATGGCGACTAAATCATGTTCTGGCTGCACTACGTCACCATTTCCTGTGATGATCAGTGACGCTTCGGCATCGGCAACCACCAGCATGGCCTCGAGTTTGCGCAGCATGCGGTCGGTTCGCCAATCTTTGGCCAGTTCAACGGCCGATCGTAATAGATGGCCTTGGTGCATCTCGAGCTTGGACTCGAAACGCTCAAATAGGGTAAAAGCGTCGGCGGTGCCGCCAGCAAAACCTGCCAACACTTTGTTGTGATATAAGCGACGCACTTTCTTGGCGTTACCTTTCATTACGGTATTGCCTAGGGAGACTTGGCCATCGCCGGCGATGACAACTTGGTTATTACGGCGTACTGATACGATAGTGGTCACTTTTGAATCCTCTTCTCTTGCCCGCAATGAAAATCCTGCGGTGGATGATGGAATAGATATGGGGATGGATGGTCAGATTTCAAGTGAAAGCGGAAAAAGCCACAGGGCGTTAGGGATTTTATGCCCTGTGGCTGATGTAGGAGATTACTGCGATAAGGTCGAGCGGCCGACAACCGTGCGGCCATCGAGGGGATAGTATTTTAGCTCCCAATTCTCGCTGCCAAGGCGGCGATCATCCGACACATAGTTAAAGTAACAATAAGTGTTAGGGTCGGTTATTGCGCCGCCGCTATACCAATAGACGATATCGACATTGGGGGTCGCTTGCCAATCGAAGTGAGTGGCGAGGACGGCGTCCTGATTATCGAGTAAGGATTGCCACAGTTCGCCGCAGTAAGCGCCTTGTAATTGAGTGCCTTGGTTGCTGCTTTGGGCTGTGTCTTCACCGAGGGGAAAGCCGGTAGTGGTGGAGTCGATTGTGCCATCACCATAGCAGGCAAGATTTTGGGTGTAGCCCGAGTGTCCGCCCGTCAGCCAACAACTGTGATACAGCTTTACGCCAGAGGTAAAGGCGGCGAAGGCGGCCTTTGCCCGCGCATCGTGGGCATCTTGGCTGAGATTCATAAAACGAGGCGCAGCGACCACGGCAAGAATGCCTAAGATGATAATCACCACCACCAGTTCAATTAGGGTAAATCCTTTAGATGTGTGTAGACGGCTCATACTGTTCACCTGTTGCTAAGATGGCGATATTCTAACGTATCTTTGATAGATGATCATTAAGCTATTGATAGTATTTAAATTAGCAACATAAGATTCACATTCGTCTCCGGCTAAGTCATTTGTTGTACTCGCTAATTGAGCGATGACTTAACGGGGATATGTGCAGGAGGGGCGAAATAAAAAAGCCCCGAGAACACTGGCCGTTCTCGGGGAAGGTTCTAAAGCAGTGGATCTTTAATGCCTACGGGACATAAAGGAGAGAACCTGAGCCGAGTGTGGCAGTTTATTGCTTAAGCGACAAAGCTTAACTGACAAACTGCGACAGCTTGTCGCAGGGCAACTTTTGCTAGGGCAAGCAAGGGAAAGTGATCAAGTCAGAATATCTGAGTAGGGTTAGAAAAGACCTTGTGGCTAAGACTATAGGGCACTAAGGCACTAAGGCACTAAGGCACTAAGGCACTAAGGCACTAAGGTATTAAGGCAGTAGGGCATTGAGGTGAGCTAAATGCTGGACTAATTCGGCCATATTGCTGACCTCGAGCTTTTTCATAATCTTAGCGCGATGGACTTCGATGGTTCTTAAGGATAAATACATGGCTTCGGAGATCTGTTTATTGGTCATCCCTTGAACCACATGGGCTAATACTTGTTGTTCGCGCTCGGTCAGTTGGGCAAATTTTTGCTGCAGATGCTGTTGCTCAAAATTGGCTTGGCTTTCTTTATGCGCTTTTTCAATCGCTTGAACCAAAGCTTTACCGGATACAGGCTTTTGAAAAAGTCACAGGCACCTTTGCGGAAGGCGCTTAATGCCATAGGTAGATCGCCGTGGCCCGTGAGAAAGATCACCCCTAGCGGGCTTTGGGTTTCAAGCAATTTTTGCTGGACTTCTTGGCCGGTGATCTCCGGCATTCTGCTATCTAAAATCACGCAGCCCGCCTGCGTTAATGGGCATTGGCCTAAAAAATCCCGTCCGCTGCTAAAGGTTTGTACTTGATAGCCAAATTGCCCGAGCATAAACCCCAGAGAATCGAGAATCGCCTCATCATCATCGACTAAGTACAGCGGTAGCTTGGTGGACATGGTTTTCCTTGCAATGGTTTTGGTGTTATCAGCTTAAGCCTGCGGTGTAACTGGCTCAATTTTAAGCCGAGGTCTTGGGAGGTGTATCACTAAATTAGCCTAATCCTATCGGCCATGCGCCAGAGTTTGGGGCGATTCACAGCTTAATTGAAGCGATGAAGATAAAGTGAACCGATAACAAGGGCATAGTGGAAAAGGCGAGCGCAATGGGGTTGTGGTGTCGGGTAATACTCGTGAGTGTTATCTTGAGTCTGACAGGGCTTACCCTGTGCTATGCCGATGACGATGTGCCCGTCAATGAATTTAAGGTGGGTGTGCTGGCCAATCACGGTGTGTTGCAGGCGAAACAACGCTGGCAGCCCATGATGGATTACCTGAGCGAAAAAGTCCCCAATAGCCGTTTTGAGGTGGTGCCGGTGGATTTTAATGGCATGCGTAGCCAGTTACTTAGCCACGACTTGCAATTTATTGTGACCAACCCCGGCCAGTATCTGCACTTGAGTAATAACTTCCCGCTCTCGTGGCTGGCGACCATGAAGAGCCGTAAACATCAGGGCAGCACTTTTACCATAGGCGCGACTATTATTGTGCGTGCCGATAGCCCAATCCGCAGTTTGCAGGATTTACGGGGCAAGAATGTGGTTGCCAGCGATCCGCAGGCGCTCGGTGGCTATCAAGCGGCGATGGGACTGCTGCATAAAATGGGCTATTTGCCGGAGCAGTTTTTCGGTGATGTGCGATTCTTAGGCTTTCCCTCGAGCCGCTGATCTATCAAGTGCGCGATGGTAATGCCGATGCCGCGATTGCGCCTTTTTGCACCTTAGAGGAAATGATTGAAACCGGGCTTATCAATCAGGCCGATTATCGGGTTATTCATCCAACCAATCCCCCCGGTTATGACTGCGAGGTGAGTACCCAGCTTTATCCTAATTGGTCGTTTGCGGCGGCGGATACGGTATCGCCGCGCATTACCATGCAAATTACTCGCGCCTTGTTTGACCTGCCCCCAGACCATGTGGCAGCCATTACCGCCGATACTTTAGGTTGGACGGCGCCGGTGAGTCAGCTAAAGGTGATTGAATTATTTAAAGAATTACAGCTGCAAGGTGCATCACCTCCCTTATATCAAACCGTCTATAAATGGATGGAGAAAAATAAAGAGTGGGGTGGGGTATTACTGCTGATCTTTATTGTGTCGACCATTTATCACCTGTGGCTCGAATATAAATTCCGCCAAAAGAGCGAGTTTTTAGTCAGTACTGAGCGGCAATTAAAAGACAAGGCATTGCAGTTAGAACGCTTACAAAGTGCGGCGATTCTCGGGGAGATTGGCGCGGGGCTGGCCCATGAACTGAATCAACCGATAGCCGCCATAACCCAATACAGTGAAGGCGCCATGATACAGCTAGAAAGGCTGGGACAGGACAACCCAGAGCTCTATGATATTTTGGGTAAAATCAACGCGCAATCGATACGAGCCGGGGCGGTTGTGCACCGTATTCGCGGTTTACTCAAACGCCGCCAGTCTAAGGCCGAACCGCTCAATGTGACCCTAGTTGTCAAAGAAGCCTTGGCCCTGCTGCGGCGCGAGTTAGACCGCGCAGGCGTGCAAGTCACTGTGCTGGTTGAAGGTCATCCCTTTGAAGTCTTGGGGGATAGCGTGGGCCTCAGTCAAATGTGGGTCAACCTAGTCAAAAATAGTTTAGATGCGCTAGAAGCCTGTGAAGAGCACCGAGCGCGCCAGTTAAGGATTGAGATCCACTATCAACCTACTGAAATTAAAGTATTAGTGATTGATAATGGTGAAGGATTGCAGCGCCAAGCCAGCGAGCTAATGGTCTCATTTGCCTCCACCAAGGATGCGGGACTCGGTTTAGGCTTAGCCATTTGTAAGGATGTCGTCAGCCGCCACCATGGCAGTATTGAGATTGAAAACTGCAAGCAATCGGCACATACCCAATTACCCTGGCAGCAAGGCTGTGTGGTAACCGTGGTATTGCCTAAAGGATAGGCTTAGCCCAAATACGCCATGGCAGGATTTGCCGTTAGTTTGGCCATCGTTTTGTGTCGTATAAGGCATAAGCTGGCACAAAAGGATACGCCCACCAATCCTGCAAGAGCATTTTAAGGGATAAAACCACAGCGCATTATGCGCTGTGGTTTTTATGCCAGAGTGATATTGGTACTTAACGCATCGCGAGCATGGCCCAAGTGCGGCGACCTTGCTCAAGAAGAATCCCGACAGCCAGCCCAGCGGCGGCGTTGACAGCCAAGCAAGTGACTGCGGTTGCGAGGATCACAAAGATACAGAAGGGCTTACCATCAATAAGGCGTTTTGACCACGCTAGTTGCAAACCGCCGATGGACAGCAAACTGCCGAGAATCGCCACAGGGATAAGCCCGAGCAACCACGCAATTTGCCCATCCCAGAATAGGGCGATAACCACACAAGTACTGCCGAAGATTAATGGCGCGAGGTGAGTGCGTGCGCCAAAGTGGTATTGCACCGCAAGGCCTCCTGCACCATGGCACATGGCCGCCGCACCAAAAGGCGCGAGTAACAAATTGGCCAGCCCAGAGCTAATGGCCAAATTTTTAGGTGTGAGTTTGGCGGCGTCTTCGGGAAACTTTTCCTGCGCCATGGCTGAAGTTGCAATGACCGCATTGGTTAAGGTGAGGGCGAGCTGTGGCAGCACCAGTAAAATCGCAGCTGAACTCCACTCGTTAAGGCTAGGCCAAGCTAAGTGTAAGGATGTACTCAAGGCGGGAATGTTCAGGCTGGTGGCGATGTCGGTTTGACTATTGGCTTGCCATAACATGCCTGCAGCGATAACGAGTGGCATGGCAAGGTAGCGTAAGGGTAAGAATTTACTCACAAATAGTAAGGCAAACGCGCCGAGTCCGAGCAGCCAAAAGTCGCTCATCATCTTAGTGCCCATCCACATCAACTGCAGACCAATCGCTAATTGAATCCCCACACTCACTGCTTGGGATAATTGCTTGGCAAGCCAAGTAATGGCGCCGCTAAACGCCAAAATTAACAGAATGATACCCATCAGCATGGCACTGGCTTGGAGCATCCCAGGCGTTAAGCCTTGGGCGATCACAAGGGCGGCGATGACCTTCATGGGTTGGACGGGGATCGGACGGCGATAAAATAAGGCGCTTAAGATGGCGAATAGGCCAAAGCCTAAAAATATCCCTTGGGGCGAAAATTGGTTTAGGGCAATTAAGCCCAAGACTAAAGGTAAAAATGTGCCTAGGTCGGCGAAGGCACCGCTGGTTTCACCGAGTAAACGGTTGAGCGGTTGAGTCGGGTGCTGTGTTGGGGTTTTGCCCGCGGTCATAGAGGTTGCCACAATTGAACATTGCCTGTTTAGGCAAAATAAATGCCATAAAAATCAGTTAATTTGACTTATAAACAGAGCCAAACTCCTTTTCACGCCTATAGATTGAGACAAACTGGGACAGTGTTATTTTTTAACTGCGGCGATTTGTCTTTGTTGGCAGGTATAGCACGATAAAAAAGAGAGCTTAGCCAGCGGGTACTAAGCTCTCAAAGGTTTGCAGGGGAGCGATACTCGCTATGCCATTAGATTCGGTCAGGCGATAGCGAGTGAAACGGCTTATTATTGTTTATGTTTAGGGCCTTGCTTGTTTTTCATGGGATCGCCTTGATAGCCCAAGGCTTGCCAATCGAGGCGAGTGCCTTTGTTGTGGCAATCATTACAGTTAAGCGCTTGTTCCTTCGGTGACACCATGTGGTTGATACGCCACCACATTTCAGTGGCGGCAAAGCCATATTCACCACTGTATTTGATGCCTTTTTCAGTCATGGTGGTGTTGGCTTCCATACCCAGTTTCGCCGCTAAATTCCAATCAAACTCGCTCCAGTATCCGCCCTTGCCATAGGTTTTTGGGGTGATAAAGATATTGAGTTTCTTGTCGTAAATCTGCTTACCGGTATGCACCTTAAAGGGATAAATTTTGGCTTTAGCATCGTTAATATCGCCCATAGGGTAGGTCAGCTTAGTGACGACATTCGGGTCCATCTTGTCCCCCGCCATATAAGCGTTAGCCGTGCCGTTGTACCAAGCGTACTGGGGCTTGACCATTTTCTCCCACACAAAGTCACCCTTTTTCTTCTGATAGGTGTGTTTGCCATATTGATCAACGGTCTCAGGTTTATCATCACCCGCTGTTGACCAATCCCAGTGCATCTTGGTGGGCTCATTCTTAGCGAAGAATGGAATATGGCAGGTTTGGCAGGCCACGGTTGCGGTATGGGTATTGAGCTTTTTGTTGCTGTGCGGCGCGCTCTCGTGGCAGTTCTCACAGCCAATGTGGTCGATACCGCCTGGGGAGACCCCCATAGCATTACCCGAAATTTGATGTTTTTCAGTGGTATGGCAATTTTGGCATTGAAAGTTATTGCCATCGCTGTCCATGTGCACATCGGTGGCTTTATCAGGGTAGGCCATGGAGGAGTCGAGATCCCCATGTTTGACCGCATCACCACCACCGCCGTAGAAGTGGCAGCTACCGCAGTTATCCCGCACGGGTTCACCGACGTTTTGCGCGATCTTCGCCAGATCGAGCTTAGCCATGGGCTCGCCTGCACCGGCGGGGTCTTTCACATAGGTGCCTGTGGTGTCGTGGCATACAAGGCAGTCCACTTTGGTTTTGTCTTTAAAATCAAAGTTACTGTCCTTCCAGCCGTAACCTGCGTGGCAGCTAGTGCAGCGAGGCTCGTTGCTGGAAATCGACACACAGAAGTTATTAATACTGTTTTTCTTGCCTCGTAATACGGTTCTATCGGGTAGCTTTTGTTCTAACTCCCATGTCCAGTGGGAGGTTTTCATCATGTCTGTGGCTTGTTCTTCGTGGCAGGTTAAGCACTGAGTCGTCACCTCAGAACCTGTGGCGAAGGGGCCTTTGAGAACGTCTTTATGGGGATTGGCGGCCTGCGCTTGCAACGCCATACCCGCTAAGGCAATAACAATGAGTTTTTTCATTCTGTACTCCTGCCCTCGGTAATACCGAGGGCTGAATGGCATATGGTTAGAAGTTAATGGTCAGCGAGGCATTCACATCGAAGGCCTTATCGACCACCGGCAGCATCGAGTAGGCAGAGCCCGCTAACACCTCATCGATTTTTTGTGGGGCGCCCACAGGCGTACCGCTACCTGTGTATTCGTAGTCGTAGTAGAGCCCTGCCAGTTTGATAAACATTTTGGGATTGATATCAAAGATGTAATAGGCTTCGCCGACATGGCCACGGGTGGCTAACTTGCTACCGATTGGGTCATCTTGGGCTTGGGTGAACGGCGTCCAATATTTAGAACCGTAGTTATATTCCAAGCCAAACTTGCCGTAGGGCGCGGGGATTTGGATACCCAGATAGATGCCATAACCATCTTTGGTATCGGTATCATCGCTGGTTTTCGGTACCATGATGATTTCGGTCCCAGTGCTGTTGAGCTCTGCTTCAAACACCGCATCGGATAACATGCCGCCGAACATACCCGCATTGCCATTTGGCTCGGCGCGTGTCCAGCCTAGTGAGGCAAACCATTTGATATCGTTAGCTTCTTCCCGCGCAAAGCCAATGCCGCCAAGGTACATATCACCAATGACGCCGCTAGGTTGCACTCGGGTGACAAAGTTAAAGTTGTCGAACTTTTGCATATCTTGGTACATGGTTGGAGCAAAAATCCCCGCCAGTTGGGTCGGGAAGGCCATAGTGCCTTTAAAGCCGTCGTTGATGTCTTTGGCACCAAACAGGGTGAATTGCAGGAAGTTAGTGCCGTCGTTGATGGCATCGATATTAAAGCCGCCGAGGTGGGTATCCTTGGTGACGATATCGCCAAACATTTCGCCATTGCCCCATTGGGATTCAAAGCCTTGGCCATAACAGAAGCGAACCACTTGCCCCTCAACCCCGGTGATTTCCCCTAGGTTGTAGCCTAAGGTGGCGCCGTCGAAGTTAAAGTTGACTAAATGGCCAGAGGGCGTGCCGCCACGCAGTTCGTTTTCACGGTAGTGGCTTGGTGGGCCATAGGTGGATGGACGGCGACCAATCGAGAGGTAAAACTCGGAGCCATTGATTTTTTCCAGTCGAAATAGGCGCGTTCTACCCTTAGCCAGTCACCACTGGTGTTGCCGCTGCTGGTGCCATCCATAGTGAATGAGCGCCAGGAGTCGAACACTTGTACGCCGGTGGAGTCGCCCCAGTTTTTATACATGCTCAGACGACCGGCAAAGCTGACGTTATCCCATACCTTGGCCTTAAGATTTAACCGCAGGCGAGTGGTGTAAAAGATATCGTTATCAATATCTTGGATATGTTGCTGCGCGAGTACATAGGGCATGACGCCCTGTAACATGCCATTTTGAAAGGCGGCGGCCAGATCGGGATTGGCTTGCATCATCTGTCCGAGAGGCGAGTTAGGATCGTTTGGCATCCCAAAGGCGCCGGACATGGCCTTGGCGCCAAAGTCATTAAAGTTCACCTTAATGGCGGGGTTCCAAACGACATCGCGGTAATGCAGTGAGTGGGCCTTGGTTCTAAAGTCACCGGTGATTTCAAGGCGGTCTAACGAGGTGTGGCGCTCGGTTTTATCGACACGGCTATTGAGTTCATCGAGTTGTTCGGTGATATCGGCAAGCTGTTGTTTCAGCTCGGCCATTTTTTGGGTGTCGGCTGGCGTTTCGTTGGCGGCAAAGGCTTGGCCAGACATAAACAGCGCATTTGCAACCAATATCGAAATGAGTGTAGGTGTACGCATAGGGTTTCTCCCTGAGTGTTCCGCTGGCACAGGCTCAAGGCACAGTGCCAAATTTACCCAACAGGAGGCCCTGAGGTGTGCTCCCCATTTTTCTCTTATTGGGCTTGGTTTTATTTCAATGGGTTAACTTACAGTTGCAGGCCTGCGGTTATCCCTTTGATTTAGGCTCGGCAGCGATTAACCGCAGGTTTGCGGTTGCTCCGAGTCGGCGGCATGGTCATACAGGAATTGCTGTATATCTTTGAGATCTTGCTCGGTGAGGCCGTTGAATACCTCAGGCTTGAGTTTGTGTTTATCTTTGTCGAAAAAGCGATCCCACTGGCTCATGGTTTTGCTCATTGGGGTTAGCTCGCCACCTTCACCACCTTGGCTATGGCAGGCTTTACATTCTTTTTTATAGAGGTGTTTTCCCTTTTTGGGATTGCCCCCATCGGCGGCGTAGGCTTGAAGTCCCAAACTGCTGATTAGCGCGACGGCGATTGCGATCTTAGTTGAAGTTTTCATCATCTCATCCTTTCTTAATTGTCATTCACATGACTTTGTTGGTGGAATGTGGCTATTGCTTCCACCTTGTGAATAAATTTATCAAAGGTGACGGGATGTTTATTTGAGGTGTATCACTTTCATTAAAAAAATCTAATTGATAAAAATTTCATTGATAAAAATCTAATTGACTGGCGATGGATTGAATTGGGTGTGAATTTACATTTTCAAAAACAAAGACTTGTTTTTATTGCTAAATTAGCTTGTTGTGTCGCAGCTCGGGATTTCGGTCGGAGAGGACGAAAAAATGATAGTGATCGAGTTAACACTTTGTAAAATTTACGATCTCTAAAGTAGTCAGTCGGAATGATTTCGCTCCATTTTCGCTGTGTTTAAGTGTGAATTTGGCGCAACTTGGTACAGTGGATAGGGGGAGGGCACTCGGTCGGTTGCTATATTTTTAAACGCAGCGGCACTCGCACACTGCGTTTGACCCGTATTACGCAAGGTCGTGCTAAGCAAGTCGCTTAAGGTTGCTGGCGTGTTGGTGCTAACACTATCTCACGCACACAGACATTTTGTGGTTGTTGCCAAGCAAATAATGCCGCAGAGGCCACGTTTTCGGGGGCAATCACGCCGCCCATTTGTACCTTCCAATCTTGATAGCCAGCTTTGATAGCATCATCCGTGGTGTGGCTTAAGAGTTCTGTCTCGACCGCTCCCGGCGCTATGGTGATTAAGCGTACATCGTCCATCGCCACTTCTTCACGGATATTTTCGGTTAAGGCATGCACGGCAAATTTAGTCGCGCAGTAAGCCGCATGGTTGGGGAAGGTCTTCCGTCCCGCAACAGAACTGATATTGATAATGGTGCCCGTTTTGCGCGCCTTCATGCTGGCTAAAACCGCATGGATACCATTGAGTACGCCCATCACATTGATATTGAGCATGCGACTCCATTCGTTGGGATCTTGAGTGTCGATTTGCCCGAGCAGCATGACGCCGGCGTTGTTGATAAGACAACCGACTGGGCCAAATTGTGCTTCCGCTTGGTTGATGGCAGCCTTGATGGCGGCGGTGTCTGTTACATCGACACCTATGGCTAGGCTATTGGGTAACTCAAGGGCTTGCATTGGCTCTACACGGCGCGCCAGTAGTAATAGCGGGTGTCCTGCAGCACTAAACTGTTTGGCGATGGCGGCACCTATACCCGATGAGGCGCCGGTGATCACAACGAGGGGTTGAGTGGTATTTGTCATTAGTATTTCCTATCTAAAAGGTTTGAAAAGCTGGCTGAAAGATCGTTTTATCCGGTTTAGTTGAGTATAAGTGGCGGTTTATCGGTTGAAAAATACTTATTGCCACTGGATGATAGGCTTTGCCTATGACAGAATATTGGGTTGATAGGGTGACGTTAGATGGTGGATTTACGCTTATTGCGCTTTTTTATCGCGATTTACGAAGAAAACAATATTACGGCGGCGGCAACACGCTGTTATGTCAGTCAGCCCTCACTTTCGGCTGGGCTTAAACAGCTAGAGGAGGAGCTAGGTGGCGCCTTATTCGAGCGCAATAAAAAAGGCGTAAAAGCCTTGGATAGCGCCCACTATCTGTATCCACTGGCGGTTAAATTGGTGGAGGAAGCCAGCAAGTTACCCGCGCTATTTATGGCTAAGGCGAGTCGGCAAAAGCTGCGCTTAGCCGTGATGCCCGATCTGAGTCAGCGTCGCCTTGCTGGGTTATTAACTCAAATTAATCAGGCAATTAGTCATTTAGATTTAGAGCTGGTGGACTATCAAAGTCCTGCGGATTGTCGGTTAACCCTAGACAGCTTACGCCATGAGGATGAAGTGTTTTTTCCGTTATGGGAGGAGGACTATGTGCTATGTGTGCCAAGGGAGCATTCACTGGCCCTGGTTAGCAGTATTCGCCCCGAAGACTTAAGTCAGTACGACTTTATTGAGTGCCCACCCTGCGAGGCGCATCAGCAAACCATAGGCTTACTCGCCTGCAGCAATTTGTCGCTCAATTTGGTGGCGAAGGCGGAATCTAAGTCTTTAGTGATGTCGCTGGTGCTGGCGGGATTTGGGGTGAGTTTTCTCCCCGATGGACTAATCGAAGACGAGCCTCGGCTTAAACAGATTAAATTCGATGGGCCTCGGATGTTTCGCCGCATTGGTTTGTGTTATCCATCCCATCAAACCGTTGCTCCTACGCTGGCGACATTGCTGCGGCATTTAACCCAAGCCTCGGTTTAAGCCGTGGTTCTCAACACTAGGGTTTGGCTAAGCGGCCAAACCCTGCAATCAGCTGTTTATCCTCACTCGTTGCTCTGTAAGTAAGGTGCTAGCTGGGTTTCAATCCTCTCGATTTCATCTTGGGCATACAACAACTCGGACTCCGTTAAGCGCGGCAGGACTTGTTGTTGATACAAGAGTTGATCGCTATTCATCCCGTATTGACCAAAGTTGCGCAGTAATATGCTCGACCAAATATATGTCTGAACCGGTTTATCAATCGACTCGTGGCGGTAGATGTCAACGAGGGCTTGCATGCCATCTTGGCTGCCCAAGTCGGCGGCTTTGCGGTACCAAGTCTCTGCGGTTTGCAGCGCTTCGCGGCTCGGATGCTCACCCTTGCGGTAGATTTCTGCTTGGTTAAGATGGTAATAAGCCTGCTGCTCATCGGGAATAGGGTGTTGATGCAGAAAGTTATTACACAGGCTTTGGGCTTCGCGGATCTCTAGGGTGCCCAAGCGCTTACTGAGCTTCTCATATGCGTCTTGATAGTCACTGATATGGCTCATGGCCGCCAGTTGGTAATACATTAAGGCTTTAATCGGTTGGCGCGAGACGCCTAAGCCTTCCTCGTAGATTTTACCTAGACCGAATAGGGCTTCTTCTTGCCACTGGGATGCCAGAGTCTCGAATTCTGTTCTTGCCTGCTGGTAGTCATTATCCGTTTGTGGGTCGAGTAGTTTAAGGTGTGCCAGCGCTAATTTGGCAAAGACATTGTCAGTGGCGCAGGATTTTTCTAACCAGTGACGGGCCTTGCCGTAGTCGACGGCAAAATCTTCACCATAGAGGAAACGTTTGCCTAGGTAATACTGGCGAAAATCATTTTCTGCGGCATATTCGCTGAGTAGGGCTTCGGCACGGACGAGATCTTTAGGGCCGCCTTGGCCAGCGGCCAGCATATGGCCTAAGTTATCTTTTGCGAGTTCATCACCGGCGGCGACGGCTTTCTCAAAGTATTCCCGCGCTTTGCTATAGTCTGGCGTGACACGTTCATCGTGCCAATACAGGGTGCCTAAGTGGTAATAGGCATCTTGCTTGCCTTGGGCGGCCGCCTTTTCGAACCAGTAAATGGCTTGGCTTGCATCGGGATCGAGAAAGGGTTGTCTGAGATACAAATAGGCGAGCTCATATTGAAACTCGACTTGCCCCGCTTCAGCACTGGCTTTGAGTTGTTCGACCTGTTCGCGTAATTGCTCGGGTGTTTGCGCCTCAGAGGCGACCAAGCTCGGCAGGGTGATCATGGGTAAAAATTGCGGATCGATCTCGGCGGCTTTTCGATACCAATATTCAGATGCCTTGGGATCGGCGGGGACTTGCTGGAATCGACCCGAATACAACTCGGCCATAGCAATGGCGGCCACTGCAAAGTCTTTATCGACGGCCTGCTGAATATAGTCTAGGCCTGAGTTGACTTCGCCCTGATTGATTAATGTGAGTCCGTGATTGAGTAGCGCCGAGGGCTCACCCGCGGCAAGCGCTTCGGCTTGTATTTTCTTTTTTTGGTATTTGGCAAAAAAATAAACAGAACGACAAAGGCTATAATGATAAGTATCAACAACATAGTAATCCGTCACTATCGATATTTGGGCTGCACAGTAAACGCGCATCCCGCAAAAAATGCAAGTTAACTGTGCTAGATGAGGCGAATGTTTGAATTCATTCGCCTCGATGGAGGTGCTTACTTTTCTTGCAAATGAATTTCTCGCACTGGGCAAGCCATTTCGATACCAGCCTGTTTGAGGGCGTTATAAATGGCCATATTTATCTTGTATTTATGCTGAAAGTAACTTTGTGTCGGTACCCAGTAACGCACACCAATCTCAATGCCGATGGCATTAAAACCATTGATACCAATATTTGGTGTAGTGTCCTGACTGACATTGGGGTTTTGGCTCAGCAGCTCAGTAATTAGGCTTATCGCCGCCTCAGGGTCGTTGTGATAACTCAGGTTAAATTGGGTTTCGACCAGCTTATTACCGAAGGAGTTATGTAAGATCTCACCAACGATGTGTTTGTTGGGAATGCTAATTTGCTCGCCTTCCTCATTGGTTAAAATCGTCATCCCCAAATTAATTCGCGTGACGACACCGCTTTCTCCTTTGATTTCGATGGTATTTCCGACCACAAAAGGGCGAGTCACAATAATGGTGACCCCAGCAGCATAGTTCGACAGCATGCCCTGTAGGGCTAAACCCGCGCCGAGGGAGGCGGCACCAATCGCTGCCACCATGGGCGTGACGCTAATGCCTATCTTGCCAAGGGCAATAATACCCACCATGACAATGATCAGGATACGGATCAGATTGCTGACAAAGTTACTCAGGGTGATGTCGATGTGATGCTTTTCGCACTGCTTGGCGACTAAGCGCGAGACTTTGCTGGCGACCCACAGACCCAATAAAAAGACCAGCGCAGCACCGATTAATTGGAAACTATAATTGACTAAAAACTCGGTGATCAGCTGGTAAACGCCTTGGAGTTGCTGCAATTCCTGATCGAGCCCAGGTGTTATCATAATGATATCCTTACAATAAATTTAACCGCCTTAGTATAACGTACAATTGCTTTGAAAGGCGTATTCGCCATGCATTGTGAAGCGTATCATGTAATGGCTCGGATTAAATGAGTCGGTTGTGAGACTCGGGTATGCTATTGCCCGTATCAAAAATGGAGTTAAGTGTTTATGAGAAAGCTGTTGTTGTGTCTGTCCTTCCTTTTCACTCCCATGATGGCCTTGGCGGCGAGTTACGTTGCCGGGGATGCGATCAATCCTATTTCATTGCAGGATCAAAATGAGCAAGCGGTCAGTGTGACTGACGAAACCAAAGTCGTGCTCTTTAGCCGCAGTATGAAAGGCGGCGATATTATTAAAGAAACGCTTACACCACTCGCGGGAGATAAGTTTCCACCGCATTTAGTCTATGTGGCGGATATCAGTGGCATGCCATCGTTGATCGCTAAATTTGTCGCCGTGCCGCAAATGCAGGAGTTGCCCTTTGCCATTGGTTTAGACAGGGAAGGCGAGATTAGCCGCCTGTTACCCGATACTAAAGATATGGCGACGATGATTTTACTGGACCACCGCAATATTCAGGACATCGCCTACTTCGATTCGAGTGAAGCCTTAAGCCAAGCCTTAGCGAAACTAAACGAGTCGCAATAGTCTGTTTTGAAGCCAATGTTGAGGGGGCTATGTTGAAGGGCTCACCCCTCAACACATTTTATCTCGTTTTAGAGAGGTGATTTTTGGCTCGTGCGGATTGAGCTTGAATCGCTAATCGGCCAACGAGTGTTACTCAGTATTTTTCCTCAGATCATCCTTAGCTGCATAAGCTTGAGTTGCCGTCGTAAAAATTCATTTTTCCTACCTCAAAAACGTCAATATTCTCTGTTGTGCTCTTGTGCATAATTATCTGTTTTGATGGCAGTTTTTTTAGGTTTGTCACCGCTTAAAATTTCATGGAATAAAAAGTTAGTTATTAAGCATAAAAATTCGTTGCGTTAAGTAAAAAAATAGCGTTTACTGCGCACGTTTTTAAGACAGACAACGAATCTTTTACCATTTGACCCAAAGGAGACTCTGGCCCAATGAGCCAATTTCAATCTATTGATGTTGCTGACTATTATGATGCTGAAACCTTCAAGCGTATTGAAGAGTTTGCCAAAGATAAAGCGACCCCGTTCGTAGTGATTGATACCAGTATCATTGCGAAACAATACGATGACATGGTTAATAGTTTTCCTTATGCCGATGTTTATTATGCAGTTAAGGCAAACCCTGCGGCTGAGATCCTGACGTTACTGAAAAACAAAGGGTCAAACTTCGATATTGCGTCGATTTATGAATTAGATATGGTCACTAACGTGGGCGTAACGCCTGACCGCGTGAGCTATGGCAATACCATCAAAAAGCGTCAAGATGTGCGTGCGTTTTATGAGCGTGGTGTGCGTATGTATGCATCGGATTCTGAGGCAGACTTACGTATGATCGCCGAAGAAGCGCCGGGTTCACGTATCTATGTGCGTATCCTGACCGAAGGCACAGACACCGCCGATTGGCCACTGTCTCGTAAGTTTGGTTGCCAAAATGAGATGGCTTATGAGCTGTTAGTTCTGGCGAAGGAATTAGGCTTAGAGCCCTTTGGTATTTCATTCCACGTGGGTTCACAGCAACGTGATATCGGTGCTTGGGATTCGGCGATTGGTAAAGTGAAGAGCATCTTCGATCGTCTGCGTGATGAGCACAACATCGTCCTGAAGATGATCAACATGGGGGTGGCTTCCCAGCTAACTATATCGACAAAACCAATCAACTCGGTGTGTATGCTGAGCAAATCACCCACTTCCTGAAGGAAGATTTTGGTGACGATTTGCCGCAGATCATTCTGGAGCCGGGTCGTTCGTTGATCTCTAACGCTGGGGTATTGGTGTCTGAGGTGGTGCTGATCAGTAAGAAATCCTACACCGCATTAGAGCGTTGGGTATTTACCGATGTGGGTAAGTTCTCTGGTTTAATCGAAACCATGGACGAGGCGATTAAATTCCCAATCTTCACCCACAAACAAGGTGAGTTGGACAAATGTGTTATCGCCGGCCCGACCTGCGATAGCGCCGACATCATGTACGAACACTACAGCTATGGTCTGCCGAATGACCTAGCAATTGGAGACCGTATGTACTGGTTAACCGCCGGTGCTTACACCACCACTTATTCAGCGGTGTGCTTTAACGGTTTCCCACCTCTGAAGGATTACTACCTGTAATCTTAGCCGCAAGGCAACAAAAAGGGCGCTTAGGCGCCCTTCGTTTTTGGTATCACCACTTAATTGTGGGATTTGAGAATTTGATAGATCTCTTCTTTTAAATGCAGTTTTTTGCTTTTGAGTTCTTTCACTGTGGGATTGAAATCACTGCCAACGCGTTTTTCCAGTTGCTTGATTTCTTCATCTAATTGATTGTGCTCGTTGAATTTACGTTGAAAATGAGCATCTTGAGTCTTTAAGGTGGTAATGAGATCTCGATATTCTGGAAACATTGGCGTTCTCCTTGTCGTCTTTTATCGTGCTTTGGTCTCGTCTTAACCCTAACCCTAGCCACGATGATGAAACGTGATATGGATCAATATTTGTCCTCCTACAGATTAATACTAAAGGGTGATTTCAGCAAACTAGCTATAAATCAACAGCCTATATCTTTTATATTGCCCAGTGTGGCGAGCGAGTCAGTTCTGGCTCACACTTAATTTCACCTGATTGACGAGTGCCCACAGAAACATCACAGATTTGCTATCTTTGTGATCAAGCTGTAATAGGTTTGGTAATTACATTACGAATGAACAATTCTTCTTGCCGATAATTCTGTGATCAAGTTAACCTTCACCGCTTCGATACTAGGTTAAAGTCGATTTTATAAGAATTTTATTATCAAAAATGAAAGGGGTTTTCACGATGGCTGATGTATTTCACTTAGGTTTGACCAAAGCGATGCTCGATGGTGCCACTTTGGCGATTGTGCCGGGCGATCCAGAGCGTGTAAAACGTATTGCCGAGTTAATGGATAATGCCACATTCCTTGCAAGCCACCGCGAGTACACCAGCTACTTAGCGTATGCTGACGGTAAGCCTGTGGTGATTTGTTCTACCGGTATCGGTGGTCCATCAACGTCGATTGCAGTTGAAGAGTTAGCGCAATTAGGCGTGAATACCTTCCTGCGTGTTGGTACCACAGGTGCGATTCAACCCCATGTAAATGTGGGTGATGTGATTGTGACTCAAGCGTCAGTGCGTTTAGATGGCGCGAGCTTACACTTCGCACCTATGGAGTTCCCTGCGGTTGCTAACTTCGAATGTACCACCGCTATGGTTGCTGCGTGCCGCGATGCGGGCGTAGAGCCTCATATCGGCGTTACCGCATCTTCTGATACCTTCTATCCAGGCCAAGAGCGCTATGACACTGTGACTGGCCGTGTGACCCGTCGTTTTGCTGGCTCAATGAAAGAGTGGCAGGATATGGGCGTGCTGAACTATGAAATGGAATCAGCGACCCTATTCACTATGTGTGCGACTCAAGGTTGGCGTGCGGCGTGTGTGGCTGGCGTTATCGTAAACCGCACTCAACAGGAAATCCCGAACGAAGCGACAATGAAGCAAACTGAAGTCAGTGCTGTTTCTATCGTCGTAGCTGCCGCTAAGAAGCTACTGGCTTAATTCGCCGATACGCTCCCCTGCAAAGCGAGTGTTGCTTGCGTAATAATAAAAAAGGTGCCCTAGGCACCTTTTTTATTCGCTGTATCCGCTAAGGCGGGCTGTATCACTTAGATTAGAAGTGGTACTGAGCAATGACAGAATAAGTGTCTTGGTCGACACCCTTCACGCCGTATTTGTTGGTCCACAGATCGTACTCGATACCCACAAGCAGTTTATTTGCCTTGTGATCACCAAATAGGCTCTTACCTAAATCGTATTTCAGCTGAGGGTTGAAGTGGAAGTTCTCTTCATAACCACTGTTATCCGTTGCAAATACCCAATCGATAAAGCCATCGAGCACGATATTGGCCGAACCTACAGGGATATCGATTCTGAAGACTGGGGTGAACTGCCAGCCATCACTGATATTGCCTGAACTCATTGCATCGCGACGATAAGTGTTGAAGTTAAGGTAGGTAAAGTAAGGTACGGCAACATCGACCCCTAAGCCATAGAGCAAGCTATGCACAGGGCCTTCACCTTCTTCGTAGGTGAGGGCTAATGAAAGATCGGTAATAGGGCCGAACGCAATTTTTTCGCCGAGGATTTTGCTCGCGCTAAAGCGAGGTGAAATCTCTCCGTAGGTGGTGCTATCCATGCCCGTGTGGTCGCCTTTGAAGTAGATAAAATCTTGGAAGGCAAACCAATCACCGTATTTCCATGCACCAGCGGTTTCGAGTGTGACTGTCGCTTGCTTGTCCGAAGGAGCCAAGTCGTAGTCTTCGCCATAAAGGGCGGTTGCACTGAAATCCCACCACTGTACTAAGTCACCAGCAAATGCTTGAGGTGAAAGCATTAATGCTAGACATAGGCATGTCTTTTTCATTGTTATTTCCTGTTGTAGGGGTAGACGCTAAATAAAGTTGTACTCAGTTCCTGCTCCGAGGGCAGAACCTACAAACGGCTAGGGTGGTGCGGCTTGTATGGGTACTGGCTGAGGGCAAGGTAAAAAGTGCGGGCAATATATGCAAAAATTTACAATTATTCAAAGTTTTTTATCGAATGTTGTTGTGAAAATCACATAATCAAATTGTGGTTTTTGATGTGTTTAATTTATTGATTTTTAGCGGTTATTTTATTTATCGATACATTTTTGATGATATTGTGAGCTAACTTTTTGAATTGATTGTGCTTAATTTTAGAACAACTTGAGTCGATATTTTGCCGCGAGTCAATTCATCCCCTCATTTTCCCAAGTTAATTGTCTTGCCGTGCTTTTTAAATCGGCGTATAAATTTATGACATATTATGTCGCATATCTGTCACTCTGCTGCTATAGTGCAGCACAGGATGCTCTCATTTCAGGGGGAATATGGAGTTTTCGAATCTGATTTTAGTTTGGTCTATTATCGGGATTATCTTGATGTTAGCCGAGCTGGTGATACCTGGAGGTATTGTCGTGCTACTCGGCGCCGCCTGCTTAGTGGTGGCTGGCGCCTTATGGATTGGCCTGGTGGAAGGTGTGGTTCAAAGCCTGACACTGTGGTTTATTTCCGCCATCGTCTTATTACTCGCCTTTCGGCAAGTCACTCAAAAATTGGTTGGTGGAGATTCCCATGTGGGTAACACCGATGAAGAACTTGATATCTACAATCAAATCGCCCGTGTTAAACAAACCATAGGTCCAGGACAAACGACAGGAAGAGTCGAGTTCCAAGGGAGCGAATGGCCCGCATTGGGGGATGGTAGTATCATTGCTGCGGGCACTGAGGTCAGGATTATCTGCCGTGAAAACATTGCCCTAGTGGTTGAGCCTGTTGATCAGGCAACGTCTCAAAACTAAAGGATGAGTCTATGTTTGTGTTTACCTTAGTCATTTTATTTGTCTTGTTTATTCTCTATAAGCTGATGCTGATAGTGCCAATGCGTGAGGTGCATGTCATTGAGCGTTTGGGAAAATTCCGTACTGTGTTACAACCGGGATTCCACTTCCTAATCCCTTTCTTCGATCGCGTCGCATATAAACACGATACCCGTGAGCAAGTGCTCGACGTGCCGCCACAAAGCTGTATCTCAAAGGATAACACCCAGCTTGAAGTGGATGGCTTAGTGTATCTCAAGGTCATGGACGGCAAGTTAGCGAGCTACGGTATTGAGAACTATCGTAAAGCTGCCGTGAATCTGGCACAGACCACTATGCGTTCTGAAATCGGTAAGCTCACCCTCAGTGAGACCTTTTCCGAGCGTGATCGCTTAAACGAATCCATAGTGCGCGAGATTGATAAGGCGTCTGAGCCTTGGGGGATCAAAGTGTTACGTTATGAGATCCGTAATATCACGCCATCGCGTCATGTGATCCATACCCTCGAAAAACAAATGGAAGCCGAGCGTCGTAAGCGCGCCGAAATCACCTTGGCCAATGCCGAAAAGGCCGCGATGATCAATATGTCAGAGGGTGAGCGCCAAGAGGCGATTAACATTTCTGAAGGCCAAAAACAGAAGCGTATCAACGAAGCTAAAGGTACGGGGCAAGAAATTGCCATTATCGCTAAAGCAAAGTCCGAAGGCATGGCGATGATTTCCCAAGCGTTAGCGGTTAATGGCGGTAACGATGCGATGAATATGCTGTTAAAAGAGCAGTTTATTGCTCAGGTCGGTAAGATCCTCAACGATTCGCAAGTGTCGGTTGTCCCCGCGGAAATGGCAAAACTCGAAGGATTCTTCGAAGGAATGGAACAAGTCACCCAAACCGTGGGTGGCCATAATGCAACTAGCAAAGGAGCACGCTAATGCAAATCCCATTGAATACTGATGTAGCGGTAATGGTCATTTGGGGACTGATTTTCGCCATATTTGTGATTAAGCTGTTCCAATCCATCCGCTTAGTTCCGACTAAATCGGCTTATATTGTTGAGCGTTTAGGTAAGTACCACTCGACGTTAGATGCGGGTTTCCACACCTTAATTCCTTTTGTCGATAAAGTGGCTTATATCCATGACTTAAAAGAGGAAACTATCGACGTACCACCACAGGAGTGCTTCTCCAGTGACGAAGTGAATGTGGAAGTTGACGGGGTGATTTATATCTCTGTTACCGATCCAGTCAAGGCTAGCTATGGGATCACAGACTATCGCTATGCGGCAATTCAGCTGGCGCAGACCACCACGCGCTCAGTGATCGGCACCTTAGATCTCGACCGCACCTTCGAAGAGAGGGATGTGATTTCCGCTAAGGTAGTGGAAGTGCTCGACCAAGCGGGTGCCATGTGGGGTATTCGCGTGCACCGTTATGAGATAAAGAACATCACGCCACCCGAGACAGTGAAAAACGCCATGGAAATGCAAGTGAATGCCGAGCGCGAGCGCCGTGCATTACTGGCAAAGAGTGAAGGTGATAAGCAGAGTAAGATCAATCGCTCCGAAGGGATTAAAGCGGAAACCGTAAACCGCTCTGAAGGTGAAATGCAGCGCCGTATCAATGAGGCCGAAGGTAAAGCGGAGGAGATTTTAACCCTGTCGCGAGCCACTGCTGAATCGATCGAACGTTTAGCGACTGTGATTGCCGCGCCCGGCGGCCATAACGCACTGCGTATGCAGCTTGGTGAGCAGTACTTTAAGCAGCTCGATGGCTTAAGCCAGAAATCTAGCCGTGTGGTGCTGCCCGGTAATATGGTCGATTTCGATTACTGGATGAATAGCATAGGCTTAAAAGAGAAAGCTTAAGGCGCATACATCATGTTTGGGCTTAAATATTCATCAGTTTAAGCCCCATAAACCTAAGGCCAAATAGTGATATTTGGCCTTATTTTTTGTGGTTTAGCATGGGATTAATGATAAAAAAGCGGGTTAAAAATATCAGTTAACTGGCGCGGCGAATGGGGAACTCAATGCAGCCGTCCATTGGCGTATCGCGTCGTCTTCAGCCGTGATTAATAGGCCAGACGCTCGGAAATTTCAGAGTGGGAATGGGTTTCGATAAGGCGCGCTATGGTGTCTTGTTCGAGTACCGCTAAGGCCGAAATCTCGTTGTAAATCTTATCCTGCACATCTAAAGGCATGTGCACATGCTCCATATACATCCGGATGCTTAAGGCGTCACCGCTTTTGAACAGTTGGCTGAATTCAGAGGCTTCAATCTCGATTAATGCATTCATAATACTTCACCCTGAGGTTGGATTTTTGATGAGTAGACAACAGGTTTTGCTGTTACCTAAGAGATACGCCTAAGTTTGATCTAGGTCAATTAAACGCCATATTAATCTTTCTTAATAAACAAATTTACTGTTTAAAAATAGGTGGTTATAAATTTCACAAAATGAAATTGTGACTTATACCAATCACATTAAATATCTAATCAGTTCAGAGCCTCACAGGCATCTCAATCCAAGGCGCATTGACGAAGAAATGGTTATTCCCTTTTAAGTCAATGTAACACGGGAGTGAGATGCCTGTGAGGCTTGAAGGGTTAAACGGGCTTTATACTGCGTTTAAGGCTTTCGACAGAGCGCCACTATGCCTTCAAGCCTTCGCCTTGTCTAAAGCCCGTTTAACTCCCGCTGAATGAACAGATATTTAATACGATTGGTATTAGCTCAATGTTTGAAACGGGGCAAAACAGGGTTGTTGGAGTAGGAGTTAGCTGGCAAGAAGATAAAAAAATCGCGGCGCGTGATGGGTCACGCGCCGCGATGTCCAGACTGATTTTGCAAGCAGGATTATTTTGGAACGGCTAACAGCTGGCAGCCATTGATCCCTGCATTTTGCAAGGTGTGGCGTTTACGCTCGGCATCGCGCCTACGTTCGTAGGGGCCGAGGATAACCTTGTACCAAGTGCCTGAGGTGCCCTCAATTTGCCTGACCTGCGCTTCTAACCCTTGGAACGCAATCACGGCCTTCATCTGGTTCGCCTGAGACTCCTGACGGAATGAGGCGCACTGCAATTGATATTGCTGTGGTGTACGCGTCGCCACGACATCGGGAATATCCACTTCGACGTTTTTATTCTCAAGCTCGTCCAGATAGGTCCATTCTTCCTTAGGCTTAGGTGGCAAGGCGTTTGGATCTTTCTTCGGCGCTTCAACGACGGGCTTTTCTTCCACGGGCGCAGTCACGACCACGGCTTGGCGCTCGGCCTCTTTCACCTTAGGCGTGAGAATCGTTGCTGGTTCTTTTGCCTTAGTCGGTTTCTCGGTTTTCACCTCGACAGGCGTTTCCTGCTTGGCGGTATCTTTAATGCTAAACAGAAAATAGCCAAAACTGCCGACAGCAATAAAGGCGAACAGGATCAACGGGATCGGGAGCTTACGGCGAGGCGCAGCTTTTTTAGCGGCAGGCCTCGCTCGTGTCGCGCGAATGGGGCGCTGTTTCGCGCCCGCTTGCGGTCTTCTGTTGGCATAGTCACGATTGCTCATGGCTTACATCCGTTCTAGGGTTTCGATACCTAGTAGATTTAGGCCTTTTTGCAGTGTGTTGGCCGTCAGTTGTGACAGCAGTAAACGGCTATGCTTTTGCTCGTCGTTATCGGCGGCAAGCACTGGGCAGGCCTCGTAGAAGCTAGAGAAAGCACCCGCTAATTCATAGAGGTAACCGCAAAGTACATGTGGTTGACCCTTGTCGATCACGCGGCTGAGGATTTCACCAAACTGCGCCAGTTTGTTACCTAAGTCTTTCTCTTTTTCATGTTCGAGTACGATCTTGGCTTGGCTTAAGTCAATATCGGTCGCACGTTTGAAGATACCTGCAACGCGGGTGTAAGCGTATAGCAGGTAAGGCGCAGTATTGCCTTCAAAGCTCAGCATTTGCTCGAAGCTGAAGATGTAATCGCTGGTACGGTTTTTCGATAGATCGGCGTATTTGACAGCGCTGATCCCCACAACGCGGGCAATTTCAGCTAAGGTCGCTTCATCCATATCTGGGTTTTTGCTGCGAACCAGCTCAAGTGCGCGAGTATTGGCTTCATCCAGTAGATCAACCAGTTTCACTACGCCACCGGTACGGGTTTTGAACGGACGACCATCTTCGCCATTCATTGTGCCGAAGCCTAAGTGCTCCAGTGACATATCGTTACGGACAAATTTGGCCAGCTTGGCAAGGCTAAACACTTGTTGGAAGTGCAGTGCTTGGCGCAAATCGACAAAGTACAGTACGCGGTCGGCTTTTAGCACACTTGAACGGTAACGCATAGCGGCTAAGTCGGTGGTGGCATAGAGGTAACCACCATCGGCCTTTTGAATGATAACAGGCAGCGCCTCGCCTTCTTTGTTACGGAATTCTTCTTGGAAGACCACTTTGGCGCCGTTGCTTTGGGTCAGTAAACCTTGGGCGTCTAAATCTTTAACTACTTGTTCTAAGTCGGCGTTATAGGCGCTTTCACCGTGCACATCGGCGCGGGTTAAGCTCACCCCTAAACGCTCGTACACTTCGTGGCAGTGGCTTAAAGAAATGTCGTTAAATTCACGCCATAGTTTGTTGCAGTATTCGTCACCTGATTGCAGTTCAACTACAAGTTGACGGGCACGGGTCGCGAACTCTGCCGATTCGTCAAAACGCAGTTTGGCGGCGCGGTAGAAGGTTTCGAGATCCGATAATTCTAATTGGGCTTGTTCGCCATTTTGTGCGCGCAATTCTTCCATGTAAGCCAGCAGCATACCAAACTGGGTGCCCCAGTCGCCTACGTGGTTTTGGCGGATCACTTTATGGCCTAAAAACTCGAGGGTACGCACCACGCTGTCACCAATGATGGTCGAACGCAGGTGGCCGACGTGCATCTCTTTGGCGAGGTTAGGTGAAGAGTAATCCACGACGATAGTTTGTGGCGTTGGTAGCTTAATCCCTAAATGCTCATCGCTAATTGCAGCCTGTAATTGGTTCGCTAACGCGCTGTCATCAATGAAGAAGTTGATAAAACCAGGGCCTGCGATTTCAACTTTCGCCACATAGGCTGAGGCGGGTAAGTTGTCGATGATCAGCTGCGCCAATTCGCGGGGATTTTTACCCGCCGCTTTGGTTAGCATCATGGCTAAGTTGGTTGCCAGATCGCCATGGCTCTTATCCTTGGTTCGATCTACTTGAATTCGCGCCTCAAAATCCGCAGGCAAAATACCTTGTTGTTTAAAGGATTCGATAGTTTGTTCAAGTAATGATTGGATATGTGATTTCATGGATTAATTAGCTACTAACTTTAAGAATGAATACAGGGAATAACCGCGTATTTTAGCCGTTTGTGGTGACTAATTGCTATCTTCCCGATGATTTTTTATCAAATTATTGAATCACAACAGATCCTGCGGATCCCTATCTAGGCTCCAGCGACAACGTTTGGCCTCTGGCAGCTGTTCGACAAGGGGATAAATACGCTCAAATTCCTGCTGTAATCTATGTCTGTGCTTGGCTTGAAACATCAATTGACGGCGAAACTTGCCGGCTTTTCTGTCGAGTGGCGCAGGCATTGGGCCGATGATTTCAAACTCTTTATCTTGGGGCAGCAGTGCTGCAAACGCATTAAGAAAGTTATCGGCATCCACGGCTGAGTGGGCTTCTGCACGCACCAGCACCATATGCCAAGCGGGAGGCAGCAGCGCCATTTGCCGCTCCTTTAATTGACTGCGGGCAAACTCGCCATAACCCCGGTGGAGTAAATCCCTCAGTATCGGGTTATCGCTCTGGTGAGTTTGCAGCAACACAGTGCCGGGTTTGTTGGCGCGGCCAGCACGACCAGCGACCTGAGTATAGAGCTGGCCGAAGCGCTCTGGCGCCCTAAAGTCGGCGCTAAAGAGCGCGCCATCGACATCCAGTAATCCCACTAGGGTCACATCAGGAAAGTGGTGCCCTTTGGCAAGCATTTGGGTGCCGACCAAGATCTTGTATTCGCCCTTATGGATCGCGCTTAAGTGGCTTTCGAGCGACCCCTTAAGGCGGGTGGTATCGCGATCGATTCGCACCACTGGATATTTCGGGAACTCCTGTTGCAGCGCTTCGGCGAGTTGCTCAGTGCCGATACCTTGGCCCATCAACATGGTGCTACCGCAGTTGTGGCACTGCCTTGGAATGGCATATTGGTTGCCACAGTGGTGGCAGCGGATTTCTCCAAGGGATTGATGCACAGTAAAAAACGCATCGCAGCGGTCACACTCGTGTAAGTGTCCGCACTCGTGGCACAGCAGTGCAGGTGCAAAGCCGCGGCGGTTCAAAAACAGTAATACCTGATTCCCGGCCTCTAAATGGCTGCGGATTTCGTTGATGAGTGGCGCCGACATCCCCGCTTTTAGGGGAGGTTTTTGATATCGATAATCCCTTGGCGCACTTTTTTCGCATTACCCGCTCGTTCCCCGAGTTGCAGATGATGATATCGACCACTGAGGGCATTCTGCAGGGTTTCTAACGAGGGCGTCGCCGAACCTAAAATCACTGGGATCGATTCTAAATGTCCGCGCATCACGGCGAGGTCGCGGGCGTGATAGCCAACGCCTTCCTGCTGTTTAAAGCTGCTGTCGTGCTCTTCGTCGAGGATGATTACGCCGGGAAAAGCCATGGGCGTAAACAGGGCAGAGCGGGTGCCAATGATGATGGCGGCTTGGCCGCAGCGAGCCTGTCGCCAGGCTTCGAGGCGCTGGTTGTCGGTCAGTCCCGAATGTAGCACGGCCACATTGACTTTAAAGCGGCGCTTAAAACGATTGATGGTTTGCGGTGTCAGGCCAATCTCAGGTACGAGGATCAGCGCTTGCTTACCTTGCTTAAGGATATGTTCGAGTACAGCTAAATAGACCTCGGTTTTACCCGAACCGGTAATGCCCTCGAGCAGAGTGCAGTGGTATCCTTGCTGTTGGGTGAGCAGGGTAACGGCAACTGCTTGTTCCTTATTGAGTCTATGGGGGCTTCATCGAGTTCCAGTTGGCTGCGCCAATCGAGATTGAGCTCGGCGAGTTTCTCGTGTCTGGCAATCCAGCCCTTATCCTCTAAGGTTTTGAGCGCGGCTTTATTCAGTTCTAAACTGATGACGTCTTCCTGCGTCAGGCTGGTTTGCTGTAAGCGTTCGAGTAAGCGTTTTTGCGCCGGGGCGCGTTTTAATGTCTCAGGCGCAATATTGCTGCCCAGCTCTGTGATTTGCCAGTACTGAATTTTTTGCGGCGCGGCATCGAGCCCCTTACGCAGCGCCACGGGGAGCGCCTGTGTCAGCATTTGTCCTTGGCTGCAAAAGTAATATCTTGCGGCCCAGAGGGTTAATTTATAAAGCGATTCTGGCAATAAGGGCGCGTCATCAATAAACTCTATGACAGATTTAAGTTGTGCGGGGGCCAGTTCACAGCTGTCGGTAATGGCGGTAACAAGGCCAATCAGTTGCTGGCGCCCAAAGGGGACTTTTACTCTTATCCCAATCTGAGGTTGCTGAGCGCTTTCCTTACCTTGTTCATCGGTATCCACTCGATAGGTAAAGTTTTGCCGCATAGGCACAGGTAACGCAACTTCAACAAACAGTGACATATGCAGGGCGAGTCTTAAGGGAAATGAGGTTTAGTGTACTCAGCACGGCTAGCGAGGGCTAGTCCTAATGACAGTTTATCCAAGGATAGTTGAGAGTAAGTAAATGACTAAAATAGCGAAATCATTAGGACTATTCGCCTTAGTGTGTAGCGCTTGTGTACAGGCGCAAGTTTCCCATGTGAGTATCAATAGCCGCATGTTTGATTTGGGCGCTTACCCCAAAATGCGCGTCAATGTGATCACTGATAATCAGGATATGACTCGGCTCGAATTTGCGGTGCAGCAGTCCGGTGGTGAAGAAAAACTCATGGCCGAGCAGCTTAACCGTTTCTTGGTTTTGCTGACGGGCGTGGAAGATGTAACGGATCCTAAAGCTCGGCTGTTGGTACGCGAATACCGTGTCGATCGTTGGTATGAAGTGAAAAACCTGCCGCTGTTTGATACTGCTTCCTCTGCGGCGTCTTCAGTGTCGCAAGCAAAAACGGCGGTTGTGAAATCGAGTAAAGCGGCCACAGCCGAGACCCGTCAGCGGGTGGCAAGCTCTGCTAAAAGTGACAAAACCCCAGTTAAATCAACTAAGGTTGTGCAAGAGGTTAATTTAGTCACCGCTGAAGCTGATGTTGCGCCCGTTACTTCCGTTGTTGTGGCTGCGGTGACGACAGAAGTTGCCGCTGCGCCTCGCGCCTCTGGATTTACCTTCCCTGAGGATAAGTCTGATGTGAAAGCATCCTCCACCTCGAGTTCGTCGGTAGTGGCATCTGCTAAAGCAGAAGTGGATAAATCTGAGCCATCTAAAACTGAAGCTGCTAAAGCTGAGATGTCTACACCTGAGCCGTCGACACCAGAAGTCGCGAGTGAGCCGGCGGTTGCACAAGCGTCTGCTGATCTGCCAAGAGTGGATAAGAGCAAGACTGCGATTGATGCGCCCGAAGTTAAGGCTGGCGAAGCAACTGCAACCGAGGTTAAGACGGTAAGTTCAACAAATGCTCAGTCAACAAATTCGGGTGAGTGTCTGTTGGATTATCACAACGAGACCCTATGGCGCATTGCCAATCGCTATGCCCCTGAATGGAAAGTGAGTGTCTATGGTGCCATGCTGGCGATCCACGATGCTAACCCTAAGGCATTTTCAAAGAATCGAATTAACGCGCTGAAGAAAGACGCCACGCTTTATTGTCCATCGGCAGAGATACTTGCCCGTTATCCCGAAGCGCAGGCGGCTAAGACAAGTTTCGAAGATAGAGAGGCAGGCAGATAAATGTTCGAGAGCAAGTAGATTATCAGTGAAAATGCTCAGATAATCTACTTGTATCCGCGTAGGTGGTACTGTATTATTCTGCGCCCTAACATATCGTTATTAACTGCATGTGGTGTCCGACTTCGGGTTGGAAGTGCGACATGGCCTTACATTTGAGGTAATCCCAATGAAACCAGGCATTCATCCTGAATATGCAGTAATCACTGCAAACTGTACTTGTGGTAACGTTATCAAAGTAAACTCAACTGCAGGTAAAGACCTGCACTTGGACGTATGTGGTGCATGTCACCCATTCTACACTGGTACCCAGAAAGTTGTTGATACCGGCGGACGTATCGACAAGTTCAACAAGCGTTTCGGTATGCTTGGCAAGAAGTAATTGCGTTAGCAATGTTTCTAAAAAAGGCGCATATGGCGCCTTTTTGCTTTCTGGCCTTCTGGCACAAAATCGCTACTCTTCTGCCTTTCTGGTACGACTTCACTTAAAAAAGCATCAAAGTCACTTAATAGTAGGCTAAAGCCGCCTAAATCGACTTATTTATAGCAATTAACTATAAGATAACGCAGTTAGCTATCTCTATTGTAATTTAATCAACATTTCTTGCTTTATCAGGCGTTTTTTCATTGCTTTAGCGGGTTATGTTCGTTTGTTTCCTACAAATTTAAACAGATAATCATCCTTTATTGGCAGAGATAAGTTTATAAAACTTGGCTTAGAGAGATAAATCTGTCGCAAAGGCGAAATTTCTCAATATCTTATTTAAAAATTAACCCAATTGGCGTATCTTACCCCGACCTGCCACACTGTTTAAATCGCCCGTAAATGAGGTGATTTTGGGTTGGTCGGCCTTACTTCCATACTTATAAATGTCGCATTTCAGGATGTTAAAATGTCAGATATTCGTCAACAAGCACTCGATTATCATGAATTCCCCGTTCCCGGTAAAACCGCAGTCTGCCTCACTAAACCTGCTGAAACCAGCCATGACCTCGCGCTAGCCTACAGCCCAGGTGTTGCTGAACCGGTACGTGAAATTGCTGCTGATCCTGACAATGCCTATCGTTACACCAACAAAGGTAACACTGTCGCTGTTATCACCAACGGCACGGCGATTCTGGGTTTAGGTAACTTAGGCCCATTAGCGTCAAAACCGGTGATGGAAGGTAAGGCTCTGTTGTTTAAACACTTTGCGAATATCGACTCGACCGATATCGAAGTGACCCACAACACCACTGAAGAGTTTATTAACACTGTTGCGGCTATCGCTGGCACCTTTGGTGGTATTAACCTCGAAGACATCAAGGCGCCAGAGTGCTTTGTTATCGAGCGCGAATTAATTGAGCGTTGTAATGTGCCTGTGTTCCATGATGACCAGCACGGCACTGCGATTGTGACGGCTGCGGGTATGATCAACGCCTTAGAAATCCAAGGCAAACTGATCAGCGATGCGACCTTTGTATGTATGGGTGCTGGCGCTGCTGCGATCGCCTGTATGACCATGCTGGTAAAATGTGGTGCAAACCGTGCCAACATCTACATGTTAGATACCAAAGGTGTTATCCATACAGGTCGTACCGATCTGAATGAATACAAAGCCTTGTTTGCAAACGATACCGACAAGCGCACTTTGCAAGATGTGATTAAAGGTGCCGACGTATTCTTAGGTTTATCTGGCCCGAACGTGATTGGCGCTGAAGAAGTGGCCATGATGGCGGATAAACCAGTGATTTTTGCCTGTTCAAACCCAGATCCTGAAATCAAACCAGAGCTTGCCCACGCGACGCGCAGCGATTTAATCATGGGTACTGGTCGCAGTGATTATCCAAACCAAGTGAACAACGTTCTGTGTTTCCCATTCATTTTCCGTGGTGCCTTGGATGTGCGTGCATCGTGCATTAACGATGAAATGAAAGTGGCTGCTGTACATGCGATTGCTGGCTTAGCCAAAGAAGAAGTCCCAGCGAGCGTGCTTAAGGCTTATCCAAAGGTGAGTTCATTAAGTTTTGGCCCTGAATATGTGCTACCAAAACCTATGGACCCACGTTTATTACCTCGCGTTGCCCGCGCGGTCGCGCAGGCTGCGATTGATTCGGGTGTTGCGGCAATCACTACGCTGCCACACTACGCCGATTAAGAGCGAGTTCGACTAAAACCCAAAAGAGGCTAATTAGCCTCTTTTTTGTTTTTACTCGGGATAAAAATTCTGCCATGTGAATGCTTTGCGCGGCGTTGAAAAGCAATCCTTGGTTGCCTTTTGGCTTATGCTACTGAATAATCTTGAGTAGCATTTGTTTAACTCGTGTTAAGAGTGCACCGATAATTATAATAATCCTGCAGGATAGCGGCTCGATGAAATTCACTCGAATGTTAACTACAAAATTAACCAGTTTTTGGTTAATGTCCTTGGCCGCTATCGCCTTTGTCTTTTTACTCAGCGCCATGATGAGCTTTGTGCAGTTGACCTATAAGTTTCAACAGCAAAAAGTGACTGAGCTGGAATCCCTGCTGATTGAACATTACCAAACTCAGCCCGATTGGGAGTTAGAGTCTTGGTTGCCGCCTATGCTGCTGGCGTACAACGCCGTCGAATTCCGTTTGACCATGAAGAGCGAAGTGCTCTTCGCCTATCAGGGCAACGTGCAAACGCAAAATGCCATGGTCTATACCCATTTGCTCGATCCCCAGTCGGGATTGAATATGACCCTCACGCTGCCACAACCCTTCGAGCATTACAGCGTCAGTTGGTATGAACTGCTTATTTTAGGTGTAGGCTTACTGGCGGTGATTGCACTGGTGCGTTTTGGCCATGTGTGGTTTTCGCAGCAGTTAGATGGGATTGAAGAGCTTGCCCAGCGTAGCCGACTGATTTTGCAAGGCAAACACGAGCAAGCACTCGCAACGCCGGGCAATGGTAAACCTAGGCTCATCAACCGAGCCTTAACTAAACTGCTCGAAGAGTTGCAGGACGCCCATAAAGAGCGCGGCCGTTTCGATAAGTTTATTCGCTCCAACACTTTTTTAGATGCGCAAACCCGTATCGGTAATCGGTTGTTTTTAAACAACCGCCTCGACGCCTTGAGTCATGACCAAGGCATGGTGGCCCACGGGGTGATTTATCTGTTGGAGATGGACGACCTCGATTTATTGCAACAGGCCAAAGGTGAGAGCGCAGTTAAAGAGTTGCTCCATGCGACAGTCAACAGCATTAATTCTATTTTGCAGACCTTACCCAACAGTATCTTTGCACGCCGCTCCCATAATCAATTTGCGATAGTCGTACCCCATGTGTCTTTGATTGAGGCCGATCAGCTTGCCAGTAAATTACTCAAAGTCTGTTTGAGCCAACCTTTGCCCGACGATGTGGAGAATCAAGATAACTTTTATCATTTAGGCTGCGCTTACTTTACCGCCGGGGATAATGTTAATCAGTTGCTCGATGAGGCCGATATGGCATTACGCGCCGCGCAATTACAAGGTAACAGTAATTGGTTTATGTACGACAAGGGCGCGATTGATGAGGAGTTTGCTAAAGGCTCGGTGCGTTGGCGCAGCTTCCTAGAGAATGCCTTAGTCCAGCGACGTTTTTATCCCTTTAGTCAGCCAGTGATGGATTCAGACGGCGTTGAGCATCACAAAGAAATCTTTACCCGGGCGCGGGATAATCAGGGCGCGTTAGTGCGGGCGACGCTCTTCATTCCTATGGCAAACAAATGCGGTTTGATGCCCCAGATTGAGCGGCAGATGATTGAGCGAGTATTAGGTTTGTTGGCGCAGGAGAAACATAATAATCAAGTCTATAGTGTGAACCTGAGCCTGGATACCTTAATGAGCCGCGCCTTTACCCAGTGGCTTAAAACCACTCTGCTCGAATATCGTCACCTGACGCCGCAACTGATTTTTGAGGTGTCCGAGGATATCGTTATCCAACACCAAGATAAGCTTATGCCTAAGCTGGATATGATCCGTAAGATGGGCGCGCGACTGTGTGTCGACCATGTGGGTCAGCAGGTGGTGGGTACTTACTATATTCGCGAGTGCCATTTCGACATGATTAAACTGCATAGGTCGATTGTGCGTCATATTCATTTACGTCCAGAAAATCAATTATTTATTCGGAGCCTTATCGGTGGCTTATATCGCACCGAAGTGCAAGTCTGTGCTGAGGGGATTGAAGTGTTTGAAGAATGGCAAACACTACAAATTCTCGGTGTGGGTATGGCGCAGGGCATGTATTTTAGTGAGCCGATTGAGGTGCAATAGCGGGGAATTTTTTCCTCTGCGTATGTGATCACTGTGGAAGAATAGGGCCGAAATGTCGGATTTCTCTATATAATTCACTGATTAGCGGCTAAACTAGCCTGTGCCAAAATTATGACGCTGGATATGATGGGTTTCACATTTTATAGGTGATGCGCTTTATCCTTATTTCAGTTTTGGACGTTTGTTATTCGCGCTCTTATGACTCAAGCTTTAACTTTATCGGAAGACAGGCATTTTTATGGATAAAGGACTTTTTGCTCGGTTAGCCTTTTGGCGAGCCAAACAGGCTGGCTCGGCGCTCGGTGTTTATGTCTGTGCCGATAAGCTGTGGGTCTATGCTCCCGCGACTGAAAGTCTTGCAGAACAATGGGTTTCCTATGAGCTGCAACAGGATCTGTGGCAACAGGCCTTCGCCGAACTTGCCAATGCCTTTCCCCACGCCTCTTTGCAAATAGTCCTCGGTAGTGGCCGCTATCAGTTGCTCGTGGCCGACAAACCGAATGTCGATAGTGACGAATTATCCCAAGCTTTACTCTGGTCTATCAAAGACATGGTTAATATCCCTGTGCCGCAAATTCACTTGGATTACTTTGAGTCGCCCCTGCCGAGCAATAAGCTCAGTGTGGTTGTGGTGGATAAAGAAAAGTTGCGCGCTATGGTGCAGGCCATCAGCGATCAAGGTTTAAGTGTGCTAGGCATTAGCATCGAAGAATTAGCCATGACTAACCTGTTTGATGAGGATAATCAGGCGAGATTAGTCGTGAGCCATCATACAGGCCAAGAGTTGTTGCTGACTGTGGTCAAGCAAGGTCAGCTGTATATGCAGCGTCGAGTGCGCGGTTTTACCGAGCTGGATAAGGCCGAAGTGGATGAGCTTAACTACGGACTGGCGGATAACTTAAGCCTAGAAATTCAGCGTTCTATGGATTACTTTGAAAGCCAATTGCGTCAGCCTCCAGTCGCCTCAATTGAATTATTTGCCGACGGCGCAGTGGATGCTTTGGCTAAGTTGGTATCGGCTAACTTTAACCAAGCCGTTAATGTCGTTAATAAGCGTGCCGTGGGCGCGAGCATGGCGGGATTAGCCTTTAGTGAACTTTCACGAGGTGCCGAGTGATAAAATCGAGAGTCAATCTATATTCTGCGGCATTATTACCCCCAAAGCAGAGCCTAACCTTTTCGAAATTAATGAGTTATACCCTAGGCTTGGTACTGGTCTGCGCCACACTTGCGGCCTTTAGCTATTGGCAATTGGCCGAGTCTCAGCGGGCGCTAAGCCAAGCCTCGGCGCAAAAACAACAATTCGATCAGCAAAAAGCGGAACTGGAAACGCAAATCGCCGCCCGCAAACCCGATGCTGAGTTAGTCGCGCGCGTCGAGCTAGAGTCGCAGCAGCTCGAGTTAAAACAATTATTGATGAATGAGCTGGCACTGCGCTCATCCCTCACCAGTCGAGGTTTTGCGCCCGTGCTGAAGGATTTAGCAATGGTGGCCGATGCGAGTGTTTGGCTGAACCATATTGTGATTAACGAGCAGCACTTTATGTTTGAAGGCTTTGCCGATCATCCGCAGAGCATTCCGCAATGGGTGGGCAAGTTAAAAACAACGAACACCTTAAAAGGTCAGGCTTTTTCGTCTATGACCATGGATCGCGGTGAGGATAAACCGCTGGCTTTCACGCTGACGAGTGAGACCCCAGAGGAGCAGGCGCGATGAAAGCCCGATTTGAACAGTTAGCGCAAAAGTTTGATGTTCTCAGCCAGCGTGAGCGCGGACTTATCGCTCTCGCCGTGTTAGTGCTGGTCGCCATGTCGGCCTATATGCCTATCGAGTCGCTGTGGAAACAACAGCATTCGACGGCGCAGCAAGTGAAGGCGTTAGAGCAAGAAAACAAGATTTCGATGCAACAGATTGATTTATATCAGCAGCGACTGGCGATGGATCCTAATCAGGACTATCGCCAGCGTTTAAACTTGTTGCAGCAACAGAATCAAGAGATTGATGCTCAGCTTAATGAGCAGATGGTGGACATGGTGCCCGCCGATTATATGCCTGAGCTATTAGGTAATCTGCTTGGACAGGTTCAAGGCATTAAATTACTTAAGTTTACCTCGGTTACGCCCGTGCCACTCCTTGCCGTGGGTGAAGAGAAAAAGCTGAATCTCTACAGCCATGGAATACGCATGAGCTTGGAGGGGGATTATTTTTCTGTGCTGCGCTTTGTTGAAGCGGTAGAGGCCATGCCCGACAAACTTTACTGGAAACGACTCGACTATAAAGTAGCCGAATACCCTAAGGGGAAAATCGATATTGAGCTTTATACCTTGAGTATCAATAAGGACTTTATCAGTGTCGCTAAATAAGCCTTATATTTTCATTGCATTATTGGGGTTGTCTGCCCATGTATCGGCCGAAACCTTAAGGGATCCGACCTTGCCCGGCAAAGGCTACTCGGCCGCCGGCGCCGTGACTCAGAACCAAAACAAAGCCCTAGTGCTTAACAGCATTGTCAGCTCGGGCAACACGGCCTATGCCGTGATCAACAATAAGATTGTGTCCGTGGGAGACAGTATTCAAGGGGTCAAAGTGGTGCGTATCACCCCCTCGTCGGTCTCCTTGTCTGACGGACGGAAATTAGCATTATTTCAAGCAATAATAGAGAGATAGGGAATAACACTCAGATGACAGCCATTAAATATATTACGCCTCTACTCTCACTTTGCCTTATGGCCTGCCAAACCACGGATAGACCGCAGCCCGTTGCTTCAAAAGAAGCGCTGGCCACCTCGATGCAAACCGCGAGTCAGCCAACGCCTCCACCACCGGCCACTATGCCCGATGCGGTGCAGCGTGAGCTGAACGCCAATGCCATGATGGGTGGGTTAACTCCGCCAATGGAAACAGAGCGTCGTATCGATGTGTCTGCCCATGATGTGGATGCGAGGGTGTTTTTCCCAAGCCTAGTGCAGGGCACTCCCTTTAGCGTGGCTGTGCACCCCGATGTGCAGGGCACGATTTCATTGTCACTTAAAGGTGTGACACTGAGTGAAGCCATTCAAGTGGTGGAAGATATTTATGGTTATGAGGTGAGCCGTGAAGGGCGCATCCTGCGCGTGTTCCCTGCGGGCATGCGGACTGAGACTTTCCCATTAAATTACTTATACATGGAGCGCGATGGTCTATCGCTGACCTCTGTGAGTTCTGGCCGGATCTCCGACAATAACAACTCTAATAACAATAACTCCAATAACAACAATTCGAACAACGGCAATTTTGGCAATAACAGCAACAATAACAATTCCAACAACGGTAATTACGGCAACAATAACAGCAGCGATAGCACTAACGGCACCTTTATTCGTTCGCGCACTAAGACCGATTTTTGGGGTGAATTGAAAGAAACCTTGAGCGCCATTATTGGTGACACTGGCGGTGGTCGTCAGGTGGTGGTGACGCCACAGGCGGGATTAGTGACTATTCGTGCCTATCCTAATGAGTTACGTCAGGTACGTGCCTTTTTAAATTCCGCCGAGAGCCATCTGCAGCGCCAAGTGATCCTCGAGGCGAAGATCCTCGAAGTCACTTTGTCTGATGGTTATCAGCAAGGTATTCAATGGGATAACGTATTAGGCCATGTTGGTAACACTGATATTAATTTCGGCACCTCTGGGGGTGCAGGCTTGAGCGATAAAATCACCGCCTCCCTCGGTGGCGTGACTTCCTTGAGCATTAAAGGTTCAGATTTCAAGACCATGATTAGCCTGCTCGATACCCAAGGCGATGTGGACGTGCTGTCTAGCCCAAGGGTGACGGCATCGAACAACCAAAAAGCGGTGATTAAGGTCGGTACCGACGAGTACTTTGTCACCGACGTGTCATCGACCACAGTGGCGGGCACTACACCTGTAACCACGCCTCAGGTTGAGTTAACGCCGTTTTTCTCGGGCATCGCGTTGGATGTGACGCCGCAAATCGACAAAGACGGCAATGTGCTGCTCCATGTGCATCCTTCCGTTATTGATGTAAAAGAACAAACCAAGGACATTAAGGTCAGCAGCGAATCCTTAGAACTGCCGTTGGCACAGAGCGAGATCCGTGAATCCGATACCGTTATCCGCGCAGCCTCAGGCGATGTGGTGGTGATCGGTGGTTTGATGAAGAGCGAAAATACCGAAGTGGTTTCTCAAGTACCCCTGCTCGGTGATATTCCGCTCGTCGGCGAATTATTTAAAAACCGCAGCAAGCAGAAAAAGAAAACCGAGCTGATTATTATGTTAAAGCCTACCGTAGTAGGTAATGATACTTGGAAAAACGAGTTGGAGCGTTCTAAGACCTTACTCGACCGTTGGTATCCAGAAAATAAGTAAGCTTCCATGTATTTGAAGCACTTTGGACTCAGTCAAACGCCATTTTCGTTAACACCTAATACCGGATTTTTTTCGGGTTATCCCCGCACGTAGAGGCGCTGCAAGTGTTGCAGACCGCCCTACAAACCGGGGAGGGTTTTATCAAAGTCACTGGCGAAGTGGGCACGGGCAAAACCTTAATCTGCCGTAAGTTGATTAATGAGCTGCCGCAGGGCTTCCATTGTGCATATCTTCCTAATCCTTATCTCACCCCCGCCGAGCTGCGCTGGGCGGTGGCCAATGAACTTGGATTAAAATACACCAGCGAAATCGATCAGCAGCAACTTACCGGACTTATCCAGCAGCAATTACTCGCCTTAAGTGCCCATGGTCACGCCATCGTATTAGTGTTGGACGAAGCGCAGGCCTTGCCCGATGAGAGCCTCGAAGCGCTGCGACTGTTTACCAATCTTGAAACCGAAAGCCGTAAGCTGCTGCAAGTGGTGCTCTTTGGTCAGCCCGAGTTGGATGAGCGATTAAAGCGTCAAGCCTTTAGACAACTGCGGCAGCGCATCACCTTTAGCTACAGTCTGCGGCCGTTAACCTGGGATGAAACCGATGCCTACATTCGTTACCGCTTAGCGGTAGCTGGCTATGCGGGACAAGCCTTATTTGGCCCTAAACTCACCCGTAAGATCGCCGAGGCATCACGTGGTATTCCAAGATTGATCAATATTTTAGCCCATAAGGCCTTGATGCTCAGTTTCGGCGAAGGCGCAACTCAGGTACGTATGGCACATATCAAGGGCGCGATACAGGATACCGAAGATGCCAGTCGCGGCTCACAAAGGTGGCCAGCGTATATGGCGATCGCCCTGATAGCATGTGCAGCGGCAATTGGGGCATTACTGCTCTCTGGCGTTAACCTGCAACAGTTGTGGGGAGGCGCAGCATGAGTGTGATCAACAAGATGCTGCAGGATCTCGACAAGCGCCAGCAGGGGCATTCCCTTAGCAATGTCGCTGTGCATCAGGCGCAGTATTTAGGGCGCCCCAATCCATCACGCAAATGGTTAGTAATCAGCTTAGTGTCGCTGCTAGTGGGCGGCTTATCGGTATATGCCTTTCAGGCGAGTTACGGCGTAAAGAGCGTCGCGGATGACAGTGTAAATCCTGTAGCGAGTGCGCAAACTGAGCCGGATAACGCCAGCCCAAAGACAGATACGAGTCCTCTGGAAACAGAAACGACTAAATCAACAGAAACGACGACACCAACTGAGACAACTGCCGAGATGGTGCAAGTGAGTCCGCCGTCAACAGCAGCTCCTGCAAAGGAGATCTCTGCGTCAGCAGAATCTGCCCCAAGTGTGGCTCAATCTTCCCGTGTCAACGCGGCGGCCGTTGAGCCAATGAGTGAACAGACAACTGTGTCGATTGCGGCAAACACTTCAAGCAATACGCCTAACAAGGCTGCATTAACCCAAGAGTCGGCGCAAACACAGGCTGAGTCACAACAGGTTGCGGTTAAAGCAAATCAAGCAGACGTTAACGCAAATCAGAGCGAAGTAAAAATAACTCAAACAGAGACCAAGGCGAGTGAGTCAGTCGCGCCTGCTGCGACTCAGGTTTCGAGTCAAACTTCGCCCCAGGCTTCGAGCCAAACTGCGGCTCAGGCTCAGTCTGCGGGGCAAATGGCGATTCGAGAAGTGAAGTTATCCCCAAGCCAACTCGCGCAAAAGCAGTTAGTGTTAGCGGCGGATGCCGAAAAGCAGGGGCAGCTGGTTAAGGCGATGGATTACTACGCTAAAGCACTCAAGCTCGATCCAAGTTTGCATGAGTCGCGCAAACAACTGGCGGCGCTGCATTATGGTCAAGGTGAGCTGGCGCAAGCAGCCGAAGTGTTGGCGCAGGGACGATTGCTTTATCCGCAAGAGTTTGAATTTGCTTTGCTATTGGCAAGGGTGCAACATGCTATGGGTGAGACAGATTCGGCTCTTGCTAGCCTTGCTCAAATCCCCGATAGCCATAGCTTGGCGAGGCAAAAGTGGTTAGCGCAAACGGATTTGGCCCAAAAACAAGGCCAATATCCTTTAGTCGAGCAGGCTTACCGCAAGTTATTGCAGCAGGAGCCACAGCAGGGAAAATGGTGGATGGGATTAGCCTATGCCCTCGATTCACAGCAGCAATTCGGCCCCGCCAGTCAGGCCTATCGCACCGCCTTAAGTTATTCAGGCCTGTCGACCCAAGCCACGGCTTTTATTGAACAACGTTTACAACAACTAGGAGATAGCCAATGAAACCCAGATTAAAGATGCGTTTGGGCGATCTGTTAGTTCAAGAATCGATTATTACCGAAGAGCAGCTACAACAAGCTTTGGGAGAGCAGCGCAAGACAGGGCACAAGCTCGGCCGCACCCTGATTGAGCTGCGCTCTATTACCGAAACCCAACTACTGCAATTTTTGTCGCAGCAGCTCAATCTGCCGCTGCTGGATATCAGCAAACGCCCCATCCCCGCCGAAGTGGTGAGCCTTATCCCCGAGGTGCAAGCGCGGCGTTTTCGCGCCCTCGCGGTGGAAGATCGGGGTGATACGGTATTAGTGGCCATGAGCGACCCGGCGGACTTGCAGGCGCTCGACCATTTAGAAATTTTAATCGCACCGAAAAAGCTCAGTGTTGCGGTCGCCCCCGAGCAGCAATTACTGCAAGCCTTCGATAACCTGTATCGTCGCACCGACCAAATCGCGCAAATCGCCGGTAAGCTCGAAGAGGAATATGCTGCAGATCAAATGTTTGATCTGGCGAGCCTGACCTCAAGCGATAGCGATAATGAAACCACAGTCGTTAAGCTGCTGCAGTCGATTTTTGAAGACGCGGTACAAATGCGTGCCTCGGATATTCATATTGAGCCTGGCGAAAAAGCTCTGCGGATCCGCCAACGTATCGATGGCCAGTTACACGAGACCATTCTAAATGAGGTCAATATCGCGGCGGCCTTAGTCTTGCGCCTTAAGCTTATGGCTGGGCTAGATATTTCTGAAAAACGTCTGCCGCAGGATGGACGTTTCCATATGGAAATTAAGGGCCACAAGATTGACGTGCGTATGTCGACTATGCCGATTTACCACGGCGAATCTGTGGTAATGCGTCTACTCGACCAATCCGCAGGCTTGTTGACCTTAAATGAGACAGGGATGCCGCCGCATATTTTGGCGCGTATCCGTAAGCAGATTAAACGTCCCCACGGCATGTTGCTGGTAACAGGGCCTACGGGTAGCGGTAAAACCACCACCTTGTATGGCATCTTAAGTGAGCTCAATACTGCGGATCGCAAAATTATTACGGTAGAAGATCCGGTCGAATACCAATTGCCAAGGATCAACCAAGTTCAAGTTAACCATAAAATTGGACTCGATTTTTCGAACGTGCTGCGCACTACTTTGCGTCAAGACCCGGACATTATCATGGTCGGTGAGATGCGTGACCAAGAAACGGTGGAAATTGGTCTTCGGGGCGCACTTACGGGTCACTTTGTGTTGTCTACATTGCACACTAACGATGCGGTGACCAGCGCGCTACGTTTGCTTGATATGGGCGCGGCCAGTTACTTAGTTGCGAGTGCGCTAAGGGTGATTATCGCCCAGCGCCTAGTGCGCCGCGTATGCCATAACTGTGGGGTGGAATATCAACCTACGGCTCAGGAAAAAGCCTGGTTGAATAGTGTGAGTCGTCAGGATTTTTCATCCGCCAAGTTCCGCATTGGTACTGGCTGCCAAAGCTGTAACGGCAGTGGTTATCGCGGCCGTATCGGTATTTTTGAGATCCTCGAATTGGATGAAAAGATGATCGATGCGATGCGTACTGGTAATCCACAGGATTTTGCCCGTGCAGCCCTGCAAAGCCCTAACTTTACCCCGCTCGCCGAGTCGGCACTGCAATATTTGAGCGAAGGTATGACGACCATTGAAGAGGTGGCTAAGCTTGTTGAGGATGTGAGTGAGTCACAGGTGCCACTCTCGCGGGATATTATCAGTCAGCAAGGCGTTGAGGCGTAATTATGCCGGTTTATCAATACCGTGGACGCAGTGGACAAGGTCAGGCCGTAACGGGTCAGCTCGATGCTGCCTCCGAGGGGGCGGCGGCCGATATGTTGTTAGCCCGCGGCATTATCCCGTTAGAAGTCAAAGTCGCTAAAGAAGCTAAGTCCTTTACCTTGGCGCAGTTGTTTAAGCGCAAAGTCGGCTTGGATGAATTACAAATTTTTACCCGGCAAATGTACTCGTTAACGCGCTCGGGGATCCCTATCCTGCGCGCCATTGCAGGCTTATCCGAAACCGCCCACTCCCAACGAATGAAAGATGCGCTGAATGATATTTCAGAGCAGTTAACTGCGGGGCGCCCACTGTCATCGGCCATGAACCAACATCCAGATGTGTTTGATTCTCTGTTTGTTTCTATGGTGCATGTGGGGGAAAACACCGGTAAGTTAGAGGACGCTTTTATTCAGCTCTCGGGTTATATCGAGCGTGAGCAGGAAACTCGCCGCCGAATCAAAGCCGCGATGCGTTATCCCATATTTGTATTGATTGCTATCGCGCTGGCGATGGTGATTTTAAATATCATGGTGATCCCGAAATTCGCCGAGATGTTTGCCCGCTTTGGTGCCGACTTGCCTTGGGCGACTAAGGTGTTAATCGGCACATCAAACCTGTTTGTAAACTACTGGCCCCTGATGCTGATAATACTGCTCGGAACCGTTATTGGGATCCGCTACTGGCACCATACGGAAAAAGGCGAGAAACAATGGGACCAGTGGAAGTTACACATTCCCGCCGTAGGTTCGATTATTGAGCGCTCGACCCTCTCCCGTTATTGCCGCAGTTTTTCGATGATGTTGAGCGCGGGTGTGCCGATGACGCAGGCGCTCAGTCTGGTGGCCGATGCGGTGGATAATGCGTATATGCACGACAAAATTGTCGGGATGCGCCGTGGTATTGAGTCTGGCGAATCTATGCTGAGGGTTTCGAACCAGAGTAAATTGTTTACGCCACTGGTGTTGCAAATGGTCGCGGTAGGCGAAGAAACCGGACAAATTGACCAACTATTAAATGATGCCGCCGATTTTTACGAAGGTGAGGTCGACTACGATCTTAAAAATCTCACTGCTAAGTTAGAACCGATTCTGATCGGAATAGTGGCTGCGATTGTATTGGTGCTGGCGCTGGGTATTTATCTACCGATGTGGGACATGCTCAACGTAGTCAAAGGCGGGAAATAATGCCGAATCGAGAATTTAACTCAATTAGGATCAAATAGATGCAGAGCCAACAGAAGGCCGAAAGCGATCTATTACGTGTGTATGGGCGGCTCGTTAGCCTGACCTTGATCTTGATTATTCTCGCGGTGATTGGATTTAAATATTTTGCGACTATGCCACAACTTGCCGCCCGCAATGTGGAGTTAGAGCATACGCGCTTCTTAAACGTGTTGGCTATGGTGCGTTCTCAATGGTTGTCCCTTGGCAAACCGCCGCAAATGCGACTAGATTGGGAAGTGTTTAGCGAACAAAGCACAAATAACGAACAAACTTTTGTGATGATGAATGCGCAGGGTTGGCCACAACCTAGCCAGTTGGATGACCAAGCGTGTCAGCGATTGTGGCAACAATTAATGGGGCAGGAGCAGGGGGACGAATCCCTTATCGGCTCGTATTTTGCTAAGGATAATAGCTGCCGTTACCGCGCGCAAAATGGGGATAGTATCGGCTATCAGCTCAACTCTGGCAGGGTCATTTTTTTGACGTTTCCGTAAAATATTGTTAAGTAACGGGCTTTTTTAAACTGATTTAGCTGTTAGAATGGACTTTCATCAAGATAGGGAGAGACGAATGAAGACTAAGCAAGATGGTTTTTCATTGATTGAACTGGTCATAGTGATCGTAATTTTGGGTCTGTTGGCCGCAACCGCGATCCCTCGTTTTTTAAATGTCACCGATGATGCTGAAGATGCCAGTGTGGACGGAGTCGCGGGTGGTTTATCCACCGCAGTGAGTTTTGTGCGTTCACAATGGGAAGTCGATGGTCGCCAAAATAGCAGTGTGATCTTAGACGGTACCTCAGTGTCTCTCGACCCGCGTTTTGGTTATCCAACGGGCACCTCTGGTACCGATGCGACGGCGATGACCGATGCAAGCTGCCAGCAGGTATTTAATACTGTGTTGCAAAGTGCACCGCGTAACGTGCTTTATTCGCAAGATGCGCGCAATCAACGTTATACAGTGCGCGTTATCGATGGTGCGGGCGGAAGCTCAAATGCGATTAATGGCACATCCGTAAGCGGTTTAGATCTATGTGTATATCACCAAGTGGCTTCACTGGTGCTAAACCAAACCACAGGTGTACCGACGCCAGCGCCAGATTTATCGACTGCGGGTGCAAAAGGGGTGGTGTATAACCCAGGTACGGGCAAAGTATTAAGTTTCACTCAAACACCATTTACGCCTTAATAGTATTGGCGTGAAGTTCCAGTATTTCGAATTGTTATTACATAGGTAGTTAATGATGAAAAGACAACAAGGTTTTACCTTAATTGAGTTAGTCGTAGTGATCATTATCTTAGGTATTCTTGCAGTCACAGCGGCGCCTAAGTTTATTAATCTTCAGTCAGATGCGCGTAAATCGACAGTTGAGGGTGTGAAAGCGGCCTTACAAGGCGCGAATACATTGATCTACTCGAAAGCAGCTATTCAAGGTTTAGGAAAGGCGACTGGCGAAGATGTAACAATTGATTCTAGTGTCACTCCTAATGTTAAGGTCACTACAGATTATGGGTATCTCAACAGCGCAACAAGTTCTGCTGCTGTGAAAGCTAACCTTGAAAAAGCATTGGACATGCAGTTTGATGCCTTAGCTACAGATACTGTGGGCACAGTGAATGACTTTGGCGTGGTCTATAAGAGTGCAACATCTTTCATTATTGTTCCTAAGGGCAAGAAAGATACGGATGCTTGTCGTTTGGAATATACACCTGCAACGAATACTGCATTACCAGTGTATAACGTTGTAGCTACTGCGTGTTAATGGAGTCTTAGAGAATGAAAAAGCAGAGTGGTTTTACATTAATCGAATTAGTGGTTGTGATTATTATTTTAGGTATTTTAGCTGTTACTGCAGCGCCTAAATTTATCAATCTACAATCAGATGCACGCGCTTCAACTGTGAAAGGATTGGAGGCTGCGATTAAAGGTGCAGATACCCTCATTAACTCAAAATCGTTAATTGCGGGCAATAATACAGTGGCTTCTACGGCAGCAACACCTCCGACAGTAACTGTTGAAACCGGTAAAACAGTTTTGATTAACTACGGCCATGCAACGCCAGTATGGACAGACTCTCTTGAGAACGCATTAGATATCAATGCTGCCGCTAGTGGAACATCAAGCGAGTGGATTTATCTTGAGGATAGCGCAAGCACGAGTATTTACTTTTACCCTCAAGGACAAGTTAGCCCTAAAGCTGCCAATAATCCTGGCACTTGTTATGTTCAGTATGTGAATGGTCTGACTGCATACGGTCCTATCACTGTTAATACTGATGTATCTGGCTGTTAGAAAATGTTCCATTACAAGGCCTGCCTAGCAGGCCTTTTTTTAGGTCAGCAATCAATCGGAGTGTTGGCTGTAATAAAATGAATTTGCTAATTATTTCTTTTGTTTAGGCGAAATATTTGCCTTACGAATCAAGTTGGCAGAAACTGAACCTAGAACCTAGAACCTAGAACCTAGAACCTAGAACCTAGAACCTAGAACCTAGAACCTAGAACCTAGAACCTAGAACCTAGAACCTAGAACCTAGAACCTAGAACCTAGAACCTAGAACCTAGAACCTAGCATCACGGCAAAGCGGACAATGCGTAGATTTTCCAGCGGCAGACAGTTTGGGTTTACCTTAGTCGAACTCGTGACCACTATTATCCTGATTGGGATACTATCGGTGACGGTATTGCCGCGCTTATTTAGCCAGTCATCCTATAGCGCCTTTAGTCTGCGCAATGAATTTATGGCCGAGCTGCGCCAGGTTCAGCAAAAAGCCTTGAATAATACCGATAGATGTTACCGCGTTGTCGTGTCGGCGACGGGTTACCAAGTGAGTCAGTTTGCCAGTCGGGATAGCACTGGTTGTACGGGCTCGCCATTGTCTCCTAACCCTTTATCCAGCCAAGCTTTTCAAGGTGGCTCGCAGTTAGTGCTTATCAGTAACAATGCCAAGAGCTTTTACCTTGATTTTGATATCAATGGTCGAGCATCGCTTGCGTGTAATGGGCCATGTATCAATGTGATTGCCAATGATACTGTGGCGATTAATATCTCCAGCGAGGGCTATATTTATGCGAATTAATCCTCGGCTGTTTTCGATAAGCACATCAGTAAAAGCATCCTCAAAAGCTAAACAACAGGGGTTTACCTTAATCGAATTAGTGGTGGGCATGTTAGTCATTGCCATTGCTATCGTGATGCTCAGTAGCATGTTATTTCCGCAGGCGGATCGCGCCGTTAAGACCTTGCATCGAGTCAAGAGTGCCGAACTTGCCCACTCGGTGATGAATGAGATTTGGGGTAAGCGTTATGATCAAAATACCAATGCCAATGGCGGTGTGCCTGCTTGCGGGAGTCCATTAGGCAGTAGTTGCTCGACCGTATTAGGGCCTGAGGCTGGCGAAGGGCGTAACGATTTTAACGATGTGGATGACTATCACGGCTTAACTCAAAATGCCACTATGCTCAATTCCAGTCAAACTTATGCGCAGGCGTACCCGAACTATCAATTAAGTGTCTCTGTCGCCTATGGTTCTGCACCCAATACCAAGTTAGTGACCATTAATGTGACTACCCCAGATAACGAAGTGATCACTTACAATCTGGTGAGGAGCAATTACTAATGGTCGCGTTATCCGCAAAGCGCATGGCGCGCTCCCTACGGGGTTTTACCTTAGTCGAAATGGTCACTGTGATCCTTATCTTAGGGATTCTGGTGGTGGGCGTGAGTAGCTTTATTATTTTCGGTACGCGGATTTTTGTGGAGTCGAGTTCGGTTGATCAAGTGCTAAGCCAGAGTCGTTTCGCTGTCGAGCGTATGACCCGTGAGCTGCGCAGCGCCGTGCCTAACAGTGTGCGGCTCAATGGTAATGGCTTGACCTATCAGTGCGTTGAGTTTGTCCCCATTGAGGCGAGTACCACCTATTTAGCTATGCCGATTGTGCCGAGTGCTGCAGCCCTAACGGGGACTGTGATTGTAGATAATGTGACCAGCAAGATTGTGGCTAACCAGTATGTGTGGCTTTATCCCTTAACCGACCGTGATGTCTATGACAGCACTAAGCTAAAACGCGCGCAGATTAACAGCATTAGCAGCGCCGCAAACCAAGTAACCTTAACCTTTACTGCCAATGTGAGATTTGCCGAAGCATCACCGCGGCAGCGAGTTTATTTTGGTTCGAGCCCTGTGAGTTATTGTTTTGAAAAATCACCATCCAGCAATGAGTTAACCCTAAAGCGTTATACTGGTTATGGGTTGAATGTCAGCCAACCCACGCCTAGCAGCATGAGCGCAGGAGTGTTAATGGCGCAGAATGTGGCCAATGCATTGAACGACAGTGCCGATTTACCGCTGATATTAACGCCATCGAGTTTAGTCAATAATGCTATGGTGCATTTACAACCGCGATTTAATGTCAACGGCGAGACATTTCAATATCGACATCAAGTGCAGGTGATTAATGTCCCCTAACTTATTTAGCCTATCGCGCCCAGCATATCGTCAGTGTGCGGCTCGCCGCCAAGGTGGCAGCGCTTTAATCATCGGTATTTTTGTCATTACCGTGATGTTTTTATTGGCCGCCGCCTTAATCAATATAGTGGAAGATGCCGATACCGGATTAACTCAAGAAGTGTGGGGAACTCGCGCCTTAGCGGCGGCGAACAGCGGTGCCGATGCGGCGCTGGCGCAATTATTCCCATTAAATGCCCCCGTTAATGCGACGGCGACATGTACCAGTGTTGCAAGCTCTTGGACGCCACCCAATGTGGTGGGGTTTCATGCCTGTAGCGTGAGTTTAAGTTGTGCATCCTATTCCGTCGGTACTGTCACTCAGTTTCGGATAAATAGCAAAGCGGTATGTGAGAGTGGGGATACCCGCGTGAGCCGTCAAGTCGAGGTAGAAGCCCGTGGCAATTAACTGGTTATATCGAATTGTGCTCTCTAGCGCGCTGTTAGCTGTGTCAGGCGCAACCTATGCGTTTGATAATATCGACCAGAGCGTCATTTTTCCTAATGTTGCGCAGGGGCATCATGGGGATAACTCGAATGTGTGCCACCAGATCTCCTCTCCACAGCTTAAGATCAATAACAGCGGCATAATCAATGGTACGGGTGGCGACAGGCTGGATTATTGCTCTGTGAATTCTGGCAGCCTTCCTAATACCACCTGTGATGATGGTGCGGGCGGTACTCGTCGATGTACTGTCGATGGAAGTGATATTCGCGGATTAAAGTTAACTGGGTCTAATGTTTTCCAATGGAGTAATGGTTACGGCGGTAGCATAGGTTATTGTACTAATGGTCAGCAGCTTACCTTAGGTACGGGGTACTATAATCAGTACTCTAATGTTTCCCTCTACTCTGCTTGTACTCTGACGTTATCGCCAAATTACAATGAGTACCGATTTGACTCTATTGCAGTCGGTGGTGGCGCTACCTTGGTACTGCCCGAAGGGGACTATTGGATCAATAGTTTTACCTTAAATCAAAATGCCAAGGTAGTTTTGCAGGGCAATGTGCGCATTTTCGTTCGGCAGGAATTTAACATTAATGGTGCCGCTTTCAACGAAGCGAATAACGCCAATGCGTTGATTATTGGCTACGATAATGTGCATTTAACTGGTTCATCGCTCGTTAATGCGTTGGTGTATAGTGATGACACGCTCACCCTAGATAATAGTTCCGTCATTAATGGTCGAGTGACGAGTCGCTACTTAGTGATCAACTCGAATGGTCAAATCAATGAAGGAGCGCCACCGCTTCAGTGTTTTAACGATAATTTCTCCCAGAGTGCCTTAAGTAACGACTGGGTAGTATCCCGTAGTAGTGGTACTTTTACTCCTGCCATTGTCAGTGGTCGTATGCGCTTAACCGAGGCTAAATCCAATCAATCCACGGCCTCGACCTATCAAAGATTATTCCCCGCAGCCAATAACTTAGTCGAGATCCAATTTGACCACTATGCCTATGGTGGCAATGGTGCTGACGGTATCGCGTTGGTGTTATCAGATGCTGCTATCACCCCCAGCCCGGCGCCTTTGGTGGGCCTTTAGGTTATGGATTTAAACCCGGTATCAATGGTTTTGCTGGCGGTTGGTTAGGTGTCGGGATCGATGAATTTGGTAACTTCTCCGGCGAAGGCGGTAGTTACAATATTGGCCAGCGCCGCCAGTCGGTTGCAGTACGTGGTTCTGGTGCTGGCACCTCGGGATACCGCTATTTGCGGGGCACCTGTAATAACGGTACCAGCAATACCAGTGGCAACTGTTTATCACCCACGGTCGATGGCAACAATGTCTCGCCTGCGCACCGCTATAAAATCACTATCGACTCGCAGGTATCTGGTCAGTCGATGGTGAAGATTGAGCGTAATACGGGGTCGGGATTTGTCACCTTAATCCCTGCTTTTAATGCTATCGCGCAAACGGGGCAAGCGGCGACGCCGAGTGATTTCTTGCTGTCGCTTACTGGGTCAACCGGTGGCTCGAATAACAACCATGAAATTGATAACGTTCAAATTTGTGCCTTGAGGTCTAATCCAATTGGCGCGCAAATCGATCATTTTGAGTTTGACCATACGGGGCAGGGATTAACCTGTAACCCAGAAACTGTGACGATTCGAGCCTGTGCCAACGCCAGTTGTAGTCAGCTTTTTACCGATCCTTTAGCGGCGACCTTGTTACCCGAATCCGCCTCCGAAGGCATATGGATTGGCGGCAATCAGGTGAGCTTTAGCAATGGCAGCACTCAGTTGCAGCTAAGACGTAACACCCCTGGCGTTGTGACCTTGGGGGTGAAAGGTTCGAGCCCGACAACCAAACCTTTAAGTAAAACCCTATGCCGTATCGGGAATGGGGGCCTGAGTGAAAACAACTGTTCACTTACCTTCGCCGACAGTGGTTTTGTCTTCGATGTGCCCGATAAGCGTGCGAATCGTCCCGAGCAAGTGTTAGTTAAAGCGGTGAAAAAGTCCGATGTGACTCAGCAGTGTGTTCCAAGCTTTCAGAGCCAGACCAAGACATTGAATTTCTGGAGCAGTTATCACACTCCGAGTGCGCCTATCTCGCCAAAAGCCGTCACCATCAACAATACGGCCATTGGCACTTCAAGCGCCTCGCCTACGGCGCTGAATCTGGTGTTTGATACTAACGGACAGGCAAGTATTTCAGTGAATTACCCCGATGCGGGTAAGTTACAACTCGATGCCCAATATATCGGCAGTGGCAACGAGCAAGGCCTGGTGATGACAGGCTCGGATCAATTTGTTAGTGTGCCAGCGGGGTTGTGCGTCAAACACGTGGACGCCAGCGCCAGTTGCCCAAGTGCGGATATGAGCTGTAATGCCTACCGTAAAGCGGGGCAGAATTTTGGTATGACGGTCCAAGCTATGGCTTGGGAAGACGACCGCGATACGGACTTTTGCTTGGGCAACTTACCTACGCCTAACTTTAGTGACCAAGCCATGACGCTAACCAGTAAGGTCGTGGCGCCAAGTATTGCTAGCGGCGGCCATGATGGCGCATTAGGCGTGGCATCCTATAGTCATGCTATCCAAGCCAATAACCTTAATAGCATCACCAACCAGACGATTAGCGAAGTGGGGGTATTCCAAATCGCGGCGCAGGCGAGTCCTAATTATCTCGGGGTGGCCAGCAGCTTAAATATTCCAATTGGCTATTCGGCCAATATTGGCCGCTTTGTGCCCGACAGATTTTTAGTGGGCGATATTTCTGTCGTGCCTGCCTGTGGCAGTTTTAGCTATATGGATCAACCCTTTCCTATGTCGATGAGCCTCACAGCCTTAAATATCGGCGGCGATAGAACATACAACTATTTCCCGCCATTTTCCCTCGCGACCGCCAAATTGGTGGGGGAGAACAATAACAATGGTATCGACTTACAGAGTCGCTTAAGTTCCTTACACATTAAGGCTGATAGTTGGGATCAAGGTGTGGCGACGGTCGATGGCACTTACCGAGCTTATTTAAACCGAGTGACTCCGAATGTGACGACGAATCTCTATCAAGATGGTCCCTTCGAGCTGCTCGATATTGGTGTGCAGTTGATGGATAACGATCCTCGGCCTAATGGACTTTTCAGCTATGTGGCATCGCCTGATATGAATGCAGCAACCACGGGTAATTGCACTAACTGTAATGCCAAGAAAATCTCCACACAGATCCTGCGCCACGGCAGGGTGGTGATGGACAATACCTATGGTCCAGAAACTGAAATCCTTAGGATGCCGACCCGAGCCGAATATTGGAATGGGACTAATTGGGTATTAAATGGCGATGATAGCTGCACTATTGCTACCTATGGCCTTGGGTCGCAGGTGGATAATGCAGGGCTGGGTTATCACTTTGATCCGGATTTGACCACAGGGCAGAGCATTAATCGCTCCGGCGCTACATCCGCATTCCAAGCGGGGCAATTTGATTTGCTGTGGCGAGCACTCACCTCAAGTGGCAATTTATATCGCGGCCAAGTGACCGCGCCTTTAGATGTACCGACTTGGTTAGAATGGTATTGGAACTGGAATGGGGTATCTCCAACTAGCTTATCCGATCCCCGTGCGAGTGCATTTTTTGGTCGTTACCGTGGTCATGACAGAATCATCTACTGGCGAGAGGTCAATTAAAGCGGTTTTCAATTTGATTTTGCTGAATTGGGTTTCTACTTTGGTGATTGATCATGAGGAGATGGTTTTTGAGGTGACGTTGCAAAGTGTGATACAGAGGAAAAATGCAAGAAACAGGTTTTACTAATGTTGCTAACTTGTATTGAGAGTGGTTTTTAACTGTTGGATTTTTCATCAATAAAGCGCTTTTTTCGATTAAATAGTGTTTTTGAGCGGCACATTTGAAAAAATCACTCCATTAGCGATTGTTAACCTCAACGGTCTTGTGGAATCAGGGTGGCATTGATAAAGTTAGCTGATTTTTCTTTTCTTCTGACTCCACAGAATACAGGCTAGTTACATGTTCAAGAAGCTGCGTGGCATTTTTTCTAATGATCTATCGATCGATTTGGGTACAGCTAACACCTTAATTTATGTTCGTGATGAAGGCATAGTCCTCAATGAGCCTTCTGTTGTTGCTATACGTGGTGAGCGTAGTAGTTCTGGTCAGAAGTCTGTTGCCGCTGTCGGTACAGAAGCCAAACAAATGTTAGGCCGTACCCCAGGCAATATCCAAGCAATCCGTCCGATGAAAGACGGTGTGATTGCCGACTTTTATGTGACAGAGAAAATGTTGCAGCACTTTATTAAACAAGTGCATAACAACAGCTTTTTCGTCCAAGCCCACGTGTTTTAGTCTGTGTTCCTGTTGGTGCAACCCAAGTTGAACGCCGTGCGATTCGCGAGTCAGCCATGGGCGCAGGTGCCCGTGAAGTCTATTTGATTGAAGAGCCAATGGCCGCAGCAATTGGTGCGGGTTTACCTGTATCTGAAGCCACAGGTTCTATGGTTGTGGACATCGGTGGTGGTACCACTGAAGTCGCGATTATCTCCTTGAACGGTGTGGTGTATTCCTCTTCTGTACGTATCGGCGGTGACAAGTTTGATGATGCCATCATCAACTATGTACGCCGTAACTACGGCAGCTTGATTGGTGAAGCAACGGCTGAGCGCATCAAGCACACTATCGGTACTGCTTACCCAGGCGATGAAGTATTAGAGATTGAAGTCCGCGGTCGTAACTTGGCCGAAGGTGTACCTCGTAGTTTCACGCTGAACAGCAACGAAATTTTAGAAGCACTGCAAGAGCCATTATCAGGCATTGTGAGTGCAGTCATGGTGGCATTAGAGCAATCGCCGCCAGAATTAGCGTCTGATATCTCTGAGCGCGGCATGGTATTAACCGGTGGTGGTGCCTTACTGCGTGATTTAGACCGTTTATTGATGCAAGAAACTGGAATTCCAGTCATGGTGGCGGACGATCCTCTGACCTGCGTAGCGCGTGGTGGTGGTAAAGCCCTTGAAATGATTGATATGCACGGCGGCGATCTGTTCTCCGAAGAAACCTAATCTAACTTCGGTATGGGGCGGTTAATCACCGCCTTAGCTTTCTTATGAAGCCTATTTTTGTTCGTGGTATTTCGAACCAGTTCCGTTTAACACTGGCAATTATCCTGTCGGTGATTTTGCTCGCCGCAAATCACCGTCTCGAGCCTGCCCGTGAATCCCTTTCATCTGCCTTAAGTCCTATCCAATACCTTGCGAGTGTGCCCAGTGCGATCCTCGATTGGTCATCGGAGAGTTTTGCTACCCGTAATATGCTGGCATTGCAAAATAAAGAGTTGTTAAGGCAGCAATTATTAATGAGTGAGCGTCTGCAGCGTTTCGAGCATCTGCGTCAGGAAAACGAGCGTTTACGCGCCCTGTTGGGGTCGCCTGCCTATCAGGATTCCCGCAAGATGGTGGCCGAAGTGATGGAGGTCGCCAGCGATCCTTCCCATCATTATGTTGTACTTAATCACGGCTCGCGAAGTGGGGTATTTGTCGGTCAACCCGTTGTTGATGCTCAGGGCGTCGTCGGCCAGGTTGTACAGGTCAGTGAGATGACCAGCCGTGTGCTCTTGCTCTCCGATGTGTCCCACGGTTTACCCGTGCGAATTACCCGTAACGATGTGCGCTTAGTGGCTAACGGTACTGGTGAGCTCGATGAGATTGAACTGCGCCATGTGGCCAAGAGTACCGATATTCGCGTTGGCGATTTATTAGTGACCTCAGGTCTTGGTAATCGTTTCCCTGAAGGTTATCCGGTGGCGAGGGTCATGGAAGTCTTAACCGAAGATGGTCAGAGCTATGCGCGTGTCACGGCTCAGCCGTTAGCGGCGCTCGATAGGATTCGTTATCTGCTGTTGATTTGGCCATCCCCAGATTCTGGCGTGACTTTACCGAACCAACTCTCTGTACCCGCGGCAGATCATCCTGCGGAAGAAGCTAAGCCCGATGCCGGCACTGGCAGTGCTAATCCTCAAGGCGCGGCTGCTAATGCGAGCGTGCCTAATACCTCAGCACCTAATACCACTGCACCTAATACCACTGCTCCTAATACGACAGTGCCTAATACTGGTGCGACGCCAAGCAATGCTAATGGTGCATCGAATGCTGCCACCACTCAACCGCCAGCCGAGGTGCACTAATGAGTTTACAAGCTGCTAATGGCAGACTCGTGGTATGGCTGACCCTCTTTGTCGGGCTCTTGAGTCAGATTATGCCGCTGCCTTCGATTGTCGATGCCTGGCGTCCCGATTGGCTATTGATGGTCTTAATTTATTGGTCAATTGCGCTGCCCCACAGATATAACATTCTCACGGCCTGGCTGATGGGATTAGCCCTCGATATTCTACTCGGCGCCACCTTAGGCGTGCGCTCGCTCGCCATGTCGCTGGTGATTTATATTGCGATTTTGCATTGCCAGCGTTTACGTAACTTCCCTAAGTGGCAACAGTCGCTGGTGGTGATGGTGCTGATCGTCATCTATCACCTGATCATCTACTGGGTCGAGTTTGTGATGGATGGTGCTAAGTTCCATACGGATCTGTTCTTACCCGCACTATCGGGGCTGGCATTTTGGCCATGGATTTTTTGGATTTTGCGTCGAATTCGACGTCATTATAAGGTTCGTTAGCCGTGAATTTAGTTTTAGCCTCAACCTCGCCGCGCCGTAAAGAGTTATTGACCCACATAGGTTTAGGCCGCGCCGAGTTTAGCTTTACCCAAGTGGCACCGGATATCGACGAAACCCCGAGGACAGGTGAGTTACCACGCGACTATGTTCAGCGCCTCGCGGCCGAAAAAGCCCAGGCAGGGCTTGCATTATGCTCAGGCATGTCACAGCCAGCTGTATTAGGTTCTGATACTATCGTCGTGCTTGAAAACGAAATATTAGGTAAGCCTGTAGATGAGGCCGATGCCAAGCGGGTACTGCGCGCACTTTCGGGTAAGGCGCACACTGTGATGACAGCTGTCGCCTTAGCTATGACTGACCAAACCTCTGTACGTTTAGTCGAAACATTAGTGCGTTTTTGCGTGCTGACGGACGCCGACATCGATGCCTACGTTGCCTCACAGGAGCCAATGGATAAGGCGGGCAGCTATGGGATCCAAGGTTTGGGCGGTTGTTTTGTCGAATCCATTGAGGGGAGTTACTCCTGCGTCGTGGGCCTGCCCTTAGTGGAAACCCGCGAGCTGTTATCCGAGGCGGGCATAGGCTAATCCATGGATTAAGCGACTCGTTAACGGGCGCAATATGAGGCCTTAGTTGAGTATCCGCTAGACAAACTTCTGTGATATAGGTTTTCAGGCTTAACACATACTGAGATTAATTTAATTTCCCTAATGGGGTGAGTCGTGAATACCGGTCGCTTAAATCCGAATAAAGTTCAGCGCAAGATGGGTTCAGAATTACTGATTAACGTAACCCCATCTGAGGCACGTGTAGCTCTGGTTGAGCATGGCGTGCTGCAAGAAGTCCATATCGAGAGGCGCATGAAGCGCGGTCTAGTGGGCAATATTTACAAGGGCAAAATCAGCCGTGTGTTGCCCGGCATGCAAGCCGCCTTTGTGGATATTGGCTTAGATAAAGCCGCATTTTTACATGCCTCCGACATAGTGCCGCACACCGAATGCGTGGCCGATGTGGAAAAAGGCCATTTTGTAGTCCGTGATATCGCCGAGTTGGTTCGCCAAGGGCAAGATATTATGGTGCAGGTGGTAAAAGATCCGCTCGGCACTAAAGGTGCGCGCCTGACCACAGATATCACCCTGCCTTCCCGTTATCTGGTATTTATGCCCGGCTCAAGCCATGTTGGGGTGTCCCAGCGGATTGAGCAGGAAGAAGAGCGCAGTCGTCTTAAGAAAATCACTCTGCCTTTCGTCGATGAAGACGGCGGCTTTATTATCCGCACCGCCGCCGAAGGCGTAGGTGAAGATGAACTTGCTCAGGATGCGGCCTTCCTGCGTCGGGTATGGTCTAAGGTCTCCGAGCGTCGTCAGCGCCGTGGCGTGGCACTCTTGTATCAAGACCTCGCCTTGCCGGTGCGGATTGTGCGCGACTTTGTCGGAACCGAGCTCGATAGAATTCAAGTCGATTCGCGCCGCACTTTTGCCGAGCTGCAAGCCTTCGCCCAAGAGTTTATGCCGGAAATCGCCGACAAGATTGAGCACTACTCAGGGCCGGCACCAATTTTCGATCTCTACGATGTGGAGAATGAAATCCAGCGCGCCCTGGGTCGCAAGGTCGAACTCAAATCGGGTGGCTATCTGATTATCGATCAGACCGAGGCCATGACCACGGTCGATATCAACACTGGTGCCTTTGTCGGCCACCGTAATCTTGAAGAAACCATCTTCAACACTAACCTCGAAGCGACCCAAGCGATTGCGCGGCAACTGCGGCTACGTAATCTCGGCGGCATCATCATTATCGACTTTATCGATATGCTGAGTGACGAGCATAAAACGCGGGTACTCAATAGCTTAAATAGCGCGCTCGCTAAAGACAGAGTCAAGACGAATGTCAGTGGCTTCTCGGGTCTGGGGTTAGTCGAAATGACCCGTAAGCGCACCCGAGAAAGCTTGGAGCATGTGCTGTGCGGTGAATGCCCTGCCTGTCAGAGCACGGGTAGCATGAAGACGGTTGAAACGGTTTCCTACGAAATCTTCCGCGAAATCATCCGCTTGAATCGAGCCTATGACGCCGATGAGTTTTTGCTTTACTGCTCGCCCGCTGTGTATAACAGCTTAAGTGGCGATGAAAGTCATCTGGTCGCTGAGCTTGAGGTCTACATAGGTAAACGCATTCGCCTGCAAAATGAGCCCATGTATTCCCAGCATAAATACGACGTGGTGATGATGTAGTGGCAACGCTTTTTACTGCGAAAAAACTAAGCCGTTTTTGCTGGCAATTACTGGCGCTGATCTTAGTCTTGTTTGCCCTGACGGTAAGCTTGATCCGCGGCTTATTGCCCCAAGTCGACGGTGTGCGTCAGCAGTTAGTTGAGTATGTAAAAAGCGAATATCAAATTGATGTGCAAGTCGGTGAGTTATCCGCCCAGTGGCAAGCCTTTGGCCCGGCCGTGACGGTTGATAATCTGGTGATCCCGCCGCAGGAAAAACTCCCCGTCACTGTGCTGGTCAAGAACGTTCAAATTAAATTGGATTTTTGGCAATCGCTACTGACGACCAGCCCACGCATCGAAGATGTGAATTTCGATGGTGTTCATATTGCCCTCGATATCGACAAATTATCGGGTAATAAGGCGCAGGGCGCGGCCAATCAAACTTCGCAAACCGATTGGTTATATAAATTACTCCTAAAGCAGCTTGAACGTTTCTCGCTGACGGATGCCTCGGTGCAGCTGTTGAGCTTGCAGCATGAATATCGACCCATCCACATTCGCCACCTTAATTGGCGTAATAGTGGTGAGCGCCACCGCGGCGCGGGGGAAATTTACCTCGATAATAATGCCATGGTAAATGAGTCGCTGGGTTTGCAACTCGATCTTCAGGGGACGCAACTGCGCCTGATACGTTGAAGGGGCAAATCTATCTTGCGGCCCAGTCCTTAGATTTGGGCGAATGGGCATCGCGTCAACCTAATCCCTATGATCCAAGCAAGAAGTTACCCTTAGAAGGGGTGGTCAATCTCAAGGCGTGGTTTGATTTTGCCCATCGTAGCATCAGCGCGGGCTTAGTGCAGTTTGAACCTAGTTGGCTGCAATGGTCGATGGAAGGTGAGCCGCAAAAGTTTGAAATCCAGTCCGGCAGCATTAGCTGGCTACCTAAGGAAACAGGCTGGGAGATCCGCAGTGCGGATTTGGATTTTGTGACCAATGGCGAGCATTGGCCTGACCTTAAGCTTGCGGCCAAGCAGCAAGACGATGCTTTTTATGCCTATGTGAGTCGCTTGGATTTACCGACCCTATTCCCACTCTTGCCATTATTTCCGGGCGTCGATTTAGCCGTCCTTAAGCAATGGTTTCAGCTGGCACCCGAAGGCAGTATTGGGCCGATTCGCCTCTATCAAAGCGCCAAGCAACCCTTGCTGGCCAGTACGTATATCAAGCAATTGCGTTGGCAGAAAGCCGAAGGCATACCTAACACCAATCCTCTAGATTTAGCATTGCAATGGCAGAATGACAGCTTAGTGTTTTCGCTGCCTGAACAGACCTATACCCTCGATTTTGGCGATCAATTTTCAGCCCCTCTAGTGCTGCATGGCGCGGCGTTAACGGGCGCCTTCGATACCCAAAGGGCCACCTTATCCGTGCCTGAGGTTCAGCTCGAAAACGAGGATATTGGTGTTTCCGCCGCCCTAAAACTGGATTTTAGCGCCGAAGCCAGCATGTCACTCGCCGCTAATGTGGCCGTTAAAAATGCCGCCAATGCGGACAGATACTTCCCCGTCAAAGCCATGGGCGAGGCGTTGGTGGAGTATTTGGATGGCGCTATCAAGGCAGGCCAGAGCCAAAATGCGCAGGTATTATGGCAGGGCGCCTTAGCGCATTTTCCCTTTGAGGATAATAGCGGGGTCTTCCAAGCGGCCTTTACCTTAGATAACGCCGAGTATCAATTTCAACCCGATTGGCCAGCGGTGACTGAGCTTTCTCTCGATGCCTTATTTGAAAATGCCCGTATGGATATCTGGGTTAACCAAGGCAAATTGATGAATGTGGTGGCCGATGGTGCCCATGTGTTTATCCCCGAATTAGGCGAGCATTCGCTGTTAAAAATTCAGGCCGATCTTGCGACCAATGGTAGCGCCGCCACCCAAGTGTTGCAGGCATCACCGCTCGCCGATACTGTGGGCAAGACCTTAAGCGTTGTGCAAGTGCAGGGCGCGGTGACGGGGAATTTAGATATCAGCATTCCCTTGTACGAGGGTGAGGCCGAGGATATCCGTGGGCAAATTGCCTTTGAAAATACGCCCGTATTTATTGCCCAGCCCGGGTTACAGCTCAAGGCTGTGACGGGCACAGTGCAGTTTGCGAATGAGATTGTTGAAGGCAAAGGCATTAAATCCCGCTTATTTGAGCAGCCCTTCGAGTTCAGTTTTGCCACTAAACCCGAAGGCAAAGACTTTGCGCTCAATGTAGATATGAAGAGCCGTTGGGATCTCAGCCGATTACCACAAGAGCTGCAAAATCCCTTGAGTGAATTTTACCAAGGTAAAGTCGCTTGGGGTGGCAACTTGAATATGGTGTTCGACGATCAAGGCTATCAAATTCAGGCCAATGTCGGCTCCGATCTCGTCGGCGCGACTCTGACATTGCCAGGTGCCTTTGCCAAACCCGAAGATGAGCCTAGACCCTTAATGGCGGTGTTTTCTGGCGATCAGCAAACGGCGACGCTAAGCGTAAAACTGGATAAACAGGCCGAATTTATCGGTGGCTTCGAGGCCGAAAAGGGCACTCAATTCAGCTATTTTGACTTGTTATTGGGCCGACTCTTCGATGCGGCCGAGGTGCCCAATACCGAGCTTGGGCATATCAAGATTGATGTGACCAGCGGCAAGCTTGCCAATTGGCTGCCGGTAATTAATGCCTTTGTCGGCACAGACAACAAGCCTCCCCGCGCAGGCATTTTAGTCGAAGAGGCGAGCCACTCCGCCTTGTTTCCTTCGGTGGTTGGGATAGACGCCAATATCGGCAAGTTTGATTTATTAGGACAAGGGCTGACCGAGCTCAGATTAAATGCTAAGCCGAACGAACATGGTTGGCGCTTCGATGCTAAGGCCAGCGAGTTTGAAGGCTGGGTCGATTTTTATCCCAACTGGATGACCCAAGGATTAAAAGTCACCGCTAGTAAGTTTTATTTCTCCCCGAAGTAAAACCCGAGGGGGAAGGCGATTTCGCCGCGGACGAGGTGCTGACCAATTTACCGCCGGTTGCCGTGAATGTGGAAGATTTTCGTTTCTTCGATAAACCCTTTGGCAAGCTGGTGCTGCAGGCGAGCCCACAAGCTTCGGGCTATCGAATTCAAACCCTGTCATTGACGACGCCTGAAGTGTCTTTACAGGGTAACGGCATTTGGCAGCAGCAGAATGGTCAAAACCAGACAGAATTAACGGTGAGTTTAAACGCCAGCCAGTTTAATTATTTGAGTCAGCAATTGGGCATAGACCCGGGTGTGAATGAGGCGCCTTTGAAGGTGAATGCCGAGCTAGCTTGGCAGGGGGCGCCCTATGCGTTTTCCCTCGATACCTTAAACGGCAAGGTGAAGTTTGAGCTGGGTAAGGGGCACTTATCCCAAGTGAGCGATAAGGGCGCGCGGATTTTCTCCCTGTTCAGCCTCGACTCCTTGGTGCGTAAGTTATCCTTAGATTTCAGTGATGTGTTCGGCCAGGGCATGTACTTCAATTCCTTTAGCGGTAATCTTCAAATTGATAATGGTGTGGTTAAAACCACGGATACCGAAATGGATGCAATTGCGGGCAATATGAAGGTGCGCGGCTATACGGATCTGACCAGCGAAAGCTTAAACTACGATATCCGATTTGTGCCGCAATTGGCGTCGAGTGTGCCGACCGTGGTGCTGCTCAGTACCAGTGCGTGGACGTTGGGGCTTGGTGCATTTGCACTGACCAAAGTGCTCGAACCTGTGATTGAGGTGATTTCGGAAATCCGCTTCCGAGTGACAGGTACTATGTCCGACCCTGTGGTGGAAGAACTCGAACGTAAGAGCAAAGAGATTGAGATCCCCGAGTCGATTCTGCCTATGGTGGGAGGCGAATTGCCAGTGCCTACCGAGGGCGCTGAGCCTAAGGCTGATGCGGTGCCCATCAAGAATAGCGCTCCAACTAAAACAGAGGCTACACCGCCCGTCGAGCCTGAAAAAAACAATGAGCAGCCTGCGCCAGATGCTGATAAACCTAAAGTGGAACCAGTAAAAGCGGTTGAGGAAGAAGCATCGCCGCAAGCGCCGATTCTCCCCAAGGTCGAACCTGCAGAGCCGCCCAAAGCCGAACCCGAACAGCCTAAGCCTTTGAGCACTAAGGTAGTATTTTCGATAAACACAATTCAAGGAGATAGTCATGCGCATCAGCCTGTTGCAATGTCAGAGCAGTCGCGACGTCAGCGCGAATCTGTTGTTTATCGAATCGCAGCTTGAGGAATTAACCCGTCAGCGTCTGCAATGGGATAAAGATGCCCCTCATTTAGTGGTGCTGCCAGAATGCAGCCTGCTGTTTGGTGGCCATGAGAGTCAGCAACTCGCCTATGCCGGCGACAGTCATCTTAGCCCGTTAAAATCGGCCTTAAGTGCCTTAGCCGCCCGTTACTACGTGTATATGGTGGCGGGAACCATCCCTGCGCTGGCGGAGGATGGGCGCGTCTACAGCCGTTGTTATCTGTTTGATGATAAAGGTGATACCTTAGGGCAATACGATAAACTGCATCTGTTTGACGTGGATGTGGCCGACGGCACTAAGCAATACCGCGAGAGTGAAACCTTCTGCCCCGGCAATCATATCAGCGTCATCGACACCCCGTTTGGCAAAATTGGCTTGACCATCTGTTATGATTTACGCTTTCCGGATTTATTCAGGGCGCTGCGCCTCGCGGGAGCCGAGATTATTACCGTGCCTTCGGCCTTTACTAAGGTCACGGGAGAAGCCCATTGGCAGGTGTTATTACAGGCCAGAGCCATTGAAACCCAATGCTTTATTTTAGCCGCCGCCCAATGGGGCGCCCATAACGAAGGCAGTCGCGAGACCTGGGGGCAGAGCACGGTAATAGGTCCTTGGGGCGAGGTGATTGCCGAGCAGAAAACCGGTACAGGTTGGGTGCATGCCGATATCGATGTGGCCGAGGTGCACAGCATCCGCAGTAAAATGCCCGTGGCGCAACATAATCGCTTTACTGCACCGAACCTTAAACCTTGAACAGATTAAGCCTTCAACAGATTAAGCCTTCAACAGATTTAGATGAAATAGACTCACAGCGAATTTAAGTTATTTTAAAAATGAGTGAGTTGCCAATTTTAGCCAAGCTTTCAGAGAGAACCGCGATGCCTTTTTTAGCACAAGTAGAGCAAAGTTTATTAAAGGGTGGCTTAGCCCTCGATGGGTTACAGAGTTATTTAAACACCATACATCAACATAAAGTCGATTTTTCCGATCTCTATTTCCAAGGTAGTCGCCACGAATCTTGGGTGCTCGAAGATGGCATTATTAAAGATGGTAGCTTCCATATCGAACGCGGCGTCGGTGTGCGTGCCATCAGCGGCGAGAAAACCGGTTTTGCCTATGCCGATGATATTACGCCAGCGGCTTTAAGCGCTGCGGCCGAGGCGGCGCGTGGTATTGCTGGGGCGGGTGAGCAGGCCAAGGTGCAGGCTTTCAAACGTCGACAAGCCTTGGCGCTGTACGATAGTCTCGACCCTATCGCCGCCATGGAAGAAGTGAAAAAATCAATCTACTGAAAGAGGCCGATGCCTATATTCGTAGCCTCGACAGCCGCATTATCCAAGTGGTCATTAGCCTAGCGGGTGTGCACGAAGAAATTCTGGTTGCCGCCAGTGACGGTACTTTGGCCGCCGATATTCGCCCGCTAGTACGCTTTAATTGCAGCGTTATTTTAGAAGAAAATGGCAAGCGTGAACGTGGCAGCGCCGGTGGCGGTGGTCGTCACGATTACAGCGTGTTTATGGTGACGGATGAAACCGGTTTACCTATGTGCTTTGCCTTCGCCCGTGAAGCGGTTCGTCAGGCGCAAGTCAACCTCAATGCCATCGATGCGCCAGCCGGAGAGATGCCTGTGGTGCTCGGTAATGGTTGGCCGGGCGTGTTATTGCACGAGGCCGTGGGTCATGGCCTAGAAGGTGACTTTAACCGCAAGGGCAGCAGCGCCTTTAGTGGCATGGTCGGCGAACAAGTAGCTTCGAAACTGGTGACTGTGGTGGACGATGGCACGCTTGCGAATCGCCGTGGTTCACTGAGCATCGACGATGAAGGCGTACAAACCCAGAGAACCGTGTTAATCGAAGACGGTATTCTTAAAGGCTACATACAAGATAAATTAAATGCTCGCCTGATGGGCGTGGCGCCGACGGGGAATGGCCGCCGTGAATCCTATGCGCATCTGCCTATGCCTCGCATGACCAACACTTATATGACGGCGGGCGAGTCTGATCCGAGCGAGATCATCAAGTCGGTGAAGAAGGGCATTTATGCGCCTAACTTTGGCGGCGGTCAGGTGGATATCACCTCGGGCAAGTTCGTGTTCTCCGCTTCTGAAGCCTATCTGATTGAAAATGGTGAAGTGACTCAAGCGATTAAGGGCGCTACCCTGATTGGTAATGGCCCAGAGGCCATGAGTCAGATCTCCATGGTGGGTAACGACATGGCCCTAGATAAGGGCGTTGGTGTGTGTGGTAAGGATGGTCAAAGCGTACCTGTGGGTGTCGGTCAACCGACCCTCAAACTTGACCGTTTAACCGTTGGAGGTACGGCATAACCCGCTTGTTTACTGTCTAGGCAGCACTTAAGGCGGTGGGTTCTAGCCGCCTTCCATGATGGATGTTATCATTCGCAAAGGAAATTAGAGTAACTACTCTAGAGGTGTTAATGAAACTATCACGTTTGGCATGGCTGTGTTTATTGCCTTTGCCCTCGCTATTGCCGTTAGCGGCCAATGCCCAGCCTAGTAGCTTTACTGAGGCTTGGCAGCAAGTGCTTAAGGTGAGCGATAAACTCCAGGCCCAATCCCAAGAGGTGAATCGCGCCAAGGGCGAGCAAGAGGCTGGCGAGAGTTTAAATCTGCCGTCCCTCAGCCTGAATGGCAGTTATACCCACCTCGAAAAACCAATTGAATTAGATTTAAGGGATCTTAATCCCTTAGCTTCGCTTGACCCTGCGACCTTGCCACCCGCACTCGGCGGCGCCTTGGCGAGTATTCCGGGTTCATTATTTGTCACGCCCTTTACCGAGCAAGATATTTTCCGCGCCAGCTTACAGGCGATGTGGCCGATTTATACCGGCGGCCAGATCACCGCGGCGCAAGGTATTCATGCCGCCATGGTGGCCGAGAAGCAACAGGAATTACAGTTAGCGACCCGCGACTTATTCACTCAGTTGGTTGACCGTTATTATGCCGTCGATGTGACTCAATCCCTCGTCAGCACCCAAACCGAGCTGGTGGTCTCCTTAACTAAGCATGTTGACCACGCGCTAGCGCTGGAGCGCGAAGGGCAAATTGCTAAGGTCGAGCGCCTGAATGCTCAAGTGGCCTTAGATAACGCTAAGGTCAATTTAGGCAGCGCCCGTCGTCAACATGAAATGGCCGTGATCGCCCTATCGCGCATGTTGCAGCAGAGCGATGTCAGCACTAACTCACCCCTATTTGTGTTGCCGCAGGCACCTTCATTGGGGGATTTGACCCAAGTGACCCTGAGCCAACATCCCGCACTTAAACTGCTCGAGGCTAAAGAAGCGCAGGCGAATGGCTTGGTTTCCTTAGAGAAAGGCAAATATCACCCGACTGTGTTCCTCTTTGGTAATTACACCTTATACGAAGATGACAGCTTATTTTCTAAGGTGGAGCCGGACTGGATGGTGGGGGTCGGCGTAAAAGTGCCCTTGCTAAGCCGTGATGGTCGCAGTGGTAAAGTGGAAGCGGCTAAGAGTGCCTTGCTGCAAGCCCGTTACACTAAGGCGCAGACCCGACAGGACTTAAGTTTGCTGCTCGACCAAAGTTATCGCCAGTTATTGCAGGCCGAGGAAGAGGTCAAGGCACTGAATACCTCACTCGAACTGGCGAGTGAAAACCTGCGTTTAAGGGAAATCGCCTTTAACCAAGGGCTGTCCACTTCTATCGACAGGGTCGATGCCGAATTAAAACTGAGCGCCGTTAAAACTCAGCAGCTTGGCGCCAGTTATCGCTATGTGCAAGCCTATGCCAGATTAATGGCCATCAGTGGTCAATTAGATGAATTTATCGGTCGCAGTGCCACAGGCGCTCAATCGCAGGAGATTATCAATGCGCGCTAACAGAATCCTTGCCCTAACGGCGTTGGTCGCATTAGGCCTTATCTTAGCCTATGGACTCAAACTGGCTTACAGCCCAGCGCCGAGCCTGTTACAGGGGCAAATCGAAGCCCGTGAATATAACGTATCATCCAAAGTGCCAGGGCGTGTCGAGCAGGTCCTTGTGCGCCGTGGCGATAGCGTCAGCGAAGGCGATTTGTTATTTGCCATTCATAGTCCAGAGCTCGATGCCAAGTTGATGCAGGCTGAAGGCGGCCGAGATGCGGCCAAAGCCCTGCAACAGGAGGCGAATAACGGCGCCCGCACCCAAGAGGTAATGGCGGCTAAAGAGCAATGGCTCAAGGCGCAAGCGGCGGCAACGCTGGCGAAAACCACCTATACCCGAGTGGAAAATCTCTTCAACGAAGGGGTTGCCGCAAGACAAAAACGCGATGAAGCCTTTACTCAGTGGCAAGCGGCCAAGTACACAGAGCAAGCTGCCTTAGCCATGTATCAAATGGCCGAAGAAGGTGCGCGGGTCGAAACCAAAGCCGCTGCAGCGGGTAATGCTCGTATGGCCGAGGGCGCGGTGAAAGAAGTCAGTGCCATTATGGCCGATAGCCAAATGCGTGCGCCTAAGTCTGGGGAAATTAGCGAAGTATTGTTGCAAGCGGGAGAGTTAGCACCGAGCGGCTTCCCAGTGGTCAGCCTTGTCGACATGCAGGACGCTTGGGCGGTATTCCAAGTGCGTGAGGACCAACTCAAACGCTTTAAAAAGGGCGACAAACTGCCATTAACTATTCCTGCGCTGGATAAAACCGTGGAGTTTACCGTTACCCATATTAGTGTGATGGGCGACTTTGCGACTTGGCGTTCAACCGAAAGTGGCCACGATTTCGATATGCGCACCTTCGAGGTAGAGCTGCGCCCAATTGCGCCGATCCCCGATCTGCGTGTCGGTATGTCTGTTTTGCTCAGTGCTGAGTAACGACAGTGGCCAAGTCACCGAGCGAGCAAACGCATGTGAGCGAGCCTAAGCCGTTGAATGGGGCTCAGAATGCGGCGCATCCTGTCTCTTCTGGCTTGCTGGCGCAGTTAGTGGCACTCGTGCGCCGCGAGCTTAGGGCGCTATGGCGCGATCCTTGGCAACTGGCCCTGATCAGTTACATCCCGCTGCTGGGCATCTTATGTCTCTGGTGGTTATTTAGTGCTGGATTACCTCGGCAATTACCCGTGGCGATTGTTGACCAAGACCACAGCCAGCTGAGCCGAATGTTGACCCGTCAACTCAAAGCCAACCCTGTCACCGAGCCGCGAAGTTTTACCGATCTCCCTTCGGCTGTTGCGGCTATGCAGCAGGCGCAGGTCTATGCCGTGGTGGTGTTTCCCCATGATATGAAAAAGGATTTACTCACCGGTCATAAACCAACAATCGATGTGCGTTACAACAGCCAGTTTTTACTGGTGGGTAAGCTGTTGTCGAGTCAAATTCAGTTGAGTCTAGGCGATGGGTTGTTGCAGGTCGCAGGCCTTAAGCAGCTGATGACGGGTACGCCAAAATCCCAAGTGGCGGTGAACTTAAGCCCAGTGAAAAGCCAAACGACCGCACTGTTTAACCGTAACAATAACTACATAGGTTTTTTAGTGCCGCCGGTATTGGTCGCACTGTGGCAGTTGTTATCTATGTTGGTGATGGCCAACAGCTTAAATCGCGAGTTGCACCTTAATGCCGCGCAGTCAGAGGAGGGGATCTCCAATCGATTGACTGAGCATTTTTGGCCTAAGGTGTTAGCTAAAATCCTGTTGTTTACCCCGATATTGATGCTCCAAGGTGGGTTTATCCTCGCTTGGTTATATCTGTATTTGGCTTTGCCTTTTGCGGGTAGTTTAGCGCTGCTGCTGTTTGCTCAGTTGTTCATGCTGCTGGCGGTGTGGAGCCTTGTGTTGTTTATCTTTGTGCTGATGCGTGATAGCGCGCGGGTCATCAGTTTTTGTACTGCGCTGTTTGCGCCAGCCTTTGCCTTTATGGGGATCACTTTCCCCACCCATGAAATGCCGCAATTGGCACAGTGGTGGCGACTCATCATGCCATCGAGCCATTATATTGAGTCCCATGTGAGCGTGGTGAGTTATGGCGCGGCGTGGCCGACGGTGGCGCAGCAATTGAGTAGTTATTGGGGTTTTATCGGTTTATTGCCGCTGATTTATCTCTTGGCTCACAAATTACTGCCGATGACGGTAAAAGCTCAGGCTGAAGCGGCGGAACACCACGTGGCGCCTCTGCCTGCGAAGGGGCAATAACATGAATTTATGGCAGTTAGTGCTGACAGAATTAAAGGCGATTGTGAGCGACAAGGCAATTGCCGTGACCCTATTCGGCGGTGTGCTGTTTTATTCGGTGCTCTACCCTTTGCCTTACTTGCACCAAGTCCCAACAGAACAACAGCTTATCGTGGTGGATTTAGATCATTCCTCCCTGAGCCGTCAACTTATTCGCCATGCGGATGCCAGCGCTAAAATCCAAGTGATAGGCCAAGTGGGCTCCATTACCGAGGCGAAGCGTTTTATCGAAACCGGCAAAGCCCATGGTTTATTGGTGATCCCCGAAGGATTTCGCCGCGACTTGCTGCTGGGCAAGGGCGTGACCTTAAGTTACGGCGGCGATGCCAGTTACTTCTTGATTTATTCGGCGGTGGCCGAGGGACTTGTCAGCGCGGGAATGGATGCGGGTAAGCAAGTGCAATTAATTGGAATGCTCGCGCAGGGGAAAAATCCAAAAGAAGCCGAGCAGAACCTAAACTCGCTGCATTTAAACAGCGTGCCCGCCTTTAACCCTAGCCTAGGTTATACCCCCTACGTGGTGCCTGGACTCTTCTTACTTATCCTGCATCAAACCTTGTTGATTGGAACCGGGATCCTCGGTGCGGGGCAGTGGCGCAGCCGCAGCTATTGGCAGCAGGTGTCGCCGCTGCAATTAGTCTGCGGTCGTATTCTCGCCTTTATGTTGATTTATATGGTGTTTACCAGCTTTTATGTAGGGTATTGCTACCACTGGTATAAGGTGAGTATTCAGGCGAGTCTTGGTTTAGTAGCGCTATGGTTGCTGCCATTTTTATTGGCGACGGCGGCGGCTGGGGTTGCGATGAGCACGCTGTTTAGCCGCCGTGACCTACCGACTCAAGTATTGCTGTTGATTTCTATGCCGATTCTGTTTGTCTCCGGCTTTGTCTGGCCGATTGCCTTAATCCCTGAGCCTTTGGTGCTGGGCTCGCAGATAATCCCTGCGGTGCCCGCTATTATGGGGATGTTGGAGTTGAACCAAATGGGCGCAAGCTGGGCGAGTGTGCTGCCAAAATGGTTACAGCTTTGGGGCTTGTTTGTGCTGTTTTTTGGTCTTGCGGTTTTTGGGATCAAACGTCGTGCGCGGGCATTGGCTGAACCCAGTACATCTTAGGCGGCGCTGTTATTCGTACCGACAGAATACTGATTTTTATGTTTGTATTAAATTTGTTATTGGATATTAGGCAGATATAGATATAATCGTCCGGCAAAAAATTAAACAGGGGCCGTTTAATTTCGAAGCAGTTGCTTCATTTTTTTATCGCATCAAAAGGAAGATGAAATGCGTAAAATTACTTTACTCTCTTTGGCCATGGGTACTTGTTTGTTGGCCGCCTGCGCCGCTAAACCTCCCATAGTTGCACAAGAAAAAACCGTTGAAGTCGATGGTATCAACCTCGTTTTTGGCGGTAGCTACGATACTGAACGCAAAAATATTTCACTGTCGGTGAATGGCGACTCAGTGATGAAAGGCACTTTCCCACCGTACACACCAACCCAAAACCTCAGTGGTAAATACAAGGGTTACACCATCTCTAGCCAATGTTATTTCGGCTCAGTGCTGAGTAGCCAAGGTGGCGCATTTGGTGCGATTGCTGGGGTGATCCAATCGACAAAATCCAGCTCTGGCGATAAATGCGACATGCTGGTTAACGGTAAAATCGTCGAAAGCCTGTACTTCTAAGCATCCCACATATCGCTACATGGCCCCTGTATCTTTTATATGTCCCATGGTCATCATAATGACCATGCCGGGGTAAGTCACTTTGCTAAAAGTCTCCAAGCAATAAGTCCTCATTGCGTGCCACTAGGGTTGAGTTTATTCGCGCTGTTCGCCTCAACACGCGGGGCTTTTTACATATCTTTGCTCCCTTTACCGTACAGACGACACAGATAGGCAACTTAATGCCCTTATTGGGTTGTCTTCGACTCTGTTTTGGGGGAGAATGCGCGCCGCAAAAATAACCGGGGTATTCAGTATCCCGGTTATTTTCTTTTTGTGTGTATAGGTTTTAAACCAATTGAGGCCGGTAAACATCCGGAAATGATATGAGGTTCGTTTGAACCTACTTTACTGAGGACAATTCAATGGGGCTGTTGTTTACCGGATGTTCGGTAGTTGCCGTAAATCAATCTGTTGCGTTTGCAATTCCACCTGCTGCAAAAGGAGGTTGGATATGAGCCAACAAAATCCTGGCTTAAAGCAAAGCCTTAGTCTGTGGCAAGTGGTTGTGATGGGATTAGCCTATCTCACGCCAATGGCCGTGTTTGACACCTTTGGCATTGTCTCCGAGATCACCTCAGGCCATGTGGCCACCTCTTACCTGCTCGCGTTAGCGGGGATCCTGTTTACCGCCTTTAGCTACGGTCACTTAGTGCGTAAATATCCCTATGCGGGCTCGGCCTATACCTATGCGCAAAAACCTTTAGCCCGAATGTCGGCTTTATGGTGGGCTGGTCATCGCTGCTCGATTATATGTTTATGCCGATGATCAATATGTTGCTGGCAAAGATTTACCTCACGGCCATGTTCCCTAACGTCGAGCCGTGGATTTTTATCTTTGGTTTAGTCGCTGTGATGACGGTATTAAACCTGAGGGGCATAGATTTAGTGGCGAATTTTAATGGCGTTATCGTATTCGCCCAGATAGCCATTATCTTAGTGTTTATCGGTCTAATGGCCCACAGTTTGTCCCTTGGCGAAGGTGAAGGTGTGATTGCCAGTGTGCGTCCATTCTATTCCGAAGAGATAACCCTTGCGCCGCTGTTTACTGGCGCGACTATTCTGTGTTTCTCCTTCTTAGGTTTCGATGGCTTAAGCTCTTTGAGTGAAGAAACCAAGGACGCTAAGCGAGTCATCCCTCGCGCTATCGTGCTAACTGCTTTGATTGGCGGGGTGATTTTTGTCAGCGTGTCCTATTTCTTGCAGCTGTTTTTCCCAGATATTTCTCGCTTCCAGCAGTTAGATGCTGTGCTGCCTGAGATTGCCCTGTATGTGGGCGGTAATTTATTCCAGTCAGTGGTGCTGGTGGCAACCACCATTGCGGTGTTGGCCTCGGGCATGGCCGCCCATGCGGGGGTGGCACGTATTCTCTACGTGATGGGTCGCGACAATATGCTGCCCAATAAAGGCTTTGGCTATATTCACCCCAAATGGCGCACGCCGGCATTTAACGTGATTTTGGTGGGGTTACTGGCGCTTTCGGCGGTGTCCTTCGATCTCGAAATGGCATTGGCGCTGGTCAACTTCGGGGCGCTGGTGGCTTTTACCTTTGTGAACTTGTCGGTAATAGTGCAGTTTTATATCAAAGAGAAACGTAACCAATCCTTGAAAGACCACTTTCAGTACTTCGTCTTACCCTTGTGCGGTGCGGCGACGATTGGCGTGCTGTGGCTTAACCTTGAACCTCAGTCCCTAGAGCTTGGCTTGATTTGGGCAGCAGTTGGGGTCTTGTACTTGGCACTGCGAAGCCTGCGTTTACGCAAGGCGGTAGAGTTACAGAATTAACCAATAGATTGAGCTAGAAAGTAAAAGACCCGCAGTTGCGGGTCTTTTAGTTTTTACAGTGTCGGCACTGTAAAGCTGAGGGAGGTCTTAACTTGCTTGGGCGTAGTGGTCACGACACTGATTTGACTCCCCGCAGAGGCGGTGAAACTGAGTGGTGTGCCTAAGCCATTCTTGCCAGTGAGAGTGTTAGCGACCTCAATGATATCTGGCGTACCGTTACAATCAACGCAGAGCTCGATTTGAGTCTTAGCAGGCATAATTTGTTTAGCATTGTCATGTACAAACACCACAAACTCAGACTCGCTACCTGCGGCAACGGGTTTAATATCATTAACGCTTGCGAGTAACACGCCATCCTGCTGCACACTGATATAAGCTTGCGAACCAGACATGCTTAGCACCAATGCCTTACGAATGTAGATTTTATTCGCTTGACCAGTGCCACAGAGGCTGCCTTCACATTGAGGGCCGTTAAACTTGCCATCGGCGGCAAGGTAAGTCCCACTGTTTTGAGTATTTAAATATTTTTCGCCTGAATTCCAGATACCATCTTCATTATCATCCCTGAAGGCATCTCCTAAATCACTGAAGCCTTTAGGCAGATAGGTTTCGATATCCATCCCGTTGCCAGTACATTTTGTGGCAATGCCCGCACGATTTAAACAAGCCAAATCTGTCACTGGCGCGCCATTGATATCTTTGCTGATATCTGCATCATCAAAGATGTTATTGCCATTGGTATCGAAGAAGGTCTCGTGACCTAAGGCATACGCAAGAATAGTACTACGGTGGTCGGTGAGGCGTGCGTTTTTAGACGTCCAAATAACACTACAAGCACCATCTAGTGTTAAGCATGAAGATGTAATACCACCGCCTTCAGTCGTAAAGTTAACCGTAGTATTGTCGGGCGCTGGGTTACCAAAGCTGTCCGACAGTCTGGCAGTAATAGTCGCGGTTTCACCGTCATAATCGCCCGCTTCGGGGTTAAATATCGTCGTCGAAAGACTAAAGCCAAGTTGCTGTGGCAGGCCGGTATTAACCGTTAATTGCTCAGATTGGCTAGTGATTACTTCCTTGGTATCGGCATCCACTGCGCTGGCGACCACGCGAACTGGGGTCGGCACAGTGCCTGAGAGCACACGTACACTCGCAATGCCTTGCGAGTTTGTCAGGCTCTCAGCGCTGGCGCTGCCATTGGCAAAACTTAAACCGCCGACCACAGTATCTAAACTAAAACTAACCTTTTGCTGTGCTGCTGGCTGGCCATTGGCGCTGGTGACTTTAAAGCTCACCAGTGATGATTCGCTCGACCCAGTTCCGCCCGCGCCTTTAATGCGAATTTGGTTGGGCTCGGCCGCTTCAAAGCTCAGACTGGCTAAGGTTTGACGTTGAAGCGTAAAGGGAAGTTCGCCGTCAGCGTTTGATTACCCACGACTGTGGTCGCGACGATTTGATCGTTACGTTCGCTATTCCCACTGCAACTGGTGTCTTGGAAGGTCGAGCTGGCATTGCCCGATAGCGTCGTGACAGGCGAGTCTAAGCTCGCATTATTGCTGGCAGTACAGTCAGAGCTGAAACTGATGGATGACGGCGTCTGTACGCGAGTGACAGTGCCATCGCTGGCCTCTAACACTAAGCTTGCAGTCACGCCAAAGCTGCCGCCTGCGCTGATTTTATAGCTGCCATCGGCCTGCGCCGTTAACGTACTGGCCAGTTTTCCTTCTGTAAAACTGCTGCCATTAAAGGAGCCTAATTTTAAGGTGCCGGCTTCGTTAACCGCATCTTTGCTGAGTACTTCATATAAGCTGCTGCTTTGTAGCGATTGCCCTTGATACTCCACTGTTACCGTTAAGGCGTTGGCGCCTAATTCGGTGGCGCTCGGAGTATAACTGACCTGAGCAATACCTTGCTCATCGGTTAGCGTGCTGGTGGGGGTTAAGGTCGCTGACCCCGCACTGAAGCTGACCTTAGCATCGGCAATGCCTTTACTCTCGGCATCGAGGAAAATGGCTTGCAGTTGTACGGCTTCATCAACTTTAAAGCGAGTCACTACATTCGCGCCGCTTTGAATACTGGCGCTGAGTTTTGGGGCGATGGATGCGCCAGTGCCGTCGATAGTGCCTGTAAATTCAAAGTTGCGAGTCGCCGATAGCGCTGTGCTGGAATCACTTGGGGTGGTGGTTGCCGTAATCGTTCCTGCATTGATAAGCAAATCTGGATTACTCACAATAACAACGGCTTCACCATTGCTATCCGTGAGTTTGCTTTCCGGTGTTAGCGCCCCAAGGTCGGTCGTAAAGTTAACTCTCTGGTTACTGACTTTTGCAGAACCTTTGTTTAACTTGGCGACAGCACAAAAACCTGCGTCTTTAGGGAAACTTTGAAGTGAGGTAAAACTGCCGCATTGACTACCCGATAAGGTTTTAAAGTCGATAGACAGTTTGTAAATACCGTCGCTGGCATCTGTGCCACCGTTGTCTTCGTCAGAGGGGCCGTTACAGCCCCAAAGTCCAAATAAACCAATAGAAAGCAAAGTAAGATTGCAAAACGTGTTGCTAAATCGCATAAGCAAACATCCTTGTTGGTGCTGAGTTAATTAGTCTTGGATTTCGCTGCGTAGGTATTTAAACAGCTCTTTTGATGATTTGGACTCAGGGCCTTTTGCCAACTCTTTTGTGGCTTGGCGCACTAAGGTACGCAGCTTCTGTCTGTCCAACTGTGGGTAATGTTCCACTAAGGTTTGAATTTCGCTGTCGCCTTGGCTCAGTAAACGCTCGCGCATTTTCTCGAATATTTGCAGCTTAGCTGTCTCGTTGCTGTTTTTGTTCAGCACGACAGCGAGCGCCGCTTTAATCGGCTCAATATCGACGTGACGCATCAACTTACCGATATATTGCATATGGCGGCGATAGGCTTCGGTCTTCGGCTTAATCTTATGGGCTTGCTGGATGCTGTCGTACAAGTGCTCGTCCAGCTCGATTTTATCTAGCTGGGTCTTGCTGAGCGACACCAATTCCATACCGACTTTTTGAGCAGCTTCGCAGTCACGCTTGTCCTCGGTTTTGCTGACATACTCTTCGTCACTGTCATAGGGTTGTTTAAAATGCTCTGAATCACCAACAATCTTCATATAGATAAAACCTCAGTTAAATAACGGCCTAATAATAACATCTCCCGCCAAAAATCGCCTAACGAAAGCGCGTGCGCCATGGCTGAGATTGACGAAATAAGCGCGCAATAAATAATGAGAATGGCATGGGTGTTTGTTATGCTAACGCCATTGCCGACAACGAAAGAGTAGCTTTGTGTCTTTGAACAGAATCGATAGTGAATTGACCGCGCTGAAAGATGCGGTTGCCGTGGCCCTCGAATATGCCAATAAATTAGGGACAAATGCCGCCGAAGTGGCGATCAGTAAACAACAGGGATTATCGGTTTCAACCCGCTTAAAAGAAGTGGAAACGGTTGAATTTAATAAAGATGGCGCCCTAGGAATTACGGTTTATCGCGATGGTTGCAAGGGCAGTTCATCGACTTCCGATCTCAGCCCCGAAGCCATTGCCCTGGCGGTGAAAGCGGCGGACGATATCGCCCGTTACACCTCTGCCGACCCCTTTAGCGGTTTAGCCGACAAAGCCTTAATGGCGACAGAGATCCGCGATCTTAAGCTCTATTATCCTGAAGAGATTTCTCCCGACGAATTAGCCCAATTGGCGATTCGAGCCGAAACTGCGGCGCTCGATGCCGATCCGCGCATCAATAACTCTGACGGCGCCAGCGCAAACGCCCACACTTCGGTCAAGGTTTACGGCAATAGCCACGGCTTTTTAAATGGTTATTGCAGCTCGCGCTACAGCTTAAGTTGCAGCGTGATCGGTGAAGACTCAGATGGCAGCATGCAGCGGGATTACGATTACACTATCGCCCGTAAATTCAGTGAGATGCTATCTCCTGAATCCGTTGGCTTGAAAACCGCACAAAAGACAGTGAGCCGTTTAGGCGCACGTAAAATTGCGACTTCGCGTTTACCTATTCTGCTTTCGCCTGAAATCGCCACAGGGCTTATCGGCCATTTAGTCGGCGCGATCAGCGGTGGTAGCTTATACCGTAAATCCAGCTTCCTGTTGGATGCGATTCACACCCAAATCTTCCCCGATTGGTTCAACATTGAAGAACAGCCGCATCTGCTGGGCGCGCTTGCCAGTGCCAACTACGATAGCGAAGGTGTAGCGACGCAAGATAGACGCATCATCGACCGGGGTATGTTAGAAAGCTATCTGCTGACTAGCTATTCGGCGCGCAAACTAGGCTTAACCAACACAGGCCATGCGGGCGGCATCTACAACTGGACGCTGGCGCACACCGGCCAAAGTTTCGATGAGCTAGTCAAAGGCATGGGCACTGGCCTGATTGTCACTGAAGTGATGGGCCAAGGCGTGAATATGGTGACGGGGGATTATTCCCGCGGCGCCGCTGGTTTTTACGTCGAAAATGGCGAAGTGCAGTTCCCCGTCGAAGAGATCACTATCGCGGGCAACTTGAAGGATATGTTCCGTGGGATTCAGGCGGTCAGTAAAGACTTCGATTTACGTTCGTCTATCCGCACCGGCGGGATCTTATTATCCGAGATGAAGGTCGCGGGTAACTGATTGAGTTGACCCAATTGAGTCATTCAGTCTAACGGTTCAGCGTTAACGGAATGAGCTTTAAACAAAAGGGCAAATGCGTTCGCATTTGCCCTTTTTGATTTAACTGACCCGCCCTAAATTGCATCACCACTTGTTAGCGGCGGTAGTCATTAGAATTTGTAGCTGGCACCTAATTCAAATGAGCGACCCGAGCCTGCGACTTGGCTAAAGCCACCACTGCTATCGGCCTTAAATTCGGCAAGGTTGACACCACCCAGTGGTAGTTCGTAGTAAGTATCAAACAGGTTGTTGATCGCAAAGGTTAAACTCAGCTCTTGCCACTTGATGCTGCTGCTTAAATTTAACAGCGAATAACTGTCGGTCTCATTTTCTAAACGGCGCTCATCGACCTTATCCTTAGTCGCTACCCATTGCCATGACAGGCGGTTTTCCCAATCACCCAGTTGATGGCTAAGGGCTAACTCGGTTTGTAGCGGTTTGATTTGATAAAGCGGCTCGTTACCCTCATCGCGCTCGCCACGGGTGATATTCAGCTTGCCCTGCATCTGCCATTTACCGCTGTCGGTATCGGCTAATAGGTAGTTCGCACTCAACTTAGCGCCATATAGATGGGCATCTTCGTTGGTGAATTTAAGGATATTGCGTTTACCGTTGGCAAGGCCGCTACGGTTAAAGCTACCAATCACCTCGGCATCAATATAATCGGCGACTGCGCTATACCAAGCCGTGGTTGAGAATTGCCATTCATCGCCCGCAAACTTGTAGGCCGCGCTCAGGGTGTGCGCGGTTTCAGGCTTAAGATCGGGATTGCCCACATAACCGTTACCGTCGCCATACCAGCCGATCATTGTCGTTGCCATCACGCCACGGCCCCAGCTGTAACGCTCATACAGGTTTGGCGCGCGGTTTTTACGGGCTAAGCCAAATTCCAATTGTTGCTTGGCCGACAATTGATAGCGTGCCAGCAATGTCGCATCGATAAGGTTGTCGTCACGGCTTCTATCCATAGCATTAAAGGCTTTTGCCGCTTCGGCATCCATATTCGGCATGCCCATCATGGGCATATTGCTGTAGGCCTGCACTTCGCCCGTATCTGTGGTGACATATTCATAACGCACCCCAGCAGACAACCACCAGAGTGGCGTGAGGTTTTGCTGCCATTCGCCATAAACTGCGGCGCGGCGGCGTTCACCGTCGTTGATGTTGATATAGTCATTGGGTGCCATCATAGTGCCGGGCACGGCTGGCCAAGTATCATCGAGTTGATAGTTATAATATTCCTGCCCAACGAGTAGTGTGCTGTTATCGCCCATAGGTAAGCGCCAATGCAGTTGATAGCTGTAATCGCTACCCTCTGTATTCATTGGCATCTTGCCGGTTTTTTCTGGGGTGAAGAAGCCCATTTCATGCTTCACACTGTGCCAGTTTAACTGGGCGCTAAATTCGCCGTCGTTGTCTAAATCCCGCAGATAACGGACTAGGGCGCCATAACTCTTGTTATCCGTCATATCCATGTATTGGTTCGGGAAACCTTGGAACGGGATCGTCTGGTGCGTTAGCTTAATCGCCAGTTGTTGTGTGTCATCGCGCCATGCCGCTGTTAACGCATGGTTTTGGGCGCGATAGAGGGTATCGAGCACTTTATCGCCGTGACCATCGTGGTAGCTATTGGCATCTTCATAGGCGCCTTGATAGCTGAAACTTAAGTCCTTACTGGCGATTCCAGCCTTAGCACCGAGTAAGAAGGCATCGCTGGTGCTGCGGTATCCCGATGAAATCTCGCCGCTTTCGAAGCTGAGGTTGTCGCTGTCGTTAAACTTTGGATTAAGGCTATTAACCTTAATCACGCCGGCGATATTGTCGCCGCCCGCACTGACAGGGGACACGCCCGCGACCACTTCTACCGAGCTGATTTGATTAGCGGAAACGTAGGAAAGTGGTGGGTTCATTTGGTTGGCACAGGAGGCGGTGATATCCGCGCCATCGACTAATACTTTAATGCGATCGCCCATCATGCCATTAAGCACGGGCAAGGCGGAAACGCCGCCCGCTTCGGAGAAATCGACGCCTTGGTCTTTTAGCAAGGCATCGGCCGCGCCTAAGGCATTACGGCCAATACTCTGCTCGCCATGGACTTGAATACGTTCAATTTGCGTCTGATTTGTCTCGTTGGCCATGGCGTGTGAGGTAACCGAAGCGCCTAATGCTAAGGTCAGCGCGCTGGCGATTGCGGAGCATTTAAAGCCGTGGGGGATAGTTGAAGCGTTTGCAGCCATCGTTTTGTCTTCCATTCACTCGGATAAATTGCGCTGCATTATAAAGATCATCACAGTGTGACAGGTGCGGCATATTGTCGCAGAGCTTATAAAGACAAAGCTGAAATAGCTGCCTGAAGTGCTCGCTAGCACCGAGATGAAGATAAGCTAGCGCCAAGTGTGGATAACAGCAGCGCGATTTAACACGCCCTTGGATTAACCGAAGTGATTGAAGTAGATACGCTGGGTTTCTCCTTCGGCGTCCATGGCGGCGAGTGCCTTGGCAAACTCATAGGCCTTTGAATCTTCGGCCAGTCTGTTGGGGCTGTTATCTGCGCTGACGGGGAGGTCTGCTCGGTAATTGGGGTTATGTTGCCCGCGAAAATGGCGGCTTTTTTCGAAAAGCCCAGATACATGGCCTGAGGCTGCTGGCAGCAATTCGGGTGCAGCTTAAATTGGCCCATGTCCCGCTGTTTAAGGTAGTAGCTGATGGTGGCCTGATCGTAGATAAAAAAATCCCCTTGGCTGGCAAGCAGGTAATCTAAGGCCTTAGGCACATCGAGTTCGGGCGGTTTACGTACCGACATGGTCTCGGGTAGGCCGTTAAAGTCGTAGCTGCCGGGGGCGATTAACAGTGTCATCCCACTCTGGGACAACTGCTCTAACGAACGTATATCGGCGGCTCCCGCACGGCTTATGCCGATGGCGCGCTCCGACAGGCCATTAGGAATAAAAAAGGCAAATTGAGCGCGCTCTTCACTAAAACTCAGGCCTGGGTAAAAGTCGATATTACCGAGTTTGAGATCCCGCAAAATCCGCATCTTAGGCGCGCGTGTGATCCGTAATTTGCAACCAATTCGCTCGGCGGCGGCTTGATAGATATCGTGGTAAAACCCTTGGTTATTAGGTTCGTGTTGGATAAAAGGAAGGCGCTCACTGGTGCGATACCCCATGGTAATGATGCACTCAGAGCTTGAAAACGCCTGCGCTAAGCTGGGGAAGAGGCTGACTAATAGGAAAACGAGGCTAAGTAAGGGCCGATAAATAACTGCAAATTGCAAAATGATCTCCTTATCCCGTGATTACAAAGGGTAATCTCATCGCAAAGTCGCGATCAAAAGTAACGAACAAGATTGAGGCTTGTTAGTCTAATGTATTATTTTTATTGAATTAATCTATCATACTTTTTGATAATAAAAAGCGTGATTCTTTGCGCTGCTGCACAAACTCTGTACATCCTGTCATATTGCGCTATAGTGTCGCCGCAGACTGAGTGAGGTGTATTTGGTCTGTAAATATTAACTGAGGAGTTCCTATGGCAAAGCTTAAAGAGACTAGCGTGCTCGAACATGAAAATGGTCGCGGCACTATTACCGACAACGCACTCAAGGCAGTGGTGACTAGCTCACTGTTTAGAATGCGAACCGAAAAGCCGAAAAAGGGCAAAGGGTCTTACAACCGTAAAGCAGCAAACCGAAAGGGGTATCAGCACAGGGGCGATACCCCTTTCGACTTTATGGGAGTTTGCCTTGCTGGAGCCTAGTGTAGATCCCTTAACTTTGCTCGCGCTGATTTGTTTATCCCTTATCTCTGCTCAATTTCTCTTTGATGCTTACCCTGTAAACCTCGTAAAGCGCCATTCTTGAGCTTATCCCTCGACTTATTAGCTGTGCCATTTGCTGCCGATATCTTTCAATGCCTATCACTAGGTCGGTAACGATTGCCCATAAAAAAGCGAGCCCCTTGACTATTAGTATTAATATCAGGGGCTCGCTATTGATGCTTTTAATCCGGCTAATCGAATGCCGAGGACAAGCGCTTAGAGCGAATGCCTAAGCCTAGTGTTTAAGTCGAGTGCTTAAGCCTCGATATCATCTTCTGCGTCTGCGTCGACTAACTCGGCCCACAGATCGTGCTCGTCCGAGTGAGTGATCACAGCACGAACTAACATGCCGGGTTCGAGTTCGGTTTCACCGTTGATAAAGACCATGCCGTCGATTTCTGGAGCATCGGCGAAGCTGCGGCCAATCGCACCTTCTTCGTCAACGTCATCGATCAGAATATCCATAGTGCGGCCAACGAAACGGGCTAAACGCTCGGCGCTGATCTCGGCTTGGACTTCCATAAATCTGTGGTATCTGTCTTCTTTCACGTCTTCGCTGATAAGTTCAGCGATGGTGTTGGCTACAGCGCCTTCCACTTCTGAGTACTTGAAGCAGCCAACGCGGTCGAGGCGCGCTTCACGCAGGAAGTCGAGTAGCATTTCGAAATCTTCTTCGGTTTCGCCAGGGAAGCCCACGATGAAGGTTGAGCGGATCACCAAGTCTGGGCAGATTTCGCGCCAGCGTTGGATGGCTTCTAACTGACGGTCAACACGGCCTGGACGCTTCATCATCTTCAGGATGCGTGGGCTGGCGTGCTGCATTGGAATATCTAGGTATGGCAGGATTAAACCTTCGGCCATCAAGGGGATGAGATCGTCTACCCATGGGTATGGGTAGATGTAGTGTAAACGTACCCAAGCGCCCATCTTGCCCAGTTGGCGAGCAAGGCTAGTGATGTCTTGCTTCACTGGCATACCGTTCCAGAAATCGGTGCGGCCGCCCTTGTCTTTACCGTAGGCAGAGGTGTCTTGGCTTACGACTAAAATTTCTTGCACGCCCGATTCAACTAAGCGCTTGGCTTCATCTAATACGCTACCCGCTGGGCGGCTGTCTAAATCGCCACGCAGTGCTGGGATGATGCAGAAAGTACAACGGTTATCACAACCTTCTGAAATCTTTAAATAAGCATAATGCTTAGGCGTTAACTTAACCCCAGTTTGTGGGATTAATGAGGTAAATGGGTTGTGCTCTGGTTTTGGCACGTACTTGTGTACATGCTTTAACACGGCTTCGTAGCTGTGTGGACCCGTGATTTCGAGCACGTCTGGGTGCACTTCACGGATTTGGTTTTCCTTGGCGCCTAAACAGCCGGTCACGATCACTTTGCCGTTTTCTTCTAGGGCTTCGCGCACCGCATCTAAGGATTCTTCAACCGCCGCATCGATAAAACCACAGGTGTTGACGATTACCAGATCGGCATTGTCGTAGCTGTTGGTGACTTCATAGCCGTCGATGCGTAATTGGGTCAGAATGCGCTCTGAGTCCACTAGGTTTTTTGGGCAACCCAAAGACACGAAACCGATGCGATTCCCGGTAGCAGTAGAATCAGCACTCGCTGCTTCTAATGTCTTGGCTGGGGTCTCAAGCGTGGTTGTTTGCTTAGGATTAAAAGTTTCAACTGTCATGGTGTCTCGCTGATGCTGATAAAAGAGCGCCGTAAAAAGAGCGCGGATTATACCTGAAGTGATTAAAAGGTACAGTGTCTTTGGGTGAAAAGTGTACAGCCAAGAGTGCGTTTCTACCAGTTGCGGCGCGGCAGAGTCCGTAGCTCTGTTATCCCGCCGCATTTCATCTTGAGTGAATGGCTTTACGGTTTGAATGGCGCAGTGCACTGCCGCTCGGCGCCGATTTAAAAAATTTTCAAAAAAATTAACCCTTTTTATTTTTGCCTGCGTTTATAGGGGTAGTTTGCATGATGCGTGGCTATCGCAACGGACGATAATTGGTGCTGTTACATATTGGTACTTACACCTTGGGATAGGGAGTCGTACTTTTAGCCGATAGCCGCCGCGTCAGAACCACGGCAGTCTCGCCTTAAATGATTTAGTTGGAGTTAACAATGAAGCATTCTCTTTTAGCTGTATTAGTGGCTGGTGGTCTTTTTTCAGGTGTATTTACCGCGAAGGCGATGGCCGCCGACGTAGATTTTCCCCATATCGAAACCATGGGCGTGAGCCAAATTCAGGTTGAGCCGGATATGGCCGAGCTTAATGTCGAAGTAGCCGTTACCGAGAAAGAGGCTAAGGCTGCCAAGGATAATTCGGATGCCGCAGTGGCGAAATTTATCGCCCGTTTAACCGCCGCGGGCATTACCAAGGAGCAAATCCAAAGCGCTAACTTAAATCTGCAACCGCAATATGTGTATGCCCAGGATAAGGCGCCAGAGCTGAGTGGTTATACCGCGAGTCGCCAAATCACAGTTACCATTAGTGATTTAGCCCGCTTAAATACTATTTTGGACTCCGCCTTAGAGGAGGGGATTAACAGGGTTAACAATATCGCCCTTAAGTCGAGCAAAGAGGCCGAGTATGTGGCCAAGGCGCGCCAAGCGGCGATTGTCGATGCCAAACAAAAAGCCGAAAGCTTAGCCAAGGGATTTGGGGAGAACTTAGGTAAGGTGTGGCAAATTCGTTATTACGATCAACGCCCTGTGCAGCCCGTAATGTTACGTATGAATGCTAAGGCCGATGCCATGGGCGCTGCTGAAAGCTATCAATATGGCCAAGTGACTATCGAAGATAGAGTCGAAGTGGTTTATAAACTCAAATAAAACCGCGATGTGAGTATGACTCTCTATCACTCTGGGCTGCTTAACTGAGCAGCCCATTTTTATATGCTTGGCCGTAAAGGCATATCCCACTCAGCGAACCGAATTGAAGAAAACTCCTACCCATCTTTTATCCTAGTGCACTGTTTTATTGAATAAAATGGATTCTCGCGTCTTGCACTCGACTCTAGGGCGGAATTGCGTGTATCGGTTCTTAGCCAACTGATATATCATGCGCCACCCTTAATTGCCTATGGCTCCTGTTTGCCGCTATGTCTTCTAATGCGCTTTATACCGATCTCTCCGGTTATTACGATCTCATGTGCTCCGATATCAACTATCAACAACAGAGTGCGAGCATCCATCGATTGCATCAGTTCTTAGGCAATAATGGCAAGCAACACCTCGATTTAGCCTGTGGCACTGGCCCACATGTGCGGCATTTTATCGATCTAGGTTATCAGTGTCGTGGCCTAGATATTAATCAGCCGATGCTCGATATGGCCATGCGTCGCTGCCCTGAGGCCCTGTTTAATCTACAGGATATGACCGCCTTTTATCTTGAGCAGCCAGTTGATTTAATTACCTGTTTTTTATATTCCATTCATTACAGTGCGGGCATTGAGCGCCTTAAGAGTTGTATTGCCAGCGTGCACCGCGCCCTGAATGACGGCGGGATATTTTGTTTTAACTCGGTTGATAAGCACCGCATCGATAACCGCTTATCGATTAAGCATTTTGCCGAGTTTGAGGGGCACCATTTTGCCTTTGAATCTGGCTGGCATTACAGTGGTCAAGGCGAAAACCAGTCATTAAACCTGAGTATTGCAAAGCGTCACCAGCCTTTTACTCAACTCACTGATTTCGAAGGCGATACCGATACATCTGCGCATCAGACTGAATTATGGCAAGACCAACATACTATGGTCGCGACCAGTTTCGCGGAGCTGCAAGCCTTACTCGCGCCATATTTTGAAGTACATATCTTTGAACACGATTATGAAAAAATCGTCCCATGGGATTTAAGCTCAGGTAATGCGCTGTTTGTCTGTGTGAAGATTTAACCTTGGGTTGAAGGTGTGACAACTGGGCGGTTAGCTTTGACTGCTCTGATTTACACCCATATCCCATCTTTGCCTGTCACAATTTTCCTGTGAGTAACTGTTTATCATTGCGGCCTTACGGCCGAGGTGAATCAAAGTCGTGGGGCTTCACCCCACACCCGACCAAGGAGGACTGCTCGTCCTATCCTCCTTGGATTCTCCAAGACGCCCCTAACGGAGTTGAAAACCCCTTGTGCTCATTGCCAAATTTGCTATCGCTTCCGAAGGATGCGTCCTTGCACCTGCGAAAGCTAGCTTGCCATCCATGGCAAGACTCACGCAATTTGTCTATTCGCCCTGCGGCAACTCCGAGGGGATGGTGAACTCCTGTCGCTTCTGTGTTGGCTGTTAATCCCGAAAGAGTTATGCCTGTTCTATCTTTTCTCACGCGATTTTCTTCAACGTCCTTCAGCAACTTCGCAGGGGAGGGGGAACTTCTGTTGCCTTGGTGTTAGCTGTTAGTCCTAAAAATTTGTGCTCGTCCCATCTTTCGATTTGGCGTAAATAGACTCAAAATGTAAATCGATAAATGTCCATCAAAGTACAACAGCGGTAATGGTATTAATGAGTTAAACGGTTTGTCTTACCCAAAACCTGATTCGGACAGTGGCCTTTGAGGTCATATGCGTAGGAGGGTAAGACGTCAATTTGGATCTCATTAGGGCGCAACAGACGCCGGATATATGTCGCAAGACCGCCAACCATTAACGACCGATACCCCGTTGTGAAAGGTGAATTATTGATTAGCACAAATTAGTTTGAACAAAATAGGACATTGGCCTTGCTAAACCCGAGGTGACCATATATGTCCTTTTTTCAATTCTTAAATCATCGTTAGTGCCTTTAAGGCTTTTGGATTCAGGTATATGCATTAATCATTTTGAACATATCTTCTTGGCTGCCTTCTATTTTTAAATTTAAAATTTCATCTAGACGCTGAAGTTGTCTTGTTCGATTCACAGAGAATAAATCTAATTTATCAAGTAGATACATAATCAGTGCCGTTAGCACGGCAGTAATAACAGACGACATAATAATTGACCAAGGTTCACCCAAACCTAAACTATTAAGCCAGGTCTCTATTCCAATGCTGGCGAAAATAGTCAACGAACTTGCAACTAGTTTTAATACTGCATCACCCTTTTCAGCGAAACTTTTATTCTTATCCACCAAAATCGGAGCAATCTGAAGAAGAATCTTAAATCCTTCTTTTACCATCCTGGCAACCTGTTTAAATATCCCAACAAAACAATTCAAAATACCTTCAAGCAGCATTGCTAAAAAGTTTCTGAAGAAATTTAATAATCCATCTTTTAGTAGCACTTCGACTTGCTGTAGGATATAAGTTTTCATTCGATCCAATCTGATTTTCAGTGCAGACTTAAAGCTGTTACTTTTTACACCTTTCTCTATACCATTAAGAAAGCAATCCCTAAGTTCGTAAAACAACGGCTTCATTATGAAGACTATCACATCACCAATCGACTGTTCTGCCGCAGCATCTTTTGCATCTTTGACAAGAGTTTTCTGAACTTTTTTGTCGCTTGTAATATTTTTTATTACTTTTGAATTTGTGGCGGAATCTAGTTTTTTTTGTGTTTCGGCCATTTTGCTAACCATTTTTTTCGCGTTTCAATATCTTTCTCTGAAAGGTTTTTCCTCCTTCCTTGTTTATCTATAACATATCCTTGATTAATTTCTTGTTCGAGTTCTGTGCTGGACTTGTCAAACTTCCCAGTTTTTGCTCCCCTGTTATTTTGCATGCTGGTTACTAAGAGATTATCTTCGTCATTTAAAATATCTTTTATATCAGTTACATTCAGCGCTTTATTACTTTTAAGTTGATTGCAGACCTCTGCGCAGGAAATGATATGTTCAACTTCACCTGTTTGTGTGGATTCCCCTGCACTTTTTGCATGCTTCTTTGATTGATACACCGTAGACCCATCATATCCATCTGTCGCCCGCGGGTTGCCATTAAAATGAATCTCTTTGACCTTATTCATCTTCGTACCATCACGCATATTAATGGTCTGGTTTCCGCGCGTCATATCTCCATTGCTATAACTTGACTGTTCACCAAATCGCTTTATGTTCTCACGCTCATTTAACGACTCAGTGTAACTATCCAGTGCAATGCTTTTCGAGGCGGATTCATAAGTAAATGATTTACACTCATTGTATAATCGTGATGCTGTAATACCGTGTGTTGTGCCAATTTTAAATGCTCTCATAGTGCCATCAAACAGGCTTAAAAATACCGGCTCAAGAATGTTATCAATAGCGCTGCCTGAGCTAACAGCTTCAATTAAACTGATAGCTTCTTTCCTAGTTACATCAAGTTTAAATTCTTTAATACGTGTCGCATAAACTGCATTAACATCATTTTTTGCGATGAAAGTTAAGTCAACAATTTCATCAGAGTATTTCTGCAGTACTTCACCAGTCGCTAGTGGTTTAAGCCTCTGTGTACTTTGAAAGTTCTTTATTCTTTCTAATCTTAACTTGTGCTCTTTAGCTGAACTCATTTCGGGCCTCCTATGCCACAAGGCTATTCCATCTCTCTAGAAACTCTTTTTCGTCTTGAGTTACACTCCCATCTGCATGAGCTACAAGTTCAACTACTGTACTGAATATTCTTAAATAATGTTCTGTATCAAGCTCATACTTTCTAATCATTGCCCACACAGTGCTTAAATTTGGAGGCGAATTTTTCATATCCATAATTTGTTTTTTTGTTGATTCTGAAAGCATTTCGCTTGTACCGATTCCAGAGACAAGATAATCCAACTCATCAATTTCAGTATCACAAATGTGACCGTCCGCATAAGCACAACAGATACCCAGCGCAAATGCGGTCAGGATAAACTGCTCTCTTTTGGCTATATCTGCCATCATTTCTGCAAGCTGTACTTGTAGCTTCTCCATTTCAATGGCTTGTTCAGCTTTTGCTATTTGGTAGTTTTCATTTCGAGCTTCGTCATCCTTGTTTGCTAATACCGCTCCCGCTGCTGCTCCAGCAACACCGGCACCAGCAGCCAAAGCACCTGCGCCACTTAACGAACCTAATAATGTAGCCGCGCCTAAAACAGAACCTCCACCGGTAAAAGGGGCGGCAGCTATTGCTCCAACACCAATTGCTGCACCCGCAAAAATTTTCCAGTAACTCATATCGTTGTTCCCTTACAAAATGAAGATGATGGTCAGTAAATTTAAGACCATTAACAGTTTTAAAACACTATAGTAGTCAAATTATGGCGTATTGATCTTTCGTGAGTGTTTTTAGTGGCATTCTTAGTTGCTATGGTTTATTAAAAAAAACAGATAATTACACTCGATTATACCTAATAAAATGTTAACTCATCTTCGATGGCAACGGCTACAAAAAACTTTATCAAAGGAAGTTATCAAATTGATCCAATTAACGATCTAATCCCAGTCTGCTCAAACTGTCACTCTATTATCCATCAAGGAAAAGAGCCATTAAGTATCGAGGAGTTAAAAGCATTGGAGACTAGAAATTAGAACGATTTAACGAGCCACTCATTGTTAAATTTGCAAGGTGTTTGCTTGTAAAAAGGCATACAGATTACTGAAGAGTTGGTTGAATTAAGCATTGGCATGTAAGTGACCGTTGACGGCATGGATGCCGTCGTCGAGCCCTCATGGACGAGTTCACGGCGTGTCACTGGAATGACAGTGCTTAATTATCAGCGTTGTATTGGTTAAGTGTTTAAATGACTCAAACAAAAAGGCGCCTAAGCGCCTTTTCTACATTTAGAGGTTAAGGAAAAACACCCTACCTCATCGAAATCTGATTAAACAATCAGATCATACTCTTCACGCAGGATCTTAATAATATCTGCCTTAGGATTGGCTGGCAGCGGAATCGCCGCGCCAGTCACCTTCTCGGCGATGCCGGTGTAAGTGCGTGACACATCCATCATCGCCTCTAATGGCAGGGCGTTATCGCGGGCGAGGGCTTCGCGTTCTGGCATTCTGTCTTTGTTGAGCAGAATGTCCGGATCGGGGAAGTGGTTCAGCAGGAACTGACGGAAGCCTTCCTTAGAGTTTTCAAGGATTTTACCATCGCGGTAGGCGGCGCCGTCCCAAATGCGAGATGAATCGGGGTGCCCACTTCATCCATATAGATCAGTTTTGAGTTGCCGTTTTTATCGGTCACATAACCAAACTCGAACTTGGTATCCACAAATACTTGGTCAAGGTCGGCCAGTGCCTTTGAGATCACCTTAAAGCCATCTTTTAACAGCTTCTCGTACAGGTCGATATCTTCTACCTTTTCAAAACCAAAGGCTTGGTAGTTGGCTTCGATATCGCTGCGGCTGATGTTAACGTCATCCTGCGCGGGCACACCGGGGATCCCAGTTAAAATACCTTTGGTGGAAGGGGTGATCAGCAAATCTGGCAGCTTTTGATCTTTCTCTAAGCCTTCTGGCAGTGTGATACCGCAGAATACGCGCTCGCCCTTAGAGTAGGCGCGCCACATTGAGCCAGTAATATATTGGCGGCAAATGGCTTCGACTTTAATCGGACGGGCTTTTTGGACTATCCAAACGAAGGGATGCGGAATATCTAAAATGTGGCTGTCAGCTAAACCATTTTCGGCAAATAACTTAAACCAATGATTAGAAATGGCATTTAATGCCGCGCCTTTACCTGGGATGCCTTTTAATCCGCCTTCACCGTGGAAGATGCAGTCGAAGGCGGAGATGCGATCGCTAATCACCATAATGGCAAGCGGCGTATCTTCGGGCACATTGTAGCCCTTGGTTTTGATTAAACGGCGGCTGTCGGCGTCGGTTAGCCAGTAAACGCTACGTACCTTGCCGCTATGGACTGGGCTGTCGGTGCGGATGGGTAAATCGTTGTTTACGGCTAATACGGAATCAGCAAGACTCATGACGAGTATTCCTTTGGATAGAGAGTGTAGGGACGAGTTTTTTATTCGTTGCGGTGTGCTTAAGCCGTAAATGCTTTGCCACCTTTTTATTATTGACCAACAGCTTATCGCTAAGTGCGCACAAGAGATTGGTGAGGTTAAAACGTAAAGCGAATAGGATGTTTTCGGGCGATAGGCAGGAGAGAGAAGGTCGGGATAAGGGGTAAAAATAGCACGCAGAGCAAGGTTGGTGCCAGAGAGAATCTGGTCTGTTCAAGCGGGGAAACCCCGTGCCATTTTGCTCGAAAAGGCTAACCATTAATCCGAGAGAACCTTGTTAGACAGCCGCGAAAAGTGGCGCCATTTTACCTTTATTCGCAAAATTTTCCACGGCTATTTATGCACATCTGTGCGGCGTGTCGGGGTAAATTGGGTAGGGGAGCAATGCGGCGGCTGAAAATACTTTCCATGAAATCCGAGCAGAGGAATCGCGAAGCTTGAGTTTATAGTGTGACTCGCTAAGCCTTAGAATGGTATTAATCCCAATATAGGCATGCAGTTAGCTCTGTAAATCGGGTTAGCATAGGCGGTCTGAATAAAGGTCGTGGCTAAGCACGATATACAGCGTGGCCTTTGCGTTAACGCCCATTTTTTGTGAATTGAAAAACACAGTTTGCCCATCAGCCCTTAGCATAAGGCAGAGGGCACACATAGAGGTAGTCAATGACAGATGTAAAAACGCCGATGATGGCGCGCGCCGCTGCTGAGGGGCGATATTTTTTCTCGCAGCAATTTATCGCCTTGGCCGAAAGCCAAACCCAGTGGCAGGAGTTGGAGTTTGAAGAGTGCGAGTTCCACGATTGCCAGTTTAGCGATAGCACATTCCATAACTGTAAGTTTATCGATTGCCGTTTTGTGGGCTGTAACTTGAGCCTGCTCAAGGTGCCCTTAAGCCAATTTAACGGTGTGAGTTTTGAAGAATGTAAGTTGGTCGGCATAGATTGGACCCGCGCCGCTTGGCCGAGATTATCCTTTGCGGCGCCTTTTAGCTTTAGAACCTGTATTTTAAACGATTGCTCTTTTATGGGGCTTCAGCTCGATGAAATGGTGCTCGAGGGCTGTAAGGCACAGGATGTGGATTTCCGTGAGGGCAAGTTTAATCGCGCCAACTTTAGTTACAGCGATTTTCGCCACAGCTTATTCGGCCGCACCGAGTTGATGGAGGCGGATTTCTCCGAGGCGACCGATTACGATATCGATATTTTTAACAATAAAATTAAGGGCGCTAAGTTTAGTCGCGACGAAGCGATTCGCCTATTAAATGGCTTAGAGATCACCTTGGTTGACTAACTCCCTTAGGCATTAGCCTTGCTTATGCCTGACTCCCTTTCAACGATTCCCCTGTGACGACTGGGCGAAACGCTTATCTCATACTCTGCGCACGCGGCCATCCTAAATATGGGAGCGGCTTTTGAGGGTTTTTGAGAACTTTTTAACTTATCAAAGCCGCGAGTCTGTGCGCTGGCTTAGTACTGGCTAAGTACAGGTTTAGGCAAAACAGGCTTATTGATCTTATTCACGATTTTTTAGAACAATTTTAACTTTTAGTTGCCGCAGATCACACTCAACTTTGCCATGTGGTTTACCACAATATCCGCCTCTCCCTTTCGGGATAACAATCACCCTGAAACAGCAAAATGCCGACGCGACGTAACACTAGGTCTGTTGGCACTAATAACTAAAAACCTGTGAGCGAATTTAGTCTTTAAACCGCAGTGGTAAGCCAAAGCCTAAGTTTGCGTGTGCCAAGTGGCGCATTAGGGTGGATGAGTGTGATGGAGGTAACCATGATTGAGCTTAATAGGCGAACCTTTTTAAAGGGCGCAGGGGCCAGCGGTGCAACATGTGCATTGGCTAGCCTGTTGCCGGGCAGCTTAGCGGCATTAGAGAGCAAGCAGCTAAAGGGAATGGGCAAAGACATTGCCAGTATCTGTGAGATGTGTTCGACTCGCTGCCCGATTTCGGCGCGGGTGATTGAGGGCAAAAACGTCTTTATCAGTGGCAATAAGGCGGCTAAATCCTTTGGTGGTAAAGTCTGTGCCCGGGGCGGCGCTGGCCATAGTTTGCTTTACGATCCACAGCGTATCGTGAAGCCGCTCAAACGGGTGGGTGAGCGCGGCGAGGGTAAGTGGGCCGAGATCTCTTGGGATGAAGCCTATCAACTGATTGCCGATAATCTTAATAAAATCAAACAAGCTTATGGCCCTGAAGCCGTGGCGTTTTCCTCTAAGTCCGGTTCGCAAGAAAAACACTTATTCCATCTCGCCACCGCCTTTGGTAGCCCGAATACCTTTACCCATGCCTCAACTTGCCCCGGTGGTTACGAAATTGCCGCTAAGGCCATGTTTGGTACTAAGGTGAAGCGCGATTTAAGCAACTCCAAATACATCATTAACTTCGGCCATAACCTGTACGAAGGCATCAACATGTCCGAAACCCGCGGCATGATGGCGGCGCAAATGGATAAAGGCGCCAAGCTGGTGGTGTTCGAGCCAAGATTCTCCATCGTCGCCGACAAAGCCGATGAATGGTATGCGATCCGTCCCGGTACCGATGTGGCGGTGGCTTTAGCCTTATGCCATGTATTGATAGAAGATAATCTCTACGACAAGGCCTTTATCGAGCGTTATGTGGAAGGGTTTGATGCCTTCGCCGCCGAAGTGAAAGCCTACACCCCTGAGTGGGCCGAAACCATTTCCGATGTGCCCGCCAAAGATATTCGCCGTATCGCCCACGAATATGCGGCCAAGGCACCCCATGCTGTGGTGGATTTTGGTCACAGAGCCACCTTTACCACCGAAGAGTTTGAAATGCGCCGGGCCTTGTACGCTGCCAATATTTTGATTGGTAATATCGAGCGCAAGGGCGGTATCTACCTAGGTCAAAAGCCTGGCGACTATAACAAGCTGGCGGGAGAAAGCGTGGCGCCCGTATTAGGTAAGCCCGGCGTAAAAGATATGCCAAAGCCTGCGGCGAAACGTATCGACCAAGTGGAAGAGCAGTACGCCATGATGTGGTCATCGGGCGGGATTTATCAAACGATTCTCGATGCGACCTTAAGCGCGGTGCCTTATCAGTTACATGGCTGGGTGATGTCCCGTACCAACCCAATGCAAACCATGACCGACAGGGCGCGTGTGGTTGAAGCCTTGAAAAAGCTCGACTTTGTTGCGGTTTGCGATGTGTATATCAGTGAAACCGCCGCCTATGCCGACGTGATTTTACCCGAGTCGACTTACCTTGAGCGCGATGAAGAAATCGCCGATAAGTCGGGTAAAAATCCCGCCTACTATGTGCGCCAACGGGTGGTGGAAACCTTGGGTGACACTAAGCCTTCATGGCAAATCTTTAAGGACATTGGCCATAAGCTCGGGCTAAGTGAATTTTACCCCTGGGATAATATGGAAACCCTGCAACTGCTGCAGGTGAATCGCGATACCGCACTGCTGCGCCGCATCAAGGATGAAGGTTTTGTTAGCTTCGGTAAGCCCATCATGCTGCGCGAACCTAAGATGGTGGCCGAGTTTACTAAGGCTTACGCCAATGCCAAACCCGTGGATGAAGACGGTACCTACGGCAGTTTACTCAGCTTTAAAACCCCAAGCGGCAAGATTGAATTGACCTCCGCCAAGGTCGAAGCCATGGCGCCAGGACGCGGTGTCATTAAATTCCGCGAAGTGCATTTGAAGAAAGCCGACGAGCTGTACTTTATCCAAGGCAAGGTCGCCGTGCATACCAATGGCGCGACTCACAATATCCCTATGCTGGCTAACCTGATGTCGGATAACGCCATTTGGGTGCATCCCGTCACGGCGGGCAAGTTAGGGATCAGCAATGGCGACCCGATTCGGTTAACCAGCAGCGTGGGTAGCGAAGAAGGCCACGCCTTAGTCACCCCGGGCATTCGCCCCGATACCGTGTTTGCCTATATGGGCTTTGGCTCTAAAAACAAAGAGTTGGTTAGAGCGACTGGTAAAGGTATCCACTGCGGAAACTTACTGCCCCATCAAACAGCCCCTGTGTGTGGCATGAATATTCATACGACAGGCGTCACGCTGGCAAAACGCTAATTGGAGGCTCAAATGACGAAAAGATATGTGATGGTGCACGATGAGAACAAGTGCATCGGCTGCCAAGCCTGTAACGTGGCCTGCCGCAGTGAAAACGGTGTCCCCGAGGGCGTGACTCGCTTACAAGTGCGCGTAGAGGGCCCCTTCGGCGAGATGCCACACCTGCACTTTAAGTACCACAGGGTATCGTGCCAGCAGTGTGAAGATGCGCCTTGTGTGAAGGTATGCCCAACGGGCGCGGCCTATGTGGGCGAGGATGGGATTGTCTCCATCCATGGCGATAAGTGTGTGGGTTGTATGTACTGCGTGGCGGCGTGTCCCTACAAGGTACGTTTTATGAACCCAGAAACCAAAGTGGCTGACAAGTGTAACTTCTGTAAGGACACGCGTTTGGCCCGTGGTGAAGAGCCTGCCTGTGTGACTGTGTGTCCGACCGATGCTTTAGTCTTTGGCGATGCCAACGATCCACTGAGTGAGGTGGCTATGCTACTCAACACTAAGATCACTTACCAAGATAAGACCCATTTAGGCACTCAGCCTAGGGTATATCGCGTTCCTACCAAAAGAGGGGGATTTGATTATGAACAATACTTGGGGCGATATGGCGCAATATGATCCCGTCACTTGGCATTGGATCATCGCCGTGTATCTGTTTATGGCGGGTTTATCCGCCGGAAGTTTGCTGATTGGCATTGGCCTGCGTTGGTTTAATAAGGAGCAAGCGCAGGGGGAGACGAGTATTCTCAAGGCCGCGGCGATTATTGGTCCAGTGGCCATTTGTCTAGGCTTGGCATGTTTAGTGTTTGATTTAACGAAGCCTTTCCACTTCTGGCTGATTTTAATCAACTATAACTTCCAGTCCGTAATGGCGATTGGGGTGTTAGCACTACTGGCTTACTCCCCTTGGCATTTGCCTACGCGATTCTTGTGTTGCGTGATGAACTGCCAAAGTGGGGCTTAGGTTTCCTCGTGCCTATCGCTAAGCTGCTGATGCCCTTTAGAAAGTTGATTGAAGTACTGCTGTTTATCCTCGCCATTGGCGTGGGGGCTTACACTGGCTTCTTAATTTCGGCTATGAATGCCTATCCGATGTTGAACACTGCGGTATTGCCAGCGCTGTTTTTAGTCTCTGGTTTATCGGCGGGCGCGGCGGCTAATGCGGTGCTGGCGCTGGTGATGTTCAAGACCGATAGCCACGACAAGACCTTAGCCAAAATGCATGGCTTAGAGCTGCCAGTGATGGCAATCGAAATCATGTTCCTGTTTATGTTGTTCTGCGCCTTGTACTTTAAGGGCGGAGCGGCGGCTGCGGCGCTGGCATCACTCACCTCTGGCGTGTGGGCGAGCGTATTTTGGATTGGCGTGGTCGGGATTGGTTTTGGTATTCCGCTGTTGTTTATGCTGCTTCCCACCGCGACTCGCCACACTAAGGGCGCGATGATCATGGTGGCCTGCGCCAGCTTAACCGGCGTGTTAGCACTGAGACACTTTATTGTGTATGCGGGACAAAGCTATCTAAGTTAGAGTGCTGGTTAACGGCAATATCGATGGGATACATCACTTATCCCTGCAAGCAAAAAGCACCGATTAACGGTGCTTTTTTATGGCTGCGATTAGCAGGATTTTATTGCGGTAATTATTGCGGTAATTATTGCGGCAATAGCTCAATCACAGATTTCACCGTAAGCACTAAGGCACTGATAGCGCAGAGGGCTAAGGTTGCCATCTTGGTCTTATGTTTATCCACATTCCCCACCAGTTTGCCCGCCACTAAATAGCCTAAAAACACTGAGGGCAGCAGCATGAGTGATAACCACAAATGCTTGATTTCGAGTAGGCCCGTCACCCCAAGAATGACCAGGGCTATGGTCGAGCTGAAGATAAAGAAGGCCGACAGTGCGGCGCGAAATTTGGAGGCATCCTTACCCGCCAACAAAATCGCCATCGGTGGGCCACCAATGGCGGCAATATTACCAAAGATCCCCGAGACTACGCCCGCGCCAAACAGGGTTGCCTTATTCACGGGAAGAGTCAATTTATACAGGCTCAGCACCACGGCGACTGCCACAATGCCAGCAATCGCCAGACCAAGAATCGGCTGCGGCGCAAACAGCAGCAGGCTGGCACCGATAAAACCTCCGGGCACTCGACCGATAAGCGCGTATTGCAAGCCATTGAATTCTAAATGGCCGCGTTCACGCAGTAGGGTGAGTAGGGCGATGGAAAAACCCATCACAATCACAGGTGCGGGCACTAATTCGGGGTCGACAATATACAGCAACGGGCTCGCCACCACGGCAAGACCAAAGCCAATCAGACTCTGGGTGAGGGCACCTAAAAACACAATCACAGACGCAATGGCGAGCGTTTGTGGATCTATCAAGGAGAACATAGGATTCCATCAAAACAAAATAGGGATCGTTACTCTAACCCATCAGGCAAGATGAGCATTAACGATCCCTAATGATAAGTAGGATATTGGACGCTTAAGCGTTACTCCATATCTTCCCACTCGATCCCCATTTCGTCCATCAACCGTTTCGCTTCGGCGGGAATGCTGTCTGGGCTATCTTTCGACAGATCGGCATCATCAGGCAGAGGCTGGCCGGTGTAGGCATGCAAAAATGCTTCACACAAGAGTTCGCTATTGGTGGCGTGGCGCAGGTTGTTCACCTGACGACGGGTACGTTCATCCGTGAGGACTTTTAGCACTTTGAGCGGAATAGAGACAGTGATCTTCTTTACCTGCTCATTCTTCTTACCATGTTCAGCATAGGGGCTGATGTATTCGCCATTCCACTCAGTCATTGACTCACCTGTTATAACGCTAAATTCGGTGCAGATTTTAAACCCTTACAGATAACAGTCAAATTATTGCTACTATTTCTTGGTAATTGCAAATAGATTTCTTTATGTTTGGACGTCTAAACGTCTTAACGCCTATTGACGATGCCACTGGGCTTAGGTACATTTAGACGTCCAGACATCTCTTTGCGAACTTAGGAGTTCCCGATGACCGCAGGCAAATTAGTGACCGAACGTCAATTAGCCACATTAGCAGTGCGTCAGGGTATCGAAAGCGATACTCAGTATGGCGCGGTGGTGCCGCCAATTTACCTGTCGACTAATTACGCCTTCGATGGTCATAAAAATCCTCGCGAATTTGATTACAGCCGTTCCGGCAATCCCACCCGCAGCATCTTAGGTGATGCCTTAGCTAAGCTGGAAAAGGGCGCAACCGGTGTGGTGACTTGCACTGGCATGGCAGCCATTACTCTAGTCACTACCTTGCTCGGCCCCGATGACTTGCTGGTGGTGCCCCACGATTGTTACGGCGGTTCTTACCGTTTATTCACTAACTTGGCTAAAAAGGGCCAATTTAAACTGCTGGTGGTCGATCAAACCGATGCCCAAGCGCTCGAGCAAGCGATTGCCCAGCAACCTAAGATGGTGTGGATTGAAACCCCATCAAACCCTCTGCTGCGAGTCGTCGATATCGAAGCTATCGCCAAGGCAAGCCACGCTGTAGGTGCTTTAGTGGTGGTGGACAATACTTTCCTCTCGCCCATTTTGCAGCAACCGCTGTTACTCGGTGCCGATATCGTTATCCACTCCACCACTAAGTACATCAATGGTCACAGCGATGTGGTGGGCGGCGCGGTGATCGCCAAAGATCCTCAACTCGGTGAGACCTTACATTGGTGGTCAAACACCTTAGGCTTAACTGGGTCTGCCTTCGACAGTTATCAAACCCTGCGCGGTCTGCGTACCTTGGCCGTGCGCATTCGCGAGCATCAAAGCAATGCCCAGCGTATTCTGGACGTGCTGACGAGCAGCGCTGTAGTGAGCAAAGTGTATTACCCAGGCCTTGCGGATCACCCCGGTCATGCCATTGCCGCCAAGCAGCAAAAAGGCTTTGGCGCTATGCTGAGTTTTGAGCTTAAGGGCGGCGAGGCCGAAGTGGTCGCCTTTTTAGATGCCTTAAGTTTATTTAGCGTGGCCGAGAGCTTAGGTGGCGTTGAGAGTCTCGTGGCCGTGCCCGCGACTATGACCCACAGGGCGATGGAGCCCCAAGCGCGTTATGAAGCTGGCATTAAAGACACCCTATTACGTTTGTCGGTTGGTATTGAAGATGCCGAAGACTTAGTTGCAGATATTCAAGCAGGATTGGCCGCCGTTGCGGCTTGTCAGTAGAGGAATTCGAGATGGCACGTTGTCACTTACATAAATTTGGTGGTTCCAGCTTAGCCGATGCCGATTGTTATCGCCGAGTCGCCCATATTCTGTTAACCCATGGTCATAGTGATGATCTGGTGGTGGTGTCTGCCGCGGGTAAAACCACTAACTTTTTATATAAATTATTGTCCCTGCGCGATAGCAACCAATTATGGCAAGAAGAGTTACAGGTTCTTATCAGCTATCAACAAGGTTTGATTGAGCAGCTGTTATCTAATGAGCAAGCGCGGGATCTACGTGAGCGTTTAACCACGGATAAAGCTCAGTTAATCAGTCTATTATCTTTAGATTCCCGCAACGATTACCAAATTAGCCATGTGGTGAGCTTTGGTGAGCGTTGGTCGGCGCGCTTAATGGCGGCGCTGCTGCGCGAATCGGGTGTGGCCGCAAGTCATGTGGATGCCTGTTCGATTCTTGTGGCCGACGAGGCCGCCGTACCGCAAATTCGTGTGCAAGAATCCCGCGCCAAAGTGCAAGCCTTACTGGCCGCGCATCCTAACGAGCGTTTAGTGATCACAGGTTTTATCTGTGCCAACGAGCGTGGCGATACCTTGCTATTGGGTCGCAATGGCTCTGACTTTAGCGCCAGCTTAATTGCTAGCCTTGCCGACATTGAGCGCGTAACCATTTGGACTGACGTTGAAGGGGTATTTAACGCCGATCCGAATAAGATCAACGATGCGAAATTACTCAAGAGCATGTCCCTCGCTGAAGCCGACCGCTTGGCGCGTCTAGGTTCGCCAGTATTACATTCACGCACTTTGCAGCCGCTGTTTAACACCGAGGTGAGCCTAGCCGTACGTTCAAGCTACGCCTCCCATACCGACTTTACCCTGATTGCGCCCCACAGTTCCTCGGCGAGTGCGCCTGTGGTGACTAACCTGAATGCCGTGGTGTTATTTGGCTTTAAGATCGCGGGCGATGTGGCCAGTCTGCTTGAGCAATTAGTCGAAGCAGGATTAACGCCACTGGCCCATTGGGTATCGGCGCATCAACGACTCGAGCTCGCTTATACCGCTGAAAACCAAAAACAAGTACAAAAGTTATTGGATGCGCAGGCCGAAGCCCTCGGCATTAAAGATCTGCAAATTAATACCGAACTCGGTTTAGTGGCGCTTGTGAGTGCCGATGCCGAGCATTATCGCCGCAGCTTTGCCCGTTTACTGAGCCGTGACGCTAAGCCCTTGTTCAGTGGTGACTTAAGTTTGGTGACCTTAGTGCCACAGTCGCAGGTTAATCTGCTGACGCAAAAAGTGCATCGCCGCTGCGCCGGTCCACGTAAACGCATTGGCGTATTGCTGCTGGGTGTTGGCAATATTGGCGAGGCGTGGGTGAAGCTATTTAAGTCAGTTTCTCCCTCGTTAAATCAAGAGCTTGAAGCGCGTGTCGAGCTTGTCGGTTTGGTGAGTTCCAGCAAAGCCCTGATCAAGTCTACGGCTGTGGATTTGGAAAACTGGCAGCAGGAATTCGATGCCGAGGCAACACCTTGGCAATATGAACATTTATTCGAACAATTAGAACAACTTAACTGCGACGAACTGATTGCATTAGACATCAGCGCCAGCGCCAGTTTGACTCTACAATACCCAGAGTTTTTCGAGCGTGGCATCCATATGGTCAGCGCGAACAAGCTTGCGGGTTCTGGCCCGCTGCCGTTCTATCGCGAGCTGAAGGAACAACTCGGTTATCGCCGTCTATTCTGGCGTTATAACGCCAGCTGCGGTGCGGGCTTACCTATTCAGCACGCCTTAAACGATTTGCGTAACAGTGGAGATACGGTTGAGGCCGTCGGCGGGATTTTCTCTGGTACCCTGTGTTGGTTATTCGAGAAATACGATACCAGCAAACCCTTCTCGGAATTAGTGGTTGAAGCACGTGGCCTAGGGATTACCGAACCCGATCCCCGCGACGATCTCTCTGGGCGCGACATGCAGCGCAAGCTACTGATTTTGGCCCGTGAAATCGGTCTGGAAATCGAGCTTGAGGATATTGAGCTGCGCTCCCTAGTGCCGGCTCATTTAGCGGATATTCCACTGGAGCAATTCCTTGCCCGTATCGCTGAGCTGGATGATGAATTGCAGCAACAATACGGTGCGGCGGCGGAGCAAAACAAAGTGCTGAGATATGTCGCCTCCTTGGACAATAGCGGCGCGGCCCTGAAAGCTGAGGTGGGATTACAGTGGATTGATGCGAATCATCCCTACGCTAACCTGACGCCTGGGGACAATGTGTTTGTGATCCGCTCTGCTTTCTACCAAGGTAATCCGCTGATTATCCGTGGGCCGGGTGCGGGGCGTGAGGTAACTGCCGCAGCGGTGCAATCGGATCTGACGCAGATCTGTCGCGATCTGCTGCAAGAGTAGTCATAAACCCAGACACTTGAAGAACTTAGCCCCCGTATCTTCAAGCTGATTCGGGCAATATTCATAGACGTAAAGGACTCATTCGAGTCCTTTTTTTATTGGCGAAGATCAGGACTAAAATCAAGGTGGTCAACGAGGGATAAGAAAATGCCAAAAAGGGGGATTTTTTGGCTTGACTTAACGGCCAGTTTCTCTAGTATATGGACATATAGACGTCCAAACGTCCATATGGATTAAATTACTGCATTTATAAGTCGTACCAGCGCGATGGAGCGTCGCACTTGGGCGGTTGAGGAAATACACATGGCTTTTCATCACGCACAACATTCACATTCGCTAAACCAAAGTTTGTCTGAACTTAATGGCGATATTAATGTTTCTTTTGAGTTTTTCCCGCCATCAACCCCCGAAATGGAACAGATCCTGTGGAACTCTATCCGCCGTTTAGAGCCGCTGAATCCTAAGTTTGTTTCAGTGACCTATGGTGCCAACTCGGGCGTGCGTGACCGTACCCACGGCGTGATTGAACGTATTCAAAAAGAAACCAATCTGGTTGCCGCGCCGCATTTAACCTTAGTGGATGCCAGCGACGAAGAATTGTTAGATCTGGCGAAGCATTACTGGAAATCGGGGATCCGCGACATAGTGGCACTGCGTGGCGATTTACCAGCGGGCAGCCCGAAACCGACTCGCTTTGCGGCGGATTTAGTGCGCTTACTGCGCTCAGTGGCCGACTTTGATATTTCGGTTGCCGCTTACCCAGAAGTGCATCCAGATGCGGCTAATGCTCAGGCCGATTTGATTAACCTCAAGCGTAAAATCGATGCCGGTGCGAGCCGTGCTATTACCCAGTTTTTCTTCGATGTTGAATCTTACCTGCGTTTTCGCGACCGCTGCGTTGCGGCGGGAATTGATGTCGAAATCGTCCCCGGCATTTTGCCTGTGACTAACTTTACCCAGTTAAAACGTTTCGCGGGTATGACCAATGTAAGCCTGCCGAGCTGGTTGCATAAGCAGTTCGATGGCCTAGAGAATGATGCGGGCACGCGTCAGCTGGTGGGGGCTAACGTGGCGATTGATATGGTTAAAGTGTTATCCCGTGAAGGTGTTAAAGATTTTCACTTCTACACCCTTAACCGCGCAGAGCTGACCTATGCGATTTGCCATACCTTAGGGGTTCGCCCAAAGGCGGTATAACGCAGTAAACATCCATAAAAAAACGCCGCTATTTAGCGGCGTTTTGTTTTTGGCTAGTGACTAATTCCTAAATCTTAAATTGGGAGAGCAGAGTCGTTAAGCGCATTGAAAGCTGCGCGAGTTCATCCCCGCCCGCGCGGTTTGCACGGCACTTTCGGTCGCATTGGTCGCAATATCATTAATATTATTGACGTTTTTATTAATTTCCGCCGAAACGGCGCACTGCTCATTGGCGGCGCTGGCGATTTGAATGTTCATTTGGCTGATGGTCGATACGGCTTGGGTAATGGCCTCGAGGGCAGAACCTGCCTCATGCACCAGTGATACACAACTCTGTGTGGTGGCCGTGCTGGTATTCATGCTGCTAACTGTGGCCTTGGCACTCTGTTGCAACGCCTCAATCATCTGCTGAATTTCTGTGGTTGAAGCCTGAGTTCGGCTGGCGAGGGTGCGTACCTCATCTGCCACTACGGCAAAGCCACGGCCTTGCTCTCCGGCGCGGGCGGCCTCAATCGCGGCATTGAGGGCGAGTAAATTGGTCTGATCGGCAATATTGCGGATCACCACTAATACCGAATCAATTTGCGTGGTATTGCGCTCGAGTTCGTTAATGGCATTGGCGGCTTGGGCAATCTCATCAGCGAGCAAGCTAATGGTCGATATGACTTTTTCGACTAATTGTTTACCCTGCTCGGTAGACTCGCTGGCATGGGTTGCAGCATCGGCGGCGTCGGTGGCATTGTGGGCGACCTCTTGCACTGTTGCCGCCATTTCGTTCATCGCGGTGGCAACCTGTTCGGTTTCGAGGTGTTGCCGATTCGCCATTTGCTGGGTTTCACGGGTGATGGCGGACATTTCCTCGGCCGATGTCGCGAGCAAACTGGTCGAGTCTGATACTTGGACCACTGTGGCGTGGATTTTCTCAGCGAAGCGGTTAAAGGCCTGAGCAAGTTGGGCCATTTCATCCTTGCTCTTCACTTCGATACGACGGGTTAGATCGCCTTCACCTTCGGCAATATCGTTGAGTGCGTCAGTGGTTTCGGCAATTGGGCGGGTAATACTCTTAGCAATAAACCACGCGATTGCTGTACCGATTAATAAGGCAATGATTCCTATCATGATGAGTTTTAAACGAATATCGGACATAGCTTGCTCTGAATGACTTCTGTCCAGCGCAATATCTAACACCCCGAAGGTTTTGCCCGAATAGTCCTGTATTCCATGGCGGTAGAGTGCAAAGCTCTTGCCATTTAAATCTATGGTGCGGATAACTTCGTCGCCTTGCATAACGCTCTTAAGTTCGCTGGCGGCGCTGGTGTCTGTGGTAAACGTGCCACCGAAGGGGACAAAGCCGCCATCTTTTGGAAGCAGGAGACTGATCTCGGCCTGATAAGCATTTTTAAAATGATCGAAGAAGGTTTGGCCAAAGGACATGCCAAACTCCACTGAGCCCATGTGCTGCCCTTCGTAATTCATCGGGACTAGCCCACGGATCCCTAAGCCTTCCACGCCATATTCTAAGCCGCTAAGCGGTTGTTTTTGCGTGTTAGTTTCGACAATGGTTTTACGGATCGCGGTGAGGTCGTCGCCATATTTCTCTGGGCGGTGCAGGCGTAAAAACGAAGTGGCTGGCGGGGTGTGGAACTGGAACTGTTGCACGGCAAAATCTTGTTTAAGGCGAGTAAATAGCGGCAGTGTGCGTTGCAGTAATTCATCACGGTCGCGTGCGGCAAAGCTGCTTTGGATCTCTGGGGTTAAGGAGATTAATGTCGCCATTGCCTGTGCTCTTTGACCCGATGAGGCGATATTGGCTACTGCGGTTTCGTACAGTTTGTGCAGTTCTCGCTGCTCGGACTCGCGAATTTGGCGACTGAATTCCGATAGCACCAGTGGCATGATAAAGCTCATCACCGCAAATAGCAGTAGGCTGATCCCTAACACTATCCTAGTGCTAATGTTTAAATTCTTCACAGTTAACCTCCAAATATCCGTATGTCTGCCTAATTATCTTTTTGAATATTATAGAGATACTGCTTTTTAGATTTGAGAGCAGCTTAGCCTTTTTCAGTTGTTTTCCGTTTTTTTGTAGATTTCGTGGCAGCGTGCACAGATCTTTTTTCGTGGCGAATATTTACTTAGCCTGCTAACTAAGTATAATGCTTAGCAGGCTAAGTAAATGGGTAAGCATGATGCAAAAAGAATTAGAGCGACTAAAGGAGTTATCCCTGGCGGAACATTTAGGCCGCTTGCACCGACTATGGCGCACCGTGGCGGATGTGGAATTAGCGCCACTCGGGTTAACTCATCCTCGTTGGACGGCATTGTGGAAGTTATTGCGTCTGGGCGACAACGTGAGCCAGAAGGTGTTGGCGGATGCGCTGGAAATTGAATTGGCTTCTTTGATGCGCACGTTAGGGCAGCTTGAGGAACAAGGTTTAGTCGAGCGTCACTGCTGCACTAAAGATAAGCGCGCTCGAATCGTATCGCTAACGCCCGCGGGAAAGGATGTATTAAAGCAAGTCGAAGCGCGGATTATTCAAGTGCGCGCAGAGTTGTTGGCTGGGATCAGCGCCAGCGAGCTTGGTGAGTTTGAACGCATCATTAGCCTAATCAGTGATAACGCCTTAGCCAAGTTGGCTAAGAGCACAGAAATTCTTGAGTGAGAAATAAGATGACACCGGATCAACAATTTGCCCGCCTTGTAAAAATCGCCATGCTCGGTTTTGTGGCTGTGTTTGGCTATTTTATGTTTGCCGACGCTATGATGCCCTTGACCCCACAGGCCATGGCAACCCGTGTGGTGACTAAGGTGACTCCGCAGATCAGCGGCAAGATTCAAACCATTAATGTGAAGAATAACCAAGTGGTTGCCAAGGGCGATTTACTGTTTCAAGTCGACCCTGCGCCCTTTGCGTTAGCCGTGTCTCAGGCAAAATTGGCCCTAGAGCAAGTGCGCCAGGACAATGCCGAGTTAGATGCTTCGTTGTTAGCCGCCAAGGCGGAAGTGAATGCCAGTACTACGACGGCTCAATTAAAGCGTCGCGAAGCCAAACGTTTAGATGCACTGTATGCCACCCATGGTGTGTCGCAGCAGCAACGGGATCAGGCCGATAGCGATGCGGACGCCGCCGAGGCGAATCTGTTAGCCGCTAATGCTCGCCTCGATAAACTCAAAGTGAGCCGTGGCCTCTATGGCGAAGAAAACCTAAGAGTTCGCCAAGCGATGAATGCCTTAGAGCAAGCTGAGCTGAACCTGTCTTACACCCAAATTCGTGCCGACCAAGATGGGGTGGTGACCAACCTGCAACTCGAAGTGGGCAGTTTTGCCGCAGTCGGCCAGCCGCTACTCGCCTTAGTCTCTGATAAATTAGATATTATTGCCGATTTTCAGTGAAAAGACCTTACGTGGCGTTAACGCATCTTACCCTGCATTAATCGCCTTCGATGGTGAGCCAGGCCGTTTATACCGCGCCCAAGTGAGCAGTGTTGATGCTGGTGTGAGTGCGGGGCAGTTTGATGCCAATGGCCGCTTAGCGGCGCCGCAGGAGTCGGACCGTTGGGTGCGCGATGCGCAGCGCTTAAGACTACATTTAGTGTTAGACGACGATGCGATGAATAATCTGCCAGCAGGTGCGCGTGCCACTGTGCAATTACTGCCTGACAATACGCTGTTTAGCCTGCTAGCCAAGGTGCAGATTAAGGTCATTAGCCTGCTCCATTACATCTATTAATCTCAAGGCCATTCGCATGTTGTTACGCCACAACCCTTTAACCACCAATGACCTACGCCAGTGTTTGCGCATTGCCACTGGCGGCACCATTGGCTTTACCCTCTGTAAGCTCTTTGGGTGGAGTAATGGGGTGTTTTTTACGGTAACCCCGATGCTATTGCTGGGACTCGTCCCTGTGATGAGTGGCCATGCGATGCGGCAGTTGCTGGCTTCATCGGCCATGGCGGGGCTTGAAGTCGGCTTACTCGGAGGTTTCTTCGGTAGCCACCCCGGATTGATGACGCCGATTGTCTTTTTACTGTTTTTATATCGTTTTGCGGCTATGTCCCGCGGTAGCCTATTTCTGTTTGGTGCCAATGGCGTGCTGAGTTTGAGCATTATGCTGCACTTTGCCAGCTATCCGGGCACAGATCTCAATGACTTAATCTTCAGTAATTTCTGGGCGACGGGATTGTCTGTGGTTATCGCCTATCTGATGACGGCACTCTGGCCGGATGTCGAGCCTCGTCCAGCCTACAAACCCGGCCCTAAGGCGCCGCACCGTATGCGGCACGAGGCTTTACTCGGTGCCAGTATTGCCACGCTCTCTTTCTTAGTGTTTCAAATTTTCGATTTGCGCGACTCCATGTCGGCACAGGCGACCACGCTGTTACTCCTGTTCCCCATGCATTGGAACGGGGCGCTGGATTATGCCCGTAAACGCGCGCTGGGCACCCTGCTTGGGGTGTCGTTTGGGGTGATGGTGCAACTCTTCCTCTACGACTGGTCTGGATTGTTGATCCTGATTGTGCCGCTGCTGTGGGTTGGACTTATGTTGTTTGCGCAGGCCCATGTAAAGGAGGCGAGTGGCTCTGGTGTGGGGTTTGGTGCCATGACTACCTTAGGAATTTTGTTTGGCCAATACTTAACCCCTGGCAACGACCTGATTTTTAGTGCGCTGTACCGGGTGAGCAGTATTTTTGTGGCGATAGTGGCGACGTTATTCCTCTGTTACCTGCTTCATAAGTTATTGAATAGCTTTGAAGCGACTCGATTTGGTTATTAAGAACTTAATATTAGATTTTTTAATACTTGTTCAGTGGAGATTCGAGGAGTAAGGTACAAACTCGTTTAGTGTGGGCTAAACGTGTGAACGCACCACTCAATTATCTCTTTTTAACGACCTAGGTTTAGGACTTGGCTATCACTTGAGCCGTTTAAGTTCTACTCAAGGTATGTTCAAGGATAGAAAATGAATATTAAAATTAGAACATTAGCCAAAGGCATCGCGCTGATCTACGGCTGTGCCTTGACCTCTGTAGCCATAGCCAATCCAACCGCAGTCCCGCCAGCGGGACAAATCTGCGTGACCTGTCACGGCGTCGAAGGCGAGGGCATAGAACCCCTCGGCCCCCGACTCGCTGGACTCTCGAAAGAATACATCACCACCCAATTACAACATTTTCAGGCAGGTGTGCGCCAAAACGCGACCATGATGCCGATGGCGATGACATTGCAAGGTGATGGCATCGAGCAAGTGGCGAGTTACTTCTCCACCAAATCGCCTAAGACTGAGGTCAAGCCGGTGATCCGTGGTGAGCAGGTGACCTTTAGCGACGATACAGCGCGCTTGGCCTATCAAGGTGATTGGTCTCGCGGCTTACCGGCTTGCGTGACTTGCCATGGCCCCTCGGGTTTAGGTGGCGGCCTGTTCCCACGTTTAGCGGGTCAACAGGCCAGTTATATCAAGACGCAACTCTTGGCGTGGCAAGCTGGCACTCGTAAGGGAGATGTGGACGGCATGATGGCCAATGTGGCTAACAAGCTGACCGCCGCCGAGGTGGATGCCTTAGCGAACTACTTTGCGAATTTGAAATAAGGAGCCGGCCATGAAATATTCTGCCATCTTACTATTGGCCGCAATGGGCGTGCTAACCGCTCAAGTTCAGGCTGCGAATGAGTTACCCGACAAACAAGCGCCATTGCCCTCAGTCCCTAAAAATCCTGAGCAAAGTTACTTAACCCCAAGACCCTTAAGTGCGATTCCCGAAGGGCCTTCGGCGATAAAGTACGCTTGGGTTATCAGCTATTTGTGAATACCCAGCAGCTGAGAGATAAGTATGTGGGTAACGAGCTTAACTGTACCAACTGCCATATGGATGCGGGCCGTAAGGCGAATGCGTCACCGCTTTGGGGCGCCTATTTTGCGTATCCCGCGTATCGTAAAAAAGACGATAAAGTAAATACCTTTCAAGAGCGGGTACAAGGCTGTTTTAACTATTCGATGAACGGTAAAGCCCCCGCTGCGGGCAGCCCCGAGCTGGTCGCGCTATCTGCCTACGCCTACTGGTTAGGGATGAGTGGATTAATGGATGCGGCTAACCTTGATGGCCCTGTGCCAGAACTCAGCGATGCCGAATTGGTAAAAGGCGCCAAACGTGAGGATTTCCCACTGCCTGACACGCTAGCCAAAGCCATGACAGTGGAGCAACGCGCAAATCTGCCTGGCCGTGGTTATCCTGAGATCCCCAAACCTGAACTCGCGTTCTCACCCGAGCGCGGCAAAGCCGTGTATACCGCTCACTGCCAAGCATGCCATGGCGCCGATGGTCAAGGCCAAGCGATTGCGGGTGTTTACTCTCTGCCGCCATTATGGGGTCCTAAGAGCTACAACTGGGGCGCAGGCATGCACAGGGTCAATACGGCCGCATTCTTCATTTATGAAAACATGCCCTTCGCTAAGAGTATTCAGCTGACTAACCAACAGGCTTGGGACGTTGCGGCTTACATTAACTCCCATGAACGGCCACAGGACCCCCGCAATAAGGGCGATGTGAAACAAGCGCAGGAGAAATACCATAACGACAATGACTACTACGGTGTCGAAGTCGATGGCAAAGTGCTTGGCACCGCCTCTTATCCGGTGTTTCCGAAAAAGTCTTAGTTGAGTCGCTCTCATTCAGTGCTCGTGTAATGAAGTAAAGCGAGTCACTGGATGGGAGGTTTATAAAATCGCCTTTTGGTGTTCAGTGAATATGTGAGTCATAGCGGCCTTACGGCCGAGGTGAATCAAAGTCGTGGGGCTTCACCCCACACCCGACCAAGGAGGACTGCTCGTCCTATCCTCCTTGGATTCTCCAAGACGCCCCTAGCGAAGTTACATGCATTGGTTAGTGGCTTCGTGCTTATTCAAAAATCGCTAACGCTTCCGATGGGGCGTCCCTTCCCCCGAAAGCTACGCAGACTTCCTGTCTGCGTCACGCGATTTTCTTCAACGCCCTTCAGCAACTTCGCAGGGTAGGGTGAACTTCTGCTGCCTTGGTGTTAGCTGTTAGTCCTAAATATTTGTGCCTGTCGTCTCATCTTTCTGGGAAATTTATAAACTAACTTTAAAGTGAGCCTATAAAGGTATCGGTTTTTGCTTGGATGTTTGTGCAATTAACGGAAATTATTGTCATTTAACTTTGCTTAATACTATTTACCGCGCCAAAATACTTCTCGGTAAATAAAGTCTAGATTTTCCTGGATGAAAAATGTTGATAGCCCACTGATGCAGATGTTAACTTATTGGCATAATTGAATTATTTGTTTGTGTCATTTCAATGTCAAACTCTATGCTGTTTGGGTTTTATTAGAAGTACAGGCAAAAGATTGTTAAATTAATAGGAGTTTCTTTTGGGCATAGAAAATGAAGACGTCAAGTACACAGAAAATAAGTTACTAATCTCTTTTTATTATAAAAACAAGTCAAAAAAATTCTTTAAACATCCGAATATTGTTCAAGGTGAGCCCTTTTCATGGGGAGTACAAATCGAAAATATCGATGATAAGCCTAGCTCTTCATTCAAGATTATTGATGCAGGTTTCCATGACCTCGATGAAAAGTACTTTGACCAATCCGAAAAAACAATCTTTGTAAGGTCATTAAATCCAGGTGAAAGCACATACATAGAAATAGACCATTCTACTATTTATCTGGAAGGGGTACTTTGGGTATACATTGAACTTGAGCCTGAACTTTCTAATGTGAAGTATATAACCTTTCAAAAAGACTCTAAAACTGGGATTGTTAACAAATACCATTCAGGGGAAAATGATGATAATAGATGGATGGATGAAATTTATGTTCAAAAAAGGATGGAGTTACTTCAAGCAAGAACGAATAACTACATCCTTTTACTGACGATAGTTACTGTCTGGCAATCCATTTTTGGCCTTAAAGAAACAATTACCTCGTTGTTTAGTTTTGTCTCTCACCTTTTTATGTGGTTATCCGACTTCTTCTCTTGGCTTAAGGGATTCATCTAAAAAACATATAATGTGATAGCTGAGAAATTGTAAATCTAAGCGTGGTTATCTTTGTAGACGCATCATTCCTAAACTCCTTTAATGTCATATTAAGGTGAATTTAGGAAGTGTTTGAATCAACACTTAATTGACATCATTATGTATGAATCCGTGAATACACTTTCCATATCGCAGGAATCCGGCTTACTGAGCTAAATGAATACACTAAATATGATTTTAGTTAGACACCACTTGATGAATACGGTCAACTAAAGGGCAATAAATACCTAGATGTTTATTTGCACGCTTAATCGATATGATGAGTGCCTTGATGATGGAATGATTATTCCAATGTTAATGCAAAAACCATTATTATTTCTGCGTTATCACTCCGATACCATAAGGATTACCGTGCCTAAGCACTTACCAGAATCTCATTTAGATACAGCGCAAATTTGCCCTTTATGCCAAGGGGCGAATCAGTGCGCAATGACTCTTGGTGCAGATATCAGTGACTGTTGGTGTGCTAAGCAGGCGTTTCCGAAGTTGACTCAATTGTTATCTGGCGATTTGGCGGCAGGCTTATCGACAGGCGATACAACGGGGCTGAGTGCCGATAAGTTAGCGAAATTATTATCGCAGCCTGCGACGGCTTGCATTTGTGAGACTTGTTTAAGCCGGATAAAGCGCGAGCTAACAGTTTCTGCTTCAGAAGATAAAAACAGCCCATCGGGATTAGTCGATGGGCTGGGATATGAGGTGAAATAGCGGGCTATTAATTGATGGTGTAATCCAGTTGTACGCTACTTTGTGCTTCTACGGCTTTACCATTTTCAAATTTGGGTGCGTAACGCCATTTATTTAAGGCTTCGATGCTTTCTTTTTCAAATAAAGTGCCACCCTTAGAGGCTAAGATTTCAGGATTTTTCACAAAGCCATGTTCATCAACGGTAAATTTAAGTTGAACCCAGCCGCTTTTACGTTTTTGGACATAGGATGCAGGGTATTTAGGCGTAGTGCGAAACAGCGGTTGCTGTTCCTGTGCGTCGGCCCAAGGGCGCATCTTGCCGATGGCGATACAGTGGGCGGTCGATTCGTCACGCTTTCCTTGGCGCTCATAAAGTTCGACTAGATAAGCATGGGCGCTTAACGCATAAGGGTGGCTGTAGTTAAGGGCTTCAAACTGCTTCACTACTTCTAAAAGCAGCGGAATCGCCTTGTCATCATGCTTTTCGGCATATTGAACGGCACCGACGACATAGGTAGCTTTGACTCTGTCGAGGGCATTTTCGGGCAGGATTTCTTTGTAAGTTTCGTAGGCCTCGAAGGCATAGCTTCTTACGCTTCTTGTGTATAGCTCAGTATTGGATAAGCGGTTAAAAGCGGCCATTTTTACATCGGCGATCAGTTTCTTGTTATCGGATTTTTCAGCAATTGTGATTGCATCAAGCAAATCATTTTTCGCATCTTTGGCTTCGACGGCGGTTTGTGCTGCACCAAGTAAGGGATCGATAAGCTCAAGCGCTTCTTTACCATAATGAACTTTATAATTTGTGAGAGCGAGTTGATATAACTCATTCGCCTTCGCTGTTTTTGGCAAATTATTTTCTGCAAATGGGTAAGGGGCGACTTGCTTCTCTATTGCACCAGCCCAGTTCATGGCGAGGTTAGCTAAGTCGACACTGTCCTTAGCATATTGAGCTTCACCTAGTTCGAAGGCCCTTTTGGCACTGACTTCTATTTGGGCGTTATCACCTTGTTTGAGTGCGGTTTGGTAGTCACTGTAGGCTTGGGAAAATGTGTTTTCCGAGGCATTTATGGGTAACGAAGTACTTAAGGCTAAAGCAAATAGACTGGCTAAGGGTAATATTTTTCCGTCTAACATCTTGTATATCCTTATATTTAGTTCCATCGGATAGTACAAATGTTTCACTCTTGATACAAGCTTGTTTTCCCTCTGTTGGTCAGTAGGGGATTAGGAAGGTAAGCATTTGCCTACCTTCTGACTTTGCCGATTGGCTTGGTACTCTTTAGTGCGTGACTTATTTAGCTACGAACTGTAAACCAAATTGACCTAACTCGCCGTAGTAGAATTGGCAGTGCTGATTGAGCGGCAGATCTAATACCCCCGCATATGAGCCTGTGATCACATACTGTCCACGGGTTAAGCCAATCCCTTGGGCAGATAAGAAGTTGACCAACCAATAAAGCCCTGCTTTAGGGAAACCGTTGGGATGAACCGCGGCTTTTTGCAGCGTCTCACTTGCTTGCTGTCCGCCAGCGGCAACGTCAACACTCAGGGCGAAATGGCCTGTTTCAGCCGAGGTTGAGATTTCTGGCCCTAACCACAAGCCTTGATTGACTAAACCATCGGCGAGAGCATCGAAGTGGTTGGCTTCGCTTGGGTTTTGATAACGACTTTTGATCAGTTCTAAAGCGAGGCGCGTTTTACCTAGGGCGGCGTCGATTTCGGCTTCCGAATAAGGCGTGGCTCGTGGTGGTAAATCGCTGCCAATTTCAAAGGCGAGCTCGGGTTCGACACGGGCAAGCCCTTTGCTCGAAGGATAAAGTGGACACTCGGCGGTTTCGACATACACATCATGTTGATAGATAGGCGCTACCACGGTTTTTTCTGCGGTTGGGAGTAGGCACTTCCACCCCGCAATCGGGTTGTCTTGGGCGCTAAACTGCTGCGCAATGGTCTGCTGGATGGCAAAGGCCAAGGGGAAATCTTTCGGTCTTAGCGCTTCTTGCAACAGCGCGCCCGCTTCACCTTTGGCGCGTCGCTGGGCGAGTTCTTGTGCTGCAGCCTTAATGGACTCAAGCTGTGTTTTAGCGTCTGTCTGTGACATGTTTAATCCTAACTAACTTATTTAAAAGGACTTATTTAAAGGACTTGTGCAGAGTCGTTTATGTCGCAATCACTGAGCGCATAAGGCATAACTCGACTCTGTAAATCCAATTTGAGCTAAAAGAGAAATTGCGCTCAATATACCTTTTTGTGCTGCTAAAGGCTTGATAAAACTTAGCTTGATATGCTCTGCATTTATCGCCAGTTAAGATAGGTTTAGTGTCAGCTTAACTATCCAATCCGGAGGATAAGTTAATCGCTTTTTAGGCTAGATCTTAGCGCGCCGCGGTGCCAGAATGGCGTTCCTTTCTGCGGTACTACTGGGACTTTTCCGTGAATCAAAGCCACTCTGGATCCTTGGCAACTAACCATGCTCAATTAGGATTGTTGTTTATTTCTGTCGCCGTATTGTTTTGGGGCATGTTACCCATAGCGCTTAAGCTATCGGGTAGTTTTATCGATCCTGTGACGTTGACTTGGTTCCGTTTTTTAGTGGCGCTCCTCGTCAGTATTTTGGTGCAGTGGAGTGCCGGGAGCTTGAAACAGTTTGCGGCGCTCGATGCCAAGGTTTGGCTCAGGCTTATCCTCGCTGGACTGTTTCTAATGCTTAACTATGTGTCATTCGTGTATTCCCTCGATTATTTAGCTCCGGGAGCGGCGCAGCTTAATTTTCAAACCTCGCCATTTTTCCTCGCCTTTGGCGGCGTATTGTTTTTTAAAGAACGCTTGAATGCGGTGCAGCTCAGTTGTTTTGCTACCTTAGCTTTAGGGATGTTGATGTTTTTCCATCCCTATTTAGATTTTTCCGCCACCGATAACCATGAGATCTGGCTTGGGGTGATGATAGTGCAGTTTTCCGCATTGTCATGGACTACCTATGCGCTGCTGCAAAAGTCACTGTTGAACCGTTTGTCCCCCGCCAACGTACTCTTAGTCATCTACGCCTTAGGGATCTTTGCGATGGCGCCCTTTAGCGATTTTAGCCAGTTTGCACAAATGGATAGCTTCGACTGGCAAGTGGCGCTGTTTTGCGCCGCCAATACCTTAATTGCCTACGGCTGCTTCGGACAATCGATGAAGTACTGGCCGACGGCACAGGTGAGCGCCATGCTGGCGTTAACGCCGGTATTTAGCTTTAGCGCCACGGCGTTAGTGGTCAGTATAGGTTGGTGGCCTGATGTATTTAAGGCCGATAAATTAGATGCGCTATCGCTCTTTGGCATAGGTGTGATTATTGTGTCAGTGATGGTGGTGCAGTTACTGCCCATGTATCGCCAGCGCCGCGCACGACGTTTGCAACCCGCTTCACAGACCACTGAATAGGTACCCGAGTGATAACACGCCTGACCGACATGCAACTTGAACAAATCCGCGGGGTTATCTTTGATCTCGACGGCACGCTTGCCCATTCAAACCCCGATTTTAAAGGCTTAAGGGCGGCATTAGGTATTGGATCGGGGACCGATATTCTCGAGCATATACATAGCCTTGAGACCACAATGGCTAAGATGCAGGCGCTGGAAATTGTCCATGACTATGAGCTGGAAAGTTCGCGTCAGGCGAGCTGGATTGAAGGCGCGCAGGCGCTGATTGCCTTTTTAAAGACACGGCAACTACCTCTGGCGATTTTGACCCGCAATATGCCCGAGGCGGCCAAAATTACCATCGAAAAACTCGGTATTGATATCCCTCTAGTGCTGACCCGTTACGATGCCGAGCCAAAGCCACATCCGCAGGGTATCCACTTGATTTGCGAGCAATGGCAGTTGAGTCCGGCGGATATCTTGTATGTGGGGGACTATCTATTCGATCTGCAAACCGCGCAAAACGCCGGTAGCCGCTGCGCCCTCTATTGCCCAGAAGAGGTGCCCGACTATGCCCAAGCGGCGGATTTACTCATCGCTAATTATCAGAGCTTTATCGACGCTTGGGCATTAGAAGTTAAAGGCTAACTCAAGCGCGGACGGACTAATCCCAATCGGGGGCAAAGTCTGGATCTGCGACCCTGTGATTGCGATCCAGTTGATTGATTTGCTCTATTTCTGCAGGCGTTAAGCTAATCCTTGCTGCGGCAAGGTTGCTGCGAACATTCTCTCTTTGGGTTGAGGAGGGAATGGTGGCAAAACCTAATTGTCGCAGCCATGCCAACACAATTTGTGCGGGAGTGGCTCGATGCGCCATGGCTAAGTTGACAATGGTTTCATCCTGCAACACTGCGCCATAGGCAAATGGCATGTATCCCGTTACTAATACATTGTGTTGTTTACAAAAATCCGTCACTTTGCGATTGATGAGATAGGGATGCACTTCTACTTGATTGGTATAAATAACACCTTCGCCTAAGATGGCAATCGCTTGCGCGAGTTGTGCATTGGTAAAGTTTGATACGCCAATCCGACGGGTTAGGCCTTTATCTAATACCGCTTTGAGTTCTGAAAGATACTCGACCATATTGGGCTCATCGCTGTTTAACGGCCAATGGATGAGTAACAGGTCAAGATACTCGGTTTGCAGCGCCGTTAGACTGTCGATAACGCTAGTCTCAAAGCGTTCCTTCGTCAGGTTTTCAGTCCAAACTTTGGTCGTGATAAACAGTTCTTGGCGTGGGATCCCTGAGGCGTTAATCGCATCCCCGACGGCCGATTCATTACCATAAATTTGTGCCGTATCGATATGGCGTGAACCTTCTTCGAGTGCCATCAACACTGCATCGAACGCAGCTTTATCTTTAAGCCTGAATGTTCCTGTGCCCAGTATCGGCATCGCTGTCAGAGGCGTTTGGTTAAATGCTGTCGCATTGGTGTGAGTCATATTCTTCCCCTTATTCTGTGGATGGGGTAACTGTCACCGATCACGCTTTGTTGATAAAGAGGCTAAAGCACAAATGATTTTTGCTATTACCGCAACAATCTATGGTACTTAACGCCCTAATCACTTCTAAATTTAAAGGGTTAGCCGAGGTTGAATAAAATCAATAAAGGCGGAGATCCGCCGAGCAACGGTAGAGGTCTTGTAATAGACGGCATTGACTTGTTCCCGCTCTATATTCACGACTCGCTCGTTTTCAAGCAAAGGCAATAAACGACCGTTGGCAATATCATCGCTGACCATAAAGCCAGACAGGCAGGCTATGCCGTTACCCGCGAGGGCTAATTGACGTACGGTTTCGCCATTGCTTGCCCGCATTGTGGGAACAATGGGTTCCAGCCCTTTGAGTGGCCAATGATTCAAGACCTTAGCGCCCGTAAAACCGATAAGACTGTGGTGGTTTAGCTCGCTGACGCTTTTAGGTAAACCGCGTTTGGCGAGGTATTCCTTAGAGGCCACAATATGCAGTTTACTCTTACCTAAGGGTCTAGCGTGCAGGGTTGAGTCGGTGAGTTTTCCTATACGAATCGCCACATCGGTGCGCTTTTCAATCAAGTCGACAAAGCCTTCGTTCGAGGTCAGTTCTAGCTCTATCTCGGGGTAAAGCTGTTTAAACTCATGCACTAAGGGGACTATCTGGTGTAGCACAAAAGGGCTGGCAGCATCGACTCTAAGCTTACCCTTAGGTTGCTCCCCTCGACTCATAAGTTCTTCTTCCGCTAACTGTATGGTTTGCAGCCCAAGCCTAACTGCATCGACAAACAGGCGTCCCTCATTGGTTAATTCGACTCGTCGAGTCGTGCGGTTGAGCAGGGTGATTTGCAACTGACTCTCAAGTTTGGTCACAGCTCTTGAAACCCTAGCAACTTGAATATCGAGCGCTTCGGCCGCTGCGGAAAATCCGCCACTATCGACCACTGTGAGTAGTATCTGTAAGTCATCTGAGCGAGTCAGCATGTCAGTCTCCAACGAGGTAATTAGTTACGTTTATAGCAAAAATCATTTGTAAAAATCACTCTTTTTGACAATAAACTTTATCGTCAAGATAGCGCCATCTGAAGTTATGTGAACAGGTTTAACTTCAGCTCTATTAGCCCTTATCGAGCTTGTCGCTCGTTTAATACAGGATGGACGCCATCATGCCTTTAGCTTTACTCGCATTGACGCTAAGCGCCTTTGCTATTGGAACAACTGAGTTTGTCATCGTGGGATTAATTCCCACTATGGCGCAGGACTTACAGGTTTCTCTCCCCTCGGCGGGATTATTAGTCAGCCTCTATGCCCTTGGGGTAGCCGTTGGCGCCCCAGTATTAACGGCGTTAACGGGGCATTGGAATCGTAAACATGTGTTATTAGCGGTAATGACGCTATTCGTCGCGGGGAATGTGCTCGCGTGGCAAGCCCCGAGTTATGAAACTCTGATTGCAGCGCGGGTGATCACTGGTTTAGCCCATGGGGTGTTCTTTTCGATTGGCTCAACCATTGCAACTGGACTGGTACCAAAGGAAAAAGCGGCCAGTGCCATTGCGATTATGTTTACAGGACTGACCGTCGCACTGGTAACAGGAGTGCCCCTAGGGACTTATATCGGCCAGAGTTTTGGTTGGCAATCGACATTTTTAGCCGTTGCTCTGCTTGGTCTTATCGCCTTGATAGGCAGTGCATTCTTAGTGCCGAACAACCTTAAGCAGACCCGTGCTGCCAGTTTACTGACCCAAGCTAAAGTGTTGACTGAGCCAAGATTACTGCTGGTATTTGCCATTACTGCAATTGGGTATGGCGGTACTTTTGTCGCCTTTACCTTTCTCGCGCCGATTTTACAGCAGATCAGTGGCTTCGATGCGAGTGCGATAGGGATGATCATGTTGGTGTATGGTGTCTCGGTTGCCATAGGTAACATCTGGGGCGGTAAGATGGCCGATAACATGGGGCCAATCAAAGCCCTCAGTTATATTTTTACTGGTTTAGCTGCGGTGTTGTTTATCTTCCATTTTACGGCGTTAAACCCTATTACCGCTGTGTTAACCATACTCGTTTGGGGCGCTTTCGCCTTTGGCAATGTTCCTGGATTACAGGTCTATGTTGTCAAACTGGCTGAAACCTATGCTCCAACCGCAGTAGATGTAGCGTCGGGATTAAATATCGCCGCCTTCAACATTGGAATTGCCTTAGGTGCTTGGGGCGGCGGACTCATTGTCGAGCAGATGGGATTAATGCAAACCCCATTGATTGGTGCGCTAGTGGTGATTGCGGCGCTGCTATTAACTCGCCTGAGTGGTTATTTGGATACTCGAACTGAGCCTGTTAATGCGTCAGTCGATGGAGTTAAGCAATAGGTTATCGTTGCAATATGGGCTTGCTAACCACTGTGTTTGCAAGCCCATTAAAGTCTAAATCTACTGCCCAGTTGTACTCGTGGTTAAGGCATCTTGTTTATCTTGCTTAAGCCCCAGCCGAATACTGTCGAGCAATGCCACTAACCAGCAGAGCAAAAAGCCATAGAGCAGTTCATTGGCATTGGCCATGGTGGTTTGGGTTTGCTGAGTGATTTCGGCGGATATCACGCCGACATCTAGGGGTAAGGTGCCATTTTGGATCTCTAAGGCGATCACTTGTGCCACTTGATAGATTTGCATGAGGAGCAGCATCAGGCTGATAACAGCTAAGCTGAAAAACACCAGCGCCGAACGTTTATGTTTAAGGTAAAAGTGGCCGCTGCCGGGGGCGACAAAAGCGGATAACAGGCCAGCGGTAATGGCTTTTTTCATCGAAATACATTAATTGTGTTGCCAAAGACTAAGGCGACACTAATAGACCTATTGGCTTAAGTGCAAGTTAATTCGGAAAAATGATAGACAACAAAAAAGGAGCCGAGGCTCCTTTTTTAATGCGTTTGTTTAAATCTGCTTAACCTAACGACTTAGGTTTGGCGATTACTCTTCGCGTGGTTTACGTGGTCTACGCTCGCCTGCTGGCTTATCAGAGCGTGGTTTGCGATCAGCAAATGGCTTGTCGCCAGAGGCTGAACGTGGTTTACGCTCGCCCATTGGACGGTCACCACGTGGACGACGGTCGCTACGTGCGCCACGGCCTGAATCTACGAATACCTGATCGCCTGCTTCACGGATGTTCAGTGGCTTGCCACATACGCGCACTTTCTTCAGGTGCTGCAGCACTTCTTTTGGCATGCCGTCTGGCAGGTCAACGGTAGTCACTGCATCGTATAATTGGATGGCACCGATGTAACGGCTGTCGATGTTAGCTTCGTTTGCAATAGCGCCAACGATGTTGCCCACACCCACGCCATTGTCACGACCTACGTCGATAACATAACGGCACATCTTCAGATCTGGGTTGTCTTTTAACGCTTCGGCGCTGCCAAGGCTGGCTGGCAGTGGGCGTGACTCACGGCTGCGACGTTCACCGCGCTCGCCACGTTCAGCACCACGTTCGCTGCGCTCATTGCGTTCATCGCGGGTACGCTCTTGAATCGCAGGTAATTGCAGTGGGCGTTCTTGCTGAACTTGGTGCAGCAGGGCTGCGGCCAGCAGATCGGTATCCACTTCCAACTGTTGGCATAACTGGGCAACTGCTTCGCGCATAAAGTCCAGATCTTGCGTCATGGTTTGCGCTAACTGCTCACCTAAGCGAGACAGACGACGTTCTGCAACCGTCTCTGGGCTTGGTACTTTCATTGGTGAAATACGGCTGTTGGTTGCGCGCTCGATGGTGCGCAGCATACGCATTTCACGGCTGGTAACGAACAGAATCGCCATACCCGTACGGCCAGCACGGCCAGTACGACCGATACGGTGTACGTAAGCTTCAGTATCGTAAGGGATATCGTAGTTCACTACGTGGCCGATACGCTCAACGTCCAGACCACGGGCCGCAACGTCGGTCGCGATCAGAATGTCTAGCTTGCCGCTTTTCAGCTGCTCAACGGCGCGCTCACGGGCTTGCTGGTTCATATCACCGTGCAGTGGTGATGAAGCGTAGCCGCGGGCTTCGAGTTTTTCTGCTAATTCAACGCATGAGTTACGGGTACGAACGAAGATGATGATACCTTCGGTATTTTCAACTTCTAATACGCGTACTAAGGCTTCTAACTTGTTGTGCTGAGACACTTGCACGAAACGTTGCTCGATAGAGTCAACTGTGGTGTGGCTCGCAGCGATGCTGATGTTAGTCGCATCTTTTAAGTGCTTGTTAGCAACACGCTTGATTTGTTCTGGCATAGTGGCCGAGAACAGTGCCAGTTGGCGCTGCTCTGGTGTGTGTTCCAGAATCCATTCGATATCGTCGATAAAGCCCATTTTTAACATTTCGTCGGCTTCGTCGAGTACCAGCGCTTGCAGGGTTTCCAGCTTTAAGGTGCCACGGCGCATATGGTCCATTACACGGCCAGGGGTACCCACGATAACCTGTGGGCCACGCTTCAGGGCGTTTAATTGCTGATGCATGCTCTGACCGCCATAGATTGGCAGTACATGGAAACCTTTCATAAATTTCGCGTAGCTGCTGAAAGCTTCTGCTACTTGCACCGCTAATTCGCGGGTTGGCGCTAATACTAAGATTTGTGGAACAGCTTGGCTGGTCACTTTGTTGAGCAGGGGCAGGGCGAAGGCGCCAGTTTTACCTGTACCGGTTTGTGCCTGGCCTAAAATATCTTTACCAGCCATTAATGGGTCGATACTAGCTGCTTGAATTGGCGTAGGTTTTTCGTAACCTAGCTCGTCAAGAGCACGCAACAAAGGCTCGGACAGGCCGAGTTCGCGGAAAGTTTTTTCACTGGATGACATGGGTTGTAGCCTTGTGGATGCGCCCGGATTGGCGCTTAAGTTTCACAGACAGAAAATCAACCCCGTGTCGACTTCCCGCACCGAAAACGCCAGATTATAGCAGCATGTGTGCCACTTTACCAATCTGACTGAGGATAAATACAGGGTTTTGCGTATATTTTTTGCAAAAACTGAGCAAGAAACGCGCCACTTCGATTAATTTTTCAAAAAGTCGCCATTGAGTCGTAGGATTTCGAAGGCGGATTCTGTCACCGCCGCGAGAAACACATAGTCCAAAGTGTCGGGGGTATCTTCGGGGGTATGGTACTGCGGATGAGTGGGAACGCCAAAGTAGAGCCAAGGGATCTTAGCTTTATGGAAAGGATAATGATCCGAGGCCCTGAGCCAATCAGTGCTCTGGATGCTTCGTCCCACGGGTTTGGGATGACTCAACTTAATGCAGAGGCGATTATTCGCGTTTAGCATGGTCCTAAATTGTGGAAACTGATAAAAGTTGCGGCTCCCCTCGAGGTAAATGGCATAGGGGCGACTCGGGTGGCCAATCATATCGAGATTAAGCATCAGTTCAAATTGCGCCTCGGGCATGCGCTGCTTGAGTTGTTCGACGAGTGCCGTACTGCCATACAGCCCCGGCTCTTCCGCATCGGTGGCGACAAACATTAAGTTAATATTGGGCAGCGAATCGGGGACGGCGCTTAGCTGCGCTTGCCAGTGGGCGGCGAGAGCCAACAGGGCGGCAACACCTGAGGCGTTATCATCGGCGCCGTGGTAAATCTTGCTGCCACTCATGCCGAGATGATCGTAGTGAGCCACCACAATGCGCCATCGATTGGTGGGCTGGTGTGCGGGAACTAACGCCACCATATTGCTTCCCGTCTCTTGGCTAAAAAGCGTGGCATATTCGAAGGGCACCTCGAAAGTCTCTGCCCAAGGAGTAAGCCCAAGTTGTTGATACTGGCTGTGCAGATAGTTGCGAGTCTTGGCGGCACCTTCCGTTTGGGTTTTACGCCCCATTAATTCTGCGGCGCTGAGTGTTGCTACTGTTTGCTTAAGATCTGCGGGCACGGCCCAATTCAATCGAATCGCCTCAGGTGAGCAAGTGTATTCGGCGGGTTGATTGGCACAGGCCGTAAGGCCCAAACACAAGCTCAGGATACACAAGCGCAATATGCTCAAGCCTATGCGATGAGACTGGGGGCGAGTGATTGCTATGAGTGGGTGCGCCAGATTGCCCATGGCTATCCTTAAGGTTGGCAATAGGATGATCAATCCTAAGCCTAACAGGGATTTAGCCTGGCTGCATTGGCCGTAATGCTGAATTAGTCTAAGACGCGGATCTCGGGGAGAGTGTCGCCTCTTGATGACGGCTTAAATTAAAGTGCTCCAAGCCAGAGACTAAATGGGTGCGTGAGCAAATAGTGACTTGGGTGTTTTTGGTGAGTCCGCCTTGGGCAAGCGTAGTGATCCTACCATCGGGTAAGGCGAGCAGGCTGCTATTGGCTGAGCTATCCAACACTGTCACCTGTAAACGTGTGGGTTGACCGATAAGCGGATCGACAGCGGCAATAACCAATGCCACAAGCGTTAGCCCTAGACAGGTGATGAGTAATAGATTGGCGCGACTTAAGCTCGTCAAACTCGGGCGATGCGTTGGCAACATGTTCTCCTCGATTGATAACGGCGAATGGCTTGCCTGAGATGTTTTATACCACGATAGGGTGTAATTACAGCGCCTTGGAGATACCAAGGCACTGCTGACACTTAATATTATGACTGCTTGGCTAGTTTAGCATCCCGCTCCAGCAGCGGCTTTAAGAAGCGCGCGGTATGGGACGTTGGATGCTGCGCCACATCTTCTGGCGTACCGGTTGCTAGGATAGTACCGCCGCCTCCGCCGCCTTCTGGGCCTAAGTCGATAATCCAGTCTGCGGTTTTAATCACATCCAGATTATGCTCAATCACCACAATAGTATTGCCGTGGGATTTGAGGCGATGCAGTACATCGAGCAGCAATTGGATATCGGCAAAGTGCAAGCCAGTTGTCGGTTCATCCAGAATATACAAGGTCTTACCCGTATCGCGCTTAGAGAGTTCCTTCGCAAGTTTCACCCTTTGGGCTTCACCGCCCGACAGCGTGGTCGCGCTTTGGCCTAAACGCACGTAGGACAAACCTACATCCATCAGGGTTTGCAGTTTACGGGCAATGGCTGGCACGGCATCGAAAAACTCCCGCGCATCTTCCACTGTCATTTGCAGCACTTCGTGGATGTTCTTACCTTTATAGCGCACCTCTAAGGTTTCGCGGTTATAGCGTTTCCCCTTACAGGCATCGCAGGGCACATACACATCGGGCAGGAAGTGCATTTCGACCTTAATTAAGCCATCGCCTTGGCAGGCCTCACAGCGACCGCCTTTCACGTTAAAGGAGAAACGGCCCACCTGATAACCGCGGGTACGGGATTCCTGCGTCGCGGCAAAAATCTCCCGAATAGGCGTAAAGATGCCAGTATAAGTGGCGGGGTTAGAGCGCGGTGTGCGGCCAATCGGGCTTTGGTCGATATCGACCACTTTATCGCATTGCTCCATGCCGACGATGCGATCGTATGGCGCAGGCTCATCGACTGTGGCACCGTTGAGTTGCTTATGGGCAATTCTAAAAAAGGTGTCGTTAATCAGCGTCGATTTACCCGAACCCGATACCCCGGTCACGCAGGTGAATAATCCCACTGGGATGGTTAAATCCACATTGCGCAGGTTATTGCCGCGGGCGCCATAAAGCTCAATCACTTGTTTTGGGTCGTAAGGTGTACGTGGGGTGCTGATATGGATATTGCGTTTGCCCGAAATATATTGGCCAGTGACAGACTCGTCGCAGGCGACAATTTTCTCAATTGGACCGTCGCAAATCACTTCGCCGCCGTGTACACCAGCGCCGGGGCCGATATCGATAATATGATCCGCAATACGAATCGCATCTTCATCATGCTCCACCACAATCACTGTATTACCTAAATCCCGCAGGTGGATTAAGGTCTGCAATAACCGTTCGTTATCCCGTTGATGCAAGCCAATAGATGGCTCGTCGAGCACATACATCACACCGACAAGTCCTGCGCCGATTTGGCTGGCGAGACGAATACGCTGCGCTTCACCGCCTGAAAGCGTTTCGGCCGAACGCGATAGACTTAAATAGTTGAGGCCGACATTAACGAGGAAGCCTAAGCGATCGCGTACTTCCTTCAATACCTTCTCGGCGATCTGTGCCTTTTGGCCGCTGAACTCGAGTTTGTCGAAGTATTCGAGGGCTTCACCTATCGACCAAACAGTGAGTTTGGGCAGGTTAAGATCGCCAATAAACACGTTACGGGCTTCTTCACGTAGGCGCGAGCCGCCACAGCTTTGGCAGGCTTGAGTATTGATAAACTTGGCTAATTCTTCGCGCACCGCGTTGCTTTCGGTCTCGCGGTAGCGCCGATCCATATTATTTAAGATGCCTTCGAAGGGGTGATTACGCACCACCACATCGCCACGGTCGTTGATGTATTTGAAGGCGATACTGTCTTTGCCTGAGCCGTAGAGGACGATTTTTCTCACCTTATCCGACAGCTGTTCGAAGGGAACTTCGACATCGAACTTATAGTGGTCGGCGAGCGAACTCAGCATCTGAAAATAATAAAAGTTACGTCTATCCCAACCACGAATCGCGCCGCCCGCAAGGGATAACTCAGGATTAGTGATCACTCTGTCTGGGTCGAAAAATTGTTGTACCCCTAAACCATCACAGGTTGGGCAAGCGCCAGCTGGGTTGTTAAAGGAGAAGATCCGGGGCTCAAGCTCGGCCATCGAATAACCACAGTGCGGACAGGCAAAATTTGCAGAGAAGATTAATTCTTCTGTGCTGCCTTCATCCATGCTGGCGACCACGGCAATTCCGCCGGAGAGTTCGAGCGCAGTTTCAAAGGATTCGGCGAGACGCTGCTGAATATCGCTGCGGACTTTAAAGCGGTCGACCACCACTTCGATGGTGTGCTTAACGTGTAAATCGAGTGCTGGTGGGTCGGTTAAGTCGCAGACTTCACCGTCGATACGGGCGCGGATATAGCCCTGCGCCGATAAGCCTTCGAGTAATTTTACGTGCTCACCCTTACGACCGTTGACCACGGGCGCCAGCAGCATCAAGCGGCTGTCTTCGGGCATTTCTAACACTTTATCGACCATCTGACTCACGGTTTGCGCAGCAAGTGGTTGGCCGTGTGTCGGGCAGCGCGGTTCGCCCACACGGGCAAACAACAGACGCAGATAGTCGTAAATTTCGGTAATAGTCCCGACGGTGGAACGCGGGTTATGGGATGTCGATTTTTGTTCGATGGAAATCGCCGGGCTCAAGCCTTCGATATGGTCGACATCGGGCTTTTCCATCAAGCTTAAGAATTGGCGGGCATAGGCAGAAAGAGACTCAACGTAACGTCGTTGGCCTTCGGCATATAAGGTATCAAATGCTAGGGAAGATTTGCCTGAACCCGATAACCCTGTGATAACGATTAACTTATCCCTTGGGATAGTCAGGTTGATATTTTTGAGATTGTGGGTCCGTGCGCCGCGTATTTCAATCTTATCCATCTATCGCTCAAGTCTTATGCTTAAAAAAATGAGCCTAAGTATCGCACAGTTCGGCGGCCGAGTTTAGTCGATTCTGTGATCTTGCTGACACGCCCAATGGGCGCGGTTGTGGGGCTGGTATTGCTGATAAAGGTGATACAGTTAGCGGATTAACGAAGATTAATCCGTCTATCGGCTTTGAACTTATCCAACTTCTGTAAGCATCGAGTTAACTATTTGTAGCCAATGGGCTTTTAGATAAGCCTTAAAAATAAAGGCCTAAGCGTACGCTAACGCGCGAGCATCAGCATTGGTGTGGGGCAAAACCCGCTGTTTTACACTCTTGGCGTGGGCGGTTTTTCCTTTTGAGCAAACGCTTTTGGGTGTGTTAACATGCGCCCCCTAAAAGACTTCAATCCAGGGCAAAATCATGGGTAACAACGGACTTTCAGGAACCGAGAAAAAAGTCGCGTTTTCTTTAGCCAGCGTATTTGGTTTACGTATGATGGGCTTGTTTATGATCATGCCCGTCTTTGCACTCTATGGTCAGCATTTAGAAGGTTTTTCTCCCCTTTGGGTGGGGATTGCCATTGGTGCCTATGGCTTGACTCAGGCCGTTTTGCAGATCCCGATGGGGATTTTATCCGACAAGTATGGTCGCAAACCTGTCATCCTCGCAGGCCTGGTATTGTTCGCCATCGGCAGCTTAATTGCCGCCAATGCCGATACGATTTACGGCGTGGTATTTGGCCGCGCTGTGCAAGGGATGGGGGCGATTGCCGCCGCCGTGTTGGCCTTAGCGGCGGACTTAACCCGAGATGAGCAGCGCACTAAGGTGATGGCCATTATCGGCATGTGTATCGGCGGCTCCTTTGCCCTGTCGTTGCTCGTGGGCCCAATTGTGGCGCAGCATTTAGGCTTATCGGGTTTATTCCTGCTAACCGCTGGCCTTGCGGTACTTGGCATGTTGATTGTGCAGTTATTAGTGCCAAATCCGATTTCCCATGCACCTAAGGGCGATACCTTAGCCGCGCCCGCCAAGCTCAAGCGTATGTTGACCGATCCGCAGCTGTTTAGGCTCGATGCGGGTATTTTTATTCTGCACTTAGTGTTAACCGCGGTGTTTGTTGCCTTGCCACTCGATTTAGTCGATGCGGGTCTGGTGAAAGAAAAACATTGGATGCTGTATTTCCCCGCGTTTGTGGGCGCATTCTTCTTGATGGTGCCGTTAATCATTATCGGGGTGAAGCGTAAGAATACCAAGGCGATGTTTCAAATTGCTTTAGTGATCATGATGTTTGCCCTTGCGGCCATGGCGATGTTTTCGAACAACCTCTGGGTATTGAGCGTAGCGGTATTGCTGTTTTTTACCGGCTTTAACTACCTTGAAGCGTCGCTGCCGAGTTTGATTGCGAAATTCTGCCCCGTGGGTGAAAAAGGCTCGGCCATGGGGGTTTATTCAACTAGCCAATTCTTAGGCGCCTTCTGTGGCGGTATGCTCGGCGGTGGTGCGTTCCAATTAGTTGGCGCCGTGGGCGTGTTTATCGTCGCGCTGGTATTGATGGGCGTTTGGTTATTATTGACCCTAGGGATGAAAAATCCTGTGCTGCTTAAGAGTTACACCTTAGAAGCCGCCGTGAAAGATAAGGCCCAAGCGCGGGATATGGCGTCGCAGCTGTCACAATTGATGGGTGTGGTCGAAGCGATTGTGGTGCTAGACGAAAAAGTGGCCTACTTAAAGGTTGATGAGCATTTCGATTTAAGAGAAGCCCGAGCTGTGTTAGGCTCTGCTCAATAATATGTTTTATTGCCGCGAGTTTTAGGGAAGCGGATTTTCCCTTGCGGCAACAATTATAAACAACATACTGAATTAATAGATTATTTAAAGAATCGCAGGAGATTTCAATGGCCAGTCGTGGTGTTAACAAGGTAATTTTGGTTGGCAATTTGGGACAAGATCCAGAAGTACGTTACATGCCAAACGGTAACGCAGTCGCTAACATCACAGTAGCGACCAGCGAATCGTGGAAAGACCAACAAGGTCAACAGCAAGAGCGTACTGAATGGCACCGTGTGGTTCTGTTTGGCAAGTTGGCTGAAATTACGGGTGAGTACCTGCGTAAAGGTTCACAGGTTTACCTCGAAGGTAAACTGCAGACGCGTAAGTGGAAAGACCAAAGTGGTCAAGATCGTTACAGCACTGAAGTGGTTATCGACCAAAGCGGTAGCATGCAAATGTTAGGTGGTCGCAATCAAGGCCAAAGTCAAGGTCAAGGCCAAGGTGCACCTATGGGTGGCATGCAACAAAACGCGGGTTACCAAGCGGCACCGGCTCAAACAGCGCCAGCGCAAAACCAATACGCGCCAGCACAGCAAAGTTACCAAGCACCTGCACAGCAGCCACAATCTGGCTACAATCAGCAGCCTGCTCAGCAAAGCTATGGCCAGCAACAGCAATCCCATGCTCAGCCACAGCAAGGTGGTTATGCGCCTAAGCCTGCTGCACCAGCATATCAAGCTCCAGCGGCACCTGCACAACGTCCAGCGCCACAGCCACAACAAAACTTTACCCCAGATTTGGATGATGGTTGGGACGACGATATCCCGTTCTAAGCTTGATTATCTAGCATAGTGCTAAGATTCAAACACAAGGCCCCGTTTACGGGGCTTTGTTTTAATTGCAATTTTTCCATCGATAGCAAAACGTTGAGTTGCTTTCAAACCATTTACAGGATGTAGAGATGGAACCATTTTTTGAGTTGGATGCTTTCTATCACAGGGATGTTTATTTTGTGTATTCGGAGCAGAATGAGCAGCCCTATATTGATAGCTTTACTAAGCCTTTGAATGGTGTAACGCCCCTTTACTATGAGGTGGGCGTGCTTGATGAGGCGATTACCCAGTACGACATTTTGCCCACCATAGGCCTTCCCCTTGTCAGCTCATTATTTGTCGAGTAATTTCGTGCAGTTAGCGACAAAGAAGTCCAATTTATCCCTGCTGAAATTCGTGATAACAGCGGAGATATCAATCATCAATTTTATGCGATGAAGGTGCTTAAACGTTTCGCCTGTATCGATATGAATCGCTCGCAAGTCAGTTATCGCCGCTATGGTGAATGTCAGTCACTCCAAATCCAGACTTTAGTGATTGATGCCAGCAAGGTGGGGGAGCGTCGATATTTTCGCTACAGGAAAAACTGGCTTATATCATAGTGAATCAAACTATTCGCGATCTGTGTCAGCCGCTTCGGGGCGTAGAGTGTGTGCCGCTGGACTAGGCATTTGGTTCGAGATTTTGGTGAAATAATTTCTAAAGATATTGTGCTAAATATCAAGGTGATAATTGCTTTTGGTACGGTGTAAGGTATTGATTTTGTGACTTAAAGCCTTTTAGCGGCTATAGTAAAAAGTCAATTTATCAGTACTGAGGTTAGCATTTTCTCCGGTTAATGAACCCAATTTGGGGGAGAAAATGAATTTTTATGAATCATTTCAAGCGAATCCAGTTTAAACACCTGTGGCTATGGCTGCTATTTATCAGCGTGGCCTTGCCCTTAAGAGCGGTTGAAGCGCCTTTGTGGCCAGAGTCGGCCGATTTACCCTTAAGTCAACGGGTGCACACAGGCACCCTGACTAATGGGTTGCACTACCTGTTAGTGAACAATAAAACTCCCGAACAGGCCGTTATCGTCCGTATGCGGGTCGATGTGGGATCTGTGATGGAAACGGATGCCGAGCAAGGTCTGGTGCATTTTTTAGAGCATATGGCATTTAATGGCTCTACCGGGCTCGCGGCGGGGGAGATGATCCCGACACTACAGCGTTTAGGTTTAAGTTTTGGGGCCGATACCAATGCGGTGACTGAATTTCAGCAGACGGTTTATCAGTTTAATTTACCGAGCAATAGCCAAGATAAAGTCGATACCGCTTTGTTTTTAATGCGCGAAATCGCTGGTAATCTGCTGCTTGATCCCGCGCTTATCGAGCGTGAAAAGGCGGTGGTCTTGTCTGAACTGCGTGAGCGTAGCAGCGCCGATTTAGAAAACTATCGCCACCAGTTAGCCTTTTTAATGCCGCAAACAGTGCTGTCGCAGCGCTTCCCCGTGGGGGAGGCGACGAGCATTAAAAATGCGAACCGTGAAAAGTTATTATCCCTCTATCAACGTTTTTACACGCCGTCCCGCACCACCTTAATTGTGGTGGGCGATATTGATGTCGGCCGTATCGAGCAAAAGATCAAACAGCAATTTACCGACTGGCAAGCTGCGCCGCAGGCCGCAGGGGTAAAGGTGCAATCTATCGGTGTGGTGCAAACCAAGTCTAAGGTGGAGGCGAGCGCCTTCTTCGATCCAAGTCTGCAAACCTCGGTTTCTCTAGGGCTGTTAAAGCCTCAACAGTCTAAAGCCGATACCATTGCCCAGCGTGAGCAGGAGATTTTATTAGAGCTTGCCCATGGCATTTTATACCGCCGCCTAGAATCGCAATTACTCCACAGTCAAGGCCTGTACGGCGTTAATCTGCAAATTGGTCCCGAGTATGATATTGCCTACGGCACTCAAATGACGCTGGGCACGCAGGAAAACAACTGGCAACAGGGTATTGCGCTATTGGAGCAAACCCTGCGTCAGGTGCTTGAATTTGGCTTTAGCCAACAGGAAATCGACCAACAACTTAAACGAATGCATAAGGGGTATCAGCTCAATGCCGCTGGTAGCAACACTATTCACAGCGTGAACATTGCCGAAAGCCTAGTGAATGCCGTAGCGAGCAAGCGGGTGCCCGTCGAGCCTGAGTGGCAATTGGCATTGTTTGAGACACTGATGCCGAGTATCACGCCGCAAAAACTGCAGCAGTTGTTTAAACAGACTTGGAATGGCACGCCTTATTTGTATTTAACCAGTAATAAGCCCATAGATGATGTTGAAAAACAGCTATTAGCCGCCTACAACGCGAGCCAAAAGCAAGCGGTAAAAGCGCCTGAAACCAAAGCCATTGCCGAGTTTGCTTATAGTCAATTTGGTGAGCCGGGGCAGATCGTTGCCGATCAGCGTGATGCCATAACTGGGATCCGTAAGATACAGTTTGCCAATGGTGTACGCCTTAATATCAAGCCAACGGATTTTAATCAGGGCGTGGCGTTAGTGAGCTTAAACATCGGCTTTGGCGAGGTGCCATTCCCCGAGTTAGACGGCTTGTCCTATCTGTTTAACAGCGCCTTTGTGCAGGGCGGCTTAGGCTTACATGACTGGGACAGCATGCGCGATATTTTTGCTGGCCAAGATATCTCGGTGAGTTTGAGTCTGCGTGAGCAGAGTTTTGGTGGCGAGATCAGCAGCAATGCTGCCGAGCTTCGCACTCAATTAGGCGTGCTGACGGCATACTTAGTCGATCCCGGTATGGATAAGCAAGCAGAGCAGTTATTCCGTGAGCAAGTGATTGCCGAGCAACAGAGTATTCATAGCAATCCGCAACTGGAGTTTTCGAACCAGTTTGCCCGTATTGCCCATAATGGTGATAAACGCTATGGCTATGGTAATCCAGAGGAAATCCTCAAGCGTCAGTTTGCTGAGCTCGCGCCTAGCTTCCATTCTGCCGTTCAGCAGGGGGCGATTGAACTGGCAATTGTGGGTGATGTGAATGAAGACAAAGCGATTGCCGAAGTGGCGCAAACCTTAGGGGCCATTGCCCGTCAGCCTATCCCTAAGGGGCAGACGATTGTGCCCGTGTTTCCCAAAGTGCCCGCACACATGAGCCTGATGCATTATGGTCAGGTCGATATGGCGGCGCTGGCGCAGGTGTGGCCGACCACGGATATGAGTAATCCCCGTGAGCAGGTGGGTTTGGGTTTGCTCGAGCAGGTACTAAACATCCTACTCACCGAAAATGTGCGTGAAAAAGCCGGCGCGAGTTATTCTCCTTCGGCATTCTCATATAATGATTTAAATCCAACGGGTTATGGCTATCTTGGCTTATTTAGCGTCACAACTAAGAGCATGTTGCCTGAGGTGGCTCAGTATTACGCTGCCGCGGTGAAGCAAGTCCAAGCGCCAGCGGGGATCAGTGAAGATTTACTCAATCGCGCCCGCCAACCTGTGTTGGAGTGGATGCAGATGGCGCCGCAAAGCAATAACTTTTGGCTCGATTTAGCCTCAACCGCTCAAAGCCAACCGGAGCGTTTTAGCGCCTTTAATCAACGATTGGCGCTGGTGCAACAAATTACGCCTGCGGAGCTAAGCCAGTTGGCGCTGAAATATCTCAAGGATGATAAGCGTTTAACCATCGAAACCTTACCTGCACCCGCTACGGCGCAGTAATGAGCCAAGGTTTGGCGCCATAAAGCCTAAAGACTTTTAGGCGCTAAACTGCGGCATCTTGTGGTTATCGAATCTAAGTCGCTTCTTAAACTAATCAGCCCCCGTCATCTCAGTATCACGGGGGCTTTTTTATTGAGTCGGTTTTAGCATCTGCAATATCGATTTGTGTAATTAACATGTCGATGATCAATGCGAGGTGTAGGACAACTTCTTTTGGGAATTTTCGCCTAAATGCGACTCTCGCCAGCCGATGCGATGGAGGTGAGCTGCAGTGGCGATAGGGGCAATTTGTATCAAAAAATCCTGCTAAAAATGTGATTTGTATCAACTTTGGCCTTGTTGCTGAAATGTTTGTTAAGTGTTTGAGTTTGTGAAATATTTGTTTGAGTTTTAAGTGGCAATTGCCGTTGTTGTCATTGTATAACTGCGTAGACTGAACTGAATTTTTTGTCTGCTAATGAGGGATACGATGCTCAACAATAAACTAAAAGGATTCGCGGTTTTAACCTTCGCCTGTTTGGGCGTGACCGCTTGTGGTGGCTCCGATAACAACAAAGACGAGGATACCTCGAAGACCGATACCTATGTGCAATTTTACAATGCCTCTGTGGGGAGCACGGCAACTGCACTGAAGATTGGCGATAAAACCTACGAGAGTGTGAATTACGCCGATGCCATGCCAAGGTTCACGTCGACACCCGGTGTGAGTGCCGTCGAGGTAATGGGTAAAGATGCGTCGAACAAAGATATCTCGCTCTATAAAGAGGATATCGATTTAAAAACCGCAACTGACCACTTCTTCGTCTTACATGGGGATTTTGCCTCGCCATCGCTGCTGAATATCAATTACTCCCGCACTGAGTTAGATAAGCAAAATGCCGAAGCGGACAAGAGCAAAATGCAATTATTGATCGCCCATACGGCGATGGATGCGCCCGCCTACGATGCCTATATTGCCAAAGCCGATCAAAGCTTTGCCGATGCTGTGATGCTAGGCAGTGTCGCTTACGGTGAAGTTTCGACACCGCAGATTTTGGACACTGGGGATTACAAGGTTTACCTCGCCCCTGCGGGAACGACCAACGTGAGCTACACCACGGCAAGCATTAACTTTAAGACTAAGGTGCCCTATAAGTTGATTTTACGGGAAAGTTTTGGCGCTTCGGATGCCAAAATCAGCTTAGATAGTGTGGATTCGACCACCAATGTGCGTAACCACGTTGCCCTCGAAAGCAGTGTCGATTTTAGGGTATTCAATGGCTTGGCTGAACATAATGTCGATGTCAAAGTCGTGAGCAACAAGCAAGAAGCCCTATTTAGCAATGTGGCTCCCTTTGGCGTGACGGCTTATCAAGGCGCTGAGTTTAATGATTTTGGAGTGAGCGTGTTTGACCATACTAGCCAAGCTAAACTGCTCGATAATGTGCTGATTACCCTTAATCAGGACGAGATCAAAACCATCTTCATCTACGAACAAGCCACCGAAGAAGGTAGCCAAGTGAAGGCGATGGAGATGAAGCAAACGCAAACGCCGAGTCCCTACAGCTTCAAGTTTGATATCGTCAGTTTTGCGGACAAGAGTAACCTTACGCTGTACTTCTTAAAGGCGAACGACACCATTGAAACCGCTGCCTATAAGATCAGTGCGGTTAACCCTACGGCGCCGCAGTCGTTAGTGGTGCCAAAAGGTGAGTATTCTATCAAGGTGATTGCGGTAGAAAATGGCACTAAGACAGTGGTTTATGCATCAGAGATGATGGATTTTAATAACGAAGATAATGTCACTATGGTGCTGAATAAGGACGCTTCAACCAGCTTTGGCTATAACCTCGTTAAGCTTTAATCGCTAAATAGATTGGGCAATAAAAAAGCACTACCTAGGTAGTGCTTTTTCGTCTTGACCGTCTTTATTCCGACAGTTTTAGCTCTTGGCCTGGCTTAATAATGCTCTTGGCATTGAGCTGGTTCCACTTCATTAAATCCGCGAGCTTCACTTTGTTTTTGCGCGCGATTTTATCTAACGAGTCACCGGACTTTACCTTGTATGTGCTGGCTTTCGCGGCGGGCTTGTCAGCGGTTTTACTGCTGGTTTTAGCCTTAGCCGATTGAGATGTTGTTTGAGCTTTGCTCTGTTTTGGCGTCTCGCTCGAGGCGTTATCTTCGCTTGTCATCGGCGTTAACAGGGTTAACTCTTGGCCGATTTTAATTCTATCGGAGCTGAGGTTGTTTGCCTGCTTTAACTCTTTGACTGAGATATCAAATTTCGCAGCAATTGTGCCTAGGCTATCGCCGGATTTCACAATATAACTTTGGCTGTCGTAATGTTTTTGCGCGGACAGCTGGTGCTGATTCTCTTGATATTGGCCGATGTTTTCAATCGGCAGGGCGATTTGGTATTTGCCCTTACTTGGGATCACGCTTTGGCGATAACCAGGGTTATAGGTTTTAAACTCCGCCTTAGTGAGTCCCGCAGCATTGGCGATTTGACTGAGTTCAACGCCGTTAGGAGCAGGTAAACGCTCTAAAAATGGGCGGTTGGCAATCGGCATCACCTTGAGATTGTAATGGCTAGGTGCGCGGATAATTTGAATAAAGGCGAGCCATTTAGGCACGGTTTGCACTTGGCGAGCCGGAATATTCAGCGACCAGAAATCCGTGGGTCTGCCTTTCGCTTTGTTTCTATCGATAGCGGCTTTGATCACTAGCTCGCCACTGTTATAACCCGCAACGGCGTTGATCCAGTCGTTACCTAAGGTGTCGTGCAAGTGCTGTAAATAGTCGAGCACGGCATCGGTCGAGGCCAGTGCATCTTTACGGCCATCGTAGGCCGAGTTGATGGTTAGGCCAAAATTACGTCCCGTCGCAGGGATCATTTGCCAGAGCCCGGCGGGGCCATTTGCCTGAGCGAGCGGGTTATAACCACTCTCAACAATCGGCAGGAGTGCCAGTTCGAGCGGCATATTGCGGGCTTCGAGTTGGCTGACAATATAGTATAAAAATGGCTCGGCGCGCTGGGTCACCTGAGTCATAAACTTTTGCTTATCATCGAAAAAGTTACGCTGTTTGCGGACTTCGGCATCGTCATGTACATCAATGGTGCGGGCGTGTTGGATTTTTCCCACACATCGGCGTAACGCTCGTCGATAACTTCCGTTTCAACATGCTGAGGTTGTGCTGTTTCTTCACTATTGCCCTGGGCGTCTGGCATGGTTGCAGCGTATTCCGTAGGCGACGTTTGCGCCGACGTGGTTGCGCAGCCGCTTAGCTGGCCCATCAAGATGGCGACCACGAGCGCAGCTAAGGCATGGGGTTGGCGAAAGGTTTTCCGCATGATTGTCCTGTAATCTGTAATGACTTGGTATTCCATGATTTGGCACATGCTAATCTGTTTTCGCATTTGTGAATAGCTTTGCTTAAAATTTGACCGCGTTAGTTACGTTTAGCTTTAGCGCTAAATACGCTAAGATAGCGGCGGTTTTTTATTGCAGTGGATGAGAGTGTGCAGACGTTAGCGCAGTTAAAAGCGGGACAATTACAAGGGGTTACCCGTTTACAGTTGGTTGAAAATTTAACCGAGTTTCCGCGGGAGATCTTCGATTTAGCCGATACCCTTGAGATCCTCGACTTATCCAATAACCAGCTCAGTTCACTGCCCGACGATTTACATCGCTTAACTCAGTTGAAGATTTTATTTGCTTCCAATAACCGCTTTGAAGTGCTGCCCGAAGTGTTAGGTCAGTGCCCCAAACTGGAGATGATTGGCTTTAAGGCGAATCAAATTCGTTCGGTTCCTGAGGCGTCATTGCCCTTGCATACCCGCTGGTTGATCTTAACGGATAACCAAATAACCGCCTTGCCCGAACGTATGGGGCAGTTGTATCGCCTGCAAAAATTAGCCTTAGCGGGCAATCGGTTAACCTCGCTGCCAGCATCCATGGCCCAATGCCATAACCTAGAGCTAGTGCGTTTATCGGCAAATGCTTTAGCCGCGCTGCCGAGTTGGTTGCTTAAGCTGCCTAAACTCACTTGGCTGGCGTTTGCGGGCAATCCCTTTAGCCATTCGCTAGTCGACCCCCATGCCGATGTGGCCAGTGTACCCAATGTGTCATTAGCGGATATCGCCCTCGGTGACAAATTGGGTGAGGGCGCCTCGGGTATTATTTATCAGGGGCGTTGGTTAAATTCTGCGATGGTTGCCGCCACGGGGACTGAGCAGATTGCGGTGAAATTATTTAAGGGCGAGGTGACCAGTGATGGTTACCCTGCCGATGAGTTGGATTGTTGTTTAACCACGGGCGAGCATCCAAATCTCATCAAGGTCTTAGCGCATATCAGTCAGAAGGATCAGCTAGGGCTAGTGATGGCGTTAATCCCCCAAGGTTTTTCTAACTTAGGTTTACCGCCCTCACTCGAAACCTGCACCCGCGATACCTTTAAGGCGGGCACCGAATTCAGCCTTAAGGGCATAGTTAAGATAGCCTTGCAGTTGGCCGAGACTCTCGCGCATATGCACGCCCAGCAAATCAGCCATGGGGATGTGTATGCGCACAATATGATGATTAATCGGCAGATGGCGCTATTGTTCGGTGACTTTGGTGCCGCTTCAAACTTGGCCAAGCTATCCCAATCAGAGCGAGAGGCGATGGAGGCCATAGAGGTGCGGGCTCTGGGCTGTTTGATTGATGATTTGTTGCCCTTCGCTAATCGTTTTGAGGACGAGGTGCTGCACGCACAGCTGCTGCAGCTAAAAGAGCAATGTATGCAGGCCGACTTCGCCAGTCGCCCACGTTTTAGTGAGGCGGCCAAGTCATTAGCGGCACTGAGCTAAGCTCACACTGGCATTATGCCTAAAACAACAAGGGTGGTTCCATTGGTGAAAACCGATGTAGAGACATTAAAGCAAGGGCGATGGTATCTCATCAGCAATGGAGAGCTGGCATTATGAGGTTGATTCCTAAAGTAGCAGTGCTCGGGCAGGGCCTTACCCTGAGCCTCATCTTGAGTTTAAGCCTAATGAACTCTGCGCCAGCTTGGGCGGGCTGGTGGGATAACCTGTGGCTACAGGAGTTACCCGTTGACCAAACTAAGCCGCCAAAGACTGCGCAACGCTTCGAGTTTACGGGAACCTTACCCGCCCACACCCAGCTCGAATTAGTAGGTTATTACACTTCCTCTGTGTGTACCCGCAAAGAAATCCGTTTCCCAAATGGTGATATTGCCAACCCCTATCGCGCCACGCTGAATAAGAGTTCGGTTTTGCGACAGACCCTGGATACGACCGATAATGCCAAACCTTTCAATCTGACGTTAGCCCTACAAGGGGGCGGAGATTGCGATTGGCAATTGGAGGATTTAGTCCTCGACCTTACCCTGCAGCCAAGTCATCCCATCTGGCAAAAGATTAAGTCATTAAAAGATGACTATTTACATACGTCACCGCTATTAACATCAAGCGAACCTGCGACCAAAGCCTCGCCCCATGATGGCTTTTATTTGAGTCAGGAGCTGACTATCGAGCCCGTGCTTGCTGGCAGCGAAGAAGATACCAATCTGGTTGCGCCGTTGCCGCTTAGCCTCAATCCCGTGTATTACCCTGTGGTGATTTACAGCCCCAAGACCGACAGCCCCTTTGAGGTAAAGCTTAAGAGTAATCTGCAATCGAGCAGCCGTTTATGGTCAAGCGCGGCGACACAAATGGTGCGATTCGATAAACAACCAGTGCTGCGGGTGCAGTTTAATCCTGAAATTCTGCCAGATTATCAAGTGAATGTGTGGCGTCAGCCTGAGCATATCTCGGTTCATTATCCCGATGGCACTGAGTATCATTATCCGCGCGGGGACGTTCATCTATATGCCTATGGTAAGCCTGAATCTATGCTCAATACCTTAAGTGAGAGCCGCAAGGCCGAAGATAAGCGATTGTTAGCACACATCTATTGGGCTGGTCATGCGCTGGCGAAGGATGAAGAAAAAGCACGCAAATACTACCGAGAGGCGGCCGAGGGCGATGACTTGATTGCTATTCAGTGGATGCAATCACAGGCAGCCTATGTGGGCGAGGTTGAGCAGAGCCGTTATTGGCTACAACGCGCGGCAAGGCTTGGGGATGTCGAGGCCAAGTTGGAACTTATTCGTCAGCCATTTGAGACCATACTGCAAGGCAAACAGAATACGGCCGAGGCGAAAAGCGTCCAAGACAGCGCTTGGCAACAGTTAAATCAGCTGGTTAATCAAGGTGTTCCCGAGGCCATGAGTATGATGGCGCTGTACCAAGCATTGCCTTGGTCGCCCTACCATGATGCAACGGCAGCGTTAACTCACTATCGTATGAGTGTGCAGGCTGATCCAGCCTTAGCCCATAGCGCCGCCAGTGATTACTATTATTTGCTCGAGGATTTTGAACAAAGCCAAGAGTTTTGGCAGATTGCCGCCGAGCGCGACCTCTATGTTGTCGCTGAATATGCGGATATTCTGTTAAAACCCGACACGCGTGATGCGCATCAAGCGCGCATCTGGCTCGAAAAAGTGGTTTCGCAGGGCGATAAACAAGGCATGCAGCGGGATGTGTTGGGGCGTGCCTATTTTCAGCTTGCGAGCCTACTCGATACGGGCGAAGGTGGCGGCGTTGAGCCAGAGCGCGCCCTTGCGCTCTATCAGCACAGCATTGAACTGGCTAAATCCTTTACGAATGATTACGAAGCTAAGGCCAAGGCAAGAGTACAAGCGCTTGAAAAGCTTTGAGAGTCATGCCAGTTTTAGTGTTTGAACTTGGGATAGTCTAGCCCTATCGTGGCTATGATTATCGATTTATCCCCATATCCAACTATGCCTGAAATGGCTGCTAACCAGCAGTGAAGACCGCCTTGTTAGCGGCAGTACTCTGTATTCTCCTAGGAGCACGTTATGTCCGAATTACCCCATGATTACACGCATATTTATCTTGAGCAGCCTGGCGAGCCTGAGGTGATGCAGCTGACACGCTCGCCATTGCCCGTACCGAGTGCTGGCCAAGTCTTGATTCGTAACCGCGCAGCCGGGGTGAATGGACCCGATATCAAACAAAGGATGGGAATGTATCCACCACCACCTGGGGCATCGCCGATTATTGGGCTGGAAGTCGCGGGGAGATCTGCGCCTTGGGCGACGGCGTGACTCAATGGCAGTTAGGAGATAAGGTTTGTGCTTTAGTGCCCGGCGGTGGCTACGGCGAGTACACCTTAACCTATGCTGAGCATTGTTTACCTATTCCACAGGGCTTTTCTGAGGTGCAAGCGGCGGCGCTGCCCGAAACCTTTTTCACTGTGTGGGGCAACCTCTTTATGCGCGCGGGACTCAAGGCGGGTGAAACCGTGTTGATCCACGGTGGCTCGGGTGGCATTGGCAGCACGGCGATTTCCCTCGCTAAGCATCTTGGTGCGACCGTGATTGCGACCACGGGGCAGGATGCCAAGCGCGACTATTGCGCCGGATTAGGCGCCCATTTAGTGGTGAACTACAACACCCAGAACTTCGTGGAAGAAGTCATGGCCTTTACTCAAGGCAAGGGTGTCAATGTGGTGTTTGATATTGCTGGTGGCGACTTTATCAACTTGAATCTTCAAGCATTAGCGCTAGATGGCCGCATGGTGTCAGTGTCGACCCAACGTAGCGGTAAGGCTGAGGTGAACATTCTGCAGTTGATGGCCAAACGTATTGTGTGGACGGGATCGACCTTAAGACCGCAGAGCGTTGCGGCAAAAGCCGAAATCGCCAAGCAATTACGTGAGCAGGTTTGGCCTTTGCTCGATAGTCAGCAAATCGTGCCGCATATCTGTGCCACCTTTCCACTGGCCGAGGCGGCCAAGGCCCATGCGCTGATGCAGTCGGGAGAACATAGGGGCAAAGTCGTATTAACCTTGTGATCCTACCTAGCTACATCTGTGTAAACGCACTCGCCTCAATCCTTTGATGGAGGCGGGCTGCCGAATTAAAACTTGCTGTGATGTTTTTTTAGACTAAAGTCGTTAATGACAAAATTTTTAGAGACTTTGGCCGAAATTAATGCGTAATAAGTGAAAATTTCATGGTATGAGGCATTGATTATCGGAAATATTCTGTAAAAATACCCAGTTGAAAACGTCAGAGACTTTCCGGCGCGATTCGTGGATCAAAGCAAGCGACGCTTCGCTTATTCAGACTAAAAAACTCATAGTGTATGTGTTGATTTAAGGGTATTGGCATATATGTATAACACAGCAAAGAAACAGGTTTGGTATGGTGAGCTGAGAACATCGAAGGGCACCGCGATTGTCGTCCATGACAACCAGCTGCCAGAGGCTTCCCTGGACGAATCTACCTCTACAATACCGAACGTGATGCTATTGTTGAGTATGTAGAAGACATCGTAAAAGTGAACCTACATGACTTAGATGATGCAGCGGTAAAAGCGGCTGAAGCTAAGTTTAGCGGCGCATGGAAAGCAGCTCGAGCTCAATTTATGGGCAAGCATCAAGCTCGTATCGACCTGAACAATGTCAAAGATTCAGGCCCTGTTCGTAAAGCTAAGGCTGAAGTTGAGCCTGAAATTGAAACCGATGCCATTGGCGCCGATTTTGATGAAGATTGGGGCGGCGATGATTTCGACGATTAATACTGAGTTTGCCTAGGGCAAATTTGGTTAGGGTAAGGAATAAATCACTTTATTCCTTACCAGCTTTTCCTTCCTTTATTCGAAAAACTTATCCCCAAACGCATTCATTTTAGCCTTCAATATCAAATTGATAACGGCTGATATGATGGTAGATTTTCCCCGGTACTAACCAAGCGTCATCACCCAGTTGGGGTTGATTAGGCGAGTCAGGCAATTTTTGCGGCTCAATACACACGCCCTGATAGGCGTTCAAACTTTGTTGGTTTCGCCCTAGGGTTCCCGCTAAAAAGTTCGCGCAGTAGAGCTGCACACCGGGCTGATTGGTAAAGACCGTCATGGCGCGACCACTGACGGGACTCGATAGGCAGCCAAAGCGGCGCAGCGCGCCATCGGGATTGTCCAAGAAATAACAATGATCATAACCTTGGGTGCTGGCCAGCGTCGGATCTTGAAGTTTATCCCCAAGAGTAATGCCCTGAGTTAAATCGAAAATACTGTTTTTGACCTCGGCAATTCCCGTAGGCACGCCCACCTCATTCATGGTGAGGTAGCGCGTAGCATCAATTTGCATCCGATGTTGATGATTATTCGGCAGGCCATCGAGGTTGAAGTAGGAATGCTGCGTCAGACTGACGGGGCAAGGTTTATCCACCGAGGCGAGGATTTCCACATACAGATTATTGGCTGCGAGGCGATAGTCTAACTGGACAGTGCAATTGCCTGGGAAACCCATGTCACCATCTGGGCTGACTAACGATAAACGCACACCGTCGGGAAGTTGACCTAAGTGCCAGTTTTTTCGATTAAAACCTTCGCGGCCACCGTGCAAGCAGTTGCTGGCCTGATTGATATCCAGTTGGTACTCTTGCCCTTGATATTGCATCTTGCCCATCGCAATACGGTTGGCAAAGCGCCCTGCAATAGCGCCAAGGTGGGCGTTTTGGGTTAGATAATCTTCGGCACTGTCGCAGCCAAGCACGATATTGGCGCGTTGCCCCTGTTTATCGGGCGTCCAAAGTGAGCGAATAATGCCACCTAAGCTGAGCACTTCTAAGGCGATGATGCCATTGTCTATCCGCACACGTTCGATTTCACCGCCGCGGGGATCGGTCCAAGGATCTAGTACACTGAAACGCACCATTTAGCTTCCCTCTAATGTGATTTAACCGTTTGATTTTGCCTCTTAAAAACAACAAATGCCATAGGATTCAAGGTTGAATTCGTATGGTATTTGTCTGGGAGAATGGATTGAGCGTGATTGACGGACTAGCTGTCGATGCGCCCCGCGCCAGCACTTGCCGAGCAGAGATACACAGTGGCATCGATTCCGGTCTGCTCATAAAATGCATGCTCTACCGCCGAGACCACGGCATCGGTGAGTTCGTGATCCACTAAGGCGACAACACAACCGTCGGTCATGCGAATGCCACCACGCTCTCCAATCACTTGGCCGACTATGTCCACCAAAGTGTCAAATTCGGGCAGTGTCACCTCAAAATCATCCCGCAGAGATTGATGGGACTGTGCCATTAACAAACTGAATTTAGATAGATTATTTTGCTCTAGCGCCCGAGCTGCACTCTGAGTGCGTTTGTTTTCGGTGACGACGTGTTTGGCGCGGCGATACAGGGTGTCATCCAATTGATCTTTAGCACTTTCGAGCTGGCGCAGGTCGAGGTGGCGCAGGGCATCGAGACCAAAAAGTCGGCAGCCTGTACGCATTCTTCACGGCGTTGTTGATTTATCGCCGCCAGACGTTGTTTCTCGATATGGGCATCGATAATGATAAGGCTGAGGTTTTCAGGGATCGCAATAGGCTCGCTATCCAGATCCAGACAATCGATGAGCAAGGCATGATCCGGTTCGCCCATGGCGCAGATCATATGGTCCATAATGCTGCAAGCCGATGAGACATAACGATATTCACCGCGCTGTGCGAGTTGTGCTACTGCCATAGGAGATAAATGCAGTTGACTGCTGTCGCTGATGGCGGTGCCAAAGGCGACGACTAAGGCGCCGGAGGAAGACAGACCTGCGGCTAATGGCACATCGCCGACAACCGCTAAGTCTAACCCTTTGGCGATAAGCCCAGTGTTGGCCATGGCCACAGTTAGGCCTTTGAGATAATTGACCCAACCATCTTCGGGATTGATTTCGGTGTCTTTACCGAAACTCCATTCCTTGATTTGCCCCGGAAAGGCGTCGGCAACGGCGCGAAACTTATTGTCCTCTCGGCGCTTAACGGCAATCACAGTATGAAAATTAATGGCGGCGGGCAACACGAAGCCGTCGTTGTAATCCGTATATTCACCGATCAAATTAACCCGACCTGGGGCTTGGTATAAATCATCGGCTTTAGTGCCAAAGGTTTGGACAAATAACTTAGTGGCGCGCTGCGCAGGGTTCGACATGCTGAGAAGACTTCCAAACAAGCTGAGCTAAATTGCGTTCTTGTCTTCGATTTATATCATGACTAACTCGGCCTTGTAACTGAGATTTTGTAGGGTATAGACGATAGTCTCGTTAGGGAAAATCGATACAGAACAATCAACCGATTAGTTCTGTCTAGCGAATCATTGCAATTAGTTGATTTTAATTGTTTTTAACATTTTAAGGGGAGAGGTAAGTTGGCTCAGGAGGTTTGATTTCCTGAGCCAACATCAGCCTAAATAAGATGATTTTTATTCAAGGCTAGATTAGACCGAGCCAGAGGTTGCGTTAGCGTTGATTGGTGACTTGTCGGCATTGACCTCTGCGCGGGTTTCTGAATCGGGTAATAACTCATGGATCACATGGTCGACAAAACCCGCACCCGCCGCTTCGTACAAGTTATACACGCTGTGTACGCCAGAGGTTCTCAGCGAGGCGGCATCATCGCCGTATTGTACGATGGCGCTGAGTTTACCTTGATAGTTCAGCTTCTTAAGCTGCTCAACGGCGAACAGGTTCCCCGCATGGTGCGGCATGGCCAGTAGCACTAACTCAAGATTTGGCGCTCTGTCGAGTTTCTCCCAAAAGTCGGTATCCGCGGCATCGCCTTGCACTACGTTGCGGCCATTGGCACGGTGTAAATCCACCAGTTCTTGCTTGTGTTCAATTCCGAGGATTTCACCATCGAAACGTGCGCGCAGCTCATCGTAGGCACCGCTACCAATGCGGCCCATACCTAAGATCAAGAAGCGGGGATTACCAATGGCAATCGGTCTGTCTTCTGGGTGCAACGGGGGCTTCTCGAGTCGAATCAAACGTTGTTGGAAGCGTTGATAAATATTGCCCACGGTAGCGTTGAGTGGCGCCGCAAATAAGAAGCTGAAACTTAAGGCGACCGCGATTATCACCAGCCATTGTGGTGGTAGCCAACCTTTGCTGGTGGCAACGGCGGCCACGATAAGGCCGAACTCAGAGAAGTTACCTAAGTTGAATGAGGCCAGCATAGAGGTGCGTGAACGCAGCTTGAATCGTGTCAGTAAGTAGACGAATAACAGGATTTTTAACGGCACTAACAGCACTAATAAGGCCGCGAGTACCACATCGGATACCGTGGGTAAGCCGTTGAGGCCAATGGTTAAGAAGAAGGCGACAAGGAAGAGTTCTTTAAAGTAGAACAAGGATTTAGCCAGCTCAGAAGCCTTTTTATGCCCCGCGAGTAAAATCCCGATGATCAGTGCGCCGAGATCCGGTTTGAGGCCGACGGATTCAAACAACCAAGCGCCGACAACCAGCGCCATCACTAATCCAAATAGCACTAAGAGTTCGCCGTGACCAACACGGTCGAAGGCTTTGTAAATCAGCGGTTTTGCTAGAGGCAACAGCAATAATGCCAGCGCCCAGACAGACGGGATAGCGCCCTTAGAAATAGTTAAAAATACGACGGCAAAAATATCCTGCATAATCAGGATACCAATGGCGACACGGCCATAGAGGGACTGCACATCGCCTTTATCTTCCAATACCTTAATCGCGAATACCGTACTGGAGAAGCTAAGCGCAAAGGCGATTAATGACAGCTGTGCCACGCTCAAACCGTCGAGTTGGCTTAAGCCAATCAGGCCGAGGATTTTGAGGATGGGAATAAACAGCACCATGGAGAGCACTAAATGTATGCTCGAGCCCGCCCAGACTTCGGCCTTAAAGAGGCTACGAATATCGAGTTTAAGACCAATGGCAAACAATAATAAGGTGACACCGAGATTAGCGAGTTCTTGCAGCAGCGGCAGGCTTTCTTTCTCAATACCAAAAACAAAGAGTACAAAGCCTGCCACTAAGTAGCCGATCAGGGAGGCAGCCCTATGCGGCTAACCAGCATGCCGCAGATAAGTGTAATGATGAGAATAGCCGGTTCCATAATGCTCCAATCTAAAAAGTCCACGTTAAACAGGGATTGTATAAGAAATCGATGACAGCGTGATAAAAAAGCGGACTTTTAATGAAAAAGTCCGCTCTTTATTGGTTTTACGCTAAAACGGCGCAGTGATAAATTGGCGTTTTAGTTGAGATTATTTCACTAAGTGATCTAAATGGGCGGCAAATTCCTTCGGTCCCATAAAGCCTGTCACTCTTAGATCTTCCCTCTGCTCACCTTGCTCGTTAAACATCAGCAGCGTGGGTAAACCTAGTACGTTGTATTTCTCTAGCAGTGCGACATCTATGGCATCGCTCTTAGTCACGTCGGCCTGCAATAACACTATCTTGTTCATCCGTGCTAATACTTCTGCGTCCTTAAAGGTGATGGCCTCAAACTCTTTACAGGCCACACACCAATCGGCGTAGAGATCCAGCATCACAGGCTTGCCCGCCGCTGTTGCGGCGGCGATTTCACGGTCTAAATCTTCAATAGATTTAATGTGTTTAAAGCCGTGCTCCTGCTCGGTTGTCGCCACTGTGCCCATTGACGTGTGGGTAAAGCCAAAGTGGCCCATGACAGCTTGGAAACCGTAGGAGAAGCTGGCCAGCAGCGTGAGTGTTAGTAGCACTGAGCGCACGGTTTGTTTCCAGTTGAAGGCGCTGAGTTTGTTTTGGTGCATCAGGTAACCGGTGAAGCTAATGCCCCAGAGTGACCAGAGCACATCGGAAACCACACCAGTCCAAATGCGGCCAAGCATCACAATTGATACCGCAATCAGGAGGAAACCGAACACAGTTTTAATGATGTTCATCCAAGCGCCAGCGCGTGGCAGTAACTTACCACCCGAGGTACCAATGATGAGTAGCGGCACACCCATACCCATGCTCAGCACGTAGAGCGCGAGGAAACCTTGCAATAAATCGCCGGTTTGTGCCACATAGACTAAGGCGCCTGAGAGCGGGGCCGTTGTGCAAGGTGAGGCCACTAATCCCGAGATCACCCCCATCAAAAACACGCCAACTAAATTTCCGCCCTTTTGATTGTTGGAAATCGAGTTCATCTTCTCCTGCCAACTAGAAGGCAGTTTGAGATCGTACAAGCCAAACATGGATAAACTGAGTACAAAGAACAGGATAGCTAAAAAGATCAGCACAGCGGGATGCTGTAGCGCCGCTTGGTATTTCATCCCCGCAGAGGCAACCACTAGACCTAAAATCGAGTAGGTGATTGCCATACCTTGCACATAGGCCATCGACAGGGTGAAGGCCTTGGCGGTCGAGAGTTTTTGCCCTTGGCCAACAATAATGCCCGATAGGATAGGGTACATCGGGAAGACGCAAGGCGTGAGCGCCAGACCAATCCCTAGGCCGAAGAAGATCACTAAGGTCCAGAGTAAACTGTCGTTAGACAGCATCTGGCTTAGGCTGTCCTGCTGAGTAATAGGTTGGCTTGGGGCGCTGCTAGTTTGCTTGGCGTCAGCAGAGGCGGCAGGTTCAGTCGTTTCGTTGCTGTCTGCGCCCGTTGCAATATCCCCATCATTGGCCGCGACAGCCTTTAGGGTCACGTCCCGCTTGGTCGGTGGATAACAGAGTTTACCCTCGGCGCAGCCCATAAAGGTCACGGTTAAGGTGCCGTTATCATCGGCTTGTTTCAGGCCAACGGGAATATCGATATAGGTGTAGTAAACCTCTTGCTCACCGAAATATTCGTCGTTGTGGGGCTTACCCTTTGGCAGGTCGATGGTGCCAAGTTCGGCGCCATTGACGCTAAATTTGAGTTTATCCCGATACATATAGTAGCCGTCGGCAATGACCCAATTGAGGGTGACCTTATTACCTTCTTGCTTAAAATCGAAGGCAAAGGCTTGGTCGACAGGCATTAACTCGGGTTCGCTTTTTAGAAAACCAAAGCTATTGGCGAAGGCGTTGCCACTTAGGGTGAGAGGCGTAAAGAGCAGTAACGCGGTGAAAACAAGGCTAAGTAGTTTTTTCATGGCTGAGTGTTATCTTTTATCCAATCTAAGTAGGCTGGTAGCCCGTGAGTCACGGGTACGGCAATAATTTCAGGCACTTGATAAGGGTGGAGTTGAAGCACAAGCTGTTCTAACTCGGCATAGCGGCTTTGTAAACATTTAATGTGTAAGCTAATTTCTTGCTCCTCACAGATTTTTCCTTCCCATGCATAAATGGAGCGGATCGGCGCCGAAATATGTACGCAGGCGGCGATGCGCGCTTCCACTAAGGCACGTGCAATGCGCTTTGCTTGAACTTCATCTGGGCAACTGGTGCTGACCACAAGATATTGAGCTTGCATGGTGTGAGGTATCGTCCCTTAACAATCTTAAACTTCGCTTAAGCCTATTAGGCTAAGCTACTTTACGTGTTTTTATGGTCTCATACATTAACCGGGTAATAAAAGAGTGAGCTAAATATCAGAAGTTTCACTCCCTTACCGACAGCGCCAGCCAAGAGACTTGAATTAAGACCGGATAGCCCCCATTTAGTTTTCAAGTAAGCGAGATAAATCTGAGGTCGGTATGTTTTTAATCCTGTTTTTATTATTTGTGCTGATCCCAGTTGTCGAACTGTCAGTGTTAATTCGCGTGGGCGAGGTGCTCGGCACTTGGACCACTATTGGTCTGGTGTTATTTACCGCCGTGTTGGGCGTATCCCTCGTGCGTAGTCAAGGACTGAGCACGCTGATGCAAGTGCAGCAAAAACTCACCCGAGGCGAGGCGCCAGGGCAGGAAATTGTCGAAGGCATGATGCTAGCCATGGCGGGTGTATTGCTGGTTATTCCAGGCTTTGTGACTGATTTTATTGGCCTATTATTACTCACACCCTTAACGCGCCGCCCGATTGCCGCTTTAGTGTTTAAGCGTATGCAGCTGCGCGTGGTGTCTGGTTTACAGGGCGGAATGCACGGCGGTTTTGGCGCGGGTCCATTTGGACCTCATTCAGGCTCACAGTCGAATCCATTTGGCCAATCCCCTTTGAGCAACATACTCACTCCGACGGCAATGTGTATGAAGGGGACTTTGAGCATAAGGCCGATCCGAGCGATAAACGCCCCGAGAGTCATCAATTGACCGACCAAGACCTTGATGCGAAAGCGAATGAGCCTAAAGACGCTCAGCCAAAGGATCCAAAACCTTAGTCATATATCCCGACAGCTAAGCTGTACTCAGGCACTATTCTGCAAGCTCCCATAGGTAAACCTTTGGGAGCTTGTTTTTATTTGGGCTTTGTCGCAATAGTCTGCGGTGGATCACTTGTCTCACCTTTGCTTCGATTTAGGGGCGTACTATAGTAAACCTCGAACATATTATTCATGGAGGTTGAATATGCACTTAACTAAGTTAAAGCTGATGTCGGGATTGTTGTCTGTCGTAACTTGCTCGCTGATCACCTATAGCGCCGTGGCAGGGCCTTTAGATCCAAATTGCGACCCTGAAAAAGTTGCCAAGAATGCCGCGGTCAAGGCTACTACTGGCGTGAGTGGTCGCTGTACTCCCGAGAAAGCCGCCGAGCGTACGGCGAAAGATGCCAAGGATGCCGTTGGGGATGCTAAGGATAAAGTGACGGATTCGGTCAGTGATAAGGTCGATGATATTAAACCCGACGATAAGCTATCCGACAAAGCCTCCGATGCGCTAAAGCAAGATAAGCACGAACACGACAAGCACGACAAAAAAGAGGGAGTCGATGCTAAGAAAGTCGTGAAAAAGGTCATCAATTAACGCCGGGCTCGATAGTCATTCACTCTTACCGCGCCTAGATTTTATGCTAACCCAGCTGAAATCTAGGCGTTTTTGTATTCGGCTTAAGTGGATAATCGATAAAAGGAAAGGGCCAATCGATGAGCAATACTACATCGATCGGCCACGCCGGGAAGCGTTTAGGGAGAGTGGCGTGCTAGTTGGTGCTCGCCACTGCATTCGGTTTGATGTTAAAGGCCAAGCTGTACATCACTGGTAGCACTATCAGGGTCAGTAATGAGGCAAAACCTAAACCAAAGATGATAGTGATCGCCATCGAGCCGAAAAAAGCGTCGGGGATCAGCGGGATCATCCCGAGCATAGTGGTGATTGCCGCCATTAATACGGGGCGCACACGACTCACACTCGAATCGACGAGTGCGGCATAGGCGGGTTTACCTTCATCGAGCTCGAGGTTGATTTGGTCAACCAACACAATGCCGTTTTTAATCACCATGCCCGAGAGGCTCAGCAGGCCCAGCAGCGCCATAAAGCTAAAGGGGGCATCGAAAATCAATAATCCCGCCGAGACACCAATCAAGGCCAGTGGCACGGTAAACCAAATCACTAAGGGCTGGCGCACAGAGTTAAACAGGAACACTGTGATTAAAAACATCGCCAAGTAACCCATAGGAATTGAGCTAAATACCGCGGTTTGGGCTTCGCCTGCGGTCTCATACTCGCCGCCCCATTCGAGGTGGTAACCAGCGGGAAGACTGATGGCTTCAACCTTATCCTTCACTTTACGCAGCACAGAATCGGCTGTCTCATCGCTGCCAAGCTTTGGATCGGCCAAAACCGCTAACATCCGCATCCGGTCGCGACGCTTCACCAACGGGTTTTCCCACTGGGTTTCGAACTGGCTCACCACTTGGGTGGCTGGCACGAAGGTGTTGTGCTCGGTACTCCAAATTTGCAGTTTCCACAGGCTGTCGGCCTGTAAGCGCTCTTCGGCGGGTGCACGGGCAACGATAGGCAGCAAATGGCTGGTTTCACGGTACAGACCAATCTGTTTGCCGCTAAAGTTGATGAGCAGTGCGTTATCCAGATCTTGCTTACTGATCCCGGTTTCCCTCGCCTGAGCATTTTGCAGCTGCGGGCGGATCAGCGGCACTTGATTGCGCCAGTCATGGCGAACACCGTCCATCGTTGGTTCTGTATGGAAAATCGCTTCGGCCTGCGCGCCTAATGCACGCAGCACTTCGGGGTCATCACCGTAGAAACGTGCCTCAATCTTCGCGGCGGGAGACGGGCCGTTTTCCATATTCTTGAATCGATATTGCGCCTGCGGGAATCGTTGATTTAACTGTCCTTCTAACTCAGACATATAGACTTTGAGCGACGCTAAATCCTCCATCTCGATGATCAACTGGGCAAAGGCGGGGTAGCCTTTCTCGGGTTGATAGGGCAGGACGAAACGCTGCGCACCTTGGCCAATCACTGTGGTTAAGTGTTTTAGGCCGCTGTGTTGTTCCTCCGCTTGCTTGAGTAGCATCTGCTCAATATCGGCGGTAAAGCGTTCTGTACCTTTGATATCCGTGCCTTCTGGCATCCAAATATCCACAAAGAAGATTGGCGTATTTGACGCAGGGAAGAACACATTTTTGATATGCCCAAAGCCAATTACCGCAGTAACGAGCATGGCACCGACCAAGAGAATACTGGCGAGCCTAAAACGCAGGGCAAAGGTTAAACTCGCGCGGTATAAGCTAAAGAACCAGCCCTTGTATGGGTCCTGTTCTTCATCGTCTGCTGGCGCATCTTTAAAGAGCAAGTGGCAGAAGAAAGGTGTCAGGGTGATCGCAGTAATCCAACTGATAAATAAAGAGATCATTAACACTTGGAACAGGGAGCGACAAAATTCACCGGCGGCATTTTGTGATAAACCAATCGGCGCAAAGGCGATAATCGCGATAACGGTGGCGCCAAGTAGCGGCCATTGGGTTTGCGACACAATTTGTTTTGCGGCTTCGAGGCGAGTCTTACCCCGGCGCAGGCCAATCAGAATGCCTTCCGTCACCACAATGGCGTTATCGACCAGCATACCAAGCGCGATGATCAGGGCGCCGAGGGAGATCAGTTGCAGCTCAATGCCCAGTACTTTCATCACGATAAAAGTGCCGAGAATGGTCAGCAGCAGGATTAATCCCATCAGTAAGCCTGAGCGGAGGCCCATAAACAGCAATAGCACGGCAATAACGATGGCAATCGATTCTAATAGGTTGATTAAAAATCCATTAACTGTGTCATCTACCGCCAGACTCTGGTTATAAACCGTGTCTAGGTTCATTCCAATCGGGCGCTGTGATTCTAGCTCGGCAAGGCGCTGGCTAACGCTTTTACCCACTTCAACCACGTTAACGCCGCTTGAGAAGGAAATCCCCAGTGATAAAGCCGTCTCGCCACGGTTGTGATAGAGCACACTCGGGGTCTCGTCGTAATCTTTCTCAATATTGGCAATATCCCCTAAATAAATGAGTTCGGTGCTACCCGGTGGGCTGACAATCAGACGCGCCAGATCTTGCACACTGCTGAATTCACCCGTAGGGTGGATACGAATGCGATTATCGCCAACCACTAAACTGCCCGCATTGGAGACTACGTTTTGGTTGTTGATAAGACCGTAGATATAGCTTTGATCTAGCCCCAGTGCCGAGAGTTTTTGTTGTGATATTTCAATCACCACTTGCTCGGTCACACTGCCCGCGACTGAGACTTTTTTCACCCCAGGCACTAGCACTAATTCTCGGCGCAAATAGTCGGCGTAGTTGGTTAATTCGCGGTTGCTATAATCCGGGCCAGAAAGGTTAAACAAAATCCCATAGACGTCGCCAAAGTCGTCATAGACTTTGGGCGAGGTGCTGCCGGGGGCAATTGTCCTGCGGTATCGTTAACCTTACGGCGCACTTCATCCCACACCTGTGGCAGGCTGGTTTTGTCGTAGGTTTCTTTAATCTCAATTTGGATCTGCGACAGACCAGCACTGTTTATTGAGGTCACGTGCTTAACCGCATCGAGCTGCTGTAATGCATCTTCGAGGGGCAGGGTCACCTCCTCTTCGACTTGCTCGGGCGATGCGCCCGGGTAAGCGGTGATCACTAGGGCTTCTTTAATGGTAAATTCGGGAAATTCTAATTGCCCAAGGCCCGTAAAACTGACGCCGCCACCCACGAGTAGCAGCAACACAAACATCCAGCTGATGACTTTGTGGCGGATGGAATACTCAGCAATATTCATGAATTACACTCCGCGCTGCCAGCGTAGTGGTTTGACTTTCATCCCGTCGGATAACTGGGAAACCCCCGCACTCACAATCAAGTCTCCCTTGTTGATGCCGCCTAAGACTTCGATGCCTTGAGTGGTGACACGCCCTAAGGTGACGGCTGTGGGTTTCACTTCACCCGACTGAGACTGATACACCCACACTTGGACTTGGCCGTCTTGGTCGCGTTTATCGATGGCGGTGACTGGCACTATGGCCGATGCGGTTTGGTCTGGCGTCTTTACTAAGGCGAGGGTTAATTCGGCGCTCATCCCTGGAAGTAATTGAATATCCTTAGGTTGAGGTAAGGAAAACACTACTTCGTAGGCCTGAGTCCCAGGCGTGACTTGGGTTGAGTATTCCTTGAATTTCGCATCAAACTCCATTCCCGCTAATGCGCTAAAACGCACCTTAGCGGTAAAGTTTTGTTGCTGCACATAGGTATTTAAGCTCGCGGCCATCGCCTCGGGAACTTGAATACTGACATCGAGCAGGTTGTTATTTTGCAGCGTTAAAATCCCTTGGTTGGCCTGCACGATTTGGTGGTTATCCACTAAACGTTTCGCCACTGTGCCGCTAAAGGGTGCGATCAGTTGGGTGTAACTTAATTGGTCACGGGCGGCCGCTAAGGCGGCTTTGGCCGATTTTAGTTGTGCTTGGGCGCTATCAAACTCGGCTTGGGAGATTAATTTGCGCTTGAGTAGCTCGGTTTTACGCTGAAAATCCGCCGCCAGGAGTTCATGCTCGGCTTCGCGAGTCATCAGATTGTTATGGGCATCCCTGTCATCCAACTTGGCCAGGAGGCTACCTTGGCGAATTTGTTGACCTTCCACTAGGGCTAGTTCTGTCAGTTCACCTGAAATCCGAAACGACAACTCGGCGCGGCTATTAGCACTGACGCGGGCGGGAAACGTCCTAAAATCTCCCCCTTCGAGTTGCATCACCTCAAACAGTTTGACGGGGCGAATGGCACTTGCCTGTACCGAACTTTCCGCGGGTGTACAGGCTGAAAGTAGTGCGGGCAACAAAGCCGCCAAAGGGAGAAGTCGATATGATTTCATGGTGGGGTGTCCTCGGTAACCAATTTATCAGGATTTCAGGGGCGCGAAGATAACAGCTAAATTTGTTGCAATAAACGGGATACTTTGGGATTATGAATCCCATATTATGAGATTGATATTGAGCTAGAGATGAAGACAGAGGACTTAGCGCTATTTCACCGAATAGCCGAAACCGGCAGTTTGATCGAAGCTGCTGATTTACTTAACTTGCCTAAGTCGACCGTGAGTCGACGTTTGCAAGCCTTAGAAGATGAGCTGAATATCAAGCTATTCCATCGCCAGAGTCGTTCGATGACGCTCACCTCGGCGGGAAGCCATTTCTATCAGCGTTCCTTGAATATCTTGGCTCAGCTCGATGAAACCCTATTTGAGATGACCAATGATGATGCCGAGATCAGCGGCCATCTGCGGATCCAAATGTTCCCTATCCACAGCATGAACGTGCTGATGCGGGCGATTTTCCGCTTTATGGATCTGCACCCTAAGTTAACCGTTGAAGTGATCAACAGCGCTGAATCCGTGGATATGGTGAAGAATAACCTCGATGTGGCCTTTGTAGTCGAGCCTGCATTGGACACCTTAGATCTAGTAGTGCGCCCCATCTTCACCACAGATCTGCGTTTTTATGCCAGTCCCCAATACCTCGCCGAGCACGGTACGCCGCGGACGCCGCAGGAGATTGAGTCCCATAATGTGGCCTTGTTTAGGCTCTCGAACGGCAAAATCTTCAATGAGCTATGGATTGGTGCCGAAGAAGAAGTCCGGGTCAGAGGCAATTTCTGCTCTAACAGTGTCGAAGTGGCGGTAGAATTTGCTCTACAAGGCCGAGGCATAGTGTATGCCCCGACCGAAGTGGTGGTCGAGCATGTGTCTAACGGCCAATTAGTCACCCTGTTACCCGAGATTGATCCACATCCCGGAGAATGTTATTTGGCTTATCCTTCAAGACGTTATGTCAGTCTTGCCTGTCGCCGTTTTATCGACTTTATCATGCAAGAGTTGGCGCCAGAGGGCGTGCCGACCAATATGAGTGCCGAAGGTAATTTGGGGCGTCGCTCCTGCAAACCCTCGGAAGAACCCTTCCCGCCGAATGATGTTCGTTTTCGCCTGAAACACGCGGTGTAATCAGGCGTCTCTCAATGGCTAAGTTGCCGAGGATGCAGTAGCTATGTGTGCAGTATGTGTGGCCACTTAGCCAGCACCACAGCAAATAGTTGCCGTTTGTGCCTTGATATGAGCCTGTTTTTCTTTAACGGCCGCGACCTTAGTTGCGGCCTTTTTACGATAAATCTTGCAGAGTTAGATTGCGTCGGCGGTTGTGACCTTGGTCGGCTCGCAAATACGCTGCGCAAGATAGTAACAGGCAATCCCCATCAAGAGATTCGTTATCGGCAGCGCCAGCAATAAGCCTTTCACGCCATCGATATAGGAGCCCAGCGCCGCCAGCGGCAGCATCAGCAGCACTAAGCGGCACAGGTTAATCACTAACGAGCTCATGGGTCTGTGGTACGCATTGAGCGCCGTGGCAAAGATAATCACTATGCCCAAGGGGCCGTAAGCGCAGGGCAGCACCAGAATATAAAAGCTTAACCACTCTAGTACCTGCGGATCGGTACTGAATAAATGGGCGATAGGCTGAGCCAAAAACGCCAGCGGAATATAGAGTAAGGTTTGGAATACTAAGATAAATTTAAGCGATAACAGCAGTGCCTGTTTGGCCCTTTGTGGCTGCCCAGCACCGAGGTTTTGCGCGATAAACGGCATTAAGCTCGACGAGAGCGCCATTACTACAATCAAGAGCACCGACTCTAAGCGCGTGCCCGCACCAAAGGCCGCGACGGCGCTGTGGTCGATATGCGCCAGCATCGCCATAATCACCGCATTGGCGAGTGGGTTGATTAAATTCATCAGAGCCGCTGGCTGGGCGATATGGGCGAGCTTACTCCAGTTGGCACGCATTCTATCGATATCAAATGCCGCCCACTCCAACATATTGCGCTTAATAATCAATAAATAACCCGAGAGCGACAGGGCGACCAGCCAGGAGCACAGTGTCGCTATCGCCGCGCCTTGGATCTCTAAGCGCGGAAACGGCCCGATACCGAAGATTAATAAAGGGTCGAGAATTAAGTTGATGATCGCCGCCAGCGCCATAATCATCGCGGGGGAGCGGGTATCTCCGGTCGAGCGTAATCCCTGATTACCCACCATCAATAACACCAACAGTGGCGCACCCACATACCAATACACCATATAGTCGTGGATCAGCGGCAGACTGGTGTCATTGGCACCAAGCAAACTAAACAGTGGCTTAATAAAAATGCTACCGAGCGCGGATAAACTGGCGATCAGGATAAAGGTCAGCAGTAGTGCATCGTGCAAAAACACTTTGGCACGAGGGGCATTGCCCGAGCCAATCAGTCTGCCAAGGTTGGTCGATACGCCAGCGCCAATCCCAATCGCAATACTGGAAATAATCAAAGTAACAGGAAAGGTAAAACTGATCGCCGCTAAGGCTTCTGTTCCTAACTGGCTGATAAAAAAAGTGTCAGCGAGGCTGAACCCAAGAATGGTGAGAATACCAATCAGGTTCGGGAGGCTCATATTTAGCAGTACACGACCGATTGGCGCGCTGAGCAGCCCGTGTCTGTCTTTCATGGGGAAATGGTGCCTTGTTTGCGAGCGGAGGCGGAATTCTAGCAGGATTGTGCTCGCTTGAAAAAACTGACATCAAAAAAATGAATTTTTTTGTAAAGGCACTTGGATCTGGCAGGGGCTAACCCCATATCACAGACATCAAAGGGGACGGCGAATACGCTTCCTCTTTTTCATCACAAAATCGCCTCGATTGTTGGGCATTAAATCATTAGGAGAGTCCGTAGATGAATATTCGTCCATTACATGACCGCGTCATTGTTAAGCGTTTAGAAGTTGAATCAACTTCAGCCGGTGGCATTGTATTAACCGGTAGCGCCGCTGAAAAATCGACTCGCGGAGAAGTACTGGCAGTAGGCAACGGCCGTATTCTCGAAAATGGCACTGTAAGACCACTGGATGTGAAAGTAGGTGATGTAGTGATCTTCAATGAAGGTTACGGTGTGAAGAAAGAAAAAATCGACGGTCAAGAAGTCTTGATCCTGTCAGAAGCTGACCTGATGGCCATCGTAGGTTAATCCACGACATCAATTCGACATTCCAATTAATCATCAAAAATTTAAAGGATACTCAACATGGCAGCTAAAGAAGTTTTATTTGGTAATGATGCTCGCGTAAAAATGCTTGCGGGCGTAAACATTCTGGCTAACGCAGTTAAAGTCACCCTGGGCCCTAAAGGCCGTAACGTAGTATTAGACAAGAGCTTCGGTTCACCACTGATCACCAAAGATGGTGTATCGGTTGCTAAAGAGATCGAACTAGAAGACAAGTTCGAAAACATGGGCGCCCAAATGGTGAAAGAAGTTGCTTCTAAAGCCAACGACGCTGCTGGTGACGGTACTACTACCGCTACCGTACTGGCGCAAGCTATCGTGACCGAAGGCTTAAAAGCCGTTGCAGCGGGCATGAACCCAATGGATTTAAAGCGTGGTATCGACAAGGCGGTTGTTGCTGCTGTTATCGAGCTGAAGACCCTGTCTCAAGAGTGTGCCGACACTAAGGCGATTGCTCAGGTAGGTACTATCTCTGCTAACTCTGACGAGTCAATCGGTGAAATCATCGCAACTGCGATGGAAAAAGTCGGTAAAGAAGGCGTGATCACCGTTGAAGAAGGTCAAGCGCTAGAGAACGAGCTGGACGTGGTTGAAGGTATGCAGTTCGACCGCGGTTACTTGTCTCCATACTTCATCAACAAGCCAGAAACTGGCAGCGTTGAATTAGATCACCCATTCGTCCTATTGGTTGACAAGAAAATTTCTAACATCCGTGAACTGTTGCCAATCCTTGAAGGTCTGGCGAAAACGGGTAAGCCATTACTGATCATCGCCGAAGACGTTGAAGGCGAAGCCTTAGCGACTCTGGTTGTGAACAACATGCGCGGTATCGTTAAAGTTGCTGCGGTTAAGGCACCAGGCTTTGGTGACCGTCGTAAGGCGATGCTACAAGACGTAGCGATTTTGACTGGCGGTACTGTGATTGCCGAAGAGATCGGTCTAGAGCTTGAAAAAGCAACCTTAGAAGATTTAGGTACAGCTAAGCGCGTTGTGATCACCAAAGATGACACTACCATCATCGACGGTAATGGTGAACAAGCGCAAATCGAAGCGCGCGTTAGCCAAATCAAGCAACAAATCCAGGCAGAAGAATCTACTTCTGACTACGACAGAGAGAAGCTACAAGAGCGTATGGCTAAGCTAGCCGGCGGTGTTGCAGTGATCAAAGTTGGTGCGGCTACCGAAGTTGAAATGAAAGAGAAGAAGGCTCGCGTAGAAGATGCGCTACACGCGACTCGCGCCGCGGTTGAAGAAGGTGTGGTTGCTGGTGGTGGTGTTGCCCTGGTACGCGTTGCCTCTAAGATTGCTGAAGTTGAAGTGGCTAACGAAGACCAGAAGCACGGTGTGACTATCGCACTGCGCGCCATGGAAGCGCCTCTACGTCAAATCGCAACCAACGCGGGTGAAGAAGCCTCTGTTGTAGCGAACACAGTGAAGAACGGCAGCGGTAACTTCGGTTACAACGCGGGCAACGACACCTACGGTGACATGCTAGAGATGGGTATCCTTGACCCAACTAAAGTGACTCGTAGCGCCCTACAGTTCGCAGCGTCTATCGCAGGTCTGATGATCACTACCGAAGCTATGGTAGCTGAGCTGCCAAAAGCTGATGCGCCAGATATGGGCGGTATGGGTGGAATGGGTGGAATGGGCGGCATGATGTGATCCTAGCTGGTTAAAATCGTTTATAGCTGCGTTACTTTGTTACTCGTGTAGAAAAACGCTACACGTCGCAACAAAAAGCCTTGCTCTAAAACGATTTTTCCTGCGCAAAAACATCTGCGGTCTTTAGCTTAATCGCTTAACACCCAAATAGTTATAAAAGAAAATGAAAACCCCGATACTGGCAACAGTATCGGGGTTTTGTTTTTGGCGCTGACTGCGTCAGAGTGTTGATGTTATCTCGGCAGAGATAGATGCTGCGAATGGACTACAGCAGCGCTTTAAGGATTTGGATTCCCTAATTGCTTGCCGCAGGCTCTCGCACTGTTACACCAGTGACTCGCCGTAGATACATCCCTGTAGGCTCTACTAAAACATCCATGTTTTAGAAGGTCACTGGTGCAACAATGCCAGTTTTGGGGTAACCATTGAGTGAAGAGTTACGCCGGTCTTAGGTGTTCGCATTTGAAGTGGATATAAATTTAGGCTTATATCCACTGATAAACAAAACTGCACGATTTAAGTTCACCTGCCCTAGAGGATTACTAACACTCGCTTCTATAGCTCATAGTGATTCATTGGTACTTGGCTTAGGTTGTCTAGTCGCCATGCGCCTTGTTCATAGATAAAGCTTAGGCTCTGTAGATCATCTTTAAAGTCATAGCGCTCGTTGGAAGGACTGAGTCTGTCCTTAAACTCAATTTGGATATTTTTATAACCATCGGCCAATTTCTGCTGACCTAAATGATTGGGGAGTGTGATAAGGCGAGAGAGGGCGCTATCCAGTTCCTTATCTTGTATTGGCAACTGTTCTTGTTTAAAGCGCTCGGTAAAAAGGGCGGAGAACTTTTGTTTATCTTTGCTATGACTGTAGGCGGCTAGTGTCCAGTTGGCGAGCACGAGTTCAAACGTGCTGTAGGCTTGGTTAAGCGCTGCAAAGGGAGTTTTATCCTTGTTAGACAAATAATCTTGGAAGCGAGGGGATGCATTTCGGTAGCTGTCTTTAAGGATTTTGCTGATTTCGTCGAGTTTCGGCTGATTGTAGGTTTTAAACTGTGCGGCCAGCGCGTCGATAGCCTCACCTTTTTGCTCCCAGCTTAAGCCGCCCTCACCAATTACGCTTAAATCTTTCTTGTGGGGTGTGACTAGTGGTTTGAGATCGGGGTTTTGATTCATGATGTTGCGGATCTTGTCACCAATCCCCTCTATAAAGGCAGTAGATTGTAAGTTGGCTTTACTATCAAAGAATAATCCCGCGCCGCTATAAGGGTCGACCCAGAGATCTGGATTGTTGATTTCGGTCATGCGGTTTGCATCGAGCGCTTTTATATCAGCCACCTTGGTATACAGCTGGCCGAGCGCTGCTTGATGTTTAAGGGTGAAAGCGGAGCGTTCGGCTTTGGCTTTTGCATCAATTTGGCTGTATTGCTGAGCGAGTGATATTAGCTCTGCATCATCTTGGATCCTTTGGTGCGAGTAGTAACCGCAGCGACTATCGCAGGCATAGTTAGCTAGTGTTGAAATGCTGTCTAACTCTATTTGCTTGGTTTGCACAAACACTAGGCTGCTATAAAGGTAAAGTGGTGTATCCGTGCTCTTATCGACCAGATAAACCTTATTATTAGGATTATGTTGGCCTGTGACATTGAGATCTTTCTTGGTAGCACAGACACTAAATTGATGTGCAGTTACGGGAATATTCCGCTGATAGACTGAGACAAACAGTTTATCTAGGCTGATGTGAGCCGGAACTTCGCCTTTGATCTCGACATCGCATGTCTGTGCGAGGGCCAAGTGAGAAGAACAGCCAAGGAGTATGGCTGTGAGAATCAGTCCTTTGTTCATAGATAGCATCCTTATTTCTACCAATTTACTGTGTATCGGCGAGTGTAATGTCGCGTTGTTAAAAATGGTTTGTATCTTGTTAATCGCATCCCAATCAAGACCGGGACTAGGTGGAAACTGAGGCTATTGTGCGGGGGCGTTATCAGCAGAATCCATTCATAACTTGATAATAAACAAACCCATAGTACCTAAGTAACAGCAAAAAGTTAAACTTGAGATTGAATTTAGGTAAACGGTAGCGTGATAGATTCACCCGTGACAGTGATATTGCGGCGGTATTCTGGGAAGAGTTACGGGTGCAATGGTTACATTGACACCCATTGTTGAAGCTCGGATTAGCGATTAATGCCTATCCAAGGCCTTTATCTTGGCTTTTATTTCTTCTCTGATTTTTTTGTGGTAGGGATTTTTAATTTCCCGTTTGTGATACACCAAATGATAGGGAATAAAGTCGGTCTTAAAGGGGCAGGTTAATATTTGCAGGTTTAATTTATCGGCCCATTGCTCGGCAAATGTGCGTGCGATAACGGCGATAGAATCACTCTGGGCAATATTGAGCGCAATGCTGGCGATGGAGTGACAAATTAATGCAATTTTGCGTTCTTCAATCGGTTCATTGGCAAAGAGTTCGAAGGCGCGAATTTTATCCCAGGTGCCACTATAAAGTGCATGTTCTTCGTTATAAAAGGCCTCTTTAGTAATGCTGTGCTGAATTCGTGGATGGTCACGACGGCAAATAACGACCAAGGGTTCTAAGTAAATTTCCTCCACCATAAAGGCGCTATCTCGGGTCAGAAAACTGTCGACTATGATGTCGGTTTTCTCGTGGCGCAGGTGTTCAAATAGATGGTTTTTCTCTGGTGGCGATTCTTGCAAGCTAATGTTTTCAATTGGAAATAGTGCGCTTATCAGCGACTCATTGCAGCACACATTAAATTGGGTACGCATGTTCATCGCATTTTCGATGATGCTGAGGGCTTGGCGAAATGCGGGGATCAATTGTTGCCCTTTACTGGAGAGTTCGATTCCTCGTCCTTGCTTGATAAAAAGGTTTTCGCCATAGCGATTTTCTAAGCGTTTAATTGCGGCGCTGATTGCGGGTTGCGTTAATTGTAAATGTTCAGCGGCTTTAGTATAGGACTGGCATTCGGCCACGACTAAAAAGGTGCGCACTAAATTTAAATCCATAAATTTCAACCCATAATCTTCAATTCATAAATTTGATTTATGTATCTTAAAACATTTTGATGATTGTTTCTTGTACAAATTGGGTCTAGCCTGAGTGGGATGTTTATGTTTTGTGAGAGATGAGATAACCCCCACCGTAAAAATGGAGTCTTTATGAGTACAGGAAAAAAACCGCGCTCAAATAAGTTTGTGCTAAATGCCTGCACACTTGCCTTGGGCGCCGCGTCAGTGACAGCCTATGCTGCAGATAAACCAAATATTCTGGTAATTTTTGGTGATGATGTGGGTTACTGGAACTTAAGTACCTACAACAATGGAATGTTGGCATATAGCACGCCCAATATTGACAGTATTGCCGCAGAAGGAACTAAGTTTACTAACTTTTATGCTCAGCAGAGTTCTACCGCGGGTCGTAGTGCCTTTATTACTGGCCAGATGCCTAAGCGTACAGGTCTATCTAAAGTCGGTATGCCAGGCGCCCCCGAAGGGATTAGCGAAAAAGATCCCACCATTGCAACTATGTTAAAAAATTTAGGTTATGCAACGGGTCAATTTGGTAAAAACCACTTAGGCGACCGCGACGAGCATTTACCGACTAACCATGGTTTCGACGAATTCTTTGGTAACTTGTACCACCTCAATGCCGAAGAAGAGCCTGAAAACGTCGATTATCCTAAAGATCCCGCCTTCCGTAAGAAGTTTGGCCCACGCGGCGTCATCCATTCCTATGCCGATGGCAAAATCGAAGATACAGGTCCACTAACCCGTAAGCGTATGGAAACCGTCGATGGCGAGTTCCTCGATGCGGCCGAAACCTTTATCGAGAAGCAAGTTAAGGCGGACAAACCCTTCTTCACTTGGTTTAACACCACGCGTATGCACAACTATACCCACGTGCCTGACTCCTATGCCGGTAAAACCGGTGCCGGATTCTATGCCGATGGTATGAAGCAGCACGACGATGAGGTGGGTAAGTTACTGAAGAAGATCAAAGATCTGGGTATTGATGATAACACTATCATCATCTACACCTCGGATAACGGTCCAATGGTCGACATGTGGCCTGATGCGGGTGTGACGCCCTTCCGCAGTGAGAAAAACACCGGCTGGGAAGGTGCATTCCGTGTGCCTGGCATGATCAAATGGCCTGGACACATCAAACCTGGAACCACTAAAAACGGTATGGTCTCTTTGGAAGACTTTTTCCCAACCTTAGTCGCCGCAGCGGGCGGTGAAGGCGTTGAGAAAGAATTACTCAAGGGTAAAAAGGTCGGTAAACAAACCTACAAAGTGCACCTCGATGGTTACAACCAACTGCCTTACTTCACCGATAAGACCCAAGAGTCGGCTCGTAAAGAGTTCGTCTACTGGAGTGACGACGGTGACTTATTGGCATTGCGTTACAACCAATTCAAGTTCCACTTCATGATCCAAGAACATGAAACGGGCTTTGCGGTTTGGCAATATCCATTCACTAAGCTGCGTGTACCTTTGATTTTCGACCTCAGTGTCGATCCATTCGAGAAGGGTGACAAAGGTATGGGCTACAACACTTGGATGTACGAACGTGCATTCTTGTTAGGCCCTGCCATGGCTAAGGTCGGTGAAGTCATGGAAAGCTTTAAAGAGTTCCCACCGCGGATGGAAGCTGGTACGTTTGTTCCTAGATAAACAAGCTGTTTTTTAAATAGAAATTGGCTGACGTTCATGTGAACGTCAGCCAATACAAGGAAGTCTGCATGGCGAAAACTTCAATGCGAGCATCAACGATACTCGATGTCGTACCGTTAAAATCAGCTGCAAAAGCGCTTGGAGAGCATCCCGATTACCAACGTCGTTTCCACGTGATGGCTAAGCCCGGTGGGGCGAAATGTAACATCGATTGCCAATATTGTTTTTATCTGCACAAAGAAGGCTTATTGCATCAGCCTAAGCAACCAGAGATGGATGATGCGACCCTCGAAGCCTTTGTTAAAGGTTATATCGAAAGCCAAGATGGCGACGAAATCGTATTCTCATGGCAGGGTGGCGAGCCGACCCTGTTAGGCGTGGACTACTTTCGTAAAGTGGTTCAGCTACAGAAAAAATATCAACCCCTAGGCGTTAACATTGAAAACGATCTGCAAACCAACGGCATCCTATTAAACGATGAATGGTGCCAGTTTCTTGCCGAGCATAATTTCCTCGTGGGTTTATCCATCGACGGTCCCGAAGAACTCCATAACAAGTATCGTGTGACTCGCAGTGGCAAGCCAACCTTTCATTTAGTGATGGCTGCGGTCGAAAAGCTCAAACAATACAAGGTGCGTTTTAACACCTTAGTGACGGTTAACCGCCACAACGTAAAGTATCCGCTCGAAGTTTATCGCTTTGTCACCAAAGAGTTGGGCGCGACCTATATCCAGTTCAATCCTGTGGTCGAACCCAGCGACTTTAAAACCACGGCGCCACAGTTTTGGAACAGCAGCATGGTCCCCACGGTTGGCAGCGAGCTGGCAAAGCCTGGGCATCCTATGTCGGTGGTGACGGATTGGTCAGTCGATGCCGATGACTGGGGCAAGTTCCTTATCGTTACCTTTGAAGAGTGGATCAACAACGATCTTGGCCGAGTACTGGTTAACCTGTTTGAGACGGCGGTCGCCCAAGTGATGGGCAAACCGGCGCAGCTTTGTATTACCGCTGAGTTTTGCGGTAAGGGCTTAGCCATTGAGCATAATGGCGATGTCTTTAGCTGTGACCATTATGTTTACCCCGAATATAAGATTGCCAATGTGCGCGAGCGTCCCTTAAATGAAATGGCGTTCTCAACCCGGCAATTAACCTTTGGTATGGCGAAGCGCGACTCGTTACCCCAATACTGTAAAGACTGCCCTTATCTCAAACTCTGTTGGGGTGAATGCCCTAAAAATCGCCTGTTGAAAACCCCAGATGGGGAGGAAGGGCTCAATTATCTGTGTCCAGGGATTAAAGCATTTTTCGATTATTCGTTGCCAATTCTGACGGGATTGGCCGTATTGCTAGGACAACCACATGGAACCAATGGCTAACACACAAACGCGTGCCCACGGGGATATTCTCGCCTTAATTGAACAGGTTGAATCTCAAGTCGTAGGGCAACGCACAGTGATCCGCAGTCTGATTTTGGGCTTACTGTGTAGCGGCCATGTGCTGCTCGAAGGTTTGCCCGGAACGGCAAAAACCCGCTCGGTTAAGGCCTTGGCCAATGCCTTGGCGATTTCCTTTGGTCGGATCCAGTTTACGCCGGATCTCTTGCCCTCCGATGTGACGGGCACTGAGGTGCTTCACGAGGCTGAGGGTAAATCGACACTCAGGTTTCAGCCGGGGCCAGTGTTTAACCAAATCGTGCTGGCCGATGAAATTAACCGTGCCCCCGCCAAGGTACAGGCGGCGCTGTTAGAGGCGATGGCCGAAGGGACTATTACCGTGGCGGGGCAAACCCATGTGCTGCCCGAACTCTTTATGGTGCTGGCGACACAAAACCCCATCGAGCAGGAAGGCACCTATCCGCTGCCCGAGGCGCAGATGGACCGTTTTCTGATCAAAGCTTCGGTGGAATACCCTACAAAAGAAGCCGAGCGTGACATAGTGCGCCTCGTCCGCAGTGAGGAAAACGGTGTTTTTAGCGCCGAAAAACCGCAAACCATCACCATAGATCCCGCCAGTATTCTCAAGGCGCGGCAGCAAATTGCGGCCGTGACGCTATCGGATATGGTGGAGAACTATATTATCGATTTAGTGATGGCGACGCGCCAGCCCGAGCAATATCCCCAATCTAAGTTAGCCAGCTGGCTGATGATTGGCGCCAGCCCTAGGGCATCCATTGCGCTGGACAAATGTGCCCGCGCCTTGGCTTGGCTAAATGGCCGCGACCATGTGCTGGTGGACGATGTGCGTGAGGTGGCGATTTTAGTATTGGGCCATAGGTTGAGCCTCTCCTACGAGGCATTAGCGGATGGAGTCAATCAGCGCGATCTGGTGCATGAACTGCTCGATGTGGTCAGTATTGGATAACGGCTATGGCGTTCGCATCTCTGGCCGCATCCACTCGAACTCAGTCGTCCATGTCCGCTGCCGCTAAGCAACAGGACCCCCGTATCTATGCCAGTTTGCCGCAACTGGTGCGATTGCAGGGACAGACGACGCAAATCAAAATGCTTAGCCTGCGTTACTCTCGGGCGCACCTTTCTGGCCGTTATCAATCGCATCAACGGGGGCGCGGGCTGAACTTTGAGGAGCTGCGCCACTACCAACTGGGTGATGATATTCGCCAAATGGATTGGAAGGTCACCCAACGCACGGGTAAGCCCCATGTGCGCAGTTACACCGAAGAGAAAGATCGCCAAGTGATCCTCTGCGTTGACCAACGTAGCTCCATGTATTTTGGTTCGGTGAGCCATATGAAATCCGTCGTGGCCGCCGAGATTGCCGCCTTAATGGGCTGGCTGGCGCTGGCCAATAATGACAGGGTTGGGCTGTTGATATCCGCGACTCAGCAGTTGCATTGGTGCTCGGCAAAGCGTGGTACAGCGCATTTTTTAATGGGATTAGATAGGCTTATCCAAGCCAATCATTCCCTAAGTGCGGCGAGCCGAGATAGCAAACGGGTAAGCTTCGCCCAGTGGATGCAAATCTTAAGTCAGCGCAGCCTCAAAGCCGCAACGTTAGTGATTGTCAGCGACTTTGCCGATGCCGATAACCAATCCCTCAAACAGTTAAAGTACCTGCAGCAGCATAATGATGTGCTGTGTATTTTTATCTCTGATCCGATGGAAACCCATGTGCCCGAAGACAGTGTTAGCAGCACTTGGGTTGTGGGTGATGGCCAATATCAGTTGGCATTACAGAAGGGGCAACAAACGGCCGAGGTGAATAAGGCGCTGCAAAAACAATATCTTGAGAAACAAACCCAACTCAAAAATCTGATGGCGATGCAGCGTATGCCCTTCATTGAAATCGGCACACAAGGCGATCATCTGCTGCAACTGGCTCGTACCCTGAGTGATATCCAATGACGGCAATCTCACTGCTTGGCGCAACTCAGTCTCCTCCTAGCAGCTACATGCTGAGGGAGTTAAAAGACGTAGCTCAGCCCGATCCTGTGAGCTGGTGGCCACAAACTCTGGGCTGGCAAATATTGCTGCTGGTATTGCTGCTATATCTGGGTTATCGCCTGTATCTCAAGGGGATTTTCTGGTGGCGTAACCGTTACCGTCAGGAGGCGATAACGGCCTTGCTGAGTCTGTCGGCGGAGGACCCGCATTGGCCGACGCAGATGATGAAGATTATTAAAATCGTGATGGTCTACTTAGAGCCGAAAAATGCCTCCCTCTACGGTGCTCCCTTGCTCGAGCAGATGGGGCGTTACCATACGAAGGCTCACCTCGCGAACGACGAATCGTTTCAGCAGTGGCTAAAATGCCTTGAAGATCCTAATGCCGCTCGCCCCGATTTTAGCGCTGTGCGCCAAGGGCTAAGCCAGTGGTTAAGCGGGCATCAATTGCCGGAGGCTCGCCATGGATCAGCTTGAGTTTGCCTATCCTTTGGCGTTTATCCTGTTGCCGCTGCCCGTGGTGGTGTACTGGTTTGTGCCCGCGTACCGCAGCCGCGAAGATGCGATCAAAGTGCCGTTCTTTACCGAAATCCTACGGGCATTGAACGAGACTCCCAAAGTTGCCGCTGGTCTGCTCAGCCCGAAACATTGGCAGCGGGGCATGCTGATCCTCTCTTGGCTGTTGATTGTCACCGCATTGGCTAAGCCTAGCATCCTAGGTGAAGTGCAAACCCGCGAAGCCTTCGGGCGGGACGTCCTCATGTTGGTAGACTTGTCTGGCTCGATGGATGAGGCGGATTTTACCACCGCCGATGGCAGTACCTTAACCCGCTTAAACGCGGCGAAAAACGTCTTAAAAACATTTATCGCCAAACGCAGTGGCGACCGGTTTGGACTGATCTTGTTTGGGGATGCCGCCTTTATCCAAACGCCATTTACCGCCGATCAGCAGGTGTGGTTAAGCTTGCTAGAGGAGGCGCAAACGGGGATGGCGGGGCAGAGCACCCATCTTGGCGATGCGATTGGTCTTGGCATTAAAGTGTTCGAGCAAAATCCGCAGCCATCGGAGCAGCAGGTGATGATAGTGCTGACCGATGGTAACGATACTGGCAGCTTTGTCGAACCCGTGGATGCCGCCAAGATTGCCGCCGCGAGAGGCATCAAGATTTACACTATCGCTATGGGCGATCCAACCCATGTGGGCGAGCAGCCAATGGATATGGAGGTGGTTCAAAGGGTGTCGCAGCTCACTCAGGCGCGCGCCTTTATTGCTATCGACCAAGCGGAATTGGATAAGGCGTATCAGCTGATCGATAAGTTGGAGCCGCAGCAATACAGCAGCGCCAGTTTCCGCCCGAAAATTACCCTGCATTACTATCTGATTGCCATTGTACTCGCCCTACACTTGTTGATTTTTAGTTGGATGACGCTGCGGCAAATGTTCAGCCGCACCGAGGTGGCCAATGAGTGATTGGCATTTAGAACTGCAAATGTTGGCGCAGTTTCATTTTATACGGCCACTCTGGTTATTGACCCTCATTCCACTCGCCATTGTGCTGATGCTGCGTTGGCGCCGGGATGATGTGCAGCAACGGTTGGTATTTTTCCCAACCATTTGCGCAGTGCGCTCACGCTGAATCAAGGCGGTTGGCGCAGTCAATTACCTTTGAAAATCTTAATGTTATTGCTGTTATTGGCGGTGATTATCTGTGCGGGACCGACCTGGGAGCGCGAAGCGTCGCCCTTCGGCGAAGACGATGCCGCGCTGATGGTGTTGCTCGACAGCAGTGAGAGCATGAAACAACAGGACGTGGCACCGGATAGACTCAGCCGCGCTAAACATAAGATCTTAGATTTAATTGCGGCGCGAAGCGGCGGTAAGACGGGGTTGATGGTGTTTGCGGGCAGCGCCCATGTGGCTATGCCCGTTACTAGCGATGCTAAGGTGTTACAGCCTTACCTTGAGGCGATAAGCCCTGAGGTGATGCCGTTATCCGGCAAGGCGGCGCAAACTGCACTGAGTCAGCTCGCTGAGCAATTACCCGCGAATGCTGGCAACAGTGTCTTACTGCTTACCGACGGCGTTGACCAACTCACTATCGATGCCTTTGAGCGCTATTTTACCGAGCAGTTTGAACATCCTCCCTATCAATTGTTGATCTTGGCGATCGGCGATCCCGATGTTCAATCGCAGGTGCCAGTGGATGTTGACTCCCTAGCAAACTTGGCCGATAGCACGGGCGGCAGTCTGTACCGCATGACAATAGATGATGCGGATATTCAGGCACTTGAGCGCAAAATTGAGCGCTTTAGCATGCTAAATAATGACTCCAGCATGCCTTGGTTAGATGAAGGCTATTGGTTGCTTTGGCCCTTAGCCTTGCTCAGTTTACTGTGGTTTCGCCGGGGCTGGTTGGTGAAGTGGAGCCTAGTGTTAGCGTTAACGCTACCGAGTATTGCGCCGCAACAGGCCTATGCCGAAATCACCGTTTCTAAGGCGGCCACCGAGACCCAAGTGACACAAGTCAGTTTTGCCGAGCGGAGTTGGCAATGGTGGTTGGATCTGTGGCTAACGCCGGATCAACAAGGCGCACTCTGGTTTAATAAGGGCGAATTTGCCAAGGCGGCAGCGGCTTACCATTCGGTGCTCAACAAGGGAATCGCCTACTACTATGGCGGCGAGTATAAACTCGCCCACTCGGCCTTTATGCAGGTACAAACCGATCTTGGCGCCTATTACGCCGCCAGCGCATTAGCGCGGCAGCGGGAATATATCGCGGCGCGTAAACTATTGAGGACGCTGGCGAAAAAGCAGGATATTGCTCCAGATCTAAAAGCCGATATCGAGCATAATCTTAAGGTTATCCAAGGGCTTATTGATGAAATCAATCAAGCGAGCGCCTCCCAAGCCAACAGTATGGGTGATCAGGAAACCTCTATCGAATTGCCGGACGACGAGCCGCAGACCGCCGAAGGCGCCGATGAACAAACCTCACAGGATAAAATGCAGTCGCAAAACCTGACGGCGGAGCAGATGTTAGGCGATCCTAAATTGGCCGAAGTCTGGCTTAAGCGAGTCGAGGCTAATCCCGAACAATTTTTGCGGGCGAAGTTTCAGCTGCAAAATCTGCAACCTAAGGACGCACAGAGCACTGATAACGCCAAGGGAGGATTGCAGCCATGAGTCATGCAATCAGTGCACTGAGCTGCGACAAAACACTATCTGGCAGCAGAGTGCGAGTATCGATAAAGCCAGTCATAGGTAGTGCGAGATTGATAGCTAGAAGAGTCATCGCTTCGATGTTCATCACCTTAATATTGAATGGTTTGCTGCTCGTAACCCATGCCCATGCGCAGGCGGGCGATGCCCTACCAACCGAGCCCGCTACCGCGGTCAAAGTGAAGGCGTGGTTGGGTGACAAACCGGATGCAAACCCCGATGGAACTGAAAAGCTATGGGCGCCGACGGAGCAGATATTGTTGCAGATTGAGGTGTCGACCAACCGCTGGTTTACCTCGGGCACTCAGATAAAGGGCATTGAAATCCCCAATGTGTTAGTGAAGCAACGCAATACCTTTGCCGTTAACTATACCGAGCAGGAAGACGGCCAGACTTGGTCGCGGCAGCGCTGGGAAATCGCCCTCTATCCACAAACCAGCGGTGACTTTAGCGTGCCAGAAGCTACAGTCATCACTCAGGTGGCTGGGGTCAATGGCGACAAACAAGCTGTCACGCTTACAACCCCTGCGATGGGATTTCGGGTGGCTCTGCCCAGTGCCGAGCTTGCCAGCACAAAGGCTTGGTTTGCAGCATCGGACGTTAAAGTGCTGCAGGAGTGGAGCCCAAATGAGACTGAGGTGCTCAAGGTGGGGGATAGCCTAGTGCGCACCATTCATATTGAGGCCAATGATTCCCTATCTGTGTTGCTGCCCAATCTTATGCCGGCGCAAGCTTCTTCCGATTGGAAGCTGTATCCCACTTCGCCCGAGCTTGTGGATAAACAAAGCCGTGAAGGTTATGTGTCGAGCCGAATCGATAGCCAAACCTACGTGTTGCAACATGGCGGCGATGTGAGCTGGCCCGAGTATCGACTCTGGTGGTGGAACACCCAAAGCGGCCAGTTGGAGCTGATAGTGTTGGAAGGAAAGAGTATTAAGGTCAAGCATACCCTGAGTTCTTGGTTGAAGTACCACGTATGGACACTTTTCATCCTGCTATTAAGCGCGGCGTTATTGGGGTTATTGATACGCTGGGGGAAAGCGTATTACCAAACCCATCCTATTCCTGTGTGGCTAGTGTTTTACCGCGCTCTGCGCCGCGGTGAATGGCAAACCTGTCGAGCACTCTTGTACCGACGCTTACGTCGGCGCAAACAATTACTGTCGATGACAGCGGTATCCACAGAGCCTGATTGGCAAGCTGCTGCCCTGAGGTTACAAACCCATTCGACTCATCGGGCGGATTTTATCTACCTCTGGAAGCGCATTAAGCGAGCCAGAATGGGGTTGGCTTTACCTAAGGCGCTGGTCGCATTAGAGAAACAACCCTTACTAACCGAAAACGTAGCAGCTGGAAAAGTGTTATCCGAACCCAAAGCCTCTGAGTCATAGAGGGACATTACCGATCGTAATAAGGAGATACCCTGTGAGAATCATACGACTATACCGCAATTGGATGTTGTTACTCGTTAGTATGTTGCTGGTGGGGCAAGCTTACGCGGCCCAGAGTGACCCTTTGGCATCCTGGAACGATGGCAAGGCCAAGGCGGCCATTACACAGTTTGTGCAGCAAGTGACGGATAAGAATTCCCAATATTTTGTGCCAGAAGCCGAGCGGATCGCGACCTTCGACAACGACGGCACCCTATGGTCTGAGCAGCCCATGTACTTTCAGGTGTTGTTTGCCCTCGACCGCCTCAAAACCCTGGCTCCAAGCCATCCCGAATGGAAAACTGAGGAACCCTTCGCCAGCGTGCTTAAGGGCGATGTGAGCAAGCTGCATTCCGAAGACTTAGTGAAAGTGATTTATGCGACCCATACCGGTATGAGCACCGATGAGTTCGATGCCATAGTGAAGGACTGGATTGCCACGGCCAAGCACCCCACCACAGGGAAAAAGTACACCGAAATGGTGTTCCAGCCTATGTTAGAGCTGTTGGATTACCTGCGTGCTAATGGCTTTAAGACCTTTATCGTCTCCGGCGGCGGCACTGGTTTTATGCGGGCTTGGGTGGAAGGCGTTTACCATATTCCCCCTGAGCAAGTGGTGGGCAGCACCTTTGAGACCGAGTTCAGCTTGGTTGACGGTAAGCCGACATTAAAACGCATGCCCAATTTCTTAGTGAACGACGATAAAGAAATGAAAGTGCAGGAAATATATGAACGTATAGGCCGCAGACCCATAGCCGCCTTTGGTAATTCGGATGGCGACTTAGCCATGTTGCAATGGACCGCGGCGGGTGACGGCCTACGCTTACCTATGTACATCCACCATACCGATGACAAGCGTGAGTGGAAATATGATCGCGACTCCCATATCGGTCAGTTAAACAAAGGCTTAGATGAGGCAACGGCCAAAGGCTGGCCCATGGTCGATATGAAAGCCGATTGGAAGCGTATTTATCCCTAAGGCTTCTGATTGTCTGATGGGCTCTTAACCTCATCTTCTGAAAACAGTTCGTCGTGAATGGGTTTATCCAATCGGGATAAACCCATTGTTATTTTTGCGCCCTAGCATCCACCTAAGGAGTATGGCGCGAGCACGCTATCTTCCCTAGAGTAGGCTAACTGAGATTGGATAACACAGGGATTGAATAAATGATCTTTGACTGCGATCGGATACATCTAATGGTTATCCGATTTATCAATCAACTGGTATCACCTTCATTTATAAGGTTTATATTAGCATTTGCTATGTGCTCAATTATAAATTGCCAAATAAATGAACTTAGTCACCAGTCATCCCCAAAGTGCTATTATGACTATAAATGCTGCCAACTTTTACGTCTTTAACTTTTCAATAATGAGAAAATAATATATTCACTTTGTTTTTCAGCCTCTTTTATTATGTTTCTCATGGAATTTAATATGCCAGGGTAATGCTGTCGACGTCTAAAGTAACTTTGAAATAATCTTATAACAGATTCTTGACTTAATTTTTCTTGCTGTATAGCTATTCCTGATAAATAGCTTTTTAGCATTAATACATCAAGTATGAAAAACTTAAAATACTCGATTGGTCGCTGACCTAAATGCGCCATGAATTGGTCATTGTAAATACTATATAGTAAGAAGTTGATTAAAAGTTGTGGATGTTCGCTCAAATGTTCGTTGATTGATTTTTGTGCAGCATCTAGCGTATCAGTATATGCATGATGTTCTTGCTGTGGATTGGCTACAACCACAGTATTATCATCAGTTTTTTCGACATTGTTCAGACATTTCATGAGCATTAATTGGCATTCTATAAAGTCATCAAACTTCTTAATACTAGATAATGGAATATCTCTGTTTTCATATATGTTAGTGACAAGGGCTATATCTTGATTTGCAAAGAAGTGCCACTTTATTGCTGGTGCTGATGGGATAGATTGAAAGGTCTCCAGTAAAGTACCATCACAAATCATAGTGTTAAAATTATCAGCTAATTCGAATAAACGAGGTAAGCTATATAAAAAACTGTCTGACTGTTTTAAGTATAATCCAATAGTAAAAAGCTGTTGTTCAAAATCAAGTGCTGGATTTAAGGCGACGCTAAAACAAAAGTCTCGTATAAATTCTAAATATGTAGGTAAGTTGGCAGAAGTTAGCCCCCTAATATTCCCATGACTTAACTCATGTTGATATTGCATCGCGGTTGATATCATCATAGCGTCAGGATCATATAATACCTTTTTAACTACTTCAGGACATGATATAGCCATGCTCATCTCTACATGTTTGCCAAACCAACGGGGAGTGCGTGGATAGTCTTGGCAAATGTGAGGCAATAGGTTTTGACCACATTTTTTGTGGATATTACACAAATTGTTTTCATCTAAAAGAGGGCAATCACCATCGGTAGACATTTTGATAGTAGCGTAATTTTTTCTGATTGCCTAGTTAGTTTGAAAGTTGATGATGCTAGCTGGCGAATTTCAATATCACCGTGTTTTTTTAAAGCTTTATAGGTTTGTTTATCGACCTCAATAGCCCAGGTATTGCAGCAGTGTGCAGTGCAGTCACTACCAACGCATGCGAAGTCACTAACAAACTTTGGCATCATTACTTCTAGTTTTTGTTGATTCATAATGTTAGTAAACTCCTATATAAAACTGGTTTTAGATTAACATATAAATTTATACCCAATCGAAAAATATTCGGTGATTGTTGCATAATGAAGCCATATTGAAAGTGTAGGAACGGTTGTCAAAAGGAAGTTCAAATACCTACGAACAAGTTGTGCGTTAAGGCTATGGCGTTAGATATTTAGATTGGACGACAACATTCAGATTTGTGTTTTTTGCACTTGATAATCGATGTTTCACTCATCCATATTTAACAATCGGAGCATTCACGTTAAATTCTTTGGAGTGAACCATGCCATTCCATGTTGTGCTGGTGATGGTGATAGTAGTAATAAGTTCTGATGATACGAAATAAGGACGCCTTGATGAATGATGAACAATACGAGAAGGGGCTGGAAGTGCGCCGCGCCGTGATGGGCGATAGTTTTGTCGATAAGGCCTTGAGCAGTGCCACGGATTTTACGCGTCCATTACAGGAGTTGGTGACGGCGAACTGCTGGGGCGAGGTTTGGGTGCGTGAGGGGCTTTCCAGGCAAACTCGCAGTCTTGTGACCATAGCGACGCTTGCCGCGTTAAAGGCATCGACCGAATTAAAAGGCCATGTGCGCGGCGCGTTGCGTAATGGTTGCACTGTGGAAGAAATCCAAGAAGTGCTTTTACATTCAACCATGTATTGCGGCATGCCATCGGGCATTGAGGCTTTTCGGGCGGCAAAAGAAGTGATTGAAGAGTGGCAGGCTGAGCAGGCCAAGGTGTCGGGGCAGCCTTAATGTTTGCCCCCTGTGGCATGTATCCTTTGAGCCATCGGGTGTGGAACCATCACCTGATGTGCGCGTACTTAGGATACCTTGCCAGAACGAGGGGATGCTATTCGCTCGATGTTCAATGTTCAATAAGTGTGGCCTGAGTTTTTGCCCGAAGCTTGCGGCTCATACTCAGGCCAACGCTTGTTAGAGTCGTGGATCCGCCGATTGACTCTCGACTTGGCCGATAACCGTGATGTCACTCAAACTCGAGAGTGTGCCCCACTGCTGAATGGTCATCATGCCAGTGATTTCCTGCGCGGTGAAACTCAAGCGTAGCCCGTCTTTGCGGTAATCCTGCGGCAGATTTTTTGGCAGTATTTTTTGGCCGTTGTCGGCGATAATGCCCCAGAATCCACCCTCTAAATTCATATATCTCACAGTGCCTTGCAGCATTACGCCTTCTCCTTGGGGTGAAATACTTGGCTTGATAAAACCTTTATCAGTCGACGTGTGAAGCTGCGGACTGTTGCGCTTATCCACTGTGACCGTTTTGTCCTCGCTCGTCTCTTTTGGGGGCGTGTCAGTTTGAGCTGTGCTTGCTTGTGCGGTGTCCGTTTTGGCGGTGCTTTGCGCGGCGGTGTTGTCCACATTGGATGGATTTTGCGCCTGAGTCTGCTCTTGGCAACCCAACAAGAATACGGGCAATAGTAGTGCTAATAGGGGAATATGTGGGCGCATCTTGCTTCCTTGTTGTCACTGATGTCACAACACTCTAGCAAATATTATTCGCGAGGGGGATAAGGTTTTTATATCTTTATGTAACAGCGTGGAACAGGAGATAAAGGTAAAGCGAACGTCGCTTTACCTTTTTAAGCCATGGGCTGGAGCAGCATTACTTTTGTAGCTGTGCCTTGGCTGCTTCAACCTTAGCGAAATCAAGACCTAACTCGAGTACGGCTTCTTTGATTAACGCCGGATTTTGCATTACCAACGCCATCAGTTGCTGCAGTTTTTCGGGCGGGATCCCAAGCTGACCAATAATGCCCATCGCCATGAGAGGATTATCGGTTAATGCTTGAAAAAGCTCGTTAATTTTTGCATCAGTGACATTGTGTTCTTTTAAGATGGCAATAATGGGATTCATTGCAATACCTTGTCGAAGTTAACAGAAAACGGCGGCCATTTTATCACAGTTACGCCTAAGTGGTGGTACGGCCGTGAAGTAACGGCTTAATCGCTGTTTACCCCGATACCGCATGGATTGCCGTAAGTCGGGATTTTGATAATCCTTTCATAAATTAACAATCGTTAATCTATTTTGGCGATTCCAATCATCGATTTTAATCATTTCATATAGTTAGCTCGCATCACTACACTTTCTGGCATCGATTGTGGTGACGGTTTCATGCATTACCCGAGAATTACACAACGAGACATGGGGTTGAGCAGCAAACAAACGACACACATCTGTGCAGGCAGATATGTCCTTACTAGAAGAAATAGGTAATCATCATGAAGAAAACTACTATTCCTACCTTGTCAGCGCTGACCTTGGCGATGTCGTTGGCATTTGGTGGGGCTGCTATCGCACAAGAGCAAGTCACGGGTAATCAATTTTGGTGGCCAGAACAGCTAAATTTAAGCCCGCTACGTCAAAATGCAGTTGAATCAAACCCTTATGGTAGCGACTACCACTACGCCGAAGCTTTTAAATCCTTAGATCTCGACGCCGTTAAAAAAGACATCAAAGCCCTGATGACTGAGTCTCAGGATTGGTGGCCAGCGGACTACGGTCATTATGGTCCTTTCTTTATTCGTATGGCGTGGCACAGCGCGGGTGTGTATCGGATTTTTGATGGTCGTGGTGGTGGTGCCGGTGGTCAGCAACGTTTCGAGCCATTAAACAGCTGGCCAGATAACGTGAACTTAGATAAGGCGCGTCGCCTGCTGTGGCCTATCAAACAAAAATACGGTAGCAAGATTTCGTGGGGCGACTTAATGGTGCTCACGGGGAACGTGGCGCTGGAGTCTATGGGCTTTAAAACCTTTGGTTTTGCCGGTGGTCGTGTCGATGACTGGGAAGCGGAACAGGTGAACTGGGGTTCAGAAAAAGCCTGGCTCGATAGCAAACGCCGCAACGAAAAGGGCGAACTGACTAAGCCGATGGGCGCGACCCAAATGGGCTTAATTTACGTTAACCCAGAGGGACCCAATGGTGTGCCAGATCCATTAGCCTCGGCGAAGGAAATTCGTGACACCTTTGGCCGTATGGCGATGAATGATGAAGAAACCGTTGCGCTGATCGCGGGTGGTCACACTTTTGGTAAGGCGCACGGCGCGCATGATCCCTCTAAATGTGTCGGTGCCGATCCCGCCGCCTCTGGTGTTGAGGCACAAGGTTTAGGCTGGAAAAACAAATGCGGCAAAGGCCACTCGGAAGACACTGTTACCAGTGGTTTAGAAGGGGCTTGGTCATCCAACCCAACCAAATGGACCATGGAATACTTAACTTGGCTGTATACCTTTGATTGGGTACAAACCAAGAGTCCAGCAGGCCATATCCAGTGGATACCTGCCGACGGTAAGGCCGCTAATCTGATCCCCGATGCGCATATTGCGGATAAGCGCCATGCTCCTATGATGTTCACCAGCGATATCGCGCTGAAGGAAGATCCTATTTACCGCGAGATCACGACCCGTTTCCTTAAAAATCCACAGGAGTTTGAGCTGGCCTTCGCTAAGGCATGGTTTAAGTTAACTCACCGCGATATGGGGCCCAAGGCAAGATACTTAGGTGCCGATGTGCCAGCGGAAATGTTGATTTGGCAGGATCCTATTCCCGCCCTTGACCACCCTGTAATCGATAACGCCGATATCAAAGCCTTAGGTAACAAAATCTTGGCTTCCGGCTTAACGGTTCCCGAATTGGTGAGAACGGCATGGGCTTCGGCCAGCAGCTTCCGGGGTACCGATATGCGTGGTGGTGCAAACGGCGCGCGTATTCGTTTAGAGCCTATGATGAACTGGCAGGCGAACAATCCTAAAGAGTTAGCTAAGGTGCTGGCTAAATTGGAAAAAGTCCAAAAAGACTTCAACGGCTCACTGAAAGGTGGCAAGAAGGTTTCGCTGGCCGATGTGATTGTGCTCGGCGGTAGCGTGGCAGTAGAAAAGGCTGCGAAAGAGTCGGGTGTGGCTGTCTCTGTGCCATTTACTCCAGGACGTATGGATGCGACTCAGGCACAAACCGATGTGTCATCCTTCGCGGTTCTTGAGCCAACGGCGGATGGTTTCCGTAACTACTACTCGAAGGATAGCAGCCATTCTCCTGCCGAGATGCTGATTGAACGTGCGAACATGCTCAATCTGACCGTACCGGAAATGACTGTACTGGTAGGTGGTCTGCGTGCCTTAGATGCCAACAGCGCTGGCGTGAAACACGGGGTGTTTACCGATAAACCTGGCACCTTAAGCAATGACTTCTTCGTTAACTTGCTCGATATGTCAACCAAGTGGAGCAAGTCAGAGAAGCAAGAAGGTATCTACGAAGGGCAAGATCGTAAGAGCGGTAAACTGAAATGGACCGCGACTCCCGTCGATTTAGTCTTCGGTTCGCACTCTGAATTGCGCGCAGTGTCTGAAGTGTACGGAGCTCAAGATGGACAAGACAGATTCGTGCAGGACTTTATCAAAGCCTGGAATAAGGTGATGAACGCCGATCGCTTCGATATCTAAGCGGCGTTGACTCTGGGTTTTATCACCCGTGAGTTCAACTCTCATAAGTCCATCCGTGCCCTGTGTCCTGTGCATGGGTGGACTTTTCTTTTTCTATCCTCACTTAACTTGAAATGAGTTTTCGCTTAAGACCTCGCTTGTTGGCCTTAGACGTTTCCTTATGCCGCTTTGCCAAGTAGTATCGGGGGAAATCTCTTTGCAGCGAAACGAATATGCTCTCAACATCTCGCCCCTATTTGGCAAGGCCGCAGCGCCGCTCACGTAAGCCCTTTAATATGGGGCTACGGCAACAGGGTTTTACCGGTGTGCAAGTCTTGTTGATGATACTGGTGACCATAGTGCTCACCGTGTGGATTACCTTTTTTGTGGTTCGCAGTTATATCTTCCCTAAGCCGTTGACGCCTGTGAGTTTATCAACCAAAGAAGAGGCAAAGCTTGAGGATAAACTGAGTCAGCTAGGTTGGCAGTCAGAGCGCAAGGCCTCGACTCATACTAAGGATTCGGCTCAGTCGTCTTCGAGTGACGATTTACAAGCCGAGCCCTACCGCGAGCGGCCTGAAGATCGGCAAGTGAGTTTTAGCGAGCGCGAAGTCAATGCCATCATTGGCCGTAATCCCGACTTTGCGCAGCGTATTGCCATTGATTTTTCAGATAATTTAGCCAGTGCCAAAATCCTAGTACCGATCCCTCGGGACTTTCCTGTGATGGCGGGGGAGATTTTACGGGTCAATGCCGGACTCGATATCCATCTCGATGCTAATCGCCGCCCGAGTGTGTCTTTGGTGGGCGTTAGCTTGATGGGCGTGCCTATTCCTAATGCTTGGCTAGGCAATATGAAGAATGTCAATCTTGTCAGTGAGTTCGGCGACAGAGGCTTTTGGAATGCCTTTGCCGACGGCGTCGAAGATATTCAAATTCGCGAGGGTGAGTTGTATATCAAATTACGCCCCTGATCCCTGTTTGTATCTGCCCTTTGCATAAAGTCGAAGGGACAAAAACGATAACAGCTTGTTAGACTTGGATAAAAATCACCCCAAAGGACGTACTCAATGCAGCATCGCACGACAGACTCTCAGGCGATAGCCGTTAAGGGATTACGCTACGGCCGCGGTAATGAACTGTTAGTGGTTGAAGATTGGCAGCTAATGCCTGCGCAGCATTGGGCGATTTTTGCGACCGACAGTTATAGCGGCTCATTGCTTGGGCGAATATTGGCGGGGGATGTTGAGCCAGATGCGGGGCAAATTACGGGTTTGCCCGCGCGAATTGGCTGGGTGTCTCTCGGTTTGCAACAGGCGCTGCTGGAGCGGGAATTAGAAAAGGACGAACTCGATTACGGCTCGACGGTCGA